>NZ_BBXE01000025.1:96673-188320 GCF_001570565.1 Herbidospora yilanensis | reverse complement strand
GCTAGCCCCGAACGTCGTGGTCCCGCCGAGGTTGGGGGTCCTCCTCGGCGGGACCACGGCCCTACAGATCGAGACCGGGTTCCCGGCAGCGCATCAGCAGCATGGCCGCGTCGTCGGTCGGCGGGCCGTCGATGTGCGCGATCAGGTCGCGGCGCAGGGACTCCAGCGCCGCCTCCGGGTCGTCCTCCTTGAGCAGCGGAACCCGGTCGGCCAGCGGATAGAAGCGGCCCAGGGCGTCGCGGGCCTCGATGACACCGTCGGTGTAGAAGAGGATCTGGTCGCCCGGTTCGAAGGTGATCGAGTAAGGCGCCGGCCCCTCGGGCCCCAGGACCGCCAGCCCCAGCGGGGGCACGTGGTCGTCGGGGTCGGCGAACTCGATCTCCCCGCCCGCCCTGACCACCAGCGGCGCGGGGTGGCCGTAGTTGAGGAGCGTCATGGTCGTCTCCTCGATGCTGAACTCCGCCAGCACGGCGGTGACGAACTCCTCACCGGAAAGACGCCGGTTGAGCGCCTTCTCCAGCCGGGCGCTGACCCCTTCGAGGTCCTTCTCGTCGTGGGCCGCCTCACGGAAGGCCCCCAGGACCAGCGCGGCCGTCTCGACCGCCTCCAGGCCCTTGCCCTGGACGTCGCCCACGATGACCCTGACGCCGGTGGGGGCGGTGACGACCTCGTACAGATCACCGCCGATGTGCGCCTCGGCCATGGCCGAGGTGTAGGAGACGGCCACGCGCATGTGCCCGGCCCGCCGCGGCACCGGCCGCAGCAGCACCCGCTGCGCGACCTCGGCCACCGACCTGACCTGGGCCAGTTCCTGTTCCCTGCGGCGGCGGCCGACCGTCGCCAGGGCGCTCGCCGCCGTCACTCCGGCGATCGAGCCCATGGTGATGTACGCCCGGCGCAACTCAAGCTGGTTGTAGGCCGCCAGCCCCACCGCCAGCACCAGCGCGGTCACCCCGACGAGCATGGTCCGCCGGATGCCGCCGGTGAGCGAGGCGAAGGCCGGGCCGACCGCGAGCAG
Organism: Herbidospora yilanensis; assembly: GCF_001570565.1. Taxonomy (GTDB): domain Bacteria; phylum Actinomycetota; class Actinomycetes; order Streptosporangiales; family Streptosporangiaceae; genus Herbidospora; species Herbidospora yilanensis. Next base: position 187,302 of record NZ_BBXE01000025.1, on the reverse strand, counting down.
GGGCAGGAACCCGATCTCAGGGCCCGTGCTCAGATCGAGCACCGACACGAGGAGCATCATCAGGAACGGCAACACCGCCAGAGCGAGCGCCGTGCGGGCCCCGGCCGCCCGGCGCCGCCCCTTGCCCGGACGGAACGTTCCGGTGAGGCGCAACGGCATCCGGCGAATCCCCTCTAATCCCGTCTGGTACGCGCTTGCGACCATACTTCACGATCCCGCCTGGGATGCGAAGTCACAAAAACGAGAGGCGCCCGCATCCCCCTGGATACGGGCGCCTCTTTGAAGGTGGCTAGAGGATCGAGCCGGACCAGACGTTGGCCGCCTGCTTGTAGACGCCGTAGGTCTCGCCGTCGAAGTAGGCCGAGACCGAGGTGTCGATGCGCTTGTTGCCGTCACGGTCGGAGACCGCGATGGTCACGCCGTTCAGGTAGCCGAGGCGGCGGGTGTTCTTGTAGCCGGCCAGCCACGAGGAGCCGATGGCGCCCTGGCCGGTGAACGACGACTTGATGCCGACGAGCTCGTCACCCTTGATCGCCGACGCCTTGGCGGCGAAGGTCTTCCCGTACGACCACTTCAGGGTGTTGCCGGAGAAGACGCGGTTGCCGTCGGGGTGGGCGCCGCTCGGGTAGCCGAACACGTAGTGGGCCTTGCCGAGCTTCTGGTTGTAGGCCAGGCCCTGGCCGCCGACGTTGTCGCCGAGGCGGCCGACGTTCTCGAGGCCGCGGACGATGTAGTGGTCCTTGAAGTAGGCCTCCGGCACGGAGGTCTTCACCCACTTCTTCACGAACCATTCCTTCTTGAAGAACTGGTTCTGCTCGGTCTTGCGCAGCACACCCTTGAAGGCGGTGTCGGCCTTCAGCTTGTTGTAGGTGGCCTCGTCGATCGGGTATTCCTTGCCCGAGTCGGGCCCGCACCACGTCGGGCACTTCTCGCCGTTCTTCATGGCGTTGGTGCCGTTGGGGGCGGCGTTGTAGGCGGCCTGGGTGACCGACTCGGTGGTCAGCTTCACGCCGTCGACGCCGTCGGTGTAGTACTTCTCGGCCTCGGCCTGGGTGAACGACGCCTTCGGCGGGTCGACCGGAGCGGTCACGGGCGCGAGGGTCTTCTTCCAGTAGGGGCCGCCCTCGGTGTACTTGGCCTCGAACTCCTCTTTGGTGACCACCTCGGAGAGGATCTTCTTCTGACCCTTCCACTTGTCGTAGGTCTTCTTGTCGACCTCTTTGTCACCCGTGAGCTTGACGCCGTTGTAGACGGTGACGAACGCGTAGTTGCGGTCGCCGTCCTCGTAGACGTCGAAGTCGTAGTGGGTGTAGGCGGTCTTGCCGACGTAGATGCCCCAGGGGGTCTTGCCCTGGTAGTAGCCGGGCACGAAGACCCAGTTGTTCAGGACGGGCTTGTTGCTGACCGTGTCGTACACACACTGGCCGGCGGTCGCCACGAGGTTGCGGTACTTCGACTGCAGCGAGGTGCCCGAGCACCAGTGGGGCTTGCCGTCGGCGCCCATGAAGAAGACCTTGCCGCTCGTGCGGGGCAGGTTCACGTTCTTCGAGGTGGAGGTCGACTTCTTCTCGTCGCCGATCGCGGGGACGGTGCCCGCCTTGGTGTCGGCGGTGGGGCCGCCCGTGGACACGTGCTTGGCCGCGACCGTCGTCTCGACGTTGTAGGGGGTCGCGTCCTGCAGCTGCGCCTTGTCCCAGAAGTAGGCGATGGCCTGCGCCTCGCTGGAACCGGCCAGCACCTCCTTCTCGATGTACTGGGGGGCGGCTGCGGCGGGGCTCGCGACCAGCGCTGCGGCCAGCAGTCCGATGGATCCGGCGAAGGTGCTGCCGATGGTGAGGGTGCGCTGCACTGCGGGGTCTCCCTTGCTCTGCCGTGGGACGTCACTCGCGCCCCATCCGTCAGTAAATGGATTGGCAAGGACGTTACATGTGACGATTCGGATAGAACCCCCAGGTCGTTATAACTGTGACCCAGATCACATTATTTTCCGGGAACCGGATTCGATTGGACGCCGTCCAATTCGCCTGTCCAGCGGTAGATCGTCGCGGCATGTAACAAGTTCGACGCCCCTGGTTCACATGAGAGGCGGGGTGTCGTACCGTGGTATGTAAGTGGGAGCGCTCCCAACTTGGACGGTGAAGGAGGACGCGGGCATGAGTGTCCCTTTCGCCGTCACGGCGCTCGACGGGCTCGACGACTTCGAGACCTGGTCGGCCGAATGTCTCCTCCCGGCCGTCGGCGCCAGCGTCGCCGAGGCCCGCCGGCTGGTCCGGCGTGAACTGACCAGCCGGGGCTGCGCCTCCTTCGTCGACGATTGCCAGCTCATCGTCAGCGAGCTCGTCACCAACGCCGTCCGCCACGCCGGTACCGCCTTCGCGCTCCGGCTGCGCGGCACCCGCGAATGGGTCTACGGCGAGGTCTTCGACACCGGCGCCACCCCGCCCCGCCCGCGCGAACCGCGCCCCGACGCCACCGACGGCCGCGGTCTGCTGATCGTGGGCACGCTGGCCGCGTCGTGGGGCTTCGCGCCGGGCGCGCGCGGCGGCAAGATCGTCTGGTTCGTGCTGGGAGATTCCTAGTTACGGCTCCGCCCACCCCGGCACCGCCCGCCGCCCCCGGCCCGCGCCGCATCCGGCGCCGCCCGGCCGCGCGGGCTAGCCGCGGAACGCCGCCAGCACTCCCGTCGTGATCTCGTGGGGGGTCAGCGTCGCGTCGGCCACGTGGTCGGCGACCTCCAGGAACTTCCGCCGCCGCTTGTCCCGCTGCGTCTTCAGCATGTGCACCAGGTCGGGCTCGAAGTGCGGCCGGTGGCTGCCCGAGGCCATCCGTTCGGCCAGCACCTCCGGCGGCCCGTCCAGGAAGACCACGAACGACGAGGTCAACGCGTCGCGGGCGGCGGGGTCCTCGACCGTGCTTGCGGCGGCGGCCACGACCACGGCGGGCCGGGCGGCCACGGCGTCGAGCAGGACGTCGGTCTCGCGGTCGTGCAGCACGTCGGTGCCGACGGTCTCGTTCATGCGGGCGGCCGTCTGCCCGTAGCGGGCCTCCAGGTCGCCGTCGCTGTCGCGCATCTCGCGGCCGAGCGCCTCGGCGACCAGGCGCGCGACCGTGCTCTTGCCGGCGCCCATCAAGCCCATGATCACGACGGGGGTCTCGTTCATGACGGGCATTCTGCCCGCGTGGTGCGGTTTTGCTCCCCCCGCGTTTGAGATTCGCTCACGGGATAGTGCACCGGTCGAAGGAGGAACGCCATGACCATCGCCGGAAGCATCATCCTGATCATGTTGGGCGCCATTCTCACCTGGGCGGTCGAATTCACCCTCGCGGGGCTCGACATCCAGGTCATCGGGGTCATCCTCATGGTGGGCGGCCTGGCGGGGCTGCTGTTCGGCCTCTACCGGCTGAGCGCCGTCCGCCGCGCGTCCACCACCGTGACCCCGGTGGCCCCCGTGGACGAGGTGCACACCACCCAGCGTCGCGTCTACGAGGAACGCCGCTACGACGACCCCATCTGAGCCACCCCGAAACACGAGGAGCCGGACGTCCCGAGGCCTTCAGGCCTCCGACCCGGCTCCTTCGTGTCATGGGCTTCGTGTCATGGCCGGGAACGAGGGCCGCGACCGGGTCGCCCGGCCCGGCCCTCGATCATCGGCCGCTCCGGATCAGGCCAGAGTGTCCTTGACCTTGATCTGGCCGGCGTCGATCACGAACTTCTGGTTGGGGTGGTCGAGGCAGGTCCACAGGCGGACCTTGGAGTTGTTGGCCCGGCTGTTGGTGGTGTCGAGGCAGACCTCCCTGGCGGTGCCGATGGTGTCCTTGACCTTGATCTGGCCGGCGTCGATCACGAACTTCTGGTTGGGGTGGTCGAGGCAGGTCCACAGGCGGACCTTGGAGTTGTTGGCCCGGCTGTTGGTGGTGTCGAGGCAGACCTCCCTGGCGGTGCCGATGGTGTCCTTGACCTTGATCTGCCCGGCGTCGATCACGAACCGCTGGTTGGCGTGGTCGAGGCACGCCCACAGGCGGACCTCGGTGTTGTTCGCCCGGCTGTTCGTGGTGTCGACGCAGACGGGGCCGGCGACCTGGGCGGAAGCCGAGACGGGGAGGGCGACGCCCGCGCTGACGGTGGTGGCCAGGACGACGCCGGACAACATGCGGCGAATAGAAGACATGGTTCGCTTCCTTCGGAGAGGGTCGATCAGAGCATGATCACCATTCCTCACTTGAAGTAGTAGATCAAGCACTCAACGTGACTGTGTCAAAGAGCCCTTCCGTTACGGCTCCGCCTCGTCAAAGCCCGCGCGTGGCCATGGGTCTCCGCGGCCGGGCCGCGATGACGATGAGGCCATGCGTTCACTCCTGTGGTCCGCCGTCGCCCTGGCCGCCGGCCTCGCCCTCACACCGCTCCAGCCGGCCGCCGCCGACGACATCGGCGGCGTCAGTTGTCTGGCCGGCAACCTGCACCTGCGGTACACTCCCGGGCTGACGTTCACCGAGAAGACCATCCGCGTGCGGGGCACCGGCGACCTGAGCTCCTGCCAGTCGGCCAGGCATCCGCGGATCACCGGGGGAGTCGTCCGGGTCAGGGCCACCGTGACGGGCAAGTGCCCGGGGCCGATCGACCCCGCCTCGGCCAAGGTCACGATCACCTGGAACGACGGCAGCCGGTCGACGATCACGGAGTCGGCCTTCAGCCGCGTGGGCAAGGCCCTCCAGGTCGAGGGAGACGTCGCCGCCGGGGCCTTCAAGGGCGGGGTCGCCCACGCCGACGGCCGGGCCACCGGCAACTTCATCGCGGCGGCCGCAGCCTGCCTGACCGGCGGGTTCACCCGCAGCTCGGTCGTGGTCGAGCGATTCTCGATCACCGCCTGAGAGCCGGGCCGTGAAACCGGCTCGTGGGACCCGGCTCGTGGGACCCGGCTCGTGAAACCGGGCCGAGTAACCGGGCCGGGAAAAGCCGAGGGCCGGGACGCGACGTCCCGGCCCGGTCCCTCCCCGGCCGGTCAGCCGGCCTCGGCGCGCGGGCCGCCGCCCAGCGAGCGCTGGCGGCGGGTCGCGACGTACATGTCGACGCCGATGCCGACCGCGGCCACGATGCCGATGATCATCAGCCACCACACGCCGCTGAGGCCGGCGATCACCGCCACGGCGATCGCGATCACCAGGCCGAAGGACCCGAGCCTGACGTGGACGACGTCGCGCGGCGTCGCCGGCACCATGGGCTTGCCCCGGGCGTCGACCTGTTCTTCGGTCTTTCTCGGCTCTGTCATGATTTATCCCCTACCCTCCGATTTCGTGCGTTATCGCCGTTCGACGACGTGGACCTCGCCGCCGAGCTCCCGCACCAGGCGGGCCTCCGGCAGCAGGTCGGGGTGGCCGCCGCCGCCCTTGACGTAGACGTCGGGGCGGATGAGCTTCAGCAGGGACGCCGGGGTGTCGTCCTCGATCAGCGTGATGTAGTCGACCGAGCCCAGCCCGGCCAGCACGGCCGCCCGGTCCTCGGCGGTGTTGACCACCCGGTCGGGGGCCTTCCTGCGGGCGGCGCTGCGGTCGTCCCGCACCCCCACGACCAGCACGTCGCCGAACCGGCGGGCCTGCTCCAGGCAGGTCACGTGACCGGGGTGCAGGACGTCGAAGCAGCCGTCGGTGAAGACGATGCGGCGGCCCTGCTCCCGTTCGACGGCGACCCGTTCGGCCAGGACCTTGGCCGGCATTGCCGGGCGCGGGCGGCCCAGCTCGGCGAGCAGGTCGGCCGCGTCGCAGACCGCCGTGCCGGGGCGGCGGGAGACGACGTCGGCCCCCGCCTGGGCCAGGTCGGCGGCGGTCGCCGGATCGGCCCCAGCGGCCAGGGCCAGCGCGAAGACCGCGGTGAAGGTGTCGCCGGCCCCCGCGCCCACGAGGTCGCCGGAGGCCGGTCTGGTCCGGTAGGGCGGGCGGCCCTCCCGGTGGACGACCGCGCCGTCGCCCTCGTCGGAGACCACTATGGGGGCGCAGTCGTCCGCGAGGAGGTCGCAGGCGTCATGCCTGGCCAGCACGGCGGCCGGTCCGGCGTCGCGCCAGAGTTCGGGGTCGTAGGCGTCCACGACCAGCATCGGCAGGTCCGAGAGGGCCCGGCGGACCTCCTCGGTGCAGACGCCCGCGCCCGAGTCGCAGACGATGACCACGTGGGCCACGTCGGCCAGCTCGCGGATCTGGGCGACCAGTTCGCCCTCGACCTGAGGGGAGATGGGGGAACGGTCCTCCTCGTCGTACCGTGCCACGATCTGCCCGCCCGACATGACCCGCCGCTTCACGGCGGTCCGGCGGCTGCGGGTGACGATGGGCCCGTCCACCTCGTGGCGAAGGAGGGCTCCGATAAGCGCCGTCCCCGCGGGGTCGGCGCCGGCGACGCCGACCAGGTGCACGCGGGCACCGAGCGCGGCGAGATTGGCGGCGGTGTTGGCCGCGCCCCCGGGGGCGTGCTCGATCTGCTCGACGCTGACCACCGGCACCGGCGCCTCCTGCGCCATCCGGCTGGCCTGGCCCTGGAGCCACGAGTCGAGCATCACGTCCCCGACGACCACGGCCGTGAGGCCGGGGAAGCGGCGCACTGTCTCTTCCGTCATGGGCATCTCTGCTGCCCGGGGGCGTGCGGGGAAAACCGCAGCGTGTTTGCTCATGGACCCCTCGGGTAACCGGGCCGGGGTACCGAAACCGAACCGATCGAAGCGAATCTGCCGCAAAGAAGGTCCTGCGATGAACCTCATCGTCGAGAGCGTCGAGCGGATCGCCGTTCTGCGGGCCACGGCCCTGGGTGACCTGCTGCTGATCCTCCCCGCCGTGGAGGCGCTGCGCCGTGCCTATCCCGCCGCGAGAATCACCCTGCTCGGCCGGGAGTGGCAGGTGCCGTTCCTGCGCGGCCGTCCCGGCCCGGTCGACGACGTCGTGCCCGTGCCGCCCATGGAGGAGTCACCGGGCGCGCCGCCGGAACTCGTCGGCCGCTTCGACCTGGCACTCCAGATGCACGGCGACGGGCACCACGCCAACGCCTTCGTCAACGGCCTGGGCGCCCGGGTGACCGCCGGGCTGCGCGGCGACGACGCCCAGCCGCTCGACCGCTGGGTGCCCTACGTCCCCTACCAGCACGAGACCCTGCGGTTCCTGGAGGTGGCGGGCCTGGTCGGGGCGAGCGCCGACGACGTCGAGCCGCGCATGCGGGTGACCCGCGACGACTACGCCGAGTTGCGGTCGGTCCTGGGGGAGCTCCCGCGCGGCCTCATCGCGGTGCACCCGGGGGGCCGCGACGCCCGCCGCCGCTGGCCCGCCTCCTGTTTCGCCGAGGCCGCCGCCCGGCTGGGGCGACCGGTCGCGGTGACCGGCGGGGAGCACGAACGCGACCTGGTGGAGAAGGTCGCCGCGCTGATCCCCCGGTCGATCCCGGTCGTCGGCGCGTTGTCGGCGGGCGGCCTGGCGGCCCTCTACACGGCCTGCGACGTGGTGATCGCCAACGACAGCGGCCCCCGGCGGCTGGCCGCCGCGACGGGCACGCCGACCGTCGGGGTCTACTGGTGCGGCGACCTGATCAACGCCGGACCGCTCACCCGCAGCCACCACCGCCCCCTCATCTCGTGGACGACGGCCTGCCCGACCTGCGGAGGGGTGGGCCTCCGCGAACCGGGCGGCTGCGACCACCCGGTGTCGTGGCTGACCGACGTGGGCGCGGAGGCGGTCGCCGCCCAGGCCGGCGAACTGCTCAGCGCCTGACCAGGCCGTCGTTCAGGACCGCCGAAGCGGCCCTCAGCACGTCCGCGGTGGTCACGCTCGCCGGGTCGGCGCCATCGCGCAGGGCCTGATGGCGGGGCCGTTCCCGTGGCGGGCCCCAGCGCTCGGGCCGCTCCGGGCCGAAGATCGTCACCGACGGGGTGCCGTAGGCCGTCGCGAGCTGGGACACCCCCGTGTCGGAGCTGATCACCAGCCGCGCCCCGGCCACGACCGCGCACAACTCCCGCAGCGACGTCCGGCCCGCCAGCACGATCTGCGGCGGCAGCACCGCCTGCGTCGCCACCAGCAGCGCCAGCGGGCGCTCCTTGCGCGAACCGGTCACGACGACCGGCAGGTCCTCTCCGGCCATCGCCCGCGCCACCTCGGCGAACCGTTCCGGCGGCCAGCGCCGCGACAGGCCCGTCCCGCCCGGGTGGATCACCACCGCGCCGGCCGCCGGGCTCGGTGTCATCGGCGGGGGCAGCAGCAGGTCGCGGGGGTCGGCCTTCAGGCCGTACCACTCGACCAGGCGGCACCAGCGCCGCGTCTCGTGCTCGTCGTCGTCCCACTTCGGCCCGGGGGGATAGGCCTCCTCCGCGTACGCCCACAACCTCCGGGGCCGCAGGTCGGCCAGCAACTCCGTGGACCTCGGCCCCCGGCCGTGCAGGTTCACCGCGATCTCGGGGAAGAAGGGCAGGTCGGAGCCGCGGTCGGTGAGCCCCGGCCACATGATCGGCTCCAGGCCGTACGCCGGGATGAGCCGGTCGACCACCCCGGTCAGGGCGGCCAGTTCGCTCAGCTCCGGCGGGCAGGCCAGGGCGATCCTGATGCCACTGCGGCGCAGGGCGCGCAGGGCCGGCACGGCCGTCAGCAGATGGCCGATGCCCTGCGCGCGCAGCACGAGTGCGGTCGTCATGCGGTCGCCCCCAACCGGACGCCGACCTCTCGATAGGCGGCGACCGTCTCCGTCGCGATCCTGTTCCAGCCGTAACGCGCCCTGGCCCGGTCGGCCCCGGCGATGCCGAACGCGCTCATCCGCACCGGGTCGGCCAGCAACCGCTGCACCGCCCTGGCCAGCGCGCTGGGCCGGCGCGGCGGCACCAGCACGCCGGTGATCCCGTTGACCACGGTCTCCTTCTGGCCCCCCACGCACGACGCGACCACCGGCACCCCGCAGGCCATCGCCTCAAGCGCGACCATGCCGAAGGGCTCGTACCAGGGCACGCTGACGACGGCGGCGGCCGAGCGCATCAGCGCGGGCACGTCCTGACGGCCGACCTGGCCGGTGAAGGTGACCCGGTCGGCCACCCCGTTCCGCTGGGCCAGCCAGCGCAGCCGGGTCACCTCGGGGTCGTGGTGCAGCGAGTGGGCGGGCGGCCCGCCGGCCACCACGAGCTCCACGCCCTTGATCCCGCGGAGCGCCTCGATGATCGTCGCCACGCCCTTGCGGGGCACCAGGCGGCTGATCGACACCAGCCGGGGCCGGGCCGTGGCCGGTGCCGGGACGTGCGGGTTGAACCGGGCCAGGTCGACGCCGCACGGCACGACCCGGGCCCGCCGCCGGCTGATCCCCATCCGGCGCAGTTCGTCGACCTCGTCGGTGCAGGTCGCGACGATGGCGTCGGCCTCGCGGCCGATCCGGGTCTCGGCCTCGATCCGGTCGGCCGGGCTGGTGTCCTCGGCGCCCTGGTGCCGCCGCTTGACCGAGCCGAGCGCGTGGTAGGTGTGCAGGACCGGGATCCCGAGGTCCCGGGCCGCGCCGAGGGCGGCCAGGCCGCTCATCCAGAAGTGGCTGTGCACCACGTCGGGCCGGTCGAACAACCACTGCTCCCGCAGCCACTTCGCGAAGTGCGGCACCCACGGGAGGATGTCGTCCTTCGGGATCTTCCTGGCCGGACCGGCCGGCACGTGGACGACGGTGACGCGGGGCGCGATCCGCACCCTCTCGGGCGCCTTCTCGTCGTCGCGGCGGGTGTAGACGACGACCTCGTGACCGAGTGCCGCGACCGCTCTGGCCAGGGCGTCCACGTGGACGTTCTGGCCTCCGGCGTCAGTGGTGCCGACGCAGGCGAGCGGGCTGGCGTGCTCCGAGATCATGGCGATCTTCATGGGGTTACCTCCGGGAACGGCTGGTCCCGCTCGCGGGCGGGATCGCGAGCGAACGGGTGGCCCGAGTCCGGGGTCACGGGAGCCGGGAGGAGAGCACGCCGGTTAGACGCGGCGAAATGGGGGGAATGTGCGGTGAGCAAGGGACCTCCGGGACGGCATGCGTCAGCGAGGGAGGTGCCTGCTTCCTAGGCACAAGATTGCCTCCACTTTAACCTATGAAGCCGTCCAGCAAACATCCTGTTTCGCCGGAAAAGCGGCGGGCAGGCGTTTTCTCTATGGACACACCGCAATATGTGGCCGCCCGCGTGCAGCAAGCCATCGCGGAGGACGGCCGGACGAACGAACTCGGCATCCGGGTCGACGTGCGCGGAGACCAGGTCTTCCTGCGGGGTCAGGTGACCGGTGACGACCAGCGTCATCTGCTGACCGAGGTGGCCCGGGAGGCCGCCCCGGGCCTGACCGTCCACAACGAGGTGACCTGCGTGGAGGTCCGTGACCCCGGGGAGGAGGAGCAACTGTGAGCATCCGTGTCGCGGCCGTCGCCGACATCCACCTGGGAGAGGCCCAGCGGGGCGGCTACCGGCCCCACCTGGAGGGCATCGAGGAGCGAGCCGACGTCCTGCTGGTCGGCGGCGACCTGACCCGTCACGGCACCCTCGACGAAGGCAAGATCGTCGCGGAGGAGTTCCGCGGCCTGCCGGTGCCCGTCGTCTTCGTGCTGGGCAACCACGACTACCACTCCGACGCCGAGCAGGAGATCGTCGCCGTGCTGCGGGAGGCCGGCGGGATCGTCCTCGACGACAGCGCCGAGACGATCCTCGGCGGGCGGCTCGGCGTCGCCGGGGGCAAGGGCTTCGGCGGTGGCTTCGCCGGCAAGTCGGCCAGCGAGTTCGGGGAGCCCGAGACCAAGGCGTTCGTCCGGCACACGCGGGAGATCGCCGACCGGTGGCGCATCGCGCTGAAGAGCCTCGACACCGAATACCGGGTCGTGCTCAGCCACTATTCGCCGGTCAAGGAGACGCTGGCCGGGGAGCCGCCGGAGATCTACCCCTTCCTCGGCAGCTATCTGCTCGCCGAGGCGGTCGACGCGGAGGGCGCCGACCTGATCGTCCACGGCCACGCCCACGCGGGCACCGAGAAGGGCATGACCCCGGGCGGCATCCGGGTCAGGAACGTGGCGCTGCCGGTGCTGAGCCGGGCCTACGCCACCTACTGCCTCGGTGCGGAAGAGTGTTAGAACACGTGATGGCGGCCGGACGTTCCGGCCGCCATCGTCGTGTTTTCATGATCGCTATACGTTGAAGATACTGACGCCGCCGGGCCCCACGAGGAACCCGAGGACGATGAGGACGATCCCCCAGAGGATGTCCCGGCGAGCGAGGATCACGTAGATCCCGGCGATGACGAGTACGACCGCGATGATCCAGAGCAAAGTAGCCATGAAGCTCGACTGCCCTCCCGAAGCGGTCATTAACGCCAGGGAACATGGGCAGGGGAGATTTCATGACACGTTTTGGTTACTTCCTCAGTTCCGAAGAGCACAGCCCGAAAGAGCTGGTCAGACAGGCCGTGCTCGCCGAACAGGCGGGGTTCGAGGGCCTGTGGATCTCCGACCATTTCCACCCCTGGATCGACGAGCAGGGCGAGAGCTCCTTCGTCTGGTCGGTGATCGGCGCGCTCTCCCAGGTGGTCTCCCTGCCGGTGACGACGGCGGTGACCTGTCCGCTGGTCCGTATCCATCCGGCGATCGTGGCGCAGGCCGCGGCGACCGCGCAGGTCCTGCTCGACGGCCGCTTCCACCTCGGTGTCGGCACGGGCGAAGCCCTCAACGAGCACATCTTCGGCGACCCGTGGCCCCCGTCCGGCGACCGGCAGCGCATGCTGGAGGAGGCCGTGGGGATCATCCGCGAACTGTGGGAGGGCGGCCTGGTCACCCATCACGGCGAGTTCTACGACGTCGAGAACGCGCGGCTCTACACGCTGCCCGACGAGCCACCGCCCGTCTACGTCTCGGGCTTCGGCCCCGGCTCGGCGGAGCTCGCGGGCCGGATCGGCGACGGGTTCGTGTCGGTGATGCCGGACGCGGAACTGCTGGAGGCGTACCGGAAGGCCGGGGGCGCGGGGAAGCCGGCGCAGGCGGGCCTGAAGGTCTGCTGGGGCACCGACGAGGAGGACGCCCGCCGGCTGGCCCACCGCCTGTGGCCCACCGAGGGCATCCAGGGGGAGGCCAACCAGCTCCTTCCGCTGCCGCGCCACTTCGAGCAGCTCGCCACGCTGGTCCGGCCCGACGACCTGACCCTGCCGGCCGGTCCCGATCCCGAGGTGCACATCGCCGCGATCCAGCAGTTCGTCGACGCCGGATACGACGAGATCTACATCTCCCAGATCGGGCCCGAGCAGGAGGGCTTCTTCGAGTTCTACGAGTCGGCGGTCCTGCCGCGGTTCCGCTGAAGGGTCACCAGCGGCTGCACGAACCACAACCAGGAGCTGAGTGACACCACTCCGGCCGCGATCAGAATGGCCGGGGTGGCGCCCAGGTAGACCTCGACGACCAGCCCGGTCGAGCAGGTCATCGACACCGCCAGGGCGATCCCCCCGACCACCGCCAGCTCGTTGGCCCGGTGGAGCATGATCTCCTTCAGCCCCGACCGGAACAGGATCCGGTTCTGCACCGCGGGGGCCAGCAGGCAGATCGAGGCCACCGCCGCCGACACCAGGGCGGCGTAGAAGAGCCACTTGCCGAACTCGTCGACCCGGCTGAACCCGGCGGAGAAGGGGAGCGTGAGCAGGAACGCGAACAGCACCTGCACCCCGGTCGACTGGACCCGCAGGCCCTGGAGGAGTTCGTTCAGCTCACGGTCGACCCGTTCCTTGGGGTTCTCCTCGGGGTTGGTCAACAGGATCCTGGGCTCTTGTTCCGTCATTTCGCCACCTTGATCATTTTTGCGTACGCGAGCTGTAACCAGTCGGACACCGCCACCGCCGTCATCGTCGCGCCCACCAGGCGGGTCACCCGGGGGGCGAAGACCATTCCGGCCGCGTAGCCGGTCGCGATCCACTGGGCCAGGCAGAACGGGCAGCTCAGGAGCTCGCCCACGGCGTGGCGGTGACCGTCGCCGCGGACCTCCTCCTTCAGTTCGGAGGGCCCGGAGACCCCGACGTACCGCGTGAAGGGCGCCCTGAGCGGGCTGGTGACGGTGTCCTTCGCGATCGTGCGGGACAGGCGGTGGGTGGCCGCCGACATCAGGGCGAGGTCCATGGGCGTCACCCGGTCGGGGGCCGCGTGCCCGGTGAGCCTTCCGGCGGCCAGGAGGGCGGCGACGGCGGTGCCGTACACACCGAGGACCCTGGCGTAAGAAGCCAAGGGGCGCTCCTTGGAGTACGCGTCGTTGATCTCTCTGAGGGTCTCGGTCATGGCGCGACGTAGTACCCCGGATTGTTTGGGTCGAACGTTCCGGGGCAAACGGTGCGGCGTGGGTAGTCACAGTCACGAGGTAACCGACGCCATCCTGGACACGCTGAAGCGGGCGGGGTCCGGTCTCAAAGAGGTGGGCGTGCGCTTCGCCCTGGCCGGCGGCTGCGGCGGGTATGCGAGGGGAGCGGCCCCCTCACTCCACGACGTCGACTTCGCGCTGGTCGAAGAGGACGTCCCGTTGGCACTGAAGACGCTGGGGAACCTGGGCTTCCGGACCGAACGCCCACCGGAGGACTGGCTGGTCAAGGCCTTCGACGAAGAGGGCGTGCTGGTCGACCTGATCTTCCAGTTGGCCGACCGGCCCGTCACCCCCGAGATGATCGGGCGCGCCACGATGATCAACACCGCGGCGCTGAGCCTGCCGGTGCTGGAGGCGACCGACCTGGTGATCTCGTGGATCCTGCCGCTGTCGGAGCACAGTTGCGACTACTCGGGCCTGCTGCCGACCGTGCGGGCGATGCGGGAGCAGGTCGACTGGGACCGCGTGGCCGGGGTGGTCGAGTCGTCGCCCTACGCCTCGACGTTCCTGGTGCTGCTGGAACGCCTCGGAGTGATCGAGAAGCCGTCCCCGGTGCGGGTCGAACGCTGGCCGTGAACGACGGAAGGCCCCGCCCCATCGATGGGGCGGGGCCTTCGTCCTTTTCAGGGGGCCATGTTGAAGTCGGGCGCGTCGCTGATCTCCTTCCGGGTCCGGTCGACGTAGATCTTCCGATGCGACGCGTCGACCTGCGTGATCACGCCGGCGGGCAGCATGACCCGGTGTCCGAAGATCCACGGTCCGGTGTCGACGACGAGGTGGCCCTCGCCGATCTCGCCGCTGACGGCGTCGACGGTTCCGATCCGGCCGTCGACGGCCTCGACCTGACAGCCGATGAGGTTCACGGTGAGTGCGTTTCCGTCCATCGGCCTCCCCTACCCGACAATCAGCACGACCTTCCCCCGCCCGTGCCCCGATTCCACGTCGGCGTGCGCCTTCCAGGCCTCTTCGAGCGGGTACGCCGCCCTGACGGTCACCCGCAGTTCGCCGTGGGCGACCAGGTCGAGCAGCTCGGCGAGTCTGGCCTGGTTCCGGTCGCTGCCGATCCACAGGCAGCCGAGCTCCCTGGCGAGCTCCCAGTCGACGATCGAGCCGATCCGCGACCGGTCGGCGACGAGCTCCACGTCGGTGCGCAGGTTCCCGCGTCCGGCCGCGTCGAGCACGGCGTCGAACGGCCCGGCCTCCCTGAGCCGGTCGGGCTCCCCGTCGCCGTACACGACCGGGACCGCCCCGAGGCCGCGCAGATGGTCCTGGTTGGCGGCGCTCGCCGTGCCGACGACCCGGACGCCCCTCCGCACGGCGAGCTGCGTGATCATCGTCCCCACCCCGCCGGCCGCGCCGTGCACGAGCAGGGTCTCGCCCTTCCGGACGTCCAGGCGTTCCAGGGCGGTGTGCGCCGTCTGGCCCGAGGCCGACAGCGCCCCCGCCTCGGCCCAGCCGACCCCTTCGGGCTTCGGCACGATCTGCGTCTCCGGGACCACCACGTACTCCGCGTAGCACCGCATCACCCGGAACCCGGCGACCTCCTCGCCGGTGCCCTCGACGACCCCCGCGAACTCGTTGCCGGGCACGACGGGGAACTCCGCCGGCGGCGCCCCCGGCGGCAGCCACCCCGACCGCACCGCCACGTCGGCCGGCTGCACCCCGGCCGCCCGCACCCGGACCAGCACCTCACCCGGCCCCGGCTCCGGCCGGGGCACCGCCACGATCCGAAGCCGATCCGCCGCCCCGAACTCGGCCACTCCGGCCGCCCGCATCATTGCCATGGGTAGAGTCCACTTCATCAAGCGCACTTGACGTCAACGGGGAGACGCAGGGTGATCGATCCCGACGCGGTCTGGCTCCGGCCCGGCCAGGTCGCCGAACGCGCCGGTGTGGCCGTCTCGGCCCTCCACTACTACGAGAGCCTCGGCCTCATCCAGAGCCGCCGCACGGCAGGCAACCGGCGGGAATACCGCCGCGACGTGCTGCGGGTGATCGCCTTCATCCGGGTGGCCCAGCGGGTCGGCGTCTCCCTGGAGCGCATCAAGGAGGCCCTCGACCGCCTCCCGGCCGATGGTCTGCCCGGCAAGCGCGACTGGGCCAGGATCAGCCGCGAGTGGCACGACGACCTGACCAGGCGCATCGAGGAGCTGACCGCCCTGCGCGACAACTTCTCCAACTGCATCGGCTGCGGCTGCCTGTCTCTGGTGTCGTGCCCCTACTCGAACCCCGGCGACGTCCTCGGCCGGAAAGGTCCCGGTCCGCACCGTTTCCCGTAAAAGCTCGGCCCGATCGGCGTCGCGGCCGGGCCGGCGGGCCATGACTACGGGTGGGGAAAGGAGCCTCGCGTGTCCCATGGTCTGCCCGAGCTCGGTGACGACTACCTGCGGGATCCTCACAGCGCCTACCACGCGCTCCGCGCCGAGGGGCCGGTCGTCCAGGTCGTGATGCCCAACGGGATCCGCATGTGGCTGATCACCCGCTACGACGACGCCCGCGAGGCGCTGGCCGATCCCCGCCTCCGCAAGGACGCCGCCACCCTCCGCGAAGCCCTCCAGCGCGCCGTCACCACGCCGGACGCCCGCGTCCAGCCCGCCGAGCTGGCCTCGCACATGCTCAACAGCGACCCGCCCGACCACACCCGGCTGCGGCGGCTGGTCAGCAAGGCGTTCACGCCCCGGGCGGTCGAACGGCTCCGGCCCCGCGTCGAGGAGATCGCCGCCGGGCTGCTCGACCGGATGGACGGCGACGTCGACCTGATCGACGTCTTCGCCTATCCGCTGCCGATGACGGTCATCTGCGAGCTCCTCGGGGTGCCCGAGCGCGACCGCGACGACCTGCGGGCGCACCTGCGGGGCCTGCTGGAGCGGCCCTTCCGCGCCGGAGACGACCCCACCGAGCGCGACCGCCGCATCGCGGGCCTGGTCGAGCGGTTCTCGGCGCTCATCGAGGAGAAGCGGGCCGCGCCGGGCGACGACATCCTGACCGGGCTGGTGCAGGCCCGCGACCATGAGGACAAGCTCGACGACGTCGAGCTCGTCTCGACCTGCTTCCTGCTGTTCCTGGCCGGGCACGAGACCACGGTCAACCTGATCGGCAACGCCGTCCTCGCCCTGCTCACCCACCCCGACCAGCGGATCGAACTGCTCAAGGACCCCGACGTGATCGACAGTGCGGTCGAGGAGTTCCTCCGGTACGACGGCCCGCTCAACTTCGCGCCGCAGCGGGTGACCGGGGAGGAGGTCACGATCGCCGGGGTGACCATCCCGAAGGGCGAGCTGGTCGCGGTGGCCCTCTCGGCGGCAGACCGCGACCCGGCGGAGTTCCCCCAGCCCGACCGGCTCGACCTCACCCGCGACGACGGCCCCCACCTGGCCTTCGGGCACGGCATCCACTACTGCCTGGGGGCGCCGCTGGCCCGGCTGGAGGCGCGGATCGCACTGTCGCGGCTGTTCGAGCGGTTCCCGGAGATGAGCCTGGCCGTGCCGGCGGAGGAGCTCCGATGGCGGCCGCTGCCGCTTCTGCGCGCCCTCGACCGGCTACCGGTACGACTCCGGCCAGACGCAGGGTGAGGTCGCGGCCAGATAGATGTGGTCGCCGGAACCCCAGGTCAGCGCGAGGATGAACTTGTCGGGCTCGGTGAGCCCGCTGAGGTCGGGGTTGTCGGGCTGGGCGTTCCTGGCGATGACCTGGAAACCCTGCTCCTTCCAGTAGTCGGCGACCTGGCGGGAGACCACCATGTGCTGGTTGCGGTCGACGCCCCGCAGCCAGTAGGCGCGGCTGACCACGATCTTCTGCAGCGACTCGCTCTTGTCGAGGCAGGCGGTCGGGGTCACCGACACCGGGATGAGTTCGAGCTGGGGCTGCGGCGTCAGCGCCCCGGCCGTGTCGCGGACCAGCTTCTCCACCCGGTCGGTCGCCCGGTTCTGGGTCAGTTCTTCGTCGTCCGACATGCCACATCCCGTGAGCGTGAGAAGGAACCAGAACACGAGGGCGGTCTTCATCGGGGCCTCGATCCGTTGACGATGGTGGCCACGTCGCGGAGGGCGGCCGACTCCGGCCGCCAGTCACCGTCGCCCTGTTCGAGGAGGATCACGTCGTCGGCCAGCCCGTCGCGCCCGGCCAGGGCCCGGTGCACGGTCAGCGCGCCGTCGCCGTGCCCGATCAGCACGCTCCTGGCCGTATCCGACGGCATGTGCGCGGCCCGCAGGCCCAGGCAGAACGCGGTCAGCGCGCGGCCGCCGAGGTCGGCGTCGCGATCGGGGGCGAAGGCGCCGAAGTCGACCAGCGGGGCGCCGTAGCCGTCCCAGGTGACGCAGGCGACCGGGGTGCCGGCCATGGTCGAGGCCTGCCGCCACAGGAGCTGCGCGCGGGTGACACTGGTCGTCGCGTCGGCGAGGCCGGTGTTCAGGCCGTGGACGAAGATCACCGTGGTCTGCGCGGTGTCGGGGTCACCCCACGAGACGGTCAGCCGTCCCTGGCCCGCGACGTCGAAGCCGAGCAGCATCGGGTCGGGGTAGCCGGGCACCGGCGCCGTCACCGATTTGATCTTCTCCAGGCGTTTGAGCTGGATGTTCACCCGGTCCCAGCTCCGCGGCAGGTCGCGGTCGGACTGCCACATCACCGACGCGCCGAGCCGGTGGAGCTCGTGGGTGAGCAGCCCGTGCTCGACCCGGAGGAACTCCCGGTTGGCGGAGTCGCGCACCACCGCCGGGAGGCCGTGCAGACCGCCGAAGGCGGGCAGGCCCAGGGAGGCCGCCCGGACCACCGGACGTTGCAGCGTCCACCACGAGTTGATCCGGGCCCCGAGACCGGGGGAGGCCCAGCGGTGCTGGAGGCCCAGCAGGGCGTCGACGGCCGCCGGATCACCGGCGGTGACCCTGGTGAGCAGCGGTTCGGCGCCGCCCTCGTCGCCGGCGTGGGCGCCGAACACGCCGTAGGCGGCCAGGGCGGCGGACAGGGTCTCGCCCGGGGGCAGTTCGACCAGCCGGGCGCGGATGTCCCTGGCCTGTTCGCCCGACCAGAACGCGATGTCGGCGATGACCCGGGCCGGGCGGTCGGACACCCCGGCCGCCGACAACTCCCGGGCCAGGAACACGGCGATCTCCTCCAGGTCTTGGGAGGCCGCGCACAATTCACCGGCGAGGGTCGGCAGCACATTCCGGGAGAAACCCGAGAACATGCCCTTCGGCCGGGAGAGCTCGGGTTTTCCGGCCGCGAGTTCGGGCGTACCGGAAAAAAGGGAAATCGATTCGGAGAGGGCCGTGTGGAGGGTGGTGCGTTGCTCGACGAGCAGTTCGGCGAATGCCGAGGCGCCACCGCCGGTCCAGGCGATGGCGTGCACCAGGCGGGTCGCCTGATCGAGTGCCGTGTGGTGCTCGGCGGCGATGGCGGTGACCCGTTCGAGGGAGGCAGTCTGGTCCACCATGACCGAGACAGGATCGCAGTCCGCTTTGCTCCTGGTCAGGCGCTTGTCGCTTCACCCACATTCATCCGAATAATCCGCGCTAAGATCGTCGCTTTGCGACCTGAAAACGGATGAATGACATGTCGAAATCGTTAGTTGCGGCAATTGTCGGCATTTATGGCGTGCTGCTGGCCTACTTCGCGATCACCGGCGAGGTCCGGGCGCTGCACGCCGTCGCGACGCTGAACGGCTGGTGGGACGACGACGCCGGAGGCTGGGCGCTGGTCCCCGGCCTGGCGGTGATCGGCGGCTTCCAGGCGTGGCTGCTCTGGGTGGTGCTGCGCATGCCGCCGCTGACGGTGCACCGAGGGCTGCGGCAGGCCCTCATCGCGAAGGCGTTGTGCGACACCGTCCTGCGGACGGTGCTGATGGAACTGCCAGAGCTCCTGGTCATGCTCGTGTACCTCCTCCTGATCGCCGTCATCACGATCCTGCTGCCGGGGGTGTTCGCGGAGTGGCCCGTTCCCGCGCGGAACGTGGTGGCGGCCCTCGGCCTGATCGGGCTGCTCATGTCCCCGCCCCTGGGGGTCGTGCTGATCGTCTGGTGGGGGCTGATGCTGACGCTCCAGTTCTCCGACGGGCGATGGAGCACCGCCACTCTGGTGGCGGGCCTGGTCGCCGCGGGAACGCACCTGGCGGGGCTGGTCGTGCCGATGCCGCCGGAGCTTCTCGTCGGCGGCGACCCTCACTGGGCGGCCTACGAGGTCCTGCTCGACGCCTCGGTCGTGGCCGACGCGCTCTGGATGGTGCTCACCGCCCGGGAGCTGACGACGCTCTCCCCGCTGGAACCGGTGGTGACTCCGCATAGAAGTCGATCACTCGCACCGAGGCCCGCCTTCCGAGCGGCCGCGTGACGGTGATCGGTTCGCGCAGGGTGACGCGGGTGTTGGTCTGCGATCCGACCGGCACGATCAGCCGATCGCCGTCGACCTTGAGCGACGAGTCGTAGCCGCGGACCGTGCCGGTGCTCTCGATCAGCTCGGTCGGCACGCGCACGTCGAGGTAGTGGCCGAGCCGGACGCGGAGCTCGGCGTCGCTCACCACATGGGGCCTGACCACGCCCGACGCGATCATGCCGGCCACCATGACCGACCCGTAGACGCCCAGGGCCAGCAGCGGGGTGCGCACCACCTCGGGCACGCCCAGCCCCCGCAGCAGCAGCTCCACGCCGACCGTCTCGACGACCTGGATGACGAGGAAGACCGTGAGGAGCATGTTCTGCGCCTTCGCGTACGGCACCGCCACCGCCCCGGCCGGCACGTCCGGCCGCCTCAGCAGCCACCGGCCGACCGACGCGAGCCCGTCGACCTCGAACCGCAACAGCCGCACGATCATCGTTTCCGCTCCCTCGACGCGTTCATGACCTGGTGGAACACCGCCGCCTGGGCGGGGGAGACCTCGACGCCGAGTTCGTCGAGCCAGCGTTCGCCGGCCTCCTCGCCGAGCCCGCCGAGCATCGACTCGGGCAGCAGGCCCGCGAGGTCGGCGGCCAGCGCGGCCACCCGGGGGTCGTCGGGCGCGGCGTCGTGGAGGGCGTCGAGGCGGGCGTAGAGGCCGGCCGCGCCCTCGACCATCGGGCCCAGTTCGGCCAGCACGTCGGGCGGAAGCAGCGACATCATCTCCCGGTCGAACTTCGCGAAGCCCTCGCCGGGCAGGGCACGCAGCACGTCGGCCATTTCCGGAGAGACCACCTCGTCGGCGCTCAGATCACCCTCGATCGCCAGCAACACGGACAGGCGCGCTCGTTTCGCCGCGAGAGCCTGCTGCTCGCGGGCCAGGTCGGCGTCGAGCTCCAGCAGGACCTCGCGCAGCTCCCGGCCCTCGTCGTCGGCCAGCACGTCGCGGATCTCGTCGAGCGACAGGCCGAGCTCGGCCAGCCGCCGGATGCGGGCCAGCACGACGGCGTCGCGCAGCCGGTAGTCGCGGTAGCCGTTGGCCCGCCTCGTGGGCTCGGCCAGCAGGCCCATGTGGTGGTAGTGCCGGATGGCCCGGGTGGACACCCCGGCGATCTCGGCGAGTTCCCCGATCCGCATGCCTCCGATTAGAAACGTTGCCGCTACGTCATGGTCAACAGGGGCGTGATCGCGGTCGGCGCCGAGTGCTGGAAGACGACCAGGGTCCGGAAGCTGACCACCTCCTTGCGCTTGGCCAGGTGGTCGATGAGGAAGCCGTGCAGCCGCTCGTTGTCCTGGACGGCCACCCGGATCAGGAAGTCGTCGCCGCCCGCCACGACCAGGACCTCCAGGACCTCGGGCCGGGGCGCGGCCCAGTCGTGGAAGTTGTTGATGACGGTCCGGCTCAGCGGCCTGACCTGCGCCGCGATGATCGCCTGCACGCTCCGGCCGATCTTCGACAGGTCGAGCTGGGCGTGGTAGCCGGTGATGACGCCGCGTTCGTGCAGGCCGCGCACCCGCTCCAGGCAGGTCGAGGCGGCGATGCCGACCCGCCGGGCCAGTTCGCGGTTGGACTGCCGTGCGTCGAGCTGCAATTGGGCGATGATCGCCGAATCTATGTCGTCCAAATCCATGAATCGCACCCTAGCGCCGATCAAACGTTCGGTCGGAGGGCTAGACCGCCAGGTGAATGTCTAGAGTCATCGGGGTCGACCACGCGATTGAACGGAGTCAGCCGGTGCAGACCAAACTCGTCATGGTTCTCCGCGACGACCTTCCCGCGGGCCTGGCCGTGAACGCGGCCGCCGTGCTGGCCCTCAGCCTCGGCGACGCGCTGACCGGCTGGCTCGGCTCCGACGGCAAGGACGCCGACGGGAACGTCCACCCCGGCCTCAACACCCATCCGGTGCCGGTCCTGACCGCCTCCGGCGGCACGCTGCGCGAGCTCCACGACGCCGCGCCCGAGGAGGTGCGGGTGGTGGGCTTCACCGAGGTCGCCCGGCGGGCCCGCGAGTACGGCGAGTACCTGCGGACCCTGGCGGAGACCCCGGCGGCGGAGATCGACTACGTCGGCCTGGTCGTCTTCGGGCCGAAGGCGCCGGTCACGAAGCTGACCCGGCGCCTGGCCCTGATGCGTTAGTTCGGGTTCCTCGCGTGGGTCAGCGTCTCCCACGCCACGAACAGGTAGTTCGTGCCGGCCGGGCGCTGTCGCTCGGTCAGGGTCTGGGTGTTGGTCATCGCGATGCCCATGCGGGTGTTCAGCGCGTTGAAGCCGACCTCGGTGACCGGGCCGAGGCCCAGGTTGAGGGAGCCGCCGCACAACCACGAGGGGACGGCGGTGCCGAGCTGGTATTTGGCGTGGAAGCCCAGCGCGTGCCGGAGCCGGTCGGCGAGCTCGGGATAGAGGTCCTGGCCCTGGATGCGGCTGGTCTCGGCGACGTGGGAGATCGCGCTGACGCCGTAGCCGGTGTGGGTGAAGTCGCGGCAGGTCTCCTGGCTGAGGCCGTCGACGAAGGTGGTCTGGCCGTGCCAGAAGTTCACCAGCTCGCCGTAGGTGTCGACGTTCCCCACCGGCGGATACTTCGGCTGGGGGCCGTCGGCGGCGACGTACAGGAAGGCCGCCGCGCGGGCCCGGAAGCGGGCGACGGCGCGGTCGTAGACGGTCTTGTCCTCCAGGAAGACGGCGATGCCGATGGCCGCCTCCATCATCGACAACTCCCAGTTGCCGTTGCTGGACGACCCGTTGACCACCTCGGGCAGGTAGACGTCGCGCAGCATGGTCGCGAACCGCTGCACGTTGGGCCAGCCGCCGGTGTAGGTGTACCTGATGATCTCCGCGGCCCTCGGCCACGTGGAGGCCGCCCAGGCCGACTGGAGCGGGGCGTTGCTGTTGGTGTGGTCGCGCAGCACGGCCGACCAGGCGTCCATGATCGAGATGGCCTTGGTCGCGTAGCGCGCGTCACCGGTGATGTACCAGCGCAGTGCCAGCGTGTACGCGGCCAGCGCGTCCTGCCGCTCGTCGGTGCACCCGATGTTCGGGTTGGAGTAGGAGCCGCACTCCACGACCGCGCGGGGCGTCGGGTTGCGGGTCAGCGAGGCGAACGGCGAGGCCGCCATCTGGTCGAACGCGGCCTTCCACGGCTGGGCGTTCGCCGCGACCCGGCCTTTGACGAAGTCGAGCTGGGCCCGGCTGACCATGACCCCCGGGTGGGCGAACACGGCGGGCGCGGCCTGGGCGGGCGTGGCGACGAGGGTGGACAAGAGCACCAGAAGTGCGCATAACGAGCGTGCCATCGGCGGACTCCGGACAGAAGGAGACGGGTGGGACGAGCGCTCTTGAGCGCTCATCAAACACAGTCCTGACAGTCCGGGTCAATATGGTTAGGAAAGTTTCCTAAGAAATTGGGCGCATGAGAAGGCCCCGGGAGGCGTCATGCCTGCCCGGGGCCGGGTTGGAAGCGGGGCGTCCGCTTGCTCATCGTGGTCCCCTCCCTAGGCGAGCACCTTCGCGACGAAGTCGTCGAGGTTCAGCACCAACCGGGCGATCCGGTCCTCCAGCGACAGCGTCTCGGAGCCCGACAACCGGTCGGTGGCCTTACGGCCCCGGATGTAGAGCGAGCACGCCAGGTCGGAGCACAGATAGGCGCCGACCGTGTTGCCCTGCCGCCCGGCCGCCCCGACGCGGGGCGCCACGAAGAGCGCCACGCCGGTGCCCCCGTGGGAGGTCACGCAGACCGAGCAGACGGTCGTCTTGACGACACTGCGCTTGACGCCCTGCGGGAAGCGCATGACGATGCCCGTCAGCCTCCCGTTGTGCTCGGCGACCAGATAGCCCCGCTCGGGGGACTGCTGGTCGCGCCAGCCGAGGAAGTCGAGCGACTCCCATTCGAGCTCACGCAGGTCGCGCGGGAGGTTGAGGCGGGAGGCCTCACCCTTGGAACAGTTCACGAACGAGGAGCGGATCTCTCGTTCTACCAGCGGAATCACCCGGTGACGCTACCCCGCCCCGCGGGGTGTTTCACCTGATTTTTCACCGCCGGACCACCTCGGTGTGCTCGGGCAGGGTGATCCGGTAGCTGACCGAGCAGCCCAGGCAGGCGCCGGAGTCGATGGTCAGGGTCTGGCCATCCCACGACTGCGACAGGTCGGGCCGGTCACGCGCCCACGTGGTCTCGCGCTCGATGATCACCCGGTCGCCCGTGCCGTGCTGGATGTGGATCGGGACGCCGGGGCCGCTGTGGTCGACCAGCACGAACTGCCGCGTGTAGAGGAGGTATTCGTCGCGCACGGTCTCGGTCGTCTGGCTGTCGACCAGCGCCGTCGGCACACCCGGCTCGTCGAGCGCGGCCGTGGCGAAGCCCGCCGCGCCGAGCACCAGGATCGCGGTGGTCAGGAAGCCGCCGGCGACCCGCCAGCGCAGCCGCGTCGCCGCCTTCATGAGACCCTCAGGAAGCGGAGCACGGCCAGCACGCGCCGGTGGTCTTTGTCGTCGCCGGACAGGTCGAGCTTGGCGAAGATGTTGTTGATGTGCTTGCCCACGGCGCTCTCCGAGACAGACAGTGCCTCGGCGATGCCGGTGTTGGAGCGGCCCTCGGCGATCAAGGCCAGCACCTCCTTCTCTCGGCGGGTCAGACGGTCGAGCGGGTCGCTGTGGCGGCGGACCAGGAGCTGGGCGACGACCTCGGGGTCGAGGGCGGTGCCGCCCGTCGCGACCCGGCGCAGCGCGTCGAGGAACTCGGGCACGTCGGCCACCCGGTCTTTCAGCAGGTAGCCGACCCCGGTGGTGGTCGTGGAGAGCAGGGTGGCGGCGTAGCGCTCCTCGACGTACTGCGAGAGCACCACGATCGACAGGCCGGGCCACTGCCGCCGCAGCACCAGGGCGGCGCGCAGCCCCTCGTCGGTGTGGGACGGCGGCATGCGCACGTCGGTCACGACCAGGTCGGGCCGGTGCTCCTCGGCGGCGCGCAGCAGCCCTTCGGCGTCTTCGACGGCCGCCACGACCTCCATGCCGGCCGACCGGAGCACCCAGACGAGGCCCTCGCGGAGCAGCACCGAGTCTTCGGCGAGCACTACCCGCACGGCAGATCGGCCCTGATCGTCGTCGGCCCGCCCTCGGGGCTGAGGATCGTGATCACCCCGTCGACCGAACCGGCCCGCTGGATCAGGCCGCGCAGGCCCGAGCCTTCGGCGGGGTCGGCGCCGCCCCGGCCGTCATCGAGCACCTCGACGATCAGCCGGTCGCCCTCTCGCCGCACGGTCACGAACGCCTCGTGGGCCTGGGCGTGTTTGGCGACGTTGGTCAGCGCCTCGGAGACCACGAAGAACGCCACCGCCTCGATCGTCGGCGACGGCCGCCGCACGACGTCGACCGTCAGCCGGACCGGCACCGGCGACCGCGCGGCCACCCCCGACAGCGCCGCGTCGAGGCCCTGCTCGTCGAGCACCGCCGGATGGAGCCCGCGCACGAGGTCGCGCAGTTCCTTCAGCGCCAGCTTCGCCTCGTCGTGGGCCTGCGCGATCACCTGCCTGGCCGGCTCGGGCAGGTCGGTGAGGGTGGTGCGGGCCATGCCGAGGTTCATCGCCAGCCACACCAGCCGGCGCTGGGCGCCGTCGTGGAGGTCGCGCTCCATCCGGCGCCGCTCGGCGTCGGCCGCGTCGATCACCTCGGCGCGGCTCTCGCGCAGGCTCTCGACCCGCTCGGTCAGCACGTCGGCGGCGCTCGGGCCCAGCAGCGAAACGGCGGCCACCTCGTCGACCGAGCAGATCAGCCGGGCCGCCCAGGGCCCGGCCACCGCCAGCGCCGCCGCGAGCGCCAGCATCAGCCAGCCCTTGCCCTCGACGGTGCCCGGGTCGGTCCAGTAGTTGATCGCCACCGTGAGCGAGGCCAGCGCCCCCGACCAGGCCGCGATCACGGCGAACAGCCCGACCCCGGTGATGAGGGGGGCGAGCAGGTGGTAGGCGAGCTGCCGCCAGGTGCGGGGGTCGCGGATCTCGGCGTAGAGGAACCTGATGGGGTTCCTGGTGCTCGGCCTGCGCCGGGCGGCCGGGATCTCGACGGACAGGAACGCCGCGAAGCGCCCGCGCTGCAGCCCGGTCAGCCGCGGCAGCAGCCAGAACATCAGCGGCAGCGCGACGAGCGGGACCACGATCGTCCAGATGAAGATGATCGAGACGGCGGCCAGGCCGCCGATCAGGGCCAGCGCCAGCAGCGCGACCGGCGCCCCGGTCACCACGTGTGCGGTGCGCAGCCAGGCCGGGGCGGCCCAGTGAGACCGCAACCGGTCCCAGGGGGTGAGCGTCTGGGTGAGGGCCATGGGGACAACCGTAGAGACCGGGCGGGGGTGGTCACCATCCACGAGGGACCCGGGAAAAAGGTGGTGCTGGCACCACCCCCGCGCCGCCGATGTGGCGGGCGTAGGGGATGAGTGAAAGAGTGGGGAATGTGGAGGATCATCGTCGTGCCGCCGAGCGTGTCCGTCAGGACCAGCGGCAGCGCGCCGCTCACCCGGCCGAACGCCGCTACGCCGCCGCCTATCATCTGGCGCACCTGGCGGAGTGGCGCGGCGGGGTCGACCTCCGCGAGGCCGCCCGGGCCGTTCTGGAGAGAGAGCGTGAATTGACGGCGGAAGACGACGGCGAGCCCGGTCTGTCGGGCCGCACCTTCCAGGTGACCACCCACCGTCGTGAGGGCGACGTGGTCATCGTGGTCCAGGGCGAGATCGACGCCCTGGCCGAACCGGCGTTCCACGACTACGTCCGGGAGCGTTCCGGCGAGCGGGTGGTCTTCGACCTCGCGGGCCTGACCTTCATCGACAGCGGGGGCCTCCAGGTCCTCCTCGACGCCCACCGCCGGGGACCGGCCGCCTACTGCGCCCTGACCCCGCGGGTGGCCCGCCTGTTCGACCTCCTCGGCCTGCGAACCCGGCTGAAGGTCTACGACTCCGTCGACGAGGCCTTCGCCCGGTAGCGTCGCGCGTCCTGCTCCGGCAGGCCCTCGTAGGCGCGCGGCACGACGTTCCCCACCGGAGCCGCATCGGATCACGTCACAGGCATGCGAGCCGGGCGCGTCCGCCGCAGCCCGATCGCGCAGTTCCGGCGCGAAAGGGAAAGGCCCCGTGACCGCCGTCACGAGGCCTCTCCGGCCGGTCACACCGGTCACACCGGGCAGGTGCTGCGGTACTCCTCGATCGCCAGGCCGCTCGGGCCGGGGCAGATGAACTGGCTGTAGCGGGTGTCCTCGTCGACCCAGCGCTTGAGCCAGGCGACGAACTGCTTGGCGAACGGGGTGTTGGTGGTCTGGGGGAAGAAGTGGCTGGCGCCGTTCAGCTCCAGGTACGCCTTCTCCGTCTGCGTGATGCTGTTGTAGAACGGGCTGGCGTGCGTCGTCGGGGAGGCGACGCTGTCGCTCTCGCCCGCCACGATCAGGGTGGGGACACGGACCGAACCCCAGGTCTTGTCGGTGTTCCACGGCGCGATCGGCACGGCGGCCTTCAGTGACGGCCGGTCTTCGGCGGCGTGGAGGGTGCCGCCGCCGCCCATCGAGTGGCCGGCGACCGCGAGGCGGTTGCGGTCGATGCGGCTGCGTACCGTCGTGGAGCTGCTGTTGACCAGGTAGTCGAGGGCGGCCAGGAGCTGGTTGCCGCGGCTTGAGGGCTGGTCGAGGGTCGAGTTGGTCTCGATGCCGATGACGACGAAGCCGTGCGAGGCGATGCGCGGGCCTAACCACTCCAGGCTCGACCACCGGGCGGTGTAGCCGGGGGAGATGGCGATCGCGCCGAAGGTGCCCTGGCTGGTGTCGGTCGGGTAGTAGATCGTGCCGCCGCCGAAGCCGGAGACGAGCGACGAGACGCTCGTGGTGGCGACGGAGAACGGGCCGCGCGAGGCCTCCAGGATCGTGTCGGTGGGGTTCGGGCCGCGCTCGAACCCGGCGGCCTGCGCCGAGGGGGCGAAGGTGACGGCGGTCCCGGTCGCCAGGGTGAACGCGAGGGCGGCGGTGGCGACGCGGGACAGTCGGGAGGAGAAGTGGGGTCGCAAGGGGGTGTCTCCCGGTTCTCGGAAGAGCCGCTGGTGTTGCGGGCACGTTTCCGGCTCCGCACGACGGCCCTGTCGGAATTGCTGACTGCGCCATAGTCAGGAGCGAACCGGGGGTGGCGCATCGGCGAAATCACCGGTCGGGCGACGCCGGATGCGCACAAAGAAAAAGGAGCTATCCTGGTGAGTTGCGGCCCCAGGCTGCGCAAATCACATAGCTCCGTTGGAGAGGATAGCACTCGCGTGGCCAATCGTCAAGTGCTCGAATTGGAGCAGAGTCGGATCACCGAGCTCTACGACCGGCTCGACACCGTCCGGCGCCGGACGGCCGAGGCGCTCAGGGCCGAATACGCCAAGGGCACGTCGGGCGGCACCCACCAGGCGCGGGTCGAGCGCGAGGTGTCGGCCAAGGAGCACGCCCGGCGGCTGGCGCAGCTCAACGCGGTCGAGCGCGGCCTGTGCTTCGGGCGCATCGACGACGTCCTGGAGGAGACCCTCTACATCGGCCGCGTCGGCCTGCGCAACGACGACCACGAGACGATCCTGGTCGACTGGCGGGCCCCCGCCGCCCGGCCCTTCTACGCCGCCACCCCCTCCTTCCCCGGCACTC
Source organism: Herbidospora yilanensis (assembly GCF_001570565.1). Classification (GTDB taxonomy): domain Bacteria; phylum Actinomycetota; class Actinomycetes; order Streptosporangiales; family Streptosporangiaceae; genus Herbidospora; species Herbidospora yilanensis. The sequence continues at coordinate 158,961 of NZ_BBXE01000025.1, read as the reverse complement.
TGGTGCGCCGCCGCCACCTGCGGACCAGGGGCCGCACGGTGGTCGGCGTCGACGACGAGGTCTTCGACCTCGACCGTGAAGACGTCGACGGCGGCTTCGTCGGCGAGGCCGCCCTGCTGGCGGCACTCCGGCGCCGGCGCACCGGCCGGATGGGCGACGTCGTGGCCACCATCCAGACCGAGCAGGACCGGGTGATCCGGTCGGGCCTCCACGGCACCCTCGTCGTCGAGGGCGGCCCCGGCACCGGCAAGACCGTCGCCGCCCTCCACCGCGCCGCCTATCTCCTGTACGCCTACCGCGAGACCCTCGAACGCCGGGGTGTCCTGGTCGTCGGCCCCAACACGACCTTCCTGCGCTACATCAGCCAGGTGCTGCCCTCGCTGGGCGAGACCGACGTGGTGCTGGCCGGCGTCGGCGACCTGTTCCCCGGCGTCACCGCCACGGCCGACGACGAGCCGTTCCAGGCCGTCATCAAGGGCGACCTCGGCATGGTGGATGCGGTCGCGCGGGCGGTGGCCGACCGGCAGCGGGTGCCCGAGGGCGACCTGGAGATCCACGTCGACGGGATGGACCTGGTGGTCCCGCACCACCTCTGCGTCCAGGCCCGCGACCGGGCCCGCAGGTCGGGCCGTCCTCACAACGTGGCCCGCAAGCTGATGGTCCTCGACCTGCTGCGCGCGCTGGCGATCGACGAGACGGCCAAACTCGACCGGCCCGCCGACGACGACGAACTGGCGTACATCAGGAAGGTCCTCTGGCACGAACCCCCGGTCAGGGCGGCGATCGACGCCCTGTGGCCGGTCGTCAGCCCGCAGGAGCTCGTGCGCGGGATGCTCGGCAAGTCGCCCGGCGATCCGTGGACGACCGGTGACGTCCCCCTGCTCGACGAGGCCGCCGAACTGCTCGGCGACGAGCCGGGCCCGGCCCGGCACGACGACGACCGGGCGGAGCAGGAGCTGTTCGCCCGCGAGGTGCTCACCGTCACCGGGGTCGAGGAGGTCGAGGCGGCGCTGCTGGCCGACTGGAACGCCACCCCGGGCGAGGAGGTCACCACCGCCCAGCGGGCCGAGCGCGACCGCAAGTGGGTCTACGGCCATGTGATCGTGGACGAGGCCCAGGAGCTCTCCGCGATGGCCTGGCGCATGATCATGCGGCGCATCCCGACCCGCTCGATGACCATCGTCGGCGACATCGGCCAGACCGGCTCCCCGGCCGGCGCGACGAGCTGGGGCGAGATGCTCGACCAGTACGTCTCCTGGCGCGGGGAGCGCCTCACGGTCAACTACCGCACCCCCAAGGACGTCATGGACGCCGCCGCCGAGGTACTGAAGGAGGTCGCCCCCGACCAGGAACCCCCGATTTCGGTACGGCCCCCCGAGGGGCCGCCGCGGGTGGTCCGGACCTCCCCGGCCGGGCTGAACGACGTGCTCAGGGCGGAGATCGCCGCCGCGGCCGACGACCTGCTCGCCGACGGGGAGGGCCGCCTGGCGATCATCACGTCCGGTGAACGCCATGCGGAAGTCGCGTCGCTGGTCCCGGAAGCCGTTACGCTCGATCCGCTGGACTCCCCGGTGGCGCTGCTGACCGTGACGACCTCAAAAGGGCTCGAATTCGACGGCGTCATCGTGTTGTGGCCCGAGGAACTGGCCGGTCGCGACCTCTACGTGGCGATGACCAGGGCGACCCGCCGCCTGGTGCTGATCCATGAGCGAGAACTGCCGCCACCGCTCGCGGGACTCGCTAAATAAGACTATCCTTGTAGGAAATACCGGGAGGCGACATGGGGCGGACGGAAGCCGACACGCCGGTCACCGCGGCGATCCACGCCGCCCGGTGGATCCGCGAAGCCGCCGTCGACGACGACCACGGCCACCACTGGCTCGCCAACCCCGACCCCGGCGGACGCTCCGCCAACGCCGGCCACTCCGCCGGCCTCTATTCGGGCGCCGCCGGGATCGTCCTGTTCTACCTGGAACTGGCCGCCGCGACCGGCGACCAGTCCTACCTCGACGACGCCCTCGCCGGGGCCGACCACCTGGTCACCGTCTCGGGCACGATCACCGACCCGACCTTCTACCACGGCCTGATGGGCCTGGTCTTCGCGCTCACCGAGTCCTACTGGGCCACCGGCGACGCCACCCACCAGGTGGCGGCCGAGCGCATCGCCGAGCGGGTGCTCGCCGCGCAGCGGCCGTCCAGAGAGGGCCTGACCTGGACCGGCGACGTGTCGCAGCGCGGCGACGGCGGCATCGCCCTCGGCCTGCTCCACATCGCCGGCATGCTCGGCCGCGACGACCTCGAAGAGGTCGCCATCATGACCGGCCGCACCATCGCCGGCCAGGTCGTGCCCGGCCACCAGTTCGGCGGCGAGGGCCGCGACCTCCCGGTCGACGCGGTGACGCCCGGTTTCCTCTCCGGCACGGCCGGATCGGGCTTCCTGATGGCCCGCCTCTACGGCGTGACCGGCGACGGCATGTTCCTCGCGGCGGCCCGCCGGGCGGCCGACTTCGTCCGGATGGTCAGCTCCGTCAGCGACAAGTGCGCCCTGGTGCCCCACCACGTGCCCCACGCGCGGGCGCTCAACTACCTGGGCTTCTGCTCCGGCTCGGCCGGGGTGGCCCGGCTGTTCCACGAGCTCCACCGGGTGACCGGCGACCCCGGCGACCTCGACTGGGTCGAGCGCCTGGCCCGCGGCGTCATCAACAGCGGCGTCCCCGAGCGCCGCAGCGAGGGCTACTGGAACGTGGCATGCCAGTGTTGCGGCTCGGCCGGGCTGATCGAGTTCTTCGTCGGCCTGTGGGCGGCGACGGGCACCCGCGAATACCTCGACGTGGCGGGCGAACTGGGCGACGACCTGATCGAGCGGGCCACCCGCGACGACGGGCGGGGGATGCGCTGGTACCAGGCCTACCGGCGGCTGCGGCCCCACGAGATCACGGCCGACACGGGCTACATGGTGGGGGCGGCGGGCATCGGCGCGGCGCTGCTGCATCTCGCCGCCGCGCGCGAGGGACGGGACGCCCGGCGGGTGATCCTGCTGCCGGACAACCCGTTCCCGGCGATCCCGGTCCCGGCCGACTCCCTCTAGACACGCGTTGACGCCCGGGGGGAGGGGCGTCCTCCCTCCTCCCGGGCGCCGGTCACGTGGTCCGAGCTACGAGCCGTACACCTCGAACTCGGACAGTTGCGCCGCCGGCCAGCCGGTGTTGCCGGTGACGTTCAGGCGCAGGTAGCGCTGACTGCTCGCGGTGAACGTGATGGTCACCGTGTTGCCGCTCGCCGGGTTGAAGACCCGGCCGGCCGAGGCCGAGAGCGTGGTCCACGTCGAGTTGTCCTGCGAGCCCAGGACCGACAGGGTCTGGGTGCGGGTCGCCCAGGCCGTCGCGGGGGGCAGCTTCAGGACGACCCGGCCGACCGAGCGGTTCTGGCCGAGGTCGACGGTGATCGTCTGGGGGAAGGCGTTGTTGGTGCTCTCCCAGTAGCTGTCGGCGTTGCCGTCGACCGCGTTGCCGGGGCCGTAGTTCTGGGCGACGCCACTGGCGGTGGCCGGGCGGCCCTGCGCCAGGTTCCCCGTCGGCTGCGGCGAGGAGGAGGGTGACGGGGAGGGCGACGGTGACGGGTTCGAGCCCGGGGTGCCGTAGACCTCGACCGCCGAGAGCTGCGCGGCCGGCCAGCCGGTGTTGCCCGTCACGACGACACGCAGGTGGCGGACGGTCGCGGGGGTGGTGTTGATGGACACCGTGTTCCCCGTGGCCGGGTTGAAGGTGCGCCCCGCCGAAGCGGAGAGCGTCGTCCACGACGAGTTGTCGGTCGAGCCCTCGACGGCGATGGTCTGGGTGCGGGTGTTCCAGGCCGTCGCGGGCGGCAGCTTCAGGTCCACACGCTGGACGTTGACCGGTGCGCACAGGTCGACGGTCAGCGTCTGCGGGAAGGTGTTGTTGGTGCTCTCCCAGTACGTGTCGGCGTTCCCGTCGACCGCGTTCTGCGGCGTGAACGACTGGTTCTGGCTGGTCGCCGTGGCCGTCTTGTGCCGCGCCAGGTCACCGGTGCCGGGGTCGCAGGCCGGCGGGCTGGGGGAGGGCGACGGGCTGGTGGGGGGAGACGGGCTGGGCGAGGGGCTGGGGTTGCCCCCGCCGCCGCCCGGATAGATGTAGTTCGGGTTCGGCCAGGTCCCGGTGCAGGTCGTGCTGCTCGGGGACCAGCCCGAGTTGCCGCCCAGGTCGGTCGCCACGAACGAGCCGCCCACGCAGTTGTGGATCGCCGTCCCGGCGCCGAGGTAGGACGCGCGCACGTTCTCGAACGTCGTCCGGGCGCCGGACTGGGCCTGGATCATGTACGTGCCGGTGCCGGCGATGTTGACGTTCTTGAAGTTGACGGTCTGGGTGCTGCCCTCGATGAAGTGGATGGCGGCGTACGAGCTGTCGATGATGTCGGTGTCGGTCACGTTGATCGTGGCGTTGACCGGCTCGTTGAGGCCGGAGAACCAGATCGCGCCGACGCCGAAGCGCCAGTTGTAGTCGTTGTTGCCGGTCCGGATCAGGGTGTTCCTGGCCACCGTGTGGGTGCCCGCGACCGCGGTGCCCTGGCCGGAGTTCACGCCCGGATAGCGGTTGGCGATGTGGATGCCGCCGCCGTTGGTCAGCGTGTCGGAGACCACGTTGTCGGTGATCTTTATGTCGCGGCCGCCGTAGGTGACGATGTTGTTGGCCAGGATCGGCGCGATCACCGTGTTGAAGCTGAAGGTGTTGTTGACGTTGGCCATCCGGTCGGGCCACATGGCCAGGCCGTCGTCGCCGCTGTTGCGGACGAAGGTGTTGGTCACCGTCGAGTTGGTCACGCCGGTGTGGAAGTTCACGCCGTCGGCGATCTGGTCGACGATCCTGCTGTTGCGGATGACGAAGTTGTTCATGGGGCCGTCCATCCAGGCCCCGACCTTCGTGTTCTCCATCCAGACGTTGTCGATGACCGAGTCGGTCATCGCGCCGCCGAAGGCGTTCACCTGGTCGTCGTCCACCCGTTCGCGGATGTCGCCGTGGATGTGCAGGTCGCGGACGACCACGTTGCGGCTGGGGCCGCCGGCCTCGTGGGGGCGGATGCCGCCCTGGTAGCCGCCGCCGGTGACGTACTTGCCGTAGATGCCGACCGCGCGGTTGCGCTGGGTCGGGTGGCGGCCGGTCAGCTTGGTGTGCCAGGGGCCGGCGCCGCGCAGCGTGACCCCGTCGACCACGACGTGGTCCCAGAGGGTGTACGTGCCCTCGGGGACGTACACCTCCTTGCCCTGGGCCCGGCCCGCGTCGACCGCCGCCTGGAAGGCCGCGGTGGAGTCGGTCGACGAGTTGCGGGCGGCGCCGAACTCGTCGACCGACAGCGAGCCGGCCGGCCTCTGGATCGCCGCGGGGGCGACCTCGAAGTCGGCCACGTCCACCGTGATGGGGGTGTTCGACTGGGCCTGGACGCGGATCTTCGTGCCGGCCTGGTAGGTCTGGCCGAGAAGGGTCTGGGTCTCGTCGTAGAAGTGGTGGGGGTTGGTGTCACCCGGGTTGTTGTTGAACGGGTAGCCGCCGTAGAACCAGCTGTACACCGAGGTCAGGGAGATGTCCTTGAGCTTGGCGCCGCCGACGCGGATGTCGGCGTTGATCGTCTGGCCCTGGCCGCCGTTCGCGTCGGGGATGCTGTAGCGCACCGTCATCGCGTTGGCGGGCTTGGTCAGGGTGAACTCGACGTACTCGCCCGGCGAGTCGATCGTCACGGCCCGGCGGCCGGAGGCCTCGGAGGGGAGCGTCGTGTAGATGCGGCTGGGCCCGATGACGGTGCCGTTGTGGGCGACGTCCTCGGCCTCGAACTCGGTGAACGGGACGGTCGCGCCGCGGCCCGGGACGCCCCACACGGAGTCGGCCGAGGCGGCCGCGGCGGCGGTGCCGGAGAGACTGGGGACGGCCACCACGCCCGCCGCGATCAGGGCGGCACTCGCGAGGGCGGCGGACAGACGACGTGATCGGATTACCGATTCAGGCATCGGCGGACCCTTCTGTCAGGTGCGGGCCCGCGCCGCCGCCGGGGGGTCGGCGGGTGACACGGGCCTGAGGGGTGCTCGCCACCTCCGTCGCGATCGGTGGTGTCGAGATGAGCACACCATAGGATGGCCAACAGAAGTCCGCAATATTTCAACTTGATTTCGCAAAAGCACTCGTCGGGTGACGTCTGACAGGACCTGACCTCTGTGGTCATGCGGTCAGGGCTGCCCCACGTGCCCGTGTTTGCTCTCCGACGAGACCGCTGAGCTGGTCTTTTGGGGTCTCGGGCGGGTCCGGTACGCAAAATTTCGCCCGGCCGGTCAAAGGCCGGAGGTGTGTAACGTTCATGTGTCCCAGAGCCGGTGTAAAGAACACGTAAGCGCGCGTATCTCCTCGCAAACGATCGTTTTCCGGTCACCACCTGGCGTGTTGGTCGACGGGAGGGGATTCCATGATCGTGACCCGAGGTGTGGAAAACGCTCTCATGGCGAGTTGGCATCGGCGGAATGCAAGCAGGTTGCGTTCCTTGGGCGTATGATTTGCGCTGTGACACGTCGACTTGCAGAAGTGGCGAAGAAAGTCGGAGTCAGCGAGGCGACCGTCAGCCGAGTGCTGAACGGCAAGCCGGGCGTCTCCGACGCGACCCGCGCGGCCGTGCTGACCGCCCTTGACGTCCTCGGCTACGAGCGCCCGACGCAGCTCCGGGGAGAGCGCGCCCGCTTGGTCGGCCTGGTCCTGCCCGAACTGGGCAACCCCATATTCCCGGCCCTGGCCGAGGTCGTCGGCGGCGCCCTGGCGCAGCGCGGCTTCACCCCGGTGTTGTGCACCCGCACGGCGGGCGGGCTCTCCGAGGCCGACTACGTCGAGATGCTCCTGGAGCAGCAGGTCTCCGGAGTGGTCTTCGCGGGCGGTCACTACATGGAGGCCGACGCCCCCCACGAGCACTACCTCCGGCTGCTCGACATCGGCCTGCCGGTCGTCCTGGTGAACGCCGCGAGCGACAACCTCGACTTCCCGCGCGTCTCCACCGACGACGCGGTCGCGGTGGAACAGGCCTTCAGTCACCTGGTCTCGCTCGGCCACGAGCGGCTGGGCATAGTGCTGGGCCCCGACGACCACATCCCCTCGCGCCGCAAGCTGGCGGCGATCAACGCGGCGGCCGAGAAGGCCGGCCTCGCCGAGATCGCGGTCGAGCACGCCATGTTCTCCCTTGAGGGCGGCCAGGCCGTGACCAACCGGCTGATCCGGCTCGGCGTCACCGGCATCATCTGCGCCTCCGACCCCCTGGCGCTTGGCGCGATCCGGGCGGTCCGCCGGATGGGCATGTCGGTGCCCGAAGACGTCTCGGTGGTCGGCTTCGACGACTCCAACTTCATGAACTGCACCAACCCGCCGCTGACCACGGTCCGCCAGCCGATCGAGGCGATCGGCCGCGCCGCCGTCACGTTGCTGGTGAACCAGATCGACGGCACCCCCGTCACGGCGGAGGAACTGCTCTACGAACCGGAGCTGGTCGTCCGGGGCTCCACCGGCCCAGCCAAGATCGGCGTCGGCGTCGGCGTCGCGGTCTGACGCTCCCCGCACCGAACCACGAAGCCCCGCCTTCCTCGGAAGGCGGGGCTTTTTGCATGCTTCCCCCAGGAGAGTCGTTCCAGTTCATCTGATCGTCGACTCCATGCGTGCTGACAGGAGCTTGTTTGCGGCTGTTTCCCGATGTCTGACTGGAACGGTCATGGCTCTGTCAGGCATCATCTCAAGCATGACAGCACGCCGAGAGCGACCATCAAGGCAGGTCATCTCTGTGACCTGCGGCTTCTTGTTTCAAGGATGTTCGCTGCGTTGCACTGTCACTTTTTTGCATCTTGAGTACATGACTCTTGCTAGACCTTGTTCGTCTCTGTATGTTTCTCGCAACCGGTAACACGAAGCGGACTCGTAACTCCACCTTCATCGATCGGGCCTTCGGGGGGCTCGTTCCGGAACTTGCCAGACGGACAGGTGCTCTCAAGGTGTCGTGGTTGGCCACGGCAGGAGGGAATCATTGATGCAATCCCGTAAAATCGCGACGTTGCTGGCCGTGGCGGGGCTAGCCCTCGCCGCCGCGGCGTGTGGCTCGGAGGAGACCCCGGCCCCGGCCGCCAACCCCTCCAGCGGCGGTTCGGCCGCCCCCGCCGCCGAGAACGCTCCTGTGACGATCAGCGTCGGCTGCCAGCCTCCGAAGACGAACCCGAAGGAACGCGCGCAGTGGGACGCGGACGTCACCGCGTTCCAGGCGAAGTTCCCCTACATCACGATCGAGAGCAAGGACGCGTTCCCCTGCATCGTTCCTGAGACCTTCCAGGCCAAGCTCGCCGGCGGCCAGATGGAAGACCTGTTCTACGTCTACTACACCGACGCCGCCCGCATCATCGGGGCCGGCCAGGCCGCCGACATCACGCCCTACCTGAGCGAGGCCCCGCACATCGCGGAGGTCCGCCCCGACGTGAAGAGCGTGTTCGAGTCGGGCGGCAAGACCTACGGCGTGCCGCGCACCAACTACGCCACCGGCCTGGTCTACAACCGCGCGCTGTTCACCCAGGCGGGCCTCAACCCGGACATGCCGCCCAAGACCTGGGCCGAGGTCCAGGACGCCGCCAAGAAGATCGCCGGGCTCGGCTCCGGCTACGTCGGCTTCGGCGAGTACTCCGCCGGCAACACCGGCGGCTGGCACTTCACCTCGTCGATCTACGCCCGCGGCGGCGCGATCGTGAGCGAGGACGGCAAGACGGCCGCCTTCAACAGCGAGCAGGGCAAGGCCGTGCTGGAGAACCTCCGCAAGATGCGGTGGGACGACAACAGCATGGGCACCAAGCAGCTCCACCGCTGGGAAGACCTCATGCGGATGATGGGCTCCGGCAAGCTGGGCATGATGATCGGCGCCCCCGACGTCGTCCAGGCCGTCAACAACGACTTCAAGGGCAAGTTCGAGGACTACGGCGTGACCGCCCTCCCCGAGTCGACCCAGTCGCTGTCCGGCGGCGACGGCTACATGTTCAACGCGAAGGCCACCCCCGACCAGATCAAGGCCGGTCTGAAGTGGCTGGAGTTCAAGTTCCTCACCCCGGGCCAGGGCCAGTTCGACTACGCCCGCAACAAGGCCGACGGCCTGCCCACGGGCCTGCCCCTCACCGACCTGTACGGCAGCGCCGCCCCCGGCGCCCAGATCCAGGCCGACCGGGAGGCGAACGCGAACGTCCCGACGGAGCACTTCGCCCCGTACGTCGAGGGCACCAAGTCGGTGACCTTCAAGCTGGAGCCGCCGAAGGCCCAGGAGATCTACGCCATCCTCGACACCCCGATGTCGGCGGTCCTGACGCGCCAGGACGCCAACATCGACGAGTTGCTGGCGGACGCGGAAGAGAAGGTCAACAAGCTGCTGGCAGCGGGCTGACCTGAAGTTCGGGGGCCGGTCGCAGGGCCGGCCCCCGATAGTCACGTTGAGATTGTGAGCGCAAACCGATGACGACTCTCTCCGCGAAGGACGTCCGGCCGCCCCGGCAGCGGCCCCCCGGAGCCCTGCGACGCTCGGTGAGCCGGAACCTCACGGCCTACGGCTTCCTCTCCGGGGCGCTGATCTGCTTCGCGTTCTTCTCCTGGATCCCGATGGTCCGGGAGTTCATCCTGTCCTTCCAGAAGACCAACTTCGTGAACTCGACGGAGTGGGTCGGCCTGGACAACTTCCGCACCGTCCTGGACGACCCGGCCTTCATCTCCGCCTGGGTCAACACCGCGATCTTCACCCTGCTGGCGCTGGTCTTCGGCTACATCGTGCCGTTCGTGTTCGCGGTCGTCCTGAACGAGCTCCGGCACGCCCAGGGCTACCTCCGCCTGATCGTCTACCTGCCGGTGATGTTGCCGCCCGCCGTGGCGGTGCTGCTGTTCAAGTGGTTCTACGACCCGGGCGCCGGCCTGTTCAACCAGGCCCTCGGCGTGGTCGGCATCCCCCCGCTGAGCTGGCTCGACTCGACCACGACCGCCCTGCCCTCGCTCGTCATCGTCTCCACGTGGATGAACCTCGGGACCGGCACGCTGATCTACCTCGCGGCCCTCCAGAGCATCCCCAGCGAGCTCTACGAGGCGGCCGAGCTCGACGGCGCGGGCCTGTTCAAGCGCGTGTGGCACATCACGATCCCGCAGACGCGGCTGATCCTGCTCGTCATGCTGCTGCTCCAGATCGTGGCGACCATGCAGGTCTTCATCGAGCCCTTCCTGCTGACCGGCGGCGGCCCCGAGAACGCGACCGTGACCGTGGCCTACCTGATGTACCAGTACGCGTTCAGCTTCGGGAACTTCGGCGGCGGCGGCGCCCTCGGGCTGATGCTGATGCTCGTCCTCATCGTCTTCTCCGCCTTCTACCTGCGCGTCTCGCGCGACCGTACCTAGCCGAGACCGGCAGAGAGGAGGAACACCGATGTCGCAGAGCACCGTCCAGCGGCCCGTCAGGGCCGTGCCGGACAGCCCGCCCCCGCCGAAGCACACGCGGCGGCGCCGGAAGACGAAGGAACGGCCCCAGCAGTTCCGCGGCCTGGTGTCGCCGCACACCTTGACCACCCGGCGCGGGAAGATCGTCTACTGGACCGTCCTGACGTTCGTGATCACCGGGTTCACGCTCGCCTTCGTGTTCCCGCTGTACTGGATGGTCACCGGCGCGATGAAGTCGCCCGACGAACTCGTCGCGGTGCCGCCGAGCTTCTTCCCGGAGGAGCTGAACTTCTCGGTGTACGCCGAGGCGTGGGAACTGCTCGACCTCGGCGTGTTCCTGAAGAACACCCTGATCTACGCGGCCGGCGCCTGGTTCTTCACGCTGACCTTCGACGTGGCGGCGGCGTACGCGTTGTCGAAGCTGCGGCCGGTGTTCGGCAAGGTGGTCCTGGCGCTGGTCCTGTCGACGTTGATGATCCCGCCGATGGTGATCCTGCTGCCGGCCTACCTGAGCGTGGTGGAGCTGCCGATATTCGGGTGGAACCTGCTGAACACCCCGTGGGCGATCTGGTTGCCCGCGGCGGCCAACGGGTTCTTCATCTTCCTGCTCAAGCGGTTCTTCGACTCGATCCCGCGTGAGCTGCTCGAAGCCGCCCAGATCGACGGCGCGTCGCCGATGCGTATCCTCTGGTCGGTGGTCCTTCCGGTGTCCCGGCCGATCCTCGGGGTGGTCTCCATCCTGGCGGTGGTCAACGTCTGGAAGGACTTCGTCTGGCCGCTGCTGGTCCTGCCGGACAGCGAGAAGATGTCGATCAGCGTCGGCATCTCCTCTCTTTCGGCCCAGATGCCGCAGAACGTCCTGATCGCGGCTCTCGTCATCGCGAGCATCCCGGCGATCCTGGTGTTCCTGGTGTTCCAGCGCAGCATCATGGCCGGTCTGACGGCGGGAAGCCTAAAAGGCTGACCCCGCCGCCCACTCTCCAATAAAGCCTAAGGAGTTGTTCCAGCATGCCCGAAACGTGGTGGCGGGGGGCCGCGATCTACCAGGTCTACCTGCGCAGCTTCGCCGATGGAAACGGCGACGGCATCGGCGACCTCACCGGTCTGCGCAGCCGCCTGGCCTACCTGGCCGACCTCGGGATCAACGCCGTGTGGCTGAATCCCTGGTATCCGTCGCCGATGGCGGACGGCGGCTACGACGTGGCCGACTACCGGGCCATCGAGCCGTCGTTCGGTGACCTGGAGGAGGCGGAGAGGTTCATCGAGGAGGCCCACGAGCTGGGCATCAAGGTGATCATCGACGTCGTCCCGAACCACCACTCCGACCAGAGCGAATGGTTCAAGGCGGCGCTGGCGGCCGGGCCCGGCTCACCGGAACGGGAACGTTTCTGGTTCCGCGACGAGCCCGGCGACTGGAAGTCGATCTTCGGTGGCCCGGCGTGGACCCAGGTGCCCGACGGCCAGTGGTACCTGCACCTGTTCGCGCCCGAGCAGCCCGACTTCAACTGGACCAACCCGGAGGTCCACCAGGAGTTCCACGACGTCCTGCGGTTCTGGTTCGACCGCGGCGTCGACGGCATCCGGATCGACTCGGCGGCCGTGCTGGTCAAGAACTTCGAGGGCGGCGACCCCGACGGCTACACCGACCTGCCCGAGGTGCACGACGTCTACCGGAGCTGGCGGCGGCTGGCCGACACCGAGTACACCGACCGCATCTTCATCGGCGAGGTCTGGTTCCCCGACCAGGAGCGGTTCGCCCGCTACCTGCGCCCCGACGAGCTGCACACCGCGTTCAACTTCGACTTCCTGGCCGCGCCCTGGGAGCCCGCCGCGCTGCGCGCCTCGATCACCCAGACGCTGGAGACCCACCTGCCGCTGGGCGCGCCCCCCACGTGGGTGTTGTCGAACCACGACGTGACCCGCGTGGTGACCCGCTACGGCCGCGAGATCACCTCCTGGGACCACGGCGCCCGCCGCGACGGTTTCCCGTCGGACCTGGAACTCGGCTACCGCCGGGCCAGGGCGGCGGCGCTGCTGGCCATGGCCCTGCCCGGTGGCGTGTACGTCTACCAGGGCGAGGAACTGGGCCTGCCGGAGGTCGACGACATCCCCGGCGAGCTGCGCCAGGACCCGATGTGGATCCGCTCCGAGCACACCGTGCCGGGCCGCGACGGCTGCCGGGTGCCGCTGCCGTGGTCGGGCCAGGAGAAGCCGTTCGGGTTCGGCACGGGCGAACCGTGGCTCCCCCAGCCGGCCGACTGGAACAAGCTGACCGTCGAGGCGCAGAGCGAGGACCTCGGCTCGATGCTGACCCTCTACCGTTCCGGCCTGAGGCTGCGCCGCGAACTGCTCGGCGACGGCACCCTGACCTGGTGCGAGTCGCGCGACGACGTGCTCGCCTTCCAGCGCGAGTCGGGCCTGGTCTGCGTCGTGAACCTGGGCGCCGAACCCGCGCCGCTGCCCCCGCACACCGAGGTGCTGCTGGCCAGCGGCCCGCTGGAGGGCGACGAGCTGCCCTCCGACACGGCCGTCTGGCTGCGCTGAGAACCCGGGCCCGTGACCGCTTGTGGGAAGGCGGTCACGGGCCCGCCTCAAACGGGGGCTGACATGGCACTGATCGAGGCCGAGAGGCTGGAGAAGCGTTATCCGGGGACCGATTTCACCGCGGTCGCCGGCATCGGGTTCCGGGTCGAACGCGGGGAGGCCTTCGGCTTCCTCGGGCCGAACGGGGCCGGGAAGTCGTCGACGATGCGGATGCTGGCGTGCGTGTCGCAGCCCAGCGGCGGACGCCTGCGCATCCTCGGCGAGGACCCCGTCACCCACGGCCGGGCCTTACGGGCCCGGCTCGGCGTGGTCCCGCAGGACGACGCGCTCGACCTGCAACTGACGGTCCGCGAGAACCTGATCGTGTACGGCCTGTACTTCGGCCTCTCCCTGCGGCACATGCGGGCCAGGAGCGCCGAACTGCTGGAGTTCGCCCAGCTCGCCGACAAGGCGGGCGAGCGGGTCGAACACCTCTCCGGCGGCATGCGGCGCCGCCTCACGATCGCCCGCTCACTGGTCAACGACCCGGAGATCCTGCTGCTCGACGAGCCGACCACCGGCCTCGACCCGCAGGCCCGGCACATCCTGTGGGACCGCCTGTTCCGCCTGAAGAGCGCCGGCGTGACCCTGATCCTCACCACCCACTACATGGACGAGGCCGAGCAGCTCTGCGACCGCCTGGTCATCATGGACAAGGGCCTGATCGCCGACGAGGGCACGCCGCGCGAGCTGATCGACCGCCACGTGACGCGCGAGGTCCTGGAACTGCGCTTCCCGCCCGGGGAGCAGGAGCAGGCGGCCGGGAAACTGGGCGGCGACGTGGAGGTCCTCCCCGACCGCCTGCTGTGCTACGCCGACGACGGCGACGCCGTGCTGGCCCGCGTGACCGAGGTGGGCCTGCGCCCGCTGACCGCGCTGGTCCGGCGGGCCACGCTGGAGGACGTCTTCCTCCGCCTCACCGGCCGATCGCTGACCGACTGATGACCGGGTGCTCTGCCCAGGCGGGGGTGGGCCGATGCTCCGCGCCTTGACCTATTGGTTGTTCCGATACCGCCGGACGTTGCAGGGCACCGTCGTCGTCTCGGCGGCGAACCCGCAGCTGTTCCTGCTGGCCATCGGGGCCGGGCTCGGGTCGCCCGTGCAAGGCGACGTCGAGGGCGTGCCCTACCTGCAGTTCTTCGCGCGGGGGATGCTGGCCGCCGCGGGGTACCGGCGGATGATCTGGGCCACGTAGTTCAGCGTTGAACGCGACAAATCGACCGCGGCACGATAGAAACAGCATCCGAAGCTCCTGGTGGTGCGGATGGATTGTGGTGATCAACCCGTCTACCAGGGGCTTCGCTACGTCACGGGGCGAACTTCGGCATCGCGATCATGCTGTGGCCACCTCGCCCGCCACAGAGGATGAAAATGCTCTATGCATCCTTTGCTCGCAAATGAGACATGCGCATTTATTCGGGAATGATACCCAGCAGCCCCTGCGATGAAAACCAGTCGCGGTCGAGAAATCGCCCACTGACTCTTCCCAGGACACATAGATACTCTTCTAGCTGCCCTTCTAGTGATTTAAGGTCATATCTCAGATCCTCCCAGTGAATGCGATATTCTTCCTCATCGTAGATGGTTCCATCCCATACGCCATCGTGAATGTAAGAGAGTTCATCGATTTCTCCTATGTCGTAGATGCATGAGACATCGAAAACGCGCTGGCCGCCTAGGCTGAGGGCCTCCGGAGATGACCTGAATCCGTTGAGGTAAAGAACCAGGGACCAGCCGGGAGCAAGGCGGGTAATCCAAGCCCGCTGCGACCCCCCGGACTTATAACCGTAAAATTCCATGGCAGCCTGGAAGTCGCACGCGACTGTCGTCTCCGCTTCGATGTGCAGCCGCCGGGCCACCTCGCCGATGTCTTCGATGCTGACCCATTGGGCCATGAAGAAGCCATGGAGTCCGTGTTCAAGTAGGAGACCCTGTTGATTTTCGGCAGGAAAGGCATTCATGGAAAATATCCAGATTCTGTACGACGACGGTGAGAGAAAAGCGGGCGAGAAGTTTAACAATGCCACTTCTCGCCCGCCTCCTAGGGTGGGTTTATCTAGCGAATCTTAAGATTCGATGAGTACCCAGAATTTAGTGCCCCGCCCTACTCGAAATTGTGTATAGAACGTTTCGAGCGCCGACCCGTGGATGCTGTTTTGTCGGGCGTTTACAGCTCTCAGGGAAAAATTCCCTTGAGCATAAGCGGCTCCTTGGAGGGTTGACGCGAACGGGTACTCGTCGCAGGAGTTACCCATTCCCCTGGGTAGTTGGTCTGCCGTGTTCGGCGCACGATACTTTTCCGGCATATAGTATTTGCAGTAGTTTATGGACCAGGACTGGCGATCGCGCTCTTTCTCGCGAATCTCATATTCAACCTCGGTCGCCGGCGGGACCGATAGGGACGGCGGCAGAAGCCAGTGCATTTCCCTTGTCGTCCCCACATCCATATGCAGTTCTCTCTTGGAGAAATAATTTCTGTTGTAGTCATAAGTCGGGATTGTGCCTTCAGCGTTGGCCTCGGTCTTGGTTATGCCACGGGTCAGTGGTTTCCCTGCCGGGTTGTTGGCACCAGGAGCCCCCCAGTTGCCGGGAATCGCCTTGTTCTGCCCGCCTACTGGGAGGTATCTGCTGGGCGGATAACTTGGATCACCCCAATTATGGCCCGGCCGAAGCGGCGGAAAAGTCTGAGAGTTGCTGGGGTTCAGCGCTGCCTCAATATGCTCGATGACCTCGATGAATCTCGCGTCCCTGGACTTGGACATAACGAACACGCGCTTGGATCGAGTGTTGACACAGCCGCCGGTGTGGTCCGGGACATCGTCATTACCGGCACCGAAGGTCTTCCTGTCGCACCGGAAATTCGGCACCCATGTGAAATCATAGGGTTCTTCGCTGCCGTGGCGCCGCACGCCAATCGTCAGGCCGTCCTCGTCCTTGACCTCTTGGCTCCAGAGATTGAGGACCGTAATTCCGTCGTCTGTATGAAGCAGAAGGCTTGGCGTGAATGAACAGATCATTGTGCTGTTGGAGGGAACTGATGCGCTGATGAGGAACATCGCGTCAGGCGTGGAATACCATTCCGAAACATCCTTGTGCTTTGTTTCGTCATCAGGGTTACAATCACCATTACTGCCACTACGGGCGCCGGTCAACAGCCCTGCCGTGATGGGCAGGCCGCCCATCCTATTCCCTGAGAACTTAACCTCTCCACCGTCACTGTCATCGACGACTGCGAAGTCATCGAGACGGAGGAACATTTTCATGTTGATTGGCTTCAGGCCGCTTCCCGCGCCGTTGACCACGCTGTTGCCGGTCTTGTCGCCTAGGTAGCTATGAATAACCCATGTGGCGCGGAAGCGAAAAGCGTCGTCGTCATCGAATAGCTCCTCGACTTCCTCCCCTACATGTTCGGCGAACTTTGCGAGGACGTGGCTCCTCTTGTTCGCTTTCTTCATCTTGCCTGTCTCAGGATCGTATTCGTAGTCCTGGAGATAGAGGTAGGCGGACCAGCATGAGCTGTAAGGTAGCTCCTCGATACGAGCGTCATATTCGGCATAGTCAGTTCCGCGCGGGCTGACCCTGCAGTCCTCTAAGCTGGAGTGCTCATAGTCGAAGGTGCCGCCGGTAGTCGCGGCCGCAGTCCGATCCGCGGCCGCTCCGACCTGGGAGGGCTGGGAGTTTTCGGCCGGTGCCCGGGACAATGCCGACGCAGCTGTCCTTTGCTCCGGTTCCGCCTGGGCCTGCAGCCCGGCCGGTGCAGGACCGCCCAGGGTGAGTTTCCAGGAGTCGATTTTTCCGGTGTCGCCGGCGGCGTTGTCGTTGACGCGGAGTTTCCAGGTGCCGTTGATCGGCTCACTGGACAGGTTGACGGTATAGGTCTGATCGATGTTGTCCGTGTCGCCGCCGGTGCGGTTGTGCAGGGGGTACGTGCTGCCGTCGGGTGCGACCAGGTTGACTTGGAGGTCACCGATGTAGGTGTGGGCGATATGCACCTCCACAGTGGAGGTGGCCGAGGCGTTACCGGAGTAGCCCGACATCGTGATGGGGGATTCCACCGTGGCGTTGTCGGTGATGGAATAGTCGGTCCCATTGGTGCCGGTGGGATGGCCGATGGTAGTGAACGACCAACTGTGCGGGGCCATAATGTTGCCCGCGGCGTCCGTGGCGGCGCTCACGGCCACCGTGTACTTGGTGGCCGGGGTCCATGCCTGCGCGGGGGTAAAGGTCAGCACCTTGTTCTCGGCGTCCATCACGGCGTTACCCGCAACCAGCACATCCGCCGGATCCTTCACCGCAACCTGCGCCACCGACACTGGTTCGCTGAACGTGACCTTCACTGCGGTCGTGACCACCACCCCAGAGGACTCCGGCCCCGGAACGGTCTCGGTCACCGTCGGCGCCGTAGTGTCCGGCGGTGCCGTCGTGAACGACCAGCTATACGGGGCCGCCATCACGTTACCAGCGGCGTCCTTGGCACCGCTTACTTCAGCGGAGTACACGGTGTTCGGAGCCAGCGGCTGGCTGGGAATGAAGGTCAGGATCCTGGCGGTGCCGTCCATCGCCGATGTCCCAGGGATCGCTGCTCCCGCCGGATCCTCCAGAGTGATCTGAGCCTCAGAGATCAGTTCCCCAAAGGTCGCGCTAACCGCCGTAGTGACCGAAACGTCCGCCGCTCCCGTGGCAGGGTTCGTCGCAGTCACCGTCGGTGCCGTCGTGTCCGGCCCGCTGGTGGTGAACGACCACGTATACGGCTCCATGACGTTTTCCCACGCGTCGATCGCTTCCGACACATCAACGGTGTACCCCATGCCGGGGTGGAGCGGCTGTGTAGGGGTGAAGGTCGCGATCTTTCCGGTGCTGTCGATAGCGACGGCGCCCTGGACGTCGGCGCCCTGCACGGTCTTCACCGCGATCACGGGTTCGCCGACTTCTTCGGTGAACGTCACTTTGATCTGAGAGTCCAGGGGTACCTCGGTGGCATCGCTGGCCGGTTCGGTCGCCAGCACCCTCGGCGCTACCGTGTCTTCCCCCTCAGGATTGCTGGTGTCGCCATCGTCTTCAGCGGGATCGGGAGGAGAGAGGTTGTCGGTTCCAATGAAGGAGCCCTCACCGTCCCGATGCTGTTCGGTGGCGGTTACTTGCTCCTCGCTCATCGCCAGCGACTCAATGGACTCGGGTATCTCCGGGACGTACACCGACCTGGTGAGGGCTTCCTCGTATTCAGGAATCGAGGTGAGCGGCTCACGTGAGGAGATGACCACGGTCTCGCGGCGAAGCGGAGCCGGGGGTTCCACGAAGTCGATGGTGAGGATGGGCGGGTGGGGCTGGAACTTGCAGTCTTCCAGTGGCGACGTCCTGCAGCCGCCCGCCTCCTCCGAGGCGTAGCGCCGCCAGTTTCGCAATTCGGATTCGTTACCCGCGGTGAGCTGGATGCCGTGGTTGGTGGCACCGTTGACCCATGACTGGACGATTTCGTCGAGTGAGTGAGTCAGGTTCCAGGCATAGTTGCAGTCTTCGCTGTAGGCGCCGTACTCGGTGTCCGCGCCCGTACCGATGACGGACGGCTGGCTGTTCCAGGACAGCAGCATGTCATCCCAGGTGGAGGTGACCTGCCGCGCGGTGATGCCGGAACCGACCGACGTACCGCAGGTGTTGGACAGATGGTTCCACAGGTGCAGGTCGGCGTTGTCCACCGTGCTGCCCGCGAACTCGGCAGGGATGTTGGGGAACTTGAGGTAACCACGCCAGCGCTTGGCGACGCTGCTGGCGTAGGACTTGCCGACCACGACCTCGGGGTCGGAGAAGGTGTCCCAGCCCTCCTTGAGGTCGACATCATTGATGTAGACGTCCATGCCGGCGCCGACGCCGGTGTGGCTTTCGTACCAGTCAGAGGCCGCGGCAGTCATCGTCACCGGGTAGGTCGTCGCTGCATCAGCCAAGAACGCGGCATCCGGCGTGAATACCAGGGTCTTGCCGTCCTCGGCGAGAGTGACGGCGGCCCTGCCGATCTTGCCCGCATCGAGCGGCGCGCTCGCGTCGGCGGCCGTGGCGTCCTGCAGCAGTGTCGGCCGCACCTCGGTCAGCGTCTTGCCGTCCTTGCCCACGACGATGGGTCGGCCCGCGGCGTTCTTGCCGAAGGACATGCCCTTGGGCAGGTCGAACGGGACCCGGAAGGAGACCGAGCCGACGGGCCGTTCAGCGATGGTGATCTGCTGCCGGAACCCGGTCGCGTTCGCGATCACTACCAGGTCACGGCCCTTACCATAAGCAGACCGGTAGGTGGCGGTGTTGCCCTTCAGTGTGGGCTTGGGCAGTGTGCCGTCAGGGGCTTCGATCTCGGTGATGTCCTGAGCGGTCTTGCTCTTCAGCAGGACGGTGTCCGCGCCCGCCGACAGGGTCAGGTCACCCTGGATGGCCTTAGGTTTGATGACGCCGTCTTGCTCCACCAATGTGGTGTCGATTGGAGTGAAGCCCTCACCGCCGGCCTTCTTGACGCGCACGGGCTCGGTGGACAGCTCCACGCGCACGGTCTTGCCGTCTGGATTGGCGTAGATTGTGGTGCTCTCCGAGCGCAGCGACTCAATCTCGACGCGCCGGTTGTCCTTCTTGGCCTGCGCCAGCGCTTTGCCGATGGGGGTGGTCGGAGTAGTGGGGATGCTTGGCGGCGACGTTGCAGGGGTGGGTGTGGGCACCTGCGTGGGGATTGGGGTTGACGTGAGGCCTTGGGCGATTGCGGGCGCGCTCATCAGCGAGAGCGGCAGCGTCAGAGCCGTGATCAGGGCAGCGCGACGGCGCGTCTGAGCAGATAGGCCCGACGCTAATCGTGATGTGTTCACTCCAGCCTTTCGAACAGGCGTATGAAAACTGAATGATCATCACAGATGTCACAAGGTTATGTAAAGATTTTTCTCGATATCGAACAGATACATTGTTGTGGATCACAGTCCCCGTGCTGAGGCGCTCCAGACGGTCCACCTGGCGACCCGCGTCTTCTCGGAGTTCCGCGCTGGAGGGAAGCATGCCGTGTGGTTGTAGAGGGCTTCCTGGCTCTGGTCTCGATCGGTGATCGGCAGCACCATGAGGGCTGGAGCGCGCGGGAATCGGACAGGCCGACCAGGGAACCACGCCCAAAGTTGATCTTGCCGGGGTGCCCGAGGTCGCGTCGGTGGGCGGTCGGCACGGGGCGGGCGTCGGCGAGACGACCTCGGAAGAAGATCGTGTTCTCGCTGCCTACGCTGTTGAGCGTGGTGATCGGCCCTGAGCACTTGGCGCACCGCATCGTGCGGGTGTACTCGTGCTTGACGCTCCCGAACCGGGGCGCGCGGCAATATTCAAGCGATCCTCCGGACGAAGTCGGCGGCCAGGCCGGCGATGGCGGCGGCTTCGTAGGCGTGCCGGTTGTAGATGAGCTGGCCGCGCAGCGTCCCGTCGTGCGCCTCGCTGATCAGGATCTCCGGGGGGTGCAGGTCGGGGTCGTCGTCGGGCAGCGTCCACTCCATGATCGGCCCGGCCGGGACGGCGAACTCCTCTGACGGCACCCCCGGCAGGTGGGCCGGACGCCCCCAGCTCTCGAACCGGAAGTACGCCGGGAACGGCACCGCCGCGTGCAGGTGGCCCCAGTCGTGGAACTGCCGTTCGGCGGCGGCGAGCGACTCCCGCCGGACGTGGTCGACCACGTCGGGCAGCGCCCCCGACCCCGGGACGGTGATCAGGTTCCACCGGAACAGGCAGCCGACCGCGTTCTCGAACCCGGGCTTCGACCGCCCGCTGACCGGGGTGGCGACCACGAGTTCGGGGGCGCGGGCCCACGCGCCGAGGGTCAGCGCCCAGGCCGCCGCCAGCGTCATCGACACCGTGGCGCCCCGCGAGCGGGCCAGTTCGCGCACGTCCGGGACGTCGAAGTGGTGCGCGTCGGCCAGGTAGCGCCGGACGTCCCTGGCCCTCCCGGGCAGCCGCTCCAGCGACGCGGGAGCGTCCTTCAGGGCGGTCTCCCACCACACGCGGTGCCGTGTCCATTCGAGGCGTTCCCACGCCACCACCTCGCCGTAGGAGACGGCCGGGGGCAGCGGCGACGACGCGCCGTGCCGGAAGGCGGAGTAGAGCACGCCGAGCTCTCGCAACAGCACCGTGGCCGACCCGCCGTCGAACACCAGATGGTGGACGGAGACGACCAGCACGCACCCTTCGGGCAGCTCGATCACCTCGACCCGCAGCAGCGGCCCGTTCTCGACGTCGAACGGCGCCCGCACCCGCTCGGCCGCGAGCAGCGCCGCCTCGGCCTCGGTCGCGCGTCGATGGACGGCGATTGGAACTTCGAGAGACTCCAGCACCGGGCCGACGCCCGGGTCGCGGAAGACGGTCCGCAGGCTGTCGTGCCGCCGGACGAGCTCGGCCACCGCCCGGCCGAGGACGTCGAGGTCGAGGCCGCCGGGCACCCGCACCGCGACGTGCACGGGCGGCATGTGACGCCGCTCTCCGGAGGCGTGCATCCACCGCCACCAGTGGGCCTGCACTCCGGAGAGGGCGCCGTCCGCCAGAACCACGTCGTCGTCGCCCGCGGCGGTGGCGACGGCGTCGCGGATCTGTCCGGCCTGATGCGCCAGCACCGGCCGGTCGAAGGCGAAGGTCCCCTCGACGGGCACCCCGAACCTCTCGGCCACCCGCGCGGCGAGCTGGGCCGCCCGCAGCGAGTCCCCGCCGAGGGCGAAGAAGTCGTCGTCCGCGCTGGTCGCGGGCACCCCGAGCACCCCGGTCCACAAGCGGGCCAGGGCGCGCTCCTCGTCCGTCTCCAACGGCCGACCGGCCGGCTCGGCGACCGAGAACAACGCCCGCACCTCGGCCTTGACGACCTTGCCGAGCTCGTTGCGCGGCAACGCGTCGACGAAGACATAACGAGAGGGCACCTCATTGCGGGCGAGCCGCTGATGGAGAAAGGCACGCAGCCGGTCGGCGGTGAGAACCTGGTCACCGGAAACGAGTGCTTCCGAGGGGGCGCCGCCTGCTGTGAGCGCTTTCGGTCCGGTGTCACGTAATGCGGATGCCTTCGTGGCGTCGCCGCCTGATCTGAGCGCTTCGGCGAGCTGTTCTGTTCGTGGCGGCTTTCGGACCACCGCGCAGGCGATCATCTGGCCCATCGTGGGGTGCGGCAGCCCGACCACGGCCGCGTCGGCGACCGACGGGTGCTCGCGGACCGCCGCCTCGACCTGCGGCAGGGAGATCTTGAGGCCGCCCGACTTGACGACGTCGCTCTCCCGGCCGACCAGGTAGAGGTAGCCGTCGGCGTCCAGGCGGCCCAGGTCGCCCATCCGGGTCCAGCCGTTCCTGAAGGTCTTCGCGCTGGTCCCGGGGTCGCCGTAGTAGGTCCGCTGGGCGGCGGGGGCGCGCAGCCACACCTCGCCGACCTCACCCGGGGCCAGGGGCGTGCCCTCTTCGTCGGCGATCATCAGGTCGCCGCGGGCGGTCGCGCGGCCGACCGAGTCGGGGCGGCGGGGGTCGACGATCATCGTGGTCTGGGCGGGCACCGCCTCGGTCGAGGTGTAGTAGTTGACGATCGTGGCCTTCGGGAAGGCCTCCGGCAG
This sequence comes from Herbidospora yilanensis, assembly GCF_001570565.1. GTDB lineage: Bacteria > Actinomycetota > Actinomycetes > Streptosporangiales > Streptosporangiaceae > Herbidospora > Herbidospora yilanensis. Next base: position 136,325 of record NZ_BBXE01000025.1, on the reverse strand, counting down.
GCCGGCCGCCACACGGGGCGGCAGCGCGTCGGCCGACGAGCTCAGCAGCACCACGCTCGACAGGTCGTGGCCGCGCCACGCCCCGGAGTCGAGGAGCTCGGTCGCCATCGCGGGCACCACGAACACCGTCCCGGCGCGGAACCTCTCGATGAGCCCGCAGAACCCGGCCGCGTCGAAGCGGGCCGCCACGACCGCCGCCGGATGCGCCGTCAGGGTGTTGACCAGCATCATCTGCCCGGCGTTGGTGCCGATCGGGAACGCGTGCAGGAAGTGCTCCGAGTGGCCGAAGGCCCGGAACGGGGGTCTCTCCGTGTGCCCCCAGGCCAGGTTGGCGTGGGTGGCCATGACGCCCTTCGGCGTCCCGGTCGTGCCCGAGGTGTAGAGGATCTGGGCGGGGTCGCCGGGGGAGAGGCCGACGTCGGGCACCCCCGAGCCCGACGGCGGTCCCCCCGGCGCCTCCGTCAGCACCCACCGGGCCGCGCAGTCGTCGGTCATCACCTTCAGGGTGGCGGCCGACTGCCGGGCGGACAGTGGCACGGCGACGCCACCGGCGCGCAAGACAGCCATGCAGGCGACGGCGAAATCCGCCCATCGGTCGTTATCGAAGAGCAGGCCGACCCGGTCGCCCCGTTGCAAGCCCTTGCCGAGCAGAGCATGTGCCCCGGAGTCGGCCTCCGCGTCCCATTCGCCGAACGTCAGCTCCCTGCCGTCTGCGCAGATCAGAGCAGTTCTGTCCGGTTGTTCGACGGCCCTCGCTCGAAGTAAGTGGGGGAGGGTCGCGGTCATGGGCCCACCTCTTCCGCGTCCGGCAGACGGTCGGAAGGGGAGTAAATCAGACCAGACGAATCCTCACAAGTATCTAGCAACTGAATGCAATTTCTGGTCATACTCACGAAATAAGCGAAGCGTTGGGGCGGGTAATGTCACGAGTACCACTTTCGGTGCCGCAGAGCGGCATCTGGTTCAACGAACGTCTCGGCGGCGCGGGGGCCGTCCACCACATGCCTTTCGCGATCCGGTTCTCCGGTGATCTCGATGTGGACGCGCTGCGCCACGCCTGCGCGGGCGTGGTCACCCTGCACCCCGCCCTGCGAGCGGCGGTCCGCGAGGAGGCCGGCGCTCCCTACCAGGTCGAAGGGCCGCCGGTGCCCTTCGAGGTCGTCGAGACCGATCCCGGCCGACTGGCCGGCGCGCGGCGGGAGGCGATCCTGCGGCCCTTCGACCTGGCCGCCGGGCCGCTGACCCGGATCACGCTGTTCCGGCTCGGCCCGGCCGAGCACGAACTGCTGGTGGTGGCCCACCACCTGGTCTTCGACGGGCAGTCGACCGACGTCTTCGTCGCCGACCTGGCCCGCCTCTACGCCGTCTCTCGTCACGGGCAGGCCGTCCCGGTGGATCCGCCGGAGCCGTTCGACCCGGCCGCCGAGGCCCGCCGGGTCGCCGAGGGGCTGCCGGCCGCGCGGGCCTACTGGTCGGGGCGGCCGACCGAGTTCCCCGACGTCGTGCTGCCGGGCCTCGACCGGCCCGACGACGCGGTCCAGCCGGGGGAGTCGGTCGAGTTCTTCCTGACCGAGCCGATCCTGGAGAAGGCCGCCGCCCAGCTCGGGGTGACCCGGTTCGAGCTGGTCGTGGCCTCGGTGCACGCGCTGCTGTTCCGGTACGGCAACGCCGGCCCCGTCACCGCCCTCGACCTCGGCACCCGGCAGGCCGGGGCGGCCGGGCGCGTCGGCGTCCACGTCAACGAGTTGCCGTTCGCGTCGGACCCCCGGCCCGACCTGCCGTTCACCGACTACGCCCGGCGGATCAGGGCCGGGCTGCGCGAGCTCTACCGGGTGCGCGAGGTGCCTCTCGGCCGGGCCGCCCCCGGCACCCGGCCCGGCATCGCGCTGGCCCCCGTCTCCCTCACCTACCGGCGGCGGATATCGCCTCCGGAGTTCCCCGGCCTGCGGACCGAGGTGAAGTGGGTGGAGTTCAACCACGTCGCCCGCAACGCCCTGCGGTTCCACCTGGTCGAGGGCCCCGACGGGCTCGGCGTGATGCTCCAGTTCCCGCCCGCGTCGATGCCGCGCCCGGACGCCGAACGCATCGCCGCCCACCTGCTCGACGTGCTGCGCCACGTCACCGACGAACCGGCGACGCCGCTGAACGCGCTGCCGGTGGCCGAGGAGCCGCCGGGCCTGTGGTCCAGCCGGGCCTACCCGGAGGCCGCCGCCGTCCCCGACCTAGTGGCGGCCCAGGCCACCCGGACCCCGGACGCCGTCGCGGTCGTCGGCGAACGGACACTCACCTACCGCGAGCTGATCGAGCGGGCCGACGCGGTGGCCGCCCGCCTCAGACGGGCGGGGGTGCGCCCCGGGGACCTCGTCGCCATCTCGGCGGCCCGGTCGGAGCGGCTGGTCGCGGGTGTGCTGGGCATCTGGCGGGCGGGCGCGGCCTACCTGCCGCTCGACCCGGCCTACCCGCCGGAGCGGCTCGACTACGTCCTGGCCGACAGCGGCGCGAGCGCGCTGCTGGCCGACGCGGGCGGCGACCTGCCGGGGCCGGTCAGAATGAACCTCGACGCGCCCGCAAGCGGCACCATCGGGTCGTCCGATGGTGCTCCCGGATCGTCGGGCGACGGGTCGGGGCCGGTCAGAGTAGCCCTCGGCCTGCCCGTGTCCGCAAGCGGTACCATCGGGTCGTCGGACGGATCGGGGCCGCTCGGCGAGCGGGCCTACGTCATCTATACCTCCGGGTCCACCGGCCGTCCCAAGGGCGTCGAGGTCGGGCACGCCGCGCTGACGAACCTGTTGATGTCCATCAGGGACGAGACACGTTCGGGCCCCTCGGCCACGTGGCTGGCGGTCACGTCGTGGTCGTTCGACATCTCCGGGCTGGAGCTGTGGCTGCCGCTGGTCACCGGCGGGCGGGTCGTGGTCGCGACCGAGGCCCAGGCCGCGGACGGCGGCGCGTTGCGGGCGCTCATCTCGGCCCACGGCGTCACCCACGTCCAGGCCACCCCCTCGACCTGGCGGCTGCTGGCCGACGCCGGGTTCGAGGCGCCCGTCACCGCCCTGGTCGGCGGGGAGGCGCTGCCGCTGCCGCTGGCGGCCCGGCTGCGTCCGAGGGTGGCGCGGCTGTTCAACGTCTACGGGCCGACCGAGACCACCATCTGGTCGACCATCGCGGAGGTGCCGCCCGGCCCGGCGCGGATCTCGATCGGCGGGCCGCTGGCCGCGACCGGGCTGCTGGTGCTCGACGACGACCTGCGGCCGGTGCCGACCGGGGTGCCGGGGGAGTTGTACATCACCGGCGCCGGGCTCGCCCGCGGCTACCTGGGACGGCCGGCGCTGACGGCCGAACGGTTCCTGCCGTGCCCGTTCGGCTCCGTGGGGGCCCGCATGTACCGGACCGGCGACCGCGTCCGCGTCAGGGACGGCGGGCTGGAGTTCCTCGGGCGGACCGACGACCAGGTCAAGGTGCGCGGGCACCGCATCGAGCTGGGGGAGATCGAGGCGGTGCTGCTCGGTCACGCCCAGGAGGCGGCGGTGGCCGTACACGAGGAGGAGCTCGTCGCCTACACGGTCGGCGGCGTCGGCGACCTGCGGCGGGAGGCCGCGCGGGTGCTGCCCGCCTACATGGTGCCCAGTGTGTTCGTGGCGCTGGACCGGATGCCGCTGACCCCCAACGGCAAGCTCGACCGGGCGGCGCTGCCCGCGCCCGACCTGTCTCCCGCGCCCGAGACCGGGACGGCCGCCGACGAGACGGCCGAGGTCGTGCGGGAGATCTGGGAGGAGGTGCTCGGGCTCGACCACATCGGCGACGACGAGAGCCTGTTCGAGCTCGGCGGCCACTCGCTGACCATCGCGAGGATCGCCGCGCGCATCCACGACCGGCTCGGCGTCGACGTGCCGTTCTACGTGTTCTTCGACGTGCCGACCGTGGCCGGGATCGCGGCCGACGTGGCCGATCGCCGGGCCGGCTTGTGAGTGCGCTGTCGGCCGGGCAGCGGCGGCTCTGGTTCCTGCAGCGCCTCGACCCGGCCGACGCGTCGTACAACATGCCGGTGGCCCTGCGCATCCGGGGCCGCCTCGACGACGTGGCGCTGGAGGCCGCGCTCACCGCGATCACCCGGCGGCACGACGTGCTGCGCGGCCGGTACGCCGAAGACGACGACGGGAACCCGGTCCGGCTGGTCACCCCGGCCGGGCCGCCCCTGGAGCGGATCGAGACCGCCGACCCCGCGGCGGCCGTGGCCGAACGCGCCAACCGGCCGTTCGACCTGGCCGCCGGCCCGGTCGCCCGGTTCACCCTGATCAGGGCCGCCCCCGACGACCACGTGCTCTGCCTGGTCATCCACCACATCGCGGCCGACGGCTGGTCGGTCGACGTGCTGCTGCGCGAACTCGACACCCTCTACCGGGGCGGCGTGCTCCCGCCGCTGCCCATCACCTACGCCGACCACGTGGCGCGCGGGGATCGCTCCCATCCCGGCTACTGGGACGCGGAACTGCGCGGCCTGCCGGTGCTGGACCTGCCCGGCGACCGGCCCCGGGCGACCGGGGAGGGCGGCCAGATCTTCGCCACCCTCCCGCCGGAGCTGGTCGGCGGGCTGGAGGCCCTCGCCAGGAGGGAGCGCGGCACCCTGTTCATGGTGCTGCTGGCCGCCTTCCAGGTGTTCCTGGCCCGGCACGCCGCCCAGCACGACGTCTGCGTGGCGACCCCGATGCTCGGCCGCGACCGCGTCGACACCGAAGCCCTGGTCGGCTACTTCACCGGCCTGGCGATGCTCCGCACCGACCTGGGCGACGACCCGCCGTTCACCGAGGCGCTGCGCCGGGCGCGGGGCGCGGTGCTGCGCTCGTTCGACCACGGCGATGTGCCGGGCGACGTGCCGGGCGGGGTGCGGTTCCAGGCGATGTTCCAGTACACCCGGACCACCACCGAGCGCCCCCGCCTCGGCGACCTCGACGTCGAGATCTACGACTCGGGCCTGGCCTCGGCCAAGTGTGATCTGGCCCTGGACGTCTATCAGGGCCCGGCCGAGACGGGCCTGATCCTCACCTACGATGCCGGCCGCTTCGACCGGGCGACGGCGGAACGGTTCGCGGCCCGGTTCCAGGCGCTGCTGGCCGACATCGCGGAGCGGCCCGGCGAGAGATGCGGCGATCTCGACCTGTTCTGCGACCTCGACCGGTCTGCGCCGAAAGGCGGCGCCGGCCCGGCCGGGCACGCACCCGAAGCCGACCGGCCCCCGGAGCCGGATCCCGATTCCCCCGCCGTCTCCTGTGACGGCGTCGAGCTCACCTATCGGGAGCTGGGTGAACGCGTCGCGCGGATGGCGGCCGGGCTGGCGGCCCGCGGGGTGCGGCCCGGGGACGTCGTGGGGGTGGGTCTCAAGCGGAGCCTCGATCTCGTTCCGGTCCTGCTGGCCGTCTGGCGGGCCGGGGCGGCCTATCTGCCGGTCGATCCCGGCTTCCCCGCCGCGCGTATCTTGACTTTGCTCCGCGACGGTGGCGCGCGCATTCTGGTGGGCGACGCGGCGTTCCTACCGGAAATCGCGGCGGTGCGGCCGGGGGATTTGAGCGGGCCCCTTCTGACAGAAATCTCCGACGATTCCTTACCCGCGTATGTGCTTTACACGTCGGGGTCAACCGGTCTGCCGAAAGGTGTCGTGATCGATCGCCAGAGCGTATCGGAACGCGTTTCCTGGATGCGCACGGCCTATGACCTGCAGCCCGGCGACCGCGTGGCGCAGTTTTCTGAACTGGGATTCGACGCCCACGTGGAAGAGATCTTCCCATCCTTGGAAGCGGGGGCTACGGTCGTGATGCTGCCCAATGGCGGGCGCACCCTGCCGGATTTCCTGACCACTTCCGAAGGGGCTCGAGTAACCGTGCTCGATTTGCCGACCTCCTTTTGGCATGCCCTCGTCGAGGAGATCGACGAGATCGCCTGGCCGCCGAACCTTCGGCTCGTCATCCTCGGTGGCGACCCCGTCGCGGCCTCGGCGGTCAAGCGCTGGCGCGGCCGTTTCGGCGATCGCATCCGCCTGGTCAACACCTACGGCCCGACCGAGGCCACGGTGATCGCCACCGCGACCGACCTCGGCGACGGCAAGCCGTCGATCGGCCGCCCGATCGCGGGCACCACGGTCACGATCCTCGACGCCCGGCAGCGGGAGGTGCCGCCCGGGATCCCCGGCGAACTCGCCATCGGCGGTGTCGGCGTCGCGCGGGGCTACCTGAACCGGCCGCGCCTCACCGCCGAGCGCTTCGTGCCGGCGCCGAACGGCCGCCGCTATCTCACGGGCGACAGAGCGCGCCTGAGACTCGACGGAGATCTGGAGTTCCTCGGCCGCCTCGACGACCAGGTCAAGATCAGGGGTGTACGCATAGAGCCCGCCGAGGTCGAGGCCGCGCTGACCACCTTCCCCTCGGTGCGGAGCGCCGCCGTGATCGCGCTCGACGGCTCCCTGGTCGCCTATGTGACGGGCGACCCCGCCCCCGATGACCTCCGCGCCCACCTGCGGCGCACCCTGCCCGAGCATCTGGTGCCGGGCCACATCGTGCCGCTGCCCGAGCTGCCGCTGACCCGGAACGGCAAGCTCGACCGGACGGCGCTGCCCACCCCCGGCGTGGCCGGAGAGGCGTACGTCGCCCCCCGGACCGACGCCGAGGAACTGGTCGCACAGATATTCGGCGAAGTGCTCGGGGTCCCGCGTGTGGGGGCCACCGACGACTTCTTCGCCCTCGGGGGGCATTCGCTGCTCGCCACCCGCGTGGTGGCGCGCATCCGCCGGGCCGTCGACCTGGTCGTCCCGGTGCGCACCCTGTTCGCCAGCCGTACGGTCGCCGATTTCGCGGCCGCGGTCGACGAGATCCTGGAGGAGGCCGAGCGCTGATGCGCGACGACCTGAACATCCATTTCGCGGTGGTCGGTGCGGGGCTGGCAGGTTCACTGCTGGCCGTGTACCTGGCCGGGCAGGGCCACCGCGTCGACGTCTACGAACGCCGGGCCGACCCCAGGGTCGCGCCGCCCGACGAGGGCCGTTCGATCAACCTGGGCCTGTCGGCCCGGGGCATCGGCGCCCTCCGCAAGGCCGGGTTGTGGGAGGCGGTGCGCGCCCACACCGTCCCGATGCGCGGCCGGTACGTCCACCCGAGGGAGGGCCGCCCGTTCTTCCACCCGTACGGGCGCGACCCCGGCGAGATCCTCCACTCGATCCGGCGCGACGCCCTCAGCCGGACCCTGGTCGAGCACGCGGAGAAGCTCCAGGGGGTGCGGTTCTTCTTCGGCACCCCGGTGACCGCGATCGACCGCGACGCCCCGTCGTTCCAGGCGGGCGGCGAGACGATCACCCCCGACGTGATCGTCGGCGCCGATGGAGCGTTCTCGGCGGTCCGTGCCGAACTCCTGCGCGGCCGGCCGGCCGACTTCCGGCAGGAGTTCCTGCCGTGGGGCTACAAGGAGCTGCACCTGCCGTACACCGAACGGCTGGAGGCGCTGCACGTCTGGCCCGGCGACCAGGGCCTCATGGTCGCCCACCCCAACGTCGACGGGTCGCTGACCTGCACGTTGTTCATGGACCACCACGATCTCGTGCGGCCCGACCTGGCGGCGTTCGTCAAGAGCGTGCTCCCGGCCGCCGACCTGCCCGACCTGGTGGGGCAACTCGCCCGCAACCCGGTCGGCCACCTGGTCACCGTGCGGACCTCGAAGTGGCACGAGGACGGCCGGGCGGTGCTGATCGGCGACGCCTGCCACGCCGTCTACCCCTTCTACGGGCAGGGCATGAACTCGGCGTTCGAGGACTGCGTCGTCCTCGCCGAATGCGTCGAGGCCCGGCCCGACGATCTCGGCGCGGCCTTCGCCGCGTATCAGCGGCGCAGGAAACCGCACACCGACGTGCTGGCCGACCTGTCGGCCGACAACTTCCTGGAACTCCGCGACCGGCTGCGCTCCCCGCTCCACCTGGCCCGCAAGCAGGTGGACACCGTGCTCAGCCGGCTGCTGCCCGACATGTGGCGACCGCTCTACACGATGGTCAGCCACACCACCATGCCGTACGGCGAGGCGCTGCGGCGTGCGCGAAAGCAGGACCGGATCGTCCGCGCGGGAGGGATGACGGCGGCCGTGGGGCTGGCGGCCGCCCTCCTCTGGCGCCGCGACAGGAGGCACCCGAAGTGATCACCCACCCCGACGAGCCGACCTTACGCCTGTTCGACGTCAAGGACGTCGAGAGCGGGTGCCCCCTCCACCCGCTGGGCGCCATGTACATCCGCCAGCTCCGCACGGTGACGGCGTGGGCGCGCGAGTACCTGTGCCGCCCGCACCCCGAACTGGGCCGCCGCGGTCCGGTCTGCCCCTACGCCCAGGGCTCCATCGACCGGGGGCGGTTCCTGCTCGCCATCCGCCCCGGACGGCCGGAGACCGTCGAGGAGGTGGTCGCCGCGGTGGAGCCGTACCGGAAGTGGTTCGGCGAACTCGCCCCCCGGTCGATCGCCGACTCGATGCACACGGCCGTGCTGGTGCTGTTCCCGGACGCGGCCCGGCGGCTCGACCTGATCGACGGCGCCCAGGAGATCCTCAAGGACCGGCACGTGCCCGCCGGGGTCATGGTCGGCGAGTTCCACGACGGCCCGCCGGACAAGGGCGGGTTATGGAACCCGCTGCTGCGCCCGCTGGAGGCGCCGGTCCCGATGCTGGTCGTGCGGCACATGGTCAGCACCGACCTGCCGTTCCTGACCTCGCGCGAGCAGCACGTGTCGGCGTACCGCGCGATCTTCGGCGACCGCGTCCCGGCCCATCTGCGGGACGTGGTGCCCTCGTGAGCAGACTGTCCGAACGTATGGCGCGGGTCGCGGCGCAGCGGTCCGGGATCCCGCGCCGCGACCCGGGCGCCGACGCGCCGCTGGCCCCGTCGCAGGAACGGTTGTGGTTCCTCGACCAGGCGGGGTTCGACGGCGACCGCTACCTGTGCTGGGCGGCCCACGAGCTGACCGGCGACCTCGACGTGCCCCGGATGCGCCGGGCGATCGACGCCCTGGTGGCCCGGCACGAGTCCCTGCGGACCGCGATCGTGGTCCGCGACGGGGTGCCCCGCCAGCACGTCGTCCCGTCGGCCGAGGTGCCCTTCTCGACCGAGGGCACCATCGAGGAGTTCCTCTCCCACGGGTTCGACCTCGCGCGGGCGCCGCTGATGCGGGTGCTGCTGATCCCCTACCGCGACGGGCACGTGCTGGCGATGTGCTGGCACCACATCGTGTGCGACGGCGAGACCACCGGCATCCTGTTCGACGAGGTCTACGCCCTCTACCGGGGGGAGCGCCTGCCGCCCGTCCAGGTGCAGTATCCGGACTACGCGGCGTGGCTGGCGACCCGCGACACCGACGCGGCCGACCGGGCGTTCTGGGCGCAGCGGCTCGACGGCGTCAGCGGGCTGCTCGACCTGCCCCTCGACCGGCCGCGCCCGGCCCGGCCGACCTTCGACGGCGACCGCCGGTCGGTCGTCTACCCCGACGGGTTCGCCGGGGAGTTGCGGGCCTGGGCGCAGGCCAACCGGACGACCGTGTTCATGGTGGTGCTGGCCGCGCTGAACGTCGTGCTGGCCCGGATGGCCGGCACCGACGACGTCGTCATCGGCACCCCGGTCAGCGACCGCGAACTGCCCGAGCTGGAGCGCACGGCCGGGATGTTCGTCAACACCGTCGCGCTGCGGACCCACCTCACCGGGAACCCGACGCTGCGCGAGGTGGTCCGGCTCGCCCGCGAGACCACCATGACCGCGCTCGACCATCGCACGCTGCCGTTCGACTCGGTCGTCGAGCTGACTGGCGGGCGGCGCGACCTCAGCCACAACCCGATCTTCCAGGTCATGCTGGTGACCGGGGAGCCCGGCGGGGCGATCGAGGTCGCGCCGGGGCTGACCGGCCGGGCCCACGCGCTGGCCGCGCCCCCGGCCCGGTTCGACCTGACGCTCGTGGTCGAGGGCGACGGCGTGCACCTCGACTACGCGACCGACCTGTTCGACGCCGCCTCGGTCGACGCGATCGGCCACCACATGGTCGCCGTCCTGCGCGCGACCGTCGACGACGCCGACCAGGGCGTCTGGGACGTCCCCCTCCAGACCCGCGCCCCCGGCGCCGTCCCCTACGAAGCGCCGGCCTGGAAGATCACGCCCTCCGACGAACCCGCGGTGATCACCGACACCGAGACGGTGACCTACCGCGAGCTGCTGCGCCGGGCCGCCTCCCTCGACCTGGCCGGGCTGACTCAAGGCAGCGTCATCGGGGTACGTCTCCCCGCCGGACCCGACGCCGTCGCCGCCATCGTGGGCATCCTCCAGGCGGGCTGCGCCTACCTGCCGCTCGACCCCGGCCACCCTCCGGAGAGAGTGGAACGGATGCTGGCGGCGGCCAACGCCGTGGGCGTCGTGGACCACGAGGGTTTCCACCCACGCGACCACGCCCCGGTGGAACCGAGCTCGCTCGCCTACGTCATCTTCACCTCCGGCTCGACCGGCACGCCCAAGGGCGTCGCCGTCGGCCACGACTCGCTGCGGAGGTTCACCAGGGCCTTCGTGGACGTCCACGGGTTCACGGCCGCCGACCGGGTGCTGATGATCCCGCCGCTGACCTTCGACGCGTCCGTGGGCGACCTGTTCCCGGTGCTCTCCACCGGCGGCGCGCTGGTCCTGCACGACGAACCGGCCCGCCTCGACGCCGACGCGCTGCTCGCCTTCGTCGAGCGTCACGGGATCACCGCCGTCGACACGGCGGCCTCGCTCTGGCGTCGCTGGGCCGACGAGCTGGCCGGACGCCGGATCGAATGGCCGGTCAGGCTGATGATGGTCGGCGGCGAGTCGGTGCCGGCCGCGGCGCTGGCGACCTGGCTGGCCGCGACCGGCACCCCGCTGGTCAACCACTACGGCCCGACCGAGGCGACGGTATGCGCGACCACGCACACGGCCGCGGAGCCCACGACGCCGCTGCACCTGCCCATCGGGACCGAGCTGCCGCACGTGCGGGCCTACGTCGTCGACGGCCACGGCGGGCTCGCCCCCGACAACGTCTACGGCGAGCTCCACCTCGCGGGCGACTGCCTGGCCTGGGGTTACCTCGGGCAGCCGGCGATGACCGCCGAGCGGTTCACGCCCGATCCGTTCTCCGGGGTGCCGGGGGCACGCATGTACCGGACCGGCGACCTGGTCCGGCGGCGTCTCGACGGGAGCTTCGAGTTCGCCGGCCGCAAGGACCGCCAGCTCAAGGTGCGCGGCCACCGCATCGAGCCGGGCGAGGTCGAGGCGGCGCTGACCGCGCACCCCGGCGTGCGCGACGCCCACGTGACGTCGGCGGGCGACCGCCTGGTCGCGTTCGTCGCCGGGGAGTCAGACCTGCGCTCCTACCTGCGGGAACGGCTGCCCGACCACCTCGTGCCCGACATGTTCGTCGCGCTGGAGACCGTCCCCCGCACCGGCCACGGCAAGGTCGACACGGCCGCCCTGCCCGAGGTCACGGTGTCGGCCCCCTACGAGGCCCCGCGGACCCCGACCGAACAGGCGGTCGCGGACGTCTGGTCGGTCGTCGTCGCGGGCGACCGGAGGGTCGGACGGCGGGACAACTTCTTCGAACTCGGCGGCCACTCACTGCTCGCGGCCCGCGTGCTGGCGGCCCTGAAGGACCGGCTCGGCGTCGCCCTCCCGCTGCGCGCCCTGTTCGAGACCGCCGACCTGGCCGAGCTCGCCGCCACGATCGAAGGCACCCACGCGACCTCGGACGAACCCGACCTGCTCGCCGAGGCGGTGCTGCCCGGCGACATCCGGGTGACCGTCCCGAGAGACCGGTCGGGCATAACGGTCCTGCTCACCGGCGCGACCGGCTTCCTCGGGGCACACCTCGCCGCCCGGCTGGCCCCCGTCTCGGAACTGCTCTGTCTCGTCCGGGCCGGCACCCCCGCCGCCGCCGAGGCCCGGGTGCGGGCCGCGCTGGCCGCGCAGGGGTTGCCCGAGGCCCGGGTCGTCGGCATCCCGGGCGACCTCGGCTCGCCCCGGCTGGGCCTGTCCGAGGAGGAGTTCGCCCGCCTCGCCCAACGGGTCGACGTCATCTGCCACAACGGCGGGCTGATCAACTTCGCGGAGCCGTACCACCGGCTGAAGGACGTCAACGTCGGCGGCACCCTGGCGGTCCTGCGGCTGTCGGCGCTGGGCGGGGGCGTGCCCGTCCACCACGTCTCGACGCTCGGGGTCCACCTCGGCAAGGCCTACCAGAGCCGCCGGATCACCGAGGCCGACGTGCCGGAGGACCCGACCGGCCTGGGTGGCGGCTACAACCAGACCAAATGGGTCGCCGACCGGCTCGCCGCGCAGGCGCGCGAGCGCGGCATCCCCGTCTCGATCCACCGCCCGGCCAGGATCGGCGGCGACAGCCGGACCGGATGGGGCAACGACGGCGACTACTTCAGCCGCCTGCTGGCCACGATGACGCGGCTCGGCATGGCCCCGGACATGCCCTACGACGAGGACGTCTCCCCGGTCGACCACGTGGCCGACGCGATCGTCCACCACGTGCTGCACGGCGCGGGGGACGACCACCACTACTTCAACGAGGCGACGATCACCTACGCGGAGATCGCCGAGGCCCTCGGCGTGCGGCTGGTTCCGTGGGCCGAGTGGCGGGCGGCCGTCCACGACGGGCTGCCCGACCTGCCGCTCGCGGCGTTCGTCACCGAACTGCCCGAGGAGCGGCCGGTCTTCCCCCGGCCGTGGTTCGACTGTTCGCGCACCCGGAAGGTGCTGACCGCCGCCGGGATCACCTGCCCGGCCGCCGACCGGGCGCTCATCCGGCGTTACGTGGAGGCGATGTGCCTGACCTCGTGAGATTCGGCATCGTCTGGTTGTCGTCGCTGGTCTCCGGCGTCGGATCGAGCCTGACGGGCTTCGTGCTCGGCGTCTGGGTCTACCAGAACACCCAGTCGACCACCCTGTTCGCGCTGGTCATGCTGTCGGGGCTGCTGCCCGCCATCCTGGTCGGCCCGTTCGCCGGGGTGATCGTCGACCGGTTCGACCGGCGCCGCGTCCTGATCGTCAGCGACTGCGTCGTGGCGCTCAGCACCGGCGCGCAGGCGCTGCTGCTCTACCACGACGCGCTGCAGGTGTGGCACATCTGCCTCGGCTCGTTCGTGGGCGCGATCTGCGGGACGCTGCACATGACGACCTACCAGGCGATGACCCCGCTGCTCATCCCCGAACGCCACCTCGCCCGCGCCAACGGCCTCATGCAGATCACCGTGGCCACCCAGATCGCCGCGCCGCTGGCGGCCGGGGCGCTGCTGGCCGCGATCGGGATGACCGGCGTGCTGGTGCTCGACCTGGTGACCTTCGCCCTCGCGGTGACGACGCTGCTGGTCGTGAAGCTGCCGGCGTCGGTGGTGAAGGCGCCCGGCGCCGGGTCGGCGAAGGCGCCGCTGACCGACCTGTCGTACGGATGGCACTACCTGCGGCGGCGGGGCGACCTGATGCGGCTGACGTTGACGTTCACCGCGTACAACTTCTGCTTCGCCGTGGCCGGGGTGCTGGTGCAGCCGCTGATCCTGTCGTTCGGCTCCCCGGCCGTGCTCGGCGCGCTCATGTTCGCCGGAGGGTCGGGGGTGTTCCTGGGCGGCATCGTGATGGGCCTGTGGGGCGGCCCGAAGAGGCGGGTCCGCGGCATGGGCGTGTTCATGCTGCTCGGCAGCGTCTTCCTGGTGCTGCACACCCTCCAGCCCAGCCCGTGGATCGTCGCCGGGGCGGCGGCCGCCTTCCTGTTCACGCTGCCGGTGGTGCAGGGCTCCGGCAACGCCGTGCTCCAGAGCGGCATCGAACCCGACAGCCTGGGCCGCGTGCTCGGCACCGTGCACACGATCGGCGGCATCGGCAGCCCGTTCGCCTACCTGCTGGCCGGGCCGCTGGCCGAGTTCGTCGCCGGGCCGCTGCTGCGCGACGGCGGCGCGCTGGCCGGGACCGCCGGCCGGGTGATCGGCACGGGGGAGGGGCGCGGCATCGCGTTCGTCATCCTGGTGGACGCGCTCATCCTGGCCGTCGTCGCCGTCACCGTGCTGCTGCGCAAGGAGCCCGCCCCCCGGGCGAAGGAGGAGGTGCGCGATGCCGTTGAACCCGCCACCGCATGAGACCCCGCCGATGCCGTTGCTCGACATCGTCGGCGCGATGTCGGCCCACGCGGGGTCGGCGGCCGTGCGGCTCGGCGTCTTCGAGGCGCTGCCCGGCACGGCCACCGACCTGGCCAAGGTGCTCGACGCCGACGAGGAGGGCCTGACCCTCCTGCTCGACCTGCTCGTGACGACCGGTTACCTGACCCGCGACGACGACGTGTTCGCGGCCTCGCCCGGCTGGGTCTCGGCCGGATACGGCACCCCGCTGGTCCTGTGGTCGTCGATCCTCGGCGAGTTCTGGAAGGACCTCTTCGACGGTGTCTCCAGCGGGCGGCCCCGGGCCGACTTCTATCGCTGGCTCTCCGGCCGCCCCCACGAGCTGGCCGTCTTCCACCGGCTCCAGTCGGGCCTGGCGGGCTGGCTCGCCGAAGAGGTCGTCGGCCTGATCCCGATGACCCCCGGCCGGCTCGCCGACGTCGGCGGCGGCCACGGCGTCTTCGCCAAGGCCTTCGTGGACGCCACTCCGGGCCTGGACGCGGTCGTCGTCGACCTGCCCGGCACGCCCAGCGCGCTTCCCCTGGTTGAGGCCGACCTGTCGGAGCCGCTGACGCTGGAGGGCTACGACCACGTGCTGCTGTTCAACGTCGTCCACGGCTTCTCCCGCGAACGGGCCCGGGGGCTGGTGCGGGAGGCGGTGGCGTCGGGAGCCGACGTCCACATCCTGGAGACCACGACGACCCCGCGCGGCGGCCTGGCCGACCAGGCCTTCACCGAGGGCTTCGCGCTGAACCTGTGGCTCACCCAGGGCGGCCGCCTCTACACCACGGACGAGCTCACGGGCTGGCTCCGGGAAGCCGGCGCCGCCGACATCACCACCACCGACCTGACCCGTTCCCCCACGCACACCCTCATCACCGCAAGGAGCACGTCGTGACCCACCTGGTCGTCCGCAACGACGAGGAGCAGTACTCTCTCTGGCCCGCCGGACGGGAGATCCCCGACGGCTGGCACCCGGACGGTTTCGAAGGCACCAGAGAGGAGTGCCTGGCCCACATCGAGGAGGTCTGGACGGACATGCGCCCCAAGAGCGCCCGCCCGGCCTGACGAACAACGCGTCCGGGCGAGCCTGCGCCGGCCCGCCCGGACACGTTCTTCCTAGCGAGCCGAGTGGTCGTGGCAGTGGCCGGGACCACAGGCGGCCTCGGCGCCGCAGTCGAGCTCGTGCTCGTGGTCGGCGTCCTCGTGGTCGTGATGCGGGTGGTCGTTCATCGATGTCCCCTCCGTCTGAACGATGATGGTTACGGAGAGTTATCGACGGTTCTTCCGTTGATCAAACATCTGAGCAAGTATTCAAGTATCGATTTGCGGGTAAGGCGTCGACGTAGGCTTGATTTCGTCGAGATTCGACGAATGCACGGCTATCCTCGCAGTAGATCTGCGAGAAGGGGACGTTGTGCTCATCCGATTCGAGGTCGCCAACTTCCGCTCGATCTTGGAGCCGGCCGAGCTTTCGATGGTCGCCGTCGATCGCGACCGGCCGGAGGCGCGAGCGGTCGCCAACCTGGGTGAGAGCCTCCTGCCGGTCGCCGCGATCTACGGCCCGAACGCGTCGGGCAAGTCCAACGTGGTCGCGGCCGTGCAGTGGCTGGTCGACGCGGTGGCCAACTCGCTGCGGTTCTGGGACGACGGCATCCCCGTCGACCCCTTCGCCTTCGGCGACGGCTCCGCCCCCGCTTCCGACTTCACCGCGGAGTTCGTGATCTCGGGTGTGCGGTTCGAGTACGTCGTGTCACTCGACGCCCAGGCGATCGCCTACGAGGGCCTGTTCCATTATCCGGAGAAGTATCGGCGGAGGATCTTCGAACGTGACGGCCTGAGCCTGAAACTGCAACGCGGTCTCGGCGCCCTGTCGGGCACGCGGGAGCTGCTCACCGACCGGGCTCTGGCCCTGTCGATCGCCCGTCGCTTCGACGAGCCGCTGGTCACCGCCTTCGCCGACCGTCTGCTCTCGATCCGTTCTCTAGGGGTGAGGCCGGGCCGAAGGTCCGAGGCCTCGACGGAGAGTTGGTTCGACGGATCCGAGCACCGCGCCAGGGCGCTCGCATTACTGCGGCTGGCTGATCTCGGTATCGACGACGTGCTGCTTGAGGAGATCGATCCCGCGTTCCGGCCGCGATCCCGTTCCGTATACAGGGGCCGCTATGAAGTGCGCTTGGTCCATCGCTTCGGGGAGTCGACGGCCCCGCTCGACTTCGCCGCGGAATCGGAGGGCACCCGCACGTGGTTCCGTGTCATCGGACCGGTGCTGACGGCTCTTGAGGCGGGTAGCCCGGTGCTCTTCGACGAACTCGACGCCAGCCTCCACCCGACGCTGTCCGCCCAGCTCATACGCCTGTTCGCTGACCCGGCGACCAATCCTGAAGGGGCCCAGCTCATTTTCACGACCCATGACACCAGCCTGCTGAACCATCTCAACCGCGACGAGGTGTGGCTGACCGAGAAGGGCGCGGACGGAACCACGAAGCTCGGAGCGTTGGCCGAGTTCGCCGGAGAGCGGGTCAGGAAGTCGCAGAATCTCGAACGGGCTTACCTGCACGGCAGATTCGGCGCGGTCCCCGACGTCGACAGAACCGACTTCCTCCGGTCATTGGGGCTGATCGGCTGATCGAGCGATGTCCCCCCGTCGAACGAAGGCCAAGGACCTCCGCCGCAAGGTGGCGAACCGCCCCGAGCGCAAGACCATCGTGGTGTTCTGCGAGGGGAAGGAGTCGGAGCCCGACTACATCAACGGTCTGAGGCGCCTGCCGCACATCCGTGCGGACACCGCGATCGAAATCGTGATCGACCCCGAGCCGGGCGCGCCGCTGAACCTCGTCAGACGCGCGATCGACCGAAGGTCTGATGACGAGATCGACGAATGCTGGTGCGTCTTCGACGTCGAATGGCCGAAGAATCACCCCGACCTCCGGCAGGCCGTCGACCTGGCAGGAAAACAGGGCGTCAATCTGGCGATCTCCAACCCCTGCTTCGAACTCTGGCTGATTCTTCACCTCGACGTACACACCGGATTTCTCACCACGGATCAGGCCGGCAAGAAGAGCCGCAAGCTCGACGGCAGGCAGGGCAAGAGCATCGATCCCAGCGTTTACCTGGACCACCGTGAAACGGCGGCCAACCGGGCGCGGGCATTGGCGGCCCGTCACACCGCCGACGGCACCTCCTTCCCGCACGACAATCCGTCATCGTCGATGGCCGACTTCCTGGCCTCGGTCGAAAGGCCGTCCAGCCGGCCCTGACGACTCGCCGACAGGGCCTCACATGTCATGGGATCGGGCCGAGCCGCGCAGCACGCGGTGGTCGGACACCCAGGGCCGCCAGCCTCCGCCGCTGGCCGTGAAGCCGGAGAAGTGGTCGCTGAACAGGATGTAGTCGATCTTCAGGTCCTGTTCGGGGAAGGTCACCCGCGCCAGCGGGTCGATCTCGTGGAAGCGGCGGTAGAGGTTGCGGATCGGCAGGGTTCCCGGGCTCAGGTTGAGGTCGCCGCCGATGACGAGCGGGCCGGTCCAGCCCCGGATGATCGTGTCGATGTAGTTGACGTGCATCTCCCGGTTGTGGCCCTTGTAGTCGACGTGCGTCGTGCACAGCCGGGTCGCGCGGTGGGCGAGGACGGCGTCCAGGCAGAGGAGGGCGCGGGGTTCGTCGCGGTGCGGGTTCGGCAGCGCCCAGACTCCGCGGGCCAGCACCGGGCCCTTCACGAAGACGGCGATGCCGAAACGGCGGTCGCCCCAGTTCCGGCGGCACGCCTTGTTCTTGCGGACGGTGACCACATATGCGGCGTGGTATCGGCCGGAGAGCCGGTTGCGCAGCGCGTCGAACTGCCGGCCGCACAGTTCCTGAAGGAAGAAAGCGTCGGCGTCCTGGGTCTCGCGCAGCAGGAAAGACGTCCACCTGGCCAGGGAGAAGTCGTTTTCGCACAGGCCTCCGCAGACGTTGAAGGTGAGGAACCTGAGCGGTTCGGCGGCGGGCTCGGGGTCCGGAACCGGCGTGGTCACGGGCGCCGGTGCCGGTGCGGGAGCGGGCGCCACGGGCACGGGTGGTGGCGGTGTCGGCGTCGACGCTGGAGTCGACAAAAGCCCCATTATGGTAATTACTCGTAGTATCACGCTTTACCTCCCCCAAAGGCACTTCTAATGGTACAGAAGTGCCTTTTTGGGCTGGTGGGAAGGTCTGCCCGCGAAGGCGCATGATCTGCCAGAGTTGGGGTCTGAGGAGGTGGGCGTGCTCGAAGCGACCAGTCTCGTCGAGCTGTCGATGAACCAGCTCCGCGAGGACATCCTGAGTGGTGCGCTCCAGCCGGGGGAGCGCCTGATCGAGGAGCAGCTCACGCGGCGTTTCGGCATCAGCCGGGCGCCGCTGCGCGAGGCTCTGCGGCTGCTCGACGAGCAGGGGCTCGTGGAGCATCTGCCCAGGCGCGGGGTGCGGGTGGCGCAACTGTCCGAACGCGACGTCGACGAGCTGTTCGGGCTGCGCGACGTGCTCGAACAGTACGCCGTCTCCCTCTCCACGCCCCTCGCCGAGGGCACCCACGTGGGCGAGCTGGAAGACGCGCTGAAGGCCATGGACGCCGCCGCCCGCAAGGGCGACCTCCGCGAGGAGAACGACGCCCACTGCCGGTTCCACATCGCGATGGTCGCCCTGGCCGGGCAGCGTCAGCTGCTGCTCGCCTACCGGCCCGTCATCCGCAAGCTCCAGCTCTACATGGCCGCCAACCTGCGGCGGGAGGTCGAGCACGTCGGCGACCCCGGTGACGGGGTGCGCCGGCACCGCAAGCTGCTCGACGCGGTCGTGAGCCAGGACGCGCCGACCGTGCTGGCCGCGCTGGCCTCCCACGGCGCCCGCACCTATATCGGGTAACCGGGCGTTAACGCGGCGCGGCGGTGGCGGATACATATTCTGTCGACAATCGACGAATGGACCGCCCGGCCGGTCCGGCGTCGGGGGACGTACCGGCCCTGGAATCGAGGAGCCGGCGTGCCCACTGTCGACGCGTCCCCCTATTCGTTCACGTTCGATCCCGAGTCAACCGCGCTGCTGGTCATCGACATGCAGCGCGACTTCGTCGAGCCCGGCGGTTTCGGAGAGACCCTCGGGAACGACGTCGCCAAGCTGCAGAAGGTCATCCCGCCGCTGGCCCGGCTGCTCGGCGCGGCCCGCGCGGCCGGGCTGATGGTCGTCCACACGCGGGAGGGCCACCTTCCCGACCTGTCCGACTGCCCGCCCGCGAAGCTGAACCGCGGCGCGCCGTCGATGCGCATCGGGGATCCCGGCCCGAAGGGCCGGATCCTCATCAGGGGTGAGTACGGTCACGACATCGTCGACGACCTCAAACCCCTCGGAGACGAGCCGGTCGTCGACAAACCCGGCAAGGGCTCGTTCTACGCCACCAACCTCGGCGAACTGCTGGCCGAGAAGGGCGTCACCTCGCTCGTCGTGACCGGGGTCACGACCGAGGTCTGCGTCCACACGACCGTGCGGGAGGCCAACGACCGGGGCTTCGAGTGCCTCGTGGTGTCCGACTGCGTCGGGTCGTACTTCGACGAGTTCCAGGAAGCGGGACTCGCCATGATCGCCGCGCAGGGCGGCATCTTCGGCTGGGTCGCCCCCTCCGAGAACCTGATCGAGGTGCTGTGATGACGACTCCCGCGGTGAAGGTGCCCTGGTGGGTGCCCGGCGACACCAACGCGTTCTTCGGCCTGGGCTTCAACGTCCTGGTCAACGTCCTGACCCTCACGGCCCTGTGCGTCGGCGTGGTGCACATCTCCGAGGGCGACGTGTACGGCGTGATCCTCCCGGCCCTCGGCATCCAGTTGCTGATCGGCAACGTCTACTACACCTACCTGGCCAGACGGCTGGCGAAGAAGGAGAACCGCCTCGACGTCTGCGCGATGCCGTACGGTCCGTCGGTCCCGCACATGTTCATCGTCGTGTTCGTGATCATGCTGCCGACGTACCTGGCCACCAACGACCCGATCGCCGCCTGGCAGGCCGGTCTGGCCTGGTGTTTCATCATCGGCCTGATCGTCCTGCTGGGTGCGTTCGTCGGCCCGCTGATCCGTAAGTACACCCCGCAGGCGGCCATGCTCGGCACCCTGGCGGGCATCTCGATCGCGTTCATCTCGATGCGCCCGGCCGCCCAGATGTGGGAGGCGCTCTGGATCGCGCTGCCGGTGCTGGTCATCATCCTGGTCGGCTTCTTCACCGACCTGAAGCTGCCCGGCAACATCCCGGTCGGCCTGGCCGCCCTGCTGGTCGGCTCGGCCATCGGCTGGATCGGCGGCTACATGGAGCCCGCCGCCGTCGGCGCGGCGATCAGCGACATCGCGGTCGGCCTGCCGACGTTGAAGATCGACCTGCTGGTCAGCGGTCTCAGCGAGGTCGCGCCCCTGCTGGCGACGGCGATCCCGCTGGGCATCTACAACTTCACCGAGGGCATGACCAACGTCGAGTCGGCCGCCGTGGCGGGCGACAAGTACAACCTCCGCTCGGTGCTGCTCGCCGACGGCGCGGGCGCAGTGGTGGGTTCGGCCCTGGGCTCCCCGTTCCCGCCGGCCGTCTACATCGGCCACCCCGGGTGGAAGGAGGCGGGCGGCCGGGCCGGCTACTCGATGGCCAGCGGCGTGGTGATCGCCCTGTTCTGCTTCCTGGGTCTGTTCAGCGTCCTGTCGACCCTGCTCCCGACCCCGGCGATCGTGCCGATCCTGCTCTACATCGGCCTGCTCATCGGCGCGCAGGCCTTCCAGGCCGTGCCCCGCGTCCACGCGGTCGCGGTCGTGATGGCCATCATCCCCAACATCGCCGCCTGGGCGGCCGGCCAGATGAACAACGTCATCGCGGCCTCGGGCGTGGCGGTGACGAGCGAGCAGATCGCCGCGGCGGGATCGGTCTACCACGGGACGGTCCTGCTGGGCGGCGGCGCGATCCTGGCGGGTCTGGTGCTGGGCGCGATCGTGGCGTTCATCATCGACCGCAACTTCTACTGGGCGGCCGGTTACGCCCTGTTCGGCGCGTTGTTGTCGTTCATCGGCCTGGTGCACGCGGAGAAGGTCGGCTGGAACGTCGGCGGCCAGATAGCCCTGGGCTACGTCTTCGCCGCGCTGGTCCTCGCGGGCTTCGGCCTCTGGCGCGGCCGTTCCCCGGAACCGGCCGAGGCCAAGGAGGAGACCCCGGTCGAGGCCTGACACACAGCGAGGGACCTCCCGCCGGCCGGTCGGGAGGTCCCTGTACGTCGGCATTCATCCCGATTGCGGTGCAGACAAGCGTAGTGAAGTGCAGTGAAGTGCAGTGAAGTGCATAGCAGGGCAGACGGCTGCAGGGTTAGCCTGAGCTCATGTCTGAGGCGTCACAGGAGATCTCCCAGGGCGACCTGCGAAATCGATCGGCTGAGATCATGGATGGCGTGGAGCGCGGTGAGAGCTACGCTCTGACGCGCGACGGCCACCACATCGGGGATATCATCCCGATTCGCCGCAGGCGGCGTGCGGTCTCCAGGTCCGACTTCGCCGCCGTCTCCCGTGGCATGCCTCGTCTTGATGATCGCGATTACCGTCGGGACATGAACCTTCACGTCGACGATGATCCCTTCGGGGAGTTCGGCGAGTGATCCATCCCCAAGGCCTGCTCGACACCAACATCCTGATCCTCCGGTCGGGCATCGACCCGGCCGAACTGCCCGACGAGATGATGATCAGCGCGATCACCGCGGCGGAACTCTCCGTGGGCGTGCTCGTCGCTCAGGACCCGCGGGAACTCGCCAAACGCATGAAGGTACTGCAGGCCGCCGAAGCCGAGTTCGATCCACTTCCCTTCGACGGGTGCGCGGCGCGTGAGTACGGCCAACTTTGGAGCGCCGTGGTCGCGTCCGGACGGAAACCGCGCCCGCGTACTGCCGACCTGATGATCGCCTGCGTCGCGATCGCCAACCGGCTGCCGCTGTACACCTGCAATCCCGGTGACTTCAAGGGGCTCGATTCCCTGGTCACCGTCGTGCCGGTCACCCGGCCGGCCTGACGCAGAAAAGGGACCTCCCGCCGGCCGGTCGGGAGGTCCCTTTTCTTCGCCCTGGATCAGGTCCGGTGCCAGCGGCTCTCGGCGAAGCAGTAGGCGGCGAAGAGGATCAGGCCGATCGCGACCGCCGCGAGGAGCCAGGGGCCCATCGGGGTCTCCGACAGTGACTTGAGGGCGTCGTCGATGCCGGCCGCGCGGTCGGGGTCGTAGGTCAGGGCGGCCTGGCCGACCAGGACGCCGGCGGCGATGGCGACGATGCCGCGGGAGATGTAGCCGGCCTTGCCGAGGCGGACGACCGTCGTGCGGGCCTTCGGCTCGGTCACGTGCATGTCGCGCATGAACTTCTCGGTCCAGCCCTCGTGGATCCAGTACACGCCGAGGGCCATGATGCCGAGCGCGAACAGGCCGACGAGGAACTGGCCGCCGGGCAGTTCGAACAGGGCGCGGGTGGCGTCCTGCGACTGCGAGTCGGTGCTGGTCGCCTCCTTGCCCTTCAGCAGCAGGCTCGTGATGGAGATCACCAGGGTCACGTAGACCACCGCGCGGGCGACGGACTCGACGCGCTGGCGCAACTTCGGGTTGCCCCAGATCGCCTCGCCGATCTGCCAGAGGGCCAGGCCCGCCAGGCCGACGGCCATCACCCACAGCAGCACAGAGCCGAAGGGCTGTTCGGCCACCATGTGGATCGCGCCTGACTTGTCGGCTTCTTCCCCGCTGGACCCGCCGAAGGCGATCTGCAGCGCGACCAGTCCGATCAGCGCGTAGAGGACGCCTCGGGCGGCGAATCCGACCTTCGCCAGCTTGTCGAGCAGGGGGTGCTGTACGGCCCTGCGGGCGGCGCCGCCGACCGTCTCCGTGGTCGTCATGGGAGGTCCCTTCGTTGTGGCTGGACATCCTCTTCCTGCCACGACGATCAGTAAACCCCAGGCAAAGTTTTGTCAGGTTCTCTTATGGCTTGAGGTAAATGGGGCCTAATGTCCGGTTACTCGCATGTGACCAAAGGAGATTCCCCCATTTCCCCCATCACCGACTCGCTGCTCGACGCGGCCCGGCAGGAGCTGGGCTACAGCGCGCAGGCGGGTAAGCAGAGCAAGTACGGCGCCTGGTACAGCGAAGGCAAAGACCCCGCCCTCGCCTCCGCCCCCTGGTGCGACACGTTCGTCTCGTACGCCGGCCAGTCGGCCGGGGTGCTCAAGCAGGTCGGCAGCTTCGCCGCCTCCGCCGACCACGCCGAGTGGTTCAAGTCGAAGGACGCCTGGACCTCCGAGCCCCAGCCCGGCGCGGTCGCCTTCCTCAAGGACCACGGCCAGGTCGGCGTGGTCGAGAAGACCGCCGACGGCGAGGTCACCACGATCGAGGCCCTCAACGGCTCGGTCCAGCGGGTGACCCGGCCCACGTCCGATTTCTCCGGGTATGGCGTGCCGGACCTGGTCGTCCATCCCCTGTACGAGGGCTCGACCACCGCGTCGTACTTCTGGGACGACGGTTCGGGCCGCAACGGAGACACCGGCGCCCCCGCGTCGGGCGAGCCCATGCAGAAGGGACTGGCGGCCAGTCCGAGCTGGCCCATGGGCACCGAAGGTTACGTCATGCACGACGGCAGGAAGGCCCCCTTCTTCGTCGGCGACCGAGGGCCGGGCTCGCCGTCGAGCAACGGCGTCATGCTCGACCTCGACGGCAAGACCTTCGCCGAACTCACCGGCGGCACCTGGAACGACGGCAGCCTGACCGTCGAGGGCAACGGCGGCGCAGGCCACATCGACATCGACTACGTCATCACCAAGTGGGGCGACGGCCTGGGCAAGAAGGGCGCTCCCGAGCCGTTCGCGTCCGGCGCGTACAACTCCCGCGGCGGTTCCGGCGAGGCGCCGCCCGTCACGTTCAAGGAGTCGGACGTCCAGGACGTCACCTGCACCCCCGTCGCGGCTCCCGTCGCGGCGCGGAAGGTCGTCCCCCACCAGGCGGCCCCCCAGAAGCAGGTTCCCCAGAAGAAGGCCGCGGTGCCGCCGTCGGCGGCGCCGCAGCCCAAGACCATCGCCATCCCGTCGGCGAGCCACGTGGCCGCCGACACCACGACTCCGCGGCCGGAGACGCCCGTGCCGGTCATCGCCTCCGGGCTGGTGGCCTGCGCGCTCGTCGCGGTCGGCCTGCGCTTCCTGATCGTCCGGGCCAGGAAGGGCAGGCACGAGAAGACCGGGGCATAGGGAAGAAGCGGGCCCCGAACGGCGATCCGCGCCCCGTCTCCCAGGGGGGCGCGGATCGTCTCGTGTCCGGCGCTGTATTCGCGTTGAATTTCGAGCCACTCGAAATCGTTCCGGCGATTTGCCTATCTCTGCCAAAGGCGCGTTCCACGGCCTTGGCGGCCTTGCGTGCCGCTGACCGCCGGTTGAGTATGACCGGGTAGCGGCAGTTCCCGCGCAGCCACATGAAAGGCAACACCATGAAAGTTCTGAAAAGGGCGTTCGTCGGTCTCGCCATCGCCGGAGCGGTTTTCTCCATGTCAGGGACCGCCCACGCGGAAAGCAAGTTCTACGGCGGTTACCCCGACTCTGGTAACTGCAATTACTGGCGGTCCGCCATCAAGGCGGCCGGGTGGAATGTGTCGTCGTGCACCTACTCGACCGCGAACAAGTGGCATTTCACCGCGTGGCGGTAAATCCCCGAATACGATGAAGGGTCCGGCCCGCAGGGGGCCGGGCTTTTTTCGCGCGCTTTCCGGGACGAGCCGGTCGCCCGGGTTCCCCGAAGCGGATCTAGCCCTTCTTGCGGCCGCGCAGCGCCGAGGAGACGCGCCGCAGCACCCGGTCCCAGTCGCTGCCGAACGGGTTCTCCGACACCAGATAGGTCCACGTCGCCGACGGCCGCTTCATGCCCTGTTCGGCCAGCGGCGAGGACAGGTCGAGGGCGTCGAAGCTCGCCGTCGCGCGCTTCTCGATCTCCTCCAGAAGCTTCCGGTAGGCGGGCAGCGCCTCGCGGTTGAACTCGTCGATCGGGCTGAGCCGCCCGAGAGCCCGCAGGTGGATGCCCTCGCGCAGGTCGGCGAAGTAGCCCAGGTGGTCGGTCCAGCAACGGTCGAGGTGGAACAGCACGATCTGGCGGGCCGCGGCGGCCACGGTCTCCTCCGACGACTGTTCGACCAGTTCCCGGTAGCGCTCGGGGCGGGCGTCGCGGAGGGCCTCGGCGCCGGCGTCGCCGTAGAGGATGCGGTCGCGGTGGTCGAGCAGGCGGGCGCGCTGCTCCTCCAGGACGCGGGTGTAGCGCCAGGTGTTGCGGTGGATCTCGGTGTTGACGCCCTCGGCGATGCGCTGGGCGTGGCCGACCAGGTAGGCGGCCTGCTTGTCGCGGATCCGGCCGTCTTTCTCGGCCTTCGGCAGGGTCTCGTCGGGCAGGTAGGCCTTGAGCAGGTCGTCTTCGCCGCTGACGAAGAACACCGACCGGCCCGGGTCGCCCTGGCGGCCCGACCGGCCGCGCAACTGGTCGTCGAGGCGGCTCGACGGGTGGCGGCCCGTGCCGATGACCAGCAGGCCGCCCAGTTCGGCGACCTCCGGGGAGCCGAGACGGATGTCGGTGCCGCGTCCGGCCATCTGGGTCGACACCGTCAGCGCGCCCAGCTCGCCCGCCCTGGCGATGATGGCCGCCTCCTCGGCGTCGTTCTTGGCGTTCAGCACGACCGGTTCGAGCCCGCGCGAGCGCAGTTCCTTGGCCAGGGACTCGGACTCGGCCACGTCGAGCGTGCCGATCAGGATCGGGCGGCCGGTGGCGTGCTGGGCGACGATCTCGTCGGCCAGGGCCAGTTCCTTGTCGATCAGCGACGGGTAGATGCGGTCGGGCTCGTCTTCGCGGACGCACGGCCGGTTCGGCGCGATCACGGCGACCTTGAGCTTGTAGAACTCGCGCAGGTTCTCACCGACGGCGACGGCGGTGCCGGTCATGCCACAGATCTCGGGGTAGCGCGTCAGCAGGCCCTGGATGGTGATCGAGTCGAGGATCTCGCCGGTGTCCGACGGGGCCAGCTTCTCTTTGGCCTCCACCGCCGCCTGGAGGCCGTCGGGCCAGCGCTGGAGCTGGGCGACCCGGCCGCGCGAGTGGTTCACGAGCTGCACGCGGCCGTCGCGCACGATGTAGTCGACGTCGCGCACCAGCAGCGCGTGGGCGTGGAGGGCGAGGTTGACCTCGGTGACGGTGCCGGGGTGGTCGTACAGGGAGATGCCGAGGGCGCTCTCGACCGTGTCGGTGCCCTTGGCGGTCAGGAAGACGTTGCGGCCCTCGTCGTCGATCTCGAAGTGGTAGCCGCGCGACAGGCGGCGGACCAGCGCGGCCATCTCGGGGACCGCCGCGCCCGCGTCGGTGGCGCCGGCCAGCACGAGCGGCACGCGGGCCTCGTCGACGAGCACCGAGTCGGCCTCGTCGACCAGGGCGACCTGGGGGACCGGCTGGACGGTCGACTCGGGGTCGGTGGCCAGGCGGTCGCGCAGCAGGTCGAAGCCGATCTCGCTGACGTTGGCGTAGGTGATGTCGCGGGCGTAGGCGGCGCGGCGCTCCTCGGGTGTGGACGCCTCGGCGATCCAGCCGACCGTCAGGTTCATCGCCGTGTAGAAAGGCGCCATCCACTCGGCGTCGCGGCGGGCCAGGTAGTCGTTGACCGACATGGCGTGCACCGACTTGCCGCGCAGCGCGAATCCCGCGGCCGCCAGCGCGCCCGCGAGGGTCTTGCCCTCGCCGGTGGCCATCTCGACGACGTTCCCCGACAACATGGCGAGCGTGCCGACGAGCTGCACGTCGAAGGGGCGCTCACCGAGGGTGCGGTCGGCGACCTCGCGGACCGCGGCGCAGAACTCGGCCGAGCCGACGTTCGCGGCGGCCATCTCGCGCAATTCCTCAAGGGAGAGGTCGCGCGCGCGGTCGGCGAGCGCCCCGGCGGCGGCGACGGTGCGCTCGAACGGCGCGATGTCGACGCTGCCGGGCTTCTCCAGGAAACGCCGGATCATCTGGGATAGAGAGGCCACGCCCGCTCCAACGCGCCGCACGAGTAGGTCGTTCCAGGGCACCCCGTAGGAAAAACCCCGGAATGACCGATGCTAGACCCACGGGCGGCCCTTGCGCTTTGACTGGTTATCCAGTCAGTGTTGATGGATGAACGAGATCGCCGCCCAGCTCGGCCAGGTGGGCCTCCCCGAACCCGTGAAAGACCTGGCGCGTCGCCGCTGGGACGTGGTCGTGGTCGGCGGCGGTCACAACGGCCTGACGTGCGCCGCCTACCTGGCACGGGCGGGCAAACGGGTGCTGGTGCTGGAGGCCCGCGAGCGCCTCGGCGGCGCGTGCACCCTGGAGCGCCCGTTCGAGGATCCCCGGTACGTCGTGAGCCCCTGCGCCTACGTCGTCGGGCTGCTCGACGAGACCGTCATCCGCGAACTCGGCCTGAAACGACGCGGCCTCGATTTCACGATCGCCGACCCCCAGCTCTGGATCCCCTACGACGACGGCACCGCCTTCGCCCAGTGGCTCGACCACGACAGGACCACCCGGGCGCTCGCGGATCTCGGCCTGCCCCAGAAGGAGATCGACGGCTACTTCGCCTACGAGGACCTGTTCGACCGCATGCGGATCAAGCTCCGCAAGGGCGCCAGGGACACCTGGGCCGGCGACTCGCCCACCCGCGCGGAGCTCGATGAGATCCTCGGCGACGCCTATATGTCCGACGTCCTCTTCCACGCCTCGATCGCCGACGTGATCGACGACTTCGTCACCGATCAGCGACTCAAGGACGCCCTGTTCGGCCAGGGGATCATCGGCACCTACGCCGGCCCCCGCGACCCCGGCACCGCCGCCGTCAAGCTGATGCACTTCATCGGCGAGCTCGACGGCGTCGGCGCGGTCTGGGGCTACGTCAGGGGCGGCATGGGGATGGTGAGCTTCGCCATCGCCGACGCCGCCCGCGAGGCCGGGGCCGTGCTGGCCACCGGGGTGCCGGTGGCGCGGGTGCTCCCGGGAGAAGGGGTGTGCCTCGACGACGGCACGTTCGTCGCGGCCGACCGGGTCGTCTCCAACGCCGACCCCAAACGCCTGATGACCATGGTCGGCGACGCGCCCGCCGACTACCGGCTGCGCATCGCCGAATGGGACGTGCGCAGCCCCGTGGTCAAGTTCAACGCCGCCCTGCGCCGCCTGCCCTCCTGGACGGCCGCTCCCGGCCGGACCTTCATGGCCCACGGCGTGGTCGACGTGACGACCGGTCTCGACGACGCCCAGCGCGCCTTCGAACGTTGCCAGGCCGGCGAACCGGCGGTGGCGTTCGGGGAGATCTACGTGCAGGACGGGCTGATGAGCGTCTTCGGGCAGTACGCCCCCTACGCCCTGAAGGGCGGCTGGGAGGCGCGCCGCGACGAGGTGGCCCGCCAGTTCATCGACCTCATCGGCCGGTACGCCCCCGACTTCGCCGACTGCCTGGCCCACTACGAGGTGCTCGGGCCGCCCGACATCGAGAGCCGCGTCGGGCTGACCGGGGGGCACATCTTCCAGGGCGAGGTGCGGCCGGACCAGATGTGGGACCGGCGGCTGACGCCCCGCACGCCGATGGAAGGGGTCTATCTGTGCGGCGCGGCGACCCACCCGGGAGGCAGCGTGATCGCCCTCAACGGGCGGAATGCCGCAATGGCCGTTCTGGTAGATATGGGAGACTCGACCCGGGGAACAGGAGATTGTCCCTAAGCTGAATCGGGTGACCCGCACCCTCGAATTCTCCGGAGCATGCCCATGACCTGGCTGGGGTTCACCATCGCCCTGCTGGGCGCGCTCGGATATGCGCTGGGGGCGGCCCTCCAGCAGTTCGAGGCCGTCGCCCAGGGAGCCACCCTACGGCTCGTCCGCCGGCCGCGCTGGTGGATCGGCGGGATCATCAGTTTCAGCGGGGCCTGTCTCCACGCGGTCGCGCTCAGTTTCGCGCCGCTCATCATCGTCCAGCCGATCAGCGTCGCCACGCTCGTGTTCGCGGTGCCGCTGGCGGCCTGGCTCCACGGGCGCAAGGCCAAGCGGGCCGAATATCTCGGGTCGCTGGCCGTGGCGGTCGGGTTGTTGTGGCTGATGCTGCTGGTCCCGGCCCACAACGTGAAGCCGTCGATGTCGACCGGCGAGGGCGTCGGGATGATCCTCGTCGTCGCGCTGATCGCCGCCGCCAGCCTCGTGTCGTCGCGGTTCTTCGCCGGGCCCGGCAAGGCCATCTGGATGTCGATCGGCGCGGGGGCGGTGACCGCGACCGTGTCGACGTTCGTGCGCGTCGTGGGGGCCAACTTCGACGGCGCGTGGGGCGACTTACTGCACTGGTTCGCCCTCGCCATCCCCCTCCTGCTGATCGCGGCCGTGGTGCTGCTGCAGAAGTCCTACGAGGTCGGCTACTTCGGCATCGCCTACGCGACCGTGCAGATCGTCGACCCCATCACCTCGATCACCGCCGGGACCGTCCTGCTCGGCGAACCCCTGCCGGCCGGAGTGGGCCAGGTCGTACCCGCGCTCGTCGCGACCGCCATCCTCGTCTGGGGCACCATCACGCTCAGCCGGCTGGCCCCCGACCACTCGCCCATGGCGCAGGAGAACAAGCCCGAGCCGGTCACGGTCTGACCGGCGGTTCCCAGGCGAAGACCGTGTCCATCTGACGCAGCGCCGCCGTGGTGCCGAGCCGGCCGGCGAGGCTGACCAACGAGTTCCGCGCGGCGACCGCGACCGGGTTGCGCCACGCCGTGATCCGGGCGAGGGTCCGCGACCGCTTCACGATCGGCGCCGTGCGCGGCATCCGGGCCGCCGAATAGCTCTCCAGATCATTCGTGTACGCCAGCGTGACCGCGTCTTCGATCGCCTGGCAGGCCCCCTGGCCGAGGTTCGGGGTCATGGCGTGGGCGGCGTCGCCGAGCAGGGCCACTTTGCCGGAGTGGTAGGCCGGGGGAGCGGTCTCCAGGCTGAAGATGTCGGTGCGGATGACCTTCGCCGGGTCGGTGCCGCCGAGCACCGCCGGGATGGGGTCGTGCCAGCCGGCGAACAGGCGCTTCAGGTCGGCGAGTTCGTCGGGGGACGATCCGCCGGGCGGGGCGGGGACGGTCGCGTAGGCGTAGACCTGGTCGCCGGCGAGCGGCATCACGCCGAAGACCTGGCCGTCGCCCCACGACTCCGACGGCCGCGCCCCGGCGTAGGGGGTGATCAGGCGCCAGCTCGTCACGCCCGCGTAGACCGGGCCGGGGAGCGACGGGAAGAGCTGCGCCCGGACGCGCGACCTGAGGCCGTCGGCGGCCACCACCAGGTCGGCTCTGAGCTCGCCCTTCGCGGTGGTGACCACGCCGTCGGCGGTGACCGACTCGACCGGGGTGCCGAGCTCGATCTCGGGGGCCTGCGCGGCCAGCAGGTCGACCAGCTCGGCCCGGTGCAGGAGCACGGTCGGGTCGCCGTAGCGCTCCTGGGCGGCCTCGGCGCTGGTGCGCGACAACCACTTGCCGGTCTTGGTCCTGATGCCGCCCGAGCCCTGGAAGGCCGACAACCTGCGCACCGGGTCGCCCACCCCGATCACGTCGAGCGCGCGCAGCGCGTTGGGCGCCATCGCCAGGCCCGCGCCGACCGGTTCGATCGAGGCGGCCCGTTCCAGCACGGTCACCGCCCACCCCCGCCGCCTCAGCGCGGCTGCTGCGGTCAGCCCGCCGATCCCGGCGCCGACCACCACGGCGTGTCTCATGATGCCTCCCCTGGGAAAACTACATCTGTAGTATGCACTACATGTGTAGTCTGCGAAAGTGAGCACTGAGCGGGCGCGGATCATCGGGGACGCCGCGATCGAGATCCTCGCCGACCTGGGCATGCGCGGGCTGACCCACCGCGCGGTCGACGCGGCGGCCGGGCTGCCGCCGGGCTCGACGTCGAACCTGGCCCGCAGCCGCGCCGCGCTCCTGGAGCTCGCCCTGGCCCGGCTGACCGAGCTGGAGGACGAGCACTTCGCCGCGTTGCTCACCCGGCCGCTGCCGCCCGTGGGGCGGGAGGCCATGGTCGAGCTGCTGTCGGTGTCGACGCACACGATGATCGAGGTCGACCGCCGGCGCAGCATCGCCCGCTACGAACTGGCTCTGGAGGCCACCCGCCGCCCCGAACTGCGTGCCGTCTACGACGACATCGGCCGCCGCTACCGCGACCAGGGCGTGGCGATGTTCACCGCCGCGGGCACCTCCGACCCGGTGCGGCACGGGCGGCAACTCGTCGCGTTCACCGAGGGGCTGCTGTTCGACGCCGTCGTCGGCGCCGGGGGGACCCCCACCCTCGACGACCTGCGGGCCGCCTTCGCCGAATACCTGTCGGCCGTGTTCAGGGACGGGTCACCGATTTGATGCGGCGGCCCGCTCCGGAGTCCTCGATCAGGGTGGCCAGGCGGCGCAGCCGGGTCTCCTCCTTCTTGGCGCTGATCACCCAGTAGATGGCGGTCCGGCGATACCAGGGGGCCTGGCCCTCGAACCAGTCCCAGGCGGCCTTGTCCTCCTGGAAGCGGGCGGCGTACTCCTCGGGCAGCTCGGCGGCCTGGCGCTGTTCGTAGCTGTAGATCTCCGAGCGGTCGGCGCTGCGGGACTCGAAGGCCGCCAGGCCCGACGAGTGCACGACCCCCAGCTCGATCAGTTCGCGGATGCGGTTGATGTTCACCGAGCTCCACGTGCTGCGCGGCTTCCTGGGGGTGAAGCGGATGACGTAGGACTCGGGGCCGAGGCTCTTGCGCACGCCGTCGATCCAGCCGAAGCAGAGCGCCTGGTCGACCGACTCGGGCCAGGTGAGGCTCGGCCTGCCGGTGGAACGCTTGTGGAAGCCGACCCACAACTCCGTCTCGGTGGCGTGGTTGGCGGCCAGCCAGGCGTAGAACTCGTCGGGGGTTTGGAAGAACGTCGGTTCCATGGGGAGTCACCCTAGGGTCGCGGGGGCCGGGCCGGTCAAAGCACCATGACCTCATATATCCATGTCCTGATATATCCAGAAAAGTCATCTCAGTGGCCTCTGTCACGCCTGAGTGTCGTCGACACTCATACCGGCTGGTCGGTATGCTCGCGAGCTGTGACAGTGCCCGGACTCGATCTCGACCGTCTCGCCGCCCGCCTCTCCGAGGCCGGTGTCACCCGTGGCCCGCTGACCGCCGAACTGATCGAGGGCGGCAAGTCGAACCTCACCTACGTCGTCCGCGACGCCGGCCGCACGGTCGTGGTGCGCCGCCCGCCGCTCGGCCACGTGCTGGCCACCGCCCACGACATGGGGCGGGAGTTCCGCGTGATGGGCGCCCTCCAGGACACCGACGTGCCGGTGCCGCGCATGTACCACTTCTGCGACGACGTCGAGGTGGTCGGCGCCCCCTTCTACGTCATGGAATACGTCGAGGGCACGCCCACCCGGCTCACCCCGGAGGTGGGGGCGCATCTGGTCGACGTACTGGCGCGACTCCACGTGATCGACCCGGCCGAGGTGGGGCTGGGCGACTTCGGGCGGCCCGAGGGGTTCCTCGACCGGCAGGTCAAACGCTGGAAGCGGCAACTCGACGCCTCACGCAGCCGCGAGGTCGCCGGCATCGACGAGTTGTTCGCCCGGCTGGCCGGCGACGTGCCGGCCTCGGGCCCGCCGGCGATCGTCCACGGCGACTTCAAGCTCGGCAACACGCTGATCCGCGACGGCCGGGTCGCGGCGGTGCTCGACTGGGAGATGTCGACGCTGGGCGACCCCCTCACCGACCTCGCTCTCTTCCTGCTGTACGCCGACTTCCCCCACCTCGACATCGGCGCGCTCGGCGGCGAGGTCGACGTGACCGCGCTGGCCGCCCGCTACACGGCGCGGTCGGGCCGGGACACCTCACGGCTGGGCTGGTACGTCGGCCTGGCCTGCTTCAAGCTCGCGGTCATCACCGAGGGCATCTATTTCCGCTTCACCCAGGGGCTGACCGTCGGCGACGGCTTCGCCGACATCGGGGACATCGTCGCGCCGCTGGTCGAGCGCGGCCTTCAGGAGGTCTGAGCAATGGATTTCGCCTTCGACGCGACCACGCGTGAACACCGCGAGAAGCTCGAAGCGTTCATGGCCGAGCACGTCTACCCGGCCGAACCGGTCTTCGAGGAGCAGGCCCGAGACTCGGGCTGGAGCGCTCCGCCGATCATCGAGGAGCTGAAGGCCGAGGCCCGCAGGCGCGGCCTCTGGAACCTGTTCCTGCCGGGCGAGGGCCTCTCCAACCTCCAGTACGCCCCCCTCGCCGAGATCATGGGCCGGTCTCCGGCCATCGCCCCGGCCGCCACCAACTGCGCCGCCCCCGACACCGGGAACATGGAGGTGCTGCACCAGTTCGGCACCGACGACCAGAAGAAACGGTGGCTCGAACCGCTGCTGAACGGGGAGATCCGCTCGGCGTTCGCGATGACCGAGCCCGACGTGGCCTCCTCCGACGCGACCAACATCGCCACCTCGATCGTCCGCGACGGCGACGAATACGTGATCAACGGCCGCAAGTGGTTCATCACCGGGGCGATGAACCCGAACTGCGCCGTCTTCATCGTGATGGGCAAGACCGACCCCGAGGCGCCCAAGCACCGGCAGCAGAGCCAGATCCTGGTCCCGCGCGACACCCCCGGCCTGACCGTGCGGCGCGGCATGTCGGTCTTCGGCTACACCGACAACGACCACGGCGGCCACGCCGAAGTGATCTTCGATGACGTCCGGGTCCCGGCCGCCAACCTGATCGGCGAGGAGGGCGGCGGCTTCGCCATCGCCCAGGCCCGTCTCGGCCCCGGCCGCATCCACCACTGCATGCGCCTCATCGGCATGGCCGAACGGGCCATCGAGATGATGTGCCGGCGGGCGCTGGCCCGCACGACTTTCGGCAAGCCGGTGGCACAGCAGGGGGTCGTCCAGGACTGGATCGCCGAGTCGCGGGTCAAGGTCGAGCAGTTGCGGCTGCTCGTGCTGAAGACGGCCTGGCTGATGGACACCGTGGGCAACCAGGGCGCGCACACCGAGATCCAGGCCATCAAGATCGCCACCCCGATCGCGGTCGAGTGGATCCTCGACAAGGCCATCCAGGTCCACGGCGCCGGCGGCGTCAGCCAGGACTTCCCGCTGGCCGCACTGTGGGCGGGCGCCCGCAGCCTGCGCTTCGCCGACGGGCCCGACGAGGTCCACAAGCGGTCGCTGGCGTACCGGGAGCTGAAGAAGCACACGTGATTCCACCGATACCGGACCGAAGAGCCGGTGCGGTACGACTTTGGCACGGCACGTCAGACAGGGGAACCACGTGGTGGACGCGACCACGGTCAGGCAGCGCGCGGAGGCGTTCCTGGCTGAGCACGACCCTTCGGAGCTGAGCCCGCTCGACTGGCTGAGAGCCAGGTTCGACGCCGGGCTGGCCTGGGTGCACTTTCCCGAAGGCCTGGGCGGCCTGGGCGCCCCGCGCGACCTCCAGGGGGTCGTCGACCAGCTCTTCCGGGGCACGCCCGACAACAATCCCGGCCGCATCGGCATCGGCCTCGGCATGGCCGCGCCGACGATCCTCGCCTACGGCACCGACGAGCAGAAGAGGCGTTTCCTGCGCCCGCTCTGGACCGGGGAGGAGATCTGGTGCCAGCTCTTCTCCGAGCCCGGCGCCGGTTCCGACCTGGCCGGGCTGGCGACCCGGGCGGTCCGCGACGGAGACGACTGGGTGGTCGACGGGCAGAAGGTCTGGACGTCCAGCGCCCACCTCGCCCGCTGGGGCATCCTGGTCGCCCGGCACGACCCCGACCTGCCCAAACACCGGGGCCTGACCTACTTCGTGTGTGACATGGAAGCCCCCGGCGTGGAGGTCAGGCCGCTGCGCCAGATCACCGGCGAGGCCGAGTTCAACGAGGTCTTCCTGACCGGCGTCCGGCTCGGCGACGACCTGCGGCTCGGTGAGGTCGGCGACGGCTGGCGGGTGGCCCAGACGACGCTGATGAACGAGCGGGTGGCCATCGGGGCGTCCGGGTCGCCGCGCCGGACCATGATGGGCGTCTTCACCGAGGCCTGGCAGGCCCATCCTGAGCTGCGCACCCACGACCTGCACCAGCGGGCGCTGGAGTCGTGGGTGCAGGGCGAGGTGATGCGGCTGACCGGCCAGCGCCTGCGTGAGCAACTCCTGGCCGGCGAGCCCGGCCCCGAGGGATCGGGCATGAAGTTGCTGTTCGCCCGCCACCACCAGGAGGTCTCGGCCCTGGAGGTCGAGTTCCTACGCGAAGACGGCCTGACCTACGACGACTGGACCTTCCGCCGCCCCGACGGGGTCGACTTCCTCGGCCGAGGGGCGGGCTACCGCTACCTGCGGGCCAAGGGCAACTCGATCGAGGGCGGCACCTCCGAGATCCTCCGCAACATCGTGGCCGAGCGGGTGCTCGGGCTGCCGGCGGAACCCCGAACCGACGTCGCCGCGCCCTGGAAGGACCTGCCTCGATGACCCTGCTCTACACGGAGGTCGAGGAGGAACTCCGGACCGCCGTCCGCGACCTCCTCGCCGACAAGGCCCCCGTCGCCGCCGAGGGCGAGAACACCGCCGCCTGGCACGGCCTGGCCCGCGACATCGGCGTGGCGGGCCTGCTGGTGCCCGACGACCTCGGCGGCGCGGGCGCTTCCGCGCGCGAGGCCGCGGTCGTGCTGGAGGAACTGGGCCGCGCGGTGACGTCTGTGCCGTTCCTCACCTCGTCGGTGCTGGCGACCCGGGTGCTGCTGGACGCGGGATATGCCGACATATCGCGATTGGCGTCGGGGGAGGCGACGGCCGCCCTGTGCGTGTCGCTGGCGGCCTCGCCTTATCGGGATATTCCGGTGGGCGTGCTCGCGGAGGACGGCGGGTCGGAGCCTGCGGCAGACGGTGACGAAACGGGTGTCGCGGGACCGGAGTCCGTTCTCGGAGCCGGTGTTTCCGGGGCGGGAACCGGTCTCCGGACGGGGGTGGTGAGCGGGCGGTTCACCGGGGTCGCCGGTGCCCTGGGCGCGGATCTCTTCGTGGTGCCGCTCGACGGGGGCCGGGTCGCCGTGGTGGAGAGTGGGCCGGTTCGGGTCGAGCCGGTGGTGTCTCTCGACGTGACGCGCCCGCTGGCCACGGTCACCTTCGACCGGGCTCCAGCCGTGGTGCTCGACGGCGGGTCGGTGCGTGACGCGTTGTTGTCGGCGGCCGGGTTGCTGGCGTCGGAGCAGGTGGGGCTGGCCGAGTGGTGTCTCACCACGACGGTGGCCTACCTGAGGGAGCGGCGGCAGTTCGCGCGGCCGGTCGGGTCGTTCCAGGCGCTCAAGCACCGGCTCGCCGATCTGTGGCTGGAGGTCGCCGGGGCCCGTGCGGCGGCGCGCAACGCGGCCGATCAGCTCGCCGCCGGGGGCGATGCCCGCGTGGCCGTGGCGGTCGCGGCGGCGCACTGTGGTGAGGTCGCGGTACGGGCCGCGGAGGAGGCCCTCCAGTTGCATGGAGGTATCGGGATGACCTGGGAGCACCCCATCCACCTCTACCTGAAGCGTGCCAAGGCCGACGCGATCGCCTTCGGCACCCCGGGCGACCATCGGAGCGCCTTGGCGCCGTTGGTCGGCCTGCCGGCGCCGGAGTAGCCGTCCCGGCCGGGGGAGACGGCGGGTCAGGTTGTCGGGGCGAGGGAGCGGAGGAGGAGGTCGGCGAAGTAGCGGCCGACCTCGGTGCCCGTGAGGGGGCCGTCGGGGTGGTACCAGGTGCCGAGGTGGTGGACGGAGCCGAAGAAGAAGTCGACCACCATCTCGGCCGGGACGTCGTCGCGGAACACGCCCTGCTGCTGGCCCTCGATCACGAGGTCGCGGAAGCGTTCGTGGTAGCGGCGGCGTTCGGCGCGGACGATCTTGCGGGTGTCGGGGGCCAGTTGGTGGTTGGACCTGAAAAAGATCTTCGAGTCGTCGAGGTTGTCGACTGTGGTGTTGATCACATCGGCCGCCGCGGCGTGCAGGCGCTCCGCGACGGTGCCCTCACCGTCGGCGAAACGTTGCAGGCGGTCCATCTGCATGCGCAGGACCCGGCCGTAGATCTCATGAAGAAGATCATCTTTCGAGTCGAAATAGTGGTACATCGCCCCTTTTGTGACGCCGGCGGCCGCTACGATTTCCTGGACGGAAGTGCTCTCGAAGCCCTTCTCGGCGAACAGGCGCGTCGCCGCCGACAGCAACCGCTGGCGTACCGGTTCTTCGACGGACGTGCCCAATCGCGCCATGCCGACCTCCTCTGATCGACGACCAGCATACCGACTGGTCGGTCAAGACGAGGGTCTTTCCCCGGTGGTGGCGTAAGTGTGCTAGTTCCATCACCATCGGGGATCTGGAATCCCCGATCGGGTACGCCTTAGGCAAAGCAGTCCTAACTAACCAGGAGTGCAGGGTGCCCAACGGGTCCATCTACGTCCCGCGCGACGACAAGTTCACCGGTTCGTCGCCGCAGAACCTGTACTTGACCTTCTGGCTCGCCGGCCGGAAGAACCGCCTCCGGCTCCGGGCCGCCTACGCGGTCGCCGGGCTCATCGCCGGAAGCCTCCTTGCCGGCAGATTCGGCTGGAACGTCGTCGCCACCGGGCTCCTCTTCGGCGCACTGGCCGGCGGCACCGACGCGTTCATCGCCTGGCGGTCCCACGAGCGCACCGCCGTCTGGCGGGGCAAACGCCGGGGTGAGGTCCGCACCGGCCGCCTCCTCAGGGCGATGTTGCGCCGCCGCGGCTACCACGTGATGGACGGCCGCGCCGTGCCCGGCAAGGCCTCGGTCGACCATCTGATCATCGGGCCGGGCGGCCTGTGGATCGTCGACAACGAGGCCTACTCACCCGACACGATCGTGGCCAAGCACGGCAAGCGCCTCTTCTTCGACGAGAAGTACGGCACCAGCGTCGCCAAGGGCCTCATCGGGGCCGCGACCGACCTGGCCGAGGTGCTGTCGAAGGAGACCGGCATCCCGGTCACGATCAGCCCGGTGCTCGCGTTGCACGGGTGCACGATCGCCAACAGGGCAGGCGTGGTCAGCGGCGAGGGCTTGACCGTGGCCTACCCGAGGCGCATCCCCGGCTACATCCGGCGCAACCCGACGGCGGAGCTGACGGCCGAGCAGGTCGAGCTACTCGGCCGCACGGCTGCGCGCATCCTCCGCCGGATGCGCTAGCAGCTCCTTCGCCAGCAGGGCGACCACGATCAGGGCCGTGACCAGCGCCGTCCACGGCCCACCGAGCACCGTCGCCAGCGGCGTGAGCGCGAGCACGACCACCCCGGTGACGGCGAACACGACCGGCTTCAGGTCCCGCCTGCCGTTCGCCAGGGCGTCGATGGCGGCGTACGCGAACAGGAACACCGCGACCGGAGCGGTGATCGCCAGCGCCATCCCCCATTCGGGCAGATGCACGCCGTGCCCCCCGACCGACCCGGCGACCACGGCCACCCCCGCGCCGCCGGCCGCGATGGCGGCGAGGATGAAGTAGTGGCCGTACGACCAGATGTAGGTCGTGCGGGGGTTGGTCGTCAGCGCCTTGTGGTCCAGGTAGCCGAAGTAGAGCCACCAGATCGACAACGAGATCAGCAGCGCCGCCACGGCGAGCACCAGCAGGTCGACGACGTGACCCTGCGCCGCGAACGCCCCCTGGATGGCCAGCGTCGCCGCCGTGATCGACTCGCCGATGACGATCAGAGTGAACAGCCCGAACCGTTCGGCGATGTGGTGCGCGTGGTAACCGCCCTGCTCGGCGTTCCAGCCCGAGAACCATGGCACCGACAGGTCGAGCAGGAACAACACGATGAACGCCGTGATCCGGTAGTCGTCCGGAAGCAGCAGTTGCAGCACCCACAGGACCTGCACGGCCGTGGTCCCCGCCGCCAGCTTGATCGCCAGCTTCCGGACCGCCGGATGCTCCCGCCCCGCCCGCAACCACTGGGCGACGTAGCCGATGCGCATGATGACGTAGCCGAGGACGGTCCACCGGAAGTCGAGATCGTTGAACGCCGCCGGCACCCCCGCCGCCAGCACGAGCGATCCCGCGATCTGGACGAAGGCGAGAAGGCGATAGGGCCCGTCGTCGGTGTCGAAGGCGCTGGCGAACCACGTGAACGAGATCCAGGCCCACCAGATCGCGCCGAAGAGCATCAGGTAACTGATGATCCCCTGGGCGGTGTGCCCTTCGAGGAGGGCGTGGTCGAGCTGCGCGGCGACCTGGGCGACCGCGGTCACGAAGACCAGGTCGAAGAGCAGCTCAAGGGGCGTGGCGGTACGGTGCGGTTCGGACGGGTCACGGGCGACCATCCCGGTCTTCCAGGGCATGGACGGCATCGTAGCCAGGGGCGTTCCGGCCTCATCGGTGCGGGCGTGAACCGGTCGCGGGCTCCTGGGGGCCGTTCACGTCTCAGGTGCTCGTCGCGGTGAGGAGCGGCGCGGCCGGTTGGCGCCGGTTGCGGCGGGTGGCGGAGGCGGGGGTCGGTGCGGGGG
>NZ_BBXE01000025.1:0-96348 GCF_001570565.1 Herbidospora yilanensis | reverse complement strand
GGTCGGTGCGGGGGTGGGCGGAGCCGTAACGGAGCGGGCGTTTTTCAGCCGCCGACGTCGGTGTTCTCGATGAGCGCGGCGAGTTGGTGGACGTTTCTGCATTCGTGCATGGAAATTATGGCGGCGTAGCCGCTCGCCACGGAATCTCCGGTGTCCCATTGTTCTCTCGGCTCGGGGTTGAGCCAGTAGGCGTGCCGGACCTTCTCGGTGAGGCGTTTCAGGATTTCGGTGTTCGGCGGCTGGTAGTTGGAGCGGGCGTCGCCGAGGATGAGCAGGCTCGTTTTCGGGGTGAGGGCGCTCGCGTGGCGTTCTTCGAATGTTCTCAGGACGTGGCCGTAGTCGGTGCGGCCGAATCTGGAGATGTCGGCTTCGGTGGTCATGCGGGTGATGGCGTCGAGGACGTCGGTTCCGGGGGCGAAATACTTCGTGATCTCGTCGACGGTGTCGACGAAGGCGAACGCCCTGACCTTGGTGAACTGCTCCCGCAAGGCGAACGTGAGGAGCAGGGTGAACTGGGCGAAGCCGGCGACCGAATCGCTGGCGTCGGTGAGGACGACCAGTTCCGGCTTGTGCGGGCGTCGGGGCTTCAGGTGGGTGGTCAGCGGCACGCCGCCCGACTGCAGTGACGCGCGGACCGTTCTGCGGAAGTCGAGACGGCCCCGGTCGCCCTTCTTGTGTTTCATCGAAAGACGGGTGGCCAGCCTTCTCGCCAGTGGATGGATCTCTCGCCGCATTTCGGCGAGCTCCGCTTTGGTGACGCGGAGGAAGTCGCGGCGGTCGATCGGGGGTTTCACCGCCGATCTCGTGATGCGCTCGCGGCCCTGTTCTTCGGCGATCCTGCGCCTGACGTCGGCGGCCACCGCGGCTTCGAAGGCGGCGATGTTCGTGGTGACGCGCTGACGGGCGATCTTCTCTGGGAGGCCGCCGCGTTCACCGAGGAGTCTGGCGATCAGGGTTTGCGGTGAAAGGGCGCGCATCACCGGAAACGAGAACCACGACTGCCGTCCCGGCCCGGCTTGCACCTGGCCGAAGCGCTCGACCATGGCCTGCGCGAAGGCGCGGAACTCGGGCCTGCCCGGGTCGCCTGCCAGCAGGCCGGCGAGTTCGGTCCGGAGGTCTTCGGGGTCGTCGTCGCGGTGCTTCGGCGGGCCCTGGGTCGTCGACGGGAACCAGAGGTCGAACAGGACGTCGAAGCCCTCCCGGTGCTGGGGGCGTTTCACGAGCGTCGCGGCGTAGGCCTCGCGAAGGGTCTGCCGGTCGGCGAGGTCGAGGTGCCGCAGGGCGTTGGCGGCGTCGAGCCCCTCGGCCAGGGAGACGGGAAGGCCGGTCTCCCTCAGGGCGTGCACGAAGCCGATGTGCCGGTCGATCACCGCAGGCCCAGTTCCTTGGCGGCCCGCTGCTGGTCGGAGTGGTGTTTCAGCACGACCCCCAGCGTCTCGGAGACGGTCTGCTCGTCGAGGACCTCCCGGCCCAGGGCGAGCAGGGTGTGCGCCCAGTCGACGGTCTCGGCGATGCTCGGCGACTTCTTCAGCTCCAGGGCACGCAGCGTGGCCGCTGTTCTGGCGAGCTGCTCGGCGACCGTTTCGGCGATGCCCGGGACCTGCGCGAGGACGATGTCGCGCTCGCGTTCGGGGGTCGGGTAGTCAAGGTGGAGGTAGAGGCAGCGGCGCTTGAGGGCCTCGCTGAGCTCTCTCGTGGCGTTCGAGGTCAGCACCACGAACGGTCTCCTCGTGGCGGTGATGGTGCCGAGCTCGGGGATGGTGACCTGGAAGTCCGAGAGGATCTCCAGGAGGAGACCCTCGACCTCGACG
Organism: Herbidospora yilanensis; assembly: GCF_001570565.1. Classification (GTDB taxonomy): domain Bacteria; phylum Actinomycetota; class Actinomycetes; order Streptosporangiales; family Streptosporangiaceae; genus Herbidospora; species Herbidospora yilanensis. The sequence goes on along the minus strand of NZ_BBXE01000025.1, from coordinate 94,537 downwards.
TCGGCCTTGTCGGTCTCGTCGATCAGCAGGACGGTGGGGCGGTCTGATCTGATGGCCTTCAGGAGGGGTCTTTCCAGGAGGAACTCCTCGGCGAAGATGTCGTCCCACGCGTCGTCGTCGGCCTGGATCCTGAGAAGCTGCTTCTTGTAGTTCCACTCGTAGAGGGCCCTGGCCTCGTCGAGGCCCTCGTAGCACTGGAGTCTGACCAGGTCTGACCCTGTCGCCTCGGCTATCGCCTTGGCGAGCTGGGTTTTGCCTACGCCTGCGGGACCTTCGGCCAGGAGCGGTTTCTGCAGTACGCCGGCCAGGAAGACCGAGGTGGCGATGGCGTCGTCGGAGAGGTATCCGGTCTGGCGGAGACGGGTGACGGCTTCCGACGGTGAGGCGAACCAGGTCACGTGGGCTTCCCTTTGGGTGAACCGAATGATGTTCTACTGTAGCCCGATTTGGTGGGGGTTCGGAGTCGCGGTAACCTACAAGGGCTTCAAGCGCCGCTAGCTCAGTTGGTTAGAGCAGCTGACTCTTAATCAGCGGGTCCGGGGTTCGAGTCCCTGGCGGCGCACAGCGAGAAACCCCAGCTCAATCGTTTGAGCTGGGGTTTCTTTATGTGACGCCTGGCCATATTCGCCTGTCTAGGCGGCTTGTCGATGTTATCCGTGGACCGCGCAGATCTCCTGCCGGTAGGGCTGGTCTTTGATGGCATTCAGGATGGGCTTCCACCCACCGTATCCCGGGTTGACGTGACGGCCCAGCACGACTGCGGCCACTCGGGAGGCACCTGCCTGCTTCAGCGCGTAAGCGGCCGCCTGAACGCGTGCCCCCGTGGTCCACGTGTCATCTAGGAGCAGAACATGCGCGCCTACGAGGTCGGGCGAGGCGGCGGTGAACCGATCAGGGTGGAACGCTCTCAGATCTGCGGGAACCCTGGAGTTGGCCGTCAGCTGAACCCACGGAAACGCTCGCAGATGGCTTCCGATCAGCGCACGAAGCGGATGCTCACCCTGTCGGCCTCGCGTGCTCGGCACTACGGTCACATGCGTCCATGTGTCCACGAGCGCGGCTCTCTCCACGCATCCGTGGTGATCGGCGAGGAAAAGCAGCAACAGGTTGAGAAGGTTCGTCTGAACCTCCTTCGACGGGAACGTCGACTTGTACGCGGCGAGCGCGTGGGCGTGCTGCTGTCCCTTGACCGCATAGGAGATCGGGACAACCGCATCGGCCACCGACGACTGTGCCGCCTTCAAATGCTGATCACACGTATAGCAGCGCGTCCACTCCGGGCCTGCCGGACCTCGGCAGACGTAACAGATCCCTGGCGCCGGCTCGAGCGGGTTGCGCAGGTAGTAAGCCTGCTGTGCGACGCGCCCGCGCGCCGCTCCCCAAGGATCAACTGCTCCAGGCAAAGGCGGGGATCTCCGGAAGAGAGTCGGGACCTGCGTTGAGTTCCGCGATCAATCTTTCCACAACCGTGAGCAACTCGCCCAAGCTGGAAACCACATGGACCCCCGGCTTCTTGGCATACTCACGCGCCCAGTCGTGCTCCAGCAACTGGTCTGGCATCACCACCGGACGGCCGTGCTCCAGTGCCAGCCGAGCCTGAATCCGCGCCCCGCTCTTCCAGGGTGCTTCGACCACCACCGTGGCCGCCGCGTAGCCGCTCATGACCGCGTTCCGCATCGGGAAGTTCCGCTGACTTGGTGGGGCATCAGGCCAGAACTGGCTGAGCACCAGCCCGTCTCGGCTGATCTGCTCCTGCAAGCGCCGGTTCTCCGCAGGGTAGGACTTGTTGATCCCGGTCCCGATGACCGCCACCGTCCGCCCGCCTGCCTCCAGCGCTGCCCGATGCGCAGCGGTATCGATCCCTTTCGCCAGCCCGCTGACCACGGTCACACCGTTCAACGCGAGGTCCCGCGCCACTGCCGAGGCGATCCGAAGCCCTTGGTCACTGGCCTGCCTGGTGCCAACCACGGCGATCGCTCGATGATCTGGCGCGAGCCGCCCGCGTGAGAACAGAATCGGTGGCATCTGATGGATGCTCCGGAGTTGGCTCGGATAATCCCCATCGAGACACGTGTGTACGCCGATGCCGACGGCGTCCCACTCCCGCAGCATGCTCGCCGCGTCGGCGATCGCCGACTCCATCGGATCGGCCTCGGCGAACAATGCCTCCTGCGTGCGCATCGCATCGCCCAGCACGGCCACAGCGCTGCCTCGCTCGAGGACCTCCAGGCCGAGCTCGGCCCACTTCGCGCCCGGACGCTGCAGCAGCGTCACGAGCGCGGCACGTTCACGCACCTCCGATGGCATGTCAGCGATGTTACTCACGGGACGCACCACACCCCCACGATACCCCGAGACACACTATAATTCGAACTGTTCGAATAGTACTCACCCCTGGCCTAATATTTGGCCGCCTTGTGAGGGGGGCGGATACGCGATACAGCTCGGCGGCACCTTGGCTGGTGAGGAAGTCGGTCGGCCGTCAGAAGCGGGCGCGTTCGCGCCACGACCTCCAGATCCCCTCGTCGCCGAAGACCTCCAAGTCGCCCTCCCGCCGGTTCACCAGCGCCAGGAACAGGTCGGCCGCAGGCCCCCTGACCGCCAGGTCGCCCTTGCCGTGCCCCACCTCCCACACCACCCGGTCCTCCTCCCCGCGCAACATCCACTCGCCCGGGACGTCGGTGGTGTGCAGGTGGACGGTCACCCCGGGGTCGAGGGTCGGGCGGGAGGAGGCGACGGTGTCGATCCACTCCTCGATGCCGTCGGCGGCCAGGTCGGCCGGGAGGTCATAAGGGAGGCCGAGGGCCAGGGCCGCGTCGGCGCGGTGGACGGTCGCCTCGTGGAGGCGGCGGCGCACCCACCACTCGGCCGGGCGGGGGCCGGAGAACGTCCACACGTGGGTGTCCGGGCCGATCTCGTCGACGGCCTGCCGCAGGATGCGGGGACCCTCGCGCAGCCAGGCCAGCGCGCCTTCGGTGTCGGCCGGGGGTTTGCCGTCGCGGACCTCGCGCGGGTCGAGGTATTCGCCGACGCGGTCGCTGATGATCTGGGCCGACCAGCGGTCGCCCCGGCCGACGTGGCGGAAGAGCTGCTTCAGGGTCCAGCCGGGGCAGGTGGGCACCTCGGTGGCCGGGTCGGCGTCGCCGATGAGGTCAGCGAAGCGGTTGTTCTGGTCGATCAGGGCGGTCATGTGGTCCATGGGCACGATCATCCCCGGTCGGCTCGCCGTCCGACAGGAAGAGCAGGCCCGAGCCGGGGTGGCGCAGGGTGGCGCGGATCCGGCGGGCCAGCGCCGCCTCGGTGAGCCCGGCGATCTCGTCGAGCGCGACGAACCGGACTTCGGCGAGCTCGCCGTCGGTGAACCGGATCCCGGCGGTCTCGGCGGGGGTCAGCACCCCGCCGTCGAACAGGAAGGCCAGCAGCGCGCGGCGGTCGGGGCGGGCCGGGCGGACGTCGATGCTGAGCAGGTCGCCCACCGGGCGGTCGAGGCCGAGCTCCTCCCGGAGCTCCCGGCGGGCCGCCGCCGCGGGTGTCTCGCCGCTGCCGACCTCGATCACCCCGCCGGGGATGTCCCAATCGTTCTTGTACGTCGTCCGCACCAGCAGCACCCGGCCATCCGCGTCGGTGAAGAGCACACCGGCGGCGGAGATGGCGACCGGGAGGGCGGCGTACCACGCGGGGAGATTCACCGGCCGATGCTACAGCCGCCGCGGCGGATAGACCCCGATGTCCACGACGGTTCTGTCGCCCAACGGGCGGGACAGTTCGACGGTCAACGGCGTGCGTGGATTGCCCTGGCAGGTGACCGAGCCGGGCACCGGCCGCACCGCCACGACGACCCGCACCTCCTGATCGGTCTCCTCCAGGACGGCCAGTTTGATGCGGCCGGTCGCCGGTCGACCGCTTGCGCATTCGCGCTCGGTCACCCACAACTTCAGGCTGGTGCCGGACGCCGAGGCGAAGGCGAGATGGGCATCGCTGTGGCCGGGGACGACCTGGCGCAGGTCGCACAGGCCGGACATGCGCAGGTTCCAGGCGTCTTCCCGGCCCTGCCGTTCGATCAGCAGGTACCGGTGGGTCTGGAGGGTGGCGCCATTCCGGACTGGCGTGTCGAGTTCGCGGATCAGCGCCACCCGATCATCGTTCTCCTCGACGATGCGCCAGGCCTCCAGATCGGCGGGGGCGCGGACCTCGCCGCCCTTGAGCGCCGCCTGCCCGTTCGGTCCCAGCCTGGTCGCCGGCGGACCGGCGAGCCCGCCCGGCGGAACGACCTCGCCGCCGCAGGAGTAGGGGTGCGTCTGAAGGGGCCGGGGATCGGCGCAGGCCGCCGCGAATAACAGGACCAGCAGGAATCGCCTCGTGTCTTTCACGCGTATCCGGGATGGGTGCGGGCGCAGTCGGCGCAGCGGGAGGTCGCGGAGCGGTCAAGGTTTCCCGCGCCGGCGCGCAACGGCTGATCGGGGCTGATTCGCAGCCACACGCCGGGTGCGGGGGAGGGCACCCGGCCCCACTCGCGCGCGAACTGCTCCGGTGGCGGGAAATGCACGCAGGCGCCCGGCAGATGGGCGAATCCGCTGGGAGAGATCAGGATTTCCCGGACCGGAATTCCGTCACACGAACAGCCTTCTCCGATGATGAGGTCACACCTGTCACACCGATTCCTCGACATGTTCTGGATTATCTGACATGTGCCAGTAGTCGCGGGTCGCGACGGCCAATCCCTCCGCGTCGAACGTCACGAACACGCAGCCTGCCAGTTCCCCCTCTCTCGCGCGCACCCGGAACTCGATCGCCGCCGTGTCGCCGTCGACCAGCGGTTCTCCAAACCGCACGTCCAGCACGTCCTCCTCGGCGAACGACCACGTCAGGTACTCCCTGAGCGCGTCGAGGCCCCGGTGCGGCTCGCGGAAGGGCATCGAGTGGTGGACGATGCCCGGGGCGTACAGAGAGAGAAGCAGGTCGACGTCGTGGACGGCCCAGCCGGTCTGCCAGGTCTGGGCGAAGCGGCGGGCGATCTCCCTGGTGTTCACCCGCCGAAGCCTAGGCTGAGGGAATGTTGGTGGGGACGTCCGGCTGGCAGTACGCCGATTGGCGCGGGGTGCTCTATCCGCCCGGCCTGCCGCAGAAACGCTGGCTGGAACACTACGGCGAGGAATTCGGCACCGTCGAGAACAACGGCGCCTTCTACCGGCTGCCCCGGCGGGAGACCTTCGAGGAATGGCACGATCGCACGCCCGACCATTTCGTCATGGCGGTCAAGGCGAGCCGCTATCTGACCCACGTCAGACGCCTCAGAGATCCGAAGGAACCGGTCGAGCGCCTGATGAGGGTGGCCGAGGGGCTGGGCGACAAACTCGGCCCGATTCTCATCCAGCTTCCGCCCAATCTCCGTTACGAAGGGGACGCCCTCGACGACTGCCTGAAATGTTTCCCCAAAGGCGTCGAGCTGGCCGTCGAACCCCGCCACGAATCGTGGTGGAACGACGACCTGCGGCGAACCCTCGAAAACCGGTCCGCCGCCCTCGTCTGGGCCGATCGGCTGGGCCGGATCCAGGGCCCGCTGTGGCGGACGACGACCTGGGCCTACCTGCGCTTCCACGAAGGAACGTCGAGGAAGAACCCGCCCGAATACGGCGACCGCGCGATGAAGACCTGGCTCGAACGACTGCCCGACGACGCCTACGTCTACTTCAACAACGACGCCACCGGCGCGGCGGTCAGAAATGCCCGCCGATTCCAAAAACTGGCGACAAAATAGGACGTATGCGCACGACGACGCTGTGGCGTCCCACCGGCCCCGAAGAACTGGAGCTGGTCCGCCAGTCGGGCTTCACGGCGTGGCCCCCGAGGCTGCCCGAGCAGCCGATCTTCTACCCGGTCCTCAACGAGGACTACGCCATCAGGATCGCCCGTGACTGGAACGTCCCGGCCTCGGGCGTCGGTTACGTCACCCGGTTCGAGGTCGACGCGGAGTTCGTCGCGCGCTACCCCGTCCAGCGGGCGGGCGGCGAGACGATCCTGGAACTGTGGGTCCCGGCCGAGGAACTCGACGAGTTCAACCGGCACATCGTCGGGCCGATCGAGGTCGTCCACGAGTTCCGGGCCGCATGAGGCTGCTCGGTCCGGCCGAGTTGGACGCCTCCTCGGTCGTCGCGAACAACGCCATGAACCGGGGTCGCCGCCTGCGCGGCTACTCACGTGAGCTCGGACTGAACCTCGCCGTGGCCCTCAGCGGGAAGACGTGGCTGGACCTGTGCTGCGGTGAGGGCCACGCACTGGCGGAGGCCGCACTGCTGGGCGCGGACGTGACCGGGGTCGACCTGGTCGGCCACTTCGCCGTCCCTCCGGCGGCCAACCTGCGGCTGGTCGTCGCGTCGATCCCCGGCTGGCACCCGTCCGGGAAGTTCGACCTGATCACCGTCGTCCACGGCCTCCACTACCTCGGCGACAAGCTCGGGGTCCTCGCCGAGATCGCCGGATGGCTCACCGAGCGCGGAAAATTCGCGGCCAATTTCGACGTCGCCTCGGTCGAGGCCGGATCGCGGCGGAAACTGCTGGCCGCGCTGCGAAGCCGGGGGTTCGTCTACGACTCCAGGAACCGGCGCATCTCGCGAACCGGCCCCGCCGTGGTGGAGTTCCCCTACGAATATCTGGGCGCCGACGACACGGCCGGGCCCAACTACACCGGCCAGCCGGCCGTCGTCTCCCACTACCGGGCATAGCCAAACCCGTACCGGATCTGGAGGTTCCCCGACCATGTCACCGGCGACGCCTTACGGGGTGGAGGATCATCGGAGCGGTGTGCAGGCGGTCCTGGGCCCGCTCAGCCCGGCGGCCATCTTCATCGTGGCCACGATCAAGCCCACCGGGCACCAGGCGGTCAGGGAGCTGGGTGAAGACCTGGCGGGGTTGCTGCGGACGGTCGGGTTCCGGTCGCTGGACCCCGGGTTGTCGTGTGTGCTGGGGTTCGGGTCGCAGTTCTGGGACCGGCTCTTCCCGGGGTTGCCGAAGCCCGCGGGGCTGCATCCGCTCCAGGAGATCCGGGGCGCCCACTACGCGCCCTCGACGCCGGGCGACCTGCTGATCCACATCCGGGCCAACCGTCACGACCTGTGCTTCGAGCTGGCGGGGCTGATCATGGACCGGCTCCGGGACGCGGTCGCGAGCGCCGACGAGGTGCACGGCTTCCGCTACTTCGACGCCCGCGACCTGCTCGGCTTCGTCGACGGCACCGAGAATCCCACCGGCGACCTGGCCTACGAGTCGGTGCTCATCGGCGACGAGGACCCCGGCTACGCCGGCGGTTCCTACGTCCTGGTCCAGAAGTACGTCCACGACCTGGCCACCTGGAACCGGCTCGCCACCGAGGACCAGGAGAAGGTCATCGGGCGCCACAAGCTCTCCAACGTCGAGCTCGACGACGACGTCAAGCCGTCGAACGCGCACAACGCCCTCACGGTCATCGAGGAGGACGGCAGGGAGCTGAAGATCCTGCGGGACAACATGCCGTTCGGCAACGCCTCGCGGGGCGAGTTCGGCACCTACTTCATCGGGTACGCGCGCACCTCCGGGCTGCTGGAACGCCTGCTGGCCAACATGTTCATCGGGGACCCGCCCGGCAACTACGACCGGATCCTCGACTTCTCCACCGCGCTGACCGGTTCCCTCTACTTCGTTCCCTCAGGTGCCTTCCTGGAAGACCCGCCCGAGCCCGTGCGGTCGGGCCGGCTGATCATCGGAGACCTCAAGGGAGTGCCGCAGAAATGAACAACCTCCATCGGGAGCTGGCCCCGATCTCCGAGGCCGCCTGGTCTCAGATCGAGGAGGAGGCCGCCCGCACCTTCAAACGGCACATCGCCGGACGCCGGGTGGTCGACGTGCACGGCCCCGAGGGGAGCGAACTGTCGGCCGTGTCGACCGGGCACACCACCCCGATCCAGCCGCCCGCGCCCGGCGTGCAGGCCCGGCAGCGCGAGGTGTCGCGGCTGGTGGAGCTGCGCCGGCCGTTCGAGCTCGACCGGGAGGCGGTCGACGACGTCGAGCGCGGCTCCAACGACTCCGACTGGCAGCCCGTCAAGGACGCCGCCGCCGCGCTGGCCATCGCCGAGGACCGGGCCGTCTTCGAGGGGTACGGCCCCGGCCACATCTCCGGCGTCATCCCGCTCAGCGCTCACCCGCCGCTGGTGCTCCCGGCCGACGTGCGGGCCTACCCCGACGCCATCGCGCAGGCTCTCGGCATCCTGCGCATGGCCGGGGTCGACGGGCCCTACTCGGTGCTGCTGTCGGCCGACGCCTACACGGGGGTCGCCGAGACGGCCGACCACGGCTATCCCGTGCTGGAGCACATCCAGCGGCTCATCTCGGGCGACATCATCTGGGCCCCGGCGATCAGCGGCGCGGTCGTGCTCACCACCCGGGGCGGCGACTTCGACCTGCACCTCGGGCAGGACGTCTCCATCGGATATCTGAGCCACACCGAGACCACGGTGACGCTCTATCTCCAGGAGTCGTTCACCTTCCTGCCGTTCACGGCTGAGGCGGCCATTCATTTGACGAGTCCGTAATTGGTTCTTCGGCAATTATTGACAGGTCAACCGATACCCACCAGTATTGCCCGGACGAGGCGGGGGCCACAGGATTTTAAACACGGGGAGACATGCGGGTATTCGTCGTGGACGAAGATAGTCAGACGGCGGCCGAGATCGAGGCGGCGCTGGCGAAATCCGGTTATTCGGTCACGGTCGGATCCGACCGGACGAAGACTCTCGGATATGACGTCGTCTTTCTCGGCGTGCGGGGCGACGACGGGAGCGACGCCTGCCGGGAGATCCGGCGGGTCAGCGATGTGCCGATCATCGTTCTGTCGGCCCGCGACGACCAGGCCGGACGGATCCGCGGGCTGCGCGCCGGCGCCGACGACTACCTGGTCAAACCCGTCTGCATGGAGGAGCTGGAGGCCCGCATGGAGGCGGTCCTGCGGCGCACCCGGGGCGGCAAGACCGACGTGCTGCAGGCGGGCGACATCCAGATCGACGCGCGGCGTTATCTGGTCTGGCGCGACGGGCGGAGCGTGCCGCTCACGCCGAAGGAGTTCGCGCTGCTCCGGCGTCTCGTGCAGACGCCCGGGGAGGTCGTCACCAAGCAGACGTTGTTGCTGGAGAACTGGAAGGACCTGAGCCGGTCGGCGGCGCGAACTCTCGACGTCCACATCGCGCATCTCCGGGCCAAACTCGGCGAGCCGAACGTCGTGGAAACCGTGCGCGGGGTGGGCTACCGGTTGGTGCCCTGAGAATACTGGCAGGTGTTGCCAGGAGCGTTCCAACGGCTTCCGGGTTGTGATGTGCCCATGAGAAAGAAGCCGTTCCGGCTGTTAAGCGCTCCACTGCTCGCCCTCACGATGGTCCTGTCCGTCATGAGCTCGCCCGCCAGGGCCGACTCCGACCCGCTGATCGCCCTCCAGTGGGAACTGGCCCGCACCACCTACACCCTGGTCGAGGCTCTGAACCACCCCCGTCCCGCCCTCGGCCGGGCCGCCCGGTCGCAGAGCATCTCCGTCGACATCGCCGCCCCGCGCGACGAGGTCTTCGCGATCTACTCGAACTTCGAGAACCACCTCGGGGCCAACCCGCTGCTCCAGCGGGTGGTCGTCCACTCCGACACCACCGCCGGCGGGGTCCGGACCGTCGACCAGACCGCGATCGAGAACACGCCGCTCCAGCCGGGGCTGCCCGCGACCCCGATCAACACCCACGCCCAGCAGCGGATCAACGCGGCCGGCTACTTCTACGAGGTCGACTCGTGGACGCTGCCCAACGTCATCACCCACCAGACGATCACCTTCGATGACCTCGGCGCGGCCGGGACCCGGGTGACCGAGAAGCTGACGTTCGAGGCCAGTGTCCTGCTGATCGACTACACGGTGTCGCAGGGCGTCATGGCCCACCAGGGCATCCAGTCGGTGTTCAAGCAGCGCATCGAGAGCGGTTACTACGGCTAGTCCTGCGGGTGCACCGCGAGGGCGCCCGCCGCGTTGCGGATCGCGAACGTCACGCTGCCGGCCCGGTAGCGGTCGTCGGACCACTCCGCCGGGCGTCCTTCCCGCGTCGTCGTCACCCGCCGCTGCCGCAGCAGCGGCCCGCCCCGCCGCACTCCGAGCAGGCGGGCGTCCTCCGTCCCGGCCGCGACGGCGTCGATCAGATGCTCTCCGTACGCGAACACCAGGCCCCGCGACTCGTAGAGGGCCCGGGTGACCGAGTCGCAGTCGGCCGGTAACCGCTCGACCGCCGGGGCGAGCCATCCGGCGTAGACGGTCCGTTCCAGCAGCACCGCGACGCCGTCGAGGCGGCGCAGCCGCAGCACCCGCAGCACCGGATCGCCGACGGCCAGCCCGAGACGGGCCGCCTCGGCGGCGTCGGCCGCGCGGCGGCGCTGGTCGATGACCTGGCCGGTCACCTCGTGCCCGGCGGCCCGCGCCCACTCCGCGAAACTGTGCAGCACCGCGAAGTTCTGGCTGCGTTCGCGGCCCAGCACGATCCGTCTGGCACCCTGGCGGGAGCCCACCAGCCCTTCGGCGGTCAGCACCGCGACGGCCTGGCGGATCGTGCCCCGCGCGACCCCGTGCCGGGCGGCCAGCACGGTCTCCGAGGGCAGGGGCGCGCCGACCGGCAGCTCCCCGCCGAGGATGGCCGCCCGGAGCTCGTCGGCGATGCGCGCGTAACGCGGGTGCACGGGCCGCTCCCAGTCTTTGTGTACAGGACGGCCTTCACCGTACGGTTCGCGAATCGTCCGGAAAAGTAGGTGTTTAGCCATTTGACGAATGGCCTCCGACTGTTCACCGTCACGACGATGGCGGGCGATGTGGCGTCCCTAGCTTGTTTGAACAAGTTCTGTGCACATCGCTCCAGTGGGAGTTCACCGTGGTCTCTTCCCGAGTCCGTCTCACCGGCCTCACCGCCGGTCTGCTCCTCGCCGTCGCGGCCTGTGGGCCCGCGCCCGGCACCGAGGCAACCTCCACGTCCTCCGCCGCCGCCCCCGGCGGGGCCGCCGCGGTCGACGCCCGCACCGCCACCTCCGCCGCCGACTTCGGCGGGGTCGACAAGCTGTACGAGGCGGCCAAGGCCGAGGGCAGGCTCCACGTCATCGCGCTGCCCCCGGACTGGGCCAACTACGGCGAGATCCTGGCCGCGTTCAAGGCCAAGTACCCCGGCATCGAGATCGAGGAGGAGACCCCCGACGCCTCCTCCGCCGACGAGATCAACGCGGTGAAGACCCGCAAGGGCCAGGACCGCGCCCCCGACGTCCTGGACGTCGGCCAGTCGTTCGCGATCAGCGGCGCCGCCGAGGGCCTGTTCGCGCCGTACAAGGTCGAGAGCTGGGACAAGATCCCCGAGGGCCAGAAGGAGCCGACCGGCCTCTGGTTCAACGACTACGGCGGCTACGTCTCGATCGGCTGCGACGCCAAGAAGATCGCGGCCTGCCCGCAGACCTTCGCCGACCTGCTCAAACCCGAGTACAAGGGCAAGGTCGCGCTGAACGGCAACCCGACCAAGTCGGGCTCGGCCTTCGCCGGCGTGTACGCCGCCGCGCTCGCCAACGGCGGCTCGTTCGACGACATCCAGCCCGGCATCGACTTCTTCAAGAAGCTCAAGGACGTCGGCAACTTCAACCCGGTCGAGACCACCCCGGCCACCATCGAGAAGGGCGAGACCCAGATCTCGATCGACTGGGACTACAACAACGCCGCCTACGCGCCGATCATGGCCGGGAAGGGCCTCGACTGGAAGACCGTCGTCCCGAGCGACGGCAAGTACTTCCAGCTCTACGCCCAGGCCATCAACAAGGACGCCCCCCACCCGGCCGCCGCGCGGCTCTGGCAGGAGTTCCTCTACGGCACCGAGGGCCAGAACCTCTACCTGAAGGGCTTCGCCCGTCCGGTCCTGCTGCCCGCGATGATCGCCGACGGGTCGGTCGACCAGGCCGCCTCCGCCGCCCTGCCGCCGGTCGACGGCGAGCCGACCTTCCCGACGCCCGACCAGGTCACGAAGGCGAACGAAGCCGTCGCCTCCGGCTGGGGCGCCGCGGTCGCGGGCTGATGGCCGGTCTCACGGGTTCCCGGCGCCGCGGTGGCGGCGCCGGGTGGCTGGCGGCGGCCCCTCTGCTGGTCGTCACCCTGATCGCGTTCGGCATCCCGGCGGTCGTCCTGGTCGTCGGCGCGTTCTCGGTCAAGGGCGGCGGGTTCGGGTTCGAGAACCTGTCGGCGACGATGCGGGAGCCGTACATCGGGGCGTTGTGGAGCAGCGTCAAGTTGTCGGCCGTCGTCGCGATCGGGGGCGCGGTGCTCGGGGCGTTCCTCGCGCAGGCGGTGCTGACCTCCCGGTCGGGGCTGCTGCGCGAGGCCGTGCTGACCGCGTCGGGGGTGCTGGCCAACTTCGGCGGCGTGCCGCTGGCCTTCATCTGGATCGCCACGCTGGGCAACTCCGGCGTGGTCACCGCCGCCCTCGGCCTCGGCTCGGGCGTGCTCTACAACTTCTGGGGCCTGGCCCTGGTGTACCTCTACTTCTCCGTACCGCTGATGGTGCTCGTCATCGCCCCCGCGCTCGACGGCCTCAAGCCGCAGTGGCGGGAGGCCGCGCTGAACAACGGCGCGTCCACGTGGCAGTTCTGGCGGCACGTCGGCATCCCGGTGCTCGGGCCCGCGCTGCTCGGCGGGGGCGTGCTGCTGTTCGGCGGCGCGTTCGCCGCCTACGCCACCGCCGCCGCGATGGTCGGCGCGTCGGTGCCGCTGGTGACGCTCCAGATCGCCGACGCCCTCACGGGCAACGTGCTGATCGGGTACGAGAACATCGCCCTCGCGTTGTCCCTCGACATGATCGTGATCGCGCTCCTGGTGATGGCCGTCTACCTGCCGCTGCAGAAGAGGAGCTCCCGATGGCTGGCGTGACGTGGCGGCGCCTGACGCTGGGCGTGGCGGCGGTCTACTTCCTGGTGCCGCTCGCCATCGCGGTCTGGTTCACCGTCTACAACGAGTCGCTCGGCTTCTCCCTCGGCGCCTACGGCCGGATCGTGTCGGCCCCCGGCTTCGGCGAGAGCCTGCTCAAGTCGCTGCTGCTGGGCGCCGCCGTGATCGTGCTGGTCCTGCTCCTGGCCCTGCCCGCCCTCCTGGCGGTACGTCTCGGGGCCCCCGGCCTGCGCCCGGTGCTGGAGACCATCACGACGCTGCCGCTGATCGTGCCCCCGATCACCTACGTGGTGGGCATCGCCAACGCCCTGCGCGGCGGCACCGACGCCCTGGCGGCCACGCCGTTCTGGCAGACCCTCATCTCCATCCAGGACGAGAACTTCCCCGTCGTGCTGGTGCTGGCGTACGTCATGCTCGCGCTGCCGTTCGCCTACCGTTCGCTGGACACCGGCCTGCGGGCCGTCGACGTGCGCACCCTCGTGGAGGCGGCCCGGAACCTGGGCGCCTCGTGGCCGTACGTGCTGTTCCGGGTGATCCTGCCGAACCTGCGCTCGGCCGTGGCCGGCGCCTCGTTCCTCAGCCTGGCGCTCGTCATGGGCGAGTACACGATCGCGGCCCTGATGGGCTACCGCACCTTCCCGGTGTGGATCGTCACCATCTCCGGCAACGACGGCCAGCTCTCGGTGGCGCTGTCGGTGCTCAGCCTCGGCCTGATCTGGCTGCTGTTGCTCACCCTCTCGGGGGCGGGAAGGAAGTCCAAATGACCGTTGAACTCCGTGAGCTGCACCGCTCGTTCGGCGGCACGGTCGCCCTCGACGGCCTGAGCCTGACCATCGAGCAGGGCGAGCTGATCGCCTTCCTGGGCCCGTCGGGCTGCGGGAAGACGACCGCGCTGCGCTGCGTGGCCGGGTTCGAACGCCCCGACACCGGCGCCGTGTTCATCGACGGCGCCGACGTCACCCGCGTGCCCGCCAACCGGCGCGACGCCGGGATGGTGTTCCAGAGCTACTCGTTGTTCCCCAACCTGAACGTGCGCGACAACGTGGCGTTCGGGCTGCGGGTCCGGCGGCGGCCTGCCTCCGAGCGCCACGACCGGGCCGCCGAGTTGCTGGAACTCGTCGGCCTCGGCGGCTTCGGCGAGCGCTACCCGCACCAGCTCTCCGGCGGCCAGCAGCAGCGGGTCGCCCTGGCCCGCGCCCTGGCCCTCCAGCCGAAGGTGCTGCTGCTCGACGAGCCGCTGTCGGCGCTCGACGCCAAGGTGCGGGTCAACCTCCGTGAGGAGATCCGGCGGCTCCAGCTCGAACTCGGCATCACGACCATCTTCGTCACCCACGACCAGGAGGAGGCGCTCTCGGTCGCCGACCGGGTCGCGGTGCTGAAGTCGGGCCGCCTGGAGCAGGTGGCCCCTCCGGCCGAGGTGTACGACCGCCCGGCGACCCCGTTCGTCGCGGAGTTCGTCGGCACGATGAACCACCTGCCGGGCCGGGTGTCCGGGGAGACGGTCGAGGTCTTCGGCCAGACCCTCCCGCTCGACGGCGCCGCCCCCGGCGTGGAGGTCGACGTCCTGGTCCGGCCGGAGGCCGTGCGGGTCACCCCGTCGGCCGACGGGCGCGGGTTCATCCTGGCGTCGTCGTTCCGGGGCTCGATCGCCCGGTTGCGCGTCCAGCTCGACGGCGGCGGCGAGGTCCTGGCCGACGTCCCGGGCCACGAGGCGGTGCGCCTCGCGCCGGGCCTGAAGGTCGACGTCACCCTGGTCGAACGCCCGGTCCTGACGGCCCCGCGCACCGCGGTGGCCGCCCCCGTGGAGCCGGTGGCCTGAACGGCGGGCCGATCGCCGCCCGGAACCGGGCGGCGATCGGCGTCACTTGTGCACGACCCTCTTCACCGAGCGGCCGGGGAACGTGACGATCAAGTGCTGCTCGGCCCGCAGGCCCTCCACGGCCAGGTCGCGGGTGTAGATCCGCATCCGCTGCCGGCCCTCGCCGATCTCGTCCAGGAAGTTCGGGTGGACCCCTCTCAACTGGACCGTGCCGTGGGAGCTCAGCGGCACCTCCACGACACTCCGCCACCCGTCCGCCCGCAGGGGCGGCGGCTGCTTCAGCGTCTTGTACGTCACGCACACCCCCTGGACGCCCGGCCCGACGGGGATCGGCTCCTCGTCGAGCCAGCCGGGCGACTCCCCGCGCAGGCGGTTGGTGACCACCTGGTAGCCCTCTCCGGGCTTCTCCAGCAGGTAGGGCACGGTGGGGAACCGCCCGCGCGACCGGACGCGCGGCCAGGGGTCCGTGCACGCCGCGTGGATCGTGTCCACGACGGCCCGGCCGAGCAGCAGTCCGGGGTCCGCCGTGCCCGCCTTGTCGGGACAGAGGTAGACCAGTCTCTCCAGGGTGCCGCCGTAGAGGGTGTCGGCGGCGCAGCGGGCGCGCCCCTCCGCCAGCAGGGCGGCGTCGGACCGCTCGTCGTACTGGCCGGCCAGGCACAGGTAGGCCTTCTCCCGCTCGTGCGGCGGGGTGGTGACGTATTCCTCCCCGAGCGCCGTCCAGCGCTCGCACCCGGCCGTGAACTCCGGGACGTCCTCCCCGCCGCTCGTGAGTTCGTTGACGACCAGCGTCTCCACCGGCGGGCGCAGGGTCGCCACGGCCACCGTCCCCGCCACCAGCGAGGCCAGCAGAACCGCGCCCATCCGGAACCCCAGCGGTGCGGTCGTGCGGTCGCGGCCCAGGTCGGCGGCGGTGTGGGCCAGCCACAACGCCTGGATCACCGCGAAGGAGTACAGCAGCAGCAACGGCCGGCTCAGATCGACGAACGTCGTGAACTGACTCGGCAGCAGGCTCATCACGCCGGCGTGGACGAGCGCGGCCAGTCCGAGCCACCTGGTGACCGGGCTCCACCCGCAGAAGACCTGGAGCAGCACCACCGCGATCGGCCACACGATCGTCACACCCGGTGTCTCGACGAAGACCGGCAGGAGACACGCGGCCACCCCGGCGACCGCGACGGCCACCCGGACCGCCAGGGGCACCTCGCGGAACACCAGGGGCAGCATCACGACCACCGGAAGGGTCACCAGGTAGGCGACGAATCCCGCCACCGGCGGGAGGGCAGGGCTCAGCAGGAACAGGACGACGTTCAGATAGAGCAGGACCCGCAGCACCCGCGTCCACCGCGGCCCCTGGAACGGGGGCCGGACCAGCACCGTCCAGATCAGCCACCCGCGTAACCCGGCCGCGAACAGCACCAGGAGCACCAGCTCCATGCTGGCGGAGCCATGGCGCTCCCCGACGGCCGCGAGGAAGAAGACGTGCCAGTCCCCGGTGAGTATCGCCCACGCGAGAGCGCCGAGCATGGCGACGGAGTAAATGCCGACAATTACCGTCGCAATACGTATTGACACGCCATTCCCCGACTATTGACGGCAGGGCGACGATCGTAGCGCGAATTCATCTGGACGAATGGTGCTGTTTGGCGCGGCTTGGAAATTTGGGGCGGCGATAACGACACGACCCCATTTCGCTTCGAGTCGACGGCGGCGATCCGGCGCAGGTCACTTGTTCCGGAAAGCGTCGGTGTGCCCGTGGGCCAGGTGTGCCAGTGTCCCTTGCGCATCAGGTGCGGCGGCGTCCTTCGGCTTCAGGTGCGGCAGTATCCCCCGCACGTCAGGTCGGCGGTGGTTCCGCCGATCCTCGTCAGCGGCCGGGCAGGGGTCAGCGCACCCCTCTCACCCGGAACTGGATGCTGATGCGGGGGCCCAGCGGCTTCGCCGACTTCGGGACGGCGTGTTCCCACGTGCGCTGGCAGCTCCCGCCCATGACGATCAGATCGCCGTGGCCCAGGTCGTGGCGGATGGTCGTGCCACCGCCCTGGGGCCTCAGCAGCAGCGCCCGGGGGGTGCCGACCGAGACGATCGCGACCATCGTGTCCTCAGTCGAGCCCCGGCCGATGCGGTCGCCGTGCCAGGCGACGCTGTCGCGGCCGTCGCGGTAGAGGCACAGGCCCGCCGTGCGGAACGGCTCGCCCAGCTCCTCGCGGTAGTGCTCGTCGAGCATCGTTCTGGCCTGGTCGAGCAGGGGGTCGGGCAGGCGCTCGCCCTCGTCGTAGAAGGCCAGGAGGCGGGGGACGTCGACGACGTTGTCGTACATGCGGCGCCGTTCGGCGTGCCAGGGGACGGTGTCGGCGAGGCGGGTGAAGAGGGCGTCGGCCCCGGAGATCCAGCCGGGGCGGACGTCGATCCAGGCGCCGTCAGACAGAAGGGTGCGGTGGACGTGGCCGCCGAGCGGCCCCGGCCCTTCGTGGTCGGCCGTCGCGTCGAGCAGCGACGGCTGGAACACAACGCTCATGACACGTCAGGCTATCAAACACGTGTTCGATCATGAGGAGACCCCGCAGGTGGCGGCGATGTCGGCCGGGAGCGGGTAGGGGCGCTCCACCGGGAGTTCGGCCGGGCGGGAGTCGGGCCGGAGCGCGTGGATCCGGTGGGCGAGGGCGGTCACGTCCTCGATCCCGACGATCCACTCGTCCACATACCGGTCCACCGCCTCGCGCGACAGGCCCATCTGGAGCGAGCGGTGCGGCAGCGCGTGCAGGGCCGGCGAGCGCTCCGGGTCCCACTGGATCCGGACCGGCCGGTGCCGGGTGGCCGTCCACTCCGCCCTGTCCTGGTGGACGGACGAGTCGAAGTGGCTGAGCCCCGAATGGGCCAGCGCCCACTCGAAGCCCTCCCGGGTGATCCGGATGGCCAGCACCCGCTCCTGGCCGGGCTTGGTCGCCCAGCCGGAGCGGTACATCATCCACAGGAACGACGGCTTCACCCAGGTCATCCGGTTCCGGTTGTAGGTGGGCGCGAACCGGTCGCGGGCGGCGGCGTACTCGCCGATCTCGGGGTTGTAGGCCTGGTAGACGGTGATCGTGTGCTCGTCGTGGCGGGCGCGGATCTGCTGCGGCGGAATCATGCGGCGAAGTCTTCAGATCGGGCGTTCCGCCCGCAATTGAAATTCGGCCAGCAGGCCCGCGTAGGGCTTGGGCGGGGGAGCGGCGTACTCGCCCTTTCTGCTGGTGGTGAGCCCGAGCCGGACGAGCGACTCGGCCAGGGTGACCGCGGCCTGGACACCGTCGATCACCGGGGCGTCGATCCTCCGGGAGATCTCCTTCGTGTACGCCCCCATCCCCGCGCACCCGAGCACGATCGCCTCGGAACGGTCCCGCCGGAGAGCGGCCTCCGCGACCTCCGCGACGAGGTCGCACGCCTCGTCGTCGAGGTCGAGGACCGGGATCTCGCAGGCGTGCACGCCCCGGCAGGCCGTCGCGCAGCCGTACCGCTCGGCCAGGTCGAGGGCGCGCTGGACGGTCCGGCCCAGTGTGGTGACGACGCTGAAGCTCCGGCTGACCAGGGTCGCGACGCGCATGGCCGCCTCGGCCAGGCCGACCACCGGGCCGTCGGCGACCTCGCGGGCGGCGTCGAGCCCCGGATCGCCGAAGCAGGCGATCACGTAGGCGTCGGCGCCGTGCAGTTCGGTCAGGACGCCCGGCACGGCCAGCGCCTCGTCGTAGTGGCTCTCGATCGAGGCCGGGCCCATGGCGGGGCTGACCGCGGTGACGTGGGCCGCCACCTCCCGGGCGCACGCGCCGATGATCTCGGTCATGTCCCGGGAGGTGTTGGGGTTGATCACCTTGACGTGGGTCACCCGGCGTCCACGAGGATCCGGGGGTTGCGCCGTTCGAAGGCGATGAAGGCGACGAAGCCGAGCCCGCACCCGATGAACCACGAGTAGTCGGCGATCCACAGGCCCGACCCGACCAGCTTCGGCACGACCACCGACAGGATCGCCGGGATCCCGCTGGCCAGCATCGCGTAGATCGCGTTCGGGTTGTAGCCGCCGCTGAAGTAGTAGCGGCCGGTCGGCGACATGGTGAACATGGCGTCCACGTCGACGAACTGCCTGCTGATCACGTAGTAGCCGGCGATCAGGATGCCGAACAGCGGCCCGATCAGCGCGCCCAGCACGCCCAGCGTGTAGTGGATGGCGTCGGGGTTGCCGTACCAGTTCCACGGCGTCAGCAGCACCGACCCGACCGCCGCGATCATCCCGCCGGTACGCCACGAGATCTTCTGCGGCGACACGTTGGAGAAGTCGAACGCCGGTGAGATGAAGTTGGCCACGATGTTGATGCCGATCGTGGCGATGACGAAGGTCAGCCCGCCGAGCAGGATCGCGAACGGCGTGTCGATCCGCTCGACCGTGTGGATCGGGTCGGTGATCAGCTCCCCGAACACGGGCACCGTCGCCGAGGCGGTGATGACCGTCAGGATCGAGAAGAACAGGAAGTTCACCGGGAGCCCGAGCAGGTTGCCCCGCTTGACCGCCTCGAACGACCTTCCGTACCGGGAGAAGTCGCCGAAGTTCAGCATCGGCCCCGAGAAGTACGACACCACCAGGGCGATGGCCCCGAGCATGACCGGGATCGACTCGGCGAACCCGAGGCTCTCGCCCGCGCTCAGGTCGAGCGAGATGTTCTCCCATCCCGCCTCGCTCACCAGGTAGACCGCCAGGACGACCATGACGACGTACACGGCGGGACCGGCCCAGTCGATGAACCGCCGGATCGCCTCCATGCCCTTCCAGAACACGGCGGCCTGGGCGACCCAGAGGATGGCGTAGCAGATGTACCCGAGGGGTGAGAGCCCGAGGAAGGTCGTCTCGTTGAGCGAGGCCGTCGACGGCCAGAACTTCAGGAAGATGATCAGGAGCGACTGTGAGGCGAGGTAGGTCTGCACGCCGTACCAGGCGATCGCGATGGCGCCCCGCACGATCGCGGGGATGTTCGCGCCGAGCACCCCGAAGATCGCCCGGTTGATGACCGGGTAGGGCACGCCGGTGACCTGGCTGGGTTTGGCGACCAGGTTGCAGAAGACCTGGACGATGACGATGCCGGCGAGCAGGGCGAGCAGCACCTGCCACGACGCCAGCCCGAGCGCGAACAGCGAGCCCGCGGTGACGTATCCGCCGACGCTGTGCACGTCGGACATCCAGAAGGCGAAGATGTTGTAGGACGACCAGGTCTGCTGTTTCAGCGGAGCGAGGTCCTCGTTGGCGAGGCGGGGGTCGTAGCCGGGTTTGATGAGGCCTGTTCGGACGTCGGTCATCGCGGCTTCCTCGGGGGGATATGCTGTTGTTAAGCAATCACTTAACGCTTGACCCGTTTCGGCGTTGTTAACCCGTTGTGACAATCGGTAAGGAGCCATGGACGCCGAGGCCCTCGGAACCGAACGGCTCGGGGCCCGGCTGCGTGAGCTGCGCGAGCGGTCCGGGTTGTCGCTGCGCGCCGTCGCCAGGGAGCTCGGCATCTCCCCGTCGGCCGTCTCGCAGATCGAACGCGGCCTCATGCGCCCGTCGGTCTCCCGCCTGATCGCCTACGTGACCGCCATCGGCGTGCCGCTCGCCGAGGTGTTCGACCCCGCCGACGTGCAGCCGGTGGCGTTCGCCGTGCGGCGGGCCGGGGAGGTCGCGCCCATCCTGCTCAGCGGCGGCATCACGTTCCGGCGTCTGTCGCCGTCGGCCACCCCCGACGTCGAGTTCTTCGAGTCGACCTATCCGCCGCTGTCGATCTCCAACGCCCACGGCCAGTTCCTCAAGCACGACGGCTACGAGGTCGGCACCGTCACGGCCGGGGAGCTGACCGTCGAGTTCGAGTCGGAGACCGTGACGCTCGGCCCCGGCGACTCGGTCACCTTCCCGTGCGACCGCCCCCACCTGATCGGCAACCGGTCCGACAAGGTGACCGCCGTGGCGACGTGGCTGATCGTGCACCGCTGAGAACCTTTTCCCGCGCGGGCCGGTAGCAGGGGTATGACACGACGAATTCTGGCCGCCCTGGCGGTCGTCGCCGCCGTTCTCCTCCCGGCCGTTCCCGCGAACGCCGGCGCGTGGGCGGTGACGGAACTCGACCCGCTCCCGCGGACGATCGAGCCGGGGGCGACGTACACGATCGGCTACTGGGTCCTCCAGCACGGCACGCACCCCTTCGAGGGGCCCGAATCCGACATGCGGACGGGGCTGCGCCTGACCCAGGGGTCGAAGGTGCTCGACTTCCCCGGTACGCCGCTGGCCGAGCCGGCCCACTTCGCCACGACGATCCAGGTGCCCGAGGGCACGTGGAAGCTCGAAGGGGTGCAGGGCATCTTCGCGCCGTACCACCTCGGGCAGCTCACCGTGCCGGGCGGTCTGGAGGTCGTGCCCCCGCCGTTCCCGACCCAGACCGGCGGCACGGTCACCGACTACTGGGGGCCGGTGAAGCCGCCGGGCTTCCCGTGGGACGCCGAGCACGTCGTGACGGCGGGCACCACCTCCACGGCCCCGGCCCCGTCGCGGCCGGCCGCCGCCGCCCCGGCCGCCGCCCCGGTCGCTTCTCCGGTCGCCGCTCCGGCCGTCCGCGCCGACGAGGGCGTGCCGTGGGGCTGGGCCATCGGCGGCGCGGCGGTGGGCGTGGTGGCGGTCCTCCTGGCCGGGCGGCTCCGGCGCCGGGGCCCGGTCCCGCCGGCCGGCGACCGGGAGGACACGTTCGTGATCTCGCGGAGCTGACCGGCGCCGGTACCCGCGTGGCCGAGCCTCCGCGGCGTGCGGCGGATCCCGCCTGGCGAAACGCGTCACCGGGGCGCGGAGCGCACCCCGGTGACGCCTTCTTCCGGCAGGGATCAGGGCTTCACGGCCGGCGCGGTGTCGGCGGGCTTGACGCCCACCGGCTTCTCCCTGGGCTCGGCCGAGATCTGGTCCTGGGGCGGGGCCTCGACGGTCACGGCCGTGCCGAAGTCGCCGAACTCCATCACGTTCGTGTGGCCGTCGGCGGCGAAGGTCACCTCCAGGCGCCTGATCCGGTCCTGGTCGTCGATGTCGACCAGGCCGGAAACGCCGTCGGGCAGGGTGAAGGCGAACCGGGTGCCCGTCCACCCCTCGCCGCTCGCCGGGCCCTGCTCGGTCACCTCGGTCGCCGCGCGCAGCCGGCTCAGCGCCGCTGTCGGGTCGAGCGGCATGAGCTTCACCAGCCCGACCGCGCCCGGCGCCCGCACCAGTTCGTCGTCGAAGCGCGGCCCGGCGAACCACTTCGTGTCGCCGGGGTCCTTCCCGTACACCGTGTCCCCGACGAACCGGGTCTCGGCCCCGTCGTTCCTGACGATGACCCCCACCCGGCGCTCGGGGTCGAAGGCCCCGGTGAAGGTCTTCGCGCCGGACACCGTCTCGATCCGGTAGCTCTCCGACGACGTCGTGTCGACCGCCGCCGCCACCTGGGCGTCGGCCGAGGGCGTCGTCCCCGGCAACACCAGGATCACCGCCGTCGCGGCCGCCGCCGCGGCGGCGGCGAGCGGGAGCCACATCCGGCGCGGACGGGGCGCGACCGGCAGGAGCCGGACACCCGGCGGCCGGTCGGCGCTGGCCTCGGCCAGCAGTGTGCGCAGTTCGTTCTCCGGCATCAGAGCCTCCTCGTGTCGATCGTTCACCGGAGCACACTCCCTTCGTCCTCGGTCCGGTTGACCAGCTTCCGCATCGCCTTCAGTCCTCTGTGCACGTGCGCCTTGACGCTCCCCGCCGAGCAGCCCATGAGCCCGGCCACCTCCGCCTCCGGGAGGTCGGCGAAGAACCGCAGCACCAGCGCGGTCCGCTGCCGCGCCGGCAACCGCCGTAACGCCGCCCGCACCTCCTCGGCCACCACCCGCCCCTCCGACAGGTCGCCGGGCCCGGCCGTGTCGGGCAGCTCCGCCCGGGGGATCTCCCGCCGCCACCGCGCCCGCCACCACGACCGATGCGTGTTGACCATGATCTTCCGCAGGTACGCGTCCGGCCCCGCCGTGGTGTCGAGCCGGTCCCACACCGCCAGGAGCTTCCCGAGCGAGGTCTGCACGAGATCCTCGGCCGCGTGCCAGTCGCCGGTGAGCAACACGGCGGTCCTCAGGTGGTGGTCGCCCCGGCGGCGGACGAAGTCCGCGAAATCCGCATCCACCCGCGCTCCCTTCGTTTCTCCGGTTGTCTGCCGCTCAAGGACACGCCGCGGGACCGCCTCCGGGTTGACCGGAACCTTTCTGCTCCGCCGCGGGTATCAGGGGCATGATCCGAAGAATCGTGTTCGTACTGGGCGCGCTGGCCCTGCTGTCCGTGCCGGTCCCGGCCGCCGCCGGAGGGTTCGCGTCGACCGAACTCGACCCGATCCCCGAGATCCGGCCCGGCGTCGCCCACACGATCGGCTACTGGGTGCTGGCCCTGGGCACCGAGCCCATCACGGACGACGCGTTCGGCGACACCACACTGCGCTTCAGCCGCAATGGGGAGCGATACGACTTCACGGGCGCCCGCCTCGCCGAACCCTCCCACTACGCCACGTCGATCATCCTGCCCGCCGGCGAGTGGAAGGTCGAGGCGCTGCTCGACTACTACGGGCACGACGAGATCGGCACGCTGACCGTCCCGGGCGGCCTGGCGCTCTCGCCGCCGGAGTACGAGCCGATGCGGGTGGCGGACACGCCCGACCCGTGGGGCGCGATCAAACCGCCGGGCCACCCGTGGGGCACCCCGTTCCGGCCGGTCCCGGGGGCGACGCCCGTCCCGGAGTCACCCGCCTGGCCCTACGCGCTGGGCGGGTTCGTGGCTGCCGGGGGCCTGGTGCTGCTGCTCCGGCCGAAGGCCGTCAGCCGCTGAACGTCAGGCGTCTTCCACCGGCAGCAGCACCCGGAAGTTGGTGCGTCCCGGCCGGGAGTCGACCCGGATGTCGCCGTGGTGCTTCTTCACCACGATCCGGTAGGAGATGTCGAGCCCCAGCCCGGTGCCCTCGCCGACCGCCTTGGTGGTGAAGAACGGCTCGAAGATGTGCGGCCGGACCTCCGGGGGGATGCCGTGCCCGGTGTCCTCGACGTCGACCGCCACGTTCTCGCCGTCGCGGCACGTCGAGATGGTCAGCGTCCCGGAGCCGTCCATGGCGCCGAGGGCGTTGTCGATCAGGTTGGTCCACACCTGGTTCAGCTCGGCCGCGTAGGCGGGGACGAGCGGCAGCGAGCGGTCGTAGTTCTTGACGAGCCTGACCCCCTCGGGAATCTTCGCCTGGAGCATGGTCAGCGTCGCGTCGAGCAGGTCGTGCACGTCAACCGTCTGGTGCGGGGCCCGGTCGAGCTGGGAGTACTGCTTGGCGGCGGAGACGAGGCCCGAGATGCGGGAGACGGCGTCGTCGATCTCGCCCATCAGGAGCTCGGTGTCGATGGTGTACGTCAGCCACCGGATCGCCCCCTCCAGGTTCCCCTCGCCGACGCACGACTCGACCGTCTCCAGCCACTCGGCGTCGATGCCGCCGGCGACCAGGGTGGGCGCGATGTCCCACGACCCGGCGATGTCGTGGTCGTCGAGCCAGTCCTCCAGGGCGCTCTCGGCGTCGGAGGTCTGGAGGGCGGTCAGCTCGGGCGCGGAGGCGGCCCGCTTGACCGCGATCTCCTGTAGTTCGACCAGTTTGTGCAGCCGGCTCCCGTCGATCTTCCCGTCGGCGATCATCCCGAGCTTGTGGCGCATCCCGGCCACCCGCTCCCGCAGGATCGACGTGGCCCGCACCGCCGCGGCGGCGGGGTTGTTCAGCTCGTGGGTGAGCCCGGCCGACAACGCGCCGAGGGCGAGCAGGCGCTCCCGCTCGCCGACCGCCGTCTGCGTGGAGCGCATGCCGACGAAGAGGCCTTCGAGCAGGTGCATCGCCATCGGGAACCACGACCGGGTCCACTCGGCGAAGGAGTCGGCGGGGATCTCGTAGACGGTCACGTCGGTGAACGCGCGCATCGAGTTGTTGTAGGTGCGCTCGCTCTGGTCGGTCATGTAGGCCTGGGTCGCGCCGCCGTAGGCCCCGCGCTGGTCGCTGCGGATGAACTCGACGTCGTCGCCGCGGACGCGCCGGCTCAGGGTGATCGTGCCGTCGAGGAGGACGATGAAACAGGTGGCGGGCCGGCCCTCCTCGTACACGAGCGTGCCGGCCGAATAGTGGATCACCCGGCCGCAGTCGGCGATCAGCCGGAGCTGGTCGTCGTTGAGGGATTCGAAGAGGAACAGGCCGCGGAGGTCGTCCGGGGTCAGAAGGTCGCTCATTGCGCCTCCAGATAACGGTGGATGAGGGAGACGGCCATGGCGCCCTCGCCCACTGCCGAGGCGACGCGTTTGACCGAGTCGGAGCGCACGTCGCCCGCCGCGAAGACGCCGGGCATGCTGCTCTCCAGGTGGTAGGGGTCACGCGGCAGGGCCCACCCGGCGGGGCGCTGCCCGCCGCTCAGCAGGTCGGGCCCGGTCAGCACGAAGCCGTGCCGGTCGCGTTCGACGACGGAGTCGAGCCAGGCCGTGCGGGGCTCGGCGCCGATGAAGATGAAGCACCACGTCGTGTCGGCGGTGCGGATCTGGCCGGTGCGGGTGTCGCGCAGCGTCAGCCGTTCGAGGTGCTCGTCGCCCTCGGCCTGGCAGATCTCCGTGTACGGGTGGACCTGGATCGTCGGGTGGGCGGCGATCTGCTTGATCAGGTAGTTCGACATCGACCGTTCGAGGTTCTCGCCCCGGATCAGGATGTGCACGCGGGCGGCGTACCGGGAGAAGTAGACCGCCGCCTGGCCGGCCGAGTTGGCGCCGCCGACGATGTAGACGTCCTGGTCGAGGCACGAGGGGGCCTCGGTGGAGGCCGAGCCGTAGAAGACGCCCCGGCCGGTGAAGCCCGCCAGGCCGGGGGCCTGGAGCATCCGGTAGGAGACGCCGGTCGCCAGCACCACGGTGTGGGCGGCGATCGAGGTGCCGTCGTCGAAGCGCAGCACCCGGGTCGAGCCGCCCGCCTCCAGCGCGACCGCCTCGCGGGCGCTCAGCAGTTCGGTGCCGAACTTCAGGGCCTGCCTGCGGGCCCGCTCGGTGAGCTGGGCGCCGCTGACCCCGTCGGGGAAGCCCAGGTAGTTCTCGATGCGGCTGCTCTGGCCGGCCTGGCCGCCGGTGGCCCGCTGCTCGATCAGGACGGTACGCAGCCCCTCGGACGCCCCGTAGACCGCCGCGCCCAGCCCCGCCGGGCCCGCGCCGACGACCACCAGGTCGTAGAAGTCGCTGGCCGGCGTGGTCGTCAGGCCCACATGGGGGGCCAGGTCGATCTCCGACGGCTGCACCAGCGACTTGCCGTCGGGGGTCACCACCAGCGGCACGTCGTTCTCGGTCAGCCCGGCCGCGGTCAGCAGGCGACGCCCCTCGGGGTCGTCGGCCAGCAGCCACCGGTAGGACACCAGGTTCCGGGCCAGGAAGTCGCGCACGGCGTACGACTCGGCCGACCAGCGGTGCCCGACGACGCGGATCTCGGTCACCGGGCGGTCGGGGGTGGCGATCCAGGCGTCCAGCAGGGCGTCGATGACCGGGTAGAGCTTCTCCTCCGGCGGGTTCCACGGCTTCAGCAGATAGTGGTCGACGTCGACGAGGTTGATCGCGTCGATGGCCGCTTCCGTGTCGGCATAGGCGGTCAAAAGAATGCGTCTGGCCAGCGGAAAGAGGTCCATTGCCGCTTCGAGGAACTGGATGCCGTTCATCTGCGGCATCCGGTAGTCGGCCACCAGGACGGCGACCTGCTCTCCGCGCAGCTTGATCTCCCGCAACGCCTCAAGCGCCGACTCGCCGGAGTCGGCGCGCACGATGCGGTAGCGGTCGCCGTAGCGCCGCCGCAGGTCACGGGAGACCGCGCGGGACACCGCGGGGTCGTCGTCCACCGTCAGGATCGCCGGATTCGCCATATGCCCCATAAAAACACGCTCGGAGGGTCATTGCTTCCAACGTACCTTCCTAGGCGTTTGGTAAGGGCGCTGACCTGGGGATTCTTCGCGAATGGAGCGTGTGCTGAGATTCCCGGAGACGGCCTTGCCGGGCGAGGTCCACTTCGTCGTGGTCGGTGATCGGCCGGCCGGGCAGACAATGGGGGAGTTCCGGCCCACGGGGGAGATCCCCGTCCCCGAGGACGTCGAGCTCGCCTACGTGGCCGCGACGACCGAACGGCTGGCCGAGGCGCCCGAGATGACCGGTCTGCGGTTGAGCGGCGTCTGTGACGACGACCTGCGGCTGATCGCCAAGCGGTCGGCGCTGCGCGACCTGGCGGTGACCGGGAAGTTCACCGACGAGGGCGTCCGCGCCATCCAGGGGCTCACCACGCTCGAAAGCCTGGAGTTGTGGTCGCCGAACATCACCGGCGACGTGCCGCTGCCGGAGAACAGCCCTCTGATCAAGGTGAAGCTCGGCGGCGCGTCGATCACCGACGCCTCGTTCGGTCACATCGCCCGCACCTCGGCCGCGGTGGTCGGCGTCTCCGGCGGTGAGGTACGCGGCCACGGGCTCGGCGCCCTGGGCGGCATGACCGGGCTGCGCTACCTGCGGCTGGGCACCGAGAACATGGAGCCGGGCTGCCTGTGGCGGCTCGGATCGACCGAGTCGCTGACCATCCTGTCGCTGGCCGGGCCGGTCGACTGCGAGGCGGTGTTGTCGTTCGCGCCGCCGCTGAAGGAGATCGACCTCGACCACGTCTCCCGCGCCGACTGCGCCCGCCTGCTGTTCCACGGCCTGGCCGTCAACGGGTTGTCGGGGCCGCCGCGGCTGGCGGACGCGTACGCGCGCATGCTCACCGGACCCGACCGGCCGGCCCGGGTCGCGCCCCGGCGCCGGATCGTCACCGGGGAACGCGACCTCGCGTCACTGGTCATGGGGCCGGCTCCGGTGCTCCTCACCTTCACCGGAACCGACTGCCTGGCCAGCGAGTGGATCACTCCCGTGATCGACCGCATCGTCGCCGAGTACGACGACGAGCTGATCGGCGCCGTCGTCGACGTCGAGACCGCGATCGGCGCGGCCGCTTCGATGGGCGTCGACCGGACCCCCACCGTGCTGCTCACCCGCAAGGGCGAGGAACTGCTGCGGCTGCCCGGGATCAGGTCGCACGCCGAGCTGATCCGCCGGGTGACCGACACCCTCGGGCTGCCCATGCCCGGCGAGAAGCTGTTCCCGGCCAAGGAGAACCGTGAGCCGCTCCTGGGCTCCGCCTGAGCGGCTCACGCCGGTCCGCGATCTCAGATCTCCAACTTGTCCTCGATGGACCGGAGCAGGTGCCGGGCCATCGCCAGGTTGGCCCGGTTGCGGTCGAGGGCCAGGTAGAGGAACAGGCCCTTGCCGCCCCGGCCGGTGATCGGGCGGATGATGTGGTACTGACCGGACAGGGTGATGAGGATGTCCTCGATCGCGTCCTTCAGGCCCAGGCTGTCCATCGTGCGGAGCTTGGCCTTCACGACCTCGGTGTTGCCGGCCCCGGCGATCTGCAGGTCGAGGTCTTTCGACCCGCCCAGCACGCCCAGGCTCATGCCGCTGTTGTAGTCGACCACGGCGGCGCCGATAGCGCCGTCGATCGCCATCATCTCCTTGAGCGAGATGTCCATGTTCGCCATGGCGAGTCTTCTCCTGTCATTCGCGTTCGACGATGGCGGCGATCTTCGCCGCCGTCTTCCTGCCCTCGATCCGCAGCAGCCCGAGGTTGGCCCCCGGGACGGCCAGCACGGTGAGGACGAGCTTGGGACCCGCGGCGTAGTGGGCGGTGAAGCCGCGGGTGGCGGAGATCAGGGTCTCCTCCAGTTCGCCGATCCTGGTCAGGTCGGCCATCCGGCGGCTCATCGAGAGCACCGCCGAGGTGAGCGCCGCGGTCTGGTCGACGTTCTCCGCCAGGTCGGCGGAGACGAGCATGCCGTCGACGGTGCAGGTGAGGACGCCGGTGATCTCGTTCGTGCGACCTCTGAGGAGCAGCATCTCCTCGTGGATTTCGCGGCGCAGATCCATCGGGATGCCCTTTCCGGCCCGTTTGAGCCACGGGCGCGTGATCACTGGAAGGCCTCCAGCGCGTTCCGCAGCCTGATGAGCAGATTCACGTCCGTCGGGTCTCCGCTGATCTCGGGATAGGACGACCGCGCCCGACGGCCGTCGCCGCCTCCGGCCGTCGCCCGCGGGGCCGCGCCCGCCACGCGCTTGGGCAGATCCGGAGGTTTCTCCGGCGGCGGCGGCTCCGGGCACTCCAGGAGACCCGCCGCGGCCATCTCGCGGACCGCGAGGAGCGTCGGGTACGCCGGCCGTCCGATCCGCTTCGCCAGTTCGGCGGGTGTGGTCTCGGCGTCCGCGTTGAGCAGGATCTCCCACTGGAGCGCGGTCAGCACCACGTGTTGTGCGCGGATGCGCCGTACCGGCACCACCGGGCGGCTGTCGAGTTCGGCCGATGGCCAGGCGCGGTCCAACCGGGCCCTCCTGCGGTGACATTCCCGGAAGAGGCCCGGCACGTCGAAGAACCAGTGGATCCCGAGCCAGTGCCGGTCGCCCTCGCGGAACTTGGGCTTCGGCACGTTCGCGCCGAACAGGAAGAAGGAGGCGTCCAGGGTCGCCCCGAGAACGCACAGCTGCAGCTCGCCCCGGCTGAGCACACCCCGCCGGACCAGCATGTCGCCGCCGTCGGCGGTGGCCGCCGCGGTCTGACGGGCCGTCCGCATCCCGCTGAGGGTGAGCCGGCCCGTGGCCGTCAGCAGCTCCTCGACGGTCGGCGTCCGCGCGCACTCCACGTAACAGACCCGGCCCTTGCTCAGGTAGACGGTGCCGCTCCGGCCCGCTTTCAGGGCGCCGGTCGCCCCGCTCTCCGCCAGTTCGGAGAGCACGTCGTCGATCGGCACCGGTCACGACGCGATCAGTTCGTGGGAGATGTTGTCGAGGCGCCGCCGCGCCAGGGCCAGGTTCGCCCGGTCGCGGTCGAGCCGCAGGCAGATCAGCAACGGGCCGTCCCACATCGTCTCCATCGGCTTGATGAGCTGGTAGCCGTGGTCGGTGGTGATGATCAGATCGTCTATGCGGACCGTTCCATCGGGGGATGACAGGGCCAGCCCGTCGAGCGTGGCGCGGAAGGTCTCGCTCAGCCCGATCGCCGACCGCTCCGGGTCGGGCAGGCCCTCCATCGCGAGCGCCGTGCCGCTGGTGTGGTCGACCAGGATGGCGCCGAGCGCTCCCGGGATGGCCATCGCCTCGGACAGGCAGTCTTCGATGCCGATCACCCGCAACTCCTCATCCGGTTACCCCCGCCAAGTGGTGGGTTCAAACCATAGAGAAATCGGAGAATCACTCAGCGAAACACCATGTGTTGGCTTGTTTCCTGACATAAAGACTTTGTCAGTGGAAGGAGGAACCTGATACCTGGTGCAAGCCGTGTTGCAAACTTGATGAGGTGGAACGAATTCTCGTCAGCGCCTGCCTGATGGGCCGCCGGGTCCGCTACGACGGCGGCGCCAAGACCAGCGACGACGCCGTCTTCGCAGCCTGGAGGGCCGAAGGACGGCTGGTCCCGTTCTGCCCCGAGGTCGAGGGCGGTCTCCCGGTGCCCCGGCCCCCGGCGGAAATCGAAGGCGGGGCGGGCGGCGCCGCGGTGCTCGCCGGAGCGGCCCGCGTCCTCACCCCCGACGGGCACGACGTGACCGCCCACTTCCTCGAAGGCGCCCGCCAGTGCCTCGCGGTCGCCCGCTCCTTCGGCGTCCGGATCGCCGTCCTCAAGGAGGGCAGCCCGTCGTGCGGCTCGCTCCGCGTCTACGACGGCACCTTCCGCGTCCGGAAGCTGCCCGGCGAGGGCGTGACGGCGGCGCTCCTGGTCGCCAACGGCGTCGAGGTCTTCGGCGAGGACCGCATCGCCGACGCGGCTAAAGCTCTGCGCCGATGATCGCCTTCTCGTCGGGGCGGTGGACCAGCACGTTGTCGATGTAGCTGCGGACCGCCGCCGCCAGCCCGACGTCCTTGCCGGCCGCCTCCGACAGGAACCAGCGGTGCTCCAGCACCTCGTGGAACAACTGGGCGCGTTCGAGCTTGCGGTGCAGCTCCGGCGGGATGGCGTTTATCACCGGCTGGTAGACCTCGGCCAGCCACCGGTGGGCCACTATCGCCTCGTCCTCGTGGCGCAGGCCGTGGGTGACGGTGAAGGAGTCGAGGTCGTTGAGCAGGCGGCGGGCCTGGTTCTCCTCGACGTCCAGGCCGGTCAGGCGCAGCAGGCGGCGCTGGTGGTGGCCGGCGTCCACGACCTTGGGGCGCACGATCAGGCGGCCCGTGCCGGCCTTGCGGCGGACCATCATCTCGGCCACGTCGAAGCCGAGGGTGTTGAGGCGGCGGATGCGCTGGTCGACCTTGTGCCAGTCGACCTCCTCGATGATCTCGTCGGAGTTGAGCTCGTCCCACAGGCGGTGGTAGCGCTCGACGATCTGCTCGGCGAAGACCAGCGGGTCGATCGACGGGCACAGCAGGTCGCCGGCCTCCAGGTCGAGGAGTTCGCCGTAGATGTTGACGTGGGCGACCTCGATGTCGTGGTGGCGCTGGCCCTCGCTGATCATCGGGTGGAGCTCGCCGGTCTCGGCGTCGACCAGGTAGGCGGCGAACGCGCCCGCGTCGCGGCGGAACAGGGTGTTCGACAACGAGCAGTCGCCCCAGTAGAAGCCGGTCAGGTGCAGCCGGACGATCAGCACCGCCAGGGCGTCGAGCAGCCGCTCCAGGGTCTCCGGGCGCAGGGCGCCCGACAGGACCGCCCGGTACGGCAGGGAGTACTGCAGGTGGCTGGTGATGAGGGCCGAGTCGAGGCGTTCGCCGCTCTTGCTCTCGCGGCCGGTCACCACGGCCACCGGTTCGACCGAGGGGGTGTCGAGCCGGTTGAGGTCCCACAGCAGGCGGTATTCGCGTTTGGCGTACCGCTCGCTGATCTCCTTGATGGCGTACACGGTGCCGTTGATGCGGGTGAACCGGACGACGTGGCGGGAGATGCCCCGGGGGAGGGCGACCAGGCGGTGCTCCGGCCACTCTTCGAGGGGGACGTCCCAGGGGAGCCGGATGAGATCGGGATCCGAAGGGGCACCGGTCATCTGTAGTGGCACCTGGTTGCTCCTACTTTGGGGGGACCTATGCGATTAAGTGTCGCGGATGTCAGTCATTTGTGGCGACCGGGGTCGGGGGTAGGGTCGCCGCATGACGCTGCTGGACGAGTTCGTCGACTGGTATCTCAAGGACAATCCGGTGCGGGCCACCCTGCTCGGCGCCCCCGGATTCGACCACACTCTGGGCGACTTCAGCGAAGAGGGGTTCATCCGCCGCGAGCGCGCCGCCGAGTTGTGGCTCGACCGGCTCTCCAACGCCGACCCCGGGCCCTCGCCCGACGACCGGATCGACCACGAACTCGCCCTGGCCCACCTGCGCGGCGAGGTGCTCAGCGCCCGCTGGCCCGAGTGGCGGCGGGCTCCGGCGCCCTATCTCGACGCGATCTTCGCGGCCATGTTCACCCCGTTCCAGCAGCGGCTCTCCCCGGAGCCCGAGCTCGTCGAGGCGGCCATCGCGCGGCTCGGCGAGGTGCCCGCGGTGCTGGCCGCCTGCCAGGCCAACCTGTCGCCCGACCTCGCCGCCGAACTGCTGGTCACCCGGGGGCTGGGACAGGCGCGCACCGGCCGGAGGTTCCTGACCGAGACGCTGCCCGCGCAGGTCGGCGATCCCGCGCTGCGCGCCCGCCTGGCGGCGGCGGCCGAACCGGCCGCGCAGGCCTTCGACGACCTGGTCGCCTTCCTCGGCGGCTTCACCGCCCGCGGCGCCTGGCGGATGGGCGAGGAGCTCTACTCGGGCCTGCTGCGCGAACGCGAGATGCTCGGCTACGGCGCGGCCGACCTCCACGCCAAGGGCGTCGCCGAATGGGAGGCGCTGAACACCCGCATGAACGAGGTGGCCGGCAAGCTCGGCTTCGACTCCTGGCGTCCCGCCATGGAGTCGCTGATGAACGACCACCCGCCCACCCTCGCGGCCATGCGGGCCGAATACGAGGCCGAGACCGAACGTGCCCGTCAGTACGTGCGCGACCGCGACCTGGTCACGTTCCCGGCGGGCGAACACTGCCGGGTACTGCCGTCGCCGGAGTTCCAGCGGCCCATCATCGCGGTCGCCAACTACCTGGCGCCCCCACCGCTGAGCACCGCCCGCGAGGGGGTGTTCTTCGTGCCGTACACCCCCGACGACTTCACCGAGGAGCAGGTCAGGCAGCGGCTGCGCACCAACTCGCGGCCGCAGATGCCCTCGATCGCCGTCCACGAGGCCTACCCCGGGCACCACTGGCACCTGGCCCACATCGGCGAGAGCTCCCGCCGGATCCGCAAGGTGTTCCGCACCCCCTACTTCGTCGAGGGCTGGGGCCTCTACGTCGAGAAGCTCATGTGGGAGCAGGGCTACTACGACACCCCGGAGACCGAGCTGGCCCACCTCGACTGCCGCATCTGGCGGGCCGCCCGCATCGTCGTCGACACCGCCCTGCACTGCGGCGAGATGTCGATCGAGGAGGCCGAGATCCACATGGCGACCAAGGCGTCGTTGTCGCCCGGCACCGCCAAGGGCGAGGTGAACCGCTACTGCGCCTGGCCGACCCAGGCGCCCAGCTACCTGACCGGCGCGATCGAGATCGAGAAGATCAGAGACGAGTACACCGGCGACCTGAAGAGTTTCCACGACCGCATCGCCGGGAGCGGCGGCCTGCCCCTGGGGCTGGCCCGCAAGGCCGTGCTCGGCTGAACGCGGCGGCGGCGTGGCGCGTATTCTCCGGCGTGACAGCATCCGTGGACCTGGCGTTGCTGCGGAGCGACGCGCACAGCCCGTCCTACTTCGCCCTGCGGCGCGGCGCCGCAGGTGACGACCTGGTCGACTTCTGCATCCCGTGCAATCCGTACTTCCCGACCACGGCGATGTTCGACGACCTGCGGGCGAACCTGGTCGACGTGCTCAAGTACTACCCGAGCGACGCCGAGACGATCACCAAGGAGCTGTGCGCCACCCTCGACCTGAACCCCTCCACGATCGCCATGGGCAACGGCTCGACCGAGCTGATCACCTGGCTCGACCACCTGCTGGTCCGCGAGAGCCTGGCCGTGCCGGTGCCCACCTTCGGCCGCTGGACCGACCAGCCGCTGGAGACCGGCAAACGCTGCGACATGTTCCCGCTGCTGGAGTCGCAGCGTTTCCGGCTCGACGTGGAGAGCTACCTCCGGTTCATCCGTGAACGCGGCTCGCGGGTGGCGGTGATCTGCAACCCGAACAACCCCGACGGCGGCTACCTGCCCCGCCACGAGGTGGTGCGGATGCTCGACCGGCTGACCGACCTCGACCTGGTCGTGGTCGACGAGTCGTTCATCGAGTTCGTCGACGCCGAGCCGTCGGCCAGCGTCGCCGACGAGGCGGTCATCCGGCCCAACGTGGTGGTGCTGAAGAGCCTCGGCAAGAACTTCGGGCTGCACGGCGTGCGCTTCGGCTACCTGGTGGCCAATCCGCAGATCGCCGGGCTGGTCCGGCGCGTGTTGCCGAAGTGGAACCTCAACTCCTTCGCCGAGGTCGTGGTCTTCATGCTGAAGGCCCACATGAACGAATACCGGCACAGCCTCCGCCTGGTCGCCCACGACCGGGAGATGATGATCCGCCAGCTCGCCTCCCTCACCGGCCTGACCGTCTTCCCGTCGCAGGGCAACTTCGTGTTGTGCAAGCTCCCCGAGGGCCGCGACGGCCGCGAGCTGCGCGACTACCTGATCCGCGAACACGGCGTCTACATCCGCGAGTGCGGCAACAAGCTGGGCTTCAACAGCCGCTTCCTGCGCCTGGTCGTGCGCCCCCACGCCGACGTGCAACGCCTCCTCGCCGGCATGTACGCCTACCTCTGTGCCGACGAGGCGCCCCCGCGCCGGGGCCGGAGACGGGCTCCCGAGATCGAGCCCGCCCCGATCTACCGGCTGCCGGGAAGCGTGGCGTGAGGGGATTCCCCTAGTTGGCGCAGCCCCGGACCGCGTTCAGCGGGGAGCAGTTGTCGGGGACGTTGTCGCGGATGCCCGTGCGGCGCAGCGTCACGACGCCGCCGGGCAGCACCAGGACGCCGCCGCCCGCGCCGATGGACTTGTTGAGCCGGACCCAGGTGTCGTCGAGCGTGGTGGTGCCCGCGCTGACGATGCCGCCGCCGGCCTGGGAGGCGCTCAGGTTGGCGTTGACGGCGCTGCGGACGACGCGCGTCACGCGGCCGGGGGCGGTGTAGAGGCCGCCGCCGCGGGCGTTGACGGCGTTGCCGACCACCGTGCTGTCGACGAGGTGCAGGTCGCCGTTGTTGTGGATGCCCGCGCCGTTGCCGCCCAGCGCCAGGTTGGTGGCGAAGACGGAGTTGCGGATCATGACGCGGCCGGAGTTGTACAGGCCCGCGCCGTTGCCGGTCTGGGCGAGGTTGCCCGCGACCGTGACGCGCCGCAGGTGGAGCCGGCCCGCGTTCCGGACGCCGGCCCCGTCGCCGGCGCCGAGCAGGCCGTTCATGACGAACACGTCCTCGACGGTCAGGTCGCCCGTGGGGCCCACGTCCAGGACGCGGAACGGGACGGCCGCCTGGGCGCGCCTGATCGAGGTGTTGGCGCCCTTCAGCGTGATCCGGCCGGTGATCGTGGGAAGCGGGGCGGTCAGGCCGTACGAGCAGTTCGGCGCCAGCTTCAGCACGGCCGGA
Organism: Herbidospora yilanensis; assembly: GCF_001570565.1. Taxonomy (GTDB): domain Bacteria; phylum Actinomycetota; class Actinomycetes; order Streptosporangiales; family Streptosporangiaceae; genus Herbidospora; species Herbidospora yilanensis. The sequence goes on along the minus strand of NZ_BBXE01000025.1, from coordinate 59,022 downwards.
GTCATGTTGGCCGCGACGACGGCGTTGCGGAGCGCGCTGACACTGCACAGAACCTTGATCGTGTTGACCGGGTTCGGCGCGGCGGCCGCCGGCGCCTGCGCGGCCGAGACGGCCACCCCTGCGACGATCGCGGCATTGACCAGCAATCTCATCGTGTCCCCCTATTGGCGAGAAGATCCCGGGGTCATTCGACCAATGGGGATCCCGCCCCGAAGGGGCGACGATCAGGCGTTTCCCGAACCCTTACTCGCCCTTGCGATCACCGCGACCAGTTCGTCCTCGGTAAGGACGCGGGGCGTGCCGACGCCGAGGGCCCGGACGTACACCTCGCAGAGCCACTCCAGCAGCCGGGTGGCCTCGAACGCCTCCTCCAGCGTGCGGCCGATCGACACGCTCCCGTGGTTGGCCATCAGCGCCGCCTGCTTTCCCTCCAGGGCGCGCACGACGTTGGCGGCGAGTTCGGGGGTGCCGTAGGTGGCGTACTCGGCGACCCGGACCGTGCCGCCCAGCAGCAGGGCGTTGTAGTGGATCGCCGGGAGTTCGGTCAGCGTGGAGGCGACCACGGTGCCGAACACGGCATGGGTATGGACCACCGCCCCCGCGCCGGTCGCGCGGTAGAGGGACAGGTGCATCGGGGTCTCCGACGACGGCGCGCGCGACCCCGAGACGATCTCGCCGTCGAGGGTCAGGACCGGGCAGTCCTCGGGGGTCAGCGCGTCGAGGGCGACGCCCGACGGGGTGACCGTGACCAGGTCGCCGGCGCGCACGCTGAGGTTTCCCGAGGTGCCGATGACCAGGCCGAGGGAGGCGGCGCGGCGGCCGTGGCGGCACAACTCCTCTTGGAGCTCCTTCATGGCGATCACTTTATCTGGCAGCCGGTCTATACCAGTAGCCCTCATATAGGGCATAAGATGCGGTAAAGCGCGGGTGTAAAGAGGGGATCGTCCTATGTTTAATATCCCCCATAAGCAGGCAAAACGCCGTGATCGGCACACAGACCATCGCGGTCACGTCACAGGTTGGTCTAGACCGACCCCGACACCTTGACGATGCTTGGGCCTCGCTCGTACGTTCACGAACGTTTAGGAAACTTTCCTAATTGATCCCCCCGGTATCAGGAGAGTTGGATGACCATCACGCCCCGTGACATCACGCGCCGTCAGCTGCTGGCCCGCGTCGGACTGACCGCCCTCGTCGCCGGTCCTTTTCTGAGCGCCTGTGCCACCGGTGGCGGTGGCTCCCAGGAGGCCGCCCCCTCGGCCGCGGCCCCCTCGGCGGGCGGCGCGAGCGCATCGGCGAACAACCCCTTCAACGTCAAGGCCGACGCCCCGCTCGAAGTCGTCATCTTCAAGGGCGGCTACAGCGACGAGTACGCGACCCAGTCGCACGAGCCCCTCTACAAGAAGGCGTTCCCGGGCGCGACGATCAAGCACCAGGGCATCCAGACGATCGGGCAGACCCTCACCCCGCGCTTCGCCGGCGGCGACGTGCCCGACGTGGTCAACAACTCCGGCACCGACAACCTCGACGGCGGCGCCCTGATCAACGCCGGGCAGCTCCTCGACCTCACCCCGCTGTTCGAGGCCCCGAGCGTCGACGACCCGTCGAAGAAGGTCAAGGACGTCATCGTGCCCGGCACGATCGAGTCGGGCCTGGGCGGCGACCCCGCCAAGCCGTACACGCTGAACTACGTCTACACCGCCTACGGCCTCTGGTACGACGCCAAGCTCTTCGAGAAGGAGGGCTGGACCCCGCCGAAGACCTTCGACGAGTTCAAGACCTTCGCCGAGGCCGCCAAGGCCAAGAACATCGTGCCCTTCGGCTACGCCGGCAAGAACGCGTCCTACTACGCCTACTGGATGATCCTGATCTCGGCCGCCAAGATCGGCGGCAACAAGATCCTCCTCGACATCGACAACCTGGCCGACAACGCCTGGAACAACGACGCCGTCAAGCAGGCCGCCGCCGCGTGGGCCGAGATCGGCAAGTTCATGGACCCGGCGTACGAGGGCCTCATCCACACCGAGGTGCAGACCCAGCAGAACCAGGGCAAGATCGCGTTCTACCCCTCGGGCTCCTGGCTGGAGGCCGAGCAGGCCAAGGACACCCCCGAGGGCTTCGAGTACGCGATGGTGCCGACCCCCTCGGTCACCGCCGCCGACCAGATGCCCTACGAGGCGATCCGCGCCGCCGCCGCCGAGGGCTTCATCGTGCCGTCGAAGGCCAAGAACGCCGCCGGCGGTCTTGAGTACCTGCGCCAGATGCTCTCCAAGCAGGGCGCCCGCGACTTCACCGAGAAGACCAAGTCGCTGACCGTCGTCATCGGCGCCACCGAGGGCCTGACCCTGTCGCCCGGCCTGACCTCGGTCGCCGCCGCGCAGACCGCCGCCGGGACCAATGTGGTCACCTTCTCCTCCTTCGAGGGCTGGTACAAGGAGCTGGAGACCGAGCTGCGCAAGCAGACCAACGCCCTGATGTTCGGCCGCATCAGCGCCGAAGAGTTCGCCACCAAGATGCAGGAGGCGGCGGACAAGACCAAGGCGGACTCCTCGATCGTCAAGCAGACCCGGAACGTGTGACCCATGCGGCGTGGCCGGCTGACGCCGGGCGCGGTCAGGAAGTGGGGCTTCATCGTCTCCTTCCTGGCCGCGCCGCTGGCGATCTACATCGTCTTCTTCGTGAGTCCCAACCTGCAGGCCCTCCAGCTCGCGCTGACGAACTCACGCGGAATCTCACCCGACTTCCAGTACGTCGGGTTCGAGAACTTCACCCGGCTGTTCGGCGACGAGGTGTTCTGGGCCGCGGTCCGGCACCACGGGCTGATCCTGCTGGTCATGCCGCTGGTCACGATCGTGATCGCGTTGTTCTTCTCGTTCCTGCTCAACCTCGGGGGCGGGCAGAGGAACGGGCAGCTCGCCGGTGTGTGGGGGTCGTCCTTCTACAAGGTCGTCTTCTTCTTCCCGCAGGTGCTCGCCGTCGTCATCGTCGGCGTGTTGTTCCAGGCGGTGCTGAACCCCCAGAAGTCGGGCATCCTCAACAGCGTCCTGGGCTGGTTCGGGGTCGATCCCGTCGGCTGGCTGATCAAGCCCGACCTCGCGCTCTGGACGATCATCGGCGTGATGGTCTGGCAGGGCGTCGGCTTCTACGTCGTGCTGTTCAGCGCCGGCATGGCCGGGGTGCCGAAGGAGATCTTCGAGGCGGCCGCCCTCGACGGCGCCAACCGGTTCACGCTGTTCTTCAAGATCACGCTGCCGCTGGTGTGGAACACCGTCCAGGTCGGCTGGGTCTATCTGGGCATCGCGGCCTTCGACGCCTTCGCGCTGGTGCAGGTGCTCTCGATCGACCGCGGCGGGCCCGACAACGCCACGACCGTGTTGCCGCTGGAGATCTTCCGGCAGACCTTCACCTACTACCGGTTCGGCTACGCGTCCGCGATGGGCGTCGCGCTGGTCTTCCTGGTGCTGACGTTCGCGGCCCTCACCATGCGGGTCACCCGGCGCGAGAGGATCGAGTACTGATGAAGTCCGCGCGTCTGTTCGGCGGCGTCTCCCACCTCATGCTCGTGCTCTGGACGATCCTCACGGTGACGCCGATCGTCTACACGTTCCTCAACTCGTTCAAGACCAACACCGAGATCTTCGGCGACAGCCCGCTCGCGTTGCCGAGGCAGTGGGGCTGGGGGGCGTGGGGCCGCGCGTGGGAGACCTCGCGCATCGGCGAATACCTGGTCAACACCGTCATCGTGGTGGCGTTCTCCACGTTCTTCACGATGCTGCTCGGCTCGATGGCGGCCTACGTGTTGTCCCGGTACGACTTCCGCGGCAACCGCCTCGTCTACACCCTGTTCGTGGCCGGTCTGTCGATCCCGCCCTTCCTCGCGTTGTCGGCCCTCTACAAGGTGGTCGACAACGTCGGCCTGCTCGGCACCCACACCGGTGTCGTGCTGGTCTACGTCGCCTACTCGATGCCGTTCACGGTGTTCTTCCTGACGGCGTTCTTCAAGACGCTGCCGACGACGGTCGCCGAGGCGGCGATGATGGACGGCTGCGGGCACGCCCGCACGTTCTTCCAGATCATGTTGCCGATGGCCAAACCCGGCCTGATCAGCATCACGATCTTCAACGTGATCGGCCAGTGGAACCAGTACCTGCTGCCGATCGCGCTGCTCCCGGGCGACAAGCAGGACAAGTGGCTGATCACCCAGGGCATCGCCAACATCTCGACCAGCGCCGGCTACGAGGCCGACTGGGCCGGCCTGTTCGCCGCCCTGTCGATGGCGATCATCCCGATCCTGATCGTGTACGTCATCTTCCAGCGCCAGATCCAGACCGGGCTGACGGCTGGAGTCGGCAAGTGACTCACACGCCGAGCACGTTGGCGAGCGCCGTACGCGAGGAGACCCCGAGCTTGCGGTAGACGTGCGCGAGGTGGTCGTCGACCGTACGACTGCTCAGCATCAGGCGGGCGGCGATCTCCTTGCTGGTCAGGCCGGTCTTGGCCAGCTCGGCGATCTGCCGCTCCCGCTTGGTCAGCAGGTCGCCCCTACGAGGGCCGCGCGCGGCCAGGCGGCGCTGCTCGCGTTCGGCCTCCTCGGCCAGCACTCCGGCGCCGACCTCGGCGGCGAGCGCCCTGGCCATCGCGAGCGCCTTGTGGCCGTCGTCGCGGAAGGGGGCGGTCATGATCAGCGTACGGGCCGCCTGGGGCCGGAACCCGGCGGCGCCGAACAGGTCCACCGACCGCGCCGCGAACTCCGCCGCCCCCGCGAGGTCGCCCTCGGCGGCCCGCACACACGCCAGCGCGCGTGCTGCGAACGCGTGCTGGGCCGGGAGCGCGAGCGCCCCGGCGGCGGCCAGCGCCGCATTGGCGGCGGCGCTGGCCCAGGCCACCTCGTCGCAGCCGAGCAGCGCCTGGGTGAGGGTCTCCAGCCACATCGGCCGGTAGCCCGGCTGGCACTGCGGCATGCCGACGCCGCCGCCGATGCCGAGCAACATCCAGCGGGCCCGGTCGGGCTCGCCGGCGGACAGCAGCACCTGCGCCGACAGGCAGACCGTGCTGGCCGACCACCAGCCGTCGACCCCGGCCACCGAGCCGGCCGCCCACGTCGCGAGGCTGACCGCCCGCTCCACGTCGGTGTAGGCGACCGACTCGGCCAGGATCGCCCGCACCAGCGCCAGCAGGATCGGGCTGCCCGACTGGCAGGCGACGTCCTCGGCCTCCTCGCCGAACCTGATCGCCTCGGCCAGGTGGCCGGTCCGGCCGCAGAGCTGGGTGAGCGCCATCAGCACGTCGGCCAGCAGGGCGCTGCGCGACAGGGACCGGGCCAGCGTCAGCGCCCGGCGGGCGTGGCGTTCGGCGTCGGCCTGCCGTTCCACGAACGACTCGGCCCAGACCAGCCGGGTCAGCGCGGTCAGCTCCCGGGTGGCGGCGGCGTCGCTCAGCGCGTCGGCGGCGTGCGCGGCGGCGTCGACGGCCTCGGCGGCCGGGCCGGGGTCGCCCTCGTAGGCGGCGGCGAAGGCGAGCAGCGAACGGCCGGCCGACTCCTCCTCGGGGTTCTCGGCGGCGTCGACGGCCGCCGCGATGTCGGCCGTCGCGGCCGGCACGTCGCCCAGGTGCAGCCGCAGGGTGGCCAGCTCGCGGTGCAGCCACGCGCCCCTGCCGCCCTTGGCGGCCTCGTTGGTGAGCAGGGAGGCGGCTTCGGCGTACCGGCCGAGCAGGCGTTCGACCACGGCGCAGGCGGCGACGAGCTCGCTGCGGTGGCCGACCGGCAGGTGCGGGAGCAGCTCGTGGAGGGCCGCGCGGGCGTCCTCCAGGCGGCCGTCGTAGATGAGCGCCTGGGCCAGCAGCACGTGCAACTGGACGGAGACGGGGTCGGTCAGGTCGCCGACCAGCGGCTGCGCCGCCTTCAGCCACTCGACCGCCGCGGCGGGGGCGATGTTCACGGCCTCGCGGGCCGCCGCCATCAGCGTCGGCAGGTCGCCGGGTTCGTGCCTGCTGGCGGTCCGCGCGACGTGATGGGCCACCTCCCTGACCGGCGCCCCCAGCGCCGACAGCTCCCGCGCCGCCAGCCGGTGGGCCAGCATGCGCCACGCCGGGTCGGCGCCCTCGTACACGAGCTGCCGGAGCAGCGGATGGCGGAACCGGAAGCGGCCGTCGCCGGTGTCGCGGATGAGGTCGCGGGCGGCGAGCTCGCCGAGCACCGCCGGGACCGGCCCGAGCATCGCCACGTCGTCGGGGGTGAAGGCGTCGCCGAGCACCGCCCCGGCCTGGGCGGCCCGTAACTCCATGTCGGACAGGCGGGCGAGCTCCCCGGACAGCAGCCCGGTCAGCGTCGACCCGGCGGCCCCGCCCGCCAGGCCCTTCAGGTAGAGCGGGTTGCCGCCGCTCTCGTCGTGGAGGTCGCGCAGTTCGGGCCGGTCGCCGAGTAGCTCGCGCGCCTCGCCGAGCGACAGCGGCCCGACCCTGACCCGGACGTGCGGGACGGCGGCCGGTCCGGCCTCGGCCAGCGCGCCGAGCAGCCGGTGGCCGGCCTGGCGGTCGCGGTAGGCGCAGACGACGAGCAGCTCCTCGGCCGGCCGCCTGATCAGGTAGGCCAGCAGCTCGCACGAGGCCGGGTCGGCCCAGTGGAGGTCGTCGAGGATCAGCGCCACCCGGCCGAGCTCCGCGAGGTGCTCGCGGACGGTCCGGGCCAGCGCCAGCCGGTCGCCGCCCCCGAGCGGGCCGAGGGCGTCTTCGAAGACCCGGTGGGGAAGGTCGCGCTCGAACTCGGTGGCCACCCCCCGGAGCACCTTGATCTCCCGGCCGCCCGCCTCCCGGGCGAACTCGGTCAGCAGGCGGGTCTTGCCGATGCCGGGCTCCCCGGTCACCTCGGCGAGACCACCCGACTCCAGGGCTCCGGCCAGCGCGGCCGATTCCGCTTCACGTCCCACGAACACGAAAGACAGTAAAACCCCGCAATCCTACGGATGCTAGGAGGTTGACCGGATGTCACGGTTAGACTCCGCCATCCGGCAGCCCCCCTCCAGGAGTCTGTGTTGATGAACGAGTTCCCCTTCCCCTTCTTCGGGGCGGGAGAGGCGAAGTACTACATGTGGGCCGAGGTCCACGTGCGGTTCGAGCGCGAACCCTCGAGTTATCAGCGTTCGGCGATCGAGTCGAGCTGCCCTGGACCGCTCCAGGACACCATCGACTGGGCCGACGGCCGCCAGCTCATGGTCGCCTCGGGACTGTTCCTGCACGGCGCGCTGGCCCGCGCCTATCCCGCCAAACCCGGCGACGACGACTACCTGGGCGACGACGGCTGGTTCTACGCCGCCCACTCGCGGGTGGAGAGGTTCAACTCGGCCATCGAGTCGTGGCTGGCCTACGCCAACGACCACTGCCCGGTCATGGTCGCCTACCGGCAGGAGGACGGCGACAGCGGCGGCACCCAGCTCTCCCGCTGGCACGACTGGAGCGTCACCCAGCTCCCGCGCCTGATGGCCGACCTGGAGCCGATCCTGGCCAAGTCGATCGCCACCCGGCAGCAGACCCACGCCACCCACATGGTGCGCGGCATCATGTCGATGGCCCGCCGCGCCCGCGCCAAGGCCGCGCCGACCACGAGCGGCGGCTGGCCGCGCCTGTGAGACGGTGAGGTGTATGGCATGGACCAAAGACGGCGAGACGCTCCGGCGCTCCATCGAGGCCCCCGACTTCCCGACCGCGATCCTGATCGTCGACCGGGTGGCGGAGGAGGCCGAGAAGATGAACCACCATCCCGACATCGACATCCGCTGGCGCACGCTCCACTTCGTGCTCACCACCCATGACGCGGGCGGCCTGACCGACCTCGACTACCGGCTGGCCGAGCGCATCGACGAGATCGCCCGCTCCCACGGGGCCTGAGCGGGATCGTCAACCGAAGACCGCGGGTGGCGGCACGGGTGCCGCCACCGGGTCTCCGTCGTGGATGGGCTTGGCCCCCGCGACGAACCTCACCAGATCCTCGCCCGCCACGCAGCGCGCCCGCGTGAGCCCGCCCGCGGCCGACCGCACGAGCCGGTCGAGCGGCAGGTCCCGGTCGGAGGCGACCACGATCAGGTTGCCGAACCGGCGTCCGCGCAGCACACCCGGTTCGGCCAGCAGGGTGACGTGCCGGAACACCCCGCGCACGGTCGACAGCAGCCGCCGCGCGAACCGCAGCCCCTTGCCGTCGGCCACGTTGACCAGCAGCGTGCCGTGCGGTCTCAGGACGCGGGCCAGGTCGCCCATGTACTCGGCCGTGGCCAGCTCGATCGGCATGATCGCGCCCGAGAAGGCGTCGAGGATGACGAGGTCGGCCGAGGCGTCCTCCAGGGTCGCGACGCCCTCCCGCCCGCCGGTCGTCTTCACCTTGAGCCGGGGCACCGTCTTCAGTGCGAGCTGGTCTCTGACGAGTTGCACGAGCGCGTGGTCGGGTTCGATGACGATCTGGCGGGAGCCCGGACGCGTCGCCGCCACATAGCGGGGCAGCGTGAACCCGCCCCCGCCCACGTGGGTCACGTCGAGCGGACCCTCCGGCAGGCAGTCGACCGCGATGCCCATGAGCTGGACGTACTCGAAATCGAGATGGGTCGGGTCGGCCAGGTCGACGTACGACTGAGGGACCCCGTCCATCAGCAGCATCCACCCGGCCGGGTTGTCGAGGTCGCGCAGCAGTTCGACCTCCCCGAACACGACGAGGTAGCGGCCCGGTACCGGGTTCGTGGACTTCGCCATCACAATCTCTCTGCCTGTCGTCTTCGCGTGGTATATCCAGGAGTGCACTCCGACCCCCAGGAGAACCTAATGCGCAGGCGGCCCCTGCTCGTTCTCGTCGCGGCGGTCGTCACCATGTTCGTCGCCGGGGTGTCCGGACTCATCGTGAGCGGCCGGAGTGTGCCGCCCCCCGACCCGGTGACCACCGCGAGGCCCGAGGGCGTGCCCGACGAACTGGTCGAGCCGGAGAACCCCAACCGCAACACCCCCTGGGACGCCGGGACCGCCTACCTGAAGGAGTGGGAGAAGGGCGACCTGGCGGCGATGCGCGCGCTCGTCCACGACCCCCCGGAGGATTTCACCTCGCTCCACCAGGCCGCCGACACCGCGCTGCAGGCGGTGAGCCGGGCCTTCGTCCCCCTGTCCGTGGACGAGATCGACGACGTCACCGCCGACCTGTCGTTCACGGGGGAGTGGACGATGGCCGACGGCCCCCCAATGAGGCTGACCTCGACGGTCCGCCTCACCGTGGTCAAGCGCGAGTGGATGGTCGACTGGACGCCCGAGACCATCCACCCCGACCTGGAGCACGGCGACACCATCGAACGCCGCGACCTGCCGGGCGCCCCCTACCGCCTGGCCACCCGCGAGGGCGAGGCGCTGCCGCCCAACAGCTACGCCGACTCCTACGTCGGCGACCTGGCCGCGCAGGCCCCGCCCAACCCCTCGACCGGCGGCTGGCGCGTGGTGATCGACAAGCCCTTCGACGACGAGGTCGAGGAGGTCTACCGCCACGAGCAACCCCTCACCGAGGGCCCGGTCTTCACCACGACGATCGACAAGTACGTCCAGATGGCCGCCGCCCGCGCCCTCGACCCGGTGGGCAAGCCCGCGGCGATCGTCGCGATCCGGCCCTCGACGGGCGAGGTGCTCGCGGTGGCCGACCGGCTCGGCGGCAAGGGCGCCTTCTCCTCGGCCTTCCCGCCCGGCTCGACCTTCAAGATCGTCACCGCGGCGGCGCTGCTGGCCGCCGGGGTCACCCCCGACCAGCAGGTGAGCTGCCCGGCCACCTACCAGATCCCGTTCGGACGCGTGATCAGCAACTACCAGGCCCACGACTTCGGCACGCTGGCCTTCCGGCAGGCCTTCGCCGAGTCGTGCAACACCACCTTCGCCCAGCTCGCGGTCGAACGGGTCCCGGCGGCGACGCTGACCGCCCAGGCGGCGGCCTTCGGGTTCGGCGCCACCCTGTCGACCGGCGCGGGCGGCTCCTGCGGGTCGCTGACCGAGCCGCACAACCACGACGCGCTGGCCGAGGCGTCGTTCGGCCAGGGCACCGTGGTGGCCACGCCGCTGTGCATGGCGAGCGTGGCGGCGGCCGTGCAGAGCGGGGTCTGGCGGGGGCCGAGACTGCTCGCCGACGCGACCGGCCAGCCGGCCGAGGCGCCGCTCGCGCCCGGGGTGGCCGAAGGGCTGCGCGCCATGATGTCGTCGGTGGTGTCGGAGGGCACCGCGGAGGGCACCGGCCTGCCCGCCGGGGTGAGCGGCAAGACCGGCACCGCCGAGGAGGCCGGCCAGGACGACCACGCCTGGTTCGTCGGCTTCCACGACGACCTGGCGTTCGCGGTGTTCGTCAAGAACGGCGGCACCGGCCGTGACGTGGCGATCCCGATCGCGGCCCGGTTCCTGAACGCCCTCTAATACTTGGCCCACTTATGGGCTGAAAGCGGGATATTTCTGGACACATACCTCCTGATGGAGGTGAGGTCACATGCATCTGAACGCCGACCTGAACGCGGGCCTCCGCCCGGTCAGCCGTGACACCTGGTGGGTGCTGGCGGTCCGGGGCCTGCTGGCGGTGATCTTCGGCGTCATCGCCCTGGCGTGGCCGGGCATCACCCTGCTCGCCCTCGTCTACGTCTTCGCCGCCTACGCCATCGTCAACGGCCTGTTCACCATCGCGGGCGCGTTCCGCGAGGCCAACAAGGGCTCCCGAGGCTGGATGATCTTCTCCGGCGCCGTCGGGGTCGTCGTCGGCATCGTCGTGGCCACCTGGCCCGCGATCACGGCGATCGTGCTGCTGTGGCTGATCGGCGCCTGGTTCGTCGTCACCGGCCTGCTGGAGATCGTCGCCGCCGTGAACGCCCGCAGGCGGATCGACGGAGACTGGAGCCTGATGCTGGCCGGAGTCCTGTCGGTGGTCTTCGGCGTCGTCCTGGTCATCTGGCCGGCCGCCGGCGCCCTGACGCTGGCCTGGCTGATCGGCACCCTGGCGATCCTTCTCGGGCTGTCGCTCTTCTACCTGGCCTTCCGGGTGAAGAACATGCCTGCGTAAGATTTTCCGCGTATGGCGGCATAGGTCGGGAATATCTTCATCATGACGGTTCACGAGCGGCTCTCCCGGCACCTGCTCGTCGACGGCCTCCCGGTCGTCCTCGATCTGGCGCGCAGCTCGGGTTCCTGGCTCGTCGACGCCCGCGACGGCCGGAGACACCTCGACTTCTTCACCTCGTACGCGTCGTCGCCCCTGGGTTTCAACCCCTTCGACGACGACCCGGCCTTCCTCGCCCGCCTCGGGCGGCTGGCCGCCAACAAGCCGGCCAACTCCGACCTCTACACCGAGGAGCTGGCCGACTTCACCGACACCTTCACCCGCGTCCTCGGCGACCCCGAACTGCCCCACCTGTTCCTCGTGGAAGGCGGCTCGGCGGCCGTCGAGAACGCGCTGAAGGTCGCCTTCGACTGGAAGAGCCGCTGGAACGAGGCCAACGGCCGCCACCCCGGCCTGGGCACCCAGGTGCTCCACCTGAGCCGCGCCTTCCACGGCCGGGGCGGCTACACCCTCTCGCTCACCAACACCGAACCGGTCAAGACCGACCGGTTCCCCAAGTTCGGCTGGCCCCGCATCGACAGCCCCGCGATCCACCTGGGCGACGTCGAGGCGGCGGAGCGCCACGCGCTCGGCCAGGCCGAGGAGGCGTTCCGCAAGTACCCCCACGACATCGCCTGCTTCATCGCCGAACCCATCCAGTGCGAGGCGGGCGACAACCACCTGCGCCCGGAGTTCCTGCGCGCCATGCAGGACCTGTGCCACCGCCACGAGGCCCTGTTCGTGCTCGACGAGGTGCAGACCGGGGTGGGCGTGACGGGGTCGGCGTGGGCGTACCGGGCGCTGGGCCTCCAGCCCGATGTGGTGGCGTTCGCGAAGAAGATGCAGGTCGGCGGGGTGATGGCCGGGCGCAGGGTCGACCTGGTGCCCGACAACGTGTTCCGCGTCAGCGGCCGGATCAACTCCACGTGGGGCGGCGGCCTGACCGACATCGTGCGCGCCACCCGCGTCCTGCGGATCGTGGAACGCGACGGCCTGATCGAACACGCCGGCGTGCTCGGCGACAAGCTGCTCGGCGCCCTGCGCGAACTGGAGGCCGAGGGCCTGCTCCGCAACGCGCGTGGTCGCGGGTTGCTCGCCGCCTTCGACGTGCCCGACCGCGACGCGGTCGTCACCCGGTTGCGCGAGCGTGAGTCGCTGCTGGTCCTGCCCGCCTCAGAGGGGACCGTACGGCTCCGCCCACCCCTGAACGTCACCCCGGAGGAGATCGAGGTGGGGCTGTCCCGCCTAAGGCGAGGGCTCGCGACCTGACCACAGGTCGATGGCGGTCCCCCGGGAGGCGACGCCCAGCTTGGCGTAGATCCGGTTGACGTGGTTCTTGACCGTCTTCTCGCTGAGGAACAGCCGTTGTGCGATCTGGTTGTTGGAATGACCGTTGGCGATGAGGTCCATGACCTCGGTCTCACGCTTGCTGAGGGCCGTTCCGGTGGGGTCGTCGACTCGCATCTGGCCTCCGTGGCAGAGATCCATTGGCAGAGAGTTAAGTCGCCGCGGGCCCCCGCGTCCGGCGTAGCGGTTGTGAGCGATTTTAACGCGCGTGAAAGCCCTGTGGGGGTTGCTTCGTGGGCAAATCGCACCCGGTGTGCGTCACCGCAGCACGACGGGCCGCTCGGGCACACCAGAGGTGACGATCTCCGTGACGAGATCACCGAGGTCGGCGGGGTAGACGGTCTCACGGGTGGCCCGCAACTCGCCGACCGTCCACCACCGATATTCCTGAATAGTGTCAGGCTGTGTCGCCCGCGCGACGTCGACGTCGCGCGCGGAGAGTCGGGCCAGGTAGTAACGCTCGACCTGGCGGATGATCGCGCCCTGGAATGGGAACTCCTTGGTGCGCTCGGCGACCGGCCCATCTACGCGGACCCCGTCGCCGTCGGTGCCGAGTTCCTCGCACATCTCCCGGCGCAGAGCCGTAAGGTGGTCCTCCGTGCCGTTGAGGGCACCGCCCGGGGTGGCCCAGAATCCGCCGTTTTCTTCGTAGCGCAACAGCAACACCCGCCCGTCACCGTCGAGCGCGACGACGCGGACGGCTGTTCGCAACGGCGGGATTGTCATGCGCCCAAGTGTGACAGCCGGGGGACTCGATGCGGCCGGAGTCGACTATGTGGTCGGACGGGAGAGCCGTAACGGATGAGGGGCTCGTCCCTGGGTGTGAGTGCGTGTGAAATCGGATCTGTAGATCTCAACGTCGGTCACGGGCACACACCAAGTAAGGGTGAACTTCTTCGGCCGATCGTCGCCGTCGATACTCAGCGTGAAGGTGACATAGGACTCCGACATGGTTTCGGCAACGTCACCGCCTGCCCAGGAGGGCAGGTGAACCGTAGTCCGGCACACCGGGGATCTGGAAAGTCGAGAGGCCGAAGTCGGTTGTGCGGCCAGCTGGCGGAGCCGCAAAGCAGGGAAACCTGTGACCGAGGAACGAGACCCGGCGCTCTCGGGTGGTGATCAGTCAGAACGATGAAGGGCCGGTCCCGAAGGACCGGCCCTTGCGCTGGGTGAGTAATGGGACTTGAACCCACGACATCCAGGACCACAACCTGGCGCTCTGCCAACTGAGCTATACCCACCATGTGCGCGATCCCGCTCACCCGGTCTCGCGTACAAGCACGAGTGTAGCGGTATCGCGAGACAACTACGAACTACTAACCGCCTCCGCCGTGTCGCGTGCCGTCGCCGAGTCGGGACCGGGCTGGGGGACGAACACGGTCGCCCGGTAGTAGCGCAGTTCGCGGATGCTCTCGGTGATGTCGGCGAGGGCGCGGTGGCCGCCCTGCTTCTCGGGTGAGGCGAAGTAGACGCGCGGATACCAGCGCCGGGCCAGTTCCTTGATCGAGGAGACGTCGATCATCCGGTAGTGGAGGTGGTTGTCGACCACGGGCATGTCGCGCGCCAGGAACGAGCGGTCGGTGGCGATCGAGTTGCCGCACAGCGGAGCCTTCTTGGGCTCCGGGAGGTGGCCCCGGATGTATTCCAGGACGATGGCCTCGGCCTCGGCGAGGGTCACGCCGCCCGCCAGGGCCTCAAGCAGGCCGGAGGCGGTGTGCATGGTGCGCACGATCTCCGACATCTGCTCCAGCGCCTCCGGCGGGGGCTTGATGACGACGTCGACCCCGTGGTCCAACTGGTTCAGCTCACCGTCGGTGACGACACAGGCGACCTCCACCAGTGCGTCGCGCCCGAGGTCGAGCCCGGTCATTTCGCAGTCGATCCAGACCAGCAGGTCGTTCATGTCCTTAGCGTAGTGCTCCCGCTCAGTGCGTTTGGAGCGAGTCCAGGACATCACCGACCTGCTCGGACTCCAGGTTGTCGGGGATCGACACGTAGAAGAACGAGGGCCGCTTGCCTTCGCCCATGTCGACCAGCACGAACGCGCCCGTCTCGGTCTTGAACTTGTAGTCGTTGGCCTTGGCCTCGGCGCTGAAGTCCATCTTGTACTCGATGATCCACGCGTCGCGGTCGCCGACCTTGATCGCCTCGTTGCGGATGATCTGCCGCTCGTGCGCGATCGAGTAGAAGATCGGCTCGTACGCCGACAGCAGTGTCGTGGTGACCACTTCGAGGTCTTCGACGCCCCGGTAGGGGAGCATCTGGGGGAGCTGGGCCGCCGCGACCGTGCCCATCCAGTCGGCGCCCTCCTGGCCGTTGAACGCCGGCTGGGAGACGGCGGCGTAGCCGCTGGTGAACAGCGGATAGGTCGGGTCGTTGGGGGCGTTCATGGTCTTCGGGTCGGAGACCTTCCACGGCTCGCCCAGGTACTTGTAGCTCAGGCCCGAGACCGAGTCGTTGATGCGGCCGTCCTCCGGCTGCGGGAACGCCGTGATCGAGGGCTGCTGGGGCTGCTGCTGGTCGGGGATCGGCTCCTGCTCCTGCGGCGGCGCCTGCTCGGTCTGGGGCGGCGGCACCGGCTCGTTGGTGGCCGGCGGCCGGGCGATCGAGGGCTCGCCGGCGCCCTGGTTCAGGAACACGAACGCGCCGCCCACGACGAGCGCGATGACGAGCACGATGCCGACGCCGCCGAGCACCCACGGCAGCGGCGAGGGCGGCTTCGGCGGCGCCCCGAACTGGGGCAGCGGCAACTGGCTCGTCGCGCCCCACGCCTGCGAGGGGGCCGGCTGGGGCGAGGCCCACTGCGGCGGGGCCGGAGGGGGAGCGAACTGCGCGGTGGCAGCGGCCGGCGCGGCGGGGGTGGTCGCCAGGGTCTCCTGTTCGGCGGGCTCCGGAGACTCCGGGGCGTCCTGGCCTTCCAGGGGATGGGTGGCGTCGGTCCACTGCGAACCGTCCCACCACCGCAGTCGCGGCGAGCCGTAGGGGTCCGGATACCAGCCGGCGGGGGTCGTCGTCATGCCGTGCAGCCTAGTGAAGTCAGCATTTGTACGAGAAGCTCGCCTTCGCGGCGATGGGCTTCCCCTCGGGGGTGTGGTCGAGCACGCGGAGCGTGGCCGTGCCCTTGAATCGGCCCGGACCGCTCACCTGCCAGATCAGCGGAAGATCTACCGAAGTCGTGCCCGATTCGACCCGCTGGGTGCCCTCGGTCACCCGGCCGTCGCTCTGCTCCCACTCGTACTTGAACGTGCCGCTCTCGCCGTTGGTGGTGACCACGGCCATGATCTTGGTCTTGGCGTCGCACCCCTGGGTCTTCTTCGGCGCGGACACGCTGACCTTGGTCACCGACATCTCGGCGGGCGGGGCCATCCGCATATAGAGGACGAATCCGGCGATCAGCAGGCAGACCACCAGCGAGCTGAGCCACGCGCCCCGGCGCTTCTGCCGGGGCTTGCGGCGGCTCTGGGCCGAGGGGGCGGCGTGCTGGGTGGCGCCCTGCCGCCAGATCTGCGCGGCGGAGGTGTCGGCCGGCACACCCGGGCCGAACCGCATGCCGCCCGACTCCGCCGGGGGCGGCCCCCCCAGGTGACGTGCCGGGTCGAGCAGGGTCCGCAGCTCACCGCTCTCCGGCAGCCGCGCGGGCGGCAGCGCGGCGGCCACGGGCGGCAGCGCCGACCAGGCGTGGAGGGTGCGCACCAGCGACTCGCGGGTGCCGAACCCGGCCGGGAGCATGTCACGGCCGTTCGTCAGGACGTCGCGGGCCGAGGCCAGGCCGTGGGAGCCGGCCACCGACGCGGCGTGGTCGAGCAGTTGCGCCGACTGGCCGGTGGCCCAGCTCGTCGACAGGGTGCGGGCCAGGCTCTGCCAGGCGGCGATGTCACGTTCCGGGGAGGCGGGCTCGCCGCGCAGCGCCTCCAGCAGCCCGCGTTCGGCCAGCAGGGCCGAGCCGTCTTCGCCGATGACGACCGTGCCGGGATGGACCGCGCCGTGGGCCAGGCCCGCGGCGTGCAGGCCCAGCAAAGTCTGGGCGGTCTCGATCAGGATCGTGGCGGCGCTGCCCGCGTCGGGCCCCCAGCCGAGCTGGCCCCCGCCCGTGAGCAGGTCGGCCACGGTCGGGACGGCGCGGCGGCCGACGATCAGCCAGACCTCGCCGTGGGCCGCCACCAGGTCGGCGACCGGCAGCAGGCCGTACTGCCCCGACTGGGCCAGCCGCCGATCAGCGGAAATGGCCGCCACCAGGCGCTCACGCGCGCCCGGGGCGGCCAGAAGGTGGTCGTTGAACCGGAGCAGCCCCGACGGCTCGCCGCCGGGGCCCTCCGCGTCGTGCCAGGTGCCGACCTCGCTGACCCGCGTCCTGCCGGTCAGCCGATGGCCCGCGACAGTGCCCCCGTCATGCATGACTACTTACGCCTCCGCCGGTGCCTTCCCGCCATCGATCGCTTCACGGCAAGTGTGGCGGGCACGAGGCCGGTCGTCATCAGGCCGAGGGCGAAGAATCCGGCGGCGGCCGTCTCTCCGGTGGTCGGCGCGACGGTCGGATTGAGCGTCGGCTCGTCGGTGTCACGGGTAGGCGGCGGCTCCTCTGACGGGGAGGACGCCGGGCCGCCCGGCGAACCGGAGTTGGGCGTGGTCGACGTGGACGGCTGTGTGGTGGGGGTCTCCGAGGTGGTCGGTGTCTGGCTCACCGTGGGAGTGGGGGTCGGAGAGGCCGAAGTCGGGGTGGGCGACGGGGTCGGGGTCTCATCGCCCGGCTCGCTGCTGGCCGTCGGGTCGCCCGGCTCCTCCAGGCCGCCACCGCCGCCGCCCGGCTTCTTGGTCGGCTTGGGGGTCGGCTTCTTGGTGGGCTTCTTCGTCGGCTTCGGCTTCGGCTGCTGCGTCGGCTTCGGCTGGGTGTTCGACGTCGGCTGGGTGACCGGGGGCTGGGTTCCGTCGGCGTCGGGCGACTCGGTGACCTCGGGGGACTCCTCGACCGGGACCTCTTCGATCAGGCCGTCGTCGACCTCCTCGACCAGCGGGTCGGGGGCCGTCGAGGTGTTCACCGGGCTCGGGGTGAGCGTGGTGGTCCCGGCCGACAGGGTCGCGCCGCTGATCGAGCCGACCAGCACGGCCGTGCCGCCCGCGATCACCGCCATGCCGACCACGGTCAGGCCGATCTTCACGAACGCCTTGCTGAAGAAGCCGCTCCTGCGCTCCTCGTCGCCGCCGAGGTCCTCGCCGCCGGCGGCGAGCTGGGTGTTGGCGAGCTGGGTGTTGGCCTCGGGCACGGCCGCGGCCAGCGGGAAGAAGGCGGCCAGCAGACCGGCCAGTGCCGCCAGGCGGCGGCGTCCGCGCTCCTCCCACTGCGGGCCGTACGTCTCCAGCGCCACCGACTCCAGTTCCTGGAGGAAGGCGTGGGCCGAGGCGGGGCGCTCCTGCGGGTGCTTGGACATGCCGCGCTCGATGAGGCCGCGGAGCTGGGGCTGGATCTGCTCAAGCGGGACCGGGGCGGCCTGGTGCTGGTGGGCCAGCGCGGCCAGGTTGTTGGCCTGGAAGGGGCGCTGGCCGGTGAGGCACTCGAAGAACACCACGGTGGCGGCGTAGACGTCGGTCGTCGGACCGGCCGGCGCGCCCGCCCACTGCTCGGGGGCCATGTAGGACGGCGTGCCCGAGGCGGGCATGCCCTCGCCCGCGCGGGCGGCGATGCCGAAGTCGACGAGCTTGCTGTGGCCGTCGCCGTCGACCATGACGTTCTCGGGCTTGAAGTCCCGGTGCACCACGCCCATGTCGTGGGCGATGGCGAGGCCGATGAGGGAGCCCTTGAGCACCGCCAGGGCGGCCTCGGGTCCCGTGGGGCCTTCGGAGCGGATCATCGCGCGCAGCGAGACGCCGTCGACGAGCTCCATGACGATCGCGGCGCCGTGGGGCTGCTCGACGTACTCGTAGAAGCGGGCGGCGTGCGGGTTGCGGTCCATCAGCGCGAGGAGGCGGGCCTCGTGCCGGAACCGGGCGACGAAGTTGAGGTCGGCTCGGAGTTCCTGGGAGAGATATTTGATCGCGACTAGCGTTCCATCGGCATCGTGCCTGGCCAGCACGACCTGTCCGGCTGCGCCGGTGCCGAGCTCGCGTAGCTCCGTATAGCCGGGAACCCGCCAGGCGCCGGTCTGGCCGTACATGCGGTCTCCTTCTGTGCCCGGGCCCCCACCATGACGACCACAGAGCCTAACGGCGGGTCTACCTCGTGATGGGAAAAGTCATGAGATTGTAGTGACTCAGTGTCAAACGTGACTTTAGTGGTACAGGTGGGTGGGCCGGGGACGCCGTGATCCGGTCCGGGGGGCGGCGACGGCTCAGTCCGGCCGATTGACCAGGGCATATTGTGACACCGGCCGTCTGGGAAGCAATACTGGGCGACGTGCCGATCCATGCCCGGCGGGCATGTGATCCCGCGATCAGGTGACCGTGATCACAGCGGGGACTCCTGCGCCAGAGGCGTCACGGAGAAGAAAAAAGGCGACCCGGCCGCCCATGCGAGTCCCTGCCGGGTACTCGATGGCCACATGGGCGCCGGTCGCCTCGTGCTGCGTTAAGTAGACGCCCGGTTGGGCGGCGGGGTTGTCAAAGGTCATCTACCGGAGATATGGGCGGGAACCGGAATGTCCCGGGTCATCTTGGGATCGGGCTCCGGCTCGCCCCACGTGGTGACGACGGGGAGCACTCCCGCCCAGATCGGCAGGTCGTAGTCCTCGTCGTCGTCGTTCGGGCCGGCCGCGCGCATCTTGACCGAGGCCTCCTCCAGCGACAGCGCCAGCACGGCCGTGGCGGCCATCTCCTTGCGGTTGGGCAGGCGCGCGTAGTCCCACTGGCCCGGGGCGAGCTGCTCGGTGATGGCGGCCAGGCCGGCCATGCGCTCCTCCTCGTCGGTGACCAGGCGCGGCACGCCGTAGATCATCGCCGAGCGGTAGTTGACCGAGTGGTGGAAGACCGAGCGGGCCAGCACGATGCCGTCGAGGTGGGTGACGGTGACGCAGATCGTGTCGCCGGGGGCGGTGCGCAGGGACCGGGCGCCGGTGGAGCCGTGGAGGTAGAGGGTGTCGCCGATGCGCCCGTATCCGGTCGGGACGACCATCGGGGAGCCGTCGACGATCACCCCGAGGTGGCAGATCAGGCCGGCGTCGAGGACGGCGTGGAGCTCGGCGCGGTCGGTGCGGCCACGGTCCTTGGAACGGCCGAGGACGGTACGAGGGGTGCTGGACAACTCGGTCATACGGCTACCGTAGGAGCCGAGTGGCCTGGAGGAACACGTCCACTTTCGCGGCGTTGAGGGAGACCACTTTGCGGGAGCAGCAGGTCGAGCTGCCGGTGGCCGTCGACCGGTCCAGCCCGACGCCCCTGGTCGTCCAGGTCGGCGACCAACTGCGGGCGGCCATGCGCGACGGCGCGCTGCGGGCCGGGGAGCGGCTGCCCTCCAGCCGCGGCCTGGCCGGGCTGCTCGGCGTCAGCCGGACCGTGGTCACCGAGGCCTACCAGCAGCTCTACGCCGAGGGCTGGCTCGACGGGCGGCACGGCTCGGGCACCTACGTGGCCGACGTCCACGCCGACGGCGGCGACGGCTCCGGCGCCCGCCCGGCCGGCCTCGGGCCGTCTCCCGACGCCGACCTCCAGCCGCCCGCCGCCGGTCTCGTCGATCTGCGGCCCGGCCGCCCCTGGGTCACGGCCTACGACACCGCCGCCTGGCGGCGGGCCTGGCGGGCCGCCGCGGACCTGCCGATGAGCGCCTGGCCCGACCTCTACGGCGACCCGATGTTGCGCGAGGCCCTGGCCGACCACCTGCGCCGGGCGCGCGCGGTGCCCGCCGGGCCGGGGAACGTGCTGATCACGCGCGGCACCGGCAACGGTCTCGACCTGCTGGCCGCCACCCTGCTGAAGCCCGGTGACCGGGTCGGGGTGGAGGAACCGGGCTACCGGTCGGCCCGGCGCATCTTCGCCTCGCGGGGCGCCGAGATCGTGCCGTGCCCGGTCGACGCCGACGGCCTGATCGTCGACGACCTGCCCATCGGCCTGCGGATGATCTACACGACGCCGGCGCACCAGTTCCCGACCGGAGGCCGCCTGCCCATCCCGCGCCGGGAACGCCTGCTCGCCTGGGCCCGCGCCACCGGCGCGCTCGTCGTCGAAGACGACTACGACGCCGAGTTCCGCTACGACGTCGCCCCGCTCCCCGCCCTCTACGGCCTCGGTCCCGAGCAGGTCGTGCTGCTCGGCACGTTGTCGAAGTCGCTCAGCCCCGACGTCGGCGTCGGCTGGCTGGTCGCCGGGCGACCGCTGCTCGACCTGGTCGCGAGAACGCGGAAGGAACTGGCCGACCGCACGTCGGGGCCGGTCCAGCGCGCGGTCGCCGTCCTGCTCGACCGCGGTGACCTGGACCGGCACCTGAGGCGCATGCGCCTGGAGTACGCCCGCAGGCGCGCGGCCGTGGTGGCCGCCCTCGGCCCGTGGACCAAGGGCGACACGGCCGGTCTGCACGTCCTGGCGGAACTTCCGGAACACGTCGTGCCGGAAGTGGTCGCCGGAGCCCGTGAACGGGGGGTCCTGGTCGACACGACCATTCGCCACCACCACGGCCCGCCCCGCGTCCACGGCCTCGTCGTCGGGTACGGTTCGGCCGCACTCCACGACGTCCGCCAGGGCTGCGGGATCGTCAGGAACCTGCTAGACCACGCTCTCCAGGAGCCGTAGTTCCTCCCGGGGACGGGGCACCTCTAATTGCGGCGCGCTGTCTCCGATGATGCGGGCGACGTCGATGGCCCCCGGGTCCCCCTCGGCGGAACCCGGAACCTGCGAATGCCCGAAGTGCCCCCCACGGGCCCAGAGGCGGCGGTTGCCGTCCTGCACCAGCGAATGGGGCATGGGTAGTGGCGGACCGGCCGGCCAGCGTCGGGGAACCTCCCACGAGTCGAGCCAGGCGAGGATCTCGTCGAGACCGTCGAGCTTGCTGTCGGTGAACGGTTCGTGCACCGACCCCAAGACCCGGATCTGGACGCACACCCGGCCCTGCCGGTTGAGGTCTCCGGTGAGGCCGCAGGCCGCGCGGGTGGGCGGCAACTGCTGGATGATCTGCCCCGTCACCGGGTTCCACACCAGGTGGGCGGGGCGGTTGAGCTGGACGAGCCGCTGGGCCACGGATTTGGCCGAGATCCCTTGTGGGTCTGTCGGCCAAATGAACCAGACCACCCTGGGCGCGCCCCCGATCATGGGGCCGGCGTCCTGGGGAGCGGGAATGCGACTGGCGACGGGTAGCCATGCCTGGGCCACTGTGCCCCCTCATGTCCTCGGTCGCCCTGTTTTCTCCCCTTATGCTCTTCGGGCGAAACGCGTGATTCCGTACCTGCCCCGGCGGACGACGGCGTAGCCACGGGTCAGCGCGCGCTCCCGGAGATAGACCAGCGGGAGCGCCCGGCCCTCCACGGCGCGGGCGAACCGGCCCGGCCCGGTGGTCCGGCTCACCGTCAGGCGGGGAACGGCCAGCATGTCGGGGGCGGGCAGGCCGGCCATGTCGTTGGCGACCGCGCACGCCGCCCAGAACCCGGCCCGCCGCGCCTCCCGGCGGACCCGCGCGCTGGAGTAGCCGTAGGGATAGGCCATCGTCGTCACCGGGAGCCCGAGTCTGTCCTCCAGGACCGCCTTGCCGCGCCGGAGTTCCTGCCGGAGTTCGGCGTCGGGCAACTGGTCGAGCTGCGGATGGCTGTGGCTGTGCCCGGCGATCTCGTGCCCCTGCGCGGCGGCCTCCCGGGCCTGCGACCAGCTCACCATGTGGTCGAGCGGCCGGCCGGCCGCCTCGCCGCCCGCGTCGGCCACCCAGCCCGTGGTCAGGAACAGGGTGGCCGGGAAGCCGAACCGGTCGAGGATCGGCATCGCCTCGGTGTGGAAGTCGGCGTAGCCGTCGTCGAAGGTGAGCACCACCGGCCTGGCCGGGAGGGTCGGGCCGGCGCCGTTCACGGCCGCGATCAGGCTCGCGAACGTCATCGGCGTGAACCCGTTGTCCGCCAGGTAGGCCAGTTGCCCGGCGAAGTCGCCCGGCCGCACGGCGAGCGGCCGGGTCTCGGCGTTGGGCCGGTCGGTGACCGAGTGGTACATCAGGATCGGCACCCGGTTCATCGCCGCGCCTTCCCGACCAGGTAACCCCAGGTCGTCCAGGCCAGCCCGACGACGATGGCGGCGCTCCTGCCCCACCGGAGGGTGACCAGGCCCTTCAGCGCGCCGAGCGGCAGGGTCCGGAACGTGTACGACCGCTCGCTCGCCAGCCCGTCGCCGCTGCCCACGCTCCGGGTCACCAGGGCCTTCGACAACCCCTCGGCGTAGCAGCGGGACCGGAAGTAGCGGAAGGTCTCCCGCGCGGCCGGGACCCGGTGGCCGATGCCCGCCGACGGCTCGAACAGCAGCACCGAACCGGGCAGCCGCTGGGTGAGCCGGATGCAGAACTCGGTCTCCTCGCAGCCCAGCGGTCTGCTCTCGCCGCCCCTGACGCTGCGGCCGATGCCGGTGGAGAACCCGCCCGCCGCGCCGATCACCTCGCGCCGGAAGATCGCGTTGCCGCCCATCACGTTGCGGATCGGCGCCCGGCTCTCCGGCATGCCCTTGTAGGTGCAGCCGACCGTCCAGTCGAACTCCACCGGGAACCAGCGGGGACGCCGGGTGGCCCAGAGCGGGCGGGTCGCACCGCCCGCGCCGACGACGCCCGGCTGCGCCATGGCCGACTCCAGGCCCTCGATCCAGCCCGGGTCGGCCACCGCGTCGTCGTCGAGGAACGCGACGTAGCCGCCGGTGGCCGCCTCGGCGCCGGTGTTCTTGCCGCCCGACAGGCCCTTGTCGTGGACGTTCTCCAGCACGATCGCGTCGGGGTAGGCCCGCTTGAGCCGCAGGTGGAGGTCCGGGTTGTGGTCGACGACCAGGATGAGCTCACGCGCCCGGACCGTCTGCGCCCGCACCGAGGCGACCGCGGCGGCGATGTCGTCCCAGCGGTCCTCCGTGTACACGCAGATCACGACGGAGGTGTTCATGCCGCGCCCTGGTCGGCCGTGGCCGGTTGCGGCAGCGGCGCCGGGGTCGCGCGGCGGCGCCGCCACTCCCGCACGATCGTCCGCAGCACCCGCAGCCCGTCGCGGATCGCCCGCAGGTTCGACTCCCCATGGATGCGGCAGCGCTCGTGACTGGGCACCTCGTGCACCCGCAGCCCCGCCCTGGCCGCCCGGATGTTCATCAGCGTCTCGACCTCGAAGCCCTTGCAGTCGAGGTCGAGCGCGGGCAGGTGGCGGGCCCAGAAGGCGTTGTAGCCGTAGCACAGGTCGGTGTAACGGGTGCGGTAGAGCGTGTTCACGATGGTGCGCAGCATGCTGTTGCCGGCCCGCCGGGTGACCGTGAGGTCGTCGCTGCCGCCGCCGGGGACGTACCGCGACCCCTTGGCGAAGTCGGCCCCGCTGACCAGGGCGCTGACGAAGTGGATGATCTCCCGGCCGTCGGTCGAGCCGTCGGCGTCGATCATCACGATGATGTCGCCCGTGCAGGCCGCGAACCCGGCGGCCAGGGCGTCGCCCTTGCCGCGCCCGGTCTGGTGGACGATCCGCAGGCCCGGCCGCAGCCGCCGGGCCACCTCGACGGTGTCGTCGGTCGAATGGCCGTCGACCAGCACGACTTCGTGCACCCAGGTGGGCAGCGTGGCGAACACGTGGGGCAGGTTCTCGGCCTCGTTCATCGCGGGCACGACGACGCTGACGGTCGGCGAGACCGCGAGGTGGGGGCCGAGGGGGGTGTAACGCTCGACGTGCGGAAGCGGCCGCAAGCCGGTGATCTCGGGACTCATGGTGACGGAGATGTCCTTCCGGGCGGTCTGTCATGAGCGGAGACTGCCAGCGGACCGGCGCGACTGGACGAGATGGGCAGCGGCTCGTCCCGGTCGTGGGGCAGAGGGTGTGGGGTCGTCACCCGGAGTGCTGGGCGGGGGTGACGCGAGTGCGGGGGCGGTGAAGCTGGCGCAGGATCACCAGAAACGCGCTCACCACCGCGACGGTGGCCACGCCGGCACGCGGTGACCAGGCGTCGAAGAGGAGCATCGCCTCGGCGAGAAGAACGTTGACAGCCAGACTGGCCGCCAGTCCCACGGTTAGTGCCGACAGGGGGTCACGATCACGCAACAACCCGGCGATGGCCGCGCCGGGCGCCAGGAGCAGGAACAGAGGCGTCAAGATCAGCCTGGCGGGGGTCCGCACGTCGGCCAGCGCGAGCACGGCTCCCGCCACGCACAACGCGCCGACCACACCGATCAGGACGGTCTTCATGGTCCCCATGTCACTCTCCCGGCTGGTGGAGGCACTTCATAGGATCAACCGGGGGCACGCACGTCAATGGCGACGCTTTTCGCGGCGCCCGGTTCACAAAGGACCAGGACTCTATCGGTAACGGATCGGCAACCGCCCGTGTTATCGGCGGGATTGCTGGGGTTCCTGTCAGGTTCCCTGGGGCTCGCCGGAGGTCTGGGCCGCCGGGGTCTCCGTGGGCACGGGGGTCGGCTCGTCCGTCTTCGGGGGCGTCGGCGTGGGCCGGGGCGGGTTGGTGGGGTCGGGCACGCCGCCACCGGGCGGGGAGTAGCCGTCGCCGCGCCAGCTGATCCGGCACGACGGGTTGCCGCCGGGCGAGGTGATCGCGATCGTGGTGCCGCCGGCCGACTTCGGGTCGACGATCGAGATCGTCATGCGCCCGCTCGCGCCCTTCTTCAGCACCCCCCGTGCCGGGGCGATCGACACGTTGTCGCCCGCGCGGGCGCTCCAGGCGATTGGAGCGTTCCTGGCGGTGAGGTAGAGCACCCCGCCGGTGGACTCGCCGAGGTCGCCGGGGCAGGTCATCGACAACGCGGCCCTGGCGGCGGCCGGCCGCTTGGTCGGCTTGGGCGTCTTCGCCGGCGTGCGGGTCGGCCGGGGCCGCGCCGACGGCTGCCCGGCCGCTGTGGGGACCGGCGCGGGAGCCTGCGTGGACGAGGTCTGTTCGGCCTCCACCGGCGTCGGGTCGGCCGGAGGGGTCTCCTCCTCCACCGGGGGTGCGGTGTCCTCCTCGGTGACCTCGTACTGGGGGGCCCGGACGGTGTCGTCCGTGGGCTGCGGCATGGCCTCGACGCGGGTGGGCGCGCCCGCGCCGGCGCCGTTCACCCAGAACACCCCGCCCCCCGCGATCAGGGCCACGCCGAGAGCGGCCACGGCGGGCGTCGCGCGCCGGGACTTCTTCTTCCCCGCCGCCCGCCGTGACACGCCCCCCGCCCGGCGGCCCCGCTTCACCCGGGGCCGCCGCTCGACCGGCACGGGGAATCCGTTCCGGTCGAAGTGATCCCCGTCCCGCACGATGAGGATCTTCGTTTCGTCTCGTTCGGGGTGTGCGCACGTGTCCACGACCCGGCGCCGCAGCGACAGCGGCGGGAACGCCACCGGCACCATCTCCAGCAGCTTCGGCGCCGAGACGTGCCGCTGCCTGCCCTCGACGCAGACCTCGCAGCCCGCGATGTGGCGGCTCAGCCGCCGGCGCAGCAGCGTGCTCAGCGGGCCGTCCCAGGAGTCGACCATCGCCGACAGGTCGGGGCAGTGGGCCCGGCCGGTCCGGGCCAGTACCACCGCCGCGGCCGAGTTCTCCAGGTGGTCGCGGGCCCGCTCCAGCCGCGTCGCCGCCTGGCGGGAGGTCAGCCCCAGCACGGCGCCCGCCTCGGCCGGGGTCAGGTCATGACGCAGGGAGAGCTCCAGCACCTCCCGCTCGGGCCCGCTCAGCTCGCCCAGCGCCTCGTGGACCAGCATGGTCATCTCGGGGTCGGGGCTGTCGGCGAGGTCGATCGGCGCCGTCGCGGCGCCGGGCGTCCGGGACGCGCACTGGAAGCGCACCAGGGCGTAGAGCCACGCCCGCAACCGCTGGGTCTCGGTCAACCGGCCCACCGAGGCGACCGCGAGCACGAGGGCGTCGTGCACGGCACCGGCGGCCAGGTCGAGGTCGCGCAGCCGGCTGAACGCGTAGTCGTTCAGCCGGTCGGCGTACGCGTCGTACAGGCTGGCTGGTGCGTGCGCGTCGTCGCGTCTGAGCGCGTCGAGCAGACGGTTGTCGTCGGCTCGCCCGACGGTCGGCCATCCGGGCAACGGATTCCTCCCCGAGAACAGGACCTCCCGGTCCCCACACGAGAAGGACGCCCCTTTCCGACGCCGCGTTTACTGTCCTCAAGGCCATGCTCAAGTGGCATGACCTGGGAAGACAGCGACTCCTGTGACTCGGGTGAAGATGATTTGGCGCTGGGGCGATTGAGGGCGTGCCGGGGGCGGGTGGTGCCCTGGAGGGGGAGACGGGTGCGGATCTCCGGCTTCCCCCGATCGGGTGGTGGCGCTATTTGGCGCTGGGGCAGTTGGGGGCGCACAGGCGGCGGGCGATGCCCTGGAGGAAGATGTTTCGGATCTCCAGCACCGTCTCGGGGAAGTACGCCTGGCCGCCGGTGGCCTTGGCGATGTTCTGCATCTGGGCCCGGTTCGCGTCGCCCTCGGTGTTGAACGAGATGATCAGGATCGAGACCGGCTTCGCGGGGTCGAAGGACTCCTTCAGCCGCTTCAGGATGCCCGCGTTGGTGATGCCGCCGCTCGGGTCGTCGTTGCCGACGCCGTCGGTGAACAGCAGGATCGTGTTGATCTTGTCGGCCTCGTACTCGTCGGTCATCTTCCGGTACGCCGCCCACAACGAGTCGTTGAGGCCGGTGTTCCCCGTGGGGATCGCCTTGATCTGGCTCATCTGCCGGGCGATCACCTCGCGCCGGGTCACCCCGTCGATCTGCTGGGCGAGCGGCCCGACCGGGACCGTCTCCTTCCAGTCGACCTTGTCGCCGTTGAGGTTGTCGGAGAAGATCCAGGTCCCGATCTCGGTCTTGTCCGGGAACAGCTTCAGGCCCTCGGTGCTGACCTGCGAGATGGCCTGCATGCGGGTGATGCCGGAGGAGTCGGCGGGCAGCGCCATCGTGCCGGAGACGTCCAGGAGCGACAGCAACTTGGTGCCCAGGCCGACGCGCTTCCACGACTGCGCGAGCGTGGTGACGGTCTTGGCGTCGGGGATCGGCAGGGCCGTGGGGGCCTCGGCCCGCATCCCGGTCTCGGGGGTCAGGACGGTGCCCTGGCCCTCGGGGGTGCGGAAGCCGTGGCCCTGGATGGTCTTGCGGGAGGCGGTGGAGCCGAGTTCGGTGGTGAACAACTTGGCGGCCTGCGCGCTCTCGGGGTCCTTCGCCGTGGTGATGATCGGGTAGTCGAGGTTGACGGTGCCCTCGGCCGGATAGAGCGCCACGGCCGCGTTCTTGTTCTCCTTGTTGAACGCCCACACCGACTGCTCGGAGGTCACGCCGATCGGCACCCGGCTGGCGGTCTTCGACAGCGTCGCGAACAGGTTGTCGGGCGAGGTCACCTTCGACTCGGAGAGTTGCCGCAGCACGCCGACCAGCAGTTCCTCGGACCCTTCGTCGCCGCTCTGCCGCAGGATGCCGGCCCCGGCCAGCAGCGCGCCGAGTCCGGCGGCGTTCTTGGCGGGGTCGAGCACGACCACGCGGACCTTGCTCGCGAGCCCGTCGGGGTTGGCGGCGTTGGCGGCCGTCATCATGCCGGTCCAGCTCGGCTCCAGCGACTCGGCCAGCTTGGCGGCGGCGGCCTTCGGCGCGGCCAGCACGATCGGCGAGGTGGCCAGGCTGGCGCTCACCTTGGGCGCCGACTTGGCGGGCATCTGCGACAACCACAACGAGGAGTCGGGGATCCAGAGGTCGGGCGCGGAGCTGGCGCCGCCGGTCCCGGCCAGCGCGGCGGCGACCCCGTCGGAGTCGGCCCCCTTGACGGCCACGTCGATGCAACTGCCGTCGACGGTCTTCTCGGCCTTCACGAACCGCCCGGCGATCTCGCTCACGGCCGGTTCGATGTCCTTGGCCACGGCCACGAACAGGGACACCTTCTCACCGGAGCACCCGGCCGTGTCCTTGTTCACCACGACGTACGCGGCCACGCCCAGCAGTACCGCGAGGGCCACGGCCCCCGCCAGCGGGACGAGCACCTTGCCCGGCCCGGCCGACTTACGCCGGGAAGGGGGCTGCTCGTACGCGGGGTAGCCGCCCTCGATCTCGTCAGTGCGGTGACGTCCCACGATGGCCTCTTCGTCAGTCGTTGCTCTCCCCGCCAGGCATATAGGGAGATTCTCCGTAATGCTTACGGAACCATAGTGGCAACCCTTAGACCGGCAAAACGGTCCTTTTACTGCGATGATGGGCATCGCGATACATCTTGACATGGCGATCTCGCGATGTATCGTGTTCGTACATTCAGGCGAATCTGCACCCGGGGGCTGGGGATGCGTGACGGAGATCTCCTCCTGCTGGAGTTCAACCGCCCCGGCCTGCCGCCCTCGGCCAGAGAGGCGATGCGGGCCGTTCCGGGGCTGCGCGCCGTCCATCTGACGGGCCGCCACGGCCGGGTCTGGACGGTCCCGGGCGGCGCCTCGGAAGTGATCGTCGCCCTCCGCGACGCCGGCATGGACGTCGCCGTGTTGTCGCTTCAGTGGTCGCAGACGTGCCCGCGCCAGGCCCTGGCGCCCTCGAAGACGGCGATCCCCGCGAGCGAGAGCGCCACCAGCGGGTCGGCCCACCACCAGCCGATCGAGGCCGCCGCGAACCCGGCGAGCACCCCGGCCGCGGTCAACCCGCAGAGCACGTTCTGGGTGCCCTCCCCGGTCGTTGCCGCCGAGGCCAGGCGGGCCCCGACCCGCCGCTTGGCCCACCCGAGAACCGGCATGCTGACCAGGCTGATCGTGGTGACCAGAACGCCGAGCACGGTCGGCGCGGCCCGGTGACCCTGCTCCAGGTCGTGGAGCACGTGCAGCACGAGATAGGGCGCCAGCAGCCAGAAGCTCACCGCGACCGCGCGGGTCGCCCGGAACTCGGCGATCGGCGACGCCAGCCGCGCGCCGGTGAAGCGCCACAACACGATGAGGCTGGCCAGCGCCTCGACCAGGGCCGCGAGACCCCAGCCGAGCAGGGCGGCCGAGTCGGCGGCCCAGCCGGCGTAGACGCCCACCAGGGATTCGGCGCCGAGCCAGCCGAGGGTCGCCACCGACAGCAGACGCGCGCGGCGGGCGTCCCTCAGCCAGCTTTCGGCCACGACAACGGCCGGGCGCGTGAGCGTCCGCTGGTCAGGCACCTTGACCCCCGATCACCCTCGCGCCGCCGGATACAGCGCTGAGTACTTTATCGGCCGCCTTCCGTCACATCTGTTTGCCGTTGCCAAGGGGTGGCAAGGGTAGGCTTGCGTGATGGTCATCGAGCTCCACGACCCGGCTGACCCGCGCTTGACCGACTTCACCCACTTGCGTGACGTGGAGCTCCGCAAGAGCCTGGAGGCCGAACACGGCCTGTTCCTGGCCGAAGGCGAGAAGGTCATCCGCCGCGCCCTCCAGACCGGCCACCCCGCGCGGGCCTTCCTGACCACCCCGAAGTGGCTCACCCACCTGGCCGACGTGCTCGACGACCAGGTCGTGTACGTCGTGAGCGACGCCCTCATGGAGCAGGTGACCGGCTTCCCGGTCCACCGGGGCGCGCTGGCCTCGTTCGAACGCCTGGAGCTGCCCGCGGTCGCCACGCTGGCCCGGCGGTCGAACCGGATCATCGTCCTGGAAGACCTGGTCGACCACGCCAACGTCGGCGCGATCTTCCGGTCGGCGGCGGCGCTCGGCGTCGATGCCGTGGTCCTGTCGCCCCGCTGCGCCGACCCCCTCTACCGCCGGGCGATCAAGGTCTCGATGGGCGCCGTCTTCGCCATCCCGTGGGCCCGCATGGACGACTGGCACGGCGGCCTGGCCGCCCTCGACGGCTACGACACCCTGGCGCTCACCCCCGACGCCTCGGCCGTGCCGATCGACGAGGTCACGCTGGGCGACAAGGCCGCGCTGCTGCTCGGCTCCGAAGGCGACGGCCTGTCGTCGCGCTGGCTCGGCCAGGCGACCGAGCGGGTCCGCATCCCGATGAGCCCCGCCGCCCTGAAGAACGGCGTCGACTCCCTCAACGTCGTGGCCGCCGCCGCTATCGCCTGTCACTCACTCGTTCGGCCCAGCTCAGCAGGTTCCGCGCCGTCGTGAACCGCCGCAGGTCGCCCGTGTCGCCCAGGATCACCCCGAGATAGGTGCGGCCGTCCCGCCGTGCCGCGAACGCCAGGCAGTAGCCGGCCGCTCGGGTGAAGCCCGTCTTCAGCCCGATGACGCCGGGCGTGGTGCCGAGCAGCTTGTTGGTGTTCGTCCAGGTGTGCCCGGAGGCCCGCACGACCCGGGTACGCGCGATCTGCGCCAGCACCCGGTCCTTCAGCACCACCCGGGTCAGCTCCAGCTGGTCGCGGGCGGTCGAGTACTGCCCCGCCGCCGGCAGCCCGTCGGCGTTCACGAACCGGGTGTCGTCGAGATGGAGGGCGCGGGCCGCGGCGTTCATCCTGGCCACGAACCGCCGCTTGCCGGGCCCGTAGGCGCGCGCCAGCGCGTTCGACGCGTCGGCGGCCGAGGGCAGCAGCAGCGCGTAGAGGAGCTGCCGGACCGTCAGCCGCTCCCCGGCCCGCAGCCCCGCATGGGTGGCGCCGGTGGAGCGGGCGTGGTTCACGTCGGCGGCGGTGATCGTCACCAGGTCGTCGAGATCGGCCTGCCGCCGCACGACGTAGGCCGTCATCACCTTCGTGAGGCTGGCGACCGGCACCCGCCGGTCCTCGTGTTTGGCGTACGGGACCGTTCCCGACGTGAGATCCACGACGTAGACCTCGCTCGCGGTCACCCGAGGGTCGGCGTGGGCGGGGGCCGAGAGGACGATCGCCCAGGTGAGGGCGGCACTGACGAGAACGACGGCACGCATGCCCGCATGATCGCACGGGTAGGCATGCGACGGCCGGACGGCATTCGGGGGGAAGACATGGCGAGCAGATTCGTCATCAGCAGGGACGCGGCGGGGGCCTACCGGTTCCGGCTCGTCATGGGCAACGGGCAGACGATCGCGGTCAGCGAGGCCTTCACCAGCCGCGCGGCCTGCGTGAACGGCATCGAGTCGGTACGCCGCACCGCGCCCGAGGCGGCACTCGACGACTCGGAGCTCTAGCCCGCTTGTGACGCCGCCGCGGTGTCGCGGCCGCGGCGGCGCCACACGACGTACAGAACCAGAAGGGCCAGCACCACGACGGCGAGCACGACCGCGATGACCGGCGAGTCGGCGGCCAGCCCGAGCCAGGCCCAGATGACCGAATAGAGCCCGAACCAGACCAGCGGCGCCCAGGTCAGGCAGCCCAGCGCGCTGGCCACCAGATACCAGCGGTAGTTGATCCGCAGCACCCCGGCCACCCAGGGCAGCGTGTGCCGCAGGCCCGGCACGAAGAAACACCCGTAGACGGCGAGCGCCCCCCATTTGCGGACGACGTTCTCGACCTTGATGATGCGCTCTTGCCCGATCCTGCGCCCGAGGCGCGACTCGTAGACGGCGTCGCCGACCTTGTGCCCCACCCAGTAGTAGACCTGGAAGGCCCCGAAGAGCGCGACCGTGAGGATCGCGCCGACGAGCCAGTAGGGCAGCCCGAACAACGGGTCCCCGAACTCCACCGTGTGCCGCCTCTTCCCAGGAATTAGGACAGCCTTACCTTAAGCGACCCATCGTGGACCGCGCCAGGCGCCACTCGCCCTGCAAGCGGACGGCAACCACCACTCAACCATGGCGTTCTACAAAAAAGGCATGAAATCCCGCAGCCTCGCTCCGGTCGTCGTGAGCGGCGGCGGAACCGCGCTGCGGCTCCTCGTCGCCACCCTCGCCGTCGCCGCCGCCTACCTGACCGGAACCGCCGTCACCGACGAACCGGCCCGTTCCGTCACCCTGTCGTCGGCCCAGTCGATCCCCGCCGAGAACACGCTCGCCGCCCCCCTGGCGGCCGGGCTGACCGTGGGCGAACTGCCCGACTGCTCCTACCGCGTCCGCGGCGCGGTCGACTCGGGCGCCGTCTCCTACGAGTGGACGCTCCAGCGCTACAGCCCTTCCGCGAGGGCCTGGCAGGACTACCTGTCGAGCGCCGGCGGCTTCGACGGCGCCGCCCGCACCGTCGACTGGCGCGTGCGCGTCCCCGGCAACCCCGGCCTCTACCGGGCGGTCCTGGACGTGGCGGACAACCGGACCATAAGCGAGAAGTTCCAGGTCAACTGCTGATTCATGGGTCGGGATCTCCCTGGCGGGAGGCAGGGTGGTTCGGGTCAGGACGACTCCGAGACCGGGAGCCACCCATGTCCCACCACCTCGACTCGCCCCTCGCCCGCCAGGACCCACGTCTGGACGTCTGCGACCTCTACGTCTTCCGCGGCGAACGCGGCACCGTCCTCGCCGCCGACCACAGCCACTCCTTCGCCGGTCCCGACGCGCCGAAGGGCCTCCACCCCGAGGGCCGCTACGAATTCAAGATCGACGGCAACGGCGACGCCGTCGAGGACGTGACCTTCCGTTTCACCTTCGGCGAGCGCGACGCCGAGGGCGGCCAGACCTTCCGCCTCCACCACGTGAGCTCCGGCGCGGAGAAACTCATCGCCGAGGGCCGCCTGGGCGAGACGAAGGAACTCGACTGCGGCGGCCGGGTCTGGATCGGCCAGGCCGGCGACTCGTTCTGGATCGAACCCGACGTCCTGCACGCCGTCGGCCAGGCCTTCCAGCACGGCACCACCGTCGACCTGACCGGCTGGAACCCCGACAAGGCGGGCAACCTCTTCGCCGGCCACACGGTCTACTCGATCGTGCTGGAACTCCCGGACGACGAACTGCGCCCCATCGCGGGCCCCGACGGCCGCATCGGCGTCTGGGTCCAGACCAGCCTCGCCACCGACAGCGGCGGCTGGCACCCGATCAACCGCTGTGGCCTGCCGATGATCCACCCCCTGTTCACCCAGTACGACGAGGACCTGGGCGACCGCCTCAACACCAACGACCCCGCCGACGACATCCGCCTCCACGGAGACCTGATCCGCTCGAAGGTGGCCGGAGTCGTCCGCGCCTACGGCACCGCCGCCGACCCGGAGGCCTACGCGCGGACGGTCATGGAACGCATGCTCCCGAACATGCTGCCCTACCGGATCGGCACCAAGGCCGCCTTCACCTTCGCGGGCTGGAACGGCCGCGCCCTGACCGACAACGCCCCGGACGTGATGTTCTCCTTCGCGGCGAACACCCCGGTGACCCTGGGGATCGGGCGCGAATCGGTCACGTCGAAGCCGAGGGACGAGTTCCCGTACGTGCCGACGGTCGAGCACGACTGATCTTCACGCGTCCCAGAGGCCGCCTGGCTGGCCATTGGCATCCTTCGAAGACATCTTCGCGATCTGCGAATGGACGACCGGTGTCAGGCGCGGTCGAGGGCGATCTCCGCTTCGTCCACCCATCTCTGCACGCCGACCCGCCGCGCCACCGCCAGCGCCTTCTCGTAGTGGGACCGGGCGTCGGGGTGGCCGAGCTTCACGGCCAGGTCGCCCAGGGTGCGGGCGACCGGCCACAGGGCCACCACGCCCGTTCCGGCCCCGGCGATGCGGTCGTGGAAGGGGCGGAGGGCGGTGTAGGCCTCGTTCATGCGGTCGGCGTCGTCGAGCCGCAGGCCCGCCAGAGCGCGCCAGGTCATCGCCAGTTCGTAGAGGAAGTCGCCGCGGACCGGCTCTCTGGTCACGGCCACCGCGCGGGCGTCGCGCAGGTGGCCCGCCTCGGCCAGGGCGACGGCGTAGGCGTCGAGCGTCCACTTCGCGCCTCGGGTGTGCGCCTCGCCGAGGGCGTCGGCCATCTCGTCGGCCTTGCCCTGCACCAGGTGGAGGCAGAAGGTCGCGATCAGCGGCAGGTCCTGGCGGCCCTCCAGCATGCCGGCGCGGGCCGTCAGGCGGGCCGCGTTGCGGTAGGCCGTCTCGGCGCCGGCGTAGTCGCCGGAGATCATGAGGCGCTGGCCGGCGTACCAGGCGCCGACGGCCGCGGGGGCGGCCAGGCCGTATTGGCGGCCGAGCTGGTCGGCGCGGGCGAGCTGGCGGTCGGCCTCGGCGAAGTCGCCTCGGGCCGCCGCGCATTCGAGCAGCACCAGGTGGGCGAGGGTCTGCACGGAGATCTGGCCCGACTCGGCGCCGACGCGGAGCAGTTCGCGGCCGATGTCTTCGCGCTCGTCGACCTGGGCCAGCGTGTAGGACTGCCGCAGCCGGCCGCTCAGCGCCATCGCCAGCAGGTTGGGGTCGCCGCTGGCGCGGGCCAGCTCCTCGGCCTCCAGTGACGCCTGCTCGCCGCGCGGGGTGGCCGAGCCTTCGAGCTCCAGGGCCAGGGTGGCCAGCAGGCTGGCGCGCAGCGAGTGTTCGCTGGGCGGCAGCTCCAGCAGCGCCTTCTCGGTGACGTCGACGATCTCCCACGCCGTGCGGGTGAAGTCGCGGGCGATGCCCTTGTGGGGGACGGCCAGGGCCGCCGCCACCCGGGCGGTCAGTTCGAGGTCGCCGAGTGGCAGCGCCACGTCCATCGCGTCGCGCCGGTGGGCGCGGGCGGCGGTCATGTCTCCGGCCAGGGCCAGCGCGTGGATGGTGCGGACCTGGAGTTCGAGCCGGTCCTTTCCTGGACGCCCGCCCGCCCGGTCGTAGGCGTTGATCGCGCGTTCCCACTGCGAGGCGGCCTCGCGGTAGGCGTAGCGGCGTTCGGCCTGCTCGCCGGCGAGGCCCGCGTAGCGGACCGCCTTGGCGGCCGTGTCGGCGGTGCCGGCCAGGTCGTAGTGGTGGGCCAGGGCCGCCACGTCACCAGGGGTGCGTGACTCGATGACCGAGGCGACCGCCGCGTGGAGGCGCGAGCGGCGCAGCCGGGAGGCGTCGGAGTAGAGGGTGTCGCGCACCATCTCGTGGTCGAAGCGCAGCCGCCCGGCCCTCGGTTCGGTGACCAGGCCGGCCAGCAGCGCGGCCTCGACCGCGTCGACGACCGAGTCTTCTTCGCCGGAGATGTCGACCAGCACGTCGACGTCGACGTCGCGGCCGATCACGGCGGCCTGGAGCAGGATCTGCTGGGCCTTCTCGGGCAGGCGCGCGATGCGGCGGCGGAGCACGTCGCGTACACCCGAGGGCACCTGGGAGATGTCGGCCTCCGCCTCGAAGAGGCGGACCGTCTCCTTCACGTAGAACGGGTTGCCGCCGGTGCGCTCGACGATCGCGGCCACGACGTCGTGGTCGATCTCGCCGCGCACGAACGTCGCCCGCACGAGCTCGGCGGTCTGCGCCGGGTCGAGGCCGTCGAGCTCGACCCGGACCGGGCCGAGGCGGGCCAGGGCGGCCAGCACGTCTTGCTGCGGGTCGCTGAGCTCGCCCTCGCGGCAGGTCACCACGAGCAGCACCCGGCTGGCGGCCAGCAGGCTCGGCAGCGCGCGCAGCAGCGCGAGGGTCTGGTCGTCGGCCCAGTGGAGGTCTTCGAGGGTGATCAGCAGCGGCGCCTCGCGGGCCACGCCCGACAGGAACCCGCCCACCGCCCGGTGGAGCCGGAAGCCGCCGGAGGCGTCGTCGTCGTTGGGGACCGGCGCGTGGTCGTCGAGCAGCGGCGCGAGCAGCGCGCCGTACTCCCCGGCGCCGCGCCGGGCGATCAGCGCCCGCAGCACCTCGACCCAGGCCCAGCCGGGCGGGGTGGCCGCGCTGTCGGGGCAGCCGCCTCCGGCGATGATCCAGCCCTGCCCTTCGAGGCGGCCGGAGAGCTGGCGCAGCAGTGTGGTCTTGCCCGAGCCGGGGTCGCCGGTGACCATCGCGATGGCGAGGCGGCCCGACTTGGCGTGGGGAGCGGCGGCCAGCAGCGAGGTCAGCTCGGAGTCGCGGCCGACGAACGGCTCGGGCTCCAGCGGCGGCAGCGGGCTCACTTCGAGCGGGCGCGGCGGCCAGGTCGGGGTGGTCTCGGCCCGGCGCGGCAGCGGGGTCAGGTCGAGCCCCGGGTCCTGCGACAGGATGTCGCTCTCCAACTTGCGCAGGGCCGGGCCGGGGTCGATGCCGAGTTCGTCGTCGAGGATGGTGCGGGCCCGGCGCAGCGCGGCCAGCGCGTCGCCCTGCCGCCCGCAGCGGTAGAGGCCGAGCGACAGCAGCCGCCAGCCCTCCTCGCGCAGCGGGTGTTCGGTGGTGAGCGCTTCGAGGTCGGGCACGGTCTCGGCGTGGAGCCCGAGGCGCAGCCCCGCGTCGGCGTGGCGCTCCCGCGCCACCAGCCGCAGCTCGCTGAGGCGGGTCACCTCGGCCTCGGCCCAGGGCTGGTCCTGGAAGTCGCTGTACGGCGTGCCCTGCCACAACCCCAGAGCCGATTCGAGCCGCGCCCTGGCCGTCTGCGGGTTGTCGTCGAGCCGCTCACCGGCGGCCCGCACGGTCGCCTCGAACCGGAGGGCGTCGATCTGCTCCGGCGCGGCCCGCAGGGCGTAGCCGGAGGCGACGGTGACCAGCAGCCGGTTGGGCCCGCCACGGGGACGGTTGGGCTCCAGCACCCGCCGCAGCCGGGAGATGTACACCTGGAGGCCCGACTGCGCGCCCTTGGCGGCGTCGTCGGACCACAGGTCGAAGAGGAGGGTGTCGACGGGTACGACCTGGCCCCGGGCGACCAGAAGCCGCGCCAGGACGGCCCGCTGGCGGAGGCCGCCGAGATCGAGCTCGTTCTCGCCGTCGTACGCTTCGACCGGACCAAGGACCCGGAAGACCACCGTGCTCATGTCAGCCGCCACGCTATGCGCGCCGCCAAACGGTACACAAGACGTTCACCGGTCATCCTCACTTCGGGGAGAGTGAGGTCAATTGTCGCGCAAGATCATGATGCTTTCTCGCGGGTGACCGGTTCGCATTCCCGCCTCCCGTCGCGCCTGCGCAGAAGTGCCCAGCCCCCGAGTGCCAGCCCGCCCCACGGGATCTCGATCGTGTACGTCCAGAATCCGAACAGGATGGCCGCCGCGGTGGCCTGTGTCTCGCCCGCGCCGAACCCGATCAGCGCGAGCGCGGTGCCGGCCTCCATGAACCCCGCGCCGCTGGGCGTGGCCAGGGCGCTCGTCAGCACCCGCGACAACGCGAACACCGCGATCGACTGGGCCGTGCCGACCCAGGAACCGGTCCCGACCATGCAGAGCGCCAGGATGAACCACTGGAAGCCGAGGAAGAACACCATCCCGAGCGACATCTTGAGCCAGCCCGACCGGACCACTCCGGCCATGTCGTCGCGCAGTTTGTGGATGGCGTCGGAGGCCCACCGCTCGGCCGGCCGGATCTTCCGGGGCGACAGCGCCACGAGGCGGTCGGCGCCGTGCCCGATGACGCGGGCCCCCCGCTCCCAGAACAGCGCCGCCCCGACGACCACCACGAGCGCGAGCAGCGACCCGGAGGCGGCCCATCCGGCCTTGGTGACCGTGGGTGAGAGCGCCGTCCCCGACAGCAGGAGGGCGAGGATGCCCACCGCGGGCAGCAGGAATCGGAAGATCATGTTCCAGACCCCGCTGACCAGCGTCGAGGCGACGATGGCCCCCACGGGGAACCCCCACCCCTTGGTCATCGCCATCGTCAGCGCCACTCCGGCGGCGCCGCCGAACGGCAGCAGGTTGCTGACCGCGCTCCCGGCGGCGTTCAGGGTGAGGGCCTGCGTGTGCCCAAGACCGGGCAGCGACCCGGTGAGCACGAAGGTGTAGGCGAGCAGGCTGGCCAGCCACACCGCGGTCATCAGCGCGGCCATCTGCCACGAGACCGCCGCGAACAGCCCGCCGATCTGGCCCCACGACATCGTCGCGCCCGTGAGCGACCCGATGATCGAGGGCAGGTAGACGATCAGCCCCGCGGCCAGGGCCAGCGACGCGACCGACATGGCGACCCGCACCCACCTGTTCATGCGCCCAGTCTGCCGGGCACCCGGACCGCTTCGCTCCTCCTCTGGGACGAGAATCAGTCGTCGAAGGGATGGGTCATCTTCGTGCCGGGGGGCAGGTCGCGGCGGACGTACCACTCGGTGCCGAAGACGTAGCGGTAGACCGGGGCCGGGATCTTCAGCAGGGCGGCCAGGGTGCGGTCGCCGTCGCCGCCGCTGGCCTGGGTGGCGTGGGCGGCCATCGACTGGCGTTTCACCGACGTCCACTTCCGGACGTTGACCCGGTGGGTGATGTCGGCCGAGGCCGAGTAGGCGGTCTCGAAGGAGCGGATGTCGAGCTGGGGGTAGAACCTCGCGGCCAGCCGCACGCCCTTCAGCAGGGGGTCGCGGTTGACGGTGGCCTCCAGGAGGATCGGCGGGATCGCGGCCAGTTTCGCCGCCCGGGTGCCGACCCGGTAGACCTGCACGTGGTCGGGGTGGCCGTAGCCGCCCGAGGGGTCGTAGATGGTCAGGAGTTCGGCCTTCTCCTCGTCGAGGATCGCGGCCAGGCGGGTGGCGGCCTCTTCGATGTCGGCGTCCATGAAGGCGTCGGCGGGGCGGTCTTCGGCGCCGCCGCCGGCCTCCAGGCCCGAGTCGGCGTAGCCGAGGCGCACCACGCGGGCGCAGCCGAGCCGGGCGGCCGAGTCGTAGAGCTCGTTCATGCGGGCCTCGCCGAGCTCGTCGCCGTGGGGTAGTTCGGCCAGGCCGTGTTCGCCCGCCGTGGCCACCACCAGGACCACGCGGTGGCCCTCGGCTGCGAGCATCGCCATCGTCCCGGCCGTCAGCAGCGCCTCGTCGTCGGGATGGGCGTGAAAGAACACCGCTGTCTTCACCCGACACATGATCCCACCCTCCGATCGTGCGTTTGAGCCGGGTCCGGACCTCTGTCAGGCTGATCGGGTGCGCATCCTTCACGTGAGCGACTGCTACCTGCCCCGGCTGGGCGGCATCGAGGTGCAGGTCGCCGACCTGATCAGGAGCCAGCGCGAGGCCGGGCACGACGTCGAGGTGGTCACCGCGACGCCGGGGGAGCCGCTGCCGGGGGTCCACCGGGTGACCGCGCGCATGCCGTTCGACCTGCCGGTCCACCCGCGCGGCACGGGTCATCTGATCCGGATCATGACGCGGCGGAACCCCGACGTCGTCCACGTCCACACGGGCGCGGTGTCGCCGTTCGCGTGGATGGGGGTGCAGGCCGCCCACCGGGTGAGGCTGCCGACGGTCGTGACCGTCCACAGCATGTGGGATCCGGTCACCGCGAACCTCTACCGCGTGCTCAAGACCTCCGGATGGCACGACTGGGGTCTCGTCGGCACGGCCGTCTCGGAGGCCGCCGCCCGGCACATCCGGCGCGTGGCGGGCATGAAGACGCCGGTCCACGTCGTCTCCAACGGGCTCGACCTGTCGGGCTGGCGGCCCGACGGCCCGGCCCGCACTCCTTCCGACGAGGTCCACGTGGTCGCCGTCGGCAGGCTGGCGCCGCGCAAGCAGCCCGTACGACTCCTGAAGCTCCTGGAGGCCGCCAAGGCCAGAACCCCGCGCCATGTCACCCTGCGGGCCACGATCGTGGGCGACGGCCCCGCACGGGGCCAGATGGAACGCCATCTGAGATCGAAGCGGATCGACTGGGTCGAGATGCCGGGCAGGTACACCCGGGACCAGATCAGGGAGCTGCTGGCGGAGGCCGACGTCTTCGTCGCCCCGGCGCCCCGGGAGTCGTTCGGTCTGGCCGCGCTGGAGGCGCGCGCGGCGGGCGTGCCGGTGGTGGCACGGTCGCAGAGCGGGGTGGCCGATTTCGTGAGCCCGGGCAAGGAAGGCCTGCTGGGGCGCACCTTCGACGAGCTGGCCGGTGCGGTGGCCCGGCTCGCGGGGGACCCTGCGCTACGAGGGGCGATCGCCGAGCACAATCGGTCGACGTCGCCGGTCAGATGCTCGTGGCCGGTGGTCCTCGAAGGATTCGAGCGCTGTTATGAACGGGCCGCCGACGCTTCGTCGGGCCGGCGGTAGGACGAGGGCCGGGTCAAAAAGGGAGGACCCGCCCCGACGGAGTGCGCAGGTCGATGGGCAGCGGCTGCCGGGGCGGACGGGGGCGCTGGACGATCTGGACCCTTTTCACAAGAGGCTCTCCTCTCTCGTATTGGTCTCAGCCTTCCCAGTAATACGTATTGATCACGCCAACCGGGTCACTTCGACCTTTACTTCTTGTCTTCCCGCAGGTGGTCCTTGGTAAATACCTTTCAAAGGGGGTACGTCAGCGTAGTCTCTCCCGCGCGCTACCACTACATGTGTTTCGCCTACTTTTGAGCGATTTGTCGGGTCGAGCGCGTTCCACTCGCCCGACCAGTACTCCACCCACGCGTGCGACTGCCCCGCGACGGGCTCGCCGATCACCGCGTCCGCCGCCGGATGGATGTAGCCGGAGACGTACCGGGCCGGCAACCCGGCCGCCCGCATCAGCGCGACGGTCAGGTGCGCCATGTCCTGGCAGACGCCCTTGCCGTGGTCCCAGGCCTCCTGGGCGCTGGTGAGCACCCCCGTGGCGCCGGGCACGTATTCGACCCGTTCGTGGACGGCCCACGCGATGGCCTCGGCGGTCTCGTGCGGGTCGCGGCCGTGCGTCTGGGCCAGCCCGACCTCGCCGCAGGTGATCGTGGTCCGCTCGGTGGGCCGCAGCAGCTCGGCGACCGGGCCGGTCACGTTCCTCAGCAGATCCCAGCTCAGCGGCTTGGCCAGCGGCCGGACCGGAGAGGTGTCGACCCGGGCCTCCGCCTCGATCGCGAGCGTCCGGTGGCCGCCCGTCACGTCGAAGACGCTGACCTGGGTGCCCCAGTAGTCGCGGTAGGTCCAGACCGGCGTCGTGGGCCGGATGACCAGGCTGTAGTCGAGCGTGGCCTGCCGGTGGTCGTCGACCGGGGTCATCCGGACCTCGTTGTACGACGACGCCGCCTCGCCGTCGTACTCCACGAACGTCGAGTGGCGGATCCTCACACGCCAGCCGGTTTCCACACCGCACCTCCCAGCGCCTGCACGCCCAGCTCCCAGCGCAGCGTCGAGGCGTGCTGGAAGAACCGTTCCGTCAACCCCTCCGAGGCGATCACGCACGCCGCCTGGAGGGTGATCAGCAGCTCGGGGAGCTGCTCTTCGAGGCCCGCCGTGTCGGCGTACTCCAGCGCCATCCGGACCCGCCCGACGGCCGCCCGCGCCGGGTCGCTCATGCCCGCCCTGCCCTGGTTGGGGCTGAGTTCGGCCAGGCACTGCTCGGCGGTGGTGAGGGCGTGCATGACCGAGCGGGGGAAGAGCCGGTCGAGCAGGAGGAACTCCAGCACCCGCTTCGCGTCGCCCCGATGGGTCCGGGTGAACGACTCGTCGGCCCCGCACGCCTCCAGCAGCGCCTTCCAGCCGGTCGACTCCGACGGCGGCGCGAACTCGCTGGGCAGCACCTCGGCGTGCACGGCCAGCAGGCGGGCGGTCATGTCGACCCGCTCCAGGCTGCGGCCGAGCACGATGAACAACCAGCCGTCGTCGCGGCTCATGGTCGCATCGGTGAGGCCGGAGAACAGGGCGGCGCGCTCGCGGACGTACCGGAGGTAGCCGTGCGGGCCGAGCCGTTCGGCCCCGATCTGGCGGATCGGCAGTTCGTTCCAGGTGACGTTGAGGCACTCCCAGACCTCGCTGGAGATGATCTCCCGCACCCCGCGCGCGTTCTCCCGGGCCGCCCGGACGCACCCGGCGATCGAGCTCGGCGTGGCCGAGTCGTAGGCCAGGCGCTGGATCATCGTCTCGGTCGTGGGGTTGTCGCCGCCCTCGTGGCCGAGGATGGCCAGCACCGTCGACCAGTCCTCGTCGTCGCCGAGGGTGCGGTGCAGCGACACGTCGAGCAGGCGGGCGATGTCGTCGGAACGCTCGACGTACCGGCCGATCCAGTAGAGGGTCTCCGCGATGCGGCTCAGCAGCTCTCTCACTGTTCGTTCTCCCCGTCCCAGGCGGCGTTGCGGCTCGGTTGCCAGTGCGCCGGGGGCTGGTGGCCGCCGGTCACGACGTGCGGGATGCGCGGCCCCGGCTCCGACAACACCCAGGTGTCCTTGGAGCCTCCGCCCTGGCTGGAGTTGACGACCAGCTCGCCCTCGGGCAGCGCGACCCGGGTCAGGCCGCCCGGCAGCAGCCAGACGTCGTCGCCGTCGTTGACGGCGAACGGCCGCAGGTCGATGTGCCGGGGGCGGGGCAGGTCGCCGATGAGGGCCGGCGAGGTCGAGAGCGCGACGGGCCGCTGGGCGATCCACTTCCTCGGCTCCCTCTGCACGTTCTCCGCCAGCCCCCGGAGGGTCTCCTCACTCGCCCGGGGGCCGATGACGATGCCCTTGCCGCCGGCTCCGTCGACCGGTTTCAGCACCAGGTCGCCGACGTTGCCGAGCACCCATTCGAGGGTGTCGGCGTCCTCCAGCCGGTAGGTCTCCACGTTGGAGATCAGCGGCGTCTCGCCGAGGTAGTACTTCATCAGGTCCGGCACGTACGTGTAGAGCAGCTTGTCGTCGGCCACCCCGTTGCCGACCGCGTTGGCGATGGCGACCGTGCCGGCGCGGGCGGCGTTCAGCAGCCCCGGGCAGCCGAGGGTCGAGTCGGGCCGGAAGTGCAACGGGTCGAGGTAGTCGTCGTCGACCCGCCGGTAGATCACGTGGACCGGCCGCTTGCCGTGGGTGGTGACCATGTAGACCCGGTTGTTCTCGCAGATCAGGTCCCGTCCCTCGACGAGCTCGACGCCCATCAGCCGGGCGAGCAGGGCGTGCTCGAAGTAGGCGGCGTTGTAGACCCCGGGGGTCAGCACGACGACCGTCGGATCGTTGATCGCCGTCGGCGCGGCCCGCCGCAGGGCGGCCAGGAGCCGGGCCGGATATTCGTCGACCGCGCGCACCCGCTGCTCGGTGAACAGCGCCGGGAGCGTGCGCATCATCGCCAGCCGGTTCTCCAGGACGTAGCTGACGCCGCTCGGGGTTCGGACGTTGTCCTCCAGCACCCGGAAGGCGCCCATCTCGTCGCGGATGATGTCGATGCCCGCGATGTGGACGCGCACCCCGTTCGCCGGCCTGATCCCGTCGGCCATCCGGTGGAAGTGGGGGGAGCTGTGGAGGAGCGACCACGGGACGACGCCGTCGTGGAAGATCTGGCGGCCGCCGTACACGTCGGCGAGGAAGGCCTCCAGCGTGCGCACCCGCTGCCGGACCGCGCGGGCGATCAGGTCCCACTCGGCGGCGTCGATGACGCGGGGGATCAGATCGAGCGGGAAGGGGCGTTCCTCGCCCGCGTAGTCGAACGTCACCCCCCGGTCGGTGAACACCCGGGCCAGTTGGTCGGCCCGGAACCGGAGCTCGTCGGCCCCGAGGGGTTGCAGGGCCGCGAACAGCCCTTGATACGGCGGCCGGGGTGTGCCCGGCCGCTCGAACATCTCGTCCCATGCGTCGGCCAGGGCATATGAGTCGAATATGTCCGCCATGTCCGGAGCGTAGGAAACCGATGTTTCGCGCGATGCCGCCGGATGTTACGGCCGCGCGTGCACGTAGCCCGGCCAGGAGCCGTAACCCGTGATGTCCCGGGCGCCGGCGACCGCGTGGGACTCGCAGAGGAACCCGGTGACGAGGCTCCCGTCGTCGAGCTCGACCGAGCCGAGCCCGAGCGGCGGCGCGATCTTCGTGAGCAG
This sequence comes from Herbidospora yilanensis, assembly GCF_001570565.1. Classification (GTDB taxonomy): domain Bacteria; phylum Actinomycetota; class Actinomycetes; order Streptosporangiales; family Streptosporangiaceae; genus Herbidospora; species Herbidospora yilanensis. Next base: position 14,994 of record NZ_BBXE01000025.1, on the reverse strand, counting down.
CTCGCCCAGTTCGGCCGTGCCGAGGTGGAACAGCTCCACCTCGATGGACGCGCCGTCCGGCGTCCGGACCATGCCGGGCCGGTCGCCGAGGTCGTAGAGCCGGTAGGCCGCGGCCGTCCGGGCGAGGCCCCCCGGCGTCGCGCCGAGCGCCACGAGTTCGGGATGCAGCGGATGGCCGGTCCGGTGCGCCCCCACCACGGCCAGCGGCGTCCCGTTCTTCCTGATCCGGTACGGGGTGGCTCCCGCCAGCCCCGTGTGGAACCGTTCGGCGGCGTCCGCGAGCGGACCGTCGGCGCCTGCGGGGGCCAGCAGGGTGACGCCGTGCGGTCTGCCCGCGGACGTGAAGCCGGCCGGGACGGCGATCCCGGCCAGATCGAGGAGGTTGGCGAAGGTCGTGTAGGTGCCCAGGACGGAGTTGCGGCCGATGGGATCCTCGGCCATCTCGGTGAGGGTGAACGTCCGCGGGACGGTCGGGACGGCGATGGCGTCGACCTCCGCCCAGGTCCGGCGGGTTTCGGCCATGAGCTCCCTGAGCCGATGGAGGCCCCGGAAGGCGTCCGCGCCGGTGACGCCCGCCCCCGTGCCGAGGACCTTCGCGGTGACCGGGTGCAGCGAATCGGGGTGGGCCTCGGCGAACGGCCCCAGCACACTCCACCGCTCGGCCACCCACGGCCCCTCGTAGAGCAGGCGCCCGGCCGCCAGGAAGGGTTCGACGTCGATGTCGACGAGCTCGTAACCGAGGCCGCCGAGCCGGGTCAGCACCTCGGTCCAGGCCGCGTCGCCCCGGACGACGCCGATCCTCCTGATCGGCTTCTCGCCCGGGGGCAGCTCGCGGGACCAGGGGTCGTCCCGCTCGTACCCCTGGATGATCTCCAGCACGATCCGGGCGTCGTGGACGTTCAGTGAGAAGACGCTCGGGCAGTCGAGCGACGCGCACGCCGGGACCACGCCGAGGGTGCTGACCAGCCCCTTAGACGGTTTCAGCCCGACGGTCCCGGTCATCACCGCCGGCACCCGCCCCGACCCCGCGGTGTCGGTGCCGATCGAGAAGCTCACCAGCCCCGCGCTCACCGCCACCGCCGACCCCGACGACGATCCCCCCGAGATCAGCCCCTTGACCAGCGGCGACTCCACCGACCCGTAGGGGCTGCGCGACCCGGAGAGCCCGGTGGCGAACTGGTCGAGGTTGTTCTTGCCGATCAGGATCGCGCCCGCGCCGATCAGCCGGTCGACGAGCGGGGCCGACCGGCCGGGCCGGTAGGCGTAGTCGGGACAGGCGACGGTCGTGGGCAGACCGGCGACGTCGATGTTGTCCTTGACGGAGAAGGGGATGCCATAGAGGGGCAGACCGGGATCTTCGGGCAGCTCGGCGAGGATCTCCTCCTCGGGCCGGAGAGTGATCCACACGCCGTCGTCGCCCCTGGCCTTGATCCTGCGGTAGACCTCGGCGACGACCTCACGGGGATGCAGCCCTTTCCGGTACGCCGCCCGCAACGCCGCAATCTGCAGATCCACGAACCCTCCATCGCGTCGATTGTCGACAAAATATCTCCCGATGGATCCGGTGCCTACCGTCACGTGTTAATTCCAGGTAGCGATACACAGGCGTGCCGAAGCTCGGGCGGATCCTGCTTCCGGCGGCGGGCGTGTTCCTGCTGCCGGTCGTCATCAACTACGCGACCAGCGACGTCGCGCCGCACGTCACCTGGCCCCTGGCCGTGGTGCTCGCGGCGATCGTGGCGGGCCGTGAATACCTGGCGCAGCGGAAGACGCTGGTCGTGGGCCACGTCCGGACGGAACATCGTGAACGCGCCGCCGCCAACGTCCGGCGTCACCTCCGCGAGCGCCTCGACCAGTCGCTGACCAGGATCGCCCGCGCCCGCCTGGACCTCGACACGGTCCCCGACGCCGTCGCCGCGCCGCCGCATTCGTGGCACGTGAGCCGGGGCGACGACCCCTGGCAGCCGTCGGCGACCACGACGCCCCTCGACGTCTACGACCACCTCGACGGGTCGATGCTGATCCTGGGCGCACCCGGGGCGGGCAAGACCACGATGATCCTCGAACTCGCCGAAGCCCTTCTGGACCGGCCGGACGCGCCACTGCCGATCGTGGTCGAACTATCGGACTGGGCCCGGCCCCGCCGTGTCCTCCTCCGCCGCGTTCCCCCCGACGACCTGCGGAAATGGCTGTTCAAGCGGATCGAGAAGCTCTACGGCATCGGCGACGGCATCGCCGGCTCCTGGTTGGCCGAGGGCCGGATCGCCCTGCTGATCGACGGATTCGACGAGGTCCCCGTCGAACACCGCGACCGCTGCGTGGCGGAGGTCAACGCCCTCTACGAGTCCTGCCCGCAGCTCTCCCTCGTGATCGGCAGCCGCGCCGACGAGTACCGTGAACTGCCGCGGGCCCGGCGGTTCCGGCTCAGGGGCGCCGTGTCCATCCGCCCGCTCACCTCCACGCAGGTGGTCGGATACCTCGCCGAGGGCGGCCCCCGCCTCCGGCCGGCGCGGTACGCCGTCACGAAGGACCCCGGCCTGCTCGAACTGATCACCGCCCCGTTCTGGTTGTTCGTGCTGATCGTGGCCGTCGCCGAAGCCCCCCGGGGCGCCCCCGGCTGGAGCCGGGACGACCTGCTGGCCTCCTACGTGCGGCAGGTGTTCCGCGGCGGACGGCGACCGCTGCACCGCTTCCGTGAGGCGCAGGTGCTCAGGTGGGTCCCGCAACTCGCCCGGGTCGAACTCGCGCTGAACACCCGCACTCTGCCCGGCCGCCACCCCGGCCTCGGGTCGTTCGCCTGGTGGTGGGCGCTGCCCGCCACGCTGCGATCCGGTCTCGGGGCCGACGGGGTGGCGACCGCCATGGCCGTCTGGTCGGCGACGGCCACCGCCGTCCTCGTGGTGGCCGAGGGGGTCGGCTGGGGGTCGGCGGCGGCGGTGGTGGCCGTGTTCTGGCTGACCGCCGGCACATGGATGCTGGGCAAGCGGCCTCCCGCGCCGCTGCCCGCCTCGGTCCGGCTGCGGTGCGGGTTGTGCGGCGCGCTGCTCGGCCTGGCCGGAGCCGCCGTCATCGCAGGCCTGGCCTGGGCCGGGACCCTCGCCGCGCCGTGGCCGGCGCGGACCGCGGGGATCTGCCTGCTGCTGGGCACCGTGCTGATGCTCATCATGCGGCTCGGTGGGGCGCTCCGCCGGACGGCGACCTGGAGCCCGTTCTTCGCCGCCCTGCTGACCGCCCACTTCGCCTGGTCGGGCACGGCGATCGTGCCCGTCTTCGTGGGGATCGCGCTCGGGATCTGCATTGCGCTGCTGCTGGTGACGACCGACGCGACCGCCCAGGAGCCGAACTTCACCGGCTTCGGCGCGGGCCTGCCGCCGCTGCTGGCCGGAGCGGCCGCCGGTCTCGTGGCCGGCCTCCTGTGGGGGCCGGGCGGGGGCGGCTCGTTCATGACGCCGACCACCCTGCTGTTGTCGGTCATGGGGGCCTCGTTCGTGGCGGCGCTGCCCGTGACGGCCGTCGGCGGCCTGGGCGCCTGGGTGTTCCTGGTGCTCTTCGGCCTGCTCCCGGTCCGCCATCGGCGTTTCATGGCGCACGCGGCCGACCTCGGGCTGCTCCGGCGCGACGGAAGGGGATACCGGTTCCCCCACCTGATCCTGACGGAGTATCTGGCTAGGGAAGCCGGGCCGCCGCCCGGGCGAAGCTCTCCAGCGTGAGGTCCCAGAACCGCGGCACGTCGATCGACCGGGCCACGTTCGCGTTGGGCAGGCGGCCGCGCAGGTTGAAGTCGATCACCGTCATGCCCGACGTGAACCGGCCCGCCGTCTCCACGTCGACCACGCCGGGCGTGAACTCGAACAGGGTCGGGTCGGCCACGAAGGCGACGGCCAGCGCGTCGTGGACCGCCGGGCCGTCGTGGGCCGTCGTCATGCCGTAGAACTCCAGGCTGGGGATCAGCAACTCGCTCCCGAGGCGTCCCAGGCCCCGCATCCGATCGAGGATCGGCCCGGCGGCCAAGGCCGTCAGGCTGACGTCGAGGCCGATCTGGTTGACCGTCCAGCCGGCCCCGAAGACGATCGCCGCCGCCTCGGGGTCGGCCGCGATGTTGAACTCCGCCGCCGGGGTGCGGTTGCCCCGGGTGTACGACCCGCCCAGGATCGTGAAGTCACGTGCCCACTCCATGATCCGGGGCTCCTTGCGCACCGCCAGGGCGATGTTCGTGAGGGGGCCGACGGCGACCAGGGAGATCTCGCCGGGAGAGGCCGCGAGGGTGTCGGCGATGAAGTCGGCGGCGTGCCCGTCGCCCGGCTTCAGCCGGGGTTCCGGCAGCACCGCCGCGCCCAGCCCGCCGAACCCGTGGACCTCGGCCGCGTCGATCCGGCTCGCCACGAGCGCCCCGGGGGAGCCGGCGACCACGGGCACCGAGGGGAATCCCAGGAACTCCCGCAGCTTGAGCGCGTTGAGCGTCGTCATCTCCAGGGAGACGTTCCCGCCGACCGTGGTGATCCCGACGAGGTCGAGCGCCGGGGAGCCGTGGGCGAGGGTGATCGCCAGGGCGTCGTCGATCCCGGGGTCGCAGTCAATGAGGATCTTCTTTGGTGCGGGCACGCCTCAGAGCGTAACCCGCTGGCGAATCTTGAGGGCGCTGTCGATCTGCCGATGCATGATCCGCGCCCGTTCGAACTCACCGCGCTCCGCGCTCGCCTCGGCGAGATTTCGGACGACGCCGAGCACGGCCCCCGCGACTTCCCGCAACTGCGTTTCCCTGGCCCAGTGCGCGCTCATCGGATCGAGGCCCAGCACGTCGAGCATCGCCCTTACCTCGGCGCATTTCCGCGCCGCCCTGAGAACGTCGCCGGAATCGAGCGCCGCGTTCCCCTCATTGACGGCCGCGTGAATCAGCGAAACCGCCTGAGGGAGATTCAGGTCGTGGTCCATCGCCTCTCTGAACTGCGGCGGAAGCTCGCCCGGCGTTTCCACGGCCACGCGGTGAACAAAACGTTCGATCCGCCGGTACGCCACCGCGCTCTCCTCCACCGCGCCCACCGAGAATTCCATCGGCGACCGATAGTGGGCGGCGGCCAGATAGAACCGCAGTTCCACCGGGCGTATCCGCCGGAGTAACGTGTGCACCGCGAGTGGGTTCTTCGCCGTCTTGCGAATCTTCTCGCCCCGGTGGGTGACCGGTCCGTTGTGCAGCCAGAATCGCGCGAAACCGTCGCCGGCGGCGCGCGACTGGGCGATCTCGTTCTCGTGGTGCGGGAAGATGAGATTTGCTCCGCCGCCGTGGATGTCGAATTCGGCGCCCAGATATTTGCGCGCCATCGCGGAACATTCGAGATGCCATCCGGGCCGGCCGTCCCCCCATGGCGCGTGCCAGACGGGTTCCCCCGGTCGGCCTCTTTTCCACAACGCGAAATCGCGGGGGTCGCGTTTGCCGTGGCCGGGTTCCTCGCCGCCGCGCATCTGGCTCGGGCGCTGCCCGGAGAGTTCGCCGTAGCCGGGGAAGGAGGAGATCGAGAAATACACGTCGCCGTCGGACGTGTAGGCGTTGCCGGAGGCGAGGAGCTGCTCGATCAGCTCCACCATCTCGGGGATGTGGCCGGTCGCCCGCGGCTCCACGCTGGGCGGAAGGCAACCGAGGGCCTCGTAGGTGCTCTCGAACGACCGGTAGACCGGGTCGGTGATCCGCCACCAGTGCACGCCCTCGGAAAGCGAGCGGCTGATGATTTTGTCTTCGATGTCGGTGACGTTCCGGCAGAAGAGAACGCGATATCCGGAATATGTCAGCCAGCGGTGCAGAATATCGAAGTTCACTTGCGAGCGTATTTGCCCGACATGCGGCGGGACGACGACGGTGGGACCGCAGAGATAAATGGATGCGATTCCCGGAATTCGGGGGGAGAAATCGCGGACCGACCGGCTGAAAGTATCGTATAGGCGAAGTCCCACCTAGCCGAGGGTAAGCCAGAAATCCGCGTCCTGTCGATAGAAACGGGCAGACGTGCGGTGCACATCATGAATGCCACATTGTGAGACAGGTCAAACGGGTTGACAGGGTAATGAACCACGCGTCATGGCTAAGGGATCGGCTATGGACAAATCGGTCGGGTGGAGGTACGGCCCGCGCCCCGGTGGGTGGGCGTGGGCGGCCGGCGACAGCTGGTCCGGTTCGGCTTGTGGGCCGCGCCCCTCTCTTTGACGAGAGACAGGGCGCGGGTGCCGCCTGACAGTCGGCCGCCGGAGGCGCGGGCCATACCGGCTGGGGGTGTCCGAAACTATCGGCGGATCACGTGCAGAACCGAGGCGATGCGCTCGGCGGCGGTCACGACGTCGGAGGCGTGCCCGATGCGGCCGGCCCAGGAGAGCCAGTACCACCACTCTCCGTCGTTGGCGTTGGACGCCAGCACGTCCTCCGCCATGGCGGGAGCCATCGGGTTCACCACTCGAAGCCGGGGGTAGAGGCCGGCCGGCGCCGACAGGCGTACCTGGAACGAGTGCGCCTCAAGTTGGGCGGCGAGCCGTTCGAGGTGGTCCATCGCCTCGCTGCGATCTGCCTTCATCGCCATGGTGGTCTCCAGGGGACGTTGCGACCTTTCTCCGGAAAGGGTGAACCTGGGATGACTGCCCGGCAATCGGGCGTACTAGCCGAATACGTGCAATAACCAGGGAACTCGCTGGTATTCAGTGGAACACCCACGGTTCCGGGGACACGAACGCATAACAGGCCTGGTGGTTGGGTGCAGGCCGATTAACGTAGTGGTAACACCCGTAATCGCTGTCCTGGCTGGTCCACGGCAAACTAGGACACGCAGGACGGAAGCAGCGGAAGGGCAGGCGGGATGGCCCGAGGAGAGCACTCTCCGGCATGTGCTCGTCGCTGGCGCGAGCAGGCCGAGGCACGGCAGTGGTCGATGTGGCAGACGGTTCAGGCGATCCACGGCTGCTGCGGTGTCAGCATGCTGAAGGCGCACCGGCTCGGCCGGGGATGGTCCGCGCGCCAGGCGATCGAGGAACTCGAATACCTCTGTGAGCAGCAGTCGCTGGGCCTGCCCAGGGCCAGCATCGACCTGCTCAACGCATGGGAGAACAACCGGGCGCGGCCGCGCCCCCAGACGATCGACCTGCTGGCCCGGCTCTACAAGGCCAACGCCGTGCGCCTCGGCCTCGCCGCCGACTACTGCGACGACCCCGGCGTGAGCCAGAAGGTCGTGGTCGTGGCCAACGGGTCCTCCGAAGACGCCGTCCACGTCGAAGACCTGGCCGACGACGACACCGACCGGCGGGCGCTGTTCCACCAGGCGATGTTGATGGGCACCCCCAACGGCAGGTTCTTCGCCGAGGTCGAGGGCACCCGGCACGATTTGGACCGATCCCTGGCCACCACGACCGTCACCGAAGACCAGCTCGACCGGCTCGACGAGCAGGTGCTGCGCTACCGGCGCGAATACATGACCACCCCGCCCACGCCCATGTTGTGCCGGGTGATGCTGGAGCTGGCCGACGTACGCAAACTGACCGGCGCCCGGCAGCCCGCCGGCGTGCAGCGCCGCCTCCTGACGGCCACCACGATGCTGGCCCTGCTGTCGGCCGACGCCCTCATGAAACTCGGCGACACCCGCCAGGCCCACGCCTGGTACGGCACCGCCCGCACCTCCGCCGACGACGTCGGCGACCTGCGGTTACGCGCCCTGGTCAGGGCCAACCAGACGATGTTGCCCTATTACTACGGCGACCTCACCGAGACCGTCCGGCTGGCCCGCGAGGCCCGCATGCTGGCCGGTTCGGCCCCCAGTTCCCCGGCGGCCCTCGCCGCCGCCGCCGAGGCGCGGGCGCTGGCCCGGATGGGCGACCGCAAGGCCGCCCGCATCGCGCTCGCCGAGGCGGAGCAGATCTTCGCCCGCATGCGCGGCATGAGCCAGGACGACCTCGCCTTCGTCTTCACCGAGAAGCGCATGAGCTTCTACCGCACCGGCACCCTGATCGAGCTCGGCGACGACTCCCAGCTCCAGAACCTGGAGATGGACTCGGGGTTCCAGACGATCGACCCCGCGCTGATCCTGCTCGACCAGGCCACCCACCTGGCCCGCCACGGCGACTACGAGGAGGCCTGCCGCCTCGCCGCCCAGGCGCTCAGCCAGGTCCCGGCCGAGCACCGCACCTCGATCGTCATCACCCGGGCGAAGGCGCTGCTTAACGAGGCCGATCCGCGGCTCCCCGCCGTCCGCAACCTGAACCAGGTCCTGTCGGAGTCGTCCCTCCGGCTGGCCATATGAGCGCCTCACACGTGACGATCACGCACCTCGCCCGCGCCACGACCGCCCGCCCGCTCGCCGACGAGGCGTTCACGGTCCTGCGCGCGGTCTGCGACCGCATCGGGGTCGACGCCGGCGGCGCCAGGCTGATGCGGCTGCGCAGCAACGCCGTCTTCAAGCTCCGGGGCGACATGGTGGTCCGGATCGCCACCGCCCCCGACGCCCTCACCCGGCTCCCCGCCGTGCTGGCGGTGGCCCGCTGGCTGGCCGACCGGGGGTTCCCCACGGTCCGGCCGGTCGACGAGATCCCCCACCAGCCCATCGTCCACGGCGGCCGGGCGGTCACCTTCTGGCGCTACGTCCGCTCCAACGGCTCCCCGACCACCACCGAGCTCGGCCACGTGCTGCGCGACCTCCACCGCGAACCGGTGCCGACGTCGATCCCGCTCCGGCGGCTCACCGACCCGCTGGCCGAGGTCCGGCACGCGGTGGAGCACCGGGCCGAGGTGCTCACCACCTACCAGCGCCGCTGGCTCGGCGACCGGATCGAGGAACTGACCGATCGCTGGCACACCCTCGACTCGGGCCCGCCGGTCCTGCTCCACGGCGACGCCTGGATCGACAACCTGCTCCGCTGCCGCGACGGCAATGCGATTCTTTGCGATTGGGACGGCGTGGCCGTAGGCCCCCGTGAGTGGGATCTCGTCCACACCTACCACGGCCAGCGCAGGTTCGGCCTCTCGGCCGGCGACGTCGACGCCTTCGCCCACGCCTACGGCTCTGACCTGCGAGATTGGCCCGGCTATGCGACCCTGATGGAGATCAGGGACATGTACGCCGTCGGCATCCACATCCGCAACGCCCTCGGCGACCCGTTCTCCCGGCAGGAACTTCCGCGCCGTCTCGACTCGCTGACCAGAGGTGATGGCCACGCGAGGTGGTACATGGCTGCCCCCGCGCTCGGGGTGCGCTAGGCTTGACGTGTTGCAGTGGTGTTTTGTAAAGAACGCCTCCGGCCGCACGGCCGGTAGCGGGCGTACTGCTTTTCCGACGTAGGCGGATGCAGGGCTGGTCCGCTAAGCAGCCCGTCCCGTTGACCTGACGGGACGGTGAGGCTCCGCATAAGGAGAAGCAGTTGTCTGAAGGCACCGTCAAGTGGTTCAACGCCGAAAAGGGCTTTGGTTTCATCGCCCCCGACGACGGCACCCCTGACGTGTTCGTGCACTACTCGGCGATCAACAGCGGTGGCTACCGCAGCCTGGACGAGAACCAGCGCGTCAGCTTCCAGACCGTGCAGGGCCAGAAGGGTCCGCAGGCCGAGAACGTGACGCCGATCTAAGTTCCATCCAGCATCAACCAGAAGCCGACCGATTGCCTCGTGCAACGGTCGGCTTTCTCGTGCCGCAAATGGGTAGGGGCGCTGCCCATGCGGCTGACCCAGACCTCCGAACTGTGGTGGAAGAACGCCATCGTCTACTGCCTCGACATCGAGACCTTCGCCGACGGGAACGGCGACGGGATCGGTGACTTCCGGGGCGCCGTCCAGCATCTCGATCATCTCGACCGGCTCGGCGTGACCTGCATCTGGCTCATGCCGTTCTTCCCGACCCCCGACCGCGACGACGGATACGACATCGTCGACTTCTACAGCGTCGACCCCCGCCTCGGCACCCTGGGCGACTTCGTCGAGTTCATGCGGGTGGCCCGGGACCGGGGCATCCGGGTGATCGCCGACCTGGTCGTGAACCACACCTCCGACCAGCACCCCTGGTTCCAGGACGCCCGCTCCTCCCGGGACTCCAAGCACCGCGACTGGTACATCTGGTCGGACAAGCCCGAGCCCGACGACCCCGAGGGGGTCGTGTTCCCCGACCAGGAGGACAGCCTCTGGCAGTGGGACGCCCAGACCGAGCAGTACTACTTCCATCGTTTCTACAAGTTCCAGCCCGACCTCAACACCTCGAATCCCGAGGTGCGGGACGAGATCGCCCGCATCCTGGGATTCTGGATGGAGCTGGGCCTGTCGGGCTTCCGCGTCGACGCGGTGCCGTTCCTGGTCGAACGGGTGCTCGAACAGGACGACGCGCTGCCCGACCCCCACGAGTTCTTCGCCGACCTGCGGGCGTTCATGAACCGCCGCGACGGGACGGCGATGCTGCTGGGGGAGGTGAACCTGCCGTACAAGGACCTGATGGCCTATTTCGGCGACACCCCGCTCGGCAATGAGATCACGATGTGCTTCGACTTCATCGGCATGCAGCGGATGTACCTGTCGCTGGCCCGGGAGGACGCCCGTCCGCTCGCAGAGGCCCTGCGGGAGCGTCCCGCGCCGCCGAAGGACAGCCAGTGGGCCTCGTTCGTGCGCAACCACGACGAACTGACCCTCGACAAGCTGACCGACGCCGAGCGGGAGGAGGTCTTCGCCGCCTTCGCGCCCGACGAGGACATGCGGATCTACGACCGCGGCATCCGGCGGCGCCTGCCGACCATGCTCGACGGCGACCAGCGCCGCATCCGGATGGTCTACAGCCTCCTGTTCGCGCTGCCCGGCACCCCCGTGCTCTTCTACGGCGAGGAGATCGGGATGGGGGAGAACCTCGCGATCGAGGGCCGCCAGTCGGTCCGGACCCCGATGCAGTGGACGTCCGGCCGCCACGGCGGCTTCAGCGCGGTCGAACCGGCGATCCCGATGCCCGGCGGCGACTACGGCCCCGACGAGATCAGCGTCGGCGCCCAGCGGCGCGATCCGGAGTCGCTGCTGTCGTGGATCGGGCGGCTCGTCGAGCAGTACCGCGAGGCCCCCGAACTGGCGTGGGGCGGCTACGAGGTGCTCGACGGAGGAGACGACGCCCTCTTAGTGATCAGGAACGAAGGGATCGTGACCCTGCACAACTTCGCCGGACGGACGGCGAAGGCGACCCTGACCCTCGGCGAGGAGGGGAAGGTCCTGGCCGACCTGTTCTCCGACGACACGGTGGAGATCAGGGACGGGCGGGCTCTGGTGGAGGTCGAGGACTACGGTTGCCGCTGGTTCCGCGTCTCCGACCCGGACACCGCGCCCTAGACCGGCTACGCGTGGCGGGCGGCCATGATCCGGGTGCGCAGCGCGTCGAGGAAGACGCCGCGGGTCTCCGAGAAGGTGCTGGTCGGCGTATCCGTCGACCAGCACCAGGCTATGGGCGATCTTGTTTCAGCAGGTTCTTCAGCGCGTCCTCGATGCCCCGGTGGAAGGTCGGATAGGCGTAGATCATCGACCGCAGGGTCGGCACCGGCACCCGGGCGTGCACCGCCACCGCGAGCGCCCCCATCACCTCGCCGCCCGCCGGGCCGACCGCCGTCGCGCCGACCAGGACGTCGCCCGAGGCCACCAGTTTGATCAGGATGTCTTTGGTCCCGTGGATCCAGTCGCGCGCCCCGGCCGTGGTGATCCCGGTCGACACGGACAGGCCCTCGTCGCGGGCCTGTCTCTCGGTCAGGCCGACCGCGCCGACCTCCGGGTCGGTGTAGGTCACGCGGGGGACGGCGCGGTAGTCGGCACCGGCGACCTCCTCGCCCAGGATGTCGAGCGCGGCGATCCGCCCCTGGTAGTTGGCCACGTGGGTGAACCCTCCGCGGCCGGTCACGTCGCCGGCCGCCCAGACCCCGTCGGTCACCCGCATGCGGGGGTCGGTCGGGACGAACCGGGCGGTCTCGTCGACCCCGATGACCGACAGGCCGGTCAGGTCGGTCTTCCGGCCGGCCACCACGAGGAGGCGGTCCGCCTCGATCACCTCGTCGCCGACCGTCACCGCGAACCGGCCGTCGTAGGCCACCCGGGAGGCGGAGACGCCGGTGAGCACGCGGATGCCCTCGTCGCGGAAGACCTTCGCGATCAGCCTCCCGGCCTCGGGTTCCTCGCCCGGCAACAACGTGGGGGCGGCCTCCAGGAGCGTGATCCCGGTGCCGAAGCGGGCGAAGACCTGGGCCAGTTCGAGGCCGACCGCCCCGCCGCCCAGCACGATCATCGACTCGGGCACGCTCTCCGTCGCGACGGCCTCGTGATTGGTCCAATAGGGCGTTCCGGCCAGTCCGTCGATGTCCGGGATCGCCGGCCGGGTCCCCGTGGAGATCAGCAGGCCGCGCCGGGCACGCAGCACCCGGTCTCCCACGGTCACCTCGCGGGGGCCGGTGACGACGCCGTGGCCGCGTACGAGATGACCACCCTTCTTCTCGAAGCGGTCGGCGGCGGCCTGGTCGTTCCAGTCGTCGGTGGCCTCGGCGCGGATGCGTCGGGCCACGGGTGTCCAGTCGGGGGAGACGGTCGCGTCGCCGGCCAGGCCGGCGACGCGCCGGGCCTCACCCAGGACGTGGGCGGCCCGGATCATCATCTTCGACGGTACGCAGCCCCAATAAGGACATTCGCCGCCGACCAGGTCCGCCTCGACCGCGGCCACACTCAGCCCGGCCTCGACGAGCCGACCGGCGGCGTCCTCGCCACCCGGGCCCATGCCGAGCACGATCACGTCGAATTCATCCATGCCCGGCTACCTGCCCATGCGGCGTCAGATCAGGCCGAGCTCCTTGACCGCGTCGCGCTCCTCCTGGAGCTCCTTGACCGAGGCGTCGATCTTGCCGCGGGAGAAGTCGTCGATGTCCAGGCCCTGGACGATCTCCCACTGACCGTTCCGCGAGACCACCGGGAACGAGGAGATGATGCCCTCGGGCACGCCGTAGGAGCCGTCGGAGACGATCGCGGCGGAGGTCCAGTCGCCCTCGGGCGTGCCGTTGACCCACGAGTGGACGTGGTCGATCGCGGCGTTGGCGGCCGACGCGGCGCTGGACGCGCCCCGGGCCTCGATGATCGCGGCGCCGCGCTTGGCGACCGTGGGGATGAAGGTGTCCTTCAGCCAGTCCTGGTCGACCAGCTCAGCGGCGATCTTGCCGCCGACTTCGGCGTGGTAGAGGTCGGGGTACTGCGTCGCGGAGTGGTTGCCCCAGATCGTCATCTTCTTGATGTCGGTGACCGGGACGCCCAGCTTCGACGAGAGCTGCGAAAGGGCGCGGTTGTGGTCGAGCCGGGTCATGGCGGTGAACCGGTCGGCCGGGACGTCGGGGGCGTGCCGCTGGGCGATCAGCGCGTTGGTGTTGGCGGGGTTGCCCACGACCAGGACGCGTACGTCGTCGGCCGCGTGGTCGTTGATCGCCTGACCCTGCGGGCCGAAGATGCCGCCGTTGGCCGACAGCAGGTCGCCGCGCTCCATGCCCGCCGTGCGGGGACGGGCGCCGACCAGCAGCGCGACGTTGGTCCCGTTGAACGCGTAGTTCGGGTCGTCTGTGATGTCGATGCCCTTGAGCAGCGGGAAGGCGCAGTCGTCGAGCTCCATCGCGGTGCCCTCGGCCGCCTTCAGCGCCGGAGTGATCTCCAGCAGGCTGAGCTGGACGGGCACGTCCGGCCCGAGCAGGTGCCCCGAGGCGATGCGGAAGAGCAGGGCGTAACCGATCTGGCCGGCCGCGCCGGTGACGGTCACTTTGACGGTCATGACGATTCCCCTTCGGGCGGTGTACGTGTCCTGCGGATGCTACTCGCCAGTCGAGGCCCACTTATGCTCAGGCCACGGGTTTGCGGCAATTCCTGGAGATGTGGCCGGGACCCGGCGCCCGGCGGTGTGGCCGTCTCTGGCTCGGAAATCGGGCAAACGTGGCGATAGAGCTGAAACTTTCAAGTTACAAACGGGGTTTTCGGCCGGTGACCGGGCGACGTGTGCGCTGGTCGCCGCCGGTGCTGGTGTTTCGGGGCGCGGGAGAGGGAGGCTGGGGGCGAACGGTCTTCCTGTACGGCACGGGACCGCGCACCTAAGGTCCGTGGGAGCGCTCCCAGCGCGCAGTGAATCATCGCAGGAGGACCCCCTCAATGAGATCCACCCCCCGATCCGGAGCCGCGCGCTCCCGACTGCGCCGTGGCCTCGCCGCGTTCGCGGTGGCCGCGCTCGGATCCACCATGGCCGTCGTCACGGCAACGTCCGCGCAGGCCGCGGTGACGTGTGACGTGACGTACACCACCAACGACTGGACCACCAGCCCCGGCCAGGGAGGCTTCACCGCCAACCTGACGGTCCGCAACACCGGCGACGCGCTTTCGAGCTGGAACCTCGGTTTCACGTTCCCGAACTCGGGCCAGCGCGTGAGCCAGGGCTGGTCGGCGAACTGGACGCAGAGCGGCTCGAACGTGACCGCGGCGAGCATGCCGTGGAACGGGAGCCTGGCGTCCGGCGCCACCCTGAGCCTGGGCTTCAACGGCACGTGGAGCGGCAGCAACCCCAAGCCGACGTCCTTCACCGTGAACGGCGTGACCTGCGGCGGCGTCAACCCGTCTCCGTCGCCCTCGCCTTCGCCGTCCCCCAGCCCCTCACCGTCGCCTTCGCCCAGCCCGTCGCCTTCCCCCTCTCCCTCCCCTTCCCCGTCTCCGTCTCCGTCCCCGTCTCCTTCGCCTTCACCCTCGCCCAGCCCGTCGCCGTCGCCCTCGCCGCCCGGACCCCGGGTGGACAACCCCTACGACGGCGCGACCGGTTATGTGAACCCCGACTGGTCGGCCAGCGCCGCGTCCGAGCCGGGTGGTTCGGCCGTCGCGAACACCTCCACGGCCATCTGGCTGGACCGGATCGCCGCCATCAGCAGTGGTTCGGCCGGTAACAACAGCAAGGGTCTGCGTGACCACCTGGATCTGGCCGTTCAGCAGGACGCCGCCAACGGCTCCGCGCCGGTGGTG
>NZ_BBXE01000024.1:6652-239439 GCF_001570565.1 Herbidospora yilanensis | reverse complement strand
CGATCACCGCGATCTGACCGGAGTCCCCGAGGGCCTCGTCGTCCGTCACAGGGCGTCGAGGGCCTCCCTGGTCAGCGTGCCGAGCGACTTGCCGGTCGAGGCGGCCAGGCGGGCCAGGTCGTCGTACTCGGGTTTGACGCCCCAGGGGCCCTGCTTCATCCGGACGGTCCGGCCGTACAGCTCGACCGTCCGGACGACCCGGGGGACGGTGACCTTGTCGACCCAGCTCCGCCGCAGCCCCAGCGTGCCGGTCTCGGCGAACATCAGGTTCTCCAGATGGTCGGCGAGGTCGACGGGCGTGAGCACGTGCAGGACGTGGGCCGGCCGGCCCTTCTTCATGACCGCGGGCGTGACCCACGCGTCGGCGGCCCCGGCCCCCAGCATCCGCGTGATGACGTGGCCGAGCAGTTCCCCGGTCACGTCGTCGAGGTTGGTCGACAGGACGACCTGCCGGTCCTCCTGGGCGAGCGGACGTCCGAGGGTGGCGACGACGACGTTGGGGCGGTCGGGGAGCCGCCGGGTGCCCGCGCCGTATCCGGTCGCGCGCACCTCCATGGGCGGCAACCCGCCGTAGACGGTCTCCGCGGCGCGCAGCAGGGCGGCCCCGGTGGGGGTGACCGCCTCGTGCTCGCCGCCGCCGCGCACCCGGGCGCCCCGGAGCAGGGCGAGGGTGGCCGGAGCGGGCACCGGCAGCACACCGTGGCGGGTCTCGACGCTGCCGCCGCCGAGCGGCAGGGGCGCGCAGTGGACCTGGGTCACGCCCAGGTCGGCCAGCGCGGCGGCGCATCCGACGATGTCGACCAGCGTGTCGTGCCCGCCGAGCTCGTGCAGGTGCACGTCGCCGGCCGGGAGGCCGTGCAACTCGGCCTCCACCCCGGCGATGGCCTTCAGGGCCCGTTCCGCGACGGGCAGGCCGGTGCGGGCCGCCATCTCGATCAGCACCGAGGCGGGGCGCTCGGTCGCGTCGTCGTCGACCTCGACGTTCACGCGGACCGCCATGAGCGCGCCGGTGCGCACGTTCTCGGCCTCCAGCCGCCATCCGGTCAGGCCGGTCCGGGCGACGGCCTGCCGGACGACGTCCACGGAGGCCCCGGCGGACAGCAGGGCCCCGAGCAGCATGTCGCCGGCCAGGCCGGTGAACGGGTTGAGGTGGAGGATCACGGCCGCCGCCTGGTCAGCCGGTAGGCGGCCAGCGCCGCGCCGAACCCCGAGTCGATGTTGACCACGGTGATGCCCGCCGCGCACGAGGTCAGCATCGCCAGCAGCGCCGTCACGCCCTCCAGGGCGGCCCCGTAGCCGACGGACGTGGGCACGGCGATGACCGGCGTCTCCACCAGCCCGCCGACCACGCTCGCCAGCGCGCCCTCCATTCCGGCGATCACGATGACGCTGTCGGCGTCGCGCAGCCGCTCGGTCTCCGCCAGGATCCGGTGGATGCCCGCCACCCCCACGTCCCTGATCACGGTGGTCGCCAGGCCGAGCGCCGTCGCCACGGCCGCCGCCTCGGCCGCGACCGGGCCGTCGGCGGTGCCGGCCGTCACCACGGCGACCTGGTGCCCCAGGGGCAGCGCCGGCCGCCACACCAGCAGCCGGGCCGCGTCGTCGTAACGGCCGCCGGGGACGAGGGCTCGGACCTCGGCGGCGGTCTCCGGCCCGACCCG
Source organism: Herbidospora yilanensis (assembly GCF_001570565.1). Lineage (GTDB taxonomy): Bacteria > Actinomycetota > Actinomycetes > Streptosporangiales > Streptosporangiaceae > Herbidospora > Herbidospora yilanensis. The sequence goes on along the minus strand of NZ_BBXE01000024.1, from coordinate 237,778 downwards.
GGTCACCAGGACGGGGCCGTCGTTCCGGTCGAGCAGCACCCCCAGGATCCCGGCGATCTCGCCGGCCTGCTTGCCCGGCCCGTAGACGATCTCGGGCAGGCCCTGACGTCTCTCCCGGTCGAGGTCGACCCGCGCGTACCCAATGTCCATCGCTACTCCCCCGCCAGGTAGGGGATCGTCATCGGACCCTCGGGCAGCACGCACACGCTTCCGGGCAGGCCCCGGACGGTGGCCGCGATGTCGGCGGTCTGCTCCAGGTGGGCGGCGGCCAGGTCGGCGTCGCTCAGGTAGGAGGTGTGCACGATGACGCGCGCGTGCCGCTGGATGCGCGCCTGGATCTGCACCTGCCACTGGTCGGGGACCGTCCGCGTGCGGGTGGAGATCTCCTCGAACAGGGCGTCGGGCGAGGCCGCGGCGGTCAGCGTCTCCCGGTAGGGGCCGTGGTCGGGGAAGCCGTCACGGCATTCGGCCGCGCAGATGACGACGCCTCCCGGCCGCACGATCTGCGCGGCGGCGCTCATGCCCTTCACCGCCTGGTAGAGGTTCTGGTCGAGGGGGAACCCGGCGTTGGTCGTGACGACCACGTCGAAGGCCGAGGGCACGGGCCGCATCGCGGCCGCGCGGGCGGCGGCCATGGCGGCGGTGTGCATCGGCGCCAGATCGCCGCCGAAGGCCTTCACGATCTTCTGTTCCCGGTTGAGCACGACGTCGAGGGCGAAGGTGACGCCGGTGCCCTCCGCGATGGCCCGCACGTCGTCGTGGACGGGGTTGCCCTCGGTGATCCCCCACGTCGCGCGGGGATCGCCGATGCGGGCCGCGTCGTGCAGGGTGAGCACGGTCTCCAGCGCGGCGAGCCCCGGGGCGACGAGCTTGGGCCCGCCGGAGAAGCCGGCGAAGAAGTGCGGCTCGACGAAGCCCGTGGTGATCCGCACGTCGGCCTCGGCCCACTCGCGGTTGAGCCAGACCGGCACGTCCTTGCCGAACCGGCCCATCCAGCGCAACGAGGAGTCGTCGCGGGAGTCGTGGTTGACGATCCGCACGGTGTCGACGACGGCGTCGCCGAACATGGCGCGCAGTTCGTCGGGGGTGTTGCCGCGGTGGGTGCCGGTGGCGACCAGGATCACCACGTCTTCCAGCGGCACCAGCCCGTCGAGCTCGGCCAGGATGGCGGGGATCATCAGGTGCCGGGGCTGCGGCCGCGTGCCGTCGCAGGCGGAGATCGCCACCGTCTGCCCGCGCCGCACGCGGTCGCGCAGCGGCGGGCCCGCGACGGGCTCGCGCAGCGCCCGGCGCACCTCGGCCGCCTCGTCGGCCACCGGGGGACGGGCGACGGGCGTGATCACGGTGGTGCGGTCGGCCGGCAGGTCGACCAGCAGCCCGCCGGTGCCGTAGGCGAGGTCGACGACCATCCCGCTCATGAGGTCGCCGGCCGCAGGCGCAGGCCGGCCATCCCGCCGTCGACGGGCAGTTCGACGCCGATCGTCGACCCGGACGCCGGTCCGGCCAGATAGGCGACGGCGTGCGCCACCTCCTCGGCGGCGACCAGACGCCCGTGCGGCTGCCGCGCGCGCAGCGCCGCCCGTTCCGCCTCGGGGTCGGGGGCGGCGTCGAGCAGCCGGCCGACCCACGGGGTGTCCACGGTGCCGGGCGTGACGCAGTTGACCCGCACACCCTCGCGCACGTGGTCGGCCGCCATCGCCCGGGTCAGCGCGAGCACGGCCCCCTTGGAGGCGGAGTAGAGCGCACGCTGGGGCAGCCCGGCGGTGGCCGCGATGGAGCAGACGTTCACGATGGCCGCGCTCGGCGAGGTCCGCAGGTGGGGCAGCGCGGCGCGGCTCATCCGGACGATGCCCAGCACGTTGAGGTCCAGGACACGCAGCCACTCGGCGTCGTCGTTGTCGGCGACCGTGCCCTGCGCGCCGATGCCGGCGTTGTTGACCAGCACGTCGATCCGCCCGAAGCGGTCGGCCACCGCCGCGACCGCGCGCCGGACGGCCGCGTCGTCGGTCACGTCGCAGACGAACTCGGTGCCCGACAGGTCGAGGACCGCCACCTGGGCGCCCCGGGCCGTCAGCTCCTCGTCGACCGCGCGGCCGATGCCGGACGCGCCGCCGGTGACGATCGCGACCAGGCCGTCGAAGTCGCCGCTCATGCCCGCCCCATCCGCTGGCGCTGACGCCCCAGGCCGTCGATCTCGACCTCGACGACGTCTCCGGGACGCAGGTAGGCCTCGGGGCCCCTGCCCATCGCCACACCCGCCGGGGTGCCGGTGTTCACGACGTCGCCCGGCTCCAGGACCATGAACTGGCTGAGATACCAGACCACGTGGTGGACGCCGAAGATCTGGTTCTTCGTGCTGCCGTTCTGGCGCAGTTCCCCGTTGACCCACAGGCGCAGGCCGAGCGCCTGCGGATCGCCGACGTCGTCTGGCGTCACCAGCCACGGCCCGAGCGGGTTGAACGTCTCGCACGACTTGCCCTTGTCCCACTGACCGCCGCGCTCAAGCTGGAACTCCCGCTCGGAGACGTCGTTGACGATCGTGTACCCGGCGATGACCCCGGCCGCCTCGGCCGGCGAGGCCAGGTAGCGGGCCGTCGCCCCGATGACGATCGCCAGCTCGACCTCGTAGTCGGTCTTCGTGCTGCCGCGCGGCACCAGCACCTCGTCGTCGGGCCCGACCACCGTGTTGGGCGCCTTCATGAAGACCACCGGCTCCACGGGGACGGCCGCCTTCGTCTCCTCGGCGTGGTCGGAGTAGTTCAGCCCGATGCAAACGATCTTCCCCGGCCGGGCCACCGGCGCGCCGACGCGCAGGCCGGACTCGGCCGGCGGAAGGCCGCCCGCCGCGAGGGCGGCGCGCACCCGCTCGACTCCCCCGCCGGCGAGGAACACGCCGTCGATGTCCGCCGTCAGCGACGACAGGTCGAAGACGTTCCCCTCAGGATCGACGACGCAGGGTCGTTCACCACCCGGACTCCCCAACCGGCACAACTTCACGCCTTTACCTTCTTTCACTCAGAGTCAGGGGGAAGCTAATTCGTATGACGTCTGACGTCAAGGCCCGTCGGTGCAGAGTTGCGAGGTCAAGGCAGTGCGGGCCCACTCTTCCCAGGCGTCCGGTGACCAGTCGCGGTCGCGGACGAAGATCAGGTAGAGCTCCGGGCTGAGCAGGCCGAACAGCAGGTCCGCCGCCATCTCGACGGAGAGGCCGGGACGGGTGTCGGGCTTGCGGGCCAGGGCTTCGGCCGCCGCGTGATGCACGGTGTAACGCGGGTCGGGGCCGTCCGGCCACTGTGCGGCGATCTCAGGATCGGTGGCCGCGGCAGCCGCGATCAGCGGCATGATCGGGGCGACCCGGCCCAGGATCTCGCGGGTGCCGTGGACGTGCGCGCGCAATTGCCCGGCCGCGGTGGGCTCGGCGCACGCGGCGCGAAACCACTCGCGATCCATGGTGGCGACCGGCTCGGCGTCCCCGGCGATGGACGCGTCGACGACGTCCTTGAACAGCGTGCGCTTGTTGTGGAAGACGAAGTAGACCGTCTGGACGGCCACGCCGGCCCGGTCGGCGACCTCCTGCAGGCTCGTCGCCCCGTAACCCTGTGCGACGAACAGCTCGCGAGCCGCCTCGACGACCTTTTCCCGGGTGCGGCGTGAGCGCTCGGCTCGCTGATCCGGCCGTTTGACTTTGTCCATATTGCGAGTATATCTCTAGAGTATGTCACTAGAGTTCAACTCTAGATTCTTGGAGGAGACGATGGACCGACCGGACCTGACCTCGACCCGGCGAGACCCGGAGGAGGAGTCCGTCCACCGCGCGCTGGAGCGCTACTACCGCGCCGGCAAGCCGCCGTGGGACACCGGCGTGCCGCCGCCCGAGCTGGTCGCCCTGGTAGAGGGGCACGGCGCGCTGCCGCCCGGCCGCGTCCTCGAACTGGGCTGCGGCACGGGGACCAACGCCGTCTACCTCGCACGGCACGGCTGGGAGGTGGCGGCCGTCGACCTGATCGACCGCGCCGTCGACCAGGCCAGGGAGAAGGCCGCGGCGGCGGGAGTGGCGGTACGGCTGCTGCACGGAGACGCCACCCGCCTCGACGAGTTGGACGTGCCGGGCCCCTTCGACCTGTTCTTCGACCTGAGCTGCTACTGCGGGGTCCCGCTGCACCGCCGCGACGCCTACGCCGCCGGGCTCACCCAGCGCGCCGCTCCCGGAGCACGGTTGCTGATGTTCGGGTACGGCCCCGAGCCGATCGGCAATCCGATCCCCGAGGTCACGTCGTGGGCGGCGGGCGTCACGGCCGACGAGCTCCGCGCCAGGTTCCCCGGCTGGGAACTGGTCGACGTCACACCGGGCACCAACTCGGTGCCGACCTTCTGGTTCACGCTGCGCCGCGACGTCTAGAACGTGGAGATCGCCATGACGACCGACACCGTGACCCTGCGACCAGTCGGCCGGGTGGTGGGCGGTCGCAGCGCCGACCTGGACGCGCTGTCAGGCGCCCCCGTCCTGGATGTCAAGCCGTACCTGATCGAGTTCGCCCCCCGGCATCCGGTCACCCAACCGGCCTGGGCGAGCGAGCTCATGAGCTCCTACTACTGAGGTTGCGGCCGGCGGGCCCCCGCCGGCCGTCCCAAGACGGCAGAGGCCTGGCACAGGGTGGCGAAACGCCTCTTGAGATACTGGGAGGGCTTTCGGCAACGAAGGGGATGACCATGTCTTCCAGGACTTCTGCCGCCTCCCCACTCGGTGGCTGGGTGGGAACTGACTACGAGGTCGTCGCCGAATTCGACGACCTGATGCCGACCGGCGTGACCGTGACCGACGATGGGCGGCTGTTCGTCTCCTTCCCGAGGTGGGGCGACGACGTGCCCTTCACCGTCGCGGAGGTCGTCAAGGGGGAACCGGTCCCCTACCCCGACCGCGAGTTCAACGCGTGGAGCCCGGCGGCCACCGCGGAGACCCTGGTGTCGGTGCAGAGCGTCATCACCGACCCGGCCGGGCACGTGTGGCTGCTCGACACGGGGAGCCTGGCCTTCGAGCCGTGGCTGGAGAACGGGCCGAAGCTGGTCGAGGTCGATCCGGCCACCGACCGGGTGGTCCGGGTCATCCGGCTCGACCCGGCCGCGGCGATCCCGGCGACCTATCTCAACGACGTGCGCTTCGACTTCTCGCGGGGGCCGGGAGGGTACGCGTACGTGACCGACTGCGCGCCCGAAGGGGCGCTGATCGTGGTCGACCTCGACTCCGGGGAGAACCGGGCCCGGCTCCGGGGGCACGAGAGCACGTCGGCCGTGCCCGGGTTCCGCGCGATCGTGCAGGGAGTCGTCCGGGAGAACTACCGGGTCGGCGTCGACGGCATCGCGCTGAGCGCCGACGGCTCCCGCCTCTACTACTGCCCGCTGTCCGGCAGGCGCCTCTACAGCGTGGCGACCGACGCCCTGCTCGACCGGTCGCTCGACGACGCGCAGGTGGCGGCCACGGTCGTCGACCTGGGCGACAAGGGCGCGTCCGACGGCCTGGAATCCGACGCCGAAGGCGCCGTCTACGCCACCGCCTACGAGCACAGCGCCGTCGTCCGGCGCGACCCCGACGGCCACTGGTCGACGATCCTGCACGCCCCCGGCCTGCTCTGGCCCGACACTCTGGCGCTGGCGGCCGACGGCTTCCTGTACGTCAGCGTCAACCAGCTCCCACGAAGCCCGCTGTTCAACGACGGGACCGACACCCGGGTGCCGCCCTACCAGGTCATCCGGGTGCGGACCGGCGCCCGCCCGATCCGCCTGACGGAGGAACGATGATCGTCGCCGGAGTCGACGGATCCCCGGCCGCGCTGGCCGCCGTGGAGTACGCGGCGGCCGACGCCGCCCGCAGGGGCACGGCACTGCGGCTCGTGCACGTGCGCGAACCGTGGACGGGCGTCCGGATCAGCCAGTTGGCCGACGTCGAGAACACCTACGGCGCGGAGGTCCTCGCCACCGCCGAGCGCCGGGCCCGCGCCTGCGCGCCGGAGATCACGGTGACCACCGGCCTGGCGACGGGTGACGTGGTCGCCCGGCTGAGGGAGGAGGCGGCCAAGGCCGACGCGGTCGTGATCGGCAGCCGCGGCGCCGGCGGGTTCGCGGGCATGATCCTCGGCTCGGTCGGCCTCGGGCTGGCCGGGCACACCCGCGGCCCGGTGATCGTGGTGCGCGGGCCGTCGTCGCCGACGCACGGGCGGCTGCTGGCGGGCTACGACGGCACCGAGGAGGCCGACGTCGCGCTGGAGTTCGCCTTCGCCGAGGCGCGGCGGCGCGGTGCGGGGATCAAGGCGGTCTTCTCCTGGCAGCCGCCGCCGTTCTCGTCGGTGGGCACCATGTACGACAACCTGATCCACTGCGTGTACGAGGAGCGCACCACCTTCGTCGAGGAGCGGTTCGCCGCCTGGCGCGACCGGCACCCGGGCGTGCCGGTGGAATACGCGAGCGTCTACGGCCACCCGGTGAACGTGCTGGCCGAGGAGTCCCGCGCGGCCGACCTGGTGATCGCCGGATCGCGGGGGCTCGGCGCCTTCGGCGCGGCCGTGCTGGGCTCGGTGGGCCACGGCCTGCTCCACCACGCCCACTGCCCGGTCGCGATCGTCGGCTCGGGCGAGGGGCCGGCCTGACCCTATCTGGTGACCTTGTCGCGGCCTCTGACCAGCCGGGAGACGACGAACCAGGCGACGGCCGCGACGACCAGCACGATCACCACGTTGGACAACACGCCCGCGTAGTCTTCGACGACGGCCCAGTTCTCGCCCAGGTAGTAGCCCGCGAGCACGAACACCGTGTTCCAGATGGCGCTGCCCAGCGTCGTGAACAGCAGGAACGTCGCCATCGGCATGCGGGTGACCCCGGCCGGGATCGAGATCAGGCTCCGGAAGATCGGGATCATCCGGCCGAAGAACACGGTCTTGCGGCCGTGGCGGGCGAACCACGCCTGGGTCTTCTCGATGTCCGACAACTTGATCAGCGGCAGCTTCGCCGCCAGCCGCATCATCCGCTCCTCGCCGAGCAGCGCGCCGATGCCGTAGAGGGCGACCGCGCCCACGACCGACCCGATCGTCGTCCAGATCAGGACCGCCGTCAGCGACAGGTCGCCCCGCGCGGCGGTGAACCCGGCGAGGGGCAGGATCGCCTCGCTGGGCAGCGGCGGGAAGAGGTTCTCCAGGGCGATCGCGAGCCCGGCCCCGGGCGCCCCGAGCGTCTCCATCAGTCCGATGACCCACCCGGCGATGCCGCCGAGGTCGCTGCTCAATTGGTTCCCCCTGGAATTCGGCTCCGTCCACGCTAGGGCCGCGAAGATCAGCGCCGGATGAGCGAGGCGTTAACCCCGCGCTAACCAAGAGGCGGGGGCGACCACGCCGTGACGGGTCTGCCGCACGATCTCGGCGAGCACCTTCTCGGCCGCCACGGACGCGTCCAGCCCCGGCCCGACGTGGCCGACGAGCCGCCCGTCGACGGCCTCGATCTGGGCCACCCCTTCGCCGAGCGCGAGGTCGGCGACGCGCTGGACGCCCGGGACGTCGACCCAGCGCCCCCCGGCCCGCACCCAGCCCGGCCCCCGCTCCACCTGCGGGATCCCGAAGTCGCCCAGGGCGACGTCACCGTCGGCGGCCGCGACGACGAGTCGTTCGACCCCGCCGAGCAGCGCGGCGGCCTCGTCGGCGGTGGCCAGCCGGGCGTCGAGGCCGAGCCCGCAGCCGAGCTTCCCGTCGAGCCGGTAGACGTCGAACTCGACGGGCGCGTCGAAGCTCCGGTCACCCGCGCCCGGCTCCAGCCCCGCCGCCGGCAGGATCACGCGCGAGTGCCCGGTCGTGTTGTTGACCACGACGTCACGGTGACAGGGCATGCCCCGGGCCCGTTCGGCCGCCCGCATGGCGGCGTTGAGCCGGGCCGAGTCGTACCGGCCGTATTTGTACGCGGCCAGCGCCGCCGCGTTCATCCGCGCGACCGCCTCGGGGAACCACGGAGTGGCGGTGAACGGGATCCAGGTCTCCTGGGAGATCGTGCCGACGTAGTCGCGCAGCTCCGGCGAGAACCGGTTGCTGCACAGGCAGTTGAGCAGGCACCCGGGCTCCCCGGTCCAGCGGGTCAGCAGCGCCGCGAACGCCGCCATCACGACCGCCAGCGGCCGCACCCCCGACGCCCCCGCGATGGCCGCCACCGCCTCGGCCCCCGCCCGCGACCCGAGGAGCACCTGGTGGTGCCCCCTCTGGCCGGGAAACCGGTAGGGCAGCCCGAGCGAGCACAACGGCCGTTCCTCCAGGTGCCGCCCCCAGTACCGGATCGAGCCGTCCAGTTGCCGCCGCCCCGCCGGACTGCGCTCGTAGGCGGCCCGGTCGGCCGGATGGTGCTCGGCGGGCGGCAGCTCCCGCCCCGCCAGCAGCGCGGCCAGCTCGGCCCGCAACACGGTGATCGCCGACAGATCGGCCGCGACGTGCGAGACGTGCAGCACGACCAGGAACGGCATCCCGCCCCGGGTGACGACCCGCGCCCTGACCGGCAGATCGGCGGCCGGATCGAAGACCCGCCCCCCGGACACCATCCAGTCACGCTCGGTCCCCGTCGCCTCGACGACCTCGGCGACCAGCGTCCCCTCGGCCTGGACGACCTGCTCCCCGTCCCGCAGCAGCGTGCGCAGCGCCTCGTGGCGGCCGACCAGCTCACCCAGCGCCGCGCCCACCACGTCGAGCGCACCCGCCCGCGGCACCCGCACCACCGCCGACAGGATGTCGGACGGGCCGGGGAAGTCGGTCCTGATCCACTCCAGGACGTTCTTCTGCCCGACCGTGAGGGGCCACCGGCCGGAACGCGGGCCCGAGAACCGGATCTTGAGGTCGTTCATGGACGACCCCCGCTAGAGGTGACGGATCGGAAGATGCTGCCCTGATCGGCACTGCGCACTGTGACCGGACGGCTGGTTCAAGCCCACTCCTTCGCACCCGCCGAGAAATCCCCTCGGCATCGGTGGGAGAAGGCTAAATAGCGCTTTTGGGGGCGTCAAGACGGCATGTAACTTTCATAATGTTTCGACTGGCGGCGAATTCTTGACATGTCGCTGTAGCGAATTGTTACAGAACTCTTCACTATGGGCGCATTCCGATATTCGTCGCCCGAACGAGAAACGCCTTTTCGGACGGTCACGGTTCGCAATACGACGTTTCTGTACGCGGGCGACTCCAGCGCCACCCAGGCCTTCTAGGGCGAGAGACTCGGCCGGACCTGGACGGCGTCGAAGCTCAACGGGCGGAGACCAGGGCCGGGGGCGGGGGAAGGGCAGACCGCAGCGGCCGGGCGCGACCCGTCACTCAACGCGGGTGATCGGTCCACGCGGTCGCATCGTGACGCCTTGCCGACCCCACGGATATGCGGTGGAAACCGGCCTTTGCGCACGTCGGTGATCAGCGGGCGGGCAGGCGGAAATACAGACGGATTCGGACCGAAGCACGGGCCGCATCCCATCGGAGAGCCGGCAGGTTTTCACCAGATCCGTCGACCGGAGAATCCGCCGCCCGCAGCCGGGAGCCGCCACCATCACCCCGGAAACCGGCCACTCACCCTGCAAACCCAACGTCACCCACCGAAACCGATCGTCACCTCGGAACCCAGCCATCAACCCGCAGACCATCACCCCGGAAGCCCGCCACCACCTCCGAAGCCCGCCACCACTCCGGAAACCCACCACCACTACTCCGGAAACCACGCCACGCGGGGCGCTGCCGCCCCGCTGTCACCCAAGAGAACGCTTCGCGGTTTGCCCGTTCCACCCGATCACGCCAGGAGGCCTCACCCGCATCCCGGCGCCTGCTTCACGACACGCTCGGTGGGGGTACGGGGGACGATCTCAGGCCTCACCCGCATCCCGGCGCCTGCTTCCCCAGCGGGTAGGTCTCCACGGCCTCGTACCGCAACGGCGGCCCGGGGTGGCTCACGAACAGTTGCGTGTGGCCGGCCGTCCAGAAGGCCGACTCGAAGGTGCTCAAGGCAGTGGCCAGCGGCCCCAGGTCGGCCCCTTTGCGGCTTCTGGCGAGGGTGAAGTGCCCCTGATAGGGCCGTCCGTCAGGCTTTCCCACCCCCGCCCGCCGAGCCCCCGCCGCGATCGACGCCGCCAGCCGCGCCAACCGGCCGGGTTCCCGCACCTCCAGCCACAGGATGCCCACGCCGCCCCGTCCGGTGAACGTGACCGCCTCGCCGAGTGCGAGCGGCAGCGGCTCGTGGCGGCGTGCCGCCCGTGCCAGGCGGGCGCTCAGGTCGGGGCGGGCCCGGTCGGGCACCTCGCCGAGGAAGGCCAGGGTGATGTGCCAGTTGGCGGGCTCGACCCACGTCAGGTCGGGCCAGGCGGCCCGGAGCGGCGCCACGGCGCGGGTCACCTCTGCCAGCACGCCGGAAGGCGGGACCAGCGCGACGAACATCCTGCTCATTTCCGCAGTATCCACCGGCCGGTCCCGGCGCTCTCCCGAGGCTCTCTGAGGTCCCCGATTTCCCCTCCAAGACAGCGCGCCACGAAAGTTCTGCTTTTGGTCATTTTGAACAGCACCCCGACGACTACCGGTTCACCTCATTGGGCTATCCTCGCCACTGCCTTTATGTCGTCCTAAATGCGGACATTGCCCCCTTGGCGGTCCGTTGACGACGTATTCCGGCATTCCCTCCGTCCGAAAGGCGACTGGTGCGTTACCGTCTTGCGCCGCTTGCGGCTGCCGCTGTTCTCTCCCTGCCCTTAACCGCCGTCTCGGTCCCCGCCCAGGCCCAGGTCAAGCCGTGCGTCGGCCACGGCACCGACGCCGCGGTGCAGAGCCCGATCGAGATCGACCGGTCGAAGTCGTGCCCGGGGCACGGCCCGGCGATCACGATCCACTACCCGAACTCCGTCGACGGCACGATCCTCTTCCAGGACAAGGCTCCCCTGGGTGAGGTCAGCGAGCACGACGACGTCCGGTTCGTCATCGGCACCGGTGGCACCCAGCCGTACATCACCTACGGCGGCGAGCGCTACAACCTGAACAACGTGCACTTCCACGGCCACGCCGAGCACAAGTTCGCCGGCCAGGCGACCGCGCCGCTGGAGGCGCACTTCGTGCACACCAAGGCGACCGGCACCGGCTACGTGGTCTTCGGCGTGATGATCGACGCCAGGACCTTCCTCGGCCAGACCCAGCACGACCGCCTGATCAAGTCGCCGCCCGCCCTCGGCGCGTCGAAGCCCATCACGGGCGTGCACCTCAACGACATGCTCCCGGCGGACCGCGCGACCTATCGCTACACCGGCTCCCTCACGACGCCCGACGAGGTGGGCAACTACTTCCAGCCGGTGAACTGGGTCGTCTTCGACAAGCACTCGAAGGCCCACCGCCTGAACGTCCTCGGCTACCGCGCCCTGTGGGGCGAGGAGGGCAACTTCCGCGAGCTGCAGGAGAACCACCCGGCGGCGAACATCTACTCGTACCACTGACCCCAGCGGTCCGAACCCACGCCGGCCAGGGGTCACCCTTGGCCGGCGTGGCCTTTCCCGTCCCCGCCGGGAGGGCGGGCCGGCCTGATCGAGATCACCGCCAGGGGGACGCGCGGCGGCAGGTGGTCAAGAGAGCCTCCTGGCCAGCGGCGCCCGGGCTCTGGTGATCAGGGCCATCGCGCTCGCCAGCAGCGGCAGTCCCACCACGAGGGCGGCCAGGAACGCCCACGGAAGCGCGATCGTGGCCGGGTCGCCGGCGCCCCTCGACGTCATCGGCCGGCTCAGCGCCACCCCGGTCACCGTGCCGGCGGCCAGGCCGACCACGGCGCCCAGGCCCGCGATGAAGAGCGCCTGGCCCGCGACGGCCCACCGCAACGTCCACGGCGGGGCGCCGATGGCCTGCATGGTCGCCCGGTCGGGGCGCATGTCGGCCGCCGCCAGCCGGGTGGCCGCGAGGGTGCCGCCGACGACGAGGATCACGGCCGCGCCGAGCCAGACCCACAACCACACGGGGCCGCCCGGGTTCTGCGGGCCGGATTCGACGGCGATCGAGACGCGTGGGGTCACCTTGGTGAGGTCGCTCCACAGGGAGGAGCCGGTCGGGAGGTCGTGCGTCGCGTAGAGCTGGCGCGGGGTGGTGGTGAATCCGGCCTGCTCCACCAAGGCGCGGGGCAGCAGCGCGCCGCCCTGGAACTCGTCGGCGGGGGTGGCGACGACCGCGGGCACCTCGATCCGGCGGTCGGGGTGGGAGGCGACGCTCGCCCGCAACGTGATCTTCCCGTCGCGGACGTTGGCCGCGTCGAAGACCACCGCCTTCCCGCTCGCCAGCGCGGCGGCGGCCACCGGGTCGTCGCGGCCCTGGAGGAGGCGGAGCAGGTCGCGGTCGCCGACGGCGGCGGTGCGCGGAACGCGGACCCCGTTCCAGCGGGTGGTGTAGCGCATGGCGTAGCGGCGGCCCTCGGCGTCGTGGACGTGGTAGCCGACGGCCAGCGGCACGCCCGGCAGCAGGCGGGCCGCCTCGGCGCGCAGCTTCGCCCAGGTCGTGTCGCGCATCGTGCCGGCCCAGACGGCCAGCGAGCCCGCCGGCCGGGCCGAGGTGTAGGAGTCGTGGTAGTCGCGGCGCTGGCTCTCGGTCGAGATGCCGACCGCGACGGCCGCGGCGGTGACGGCCATGACGGCGGCCACGGCGCTGACCGTGCGCGACCGGTTGCGGACGGCGTCGCGGACCGCGACCCGCAGCGGCAGCCGCAGACGGGGCGCGAGCCGCCCGGTGAACCAGACCAGGAACGGCGTGAGGGCCACCAGGCCGAGCATGATCGGAAGGGCGGCGACGAACGGCCACACCAGGTCGTGCTGCCGCCGGGCCGCCACACTGGCGACCAGGCCGCCGAGCACCAGCGCCGCGCCGGTCACGGTCCAGGCCAGGGGCCAGCCGCGCCACGGCGTGGCGGGGGCACGCCCGGCCAGCACGGTCGCGGTGTGCTGGCGGCCGGCCTGGAGGGCCGGGACGAGCGCGGCCACCAGCCCGGTGACGAGCCCGATCGCCGCGACGTAGAGGACCTCCGTCCACGGGATCTCGGGAGGGCCGATCCGGCCGCCGAGCCGGGCGACGACCGGTGCGCCCAGCAGCCCCGCGCCGATGCCCAGCCCGGTGGCCACGAGGGTGGCGAGACCGCCGAGGATCAGGCCGTCGGCCAGCACGATCAGCCGCAGGTGCCCGGCCGAGCCGCCCTGCGCGGCGATCTGGGCCAGTTCGCGGCGGCGTCTGCGCAGGCCGACCGCGAAGGCGGGGCCGGCGAGCAGCACGGGCACCAGCACCACCATGATCACGAAGGCGGCGACCCCGATGGAGGCGGGGGTGTGCCAGAGCGCGGCCGGGCGGTCGACCCGGCCGGGGAGCAGGTCGCGGGCGACGACGAAGAGGCCGAGCCGGTTGAGCGCGGGCACGTCGTCCCAGGTGACGGGTCTCGGGGTGGTGGCGAGCCAGCCGGGGCCCGAATCGGACGGCGGACCGAGGTCGCGCGACCGGATCAGCGGCAGGTCGGGGCCCGCCACCTGCCGGATCGTCGGCTCGTGGGGGTGGTCGACGATGCCCGTCACCGTCAGCGGCGGCGCGTCGGCCGGGCGCAGCAGGTCGCCGGGCCGCAGGCCGAGGGCGGGGGTCACCACGACCTCGCCGGCGCGGGGCAGCCTGCCCTCGGCGAGGGTCAGGACGCCCTTGGTGAGGGGGTCGCCGAGGTCGGTCTCGACGGCGGTGACCGGGCCGGAGGGCAGCCGGACGGTGCCGACGCCGAAGGGGATCAGGCGGGTGCCCGGCCCGAGGACCTCGGTGATCTCGGAGACGCCGGCCGCGGGGCGCTCGTCGCCCGCGCGGGTCGACCAGGATCCCCCGGTCTGGTCCTGCCGGATCACCGTGCCCGGCGGGGTCTGGACCAGCCCGGCGTCGGCGGCGCCGATCCGGGAGGCGATCCCCTCGTCGAGATCGACGGTGGTGGTGGCGTAGAGGACGAGCAGGCCGGTGATCAGCAGCACGGGCAGGCCGACCATCACCATGATGAGCACGCTGCGCCCCCGCGCCCGCCACGCGCTCCGCCGCGAGATCCGCAGCGCCGCGACCAGGGCGCTCAGCGGGCCGCGACTCCGGGCCCGCCGCCCGTCCGGCGGCCGGGCCGCGCGGGCGTTCATCGGGCGCTCGCCATCGGCGCGTCGGTGGCGTCGGCGACCAGGCCGTCGCGGAGGAACACGACCCGGTCGGCCCAGGCGGCGTATCGGGGTTCGTGGGTGACGAGCAGCACCGACGCGCCCGCCGCGCAGCGGGCGGCCAGCAGGCGGAGGATCTCGTCGCCCGCGAGGGTGTCGAGGGCGCCGGTCGGCTCGTCGGCCAGCAGCAGGCGGCGTTCGCCCACCAGGGCGCGGGCGATGGCGACCTGCTGGCGCTGGCCGCCGGACAGTTCGTCGGGGAAACGGCCGGCGAGGGCTGCGGCGCCGATCTCGGTCAGCACGGCCATGGCCTCGTCGCGGGCCCGCCGGGACCGTACGCCGTCGAGTTCGCGGGGCAGCATCACGTTCTCGACGGCGGTCAGGGAGGTGATCAGGTTGAGGTCCTGGAAGACGAAGCCGACGCTGCGGCGGCGTAAGGCCGCCAGGTCGCGCACGGTGGCCAGGTCGCGGCCGTCGACGTGGACGGTGCCCGACGTCGGCCGGTCGAGGCCGCCCGCGATGTTGAGCAGGGTCGACTTGCCCGACCCCGACGGGCCCATGACCGCGACGAGTTCTCCTTCGCCGACCTGGAGGCTCACCCCTTTCAGGGCGTGGACGGCCGCCTCGCCGTCTCCGTGCACCCTGGTCACCCCGGCGAGCGCTACGACGGTCATCGTGCCTCCTTGAGAACGGCCTCGCAGTGGTCGAGCCACCGTTGTTCGGCCTCGGCCTGAAAGATCATGGAATCGAGCACGAGCAGCCGGGCCCGCCCCTGGGTGCTGTCGCGTTTGGCCCGGGTCAGTTGCTGGAGCGTGCGCATCGTGGCCGTGCGCTGGCGGCGGATGACCTCGGCGACGTCGACCTCTTCGGCCGCGACGGCCATGGCGAGCTTGATGACCAGCTCGTCGCGAGGCCGGTCGGACGGCACGACCGGCGTGGTGAACCATCGCTCCATCTCGGCCCGACCGGCCTCGGTGAGGGCGTAGACGACCCGGCCCTGGTCGTCGGACTCCCCCGGCTCGACCAGGCCGTCACGCTCCATGCGGGCCAGCGTCGTGTAGACCTGGCCGACGTTCAGCGGCCAGGTCGCCCCGGTCGACGCCTCGAAGTCGACGCGCAACTGGTAGCCGTGGCGAGGCCCTCTGCTGAGGAGGGCGAGCAGCCCGTGCCTGATCGACATGGTTACTCAGTATGCATACCGAGTATGCACCCGGCAAGTCGTCAGAGCAGCGAACGGCCGAACGCGGCGACGCCGTTGCGGAGGTCCCTGATCCCGGCCCGCCCGCGCGAGGGGTGCACGTTGTTGGTCAGCACCACCACGGTCAGCCCGCGTTCGACGTCGACGACGAGCGACGTCCCCGTGAACCCCGAATGCCCGTACGCGTCGGCGAGCGGCCCGACGATCGCCGGATCGCCGATCCGGAACCCCAGCGCCTGCCGGAACGACGCCCCCGCGACCTCGTGATCACGCGTCATCTCGGCGACCGATCCGGCCGACAGGACGCCGGCCCCACCTGTCCGCACGATCTCGGCGAACCGCATCAGATCAGCCGCGGTCGAGAAGAGCCCGGCATGCCCGGCCACTCCGCCGAGCGCATGGGCGGTCTCGTCGTGCACCTCACCCCGCACCACGATTCCGGCGCTCGCGGGTGATCCCCCGCCCGCCGCCGTGCGTTCAGGTCTGCACTCGGTCGCCGCGATCCTCGGCAGCAGGGACGCCCCCGGACGGTACGTCGTGTCCGCCAGCCCCAGCGGCCCCGCGATGATCCCGTCCACGAGCCGGTCGAGCGGCGCCCCGGAGGCGACCTCGCACACCCGCCCCGCGGTGATCATCCCGACGTCCGAGTACACGTAGGGGCCGGGCGGCCCCGTCACCTCCGCCGACAACACGAAGTTCCAGCGCGACCCCGCCGCGACCCCGTCGGGCCGCCGCCCCGGCGGCAGCCCGGAGGTGTGGGTCAGCAGATGCCGCAGAGTGATCGTCGGCCGGTCGCCGTAGTAGGCGGGCAGCCACGTGGCCACCGGCTCGTCCAGATCCACCGCCCCGGTCTCGGCCAGCGACACCGCCACCACCGTCGTGAACAGCTTCGTGAGCGACGCCAGGTCGAAGATGGAGTCGGCCGCCGCGGGAGGCCGTTCCAGGGCCAGGGTCCCGGCCGTGTCCGCGTACCGGACCAGCTCCCCCTCGGCCGCGACGGCCACCGGCTCGCCGTCGACCGCCACCAGGGCCACCGCCGCCGAGGCCACCTCCGGGACGGCCGAGGCCAGGAGGCGGTCAAGCATGGTGCAGGGCGGTGTCCAGGCGGTTCCCCGAGTCGGCGAGGATGGCGCGGGCCCGGTCGGCCGGGACGGCGCGTTCGATCATGACGACCGCCGTCTTGAGCTCCAGATCGGCGGCCTCCAGCACGGTGCGGGCCTCGTGGAGGCCGGTGCCGGTGATGTCGCTGACGATGCGGGCGGCGCGGTCGGCGAGCTTGGAGTTGGTCGGCGACATCTCGACCATGTGGTTCCCGTACGTCCGGCCGCTCCGGATCATCGTGATGGTCGACATCATGTTGAGCACCAGCTTCTGCGCCGTCCCGGCCTTGAGCCGGGTCGAACCGGTGATCACCTCGGGGCCGACGACGACCTCGATGGCGTGGTCGGCCGCGGCCGACAGCGGGCCGCCGGTGTTGCACGACAACCCCACGGTCAGCGCGCCGCGCCGGGCCGCCTCGGTCACCGCGCCGACCACGTAGGGCGCCCGGCCGCTGGCCGAGATGCCCACGACGGAGTCGAGCGGGCCCACGCCGGCGACCGCGAGCGCGCCCGCCTCGGCGTCGTCCTCGGCGCCCTCCACCGACCTGACCAGCGCCTCGTCGCCTCCGGCGATGATGCCGCGCACCTGGTCGGGCGAGGTGCCGAAGGTGGGCGGGCACTCCGAGGCGTCCAGCACGGCCAGGCGGCCGGAGGTGCCGGCGCCGACGTAGACCAGCCGTCCGCCGCGGGACATCCGCGCCGCGATCGCGTCGACGGCGGCGGAGATCCGCGGGATCACCAGGGCCACCGCGCCGGGCACGGTCGCGTCGGCCGCGTTCATGCGGCGGGCGATCTCCTCGGTGGGGAGCTCGTCGATGCGGCGGTGCCGGGGGTCGCTCTGTTCGGTGACCAGACCGCCCAGTGACTGTGTCATGAGAACTCCTTCCGATAGAGCCAGAAGACGCGCTCGACGCGGGCGCCGACGGCCTTGGCGTAGAAACCGATGGGCCCGACCCAGGCGATCTCCGCGACCGGCAGCCCGGCGGCGGCCATGTCGGCCAGGCAGCGCCGCAGCAGCGCCGTCCCGACGCCGAGGCCGCGGGCCGACGGGGTGGTGCCCATGGGGCCGAACCAGGCGGGACGCGCCCCCCAGGCGGCGAAGCCGACGATCTCGCCGCCGACCTCGGCGTGGTAGCAGCGCTCGGCCTCGACGGCCTCCCAGGCCCAGGCCTCGTTCCAGTTCTCCCGGACGAACTCGGCGACCCCCGCCCGGTCGTCGGAGATCGTGAAATCGCCGGGCAGGTCGCGCAGATCACCCACCAGGTCGACCGTCATGTTGCAGGCGGCCCGGTAGCGCTCGTACCCGAGGCTGTCGGCCAGGCACAACGCCGGCGTGTAGCGGACGTCGATGCCGGGCCAGGCGTAGCAGGGCGGGTTGCCGGCGAACCGCATCTCCCTGGCCCCGTGGGACCGGGCCCACTCCTCGGCCGCGAGCACCAGGGCACGCCCGGTGCCGCGCCGCCGGGCGGCCGGATCGACGGCCAGCAGGTCGACATGCCCGATATCTCCCCCCTGGGACATCGAGGCGAACACGACGCCGTCCTGCTTGGCGAAGGACGTCCAGACACGGCCGTCCGGCGGCGTGACCAGGCGGTCCACGAGCGCCTCGGCGGTGTCGGCGTCCCAGGTCAGAGCGTCTCGGAGCTTCACGCGACCGCTTCCACGGGGATCACGTCGCGCCGCTTCGGGTGGTAACAGGCGTGCGACTGCTCGCCGTCGGAGACCAGCGGGGGCGCCTCGGCCTCGCACTGGTCGGTGCGGAACGGGCAGCGGCGGGCGAACAGGCAGCCGGTGTCGGGGTGGGCCTCGTTCAGCGCCTCGGTCGGGACGACCCGCTCGGGGCCGGGCCGCTCCACGCCGTGCAGGACGGGGATGGCCGACAGCAGCGACTGCGTGTAGGGGTGGACCGGGCCCGAGATCACCCTCTCGGTCGGGCCGCTCTCCACGACCTGGCCCCGGTAGATCACGTAGAGCTCGCCGTCGCCGCCGATGTAGCGGGCGGTGGCGATGTCGTGGGTGATGAACAGGACGCTCACGTTCAGCCGTTCCCGCAGGTCCTTCAGCAGGGCCAGGACGCCGAGCCGCAGCGACACGTCGATCATGGAGACCGACTCGTCGGCGACCAGCACCTCGGGGTCGACCGTGAGCGCCCGCGCGATCACGACCCGCTGGCGCATGCCGCCGGAGAGCTGGTGCGGGTAGCGCGGCAGCACGTAGCCGGGGTCGATGCCGACGAGGGCCAGCAGCTCACGGGCCCGCTCCTCCATCCACGCCTTGCCCCGGCCGGTCTGCTTGGCGCGCAGGGCCAGCGGCGCGGCGAGGGTCTGGTGGATGGTCCGGGTCGGGTTCAGCGCAGAATAGGGGTCCTGGTGGATGAGCTGGATCCGGCGGAAGAACGGCTCGCGGTGCCGGGGCTTCAGCGACGACATCGGGGTGCCGTCGATGACGATGTCACCGGAGTCGTAGGTCTCCAGCCCGGCGACGATCCGGCCGAGGGTGGTCTTGCCGCAGCCCGACTCGCCGATGAAGGTGACCGCGCCGCCCCTCTCGATGGCGAAGTCGACCCCGCGCAGGGCGGGCACCGCGCGGGCGCCGAGCAGGTTCCCGCGCTGCTTGTACGTCTTGGTGATGCCGCTCGCGGTGATCACACATACTCCTTCGGGACGACCGGGGTGGCGGGCCGCCCGACCGCGTGGCAGGCCACGGTGCGGGCGTCACGGGTGACCGGCTCGGGGTCGACGGTGTCGCAGACGGCGATGCGCATCGGGCAGCGCTCCCGGAACACGCACCCCTGCTTGGGGATGGTGCCCAGCGTGGGCGGCCGTCCGGGCAGCGCCCGCGCCTCGTCGATGTCGCCCGACAACCGGGGGATCGCCCGGATCAGGCCCTTCGTGTACGGATGCCGGGGCGACCCCAGCACCTCGGTGGTCGGGCCGTGCTCGACGACGCGGCCGCCGTACATGACCGCGAGGCTGTCGGTGACCTCGGCCGCGACCCCCATGTCGTGGGTGATGATCAGCGTGGTCAGGCCGCGCTCGTGGTGGACGTCACGGACGATCTTCAGGATCGCCGCCTGAGTGATCATGTCGAGGGCGGTCGTGGGCTCGTCCAGGACCACCAGATGGGCGTTGAGGACCAGCGCGAACATGATCCCGACCCGCTGCCGCATGCCGCCGGACAGTTCGTGCTGGTAGGAGTCGAGCACCCGGCCGCCGTCGAGCCCCATCCGGCCGAGCAGCGCCCGCGCGTCCTTCAGCAGGGCGGGCAGGTCGTCGAAGTCGTGGGAGCGGCCCAGGTCGAGGAGCTGCTTGCCGACGGTCTTCAACGGGTTCAGGGAGTTCTGGGCCGCCTGGAAGACGTACCCGACCTGGCGGCCGCGGGCCCGCCGCAGCTCCTCGCCGGTCAGTTCGACCACGTTGCCGAGGCCGTCGATGTCGACGACGCCCTCTTTGATGCGGCCGGGCGGCTGCACCGCGTTGAGCAGCGACAACGCCAGGGTCGACTTGCCGGAGCCCGATTCGCCGACGATCCCGGTGATGGTGCCGGGCGCGAGCGACAGGGACACGCCCCCGAGCGCGGGGAGCTCCCCGGCGGGGGTCTTGTAGACGACGGTGAGGTCCTTGACGCGCACGCCGGGCGCGGAAGTCCTGGTCATGATCGGCCTACTCCTCACGCAGACGTGGGTTGAAGATCTCGTCCATCGCGTCGACGACCAGCACGATGCCGAGCGTCAGCAGCAGGATCGCCAGCAGGGGCGCCAGCAGGTAGGGCAGCGCGGCCGTGCTCGACAACGCGCCGCCGCCGAACACCGACAGGTTGAGCATCACGCCCCAGTTGTTGGCGTCGAACGGCAGCACGCCCAGGAAGAACAGGCCGACCTGCGCGTAGATCGCGCCGGTGACCGCGATCAGCATGTTCATCGCGATGTACGGCGCCATCGAGGGCAGCAGCTCGCGCACCACGATGTGGCGGGTCGGCAGGCCCAGGCCCTTGGCCGCCTCGATGAAGCCGCGTTCCCGCAGGGAGAGCGACTGCGACCGGACCGCGCGGGCGATGCCGCCCCAGCCGAGCAGGCCGAGCACGACGCCCATCTCGATCGGGCTGGTGAACTTCCACACCGTCGACAACACCAGCAGCAGCGGCAGGCCCGGGATGGTGAGCTGGAGGTCGGTGAGCCGCATGAGCACGGTGTCCCAGCGACCCCGGTGGAACCCCGCCAGCAGTCCGATGAGAGTGCCCAGGGCGACCGTGATCACGGCCGTGGCCAGGCCCGCGAGCAGCACGTAGCGGGTGCCGGTGACGACCAGAGCGAGCACGTCGGTGCCCTCGAAGTCGGTGCCGAACGGGTGGGCCCAGCTCGGCGAGGCGTAGAGCGCGTTGTCGTCGCGCGGCAGCGGGTTCGGGTAGAGCAACGGGCCGAACACGCCCATGAACACGAACAGGACGACGATGGCGACGCCGGCCATGCGGCTCGGCTTGCGCCGCAGCACCCGCCCGACGCCGCGCCAGAAGTTGCGGCGCATCGAGAGGGGCGCGGGCGCCACCGGTGACGTGACGGTCATGCCTCGGCTCCCTTGCGGACTCGGGGGTCGATGACGGCGTACAGGAGGTCGGCCGCGATGTTGGCGACGACGATGGCGACGGTGAGCACCAGGAAGGTGCCGCCCATCAGCGCGTAGTCGCGGGCGCCGATGCTGTTGACGAGCAGCAGGCCCAGACCCGGGTAGTTGAAGATCGACTCGATGAAGATCGCGCCGCCGAAGAGCAGGCCCAGCGACAGGGCCAGGATCGTGAACAGCGGCAGGATCGCGTTGCGGGCGATGTAGCGGAACAGGATGCCCCGGCTCATGCCGCGCAGTTCGGCGGCCATGATGAAGTCGTCGCCGAGCACGGTCGCCACGCTCGACTTCATCGCCAGGATCCACCCGCCGTAGCTGGCCAGCGCATAGGTGAGCACGGGCAGTGTGGCGTGCTGGATCAGCGAGGCGATGTAGGGCCCGTTGAAGCCCGGGGTGAACTCGATGTCGACCGGGCCGCCCGCGGGCAGGATCGGCCACAGCGTGGAGAAGACGGCCACGACCAGCAGGCCGATGACGTACTGCGGGATGCCGTGCAGCAGCGAGCCCGAGATCGCCAGGGCGTCGCCGAGCTTGCCCGACCGCTTGATCGCCGCGTAGACGCCCAGCGTCACGCCGAGCAGGAAGCTCAGCAGCGTGCCGCCGAGCACCGGCAGGATCGTCCACTTCGCGGCCGACCCGATCAGCGTCGCCACCCCCGTGCCGGGGGTGCTGAGCGACTGGCCGAGGTCGCCGTGGAGCAGGCCGTTCAGATAGTCGGTGTACTGGTCCCACAGGCTCCCCGTCGGCAGGAAGCCGTAGAGGGCCGCGGTGGAACGTTCCGCCTGGTCGGGTGACATGCCCTGTTCGATGAGCTTCTCGTACTGGCCCCTGACGGGGTCACCCGGGATGTTGCGGATGATCACGAAGCTGAGCGTGGTGACCACCCAGATCATGGCCAGGCCGCGGGCCAGGTGGCCGGAGAGCCGCCGGACGACGGTTTTCATCGGGTCCCCTGTTCCTTGATCAGGCCGAGCTGCATCCACACGCCGGCCGACAGGCGCAGCACGTCGCTGTCGTTGGGCGGCCAGCCGGTGAAGCGGGTGGTGTTGACGAACTGGGTGTTGACGTAGTCGTAGAGCTGGATCATCGGCAGGTTCTGGTTGGTCAGCCGGGCCAGGGTGCCGACGATCTGCTTCTGCTGCGCGGGCGTGGCGGCGTTGAGCTGGTTGGTGAGCGCGCCCGGGTCGATCCCGTCGAGGGTCTCGGGGCCGCCCATCCAGTTGCCCTCCTTGCCCGGAGGCACGCGGGTGAGGTTCCCGGCGAGGAGCTGCCAGCCGTTGGCCGAGCCGTAGATCCGCTGGTAGATGTTGTACGGCGCGGGCCCGAGGGCCATCAGCCACAACCCGATGTCATACTTCCCGGCCGCCAGCTCGTCGAGGTAGAGCGTGTAGTCGGCCGAGGTCAGCACCGAGGCCTGGATGCCGTGGTCGTTGAGCTGGCTAGTGATCGCCTTGGCCGCGGCGACCCAGTCGGAGAACGAGGCCGGCACGTGGAGCTCCACGACCCAGGGCGAACCGTCGGGCATGGCCCACTTGCCGTTCGTGTACGTCATCCCGGCGGCCTTGAGCTCCTGCGCCGCCTTGGCGGGGTCGAGCTTGTACTGGTCGAGGCCGTTGATCGAGTCGCCCAGCCACGACTTGGCCGCCTCGGCGTGGATGCCGGTGGTGGTCTGCGACGGGGTGCCGCCCTCGGGCGAGGCGACCTTGGTGACCTGCGACCGGTCGATCAGGTAGGCCAGCGCCTTGCGGACGTGCACGTTGTCGTAGGGCGCCTTCGTCTGGTTGAACGCCATCGACACGGCGACCGGCGAGAAGCCCTTGACGACCTCGTTGCCGTCGGTCTGCCGGATGCGGTTCAGCACGCCGCTCGGCACCGCCGTGAAGGGCGCGCTGTCGAGGCGTCCGGCGATCAGGTAGTTCCAGATCTGCTGGTTGCCGGTGTAGTTGAGCACCTTCACCCGGTTGGGGGCGATCTTGTCGCTGGCCCAGAAGTGCTTGTTCTTGACCAGCAGCGCCTCGCCCGGGTTCACCCGCTCCAGCACGAACGGGCCGGCCGAGACGTCCTTGGCCGGGGCGAAGGAGATGACCTTCTGCGCCAGCCCGGTGATCGAGGCCTTGGCCTTCTCGGCGGCGGGGCCGCTCCCCCTGGCCAGCTTGAGCTGGGTCCAGAAGTCGGCCGGCAGCAGCGGGCCGAACACATGGGCCGGGACGACCACGGTCGACAGGACGTTCCGCAGGAACGTGTTGCTCTTGTTGGCGCCCTGGGTGACCTTCACCGTGTGGGGGTCGACGACGATCACGTCGGCCGCCGCTCCGGCGGCCTTCGGGTCGACCGCGTAGGCGGTGCCGCCCTGGGTGTAGGCCAGGCCGATCGAGGTCTTGACGTCCTGGCTGGTCACGGGCTTGCCGTCGGACCACTTGGCGTCAGGCTGGAGGTGCACCACGACCTCGCTCTGGTCGGGCGTGGTGGTCCAGCTCTGGGCGATCCCCGGGTAGAACTGGTTGGGGTCGACCGGGTCGTTCTTGGGCCAGGCCAGCGACATGGCGTCGTAGCCGAGGAACGTGTTGCCCTGCGGGTTGAACGGGTTGATCGGCGCGGTGGCGTCGATCTGCTTGGCTCCGTCGATCGTGGTGTAGACGCCCGCGTCACCGGACCCCCCCACGCCGCTGCACGCGGTGCCCGTGGCGGTCGCGATCACCGCCACGGCTGCGATCGCCGCGAGTCGTCTCATGAACTGCTCCTGGTTGCCGGTTTATCTGGACGATACGGGCGGCTTCCGGAGAGGTCAATTTTTTTCACCCGTGGCGACAGATGTGGAGTTAATTTTTACCAATAGGCGCCTAGCTGCGAAGACGTCTATCCGAATAACGATCTAGAGCGTCCTTGGTGACCCGGAGAGCGGCGTCGGCGGCGGTGAAGGTCCGCTGGGCGACGCCCACGAAGACGCAGTCGACGATGAGGAGCTGGCTGATCCGGGAGGCGAGCGCGCCGGGCCGGAACTCGGTCTCGCGGCCGGCCGAGACGAGCACGTGGTCGGCCAGCCCGGCCAGCGACGAGCGGGGGTTGTTGGTGATCGCCACGACGACCGCGCCGGCCTGCCGGGCGGTCTTCACCGGCTCGACCACGTCGGCCGTCTCGCCGGTGCAGCTCACCGCCACCCAGACGTCGCCGGGCGCGGCCAGCGCCGCGGCCGTCAGCGCCAGGTGGACGTCGGTGAACGGGTGCCCCGGCAGGCCGATGCGCATCAGCTTCTGCGCCATGTCGGCCGCGACCAGCCCGGAGGCCCCCACGCCGAGCATGCTGACCCGCTTCGCCTCGACGACGGCGTCCACGACCTTCCCGAGCCGCTCGGGGGCGAGCTGGGCGGCGGTGTCGGCGATGGCGTCCGACTCGGCGCGGGTGACCTTCGCGATCACGTCGGCGAGCGGGTCGGAGGGGGCCAGGTCGCCCGGCACCAGCCGGTCGGCCGCCCGCTGCGACTGGGTCTGCGCCGAGGCCGCCGCGAGCGCCAGGCGCAGCTCGGAGTAGCCCGAGAAGCCCAGCGCGCGGGCGGTCCGCACGATCGTGGCCTGGCTGGCGCCGGAGGCGGCGCTGAGCTCGGTGATCGTGCTCCGGGCGACCATCGCGGGATCGTCGAGGATCAGCCGGGCGATCGACCGCACCGACGGGGTGAGCGAGGGCAGCACGGCCCGCACGCTCGCCACCAGGTTCGCGGCTGTCGGTCCGCTCATGGGGGGCTCTCCTTCTCGGGGGTGGGGGGTCGATGGGCCAGCCGGCGCGCGGCGGCCCTGGCGGAGGCACGGGAGTTGCCGTGCGTGGCGACGTAACCGGCCCCGGCCGGGGGGCCGGGCAGGCCCGTCTCCACGACGATCGCGTCGGGCCGGGCCTCCAGAGCCCGGCCCAGCACCTCCCTTATCCAGCCGTGCCGGGCGGCGTCCTGGACGACGACCACGAGCGGGCGGTCCGAGCCGAGGTCGGGGAGGGGGTCGCCGACGGTGACGGAGACCGCCTGGGTGCCGGGGAGCAGCTCGGCCAGCGCGCGGGCGACGCCGGGCGGGGTGCCGCTGTCGGCGGCCTGGTGGGGGCGGGCGGTGACCTCCACGACCAGGGGGGCCCGGTCGAGGTGGGGTTCGCCGACCACGTGGAGGGCGGCGAGGGCGGCCGTCAGGCCCAGGTCGTCGTCGGGTTCGGCCGCGGCGGCGGCCCTGGCGGCGGCCTGGCCCGCGTGCCAGCCGACGAGGTCACGGACCCGCTGGGAGGCCTCGGCCAGGCGTTCCTCCGGGAGCCGTCCCTGCCGCACCGCGGCCACGATGGCGTCGCGGAGGGCGTACACGGACGAACCGTCGGAGGAGGAGATCCCCGCGCAGACCGCGTCGGCCCCGACGGACAGGGCGCGGACCGCGATCTCCTCCGGCGGCCAGTGGGCGGCGACCGCCCGCATCTCGATCGCGTCGGTCACCGCGAGCCCCCGGAAGCCGAGCGTGTCGCGGAGCAGCCCGGTCATGACGGCGTGGCTCAGCGTGGCGGGCACCGCGTCGAGGGCGGGCACGAGCAGGTGCCCGACCATGATCGCCCGCACCCCGGCGTCGATCGCGGCCCGGAAGGGGCGCAGGTCGCGTTCGGCCAGGGTCTCGGGGGACGCGTGCACGGTCGGGAGCTCCACGTGGGAGTCGGCGATCGTGTCGCCGTGGCCGGGGAAGTGCTTGGCGCAGGCCGCCACGCCGGAGCCCTGGAGGCCGCCGACCCAGGCGGCGGTGTGCCGGGCGACCAGCCCGGGGTCGGCCCCGAACGAGCGCACCCCGATGACGGGGTTGTCGGGGTTGGCGTTCACGTCGGCGACGGGGGCGTAGTCGAGGCTGATCCCGGTCGTGCCGAGCAGCCGCCCGATCCGGCGGGCGACGAGTTCGGTGACGTGGACGTCGTCGGCGACCCCGAGGGCCCGGTTGCCCGGCCACGAGCTGCCGGTCCGCGCCTCCAGCCGGGTCACCGACCCGCCCTCCTCGTCGACCGCCACGACGACGTCGGGGCTCTCGGCCCGGATGTCGGCCACCAGGTCGGCGGTGCGCACCTGGTCGGACAGGTTGCGGGCGAACAGCACGACCCCGCCGAGGCCGTCGCCGAGCGCCCGCCGCAACCAGTCGGGCGGCGCGGTGCCGTCGAACCCCGGCTGGAGCACGCTCATCGCCATCCGCTCAAGCCGCATGCGCGTCCCCGATCACCCGGCGGTGCGCGTCGGCCGACGGGAAGACCACCCGGAGCCCCAGCGCGGCGGCCCCGGCCGCGTTGTCGCGGGCCGGAATGGTCTCGACGTCGCCGAGTTCGGCCCTGACCAGCCGGGCGAGCTCGGTCGGCTGGGTGAGCAGGGACCCGGCGAGGACCATCGGGCCGGGGCCGGGCCCGAGCGCGCGGGCCGTGGCGGTCAGCCGGCGGGCGGCGTCGGCGAGGATGGCGGCGGCCGCCTCGTCGCCGTGGCGGGCGGCCTCGTCGACGATGGGCGCGAACCGGCCGAGGGAGGCGGGGCCCTGGTCGGCGACCTGGGCGTACACGCGGGAGACGATCTCGTCGGGCGAGCGGCCGAGGCCGAGCCGGTCGACCAGGCCGGTGCGCACGCCGCGGCCGTCGAGGGACTTCAGCGCCGCCGTGACGGCCTCGCGGCCGATCCAGACGCCCGAACCCTCGTCGCCGACCAGCCAGCCGTGGCCGTCGGCGACCCTGACCACGTCCCACCCCGCGATGCGGGCCGCGACGGAGCCCGTGCCGGAGAGCAGGACCGTGCCGTCGGGCTCGGCCGTCGCCCCGGCGAAGGCCACGAGCACATCGGCCACGACGAACGGGCGCCCGGGGAGCCCGGCCGCCCGCCAGGCCTCCGCCGCGAGCTTCCCGGCCCGCCCGGCGCCCGATCCGGCCAGGCCGAACACGCCGCCGGCGACCCGCGCCGGGTCGAGCCCGCGCATGGCCTCGCGGAGCGCGGCCAGCAGGCTGGCGGCCGGATCGGCCGCCGAGACCACGTTCGCCCCCGCGGCGAGGCCGCGCCCGGCGACCCGGCCGTCCTGGCTGACGACCACGCATCGGGTGCTGGTGCCCCCGCCGTCCACTCCGATGATCAAAGCTGTCACAGCGCATCCCCCTGGAAATACCTTCCAAAAAGGTACAAGAGTCTGAAGATTTCCTACAACGACCACGCTGTTAGCCTCGTCACTCCCGGCGGCGCCGACCTCATATGCGGTTATCACTCGCAAGCCGGGTATGGGGAGCGCATGGGACACCTGCCCCGCCCACGAGGGCCGATCTCCGAGGGGATCATCTCCGCGCTGTCCGGCGGGGCCCTGCCGACCGCCGGATCCCCCGACCCGTTCGGGGAGGACCTCCACCTGTCCCTGTACGTCTGCTACGAACTCCACTACCAGGGCTTCGCCGGCGTCGACCCCGACTGGGAGTGGGACCCGGGCCTACTGGCGCTGCGCCGCGACCTCGAACGGGTCTTCCTGACGGCGCTGCGCGACGGCGTCGAGGGCGGGACCGACGTCGCGGCCGCCGTCGAGGCGGCCATGATCGACTCCCCCGGGGGCGTCTCCCACTTCCTGGAGGACAAGGGCGAACTCTGGCACCTGCGCGAGTACGTCGTCCACCGCTCGATCTACCACCACAAGGAGGCCGACCCCCACGCCTGGGCGATCCCCCGGCTGACCGGCCAGGCCAAGGCCTCACTCGTCGCGGTCGAGTTCGACGAGTTCGGCGGCGGCCGGTACGCCCGCATGCACTCCAAACTCTTCGGCGACCTGATGCGCGCCCTCGGCCTCGACGACTCCTACCTGGCCCGGCTCGACGACGTCCCGGCGCCGATGCTGGCCGTGGTGAACATGATGTCGCTGTTCGGCCTGCACCGGTCGCTGCGGGGCGCCCTGGTGGGCCACTTCGCGTCGGCCGAGATCACCACCTCGCCGAGCGCGGCCCGCATGGCGCGGGCGCTCGACCGTCTGGGGGTCGCGGAGACGGTGTTCTTCACCGAGCACGTGGAGGCGGACGCCGTCCACGAACAGATCCTGCGCCACGACGTCGTCGGCGACCTGCTCCGCCGGGAACCGGAACTGGCCGGAGACGTCGTCTTCGGCTTCCAGGCCACCGACCTGGTCGAGAGCCGCTTCGGCGCGCACGTGCGGAACGCGTGGGACGCGGGGCGAACCTCGCTGCGGGAGGCCTCCGATGGCCGATGAGACGCGGATCAGGATGGTGACCGGCGGCCCGATCCTGGTGGAGGGCCCGGTGGAGATCACCCTCGACGACGGCCGGGTGATCCGCTCCGACCGCTTCATGGTCGCCCTGTGCGCCTGCAGGCGCAGCCGGACCTACCCCATCTGCGACACCAGCCACCGGCCCAAGCACCGACCCAGGGATGCGCAGGGAGAGTCATGAACATCGATCTGACGGGCAAGACCGCGCTGGTCACCGGTTCGACGCAGGGCATCGGCCTGGCCATCGCCACCGGCCTGGCCCGCGCGGGCGCCCGGGTCGCCGTCAACGGCCGCGACCCGGAGCGGGTCGAGAAGGCCGCCGCCGAGGTGGGGGGCTTCCCGGTCGTGGCCGACGTGGTCGACGGCGCCGACGAGGTGCTCAAGGCGCTGCCCGACGTCGACATCCTGGTCAACAACTTCGGCGTCTTCGAGTCGCGTCCCGCCCTGGAGATCACCGACGGGGAGTGGCGCCGCTACTTCGAGGCCAACGTCCTGTCGGCCGTCCGGCTGACCCGCGCCTACCTGCCCGGCATGAAGCGGCGCGGCTGGGGCCGCGTCCAGTACATCGCCAGCGACTCGGCCGTGGTGACCCCCGAGGAGATGATCCACTACGGCATGTCGAAGACGGCCCTGCTGGCCGTCTCCCGCGGCTTCGCCAAGGATGCCGCCGGCACCGGCGTGACGGTCAACAGCGTGATCGCCGGGCCCACCCACACGGGCGGGGTGGAGGACTTCGTGTACAGCCTGGTCAGCCGCGACCTGCCGTGGGACACGGCCCAGCGCGAGTTCATGCGGCGGCACCGGCCCCACTCGCTGATCCAGCGGCTGATCGAACCGGAGGAGATCGCCAACATGGTGACCTACCTGTCCTCTCCGCAGGCCTCGGCGACGACGGGCGGCGCACTGCGGGTGGACGGCGGTTACGTGGACGCGATCCTGCCCTAGGAGTCAGTCTTCGCAGGTGAGCACGGGTTCGGCGTCGTAGACCGTGTGGAACTTCTCGCGCCGGACCTCCTTGCCGTCCTTCTTGAACACCCGGGTCACGTCGATCGAGAAGCCCTGCGCGCCGCCCATCGGCAGGCAGTCGGGCCCCGAGTCGGTGATGGGCGCGGCCGTGTTCACGTTGTACGGCCCGGAGCTCTCCGCCTCGATGTCCCAGCGTTTGGTGCTCCAGAACGTCACGGTCACCGACGTCGAGGTGTAGGAGGTCGTCACCAGCACCCCGTACTTCGAGTCGTTCTTCCAGCGGAAGTCCGGCTGCGGGTACGACACCGTCGACTCGCGGCCGGCCGGGTAGCGGGAGATGTAGTACTGGTGCGCCATGTGCTGGACGTCCTCGAAGCCGCCGAAGAAGACCGCGTTGAACATGGTCGTCACGAACTGGGAGATGCCGCCGCCGACGTCGTTGACGAAGCGGCCGCTGGAGATCATCGGCGCGGAGACGAAGCCGCGGGCGGTGTCGCGTTCGCCGACGGTGCCGTTGAGGCTGAACGTCTCCCCCGGCAGGACCAGGTGGTCGTCGAGGATGTCGGCGATGGTGTGGATGTTGGTCACCCGGGGGGCGCAGCAGGGGTGGTGGGTGGTGTACGTCGACACCTCCTCCTTGATGCCGAGCGCCTTGGCCTTCTCGGTCGTCAGGTCCGGCTCGCTGGTGGTGAAGGACACCTCGACGGTACGTTCGCCGCCTCCGGTCACCGCCTGCTCGACCGAGGCCTTCAGCGCCGCCGCGTCGACCCCCTGGCCGGTCTGCGACGGCACGACCACCGGCTTGCCCTTGACGATCTTGAACGTGGCGTCCTTGGGGGCCTTGGCCGCGTCGACCAGGCGTTCCTCGACTCCGGCCAGGGCCTTGCGGGCGTTGAACGCCGGCCGTAACGCGCCCTGCTCGTCGGGCAGGAAACGGAGGTTGGCCGCGACGACCGCGGCCGACAGTTCGGCCGACCGGCGGCCGTTGGTCAGCGTGATCGGCCCGGCCGCCTCCTTGGCGGTGGAGGCCGCGAAGCGGCGCATCGCCTCGGCGGTCGTGTACGGCGCGACGACGCCGAGCGGGACGGAGACGGCCTGGGCGCCGTCGAGGTAGGCCTGCCGCAACTTCCCGGCGGCGTCGGCCTGGTCGACGGCGCGTCCGTCGGCGGGGGTGACGACCCGGGGGGTGAGGCCCCGGTAGAGGACGCCGCCCTGGCGGGCCGGGCGGTCGGCCGCTTCGGCGATGGCGGCGACGGAGGCCTTCAGTCGCTCCTCGTCCACCTTGAGCCGCAGCGGGACGTCCCGCCGCCCGAACAGGGCCTGGAGCGAGTCGACCACGCCGCCCTGCGCGGCGGCGACGGTGCCCGCGAGGTCGAAGGCGAGCCCGGCGTCCTCCGGGGTGATCTCGGTCTCCTTGCCGCCGGCCGTGACCGTGATCGGCCGGTCGGCGCGGTCGGCGAGCCCGGCCGCCAGTTTCTCCTGGGCGTCGGCCGGGTCGAGGCCGCCGATGTCGATCCCGGCGACGAAGGTGTTGCGGGGTAACTCCCCGGCGAACGCCACGGCGGGCCCGGCGACGGCCGCGACCAGCGCCAGGACGACCAGGCCCACGATGATCAGAGCTGTCCGCGACCGGCGTCCCGGCTCGGGCGGGGGCAGGCTCCGGCCGACCCCGCCGGCCCCGTTGGTCACGTACGTCACAGCCGCCTCCCACCCATTTCGGGCATTTTATGGGGCCGGGCGACCTTTCCGGCCGCCTACGGAGTCAGCCGGGTCTTTATCTCCGCGATGAGCCCGGGGGCCGCCGCCTCGATCTGGGCGCGCACTTTCTCGAAGTCGGCCCGGCCGCCGTAATAAGGGTCGGCGACGTCGGGGGAATCGGCGTCGGGGTCGAATTCGCGCAGGAGCCGGACTTTCTCCCGGTCGGCCGCGTTCGGGGCCAGGGAGCGCAGGTCGCGCAGGTGCCCGCCGTCGAGGGCGATGATCAGGTCGTACCGGCCGAACCACAGGGCGCGGAACTGGCGGGCGCTGTGGGCGCTGGTGTATCCGGCGCGGCGCAGGGCCGCGACCGTGCGGTGGTCGGCGGGTTTGCCGATGTGCCAGCCGTGGGTGCCGGAGCTGTCGACCTCGACGTCGAGGGCGGCGTCTTCGAGGCGGCGGCGGAGGATGTGTTCGGCCATCGGGGAGCGGCAGATGTTGCCGGTGCACACGAACGTCACGCGAAAGACCACGACGCGCAGCTTAATACCTGAGTGTTTTGTCACTCAATGTCCGTATAGACCATTTAGTTATCGAAACTTCCCGAATCGGTTGTTTCGACACCTTGACGGTGATCATCTCATGGGCGAAGACTTCAAAAACACTCGCGTGCCCTCTCCCGCCCGGTAGAACCTCGCCCGGCAGGCACGCACACCTGGAGGAACTTCAGTGAGGATCGTTCCCCGAAGGAGGAGCCGCCAGTTGGCGGTCGGCCTCGCCATCCCCATCGCCCTCGTGCTCAGCCCGCTGCCGAGCCTCGCCGACCCGGTGCCACCGGTCAGCGCGGTTCCCGCGGACCGGCAGCCCGCCGGCGCCCAGAACGGTGTCGCGCTGATTCGCATCATCGTCCCCGACCAGGCCGGCGTCGACCGCCTGAACGACATGGGCGTCGACCTCGCCGAGTACAAGAAGCCCACCGACGAGGGCCTGGAGGTCCACGCGGTGCTCAGCCCGGAGGAGGCCCAGGCGCTCCGCGACCAGGGCTTCGACCTGCGCGGCACCATCTCCGACCAGAGCGACGTCGCCGAGAACCAGGCGCAGCGGCGCCAGGCGCTCGCGCGCATCGCCGCGGCGGAGGCCGCCGACAGCGACAAGCTGACCGTGCTGCGCTCGGAGTGGTTCACCAACACCGGCAACCAGCGGTTCCTGTCGGTCGAGGTCAAGTCGAGCGCCGTGGACGCCGAGACCGTGCTCACTGTGAGCTGGGACAACGGACCGGGCACCGAGCCTGGTTCGGGCGGCACCGCCACGATGAGCCGGTTCACCGACGCCGGCCAGTACATGTACCACCGCTTCAACTCGCCGCTGCCGATCAACACCGCTCCCTCGAAGGTGACGATCACCAGCAACCGCGGCGGCACGGTCACGGTCGACGTGAAGGAGTGGCTCGGCGCGCCGCAGAAGGCGCCCAGCCCCCACTACGTCTCGGACTTCGTCGACCACTACATGGACCCGACGGAGATCACCGAACGCATCGTCGGCCTCGCCGCCGAGTTCCCGAAGATCTCCGAGATCGTCGACCTGCCGTACAAGACCAACGGCTACCGCCGGCTGGCCCAGGCGCAGTTCGGCGGCACCGGCGCGGCCGCGTTCTACGTGAGCTCCAAGGTGTACGGCCACGAGGGCGGCAACGACATCACCTTCGCGGCGACCAACCCCGGCAGCGCGAACAGCCCGCTCTCGGTCGCGGTGAACGGCAAGGCGATCTCGGTCAGCCTCGGCACCGACGCCGCCGGCGCGGTCAACAGCACCTCCAAGCAGGTCGTGGACGCCGTCAACGCCAGCGCGCCCGCCGCGGCCCTGGTGAAGGCCAGCCTCTACCGCGCCAACACCGGCGCCGCCGTGGCGCCCACCGCCGCGACGACCCCGCTGACCGACGGCCTCAAGGCCCCGGCGAACATCTCGCGCGAGCCCTTCCAGACGAAGGCGATCCGCATCGGCCGCGACCGCGACGGCTCCAAGACCGGTGTCTTCCTGTACTGCCAGGAGCACGCCCGCGAATGGGTGACCCCGATCACCTGCCTGGAGACCGCCGAGCGGCTGCTGCGCAACTACGCGCACGACCGTACGACCAAGGACCTGGTCGACGACCTCGACATCTTCATCCTGCCGGTCACCAACCCCGACGGCGCGCACTACAGCTTCTACGACTTCAACTCGCAGCGGCGCAACATGACCAACCACTGCCCCGAGAACAACGGCGACCCGGGCCGCCGCAACTCGTGGGGCGTGGACCTCAACCGCAACTTCTCGGTCGGCTCGCTCACCGACGGCTACAGCGGCGCCTCGGCCTCCTGCACCAGCGACACCTTCGCCGGCCCGGCCGAGTTGTCGGAGCCGGAGGCCAAGAACGAGGTCTGGCTGACCCACCAGTTCCCGAACATCAAGTTCGCGATGAACACCCACTCGTACGGCGGCTACTTCATGTGGCCTCCGGGCGCCTACAAGGCGGCCGGCCGTGAGCTGCTCCCGCGTGTCGACTTCGGCACCGAGAACTACTTCTGGGACGCCTCGTCCGAGATCCTGTCGGCCGTCCAGGCCTGGCGTGGCACGGGCATCTGGCCGGGCCGCACCGGCCCCGTCCCGGACGTGCTGTACTCGGCCGCCGGCAACAGCGCCGACGAGCACTGGTACAACCGCGGCATCATCGGCTGGGACTTCGAGGTCGGCGCCGACCTCTGGAACCCCACGACCAAGCGCTTCGAGCCCGTCGGCTTCCAGCCGCCGTTCGCCGAAGGTCACCAGGAGGCCATGGAGTTCTCCAACGGCCAGATCGCCATCCTGAAGGTCGCCGGCGAGTTCGCCGACGACGGCAAGCGGCCCACCTCCAGCCTGGTCAAGGTGTCGAGCGGTCCGGGCACCGCGACCTTCACCTTCTCGGTGAACGAGGCGGCCAACGTCTACTACACCCTCGACGGCAGCAAGCCGACGATCCAGAGCACCAAGCTGGAGCAGGCCGGCATGCGCGAGGGCGCGGCGCACATCACCGTCGACAAGAACACCACCGTCAACTGGTTCTCGGTCGACATCGCCGGGAACGTGGAGCGGAACTACGACCCCGCCACCGGCACGGGCAACTACAGCTCGAAGGTCGTCAAGGTCGGCTGACCAGCATCACCAGACGGCCGCCGGGAACCTCACCCGGCGGCCGTCGCCGTTTCGGTTTCATTAGAGGTTTCCCGACAGCTGGCGTGAAAAGATCAGATCCGGTACGTTCCAGCACGGCGGGCCGCATTCCCGGCTGCCCCATGCCCTCACCAGAAGCCAAGGATCAATGCTGTCCACTACCAGGCGAGGATTCCTCGCGGGCACCGGCGGGATGTTCGCCGCCGGTCTGGCCTCCGCGAGCGTGGCCCAGACGGCGGAGGCGCGTGCCCGCGCCCCGCGCAACATCGTCCTCATCCTCGCCGACGATCTGGGCGTGAGCGAGATCGGCCCCTACGGCCAGCGCATCATCGCGACGCCGAACCTCGACCGCATGGCGGCCCAGGGTGTGCGCTTCCGCAACGCCTTCGCGGGCTCCTCGCTCTGCGCGCCCTCCCGCTGCTCCCTGCTCACCGGCCTGCACACCGGTCACGGAACGGTCCGCGAGAACCCCGAAGGGGGCCCGCAGCACGCGCTGAACCCGGGCGACCTGACGTTCGCCGAGGTCGCGCGGCTGGCCGGTTACCGCACCGCCCTCATCGGCAAGTGGGGCTTCGGGCCCGAGCAGCCCGACCAGGACTCCCACCCGAACGTGCGCGGCTACGACGAGTTCTACGGCTACATCACCCACATCCACGCCCACCAGTACTGGCCGAAGTACCTGTGGCACAACCGCGAGATGGTGGCCTTCGACGGGGCGACGTACTCCCCCGACTTCCTGCGGGACCGCGCGGTCAAGTTCATCGGGGAGTCGGCGAAGGACGGCAAGCCGTTCCTGCTCCAGTTCGCCACGATCCTGCCCCACTCGCCGAGCGAGATCCCGGGCGACGCGGGCCAGTACGCCGACAAGCCGTGGACCAAGGCCAACCGCCGCCACGCCGCCCAGGTGACCCGGCTCGACGCCCACGTGGGCGACATCATGCAGGCCCTCCGCCAGGCGGGCGTGGCCGACGACACCATCGTGATCTTCACGGCCGACAACGGCCCGCACCACGAGAAGGGCGTCGACCCGAACATCTTCAACTCCAACGGCCCCTACCGGGGCGTCAAGCGTCAGTTGTACGACGGCGGCATCCGCATCCCGATGATCGCCTACAACCCGTCGTTCAGCCCGAAGGTCGTCGAAGAGCCGGTGGCCCTGTGGGACATCCTCCCGACGGTCGCCGACGTCGCGGGCCTGCCCGCCCCGGCCCACCTCGACGGCCGCTCGTTCCTCGGCGTCCTGACCGGCGGCCGCTACACCGGCCACCCGTACCTGGTCTGGAACCGTCCACGGAAGATGCAGGCGATCCGCCGGGGCCACTGGAAGCTGATCCGCTTCGAACCGAACATCGCCGGCGCCGGCCCCGAGGGCCGCAACGAGCTCTACGACCTGCGCGGCGACCGGGGCGAACGCCACAACGTGGCCGAGCGCCACCCGAAGCTGGTCGCGGAGCTCACCGCCCTGCTCGACGAGTCGATCGGCCCCGACCCCCGCATCCCCTACGGCCTGTCGGCCCGCGAGGAGGCCGGCGGCGTGGTGGTCTCCCTGGCCAACGGCTCGACCGGCCCGTGGACCAAGGTCCGCCTCTACCTCGACCGCGACGACGCCAAGAGCGTCGGCCAGGAGCGCCTGGCCAAGGCCGAGTCGTTCGTGGCGACGTTCCCGAAGCAGGGCAAGGTCGCCCACGCCCGCTTCGTCGTGGACGGCGAGGAGATCCACTTCCGGACGAAGGTACGGAAGGCCCCCGCCTGAGATGCGGATCATCGAAGGCGCCGGCGTGTGGACGGGCGCGGACGACGACTGGACCGAGCAGCTCCGCACCCCCGATCTGTCGGTGGGCACGTACTGCATCCCGGCCGGCGGCGTCGACGACCAGAGCCCTCACACCGAAGACGAGATCTACGTCGTGACGACGGGCCGCGCCCGCATCGTGACCCCGACGGGCGACGCGGAGGTCGGTCCGGGCACGGTCATCTTCGTCCCGGCCGGCGAAGACCACCGCTTCGTCGACGTGACCGAAGACCTGACCCTCCTGGTGGTGTTCGGCCCGGCCTACGGCTCCCGCGGCTGACCTGTGCACTCCCGGCTCCCCGTGGCGCCGGCCGAGGCCTACTGCCTCACCTATGTGCGCGGCCTGACGCCCGACCGGCTGCTGACCCGGCTGGGCACCGGGCCCGGCCGCTCCGAGCTGACCTTCGACGAGCTGATCCGGGGCCGGACCTTCGGCGCCGTCGCCGTCGGCGACTGGGGAGCCGCCGGACGAGATCGCGGACCTCCTGGAGCAGACGCACTCCCCGGTCTACCCGGTCCCCGCGCCCCACCCGGGACCGGCGTTCCTGCTGGCCGGGCGCCTCACCGGGATCACGATGACGCCGTGGCTCCTGGAAGAGGCGACGTACCTGACGGCTCATTAAGTAAACTTTCCTATTGACAGCGCATATGACACCGGTGTTACATCCTCTTAATTTAAGCCGTAAAGCGCCACCGGAGGACCCCATGCGCCGACCGAGGCTGCTCCTCGCCCTGTTAACCGCGGCCGCCACGCTCATCAGCGGGCTGGTGGCCATGCCGCAGGCTCAGGCCGCCATCGGGCCTGTGACCTGGTCTGATGAGTTCAACGCTCCGGCGGGCACGTCGATCGACGGGTCCAAGTGGAAGTTCGACATCGGCGGCGGCGGCTGGGGCAACAACGAGCAGCAGTACTACACGGACTCGAC
Organism: Herbidospora yilanensis; assembly: GCF_001570565.1. Taxonomy (GTDB): domain Bacteria; phylum Actinomycetota; class Actinomycetes; order Streptosporangiales; family Streptosporangiaceae; genus Herbidospora; species Herbidospora yilanensis. Next base: position 200,894 of record NZ_BBXE01000024.1, on the reverse strand, counting down.
TCGCAACGTTTACCACGACGGTGCGGGAAACCTCGCGATCACGGCCCGGCGGGAGAACCCGTCGAACCTCCAATGCCACTACGGGACCTGCCAGTACACCTCCGGCCGCATCCTGACCGCCGACAAGTTCAGCCAGGCGTACGGCCGGTTCGAGGCGCGGATCAAGATTCCGCGGGGGCAGGGCATCTGGCCGGCGTTCTGGATGCTGGGCGGCGGGACCTGGCCCAACGGCGGTGAGATCGACATCATGGAGAACGTCGGCAACCAGCCCAACACGGTCTACGGCACCGTCCACGGGCCCGGCTACTTCGGCGGCACGGCGGTCGGCGGGAACCGGTCGATCGGGGCGCCGCTCGCCGACGCCTTCCACACCTACCGCGTCGACTGGTCGCCCAACCTGATCATCTGGTACCTCGACGGCTCGGAGTACTTCCGCGTCACGCCGTCCAGCCTGCGCGGCAACGCCTGGGTGTTCGACCACCCGTTCTTCATGATCCTGAACGTGGCGGTCGGCGGCTACTGGCCCGGCTACCCCGACGGCAGCACCCAGTTCCCGCAGACCATGCTGATCGACTACGTCCGCGTCTCGGCCTGGCAGCCCGACGGCGGCGGCACGGGAGGCAACCTGCGCTCGGCGCTCAACGGCAAGTGCGTCGACATCCCGGCCGCCAACCCGGTCGACGCCGCCAGGCTCCAGATGTACGACTGCAACGGCACCGCCGCCCAGCAGTGGTCGATCAACTCCGACGGCACGGTCCGCGCGATGGGCAAGTGCATGGACGCCGCCGCGGCCGGCACCGCCAACGGCACGCCGATCCAGCTCTACACGTGCAACGGCACGGCCGCCCAGCGGTTCACCCTGTCGGGCGCGGGTGACCTGGTGAACATCGCCGCCAACCGATGCGTCGACATCGTCGGCCGCAACACCGCCAACGGAGCACAGCTCCAGCTGTGGGACTGCACGGGCGCCTCCAACCAGAAGTGGTCGCGCTCGTAACGTCGGCGACTGAAGAGGAGAGAGGGCATCCGCGACCCGGATGTCCTCTCCCTTCGTCTCGGGGGACAGCGGGGATCCCCCGGTTGACCTGGGTATATGTTCGGACTATGTATGACGACGGACTGGTGACCTGCACGGACACCGAGCTGATCATCAGGACGTACTACCTCTGGGGCGGCGACAAGAGGATCTCCCTGAGGGCCATCCGGGCGGTCAACGCGGTCCCGCTGCCCAACGGGAGCCGGCGGTTGTGGGGCACCGGCGACTTCGTGCACTGGTACAACCTCGACCGCCACCGTCACCGCCGCCGGATGGCCCTGTGGATCGACGTGGGCGCCCGGATCGTCCCGTCGGTCACGCCCCGGGATCCGGGGCGGTTGATCACTGAGCTGGCGTCGAGAGGGATTCGGACGAATCGGGCTGGGGTTGTGCAACGTGGTCAGAACTGGATGCGGCTGGCCTGACGCGGCGGCCCGTGGCGAGGTCGACCACGGTGCCGTGGCCGCTGGTGGCGGCGTGGGCGGCGGCGTACAGGATCAGCACGTTCATGAGCTTCAGGAACAGCAGCATGCCCACCGCGCCGGCCACCACCGTGTAGGCCGGGTTCGACGAGCTCAGGTTGAAGTAGAGCTGCCCGGCCGTCTTCAGCACCTCCAGCCCGACCGTGATGATCAGCGCGGGGCCGATCACCCGGCGCGGCGACAGGCGCAGCCTCGGCGCCAGTGTCAGCAGCGCGGCCGACAGCAGCAGGTTGACCGCGAAGCCCAGGCCGAACGCGGCGGCCTGGAGCGCGAACCGGGCCGACGGGGCGTCGGGGCCGACGGTGTGGCCGGTCACCCAGAGCAGCGCCGACTGCGCGCCGAACGACAGTGCCAGCGACGCCGCGAGCAGCAGCCCCAGCGCCGCCAGCACACCCAGGTCGATGAGCCAGCGCGTGACGAACCGGCCCGGATATTCGTTCAGGCCCCACACCGCGCGGCTGCACGACCGCATCGAGTCGACCCAGAACAGGCCGGTCAGCGGGAGGCCGAACAGGGCGATCCAGCCGGCCGTGTCGCGGGCGTCGCGCAGGGCCGCGACGTCGAGGCGGGGGAAGGTGTCGGCCAGGTAGTCGGCGACCTGGGCCAGCGCGCCGGGGGTGTCCCAGACGTGGCCCATGATCACGAAGGCGAGCAGGCCCAGCGCGAAGATCGCGAAGAAGGCGTAGTAGGTCATGCCCGCCGACAGGCGGCCGCCGTCGGCCTGGTCGAACCGCAGGACCGCGCGGACGTGGTGGTCGATCCAGGGATGACGCAGGCGAAGATCGCTCCATCGACTCACCCGCATGGCCCCTTATTACCCGAGACGTGGTGGTTCAGACGGTGCCGCCGCTGCGCCAGTAGACCCCGTCCGCCCTGGACAACAGGTCATTATCGATGAGGTAGCGGCGCAGGGCGGCGTAGTCGTCGAAGAACCCGGCGAGGACCTCGTTGACCTCCTTCTCGGAGTAGCGCACCCCGATCTCGAACGACTGGGCGACCCGGTCGAGGACCGCCAGGCGGACCGCGTGTTTCGCGGGCATCTGCACCAGGCGGCCCCCGACCAGGAACCGTTCGACGACTTCTTGGCTGATCTCGGCACTCATGCCCTGATCGTAGGACGGCTCCCGGCTGCATCAGGAACCGCGGGGCGGTGGGGTCGGAACGGGCACCGCCACCGCCGGAGCGGGCAGGGCCACGAGAGGGGAAAGGGAGAGAAGGACGCTGACGAGACCGCCCGGGGACGGGACATCTCAGCCACGACCGGAGCCGAGGCAGCCATGTGGCACCGGTGCATTTTTGCCGTATAGCCGGTATGAGGGGCGTATATAGCAGTGTCGACATTTGTGGGATATATGGCTCTTGACTCGATCCGATAATGGATAAGGCACATATAACGATCGACCGGTAAGGTGCATCTCACTCCCGGAGATCACCCCCGAAGGTGGCGATGAGGCTTCGCGTTCTCGGTCCCCTCGACATCACGATCGACGGCGCGCAGGTGCCGCTGCGGTCGGAGAAACAACGGCTGCTGCTGGCCGTGCTGATCGGCAACGCCAACGCTCCGACGGCGGGTTCCCGCCTGATCGGGGCACTCTGGGAGGAACCTCCGGCCTCGGCCCACGAGAACCTTCGCCTGTACGTCTACCACCTGCGCAAGGCCCTGGGCGACCGCGACCGGGTGGTCCGCCACCCCTCCGGCTACGCCCTCGCGGTCGGCCCCGGCGAGCTCGACGCGGCCGACTTCGAGGCCCTCACCGCCGAGGGCGCGCGGGCGATGAGCGGGGGCGACCCCGCCACCGGGCGGCGGCTGCTGGCCAGGGCCCTGGAGATGTGGCGCGGCCCGGCCTACGGCGACCTCGCCGACCACCCCGCGATCTGGCCCGCCGCAACCCGCCTGGAAGAGGCGCGGTTACGGGCGGCCGAATTGCGGATCACCGCCGACCTGGCGCTGGGCCGCCACGAGGACCTCATCGGCGAGCTCACCGGCCTGGTGGCCGAGCACCCGACCCGTGAACGGCTGCGGGCCCATCTGATGCTGGCCCTGCACCGGGCCGGGCGGCGGGCCGAGGCGCTGGAGACCTTCCGCGAGGGGCGGCGCGTCCTCATCGGCGAGCTCGGCCTCGAACCCGGCGCCGAACTGCGGGCGCTGCACGAGGAGATCCTGCGCGGCGACTCCGGCACGTCCGCGCCGCGCCCGGCCGAGCCCAAGACCGGGCCGGCCCTGTTCCCCACGCCCGCGCAGCTCCCCCACGACGTCGCCGACTTCGTCGGCAGGGCCGAGGAGCTCGCCGAACTCGACCGGCTGCTCGACCTGCGGCAGAGCCAGGGCGTGCCGGCCTTCCTCGGGCTCACCGGCATGGGCGGCGTCGGCAAGACCGGGCTCGCGGTCCACTGGGCCCACCGGGTCTCCGGCCGCTTCGCCGACGGACAGCTCTACGTCGACCTGCGCGGCTACGCCGAGGACGCCGAACCGCTGGCCCCCCGGCAGGTGGTCGACCGGTTCCTGCGGGCGCTCGGCGTGCCGGGCAGCCGGATCCCCGACGACGTCGACGAACGGGCCGGGCTGCTGCGCAGCGTGTTGTCGCGGCGGCGGGTGCTGCTCGTGCTCGACAACGCCCGCGACGCCGGGCAGGTCCGGCCGCTGCTGCCCGGCTCTCCCGGGTGCGCGGTCATGGTGACCAGCCGCGACGGGCTCGACGGGCTGGTGGCGCAGGAACGCGCCGACATCCTCCAGGTCAACACCCTCGGCGACCTCGAAGGCGTGGCCGTGCTGGCGGGCCTGGCCGGGGGCGCGGTCGACCCGGCCGACCCCGAACTGGCCCGGCTGAGCGAGTTGTGCGGCGGGCTGCCGCTGGCGCTGCGCATCGCCGGGGCCCGGCTGGCCGGGCGCACCCGCCTCACCGCGGGCGTGCTGGCCGGTCACCTGGCCGACGAACGGAACCGGCTCAGCGAGCTCAGCCACGGCGGGGTGCGGGTGCGGGCCAACTTCGGGCTCAGCTACCGCGACCTCGACCCGGCGGCGGCGACGCTGTTCCGGCGGCTGAGCCTGCTCGGGGTGCCCGACTTCGGCGAATGGGCCGGCGGGCCGCTGCTCGGCATCGGCCGCGAGGCGCTCGGGGAACTGTTCGAGCAGCTCGTCGCGGCGCAGTTGCTCGAAGTGGTGGCGCAGGAGGGCGCGGGCGGGGTGCGCTACCGCTTCCACGACCTGGTACGCCTGTTCGCGCGCGAACGCGCCATGGAGGAGGACGACGCCGCCGCCCGCGCCGACGCGATGGGCCGCTCGCTCGCCCTGTGGTTGTCGCTGGCGCAGGAGGCCCACCGGCGCGAATACGGCGGCGACTTCGCCGTGCTGCGCGGGGGCACGCCGCGCCGGGCGCCCGATCCGGCGCTGGCCGACACGCTGCTGGGCGAGCCGATCGAGTGGCTGGCCGCCGAGCGGGCCGGGCTCGTGGCGGCCGTCTCGCAGGCCGCCGACCTGGGGCTGGCCTCGCTCGCCTGGGAGCTCGCGATGACGTGCGTGACGCTCTTCGAGGCGCGCAGCCTGTTCGACGACTGGCGGTCCACCCACGAGGTCGCGCTCGCCGCCGCCCGCGCCGCGGGCGACGGGCTCGGAGAGGCCGCGATGGTGTACGGCCTGGGCAGCCTGGCCCTGTTCCGGCAGGAGTACGCCACGGCGGCCGACCTGCTGGAGGACTCCTCGGCCCGGTTCGAGGCCCTCGGCGCCGACCACGGCGTGGGGCTGGCGCTGCGCAACCTGGCGCTGCTCGACCGCATCACCGGCACCCCCGAACGTGCCCACCACCGCTACAAGGAGGCGGCCGACCTGCTCAGCGAGGCCGGCGACCGGGCCGCCCAGGCCCACTCGGGCATCGGGATGGCCCAGATCCGGCTGGAGGAGGGCGTGTTCGCCGAGGCCGAGACGCTGCTGCGCGACGCGCTGCGCACCTTCGAGGACATCGGCAACCGGCGCGGCCAGGCGCAGGCGCTGTTCCGGCTCGGCGACGCCTACCTGCGGCAGGAACGCCCCGGACCGGCACGCGACGCGTTCGCGGCGGCACTGCCGCTGGTGCGCGCCATCGGTGACCTCGTCGGCGAGGCCTACCTGCTGCGCGGCCTCGGCCAGGCGCAGCTCGCCTCCGGGCAGCCGCAGGCGGCCGAGACCTCGATGACGGCCGCCGTCGCCGCCGCGCAACGGGTCGGCGACCAGTTCGCCGAGGCCAGCGCGTCTCTCGGACTCGGCTCCCTCTACGAGTCCGGCGATGACCTCGGCGCGGCGGTGCCGCATCTCGAACGAGCGGTGACGTTGTTCGCCGAGATGGACAACACGGTCTGGCGGGCCCGCGCGATGGACGCCCTCGCCCTCACCCTCCGCAGGAGGGGCGACGAGGACGCCGCGCGGGCCCTGTGGGAGACGGCCCACTCCCTGCTCCTCAGCCTCGACTCCCCCGAGGCCGCGAAGCTGGCGGCGAGGCTCGCGCCCCGCCCCGAGTAGGCCGCTCCCATCCGCCGGCCGCCCACCGTCGGTGGCCGGCGGAAGTCACCGGGCGGAGACGTCAGGGGCACTCGCCGTTGCCCCAGTGCATGTTCTCCGGGCACAGGTCGAAGATGACCTCGCTCCACGGCACGGCCGACGCGGGCCCGGCGAGGCCCGCGAGTGCGCCGGCGGCCAGCACGAAGACGATCAGTCCGGCTTTCACACTCTTCTTCATGGTGATTCCCCCGTCAGGAATGGGACTCCGTGACACGCACGCCGACATCAGTCGCTGGGAGGCTCGTTACCCCAGTGCATGTTGGGGTCCGGCGGGACGACGCAGTCGTCGGGGTCGACAGCGTAGTCGCACGGAGGAGGCGGCAGCGGCCCCGGCGCCGCGAGGGCGGACGTGCCGGACACCCCGAGCCCGCCCACGGCCAGCGCGGCGACCACCACGGCCTTGCGGCTCTGCTTCAGGTTCATTCGGCGCCCCCGCGTGTGGTCTCGTCGATGTCGTCGGCGCAGTAGGGATTGCCCCAGTGCATGTTGTCCCCGCATGCGATGGGGTCGTGGTGGTATTTGGTCGGGTCGGTCTTGATCCCGACGATGACGACCCCGCCGACCGGCTCGACCGCGGCGGCGGGCGCGCTGAGTGCCCCGAGAGCCCCGACCGTCAGCGCGACGGCGGTCAGGCCCGCTTGTGCTCTTTCTCTCATCTGGTCCCCCGTCAGAGGTGAGACGCCAGAGTGACACGCCCGCGTATAGCGGGCGTATATCCACTTATATCGGCTGGTTATGGGCGGTGTACGACGACCTCGACGCCCACCCCGAGATCGCCGAGCGTCCGGGCGGCGTCCGCGAGCGACATCCGGACCAGCGGGAACAGCCGCTCCGGCGGCACCGGGGTGACCGACAGGACGACGAAGACCACCCGGGCGGGGCGCGCCCCGCCCGGGAACCGGCCGCGGGCGGCCCTCACCGCAGAGGTCACGACCGGGCCGAGACCGGCGGCCGTGGTCACGTACACCAGGTCGCCCCGCGCGGTCAGGAGGTCGCCGAGGTCGCCGCCGGGCAGGGCGAGCAGGTCGGGGCGGAGGTTGCCGGCGTTGGCCGCGTAGACGCGGGGCGACTCCCCCGGGTGCCAGGCGGGCAGGTCCCAGCCGGGAACGAAGAGCGGGCGGACGCGGGCCAGGGCGTCGGCCAGCCGGCCGGGGTCGAGTGCGCGCCACTCCCCGTCGACCAGGGCCCAGCGATCGTCCATGACCGCCTGCAGCCAGGCCGGCACGCGGGCGCCGCCGATGTCCTGCCGGCCAGCGTACATGCGGATGATCCCGGACCGGAGCGCGGCCACCCGCCCGCCGGCGGGCTGGAGGAGGGCACGCTGCAGCACGTAGGCCGGGTCGACCGAGGGGCGGTAGCCCGACACGCTGCCGACCTTGACGCGGAAGCGGTCGGCCCGCGCGTGGGCGGCGCGGCAGGCGGGCGGCACGACCACCGACCACGTCACGGCGTCTCCGTCGGGGCGGGTGTCGATCCGCTCGTCGAGCCGGGCGTCGAGTTCGGCCCGGGATAACGGGGGGCGGCAGCGGCTCATGGGTCGTCTCTCTTCTCGCGGGTGTCTTCGGTTGTGGAAATGTAATGCTGGAAATTACTGGAAGCAACTGGAATAGCTTGGCTTTCCGTGGGCCCGCTGTTAAGGTGCGGAAACGTGGATCTGGACGGGCTGGAAGCACAGATGGGGAAGCTGAGGAAAGCCATCCGGCAGGCGACGGCGGCCGGGCGGCACGCCGAGGCGCGGGCGCTGCGGGCCCGGCTGCGGGAGGCCGAGCGTCAGTGGGACGCCGAGGTCGAGCAGCCCGCCACCCAGCCCCCCCTGGTTCCGGTACGCGAACAGGTCCACCGGGCGCTGACCCTGCTCGGCGCCCCCACCGCCGCGAGGATGATCGTCGCGGTCGACGAGTCGTTCTTCGGCGGCCAGATGGCCAACACCCAGCTCACCAGCCTCCGGCGGGACGAGGAGAAGTCCTACCGGTCGGCGCCCGGCGCCCGGCCCTACTACCTGTGCGCGGCGCTGACCTCCGAACTGCTGTCCCCGGCCCGAGGTTTACTGGCGCTCAGCACGTGGGCGCTGCCCCAGCGGATCATCGGGCCGCTGAGCCCGCGCACCGACTTCCTGACCTCGGCCGTCCGGCTCGCCGAACACCTGATGCGGCTCGACGACGTCTCACCGGGCGCGTTCCGGCTGCTGGGGCAGCTCGCGCAGAACATCCCGGGGGCCGGCGACGGCTTCGGACCGGCCGATCCGGCCAAGGTGATCGCCGCGGCGGGGGCGGAGCTGGCCGTACACCAGGAGAGGGATCAGATGGACAGGCGGGAGGCGGCCGCGCGGGCGACCGACCGGCTCGGACCGGTCGAGCGGCTCTTCGGTTCGGGAATCAGGACGGTGAGGTCCGCATGAACCGGCTCGACGCCATCCGGGGCGGCACCCCGGGGCAGGACCACAACGCGCGCAGCATCGCGGCCCTGGCGGCGAACCCGGCGTGCGACCGGCGGGCGGTCCTCGACGCGGCGGCGATCGACAAGCCCCGGCTGATGCGGCGGCTGCGGTTCGACGACCGGTGGGGCCAGTCGCCGTTCGCGATCCAGCGCAACCAGCAGTTCACCGACCTGGTGAAGGCCAACGGCGCGGCCCACCTGCTGCGGCTGCTGCGCACCCTGCTCGACCTGCCGATCGAGGAGGCCGGTTACGTCAACCTCGAAGACGCCGGAGGGAACGAGGGCCAGGTGGCGCGCCACGGGCACACCCGCCGCGTCATCCGACAGACTGCCGAGGGCCGCGGCCGGGCGACGATCCTCGACCGGCCGCTGCTGCGGCTCGACGTCGCGGGCGCGCAGGTCTACCTGGAGCCCGACGTCATCGCCTTCCAGCTCGGCGGCGTGTTCCACATCGTGGCGATCAAGTCGTTCGCGATCGTCGACGACCAGGCCGACACCCCGAAGGTGTCGGCGGCGGCGCGCGAGGCGGCGGTCTACGTCCACGCCCTGCGCGAGCTCGTCGGCCGCGACCTGGTCTCCCACGACGTGATCCTGGTCTGCCCGCGCGACTTCACCAACGAGCCGACGGCGACCACGGTCGACGTCCGCCACCAGCTCGTCACACTCGCCCGCCAGCTCTCCCGGCTGACCCGGATCGACACGATCCTCGACCGGCTGCCCGAGAACCTCAGCCTCGACCTCGACGCGTTGTCGCCGGCCCAGATCGAGGCCGCCGTGGCCGCCGTCCCGGCGCGCTACGCCCCGCAGTGCCTGTCGGCCTGCGAGTTGTCCCACCTGTGCCGCCGTGAGGCCCACGACCTGGGCCACCTCGACGCGCTGGGCCGCGTCGTCCGCGACGACCTGGGCGGCATCGAGTCGGTGCGGGCCGCGCTGCGGGTCGCGACGCCGGGCGAGCCGGTGGCCGACGACCAGGCCGAGATCGCCGAGCGGCTCCGCCACGTCGCGCGCCTCTACGACGAGGCGGTCGCGTGAGCCTGCTCCACTCCTACGTGAAGGTGAAGGCGCGGGAGCGGGGCCGGGCGCTGCCGCGCGCCACCGTGCGCCACGTCCACCTGGCCGAGGCGCCGATGGTGTTCGTGCCGCTCCGGCTGGCCGGTGAGGCCGCCGCGCCGCTCGGCGCGATGGTCGGCACCGATCCGCGGCGGCCGACGCTGCTCGTGGTGCCGCAGCCGCGCAACCGCGACCTGCGGTTCCAGTTCCTCGCCGACCTCGGGGCGGTGCTGCTGCCCTACATCGACCGGATCTCCCGGCAGGTCGAGACGGTCGAGGCGAAGACGCCGTTCGAGCGGTGCCTCGACGCGCCGCAGATCGTCGTGCCGAGCCCCGGCGGGGTGGAGTTCGCCGCCAAGCTGGGGCGTTCGTCGCGGTTCCGGCGCACGACCGGGCCCTACGCGGTCGACCCGGCGGTGCCGATGCTGGGCCGGTGGCTGACCTTCCTGGCCGAGCAGAGCGAGTTCGCCGGGTCGTCGCTGATGGTGGCGATGACCGACCTGCTGACCGCCCACTGGGTGACCGGCCAGAGCGCCGTCGAAGACGCCGACCTGGCCGCGCTGCTCGGCTGGATCGACCCGCCCGAGGGCCTGACCGGCCCCGAGGCGGCGGCGCTGGCCGACGATCCGCTGACCCCGCCCGCCGGTCCCGACACCCATCCCGAGTTCGACCGGCAGGAGCTCCAGAAGGCGATCGAGCACTACGACGTGACCGGTTCGGCCACGCAGGTCGAGGAGGCGCTGCACGGCCAGTTGCGGCCCACGTGGGACCGCATGTGGCAGGCGATCGGTCTGCTCGCGGCCCTGAAGGAGTCGCCCGGCGCGACCACCCGCTGGGAGCGCGACCGTGTCCACGTCGCCCTCCACCGCGCCTGGATCGACGGCGGCGGCCTGCCGCAGGGCAAGCGCGACAGCGCGGTCGCGGCGGCCAAGCGGCTGGCCCGGCTGGAGGCGGCGCAGCAGTCGTTCGAGGCGACCCGCGCCTTCGACGACCCGCTCGTGATGGCCGAATACCGGGCCGACGGCGTGGCGTTCGCGGGCGAGGTCGTGGCCGTCGACCTGACCCGGCGCATCGTGCCGCCGGGCGGCAAGCGCGAGGTCCCGCGTCCCCTGGTGACGATCGAGACCTCCGATCCGGTACGCCTGGCGAAGGGCAAGAAGGTGCGCTCGCCCTCCCGGCCGCGCCAGTCGGCGACGATCACCTCGTTGGCCGACCGCATGGTGACCGTGCAGATCGACGACGGCATGGGCCGGGGCTCGCAGCCCGCCGAGGGCAGCGTGCCCGGGGTCGGGACCGTGATCTGCTACACCGAGCTCGACCCCGGCGAGTCGCGCCGCGCGCCGCTGCCGCCGCGCGAGGAGACGCCGTGGACCCACGGCGGCCCGCCGCCCGACTACGTGCCGACCGACGACGACGCCGCGGAGCCCTGGTCATGACCCCCGCAGAAGCCGCCAGGGCGGCCACCGAGACGATCCTGGCCGACTACACCAGCGCGGCCTCGCCGGGCCTGGTCGTCGACTCGCCCCCGGGCGCCGGGAAGACCACGCTGGTCGTCGAGACCACGGCCGCCATCGCCGCCAAGGGCGAGCGGCTGATGATCGTGGCGCAGACCAACGAGCAGGTCGACGACCTCGTCGACCGGCTGGCGCGGCGCTCCCCCGAGCTGACGATCGGGCGGCTGCACGCCGAGGGCTTCGACCCGCCCGAGCGGGTCCGCCGCCACGCCGCCGTCACCACCGGCAGCAAGATCGCCCAGGTCGACGCCTGCCAGGTCGTCACCGCCACCGCCGACAAGTGGGCCTACGTGGCCGACCGGAGCTGGAAGTGGGCGATCGTCGACGAGGCCTACCAGATGCGCTCCGACAAGCTCCTCGGGGTGGCCCGGTTGTTCGCCGACGGCCACGCGTTGTTCGTGGGCGACCCGGGCCAGCTCGACCCGTTCAGCGTGGTCGACAGCGAGCGGTGGACCGGCCTGAAGTGGGACCCGCTGCAGAGCGCCGTCGCGGTGACCCAGCGGCTCAACGGATTGCGCACCCACCGGCTGCCGGTGTCGTGGCGGCTGCCCGCCAGCGCCGCGCCGATGGTGTCCGAGGCGTTCTACCCGGCGGGCGGCTTCACCGCCGGCACCGAGGAGGGCGCCCGGCGGCTGGAGCTGACCGTGCCGGGGATGCGCTCGCCGTTCGACCGCACGGTCGAGATGGCCGCCGCCACCGGGTGGGCCCTCTACGAGCTGCCGAACCGGCACACCGTCCGCACCGACCCGGAGGCGGCGCAGGCCTGCGCCGAGATCGCCCGGCGGCTGGTCCAGCGCGGCGCGGTCGCCCACGACGAGCACGGCTCCCACCCGGTGACGCCCGACCGGATCGCGATCGGCTGCGCCCACAACGACCAGGTGGCCGCGGTGAAGCTGGCCGAACCGCCCGAGGGCGTCACCGTCGACACGGCCAACCGGCTCCAGGGCCGCGAATACGACGTCACGATCGTGCTCCACCCGCTGTCGGGACGGCGCGACGCGACCGCCTTCCACCTGGAGTCGGGGCGGCTCTGCGTGCTGACCTCGCGGCACCGGCACGCCTGCGTCGTGGTGGCCCGCGCGGGCATCGCCGACCTGCTCGACCACCACCCGATGAGCCCGAGGGTGCAGCTCAACGTGCCGATCAAGTTCCCCGACGGGTGGGCCGCGAACCACGCGGTCCTGGCCCACCTGGAGAACTACAGGGCCTGAGCCAGCACGTCGCCGATCAGCGTCGCCGTCATCGGGATCTTGTAGGCCGTCTCGGGGAACGCCGGGGACCAGTCGAGGCGGGCCGCCCGTGCGAACAGCCCCTCCGACGGCGCGCCGCCCGTGAGCGCCGCCTCGACGCCGGGCAGCCGGAGCGGCACCGCCGCCACTCCCCCGACGGCCACCCCGGCCCGGACGATCACGCCGTCGCGCACCGTCAGGTGGGCGACCGCCTCGGCCAGCGGCCACTCGGCCGAGGCGCGGCCGGTCGCACGCCCGTACCCGGCGCGTTCGCCGTCGACCGGCGGCGGCAGGGTGACCGCGGTGAGCAGGTCGGACGCGTCGAGCAGGTGGTCGCGGGCGCCGTCGCCGTAGAGGCCGGCCACGGGTCTCGCGGGCCGCTCTTCGATCTCGGCGACGGCGTCGTAGGTGAGCAGCGCCATCGCCACCGACGACGGGTGCGGCGCGACGCACGGGCCGAGGTCGAGCACGACGGCGCGCTCGCCGGGGTTGCCGCGCGCCGGGCAACCCTCGCCGCCGGTCTTCAGGCACTCGTAGTGCTCGTTGCGGTAGTAGCGGCAGCGGGTGCGCTGGAGCAGCACCCCGCCGAGCGTGGCGGCCCGCCTGATCTGCGGCGTCGCCAGCGCGCCGGCCGTCAGCGCGAGGGCGGGGTAGGCGGCCCGGAGGCGGGGGTCGGTCGCCAGGGTGTCGACGGTGACCATCGCGCCGATCCGGAACCCGCCCTTTTCGGTGGTCTCGATCGACCGGAGGCCCCGGTCGCGCAGATCGACGATCGGGCCGGTCGAGCGGCCCGACGCGCGGCGTTCCATCAGATCGGTCCCGCCGGCCCGGTATTCGGTCATCGGGGCATCCCTTCGAGCAGGCGGTCGGGGCGGACGGGCAGGTCGAGCGGGCGGAAGCCGGTCGCGTTGAAAATCGCGTTGCCCACCGAGGCGGCGACCGAGATGGTGCACACCTCGCCGAGCCCGATGCCGCCGCCCGGGACGTGGTCCCAGCCGTCCTCGTGGAAGTGGATGGTCATCTCGGGGGTGTCCTTGACGCCCGGCAGGCGGTAGTCCTCCAGGTTCGCCGACAGGACCACCCCCGTGCGCGGGTCGGTGAGCCGCTCCTCGTAGAGGGCGTAGCCGATGCCCTGCACGATGCCGCCCTCACACTGGTTGCGGGCGGCCGCCCGGTTGTAGATCGCGCCGGCGGCGATGCCGCCCCACACCCGGGTGACCCGCGTGTGGCCGAGCAGGGTGTCGACCTCCACTTCGGTGATGTGCACGGCCCCCGCCAGCCCTCGGCCGATCCGCAGGTGGTCCATCGACACCGGGACCGCCGAACCGCGCCGGTCCTTGGGCCGTTCGCCGAGGACGGTCACGCCCTCGGCCTCGCCGACGGGCTTGCCGCCGAGGTGCGCGGCGAGTTTCCGGGCCGCGTCGCGGGCGGCCGGGCCGACCGAGGCGGTCGACCGGCTGCCACCGGCGACCGGGCCGTGGGGCGCGTGGGAGTGGCCGACCTCGACGACGATGTCGGCGTCCGGGAAGACCTCCCTGACGGTGTTGCGGATGACGGTCCGGACGCCGGTGCCGATGTCCTGGGTGGCGGTCCGGGCGACGATCCGGCCGTCGCGCACCGTGAGCTCGACCTTGGTGTCGAGGTCGGCGGTGTAGATCCAGTTGGCCGCGGCGGCCCCGACACCGCGGCGGTGACGGCCCGTCTGGGGCGTCGTGGGGCGGTCGCGCCAGAGCGGGAGTTCGCCGGCGATCTCGTAGAGGGCGCGGCGGCGGCGGTTGCCGTCCCAGGTGCGGCGGAGCCGGAGCGGGTCGGCGCCGAGCCGGTGGGCGATCTCGTCGACGCCCTGCTCGACCGCCCACGCGAACGGCGGGCCGCCCGGTCCCCGGAAGGGGCTGGCCGGGGGCGCGTTGCCGACGACGTCGCGGTCGCGGAAGTGGCGGGGGCCCCGGCCGTACATGAGCAGGCCCAGGGTCGCGACCATGGAGCCGGTCGAGACACCGCCGTGGCCGGAGACGTCGAGCTCGATCGCGGCCAGCCCGCCGGCCGGGGTGCCGAGCATCCGCAGCTCCGAGCGGGTGCCGGGGCGGTAGCCGGTGTCGGTGAGCTCCTCGGCGCGGGACATCGCGACCCTGACCGGGCGGCCGAGCTTCCGGGAGAGTTCCACGGCGGCGACGGCGTCGGCGCCGAGGCCGAGCTTGGCGCCGAATCCGCCGCCGACGTGATGGGCGACGACCTCGACCTTCGGCGGATTCCAGCGTTTGGCGGCGGCGGCCTTCAGGTGCGGGAGCGCCTGGGTGGAGGTGTAGAGCGTCAGCCCGTCGGCCCGCCAGTCGGCCACCGAGGCGTGCGGTTCGAGCGCGGTGTGCGACTGACCGGCGGTGGTGAACGTGGCGGCGAAGTAGCCGGGCGCGTTCCGCTCCTCGGCGGCGTCGAGCCGGCGCCGGGCGGTGCGGCCCCGCCAGGCCGAGGCGTACCCGGACCGGACGTTGCCCCGCCACCGGCCCGGGAATCCGGCGCCTTCGGCGCTGGAGGGCGCCTTCTTCTGGGCGGCGGCGTCGGGGAAGATCACCGGGGCGCCGGCCCGCCGGGCCTCGCCGGGGTCGACGACGGAGGGCAGCGGCTCGTAGGCGACCGTGACCCGCCCGGCGAGCTCTCCGGCCTGGGCGGGCGTCTCGGCGGCCACCGCCGCGATCGGCTGGCCGGCGTAGCGGACGACGTCGCCGTCGAGGAGGCGTACCGAACCCTCGGGCAGTTCGACCGTGACCCGGGCGTGCGGAAGCCGGGAGCGCACGATCACGCCGTGGAGCATGCCCGGGAGGGTCACGTCGACCGTGTATTCGGCCGTGCCGGTGACCTTGGCCGGGGCCTCGACCCGGGCGGGCACCGGCTCGCGGTCGTCGAACACACCCGAGCAGGCCTGCCGGACGGCGGTGAGGATGTTCTCGTAGGCCCCGCACCGGCACAGGTGCCCGGTCAGCGCGTCGGCGACCTCCTCACGGGAGGGCGTGCCCTCGCGGTCTTTACGCCAGCGGTCGTGGAAGGCCACGGCCTCGGTCACGAAGCCCGGCGTGCAGAACCCGCACTGGAGCGCGTCGCACTCGACGAACGCCCGCTGGACGGGGTGGTCACCACCGACCCCCTCGACGGTGGTGACCTCAGCCCCGTCCAGATGGGCGGCCGGCAGCAGGCAGGACGCCTTCGGCTCGCCGTCGACGAGGATCGTGCAGGCCCCGCAGACCCCGGCGCCGCAGGCGACCTTGGTGCCGGTGGCCCCGAACACCGTCCGGATCACGTCGGCGGCGGTGTCGTCGGGACCGGGGTCGTGCTCGCGTGGACCGCCGTTGAACGTCAGGCGCATCGGAGGCTTCCCTTCGGCCGTTATGCGGAGTGAATGTTCACTCCGCTTGGGATCGTACGTCAAGCAGCGCCCACGTGGCCGCCCGCGCCGCCGCCAGATCCTCATCGGTCAGCCGCAGCCCCGCGCGCCGCGCCTTCACCAGACCGACCAGGGCGCCGTAGACGAGCGCGACCAGCATCCGAGGGTCACCGGCCCGGATCTCTCCCGCCCGCTGCCCCTGGACGACGAAGTCGACCGCCGTCTGGTCGATGGAGGTCGAGGCGGTCCGGCTGTCGACGTCGAGGTAGCTCTCGTGCTGCTGGAGTTCGAGGAACGCGAACGCCTCCGGGTGGTCGGCCGCGAACCCGACGAACGTGCGGAACATGGCCGCGAACGTGCTCTCGTAGGACGCGCCGGCCGACCGCTCCGCCGCGAGCCGCTCGGCCAGCCGCTGCTTCCAGAGCCGGTAGACGGCGTTCCCCAGCGCCTCCTTGCTGGGGAAATATCGATAGAGGGTGCCCACCGACACCCCCGCCCGATCGGCCACCACGGCCACCGGGGTGTCGCCATAGGTACGCTCGTTGAACACCGCGAGCGCTGCGTCGAGCAGCGCGGCACGCGTACCTCCCGCTCGTGTCATTCCGGCAGTCTACGGTGGGCCTGGTGGGGATGACCTGGGACGAACCGGCCACCGTCGCCGAGGCGACGGAGATCCAGTCGCGGCTCCGCCCGCTCGCCGACCTGGCCTCGGAAGGGCCCGCGGAGATCGGCTTCACGGCCGGTCTCGACGTGGGCTACGCGGCCGACGACACGGTGACCGGAGCCGTCGTCGTGCTCGACTCCTCGCTCAACGTCGTCGACCAGGCGGTGGCGCGGGAGAGGGCCCGGTTCCCTTACGTGCCGGGGCTGTTCGCGTTCCGCGAGATCCCGCCCCTGCTGACGGCGCTCTCCCGCCTGTCGGTCACCCCCGGCCTGCTGGTCTGCGACGGCTACGGGGTGGCGCACCCCCGCCGGTTCGGGCTGGCCTGCCATCTGGGCGTGCTGACGGGACTGCCGGCGATCGGGGTGGCCAAGACGGCGTTCGTGGGCACGCACGAGCCCCCCGCCGCCGAGCGCGGCTCGTGGACGCCGATCGTCCTCGACGGCGAGACGGTCGGCCGCGCCCTGCGCACCCGGACCGGGGTGAAGCCGGTGTACGTGTCACAGGGACACCGCATGAGCCTCGCCAACGCGTGCGCCCAGGTGCTGCGGCTGACCCCGGAGTTCCGGCTGCCCGAGCCGATCAGGCTGGCCGACCGGCTCTCTCGTACCTGACCGACAGGTCGGGCTTCCACCCGCCCTCCTCCAGGGCCAGCTCCCAGCCGCCGTCGATGACGTCGGCCCCGACGGTGGCGGTGAAACGCTGCGCGAACCCCGGCTGGTCGCGCCACATCCGCCAGACGCCGTCGTCCAGGCTGCACTGGTAGACGCGGTGCACGCCCCGCCCGTCGGAGTAGAGCTGGGTGAACCGCCCGGCGTCGTCGTCGAGGCCGTAGACGCAGACGGCGGGGAACAACTCGGGCATGCCCTGGTCGCCGGGGAAGACGTCAGTGTGCTGGACGACGAACCGGTCGTCGAGCCAGGTGAACGTCGACCGGACCCGGCCGAGCACCCGGCCGTCGGCGAGCGCGGTCGTGACGGCCCATTCGCCGATGAGAGGCGTCAATCGCTGCATGCCGCATGCCTAGCAGAAAACGGCGGTCATTCGGGCGCCGGAACGGCCTTCTCCGCGGCGCGGCTGACCTCCTCCCAGGCCGCCCAGGTCTCCGTCTTCTTCCGGGAGAGGTCGAAGGCGATGTCGTAGACGGCGCTGCCCAGCAGCAGGCGCAGCGGCGGGTTCTCGTCGGCCACGAGTCTCATGACGGCTTCGGCCGCGAGCTCCGGCAGGCTGTCGACGGATCCTTCGGCGAAGCGCTTCTCCAGTTCGGCCCGCAGCGGCGCGTAGACGTCCATCGGCTCGGTCGTGACGAGCCCGGTGGTGTAGAGGCCGGTCCAGTATCCGCCGGGCTCGACGATGGTGACCTTGACGCCGAAGCCCTCGGCCTCCGCCGCCAGCGCCTCGCTCATCCCTTCGAGGGCGAACTTGCTGGCGCTGTACATCCCCGTGAGGGGGAAGCCGCCGAGCGCGCCGATGCTGGAGATTTGCAGGATGTGGCCGCTCCCCTGGTCGCGCAGGTGCGGCAGCACGGCCTGGCCGACCCAGAGGGGCCCGAAGAAGTTCGTCTCCATCTGGGCGCGGGCCTCGGCCTCGCCGAACTCCTCCAGCATGCCCATGGCGAGGTAGCCGGCGTTGTTGACGACGACGTCGAGACGGCCCATACGCCGCACCGCCTCGTCGACGGTGGCCCGGACGGCCGCCCGGTCGGTGACGTCGAGGGGCAGCGCGAGGAAGCGGTCGCCGTGCTCGGCGGCCAGTTCCTCCAGCGGCGCGAGGGTGCGGGCCACCCCGACGACGCGGTCGCCCGCGGCGAGCGCGGCCTGGGCGAAGGCCCGGCCGAGGCCCCGGCTCGCCCCGGTGACGAACCACACGCGATCAACGGTCATCACGGTCCCCTGTCATTTGCGAGACGATCCGTCTCGGCTTGCCAAGACAGTAACGCGAGACGATCCGTCTCGTCTACACTTCTCCCATGACGACGCAGCGAAAGGCGCCCGACGCGGCCCGGCGCAACGAGGCCGCCCGCCGGGCGATCCTCACCGCCGCACTCGATCTGGCCGGAGAGGTCGGCTACGCCCGGCTGAACATCGAGGCCATCGCCGCCAGGGCCGGGGCGGGCAAGCAGACGATCTACCGGTGGTGGCCCTCGAAGGGGGCGGTGCTGTTCGACGCGCTGCTGATGCTCGCCGAGGGCCAGGGCGACCGGCCCGCCGACCTGCCCGACACCGGCGACCTCGAAGCCGACCTGAAGACGGTGCTCCGCGCCACCGTCGCCGAACTCAACGAGCCCCGCTACAGCGAGCCCATGCGCGCCCTCGCGATCGAGATCCTCCTCGACCCGGCCCTGGCCGCCGACTTCGCCGAGCGCCTCGACGAACCAATGAGGGAGCTGAAGCGCCGCCGGCTGCGCCGCGCCCAGGAGGCCGGGCAGCTCGGCTCCGGCGTCGACCTCGACGTGGCCGTCGACCTGCTCTGGGGGCCGCTGAAGAACCGGTGGCTCCACCGCGAGGGGCCGCTCACGGCCGAGTTCGCCGACGCCGTGGTCGAGACCGCCCTCAACGGGCTCCGGAGGGGTCGCTGAGTAGCCCCCTACTCTCCCCCGGACCGTTCCGCGCGGCCATGGTGGACTTCCGGCATTCCCCCGAAGGCCACCAGGAGCCCGACATGGACGCAAGGGCCGTCTTGACCGCCGCCGCCTCGGATCCCCGGCCCGAGGCCGCCGTCCCGCAGCCCGTCTGGACGATCGTCCCCGGCACGCTCGCCGACTTCCTCGCCACGGCCGGGACGCTCACCCTCGACCAGCGGCGGCTCATCGTCCGCCAGGCGCTGCTGGTGCTGGAGCAGAACTTCGCGCACCTGCCGCTCAAGGTGGCCATGCACGGCGTCAACCCCGTCCAGCGGCTGCGGCTGCTCCAGGCGCGGCTCAGCCGCCAGGAGACGCCCGACCCCGAGTGGGCCTTCCACTTCCAGCTCCAGTCGATCTTCCACTCGGTCCGCGACCTGCACACCGGCTACCGGCTCCCGAAGCCGTTCGCGGACGCGGCGGCGTTCCTGCCGTTCCTCGTCGAGCAGGCCGGCGACCGCTACGTCGTCACGCAGGTCAACGCCGGCCTGCTGCCGGTGGGCGGCGAGCTCAAGGTCGGCGTCACGGTCACCCACTGGAACGGGGTGCCCATCGGCCGGGCCGCCGACGTCAACGGCGAACGTTACGCGGGCGGCAACCTGGCCGCCCGGCACGCGCGCGGGCTCGAATCGCTGACCCAGCGGGCGCTCGCCGGGCACCTGCCGCCCGACGAGGAGTGGGTCGTCGTCTCGTACGTCGACCTCGACGGCAAGCCCCAAGAACTGCGGATGCCGTGGCTGGTGCTGCGCCGGACCGTCCCGGCCGCCCCGGTCGGCGGCGACGCGCCGCGCGGCGTCGACATCGAGGGCGAGCAGCTCGCCTCGATCAGGAGCTTCCTGTTCGAGGGCGCGGGCCCGTCGAACTACACCGCGACCGGCATCTTCCTCTGGCGGGCCGTCGAGACGACGTCCGGGACGTTCGGGCACGTCCGCATCACCGGCTTCAGCCTGGGCGAGTTCACCTCGCAGGCGAGATTCACCGCCGCGCTGCAGGCGCACGTCGAGGCGTTCGCGCAGATCATCACGTCGCTGCCGGAAGACGGGCTGATCATCGACATCCGGAGCAACCCCGGCGGCCACATCCTGGCCGGGGAGATCCTGCTCCAGTTCCTCACCCACCGCCGCGTCCAGCCCGAACCCGCCCAGATGGTCAGTTCGCCGCTGAACCTGCTGCTGGCAGCGCACACTCCCGGCTACGCCCGCTGGCGGAGGTCACTGGAGTTGTCGGTCGAGACGGGCGCGGTCTACTCCGACGCCTTCCCGCTCAGCTCCGAGGAGCTCGTCAACACGTTCGGGCAGTTCTACCACGGCCCGGTCGTGCTGATCACCGACGCGCGCTGCTACTCGACGTCGGACATCTTCGCCGCCGGGTTCGCCGACCACGCCATCGGCACGATCATCGGCGTCGACGACAACACCGGCGCGGGCGGCGCCAACGTGGTCGGCCAGGCCGACCTGCTCCACGACCTGCGCGACGTGCCCGGCAGCCCCTACGAGCCGCTTCCCGCCGGCGCCGCGATCAGCGTCGCGATCAGGCGCACCCTGCGGGTGGGCGAATCGGCCGGGACCCCGCTGGAGGACCTCGGCGTCGTGCCGTCGGTACGCCACCGGCTCACCGTCGCCGACCTGCTGGAGGGCAACCCCGACCTGATGGAGACGGCCGGGCGCGAGCTGGCGCGGCTGCCGAGGCGGCGGCTGAAGGTGAGCGTCGTCCCGGGCGACGACGCGCTCGTCACCCACTTCGACACCCTCGGCCTCGACCGGGTCGACGTGTACGTCGACGGACGCCCCCGTGGCTCAGTCGACGTCACCCCCGGGGCCGGCGGCCTCACCCTGCCGGGCGCCGGCGATCGGGTCAGGGCCGAGGGATTCCTCGGCGGGGAACTCGTGGCGGTCGCCACGGTCTTCCCCGAGGCGGGTTAGCGGCGGGCCGCGGCCGACCGGCGGACCTTCTTGTCGAGCCAGGTCGGCCCGCTGGACCTGATCGTGACCGGGGCGTCGAGTTCCTGGGCGACGAGCCCCGCCCACGAGTCGGGCGCCTGGGACAGGACCGGGCGGGCGGTGAGCAGGCGTTCGGACACCTGCGCGCGCAGCTCCAGGCCACCGCCGGGCACCAGGGTCAGGCCGTCGGCGTACTCGCGGCAGACCTTGAGCTCGGGGTGCTCCTCGGCCACGTCGAGGTGGGTGAGCGCGATCTCGTCGACGCCGCCGCAGACGCGGGCTGCGTAGCGGAGCGCGACGAGGTCGAGGTGGCCGGTGCGGAACGGGCCCTGCCACTCGCCGGTCATGTTGTGGCGTTCGGGCAGATGGAGGGTGGGGTCTTCGGTCACGAACGGGCCGTTGCCGTGCCGGGTCATGTACGTCCGGACCACGCCCAGCCGCTTCGCGTCGTCCAGGCCGGCCTCCCCGAGCAGCTCGAAGGCGTTGGTGAACGTGGTCGTGGACCAGGTCGTGTAGGGGTGGAAGCCGTACCACTCGTCGAGGAGCACGCCCTGCGCGCCCTCGAAGACGAGCGGCCCGCCCGAGGGCAGCCGGCCGGTGTGCACGGTCGCGGCGAACTGGCGGTAGGCCTCGGCCACGTCGTCGACCGAGGGCATCCTGATCGGCCGGCCGATCTCGGCGGAGGCCCAGTCGCGCAGCCGCCGCAGCAGCGGGCGCAGCGCCCGGGGGTTGCCGCAGTCGGCGACCCGGATCGCCGATCCGGGGTTGTCGATCGCGTAGGACGCCGTCTCGCCGACGCCCATGCCGCACGACCCGTGGCGGCGCTCGCCCCGGGAACGTTCCCGGAACTGGTTGACGCGCTTGTGGAACGGCGTGGTGACCAGCGCCTCCGGGTCGACGGTCAGCAGGTCGAACGGCCGGTGCACGCCGAGCCAGCGCAGGTGGTTGGCCTCGCTGGCCAGCCGCATCGGGTCGACCATCATGTATCGCGACAGGAAGGTCGGCACACCCCAGAAGGTGCCCGCGCCGAACTGGGCGAAGGTGTGGTGGCGGCCGTCGGGGGTGACGACGTTGTGGCCGGCCTGGCCGCCGCCGTTGTAGCGGACGACGGCCCTGATGTCGGCGTGCCGGGAGCACAGGTAGTCGACGACGGTGCCCTTGCCCGCGTCGCCGTATCCGAGGTCGGCGACGATCACGTGGTCTTCCATGGTGGCCTCCACTCTCGCTAGTGGGCCTTCTGGGACATGACGCGGTCGACCACGGTGAGCGCGATCGTGTCGCAGATCGACGAGACGTCGTCGAGCTCGATCACGCGGTCGCCGAGTAGCGTGCGCCACAGGCCGCTGACCTGCTGGTCGCCCGCGTGGGAGGTGCCGCCCGGGATGATCACGTTGATGTCCCAGGTGCGGGAGGCCTCCTTGACGACGGTCTCGGTGCGGACGTCCTTGACCATGGACTCGCCGAACAGCGCGGCCACCTCGTGGCCGGACACCGAGGGGTAGGGCATCTCGTCGCCGATGACGAAGGCGACGCCCTTCACGCCGCGCTTCTCGTGGCAGTCGAGCGCGGTGTGCCGGGCCAGGAAGTAGAGCGCCAGTTCGTAGCTCTCCCGCATGCCGCCGCCCCCGCCGCCCTCCAGGAGGATGCGGCGCAGGTCCTCGTCCATGCGGTTGTCGGACTCGAACTGGCCGATCTGGAGGGGCGCGCGGTCGCACGTCGCGTCGCCGACGGCGCCGAAGAGGATCTGGGCGTCGGGGACCAGCGCGGTGACCGTGGAGAGCAGGCTCGGCAGGCGGACCTGTAACTCGCGCGGGACCCGCTGCATCGAGCCGGTGACGTCGAAGAAGACGGCGACGGCGACGCTCTCGGGGTGTTCCTGGGAGTCGCGCGCCTCCCTGACCTTCACGTTGTAGGGGTCGAGCGCCTGGTGCACCCGCCAGGTGTGGCGGGGGCGGTCGCGCATCGCCTCGGAGTGTCCGAAGGCGGCCAGGCCGCGCTGCTCGCGGTAGGTCTGCGCGGCCTGGAATTCATCGTCGGACCAGTGGCCCCATCCCATGTGCGGTGACTCCTCATCGGTGGCTTCGAGTGTTCGGTGGCTTCAGGTCGTCTCGGACGGGCGCAGCAGCGCCGGATGGAGCTGGGTCGCGCCGCCCCACCGGTAGAGCCGGGCGCGGGGGCCCCCACGTTCTCCCCCGCGCTCGGTGGTGCGGCCGGTCTCCTCGACGTAGCCGTCGACCGACATCACCTTCCGGTGGAAGTTGCCGGGGTGGAGCTGCTCGCCCCACACGACCTCGTAGACGTTGCGCAGTTCGGAGATGGTGAACTCCGGCCCGACGAACGAGGTGGCGAGCGAGCTGTACTCCAGCTTGTTGCGGGCCCGTTCGACGCCCTCGGCCAGGATCGCGGCGTGGTCGAAGGCGAGCTTCATGTTCCTGGTGGCAGCCAGGGACATCCACGCGGCGTTCTCGGCGTCGGTTCCGGCGACGGGCTCGGGCACCTGGGGCGCGAAGGCCAGGTAGGCCACGGTGAACACGCGCAGGGGGCGCGGGTCGCGGCCGGGCTTGCCGAAGGTCTTCAACTGCTCCAGGTAGACGCGGTCGAGGTCGGTCTGCCGAAGGCCTGTCTCCTCCTTCAGCTCGCGGGCGGCGGCCTCGTGCAGGTCCTCGTCAGGCTGGACGAACCCGCCCGGGAGCGCCCACTCGCCCTTGAACGGCGGCTCGCCGCGTTCGACGAGCAGGACGTGGAGCTCCTTGTCGCGGATCGTCAGGATGACGAGGTCGACCGTCACACCCACAGGCGGGTAGTCACGCGGCTCATAGGTGTTCAGCCATTCCGCCTCTTCCATCGCACCGTCTTTCTCAAACTGAGTATTTCTAATGTTGAGCATAACCCTGTGTCCCGGTGCGCACAAGCCGTGTTCCTGAACGTTTCACCACACTCCGTACGCCGCCCCACGTCGGCAGACCCCGCCTCGTCACGTTCCCGAAACACTCTGTACGCCGGGCGGAAACGCGCCCACATTGAGAGCCGCCCACCCCCCCGCCCTGGAGACGACCTGCTCATGAGACCCCCACCCAGACCCCGGCCGCGGTCGTGGCGGTTCCGCGCCACGGCCGTGTTCGCCGCAGTGGCGGCGGCCGTCGCGCTCGCCACGTTCCCCACCCTCCCCGCCAACGCCGCCATCGCGTGCCAGGTGACCTACGCCAAGCAGTGGGACAACGGCTCCGGCTTCGGCGCCAACATCTCGATCCAGAACCTCGGCGACCCGGTCAGCCCGTGGCGGCTGACCTACACGTGGCCGGGCAACCAGACCGTGCAGCAGGGCTGGAACGGCACCTGGTCGCAGTCGGGCGCGAACGTGACCGTCGTCGCGCCGTCGTGGGCGCAGAACCTGGCCTCCGGTGCGAACGTCGGCATCGGCTTCAACGGCCAGTACAGCGGCACCAACACCAACCCGACCTCGTTCTCGCTGAACGGGACGGTCTGCAACGGCCCGAACCCGTCGCCGTCCCCCTCCCCCTCGCCCACCCCGCAGGCGCTCCTGGTGACGCCGACCACGGTGAGCGTGCCCGAGGGCGGCACCGCCACCTACTCGGTCCGGCTCCAGGCGCAGCCCACCTCGAACGTCACGGTGACCTCGACGGCCGGTTCGGGTGACACCAACCTCACCGTGAGCTCGGGCGCCAGCCTGACGTTCACCTCGTCGAACTGGGCCACCCCGCAGAACGTGACGCTGGCCGCCGCGCAGGACGCCGACAGCGTCAACGGCTCGCGCACGATCACGGTCGCCTCCAGCGGCCTGGCCGGCGTGAACGTCACCGCGAACGAGGCCGACGACGACCCGGGCACCACCCAGTCGCTGGTCGTCTCGCCGACCGCGCTGACGGTCCCCGAGGGCAACACCGCCATCTTCGGCGTACGGCTGGCCATCGCGCCGACCTCGAACGTCACCGTGACCACCTCGGCCGGATCGGGTGACGGCGACCTGACCGTGACCGGCGGCGCGTCGCTGACGTTCACCCCGTCGAACTACGCGACCGTCCAGAACGTGACGCTGAGCGCGGCGCAGGACGCCGACAGCGCCAACGGCTCGCGCACCTTCACCGTGGCGTCCACCGGCCTGACCTCGGTGGCGGTCACGGCGACCGAGGCCGACGACGAGAGCACGACCAACGCGTACATCACCGAGTTCCAGACGCAGTACAACAAGCTCAAGGCGAGCGCCTCGGGCTACCTGTCGCCCGAGGGCATCCCCTACCACTCGGTGGAGACGCTGCTCGTCGAGGCGCCCGACCACGGGCACGAGACCACGTCGGAGGCGTTCTCCTACCTGATCTGGCTGGAGGCGCAGTACGGCCGCATCACCGGCAACTGGGCGCCGTTCAACGCCTCGTGGGCGCTGATGGAGCAGTACATCATCCCGTCGGCGGCCGGGCAGCCGGGCGGGCAGACGGCGTACAACCCCAGCGACCCGGCCGACTACGCGCCCGAGTTCAACCAGCCGAACCAGTACCCGTCGCCGCTCTCGACGAGCGTCGTCGCGGGTCAGGACCCGCTGGCCGCCGAGCTCCAGTCGACCTACGGCAACCGCACCATGTACGCCATGCACTGGCTGATCGACGTCGACGACGTCTACGGCTACGGCACCGGCCGCGGCAGCAGCCTGAGCGAGTGCGGCGACAACACCAAGCGCGTCACCTACATCAACACCTACCAGCGCGGCCCGCAGGAGTCGGTCTGGGAGACCATCCCGCACCCCTCGTGCGAGACCCAGCGCTACGGCCAGACCGGCGGCGGCTACCAGCCGCTGTTCATCCAGGGCACCGCGGCTCCGCAGTGGCGCTACACCAACGCGCCCGACGCCGACGCCCGCGCCGTCCAGGCCGCCTACTGGGCGCTCCAGTGGGCGACCGAGCAGGGCAACCAGTCGCAGATCGCGGCCACCATCACCAAGGCCGCCAAGCTCGGCGACTACCTGCGCTACGCGATGTACGACAAGTACTTCAAGAACCCCGGCTGCGCGTCCCCGACGTGCACCGCCGGCTCCGGCAAGAGCAGCTCGGCCTACCTGCTGAGCTGGTACTTCGCCTGGGGCGGCGCCATGGACGGCACGTGGGCGTGGCGGATCGGCTCCAGCCACAACCACGGCGGCTACCAGAACCCGCTGGCGGCCTGGGTGCTCAGCCCGTCGGGCCCGACCGCGCTGCGCCCGCAGTCGCCGACGGCCGCGACCGACTGGAACACCTCGCTCACCCGCCAGGTGCAGTTCTACAAGTGGCTCCAGTCGGCCGAGGGCGGCATCGCCGGTGGCGCGACCAACTCGTGGGACGGCGCCTACGCCTCCCGGCCGAGCAACCTGCCGCAGTTCTTCGGCCAGACCTACGACGTCGACCCCGTCTACCACGACCCGCCCTCCAACCAGTGGTTCGGCTTCCAGGCCTGGGGCATGCAGCGCCTGGCGGAGCTCTACTACGTGACCGGCAACACCACGGCCAAGTCGGTGCTCGACAAGTGGGTGCCGTGGGCCATCTCCAACACCACCCTGGGCAGCGGCGCGACCTTCGCCATCCCGAACGAGATGGACTGGTCGGGCGCCCCGTCGGCCAGCTTCAACTGCTCGACCTGCACGCCGGCCGACAACCCCGGCCTGCACGTCACGATCCGCAACACCGGCACCGACGTCGGCGTCGCGGCCTCGCTGGCCAGAACGCTGATCTGGTACGCGGCCAAGGAGAACGGCTCGACCCTGGGCAACCAGGCCAAGGCCACGGCCAAGGGCCTGATCGACCGCCTCGCGCTGTCGAAGACCAGCAAGGGCATCGCGATCCCCGAGCCGCGCGCCGACTACAACCGCTTCGACGACGTCTACAACGCCTCGACCGGCCAGGGGGTCTACATCCCCTCGGGCTACAGCGGCGTGATGCCCAACGGCGACACGATCGTCCCGGGCAAGTCGTTCCTCGGCATCCGGTCCTTCTACCTGCAGGACCCCGAATGGCCCAAGGTCCAGGCCTACCTGGACGGCGGCGCCGTGCCGACCTTCACCTACCACCGGTTCTGGGCCCAGGCGGACATCGCCATGGCCTTCGCCGACTACGGCACGCTGTTCCCGGCGGGCTGACGATCTGAAGTGAGTCCCCGGTGCGTGTTCGGCCAGAACACGCACCGGGGCTTTGGAGTACTCCGTGACAGTTATCGCCGAATTCGCCGGAGCCCGGTCGGGGCGGGCGCGGCTGGCCTGGGGGCAGCGCGCCATCTGGGACGCGATCCAGCAGGCCGGGCCGGCCAACGCCCACTTCTTCAACATCGCCCGGCTGATCGCCTTCGCCCGAGGGCGCGGCCCCTTCCCGCTGGAGGACGTGGTCGCCGCCGTGGCCGCGCTGATCCTCCGGCACGAGGCCCTCAGGGCCAGGACCCACGTCGACGAGGACGGCGAGCCCTACCAGGTCGTGCACGGCGAGGGCACGCTGCCGATCCGGCTGGCCGAGTGTGCCGACGACGAGGCCGACGAGGTCGCCGAGGTGCTGCTGGCCGAGCTGGCCCGCACGGCGTTCGCGCCCGGCGACGAGTGGCCGGCCCGGTTCGGCCTGGTCGTCGTCGGGGGCCGGGTCCGGCACGTGGTGTTCGTGTTGTGCCATCTGGCCGCCGACGACTACGCCGCCGACCTGGTGGCCCGCGAGCTGCGCCACCTGCTGCTGCGCGGCGCCTTCCCCGTGCAGCCGTCGCAGCAGTTGCTCGACCTGGTCACCGAGGAGGAGTCGGGCGTCGGCCGCTACCGCTCGGAGGCGGCGCTGGCCCACTGGGAGAAGGGCTACCGGCGCATCCCGCCCACGATGTTCCCCACCGTGGTCGGCCCGCCGGCCGAGCCGCGCTGGAGCCGGGCCGTCCTGGAGTCGCACGCCCTGGAGGACGCGGTCGCGGTCGTGGCCGCCCGCCACCACGTCAGCACCGCGACGGTGCTGATGACCGCGGTGACCGTGCTGCTGGGCCCGCTGCTCGGGCACGACGTCTGCGCGATCACCCCGATCGTGCACAACCGCTACCGGCCCGCCACCCGCAACCTGGTCGCCACGCTCACCCAGCTCGGCCTGTTCACGCTGCGGAACGACCCCCTCGCGCCGCTGGCCAAGACGCTGGAGCAGTCCCACTCCGACGCGATGCGCTCCTACCGCCACGCCCAGTACGACCAGCGGGCCTGGGACGCGATGGTGGAGAAGGTGAGCGCCGACCGGAACGTGCGGGTCTACCCGTCGTGCTGCTTCAACGACGTCCGGCCGGTCGAGCAGCGGACGGCCACGCAGGTGGCGCCCGACGGCCCGTGCCCGGCCGACGTGGAGTGGCTGCCCGGCGTGGAGCACTTCAACTGCGACTTCTGCTTCGTGGTCACCCGGCAGGCCGGGACGCTCGCGATCGGCCTGACGGCCGACACGTGCCGGTTCCCGCGCGACCGGATGGTGACGCTGATGCGCGGGGTCGAGGAACTCGTCGTCGAGTCGTCCTACCGGGACACCCGGCCGGTGGATCTGCGGGTGTTGCGGTGACTTCACGGCGGACGGGCGGTGAACTGGGGTTTATGTCCGCCTTGTCCCCAGCGCGTCTCCACGAAGAGGGGTGCCGCCGGTAGTCAAAGCATGATATTTCAGGATTTTGTCAGCGATGTGAGAGTCAGCCTTGACAAGGTTCACAACCTCTCAAGGAGCCCCCCGTGCGGCGTGCCCTCTCCTTAGGCGTGGCCTCGATCGCCACCCTCGCCCTGCTCGCCACCCCCGCCTCCGCCACCCCTCCCGGCATCCCCTCCTACTCCACCGCCGTCAGCCAGCTCAACGCGCTGACCGTGGCCGCCGAGGCCAACTCCGGGTCGTACAACCGCGACCTGTTCCCGCACTGGAGCACCGTCTCCGGGGCGTGCAACACCCGGGAGGAGGTGCTCAAGCGCGACGGCACCGGCGTCGTGGTCAACTCCTCCTGCGCCGCGACCTCCGGTAGCTGGTATTCGCCCTACGACGGCGCCACCTGGACCGCCGCATCCGACGTCGACATCGACCACATGGTGCCGCTCTCGGAGGCGTGGAAGTCGGGCGCGCACGCCTGGACCACCAGCCGCCGCGAGCAGTTCGCCAACGACCTGTCGAGCCCGCAGCTCTGGGCCGTGACCGACAACGTCAACCAGTCGAAGGGCGACAAGGACCCGGCGGCGTGGAAGCCGTCCAGGACCGCCTTCTACTGCACCTACGCCAAGTCGTGGATCGCCGTGAAGTACAAGTACTCCCTGAAGCTCCAGTCGGCGGAGAAGACGGCCCTGAACTCGATGCTCGGCTACTGCTGACCGCTGGCCGCGAGGGGGCCGGTCCGTCCGGCCCCCTTCAGCATCTCCTGGCCGATGAGGTCGTCGGGGAGCGCGTCGGGGACCCGGTCGTCGAAGTACCAGAGCCCTCTGATGAACCGGGCCACCAGGACGGCCGTCGCCATGACGAGCGCGAACAGCACGTACATGAGCGCGATCCCGCGCCCCTCCCCGGTGCCGATGACGAGCCCGGCCGATCCGGCCAGCAGGCCGCCCTCGACCATGAGCGGCTCGAAGAGGGCGGTGCCGTAGGGGGCGACCAGGCCGTAGCCGATCGGCAGGGTGGAGAAGGCGACGAGCTGGTTCAGCGCGAAGACCCGGCCGTGGAACCGCTGCGGGACCTTGACCTGGATGATCGTGTTGTAGATGCCGTTCAGGACGGTCAGCGAGAAGAACATGCCGAACACCCCGGCGGCGATCACGACCAGGTTCTCCTGCGCCCCGACCACGACCGCGCCCGCCGACAGCGCCACCGTCGACCAGAGCTGACCCCGCAGGCGGCGACGCCTCGGGCCGCCCCAGATGGTCATGAGCAGGCCGCCGACGAACACGCCGAGGCCGCCGGCGAAGGTGACCCGGCCGACGTCCTGGAGGTCGCCGAAGCTGAGCACGAGCGGCGAGACGAGCAGGAACAGCGGCGACATGAACAGGTTCACCACGGCGAAGAACAGCAGCATGCTCCGGATGCCGCGGTTGCCCCACGTGAACTTCAGCCCGTTGACCAGTTCGGTGAGCAGCGGTTCCCGACGCCGCCAGCCCATCGTCTTGGGGAACCTCACGACCAGCACCGTGATGATCGCCACGGTGTAGCTGACGACGTCGATGACCAGGATGCCGCCGAGCCCGACGACCGACATGAGCCCGGCCGCCGCCAGCGGCGGCACCAGGTTGGCCAGGCCGCCGACCATGCCCATGAGCCCGTTGGCGTGCCCGAGGAACCGTTTCGGCACGATCTGCGGCACCGCCGCGGCCCAGGCGACCCGCTGGAAGGTGAGCGCCAGCGAGAGCACCACCAGCAGCGGGTAGACGTGCCAGACCAGCAGGTTCCCGGTCCACACGAGCACGCCGAGGGCGAGCTGGGTGCCGCCCGCGGCGATGTCGCTGGCGAGGATGACCTTGCGCCGGTCGAACCGGTCGACGACGGTTCCGGCCAGCGGCGCGGCGAGCATTCCCGGCACCAGCGCCAGCACGGAGAACAGCGCGAAGTTCACCAGCGAGCCGGTGGTCATGTAGATCCACAACGGCAGCGCGAACTCGGTGAGCGCCGTCCCGGTGATGGACACGAGCTGCCCGGCGGCCAGCGCGGCGAAGCGCTTCATGCCCGGCTTCGGCCCCACGTGGACCTCAGGCCGAGGCCGGTCGCCCTCGGGCGCGCCGACGACCGACAGGCCCTCCAGCCACCAGGTCTCCGCGCCGGTCGTCCTCTCCAGCGTCCCGGTGGTGCCCTCGGCGATGGCCCGGTGGGTGTGGGTGACGATCGTGGCCAGCTCTTCGTTGCGGTACTTCACGAAGTAGTGGGCGGCCTCGTCGAGCACGACGCAGGCGGTGGTGTCGGCCACGCAGTGCCATTCGCGGAACCGCTCCTGGTAGTACTCCATCGCGGGGTCGCGCTCCCCCACCACCGCGATGACCGGGGCCGACAGCGGCGGCAGCTCCTTCTCGAAGACCTCGGTGAAGTACTCCTCGGCCTCCCGGGTGCCGGTCCTGCGGTTGGCCACGATGAGCTTGAGCTCCTCCTGGTCGAACTCGGCGACGTCCAGGCCGGCGGCGCTGAGGGCGTTGATGCGGCCCTGGTCGCCGCCCAGCTCCTCCAGCCAGACGCCGATCCGGGAGAACGGGCCCTTCGGGCGGGCGAACGGGAAGGCGCCGCCCAGGTAGACGGCCTCGGGGGCGCGCCCGGCCGCTTCCAGGTGGCGGGCGGCCTCGATGCTGATCATGCCGCCGAGCCCGCAGTGGCCGTACAGGACGATCGGGCCCTTGACCTTGGCGAGGATCTCGTCGGCGTACTCCTTGGCGACCTCGTTCATGGGGCGCGGCTCTTCGCCGAGTTCGTTGCCCGGCACGGCCAGGGAGAACAGGGCCCAGTCGTCGGGCAGGGCGTCGGCCAGCGGCTTGTAGATGACGGCGCTGCCGCCGCCGTAGGGGGCGCAGACGACCGTGGCGCGGGCGGGCCGCGACGGGGTCAGCCGGTGCAGCAGGCCGCCCGGCGCCTTCTCGGTCGACGGGT
Organism: Herbidospora yilanensis; assembly: GCF_001570565.1. Classification (GTDB taxonomy): domain Bacteria; phylum Actinomycetota; class Actinomycetes; order Streptosporangiales; family Streptosporangiaceae; genus Herbidospora; species Herbidospora yilanensis. Next base: position 169,448 of record NZ_BBXE01000024.1, on the reverse strand, counting down.
CGAGGAGGTGCGCCAGGTCGCGGACGGTCGGGTGCTTGAACAGGTCGAGCAGGGTGGCGACGTGCCCGGCCTTGCGCAGCCGGGCGACGACCTGCATGGCCAGCAGCGAGTGGCCGCCGAGGTCGAAGAAGTCGTCGGTCACGCTGACCCGCTCCAGGCCCAGCACGGCGGCCCAGATCCCGGCGACGAGCTCCTCCAGCTCGGTCTCCGGGTCGGTGAACGCGGCCGTCGGCTCGGCCACCGCCGCCGGGTCGGGCAGCGCCGCCCGGTCGACCTTGCCGTGCGACTTCAGCGGGAGGCGGTCGAGCCAGACGTACCGGGCCGGGACCATGTAGTCGGGCAGGCGGTCCTTCAGCCAGGCGCGCAGCGCGGCGGTGTCGCCGACGCCGGCCAGGTAGGCCACCAGGCGCTGGTCGCGGAGTTCGACCACGGCCTGGGCGACGCCGTCGTAGGCGCCCAGGAGCGTCTCGATCTCGCCGAGCTCCACCCGGTAGCCGCGCACCTTGACCTGGAGGTCGCGGCGGCCCAGGAACTGGAGCTCGCCCGACTCCAGCCAGCGGCCGAGGTCGCCGGTCCGGTAGAGGCGGGCTCCCGGGGGGCCGTACGGGTCGGGGACGAACTTCTCGGCGGTCAGCGCCGGGCGCCCGAGGTAGCCGCGCGCCAGGCGTGCGCCGCCGAGGTGGATCTCCCCGGGCATGCCGATCGGGACCGGACGGCCGTTGGCGTCGAGCAACCGCACCGTCGCGCCCGGAAGCGGGCGGCCGATGGGCAGCAGGCCCTTCTCGGCGCCGACCTCGTGGGTGGTGACGCCGACGGTGGCCTCGGTGGGCCCGTAGTGGTTGACGACCCGGACCCTTTTCGCCAGCTCGGCGGCCCATTCGGCCGGGGCCGCCTCGCCGCCGAGGACCAGGAGCCTGCGGGGCAGCAGCTCGGCCGGGTCGGCCTCGGCCAGCAGCGCGGCCAGATGCGAGGGCGTGATCTTGAGGTAGTCGGGCGGGTAGAGCCGGAAGTACGCCGCGAGATCGGGCGCGGCCGTCTTCGGCGGCAGCAGGTGCAGGCAGCCGCCCGTCATCAGCGACAGGTAGAAGACGGTGATGCCGAAGTCGAAGGCGAGCGACTGGAGCAGCGCGAACTCCGAGCCGGGCTCGACCGCGAACCGCTCGTGCACCCCGGCCAGATAGACCAGCACCTCCCGGTGCTGCACCGCGACGCCCTTCGGCCGCCCGGTCGTCCCGGACGTGTAGATGACGTAGGCCAGGTCATCGGGCGCGACGTCGACCTCGGGAGGGGTGTCGGCCACCCCGCCGTCGAGGAGGACCCCGGTGACCCCGCCGGGCCGCAGCTCGGGGGTGGTCACCGCGAGGGCGATCCCGGCGTCCTCGATCATGTACGCCATGCGCGCCGCCGGCAGCTCGGGGTCGACCGGCACGTAGGCGGCCCCCGACTTCAGCACGCCCAGGATCGCCACGGCGATGTCGACCGACTGCTCCAGGCAGACCGCGACCCGCTCGCCGGGCCGCACACCGTGCCCGACGAGCCGCCGGGCCAGGTGGTTGGCCCGCCGGTCGAGCTCCCGGTAGGTGAGGGTGTCGTCGCCGAACACCACGGCCGGGGCGTCGGACACCCGCACCGTGTGGTGCAGCAGGGTGGCGTCGAGCGGCTGCGGCCCGGCCGACTCCCCGAACGCCAGGGTCGTGGCCGCCTCGTGCGCGGGCAGCAGATCGAGCGTGGAGATCCGGGCCGACGGGTCGGCCGCGATCGACCGCAGCAGCGTCTGGAACGACTCGGCCAGCCTCCGCACGGTCGACGGCTGGAACAGGTCGGTGCAGTAGATGAACGAGGCGCCCATGCCCTGCGGGCCCTCGTACAGGTAGAGCGCCAGGTCGAACCGGGCGGCGGTCACCTCGGCCGAGAAGCCGGTGACCTTGATGACGTCGGCGCCCGCCGGTCCGGTCTGGTAGTTCTGCAACGCGAACAGCACCTGGAAGATCGGCGTGCGGCTGACGTCGCGTTCGACGTTGAGCTCGTTGACGAGCTGGTCGAACGGAAGCTCCTGGTGGGAGAAGGCGTCGAGCGCGCCCTCCTTCACGCGGTCGAGCAGGTCGGTGAAGGCCGGGTCGCCGTCGAGGTCGGCCCGCATGGCGAGGGTGTTGACGAACATGCCGACCAGCCCGTCGAGCTCGGGCTGGCCGCGCCCGCTGACCGGGGTGCCGACGGCGAAGTCGTCCTGTCCCGACCAGCGGCCGAGGAGGACCTGCAGCGCGGCCAGGAAGGTCATGTACGGCGTCGCCCCGCGCGTGTTCCCCATCTCGGTCAGCGCGGCGACGAGTTCCCCGTCGAGCTGGAAGCCGTGCTCGGCCCCCCTGGCGCTCTGCTCCGGCGGGCGGGGCAGGTCGGCGGGCAGGTCGAGCGGCGGCAGGTGGGCCAGCCGGTCGCGCCAGTAGTCGATGTCCGACTGGAAGACCCGGCCCCGCTGCCAGAGGGCGTAGTCGCCGTACTGCACCGGCAGCGGCGCCGGTTCCCTCCCGGCGAGCAGGGTCAGGATGTCGCCCAGCAGCACGTCGCCCGACCAGCCGTCGGTGACGGCGTGGTGGGCGGCGAGCTGGAGCACGTGCTGGTCGTCCGAGATCCGGACGAGCGTGGCCCGTAGCAGCGGCCCGGTCGCCAGGTCGAACGGCCGGGCGAGGTCGGCCGAGATCAGCCGCCGGGCCTCCTCGGCGTCGGCGGCCTCGCGCACGGTCAGGTCGACGACCGGTTCGTCGACGACGACGAGTTCCGGCCGGCCGTCGTCGGTGGTGGTGAAGCGGGTGCGCAGCGTCTCGTGCCGGGCGGTGACCTGGGTCAGCGCGTCGCGCAGGGCGTCGGCGGAGAGCTCGCCCTCCAGCCAGACCGCGAACGGGACCGTGTAGGCGGTCGTGCCGGGCCGGTACTGCTCCAGGAACCACAACCGTTCCTGCGCGTGCGACAGCGGCGGCACCACACCCGGTTCGCGGGGGGTGATGACGGCCTTGGCGGTGCGGCGGCGGAGCCGCTGCTGGATCAGGGCCCGCTTGGCGGCGGAGATGTCCTGGGTCATGACTCCTCCAGCAGGGCGAGCGCCTCTTCGTCGGACAGGTCGCCGAGCTCGGCCAGCAGCAGGTCCTCGACCGCCTGGCCGAGGGTCTCGACGGTGGTGTGCGTGAACAGGGTCCGGATCGGCACCGTGACGCCGACCGTGCTCTCCATGCGCGCCGCGACCCGTACGGCCAGCAGCGAGTGCCCGCCGAGCTGGAAGAAGTCGTCGAACGCGCCGATGCCCTCGACGCCCAGCAGTTCGCTCCAGACGTCGGCGACCAGCGCCTCGGCGTCGGACCGGGGGGCGACGAACGTCTCCTGCCGCCGCGGTTCGGGTTCGGGCAGCGCGAGCCGGTCGAGCTTGCCGTTCGGGGTGAGCGGCAGCGCGTCGAGCGGGACGAACACGTTGGGCACGTAACCGGCCGGCAGCCGCTCGACCAGCCGTTCCCGCAGGCCCGCGGTGTCTCCCACGACGTAGGCGACCAGCACGTCGCCCCTGACCGCCACGGCGGCCCGGGAGACGCCGTCGAGCCCTTCGAGCGCCGACTCGACCTCGCCGAGCTCGATCCGGTGCCCGCGCAGCTTGACCTGGTCGTCGTTGCGGCCCAGGAACTCCAGCGTGCCGTCCCAGTTCCAGCGGACCAGGTCACCGGTGCGGTAGACCCCGCCGACGAACCGCTCGGCGGTCAGCTCGGGACGCCGCAGATAACCGTCGGCCAGCCCGAGCCCGCCGATGACGAGCTCCCCCGGGGCGCGCGGCGGCACCGGGTTCAGCCCGGCGTCGACGACGGCGACGGTGGTGTTGCCGATGGGCCGCCCGATCGATATCTCCCCCGGATCGTCGGGCACCTCCCAGGCGGTCGACCAGATGGTGGTCTCGGTCGGGCCGTAGACGTTCACGACCCTGCCCGCCCTGGCCTTCAGCTCCTTCGCCAGCCCGGGAGGCAGCGCCTCGCCGCCGACGAGGGCCGTCACCCGCGGGAGGTCCCCTTCGAGCAGCACCCGCCAGCCGGAGGGGGTGGCCTGGACGTGCGTGACCCCGCCTTCGGCGATCCGCCGCGCGAGCGCCGGCCCGTCGAGCGCGATGTCGGGATCGGCGACGACGATCCGGCCGCCGGTGACGAGCGGCAGGTAGAGCTCCAGGCCGGAGATGTCGAACGAGAGCGAGGTGAGCGCCAGCCAGACGTCATCGGGCGTCGACCCGAGCAGCTCCCGCATGGAGACGAGGAAGTTGAGCAGCGCCCGATGGGGAACCACGACCCCCTTCGGCTTTCCGGTCGAACCCGAGGTGTAGAGGACGTAGGCGGGATCTTCGGGCCGCGGCCCACCCGACACTTCCGGACTTGGAGAGCCGGACCACTCACCGACGGCGGCGGTCACATCCCCCTCTACCGGCACGCCGCCCGAAATTTCGTGACTCGGCAGGGTGGCAAGGTTCCGCTGGGCGGAATTCCCGCCATCCTCCGCGCCGCCCGAAACCTCGGCACTTGGCAGGGCGGCAAGGTCCCGCGCGGCGGAATTCCCGTCATCGTTCGCGCCGCCCGAAATTTCGGCACTTGGCAGGGCGGCAAGGTCCCGCGCGGCGGAATTCCCGTCATCGTTCGCGCCGCACGAAATTTCGGGACTTCGGAGGGAGCCGGTCGCCGGGGTGTCGAGGCGGATGACCGGGAGGTCTCCGGTTCCCCGCGGTTCCCGATCGGCGAGGAGGACCTTCGGCCGGGCGTCGTCCAGGACGAAGGAGATGCGCGCCTCCGGATAGGCCGGGTCGAGCGGCAGGTAGGCCGCGCCCGCCTTCATGACCGCCAGCATGCCCGTCAACGCCCGGGTGGAGCGTTCGGCGAGGATGGCGACGACGTCGCCGCGCCCGACGCCGAGCGCGGTCAACCGCGCGGCCAGCGTGTCGGCCGCCGTCAGCAGGTCGCGGTAGGTGAGGTCGTCGACCGCGATCCGGTCGCCGGGGGCGATCAGGTCGAGGAGGGTGCCCTCGGGGAGGGGGAGGTCCGGTCCGCCGCCCCACTCCGCCAGGGCCGTCTCGTCCTCGGGGGTGCGCATCGTCAGGGACGACAGAGGGGCGGTCGGGTCGGCGGCGATCTCGTGCAGGCAGGACAGGAGGCGGGCGGCGAAGCGCTCGACCGTCGAGGTGTCGAAGAGGGCCAGGTCGTAGTCGAAGACGAGGTTGAGGCCCTCGGCGACCGGCCAGACCGTGAGGGTCAGGTCGAAGGCCGTCTTGATGGCGCCGGCGTCGTAGGGCTCGTGGCGGAGGCCGCCGAAGGTCTCCGGGAGGTTGCCCTCCGAGGTGTGGCTGTGCAGGATCAGCATGGTCTGGAAGAGGGCCGACTGGCCGAGGTCGCGGCGCACGCCCAGCACCGACTTGAGGCGTTCGACCGGGACGTCCTGGTGGGCCAGCGCGTCGACGAGGGTGGCCCACGTCCGGCGGAGCAGTTCGTCGAAGCCGGGGTCGCCGCTCAGGTCGGCCCGCAGGACCAGCGTGTGGGCCAGGTAGCCGATCACCGACTCCAGCTCGACGCGTTCGCGGGCGGCCGTCGGGGAGCCGACCGCGAAGTCGTGCTGGCCGGTGTGCCGTGACAGCACCGCCTGGTAGGCGGCGAGCAGCACCATGAACAACGTCGTGCCGCTGTCGCGGCCGATCGCCTCCAGCCGGGCGACGAGGTCGGCGGGGGCCTGGACGCTCAGCTCCGCGCCGACCCGGGCGCCGTCGAGGGGGCGCGGGTGGTCGAGGGGCAGTTCCAGGGCCGGTACGCCGGCCAGTTTCTCCTTCCAGTGCGCCAGCGCCGCCGCGCCTTCGTCGAGGGCCTCCCGCCGGAGTTGCCACAACGACACGTCGCCGGCCTGGACCGGGAGCGGGGGGAGGTCGGCGCCGTCGTACAGGGCGGCGAGTTCGGTGATCATCACGTTGACCGAGTAGCCGTCGGCGATGATGTGGTGCATCGCGACGCAGAGCACGTGGTCGTCGGGGCTGATCTGCACCAGCGTGGCCCTGACGGGAGGAGCCGCCGCCAGGTCGAACGGGGTGTTGACGAGTTCGGCGCAGAAGTCGGCGACGGCGTCCTCGGGGAGGGCGATCCACTCGATCGTGCCGCCGCCGGGCGGATCGATGACCAGCGTGGGCCTGCCGTCGTCGGCCGGGAAGCGGGTGCGCAGCGACTCGTGCCGGTCGACCAGGGCGCGGTAGGCGTCGGCGAACCGGGCCAGGTCGAGGGGGCCGTGGAGGCGGCGGGCCAGGTACATGTTGCCGGAGGCGTCGCCGGGGTCGAAGTGGTCCATGAACCACAGGCGTTCCTGCGCCGCCGACAGCGGCACGGGGGTGCCGGGCTCGCGGGGTTCCAGCGGGACGACGCCGGGGTCGGCGCCGATGGCGGCGGCCAGCCCGGCGACGGTCGGGTGGGCGAACAGCGCCCGCACCGGGACCGGCACGCCGAACGCCTTCGACAACAACGCCGCCGCGCGGGGGGCCAGCAGCGACCGGCCGCCGAGGGCGAAGAAGTCGTCGTCGGCCCCGACGTCGCCGACGCCGACGACCTCGCCGAAGACGCGGGCGATGCGGCGTTCGGCGGGGGTCTCGGGGGCCCGGTGGGTGCGGACGGCCGGGACGGCCTCGACCCGGGGAGCGGTCGCCAGCCCCTCGGCCCGCCAGGCCGCCCCGCCCAGGGTGACGCCGGGGAACAGCAGGTCGGACAGCGGCCGGTCGGGGGTCTGCACGACGGCCGCCAGCAGGGTGGTGAAGCGGGCGGCCAGCGCCTCGATCCGGGCCGCGTCGAACAGGGCCGAGTCGTAGGTGAGGTCGAGCGCCAGGGTGTCGCCGGAGCGCCAGGCGTCGACCGTGAGGTCGTAGCGGGCCGGGACGTGGTCGAGCGGGAACACCTCGCCGAACGTCTCGGGCAGGGTGTCCGGGAGGGTGTCGAGGTTGAGCACGGTCTGGAAGAGCGGCGCCTGACCGAGGTCGCGGCCGAGGTCGAGTTCGGCGAGCAGGCGTTCGACCGGCACCTCCTCGTCGGCCATCGCGGCCAGCACGGTCGCCCGCGCCCGCGCCAGCAGCCCGGCGAACGTCGGGTCGCCCGACAGGTCGGCGCGCAGCACCAGCACGTTGCCGAGGCGGCCGAACACCGGCTCCAGCTCGACCCGGCCGCGCCCGGCGGTCGGGGCGCCGACGGCGAAGTCGTGCAGGCCGGTCTCGGCCGACAACACGGCCTGGTAGGCGGCCAGGAGCACGGTGAACAGGGTGGTGCCCTGCCCCTGGGCGAGGGCTTCGAGCGGGGGAACCGCCAGCTCGGTCCGTACGACGGCGCCTCTGCGCGCCGCGACGGCGGGGCGGGGGCGGTCGGCGGGCAGGTTGAGCACCGGCAGGCCTTCCAGCCGCTCGCGCCAGCGGGCGAGCGCGCCGGCGCCGAGCCCGGCCGCCTCCCGGCCGCGCTGCCAGGCCACGACGTCGCCGTGCTGGATCCTGACCGGCTCGCGGTCAGCGGTGAGCTCGCCGGCGAGGACGTCGAGCGACCACTCGTCCCCGGCGATGCCGTGGAAGACCACGCAGAGCACGTGCTCGCCGCCGACCCGCACCAGCGCGGCCCGCACGGGCGGCGCGGCGGCCAGGTCGAACGGGGCGTTGACCCGCGCCGACAGCAGCGCCCTGGCCTCCTCCTCGGTCTCGGCGGCCAGCCGTTCGAGCGGGAGCGGGAAGTGGTCTTCGACGACCGCGACCGGCCGCCCGTCGGCGTCGGGGAAGCGGGTGCGCAGCGCCTCGTGCCGGTCGACGGCCCGCTGGAGGGCGTGTTCGAGCGCGTCGGCGTCGAGCGGGCCGCGCAGGCGGCGGGTCAGGTGCAGGTTCCACGACGCGTCGCCGGGGTCGAAGCGGTGCAGGAACCAGAGCCGTTCCTGCGCGGGCGACAGCAGCACCGGCGACCCGGCGGGCCGGGGCTCCAGCGGCACCGACACCGTGTCGAGCCCGTCGAGCACCGCCGCCAGCGCCTCGACCGTCGGCGCCCCGAACAGCTCCCGGACGGGGATCTCCACCCCGAGCCGCCGCGTCAGCCGCGCGGTGACCTTGGTCGCCAGCAGGGAGTGCCCGCCGACGGCGAAGAAGTCGGCCTCCGCGCCGACCCGGTCGAGCCCGAGCACCTCGGCGAACGCCTCGGCGACGACCCGCTCGGTCGCGGTACGGGGGACGATCTCCCCCGCGCTCTTCGCCGGGGCCGGCAGGGCCAGCCGGTCGACCTTGCCGTTGGGGGTGAGCGGCAGCGCGTCGAGGGAGATCACGGTCGACGGGACCATGTACGCCGGCAAACGCTCTCTCAGCGCGCTCAAAAGGTCGCCGTGGTTCCCGACGACGTAGGCCACCAGGACCTCGTCGTGCACCGCCACCACCGCCTGCGCGACGCCGTCGAGCTCCTCCAGCACGGTCTCGATCTCGCCCAGCTCGATGCGGTGGCCGCGGAGCTTGACCTGGGTGTCGGCGCGGCCGAGGAAGTCGAGGCCGCCGTCGGCGCGGCGGCGGACCAGGTCGCCGGTCCGGTAGAGGCGCTCGCCCCCGGCGGCCGGCAGGAAGCGCTCGGCGGTCAGCGCGGGCCGGCCGAGGTAGCCGTCGGCGACGCCGAGGCCCCCGATGTAGAGCTCGCCCTCCTCCACCGGCCGTCCGTCGTCGTCGAGGACGTGCACGGTCGTGTTCAGGATCGGGGTGCCGATGCTGACGTGGGCGGGGTTCTTCGGCACGTCCCACGCGGTCGACCAGATGGTCGTCTCGGTCGGGCCGTAGACGTTGACCAGCCGGGCGCACCGGTCGGCGAGCCGGCGGGCCAGCCCGAGCGGCAGCGCCTCACCGCCGACCAGGCCGGTGACGTTCCCGGCGAACCCGGCGTCGAGGAGGACCCGCCAGCCCGAGGGGGTCGCCTGGACGTGCGTGACACCCTCCCGCTCGACGAGGTCGCGCAGGCGCGCGCCGTCGCGGGCGGTCTCGGCGTCGGCGATCACCATCCGGCCGCCGGTCACCAGGGGCAGGTAGAGCTCCAGCCCGGAGATGTCGAACGAGAGCGACGTGAGGGCCAGCCACACGTCGTCCGGTCCGGCGTCGAGGAGCTCGCGCATGCCGGTCAGGAAGTTGAGCAGGGCCCGGTGGGAGATGACGACGCCCTTGGGCCGGCCGGTCGAGCCGGAGGTGTAGAGCACGTAGGCGCGGGCGTCCCGGCGTCCGCCGGCGTCGCCGGTCGCGCCGTCGACGTCGACGACCGGCCCCCGGAAGCCGGGGAGACTGTCGCGGAGATGCGGCCTGGTCAAGGCGGCCGCAGCCCCGGAGTCCTCCAGGACCATCGCGATCCGGGCGGCGGGGTAGCCCGGATCGAGGGGTAAGTAGGCCGCTCCGGCTTTCAGGACGCCGAGTAACGCGACGACCATCTCCGCCGATCTGTCGACATAGAGGGCGACGAGGTCGCCGGGCCCGACTCCGGCGTCGGCGAGGCGGCGGGCCACCCCTCGGGCGGCGGCGTCCAGGTCGCCGTAGGTCAGCGTGCGGTCCCCGCACACCACCGCGACCCGGCCGGGCGACGCTTCCGCGTGGGCCTCGAAGAGGTCCAGGAAGGCCGGGACGTTCGTCAGGGTGGTTTCGATCATGCAGCCATCTCCCAGGGATGAAACAGGACTTCTCCGCGATCAAGGACTTCGGCGACAATCGCGGGATGACAGTGCCCGAACAGGCCGACAAGCGCCGCGCTCTGGTGGCCAAGCTGCTGGCGCGCAAGGCCGCCCCGCAGGGGGTCACCCCGGTTCCGCGGGACGGCGGCCCGCTCCCGTGCTCCCACGAGCAGCGCCGCATCTGGCTCGCCCAGCAGTCCGACCCGGCCGCCGCGCCCAACGTGACGCTGGGCGTGGCCCTCTCCGGGCGGCTCGACCTCGCCCGGCTGGCCGAGGCGTTCGCCGCGCTGATCCGACGGCACGAGGTGTTCCGGACGACGTACACGGAGACCCCGGAGCAGGTGGTTCACGGCGCGCTGCCCGCTCCCCTGGAGTATCTCGACGTCGGCGACATGCCCCGGCCCGAACACGCGGCCTTGGACCTGGCCCTCGCGCGGAGCGGCGAACGCTTCCCGGTCGGGCACGGCCCGCTGCTGCGCCTGACCGTGTTCCGGGTGGCTCCCGAGGAGCACCGGCTGTTCCTGGTCTGCCACCACATCGCCGCCGACGGCGGCTCGCTGGGCGTCGTCGCCGACGACCTCGCCGCCCTCTATTCGGGCCTGCCCCGGCCGGACCTCCCGATCCAGTACGCCGACTACGCGGCCTGGTCGACCCAGCGCGCCGAGACGAGGATCGCCGAACGCCTCCCCTACTGGCACGACCTCCTGAGCGGCGCCCCGGCCCCGCTCTTCGAGGGCCTGACCGCTGGGGAGACCGCTTCCGCCAGGGGCCGCCGGGCGGGGGCGACCGCCGCGATCAGGGTCGGCCGGGAGACCGTCGACCGGCTGCGGCGGCTGGGCGACGGGCCGACGACGCCGTTCGTGGCCCTCTGCGCGGCCTATCTCACGCTGCTGCAGCGGATGACCGGCCGGCGCGATCTGGTCACCGGCATCGTCTCGGCCTCGCGCACCCGCCGCGAGCTCGAACCGGTCGTCGGCACGTTCGTGAACATGTTGCCGCTGCGCGTCGCGCTGCCCGCCGGGCAGGGGTTCCCCGCGCTGCTCACCAGGGTCAGGGAGGCCGCGGCGGGGGCGCTGGCCAACGAGATCCCCTTCGACACCCTGGTCTCGCGGGCGGGCGTGGCCCGGATCCCGGGCGTGCATCCGGTGTTCCAGACCTCGTTCATCCACCGCGACGACCCGAAGCCCCCGGCCACGTGGGAAGGCCTGGAGGCCCGCGTCTGGGACCACGAGGTCGACGACGCCGCGCTCGACCTGATGCTGACCGCGACCCCCCGGGGCGACGAGTACGAGCTCGCCTTCACGGGCAAGCTTGACCGATTCTCCGCAGGTCAGGTCAAGGAGCTGCCGGTCGTCTTCCGGGAGTTGCTCGAAGAACTTCGATGACGGGCCCGGCACCCGCGCATTGGATCACGCCGGGCGGGGGCGGCGGTAGCGCCGTCTCACTTACCGGCACAGTCTTCAAAGCCTGAATGACGTGCGGGCGGGTGGGGGCCGGTGGGAATGGCGCACCGGCCCCCACGCCGTCGCCCGGATCGTGGTGGCGCGGGCGCGCGCCGCCCGTGGTCACCGTACGGTCCGGGACGGGGGTGCGGAGGGCCGGCGGTCAGGTCACCGGCGCCCCGCGTGGTCCCTACTTCTCCTGGTGCTCGGCGCGGTCGCCGCTCCAGTCGGTGTGGTAGACCCCTTCGCGGTCCACACGGTGGTAGGTGTGGGCGCCGAAGTAGTCGCGCAGGCCCTGGATCAGGGCCGCCGGCAGACGGTCGCGGCGGAGGCCGTCGTAGTAGGCCAGCGCCGACGAGAACCCGGGCGTCGGGACCCCGATCGAGGCGGCCGTGGAGACGACCCGGCGCCAGGCGCCCTGCGCCTCGGCCAGCGCCTCGCTGAAGGACGGCGAGGCCAGCAGCGTCGGCAGCCCCGGGTCCTTGGCGTAGGCGTCGCGGATCCGGTCGAGGAAGCGGGCCCGGATGATGCAGCCGCCCCGCCAGATCGTCGCCATGTCACCGAGGTTGATGTTCCAGCCGAACTCCTTGGAGGCCGCGGCCATCTGGTCGAAGCCCTGGGCGTACGCCACGATCTTCGACGCGAGCAGGGCCTGCCGGACGTCGTCGACCAGGGAGTAGTTCGGCGCCGAACCGATCGGGCCCTCCAGGTCGCGGGCGGCCTGGCGACGGGTGACGTCACCCGACAGGCCGCGCGCGAACACCGCCTCGGCGATGCCGGTGACCGGCACGCCGAGTTCGAGGGCGTTCTGGACCGTCCAGCGGCCGGTGCCCTTCTGCTCGGCGCGGTCGGCGACGACGTCCACGAACGGACGGCCGGTCTTGGCGTCGACGTGGCCGAGCACCTCGGCGGTGATCTCGATCAGGTAGGACTCGAGGTCGCCCCGGTTCCACTCGGTGAAGATCTCCGCCAGCTCGCCCGGGGAGCGGCCGAGGGCCTGCCGGAGCAGGTCGTAGGCCTCCGCGATGAGCTGCATGTCGGAGTATTCGATGCCGTTGTGGACCATCTTCACGAAGTGGCCCGCGCCGTCGGCGCCGACGTGGGTGCAGCAGGGCACCCCGTCGACCTTGGCCGAGATGTCCTCCAGGATCGGCCCGAGGGACTTGTAGGCCTCCGGCGAGCCGCCCGGCATGATGCTGGGCCCGTTGAGCGCGCCCTCCTCACCGCCGGAGATGCCGGTCCCGACGAACAGGATCCCGCGCTCCTTCAGCGCCGCCTCGCGGCGACGGGTGTCGGAGAACAGGGCGTTCCCGCCGTCGACGATCATGTCGCCCGGCTCCATGTGGGCCGCCAGGTCCTCGATCACGGCGTCGGTGGACGGACCGGCCTTCACCATGATGATCGCCTTGCGGGGTTTCGTGAGCGACGCCACGAACTCCGCCGTCGTGCCCGTCGCCACGAACGCGCCCTCTCCGGCGTGGTTCTCGACGAGCTCCTGGGTCTTGCTCTCGGTGCGGTTGTGCACCGCGACGACGTATCCGTGGTGGGCCAGGTTCCTCGCGAGGTTCCGGCCCATCACCGCAAGGCCGGTCACCCCGATGTCAGCCGTGCCCAAAACGTTCTTGTCCATGCGCCGCTCCTATCCTTCCGGGCAGCTCAGTAACCGTACATGCCGCCCGCTGACGACGTCGGCGTGGTGGCCGCCGACGGCTTGGGCGTCGCCGGCGCCGACACCGAGGGCGCCGGCGTCGACGCCGCGCCGGGCAGCGGCCCGGCGTCAGACGGCCTCAGCACGCCCAGGAGGCCGTGCTGCGCCTTGTCGATACCCGCCGCGAACCATACAGAGTTCTCTCCGCCGTTCGTCGCAGTGCCCGGCTCCAGATCCCACAGACCTTCGAGCTGGATCGCCTGTCCGTTGGTCTGCCGGAGCGGCCCGAGGTACCGGCCGGTGCGGGCGTTATAGGCGTTGACCAGCCCATCTCCGAAGTTACCCACCAGGACGGCCCCGGCCAAGGCGCCGAATCCACGCGGCGCCCGGATCATCGCCCAGGGCGCGTTCAGCGCGCCGCGGTTGGCGAAGCGGCCGAGGAAGCGGCCGTTGGCCGAGAACCGGGAGACGAACCCGTTGCCCCGGCCGGGCACGGCCTTGCCGGTGACGGCGTCGCGCTTGGCGTACGCGACCATGATCACGTTGCCGACGACCTCGACGTTGAAGGGGGCGTAGTCACCGGGCATGCGCGGGTCGCGGAACTGCGAGCGGGACAACCGCACGCGGTCGAACTCCGAGTCGTACACGTGGATCTTGCCGTGCGAGAATGACGGGGCCAGCAGGAAGGCGCCCCGGTTGGTGTTCATCACCGCCAGGCCCTTGTAGTCGGCGTTCTTCGTGAACGCCGCGATGACCGCGTTCTTGGGGTTGACCTCGGCGTTCCAGGCCGTGATCGCCCCCGAGGGGCTGGCGAAGATGAAGGTCGCGGGCTTGTCCTTGATCAGGAACTCGTCCTGCGACGTGTTGACGACCTGGCCGGTCGGCGTGCCGCCCGGAATGGCGACCTCGGTCTGCTCCTTCTTGGCGTTGCCGGAGTAGACGGTCGCGACACCGGTGCCGGCGCCCGAGACCCACAACGTCTTGCCCATCGCCAGACCCCAGGGGTTGACCAGCTTGGGATCGGTGACGGGGGCCTTGCCGGGCACGTCGGAAACCAGGTTGACCTGGGCGAACCGGTTGGTCGACGTGGTCGTCCCGGTAACCTTGACGGTGGCGGGCTTGGCCTGTGGGGCCGTCTGGGCGCTTGCGGGAATGCTCAGGGGGGTGCTCAGAACGAGCGTCCCGGCGGTGAGCACGGCGACGCGTGAACGCATCTGGTGGTCTCCTTCGAGGGCCTTCTCGGTTCATGACCTAAGGTGCGGAGGTTCGCGAAGCTCCCTTACGGGCGGAGATACGCGGCGCTTCCCGAGAGGGTTCACCGGCCCGAAAACCTAGTAAAAGGGTAGGGTTTGTCGAATCAACGAGCCGGCAAAGCCCCTTTGACCCCTCCACCTCGCTGTCTATCGTCGACGTGTGATCCTTGGAGACTCCGGAATGTTCCTCCCCCAGCCTCAGCGCTCCGTCGTGGCGATTCCCCCGCCGGGAGACGGCCCCGGCTTCTGGGCCGGCGCGCCGAGCGCCGTGGCGACGCCCGACGGCACGATCTACCTGGCCTACCGGCTGCGCCGTCCCATCGGCGAAGGCCGCGGCTACGCGATCCAGATCGCCCGCTCCGCCGACGGCGAGCGTTACGAGCCGGTGCTGACGATCACCAAAGACCAGATGCGGACCGAGTCGCTGGAGCGCCCGACGCTCGTGCTCACCCCCGAGGGCGACTGGCGCCTCTACCTGAGCTGCGCGACCTACGGCACCAAGCACTGGCGGGTGGAGCTGCTGGAGGCCTCCCGCCCCGAGGACTTCGACCCCGAGACCGCCCGCGTGGTGCTGCCCGGCGACCTCAAGACGGGCGTGAAGGACCCGGTGATCGTCCACCACGGCGGCCAGTGGCACCTGTGGGCGTCCTGCCACCCGCTGGAGATCCCCGACGAGGCCGACCAGATGGTCACCGACTACGCGACCAGCCCCGACGGCCGCGAGTGGTCCTGGCACGGCACCGCCCTCGACCGCCGCCCCGGCGCCTGGGACTCGCGCGGCGTGCGCGTCTCGGCGGTCCGGTTCACCGACGACGGGGTGCTGGCCTACTACGACGGCCGGGCCAGCGCGGCCGAGAACTACGAGGAGCGCACCGGCGTCGCGACCGGCCCCGACCCGTCGACCCTGACGGCCGTGGGCGACCACCCCCACGCCCAGTCGCCCCACGGCGGCCTGCGGTATCTGGACATCCTCGACCTGCCGGGCGGCGGGCAGCGCGTCTTCTACGAGTGGACCCGCCCCGACGGCGCCCACGACCTCCGCACAGAACTCATCTGACGGAACCCGCGCCGTCACCTCATCGGCCACCGGCGCGGGTCAAAGCTCCTTCTCCGTTACGGCTCCGCCCGCCCCGGCACCGACGCCCGCCCCGCCCAGGCACCGCACCCGGCGCCGGCCACCGCTCCACCGACCCGCCGCGACGAGGCGACCATCCGCGACCACCCCTTCCGGCCCGGCCGCCCCGGTCAGGCGGCTATCTGGGCCGTCCGTTGCGCGCCTGGCCCTGGCCGTCCGGGCGGTGGCCGACCTGGCCGCCCGAGCGGTCGCGGGGCCGGATCCAGTCGGAGAAGTCCTCCCCCGTCACCTCTTCGAGCAGCTTGATGTCGTCGGTGAAATACGGGATGAGCTCCTGCCGCTGCTCCCACGTCAGGGGCCGCCGGGCCCTGCCGTCGCGCTGGAGCACCCGGGCGAGCGGCGCCGTCAGCGTCTGGCCGCCCAGCCGGTCGCCCACCCGCACCACCTGTGACAACACCTGGTGCAGGACCGTCTCCGGGGGGTGCACGGTCACGTTCTCCCGGGGCACCTCGGAGATCAGCCCGGTGCGCACGCCGAGATGCCCGCAGATGCGGTCGAGGGTCTCGGCCGGCCGGTCGAGCAGGTCGCGGTAGCGGAAGACCAGCACCTGCTCCTCGGTGAACAGGTCGTAGAGGTCGCGGAGCTGCTCGCCGTACCGGCCCAGGCCGACGTAGTGCCAGAACGGGGCCCACCCGGCCCTGATCCGCTCGGACTCGCAGGCGCAGGCCTCGACGACGTCGCCGACGGGCTCCAGCCCGGCCGACCACAAGTGGGTCCAGTTCGAGTGGGCCCGCTCGACCGGGTCGCGCACGACCACGATGAGCCGGACCTCGGGGATCAGAGCCTTGATGCGCCGGTGGGCGGCCCGGTCGTACAGGTAGAACGGGGTCGACTCGCCGTTCAGGTAGCCCGGCCGGAACAGGGCCTCGTAGTCGTCGCGGCGCCACACGTGCTCGCGGTAGGTCTCGGCGTCGCCGGGCCCGCCCCTGTCGGGCGGCGGGCCGTCGGAGAGGAAGAACTTCGGCTCCTTCACCGCGGACAGGTACAGGTCCGGGTGGGCGCTGAGCGCGGCGTGCAGGGCGGTCGTGGCGGCCTTCGGAGCCCCGATGACCAGGAAGCCGGGCAGAGTCACACTAACCTCCACTTTTCCTACAAAATTAGTATGGAATCGCTCCTCCTTCAACGTCCCGGCACTTCCCACGCTACGTGGAGCTCACCGGCGGTTGGCAACCAGATCTGCGCCAAGGTATTCACAATAAGTAATCATGCGATTACTCTTGGTAGTAACAGCAGGTCAAAAGCCTGCCTGGTACGTAAGGAGTGAGATCATGGATCTCGTCAAGCCCGCCGTCCTCGCCACAGCGACCGTGTTCTGCCTGGCCCTCCCGGCCGGCGCGAGCACCGCGCTCCCCGCCGCGTCCTCCGGCTTGGCCGTGACCGCCGCCCCCTCCACCGTCCACGCCGGGCAGACCGTCCGGCTCCGCACCAAGGCGTGCCCCAACCGGCCGGGATACGCCTACTCGCCGGCGTGGGGCCGCAGCGTCACCCTGCTGCCCAACGGCGTGCGGGCCACCGGGCGGGCCACCGTCTGGTCGGGCACGAAGCCGGGCACCTACTCGGTCTCCGTCGCCTGCCAGGGCCACACCTACCCGACCGCGTTCGGCTACCTGACGGTCGTGGCCGCCGGGACCTCGGTGAAGTACCGGGTCCAGCACGTCCGCAGGGGCAGCCACCTCAACGTCCGGTCGGGGCCGGGCCTGGGCCATGGGGTGGTCGGCAAGCTGAAGTGGAAGGCCACCGTCCAGGGGTCCCCGGTCCGTGAGAGGGGCTGGGTCAAGGTGACCACGAAGAAGGGCACGACCGGCTGGTCGTACGGCTACTACCTGCGCCGCGCCTAACCGGTAACCAGGTCGTGGGCCCGTTCGGGCACGTCCCCGGCCGAACGGGCCCGCCTCCTGCAGGTCATTGCGGCCAGCGCCGTCGTGATCGGCACCGCCGCCACCAGCCCGATCGTGCCCACGATGCTCCGGACCAGCTCCTGGGCCACCACCGGCCCGGCCAGCACCTCGCCCAGGGGCTCGTTCCCGACGCTGATGAGCAGCAGCAGCGGGAGCGACGCGCCGGCGTACGCGAGCACGATCGTGTTGATGACCGAGGCGATGTGCGCCCGCCCGACCCGGGTGGCGGCCCGGTAGAGCTGCCGGGCCGTGTATCCCGGGTTGGCGTGGGCGAGTTCGGCGACCGTGGCGGCCTGGGTGACCGTGACGTCGTCGAGCACCCCCAGCGAGCCGATGATGATGCCGGCCAGCAGCAGGCCCTGGGTGTTGATCTGGTGGCTGGTCCCCAGGAGCCAGCTGCTGTCGTCGCTCACGCCGGTCAGGTGGACCCAGTCGATGGCCAGCAGCGACAGCAGGCCCGTCAGGGCCAGGCTGACCAGGGTGCCGATCACGGCCACCGACGTGGGCACGGAGACGCCGTGGGTGACGTACAGGACGATCAGCATGATCGCCGCCGCGCCGACGACGGCGACCAGCAACGGCGACCGCCCGGCCAGGATGGCCGGGAGCACGAACGTGAGCAGCAGCCCGAAGGTGATCGCGAGCCCGGCCAGGGCGGTGATCCCCTTCCACCGCCCGAAGGCGATCACCGTCAGCGCGAACGCCGCCCCGAACAACCACAACGGCGAGGAGCGGTCGTGGTCGGACACGGCGTAGGTGCCGTCCTGCAGGTCGAGCACGACGACCTTGTCGCCCTCGGCGAACGTCGCCGACCCCGGCGCGGTCGGCAACATCGCGGTCACCTGGTGGTACACCGAGAACTCGACGGTCGCCTTCTCGCCGGAGACCGACGTGATCACCCCGGCGAGCTCGGGAAGCCGGGGCTCGTCCGCCTTCTTCACCTCACCGGGCCATAAGAAGACCAGCGCCACGAGCGTCGCGGCCGCCAGCGGCAGGATCACGGCCAGCACGGCCAGGACGGTTGTGCGGTCGGCGGGCGCGACCGGCCCGTGCGAGTGCCCCATGGCGAGGAACAGTAGCTCAGGCCGACATGATCGCGACCCCCAGGCACATCTCGTCGGCGGTCCCCTCGCCCCACACGACGTAGCGGGCCGGTTCCTTCTCGAACTGCGGCAACATGCTCCGCAGCTTGGCGTCGTGGGTGCAGGTCACCCGCACCACGTCGCCCTCGCTCACCTTCACCGGCGCGGGCAGCGGGCGCAGCGCCTGGTCGTCGAAGTCGTACTCGGGCACGTCGAGAAGGGTCCGCGCGCCGGGTGTGCCGGGGTTGAGCTCGATCTTGATCGACCGTCCGAGCAGGTGCATGTGCCCGGCCAGGGCGTGCAGGAGCCCTCCTTCCCGCACCGGGAGGTCGCAGTGCTGGGTGGGTCCCGGCTTCGCCGGGCCGCACATCTCGGTCAGGAACCCCGGCGTGCGCGCCGACTCGGCCCCGAAGCGGCGGCCGATGTCCTCGACGGCGGCCTCGCGGTCGCAGAGCGGCCCCGACTCCTCGGGGGTGCAGGGCAGTTCGACGGCCCCCGGGAACAGGGCGGTGCCGAGAGGTTCGAGCCGCCTGTCGCTGACCCGCAGCCGGATGGCCGACTGGTCGGCGCCGGCGCCCGCCCGGGTGTTGTAGTGGACCTGCATGACGAGCTTGCTGCCCGCCGGGATGGGGTGGCCGTACTTCGGATCGAGCAGCGTCTCGCGGTCGCCCGGCGCCCAGTGGGCCACCCATCCGGCCTCCCTGACCCCCGCGTCGGCGAAGCAGGTCCAGCCCTGGCCGGGGGCGGCGGCGTCCATCCTCTCGGCCTCGGCCACCTGGTCAGGGGCCAGCCGGAAGAAGATCGCGTGGTGGACGATGGCCAGGTTGAGCGGCTGGAACTGGGCTCCGGTCAGGAAGCCGGTGCCCTGCGCGCCGGGGTCGATGAGGAAACACCGGTAGTCGTCGGACCCGCCGCCCGGTCCTTTGGGGGTGTACGGCTCCGGCATCGTCAGCGTGACGAACCGCTCGCCGTCGCGCAGCGGCGCCGCCGGCGCCTTGCTCGCCGCGTGACCGTGCTTGGGGGCGGCGGCGGGCGGCGCCGCCGCCTCCTGCGTTCCACAGGCCGCCGTCACCACCAGGACCAGGAGCGCGGCCAGACTTCCCCGAGCTCCGCGGAATCGATTCATGTGTTCAACGCTGACGCACCCGGCGTGCCGCGGCCATCCTCCTTTGGGAGGGACGGATCGTCCGTTCGGAGGGGCAGCCGTCATCCGCCGGTCGCCAGCGCCTTCAACCCGGGGAACTCCCCGGTTCCGCTGAGGCTGCCGTTGTGGATCGGCGGACGGCAGCCCACCCGCACCGACACCCCCACGCCGGGGCCCTCCGCGTAGCGGAACTGAAGCTGGTAGGTCTCCGTGGGCGTGCCGGTGCACGAGCCCCCGCCCGGCCGGGCCGGGATCGTGTTCAGCTCGCCGGCGAGCGCGAGGGCCACGTCACGGCCGTGATCGCGCTTGGAGTCGTCCCCGCAGACCAGCACCCCGACGGGCCGGCCGGGCACCATGTCGAACTCCTGGCCGCGCCGCCCGAGCGACCGGTGGCAGGGGTCCGCACGCCGGGGGGTCGTCCACTTACCGGTCCGGTACGCGGCGGTCATCGCCTCCCCCAGGTAGGCGCCCGTCTTGAACGACCCGTTCGCGGTGTCCGTGCAGTGGTTGACCTCCTCTCCCGTGGTGAGCCAGAGGCGTTCCCCGCCCGCGTAGTCGACCCGTACCAGATAGTTGGTCTCGGGCCCGCCCGCCAGGGTGCAGGCGCCGGACCCCGGTCCGGCGGGGAGGTGGTTCAGGTCCCGCGCCATCCGCGCCGTCTCGTCCGGCGACAGGTTCCGCTGTCCGCCCAGCGCCTCGCCCTCGGTCATGTTGTCCCCGGGATAGGCGCACATCAGCGCCCCGGCGAGGGTGCCCGGTACCAGCATGTCGGCCGCCCCGCCGACGGTCGTCTCCTCCGGCGCCTGCCCGGTCCACGTCTCCGGGCAGGGCGCGGGGGCGGTGAGGGGAGCGGACGTGCAGGCCGCGACCAGCAGGAGGGCCGCCGGCGGCATCCATCGCTTCATGGTCACATGACGCCTGACACCGGCCCGGGGTTCAAAACGAATACGGCCCCCGCCTGGGCGGGGGCCGTACCGGAAAAGCGGGGATCTAGAGAGCCGCCACGGGCTCCTCCTTGCTGAGCTCCTCCGGCCCGCCCCGGAGCGGGACCTCCTTGATGAAGGCCGCCAGGATCGGGACCGCGACCGCGAAGACGATCGCCCAGAGGAAGACGCCGCTGATCGCGCCCGCCAGCGACTCCAGGAAACCGGTCTTGATCTGCGGGGGGAGCTGTGCCAGGGCCGCCGGGCTCATCTGGCCGCCCGAGGCGACCATGTCGGCCGACTGCTCGCCGAACTTCTCGCGCAGGCCGTCGGCCAGGTGGTTGTTGAACACCGCGCCGAACAGGGCCACGCCGAACGAGCCGCCGATCGAGCGGAAGAAGGTCGAGGCGCTGGAGGCGACGCCCAGGTCCTTCTGCTCCACGCTGTTCTGCGCGATCAGCATGGTGGTCTGCATCAGGAAGCCCATGCCGAGGCCGAGCACGGCGATGAACACGCCGGTCTGCCAGAGCGGGGTGCTGACGTCCATGAGTGTGAGCAGGCCCATGCCGATGGCCATGACGACGCCGCCGATGACCGGGAACGCCTTGTACTTGCCGGTCGCGGTGATGCGCTTGCCGACGTAGAGCGAGACGACCATCGAGGCCGCCATCATCGGCAGCAGGAGGAGGCCGGAGTTGGTCGCGGACGCCCCCTGGACGAGCTGCTGGAACAGCGGCAGGAACGAGATCGCGCCGAACATGGCGAAGCCGAGCAGGAAGCCGATCCACGAGATCAGGTTGAAGTTGCGGTCCCTGAACACGTGCAGGGGCATGATCGGCTCGGCGGCGCGCCGCTCAACCGGGATGAAGGCCGCGAACGACACGACGGCCAGCACGCCCAGCCCGATGATCTGCCACGACCCCCACGGGTAGCCGTGGCTCTGGCCTCCCCACGAGGTGATCAGGACCAAAGCGGTGATCCCGACCGTAAGGATGATCGCGCCGAACCAGTCGATGCGGTGTTCGGTGCGCTTCTTGGGCAGGTCGAGCTTGAGCCACAACCACACCAGCGAGACGCCGCCGAGCGGCAGATTCACGTAGAAGGCCCAGCGCCAGTCGAGGTGGTCGGTGATGAAGCCGCCGGCGAGGGGGCCGGCGATCATCGCGAGCGACATGATGGCGGCCATGATGCCCTGGTACTGACCACGCTCACGCGGCGGCACCAGGTCGCCGATGATGGCCATCACGCCGACGATGAGGCCGCCGGCGCCCAGGCCCTGGATCGCGCGGAAGGCGATCAGCTCGGTCATGCCGTTGTCGACGCCGCCCAAGAACGACGAGCCGGCCATGCCGCACAGGGCCGAGCCGACCAGGAAGATGACGATCGAGGTGAGGAAGACGGTCTTGCGGCCGTAGAGGTCGCCCAGCTTGCCCCAGATGGGGGTGGACACCGTCGTGCCCAGGATGTAGGCGGTGGTGACCCACGTGAAGTATTCGAGACCGTTCAGCTCGCCGACGATGCGGGGCATCGCGGTGCCGACGATCATGTTGTCGAGGAAGGCGAGCATCATCGCCAGGAGCAACCCCGGCAGGATGAGCATGACTTCTCTGGACCGCGCCGGAGGTGGACTGGCGGCGGTTTCCGACATTGCGGGGCCCCCTTGTTAACCCGTGTACTTACTTGCCGACCGGCAAGTGGCCGGAGTTAAGGTAAGGTCCGTACTAGCCGCCCGTCAAGTTGAATTAAAAGGACGACCAAACACCATGAGCGAACGTGTGTTCGCCCCTCGGGAGACCCGAGACACCCGTGCGCGCATCCAGGAGATCGCGCTCGAACTGTTCACCGAGCAGGGCTATGAGGCGACCTCGCTCCGCGAGATCGCCGAGGCGCTGGGAGTGACCAAGGCGGCCCTCTATTACCACTTCAAGACCAAGGAAGACATCGTCGCGGGCATGATCATCGATCGCATCGCGACGCTCGACGTGATCATCGGCGAGCTGCGCGCCCACGACGCCGTCACGCCCGAGGTCCGCCGCGCGGCGATCGTCCGCTACGCCGAGGGCGCCTACGAGGGCCGCGCGATCACCCGCTTCATGGAGCGCAATCCGACCGCGATGAAGCACCACCCGGTGATGCTGCGGATGCGCGAGAAGGTGATCGAGCTCAGCGAGCTCCTGATCGACCACGACCAGCCGCTGACGCTCCGGCTCAAGCACGGCCTGGCCCTGTTCGCCATCCACGCGGTCGGGTTCATACTGCCCGATCCGAAGATCGACGAGAACGAGAGGTATGAGGCCTCACTGAAGGTTGCCCTGGAATTGATCGAGGCGACCGGGAGTTGATCCGCCCGAAAGGGTAGGTGAAACGCATGCTTTTCGGTAAGGAACACGTCGAGCGTTATCAGGCCACCGACGGCGCCGAGGGTCACGAGTGGCAGGGCACGACGGCGGCCCTGCTCACCACGAAGGGCCGCCGCACCGGCAAGGAACACACGACCCCGCTGATCTACCAGAAGTACGGCGACGACTATCTGCTGGTCGCCTCCAAGGGCGGTGCGGACGCCCCGCCCGAGTGGTATCTGAACCTCCAGGCCAACCCCGAGGTGGGGTTCCAGGTCTTGGGCGACCGGTTCCGCGCCCGCGCCCGGACCGCCACCCCGGAGGAGAAGCCCGACATGTGGCGGGTGATGGTGGCCGCCTGGCCCGACTACGACGAGTACACGAAGAAGACCGACCGCGAGATCCCGGTCGTCGTCATCGAACGCCTCTAACTACCAGGCGACCACGCCCTCCTCGTTGACGAACGTGCCCGTCGGGCCGTCGTCGCCGAGCAGGGCCATCGACACCGACACGGCCGCGCCCTGGGCGGCCGTCCGGTCTCCCTGGAAGCCGTTGAGGTCGGTGGCGCAGTAGCCGGGCGAGATCGCGTTCACCTTGATCGCGGTGCCGGCCAGCTCCTTGGCGTACAGGGCGGTGACCATGTTGAGGGCCGTCTTGGACGACTGGTAGGCCAGGCTGTTCAGGTCGCCCCACGGGTTGGCCGGGTCGGTGGTGACCGTCAGGCTGCCGACCTCGCTCGACACCATGACGATCCGGCCGGCGGGCGACTTGCGCAGGAGCGGGACCATGGCGTTGGTGACCGCGACGACGCCGAAGACGTTCACCTCGTAGAGGCCGCGCATCAGGTCGAGCGGGGTCTCGGTGGGCGGGCCGCCCCGGGCGATCCCGGCGTTGTTCACCAGGACGTCCAGAGAGCCGAAACGTTCCTCCAGGACCGCCGCGGCGGCCGTGATCGTCGTGGGAGAGGTCACGTCGAGCTCGACCCAGCCGACGCCCAGGCGCGCGGCCGCCTCCTCTCCCCTGCCGGGATCCCGGGCGCCGATGACCACGTCCACGCCCCGCTCCGCCAGGAGGCGGGCCGTCTCGAAGCCGATTCCCTTGTTCGCGCCGGTGATGAGTGCTGTCGTCATGACGTCAAGAGTGGGCGGGGCCGTACCGGAGGACGAGAGACCGGCTGAGGCTGGGATCGGCGGTACCACCCACGCGCCCCCGATAAGAGGAAAAATCGGCTCATGGACAGGAACGGGCTGGCCGACTTCCTCCGCACCCGCCGCGCCCGGCTGAAGCCCCGCGACGTCGGGTTGCCCGACGGCGCGCGGCGGCGGATCACGGGGCTGCGCCGGCAGGAGGTCGCCGAACTGGCCGGGATGTCGGTCGACTACTACATCCGGCTGGAGCAGGGGCGCGGCCCCCACCCCTCACGGCAGATCCTCAACGCGCTGGCCAGGGCCCTGATGCTCACCGCCGACGAGCGTGCCCACCTCTACCACCTGGCCGGGGAGACGCCCGCCCGGGGCGGCGTCTCGGCCACGGTGCCGCAGGGCGTGGTGGAGCTCCTGGCGACTCTCACCGACGTCCCGGCCTACGTCCTCGACGATGGGTTCGACGTGCTGGCCGCCAACCCGATGGCCCTGCACCTGATCCCCTACCTGACGGTCGGCGGGAACGAGATGCGCGGCATCTTCGCCGGTCCGGTGCACCGCGAGGTCTGCCGCCACGCCGAGTCGTTCGCCGCGGCGGCGGTCCGCGAGCTCAGGGCGGCGTCGGCGACCCGGCCGGAGCTGACGGACCTGGTCGCCGAACTGGCCGCCGGCAGCCCCCTGTTCCGCGGCCTGTGGGCCGCCCATGACGTGGAGATCCGTCGTGAGCTGCGCAAACGGCTCCTGCACGAGGTCGTCGGCGAGATCGACGTACGGAGGCAGATCCTGGCCATCCCCGACTCGGGCCAGCGGCTGATCATGTACGTCCCGATCCCCGGCACCGGCGCGCAGGAGGCCCTCAGGAGGGTTCGGGAACTGTTGGAGCGACCGGGATACGCGCGGTCAGGGTGAACCCCCCGGCGGCGGCGCCCGCCTGGAGCGTGCCGCCGACCAGCATGACGCGTTCCCGCAGGCCCGCCAGCCCGTAGCCCGACTCGCCGAAGACCCGCCCGCGCGGCGGCCCGGCGGCGTTGTGCACGACGATGACGAGCTCGTCGCCGGAGATCCGCCCGGTGACGGTGACCGCGGCCCGGGGCGCGTGCTTGCGGGCGTTGTTCAGCCCTTCCTGGACGACCCGGTAGGCGGCGTGCTCGACGCTGCGCGACAGGCGCACCCCGTCGACCTCGAAGTCCAGGTCGACCCGCTGCCCGGTCGTGTTGCTGTCGGCCACGAGCCTGGGGATGGCGTCGATCCCCTGGGCCGACTCGGGCAGGTCCTCGGCCCGCAACACGGTGAGCAGCTCGCGGAGCTCGGTGAGGGCGCGGACCCCCTGATCTTCGATGTCCCTGGCCAGCGCCGGGTTGTCCTCCTGGTCGGTGTCCTCCTGAATCATCCCGGCCTTGAGCACCATCACGGTCACGGCGTGGGTCACGGTGTCGTGGAGCTCGGCCGCGATCCGCCTGCGCTCACGCGCGGCGGCGTTCTCCTCCCGCAGGGACGCGTCCTCCTTCAGCGTCTGGATCAGGTCCCGGTACCCGCGCACCCAGGTGCCGAGCACGGCCGCCACGTAGACGAGCATGACCGCGCGCACCGCGCTGACCACGGCGTTGGGCTCGACGTGGGGCTGGACGAAGTCGCCGATGGCGTACACGACGGTCAGCACCGCCGCCACGGCCTGCCACCACCGCACCGTCCGGTGCGCCGTCATCGAGTAGGCCGCGATCGAGACCGGCATGCCCTGCCCGGTGAAGAAGAAGCAGACCATGCCCAGGATCAGGGGCGGCCACCCCCAGCCACGGCGGACCATCATGCTCGCCGAGACGGCGATGGCGCTGGCCACCGACCATCCCATGGGCACGTCGATGCCCGCCTGGGCCGGCTCCAGGAAGGCCGGCGGCAGGGTGTAGACGAGGATCGAGGCCGCGAGGGCGACGTCGGTGACCTCGCCCCGGCGGTCCGGGCTCAGCGCGTCCCACCGCGCGCGCCACCGGTCGATCGTCTCCCGCATTCCGCCAATCTCGGCCCTACGGGCCCGCCGGCGGCCCTCTGACACGCGGACTTTCCCGATCTTGTACGAACACGCGTTTCCGCTCTCCCCGTGCTTCGGGGCAGGATAGAGCGGTGAGCCTGATCGAGCGCCTGCCGCAGACCCCCGACCCGGATTCCCTCTTCGAGGCGTTCGCCGCCTGGAACGAGGAGCGTGGCCTGACGCTCTATCCGGCGCAGGAGGAGGCGCTGATGGAGGTGGTGACGGGCGGCAACCTGATCCTGTCGACCCCCACCGGCTCGGGCAAGTCGCTCGTGGCGGCCGGGGCCCACTTCGCGGCCCTCGCCAACGACCAGGTCTCCTTCTACACGGCCCCCATCAAGGCGCTGGTCTCGGAGAAGTTCTTCGACCTGTGCGCGATCTTCGGCACCGAGAACGTCGGCATGATGACCGGCGACGCCTCGGTCAACGCCGACGCCCCGATCATCTGCTGCACCGCCGAGATCCTCGCCCAGGTCGCGCTGGCCGAGGGCCGCCAGGCCGACGTCGGCATGGTGATCATGGACGAGTTCCACTTCTACGCCGAGCCCGACCGGGGCTGGGCCTGGCAGGTCCCGCTGCTGGAGCTCCCGCAGGCCCAGTTCGTGCTGATGTCGGCGACCCTGGGCGACGTCACCCGCTTCGAGAAGGACCTCACGCGACGCACCGGCCGTCCGACGGCCGTGGTCAAACACTCCGAACGCCCGGTGCCGCTGGTCTACTCGTACCGGATGACCCCGCTGCACGAGACGCTGGAGGAGTTCCTGTCGACCGGGCAGGCCCCCGTCTACGTGGTCCACTTCACCCAGGCCGCCGCGATGGAGCGCGCCCAGGCGCTGATGAGCATCAACATGTGCAGCAAGGCCGAGAAGGAGGCCATCGCGGCCCTGATCGGCAACTTCCGCTTCACGACCAAGTTCGGCCGCGCCCTCTCCCGGCTGGTACGCCACGGGATCGGCGTCCACCACGCGGGCATGCTGCCCAAATACCGCCGGCTCGTCGAGAAGCTCGCCCAGGCCGGCCTCCTGAAGGTCATCTGCGGCACCGACACCCTCGGCGTCGGCGTCAACGTCCCGATCCGCACGGTGCTGTTCACCGCGCTCACCAAGTACGACGGCAACCGCGTCCGCCGCCTGCGCGCCCGCGAGTTCCACCAGATCGCCGGCCGCGCCGGCCGGGCCGGCTTCGACACCATCGGCTACGTCTCCTGCCAGGCCCCCGACCACGTGATCGAGAACGAACGTGCTTTGGCGAAGATCGGCGACGACCCCAAGCGCCGGCGCGGCTACGCCCGCAAGAAGCCCCCGGAGGGCTTCGTCAACTGGAACGAGGAGACCTTCGAGAAGCTCCAGACGGCCGAACCCGAGCCGCTGACCAGCCGGTTCAAGGTCTCCAACGCGATGCTGCTGGCGGTCATCAACCGCCCCGGCAACTGCTTCCAGGCGATGAAGAGCCTGCTGACCGACAACCACGAGGAGCGCAAGAACCAGCGCCGCCACATCAGCCACGCCATCGCGATCTACCGATCGCTGCTCGCGGGCGGCATCGTCGAGACCCTGAAGGAGCCCGACGACCAGGGCCGCTACGCCCGCCTGACGGTCGACCTCCAGCAGGACTTCGCCCTCAACCAGGCCCTGTCGACCTTCGCCCTGGCCACCTTCGAACTCCTGGCCCCCGACAGCCCCACCTACGCCCTCGACGTCGTCAGCGTCGTCGAGTCGACCCTCGACGACCCGAGGCAGATCCTGCACGCCCAGCTCAACAAGGCGCGCGGCGAGGCGGTCGCCCAGATGAAGGCCGACGGCATCGAATACGAGGAGCGCATGGAGCTCCTCCAGGAGGTCACCTACCCGATGCCGCTGGAGGCCCTGCTCTTCGGCGCCTACGAGACCTACCGCCAGGGCCACCCCTGGGTCGGCGACCACACGGTCAGCCCGAAGTCCATCATCCGCGACATGTACGAACGGGCGATGACCTTCACCGACTACATCCAGTTCTACGAACTGGCCCGGTCGGAGGGCACCGTCCTGCGCTACCTGGCCGACGCCTACCGCGCCCTGTCACGCACGGTCCCCGAACACATGAAGACCGACGATCTGATCGACCTGATCGAGTGGCTCGGCGAACTGATCCGCCAGGTCGACTCCAGCCTGATCGACGAGTGGGAGAAGCTGGCCAACCCGTCGGAGGCCCTGGAACACCGCGACGAGCTGGAGTCGAAGCTCCGCCCGGTGACCGCGAACACCCGCGCCTTCCGCGTGCTGGTCCGCAACGCGATGTTCCGGATGGTGGAGCTGGCCGCGCTCGACCAGCAGGAGGAGCTGGAGGAGCTGTACCCCGACGTCGACTGGGCGGCGGGGCTCGACGCCTACTACGAGGAGCACGACACGATCGGCACCGGGCCTTCGGCGCGCGGGCCGGCGTTCCTGCGGATCGAGGAGGAGCCGGGGGTGTGGCGAGTGCGGCAGGTCATCGAAGACCCGAACGGGGACGGCGACTGGGGGGTGTCGGCGGATGTGGATCTGGCGGCGTCCGACGAGGAGGGCACGGCGGTGCTCCACGTGGTGGGCATCAACCGCCTCTAGCCACCGACCTTGGCGAGGTCGACGACGACGTGCCTGCCGTCCTGCCGGTAGCTCAGCAACCGGTCGTCGGAGGCCGGCACCGGGATCGCGACCCCGCCCGCCTGCACCCCCGTGGCGGGTAGCGGCTTCACCCCCAGGTCGGCCACCTGCCCCGAGACGAGGTCGTGGAGCCCCGCCCAGATCTCCCCCGGCCCCGCCATCGTGCTGGAGGTGACGAACCGGTCGCGCGCGGGCCGGGACACCGGCGGGTCGGTCAGTTTGGTCGCCCGCAGCCCGGCCCCCGACCGCGCCGAGGCCAGCCGGTCGGCCGACACGCACAGGTTCACCCCGCACAACGAGCCGGGACGGGTCTCCCGCCGCTCGCCCGTCTCGGCGTTGACGGCCGTGGTGAAGGCGCGGGCGGGCGAGCCCACCCACGGCCACCTCAGCACGTGTTGCCCCTGCGTGCCGGGCACCTCGGCAGGCCTGCCGCCCGCGTAGGGCACCCGCCACACACCCCCGGCGTCGGTCGACCACACGACCCCCTGCGGGGTCAGTTCAAGGCCGGTGACCGTGCCGGTCAGCGCGAAGGCGGCGATGGCGACCGGGTCGCCGCCGGTGAGCGGCACCGCCCAGATCTCGCCGACGCGTCCGGCGCCGTCGCGGCGGGCCGTCCACCACGCGATGTGGCCCGACCCGGCGGCCACGCCCGAGGGGTGGACGACGGTCCGGGGCGGCAGGGGCAGCTCGGCCAGCTCGGTGGTCTCCCCGTTCGTCAGCCGGTACGACACCAGCGCCTCCGACCGCTCGAAGCCCTTGGCCGCGGTCGCGAGAAGGGTGTCGTCGTCGAGGAACAGGCGCGGGGTGATCGTCCGGCCGTCGGCCAGCACGGCGGGGATGACGTGGACGGCCTGCGGCCAGAGGTTCTGCACGAGCGGGGGGCGTTCGACGAGGGCGGTGCCGTTCAGGGTGCCGTTCAGGGTGCCGGTCAGGGTGCCGGTCAGGGTGCCGGTCAGTGCGAGGGCGGCGAGCAGGACGCGCAAGGTCAGCCTCCCACCGCGCCGCAGTCGGACACGAAGGAGCCCCGCTGACGGCAGGTCTGGAGAGTCACGTCGGCGGCCTTGAGATAGTGCCTGACGACGGTCCCCGCGCCGCCGGTGTTCTCGTCGTAGCCCTGGCCGACGCCGCCGACGCCGACGTAGGTCCGGACCGCCCGGCCGTCGGCCTCGGTGTCCCACACGTCGAGCACGCCCTGCCCGTAGGTCGCCTGCCCGCCGTACGGGGTCAGGGTGGTCACCGGGCCGCCCGCCGCCGCGCTCGCGGGCGCCGCGAACAGGACCACCGTGAAGACGGCGGCGACAGCCGATCTGCGACGCATGCAAGCACGATAAGTCACGAATCCATAAAGCGGGCGTCAACCGCCGGAAAGCGCGTCTTCGGCCTCGGGCACGGCGAAGTCGTCGGGGTCGTCGAGCCAGCCGTGCGGCAGCAGCACCTTCTGCCGTTCGCCACTCTTCCCGCGCGGGCCGTCGGCCGCCTCGCCGGGCCACGGCTGGTCGAGGTCGAGGCCCGACAGGCGCTCGCGCAGCTCGTCGAGCGAGGCGGCCTGGGCGGTGAGCCGCCGGGTCTCGGCGCCGACGGAGAAGGCCTTCAGATACCACCCGACGTGCTTGCGGAAGTCGGAGACGCCGTGCTTCTCGTCGCCCATCACCTCGACCAGGAGCTCGGCGTGGCGCAGCAACATGGTGACCACCTCGCCGAGGCGGGGCTCGGCGCGCTCGGGCGACCCGTTGAACGCGTTCTCCAGGTCGCGGAACAACCACGGCCGGCCGAGGCAGCCGCGCCCGATCACCACGCCGTCGCACCCGGTCTGGGCGACCATGCGCAGGGCGTCGTCGGCCGTCCAGATGTCGCCGTTGCCCAGGACCGGCACGTCGCCGGGCACCGCGTCGCGCAGGCGGGCCACGGCGTCCCAGTCGGCGAAGCCGCCGTAGTGCTGGATGGCGGTGCGCGCGTGGAGGGCCACCGCCTGCACGCCCTCTTCCGCGGCGATCAGGCCGGCGTCGAGGTAGGTCAGGTGGTCGTCGTCGATGCCCTTGCGCATCTTCACGGTCACCGGCAGGGGGCCCGCGTTGGCCACCACCTCGCGGATGATCGCCCGGAGCAGCCGCCGCTTGTAGGGCACCGCCGCGCCCCCGCCCCGGCGGGTCACCTTGGGCACGGGGCAGCCGAAGTTGAGGTCGATGTGGTCGGCCAGGTCCTCGTCGGCGATGATCCTGGCCGCGCGGCCCATGATCACCGGGTCGACCCCGTAGAGCTGGATGCTGCGCGGCGACTCCGTGGGGCCGAAGCGGATCATCTCGTAGGTCAGCGGGTTGCGTTCGACCAGCGCCCGCGAGGTGATCATCTCGCACACGAACAGGCCGCCGCCCTGTTCGCGGCAGAGCGTGCGGTAGGCGCGGTTGGTGATGCCGGCCATCGGGGCGAGCACCACGGGGGGCCAGACGTCGAGCGACCCGATTTTCATCCACTCATTGTCGTCCACGACCGGGAGTGACCGGTGCACTAGCCTGGACGCATGCTGCTGCGGCTGCGGATCGCGCTGCCCGACCGTCCCGGCGCCCTGGGCGCCGTCACGCAGGCCCTCGGTGTCGCGGGGGCCGACATCATCCAGGTGGTCGTGCTCGACCGGGGCGAGGAGCGCGCGGTCGACGACTTCACCGTCTCGTGGCCCGACGCCGCGCCACGCGAGCATCTCCTCCGGGCCCTCGACGAGATACCCGACATCAAGGTCGAGGGCGCCTGGGCCACCCGGGAGGCGCCGGGCACCTACCCGGAGCTGGAGGTGCTCAAGTTCCTGACCACCGCCGGAGACCGCGCGCTGGCGACCCTCGTCGACGCGATGCCGGTGATCTTCAGCGCCGACTGGGCCGCCTGCGCGGCCGACGGCAGCCACGACGTGGTCTGCGCGAGCTGGCGGGCGCCCGAGTCGGTCAGGTTCCCCGACCTCGTGCCGGCCCGGCCGGTGGCCGCGACGCTGGAGTCGGGCGTCCACGTCGTCAACGCGCCGCTGCCGCCGCTGGCGCTGACGCTGGTGCTGGCCCGGGTCGAGGGGCCCGCCTTCCACCGGATCGAGGTGGCCCGGCTGACCCGGATCCTCGACATCTTCCTGCTGCTGCCGGCGATCGAGCAGAGCGCGGAGAAGGCCTTCCGGTCGGCCTCTCAGCCCACGTGATCGCGCCAGGAGTGCCGGGGATCGTAGCCCAGCACCTTCCTGGCCTTGTCGATCGACAACAGCGTGCCGAACTCGCCCACGTCGTGGGTCAGCTCGACGCCCGGGAACTCCTCGCGCAGGAGGTCGGCCGAGGGCCGGTTCATGATGGTGTCGGCCGCCGCGATCACGAAGCTCTCGGCCCCGGTGACCTCGGCGGTCAGGCCCAGGCGGCAACTCTGGGCGACGTCGCGCACGTCGACGTAGCCCCACAGGTTCCAGCGCCGCGAGGCGGCGTCGGCCCAGTAGGACGGGACGTTCGCGTAGTCCTCGGGCAGGTGGATGTTGGACAGGCGCAGGGCCACGAACGGGATGCCCGACCAGGCGGCGACGTGCTCGGCGGTCGTCTCGGTCACGACCTTCGACAGGGCGTAGGTCGAGGTCGGCACGGGGTAGTGGGCCTCGTCGACGGGGGCGTAGCGGGGGGCGTCGTCGAAGGGCAGGCCGAGGGTGGTCTCGCTGGAGGCCCAGACGACGCGGCGCAGCTTCAGGGTCGCCGCCGCCAGGAACACGTTGGCGTTCATGGTCACGTTGCGCTGGAAGGTGACGGCCGGGGTGGCCATGCCGGGGGCCGGGATGTTGGCCAGGTGGACGACGGCCGAGCAACCTTCGAGGACCTCGACCGCCTGGCCGTGGTCGGTCAGGTCGGCGGCCAGCACGCCGGGGCCGGCGAGATCGGTGGCGACCACGTCGTAGCCGTGTTCGCGCAGGTCGGCGACGACCGCCCGGCCGGCCTTCCCGGCGGCGCCGGTGACACAGATGCGTTCCATGCCACGGAAGCCTTTCACATCCGGGCGAGCCGGTTGATACCGGTCGCATACAGGATCTTCGGGGCTTTCACTCCGCGCGCGAGGGCGAGCATGGCCTGGCCGATCGCCTCGGTGGTGGTCACCAGCCGGGGGAACAGCCGGCTGAAGACCGGCCAGATCGGCGTGCCGATCATGTAGATCACCCGGTAGGACCGGGTCTTGCTGGTCGCGCCGTGCATGGGACGGATGAAGCCGGGGCGCATCGCGAAGGCCCGGTCGAACCGCTCGAACAGCGCGTTCTCGGTCTCGCCCTTCACCCGGGCCCACATCCGGCGCCCCTCGGCGTCGGCGCCCTGGCCCGAGACGTACACGAACGTCACGTCGCGCCGCAGCGTCTGGGCGACGTCCATGGTCATCGTGTACGTCACCCGCCGGTAGTCGGCCTCCGTCATCCCGGCCGAGCCGACCCCGACGCAGAAGAAGCACGCGTCGAAGCCCTGCAGGAACGCCGCGTACTCGGCCGGTTGCGCCAGGTCGGCGATCACTTCGGTGAGTTTGGGGTCGGTGACGCCGGTGGGCGTGCGCCCGACGACGAGCACCTCGGACACGTCGGGGGCGAGCAGGCACTCCCGCAGGACCCCCTGGCCGACCATTCCGGTCGCCCCGAACACGATCACGCGCACATAACCGACATTACGCCTGCACGACCACAGAGGTGACGACGAGCCCGCCCTCCGCCGCCCAGCGGCCCTCGAACACCGGTAACGGCGAGTCGACGAGGATCCGGGCGCTGAACACCCCGTCCCCGAAGGTCACATGGGCGTCCTCGAACCCCAGCCAGCGCCCGGTGATCGGGAACCACGCCTTGTACACCGACTCCTTGGCCGAGAACAGCAGCCGGTCCCAGGCCACCACGGGACGGTCGGCCAGCAGCCGCCCGACCGCCATCTGCTCCTCGGGCGAGGCGACCGCGCCGAGCACCCCGTCGGGCACGGGCTGGTCGGGCTCGGCGTCGATGCCGATCGAGACCACCACGTCGTCGGCGGCCACGGCGGCGGCCCGGTAGCCCTCGCAGTGGGTCATGCTCCCCACGATCCCCTTGGGCCACAGGGGTTCGCGCTTGGGGCCGGAGAGGATGGGCGTGTCGGCGTACCCGAAGGACGACAGGGCCTGGCGGGCGCACCAGCGGGCGGTGGCGAACTCGGCCCGGCGGCGCGGCACGGCGCGGGCGACCAGAGACTCCTCCTCGGGGAGGGGCCGCACCCCGGGAGGGTCGCCGAAGCTCTCGTGCCACACGACGCCCGAGGGAAGCACCGATCCCAGCATGAAACGCCCCCTTTCCGGCTGGACCTTACCGCGTGAACGGAAACGGTAAAGTGACAGCCCAGGAGGTCCGATGTCTGACAGCACACCCGATTCCGCCGTCGAGGCGGAGCCGACCGACGAGTCGATCGACGGGGTCGCCGACGGGGCGAACGCGGAAGACGAGCTCAAGCGGAAGTTCCGCGAGGCTCTCGACCGTAAGCGCCAGGCGCAGTCCGACCGCAACGGGAAGGGTGCCCGGGGGTCGTCGAAGATCCACGGCACGCATGAGGCCGCCGGCGGCAAACGTTCGTTTCGCCGCAAGAGCGGGGGCTGACATCCGCTGAAAGGGGCCGCCATCGGAGGGGGGCCTTCCGATCCGCGTGATCCGGGCGCACTATGGAAAGTGACATCCTGGGCGAAATCGCATGGAGCGGCTGTGCAAGGTCACCTTCCGGCGGCGGTCCCGCTGCTGTCCCGAGGCAAGCACCGCAACCCGCGCAAGGGTGCGTGTTTCATGGAGTTCGCGTCCTATCTGGCCGGTGAGCGCTGGAGCGACCACCCGGCCTGCACCCACCCGCTGCTGGCGGCGATGGCGCGGCTTGTCAACGACTACACGACCGACACCAACCGGCAGCGGCTCGCGCCGCTGATCCCGTCGGTGATCGGACTCACCACGAACGATCCACGGGCCGACGTCCGGATCGCGCTGCGCGCGGCCACGACGGCGCTGCCGGTGGTCGCGGCCGAACGGCAACTGGCCCTCGCGGTCTCGGTGCTGGCGGCCGAGCACGTCCTGGCCGACCTCGAAGGCCGGGAACCCGGCCTCGAACCGGCCAGCCAGGAGGCGCTCGACCTGGTGCCCGACGCCGCCCGCTGGGCCTACGGCTTCCGCAGCGGGGTCAAGGTGTCCCGCCGGGGCTTCCGCCGCTACGCGGCCCCGAACACGGTCCAGCTCGCCGTACGCGGCGTCTCACAGGCGTGCGTCGACGATCCCGACCTGATCCTGCGGGAACTGCTGACCACGGCCATCGACGAGGTCAGGGCCATGGTCGGCCCCGATCAGGTGGAGACCCGGCCGGTGGCCTTCAGAGCGGGCCGATAGAGGGCGCCACCGGCGAGGATCGCCACACAGGCCGCGCCGAGCATGAAGCCCCAGCTCACGTCGGTCAGGTGGTGCATGCCCCGATAGAGGCGCGAGGCGGCGATGGCGAGGGGCACGCCCAGGCCGATCGCGAGCAGCACCCACCGCAGGATCGCGTGCCGGTGCAGGTGCAGGGTGAGCACGGCGGCGACGCCGAAGTAGAAGGCGACCCCGGCGCTGGTGTGCCCCGAGGGCCAGCTCGACGTCGGCGGCGCCGGGTCGAGGTGGGCGACCTCGGGCCGGGGCCGCTGCGACACGACCGTGGAGGCCAGGAAGATCAGCGACTGCGACCACACGGCGAAGATCAGGAAGACCGACTCGCGCCAGCGTTTGTAGGCGATCCGGAAGCCGATCGCGAAGATCGCCGTGGCGACGACGATCACCGGCGTGTCCGAGAACGACGAAACGACGTCGGTGACCCCGTTCCAGAACGGCGACCGCTCCCCCGCGACCTCCCGGCTGACCGCCTCGTCCCGCTCGATGAGCCAGCTGTCCCCGAGCACGTTGACCAGCAGCAGCCCGGTGCCGAGCGTGGCGATCAGCAGGGCCAGCAGCGGCAGTAACACGCGCCGCCCGACCTCCTTGTAGTCGACCCGCTGCCAGGGCCGCTGACGGCCGCGGGCGGCCATGGGGGTCTCGGCGGGACTCGTCGTCACCATTGGGGGCTCCAATCTCGGGCTTTCATCGAAGCCGTCATCGGGGTTCGCTGTTGCCGTTCGGAGCGGCGAACTCGGGTTCGACGCCCTCGATGTGGGGTTCGACCGGCCGCCGGCCCATGCGCCGCCGCCACGCCTCGAATCCGGCCGCCGTGGCGGCCACCACCGCCAGCGCGAGGATCACCCCGGCCACGACGTCACTGACCCAGTGCACGCCGAGGGCGACCCGGGTGAAGGCGACCGTCAGCGAGACCAGCGCGGCCAGCACCCAGGCCACCACGCGCCAGAGGCCGTGCAGCACCGGCAGCAGCAGGAGGACCAGCGTGACCGCCCCCAGCGCCGCGTTGAGGGCGTGGCCCGAGGGGAACGACCAGCCGGGCGCCCAGGAGACCGGGTCGGGCAACATCGGCCGGGCCCGCTCCACGGCGACCTTCACCGCCAGCCCGATCAGCCCGCCCGCGACCACGGTCGTGATCGCCCAGATGGCCAGCCGGGGCGCGCCGCGCAGCAGCGTGTAGACGGCCGCGGCGCCGACCAGCACCCGCCACGTCTCGGGGGCGAGCGCGTTCGTGATGAACTCCATCGCGCGGGCGAACCCGGGGTGGCTCAGCGCGTAGGAATGCAGATCGGCGGCCACGCCCTGGTCGAACCGGTTCAGGGGCGTGAAGGCGCTCTTCACGAGGATCAGCAGCAACATGAACGGGACCATGAGGATCGTCGCCGCCAGGATCGCGGCGGTCAGCCGCGCGCCCAGGGCGCCATCGGGTCCCAGCAACCATCGGCGCATCTCCGTCATGCGCCGCCGTGCTACCCCGGGGAGGGCGTGCCGAACATCAACAGCCGGTGCGCAGCGGCACCTTCGCCGACCACCGGCCGGAGGTCACGTCCTGGGCGCGGGCGTAGGCGTCGGCGGCGCCGGAGCAGTGGGGCAGGCCGGTCTTCTTGCCCCAGCTCCCGCCCGGGTAGCCGGGGAACTCGGCGGCGGCGATCACGCCGCTCCAGACCAGGTCGCCGCCGGAGCGGCGGACGTACAGCCTGACCTGGCCGACGTTGTAGTGCGAGCCGTTCAGCTTGACGACGTGGCCCTCGGTGGTGATCCACAGTTTCGCGAGCATGCGGCGCGAGTCGGCCGCCGCGTTGTCGGCCTTCGCCTGGGCACGCACCGAGGGGATGACGCAGACGTCGTCCTCGTGGAAGGCCTCGCGCCAGACGTAGCCGTCGACGCAGGCGTGCGTGCCGTCCACCCAGCGGGTGGCCTTGAGCGTGTTGTCGGCCAGGGTGCGGGCCCGCGTCGCCGGGGTCACGCAGACCTTGTCGGCGGGGCGGGCGGCGCGGAAGACGAAGCCCTCACGGCAGGGCTGCGGGGCGGCGGAGGCGGGGGCGGCCGTGGCGCCGAGCAGGAGGGCAGCGGCCGTGAGGGTACGCAGGATCATCGGTGGTGCTCCAGAAGGGCGTGGGTGTTGCCCTCCCTTATGCACCGAGGCGCCTGCAGAACGCTTGCAAGGCGAGACGTGGCTCCCCGCGAAAGAGCGGCGAGGACGCTTCCCCTTATTTGACATTTGGTCACAAAAAGGATACAGGTCGACGTTTTCTCACTTTTTGTAGCGATAGAAGCCCTTTACACCTTCCTTATCGTCAGGCGCGATCACGCTGTCGATTCTCGCCGAGCGCCGGGTGGACTGACCAGTGGAAACGCGCCGGGCCGTGGTCATGAAAAAAGACGACGGGCGTTCGCGAGGGCTGCGGACATTCGTTTTCGGTCGCCACATAAGACCACTCAGAATTTCTCGCTTTACGTGACAGCGGAGTCGTGAAACCTTTCTGAGTGGTCGAGTGAGGTCGGCCCGGAAAGCAGGGGGTCACGTGACACGTGACGGGGAAGATCGGCCGGGAATCCCGCGAGAACACCCGGTGGCCGGACACAACCACACCAAGAATCGCGCGACGCGGAACCGCCCGTGAGCATGCCCGCCTACCGGCTCGACGGTTTCTTCTTCGAGTTGTGCGACTGCTACACGATCTGCCCATGCTGGATCGGCCGTTCCCCCGACGACAACCGGTGCACGGGGGCGTTCTGCTGGTCGATCGAGAGCGGCACGATCGGGGACGTCGACGTCTCCGGGCGATCGGTGGTGAGCGTCTCCTTCCACACCGGGCATCGTGACACCGGCGGGCAGGAGGTCACGCTCTTCGTCGACGACGGCGCCGACGACGCCCAGTTCGCCGCGCTCGCCACGACGTTCACCGGGGGCAACGGCGGGCCGCTCGGCGAGCTCGGCCGCCTGATGGGAGCCCTGCGTGAGGCGAGCCGCGCCCCGATCAGCCTCACCACCCAGGACGACCACCTCTCGGTCACGGTCGGGCGCATGGTGAGCGGTGCCGGAACGGTCGTGCGCGGCGGCGACGGCGCGATCACCGAACTGCGCAGCGGGCGGCTCAGCGAGGTGCTCGGCCCGCGCGCCGAAGTGGGCAACACCTCGGCCTTCCGCGTCGACCTGGGCGGGCAGGCCGCCTCGGTGCAGGTGACCGGCCGGGCGGCGATGCGCGGCCCGTTCCGGTACGAGAGCCGGGGTGAGCCGTGACCGGCCCGGCGGCGAGCTCACGCACCACGATCGCGATCGCGGCCGTCGCGGTGGCCGGGACGGCCGGGCTGCTGGCGTGGCAGCTCTCCCCGGCGCGGTCGCTGCTCGAACACGACCTCGCCGCGGGCTGGGCGGGGGTCGGCTGGTTCACCCTGAGCTGGTCGCTGATGACGGTCGCCACCATGCTGCCCACCTCGTTGCCGCTGCTGCGGGCGTTCGCCCGGATGCTCGCCCACCGGCGCGACGCCGACCGGCTGATCGCCACCGTGGTCGCCGGCTACCTGGCCACCTGGGCGGTGGCCGGGCTCGCGTTCGCCGCGCTCGACGCCCTCGTGCGCGCGGTCGTCGCCGGCACCCCCTACGTGTGGGCGGTGCCGTCCCTCTCCCTGCTGGTCGCCGGGGCCTACCAGCTCTCCGGTACGGCGGCCCGGTGCCTGACCGCCTGCCGCACGCCGTTCGGGATCCTCGCCCGGCGCTGGGCGGGACGTCGGCCGCACACGGAGGCGGCTCTGATCGGCCTCGACCACGGGCTCTACTGCCTGGGCTGCTGTGCGGGGCTGATGGTGGTGATGTTCGCGGCCGGGATGGCGAACCCGGTGTTGATGATCGCGCTGGGCGGCGTGGCGGCGCTGCACAAGCACGCGCCGTGGGGCGCCTCGCTGGCACGGGTCACGGGTGTCGTGATGATCGTCGCGGCGGTCGCGATCGGCGTGGCGCACCTCACCGGTGCCGCCGGACATGGAGGTCACTGATGTCGGCGGACAAGGGCGCCTGGTCGCCGCCCCGGCCCGTGCCGCACCTGCCGGGCGTGCTGCGCGACAAGAACGGGCAGAATCCGGTCCCCGACGATCGTGGTCTGTTCGTCATCCACGCGGTGCTCCTGCACACCGGGAAGGTGCTCTGGTTCTGCGGGCACGCGGAATACCTCGACTATCCGCTTGAGGCGTACGTGTTCGATCCCCGCAATCCGGGCGCGCCAGCGGTCCGCAAGCCGTTCCTCAACGGCGCGGATCTGTTCTGCTGCTTCTGCGTGCAACTGCAGGACGGCAGGATCCTGGTGGTCGGCGGTTCCCAGCTCGACCACTTCGTCACCGGTGGAACGTTCAACCCCCGGACCGACTACCGGGGCAGCGCCGGATCCTCCACGATCCACATCTTCGATCCGCGCATGGGGAAGAAGGGCGGCGAGTGGGTGAAGCCCGCCTCGGGGCCCAAGCTGCTCCAGGGCCGCTGGTATCCGACGGCGGTCGTGCTCGGCGACGGCAGCGTGCTCGTGATCTCGGGCCGACGCGAGGAGGCGGACTTCCGGCCCGCGCCGGCCGGGTGGCCGGTGCCCAAGCTGGCCGAATGGGTCACCAACCGCGGCATCGCCCAGGTCGTCGAGCACCTCAAGCCGCCGGACTACCAGCCGAAGGCGGTGACCGGCGCCGACCGCATGATTCCCATCTACCCGGGCATCCACCTCGCCCCCGACGACCGGCTCTACACCACCCACACCACGTGGGGCCAGGAGATCGACGAGCCGCCGCCCCACGTGCCGCCGACCCTGTCGCTGACCGTCCGGCCGGCGGGCGGCACCCTCACCGGGGCCTGGACCGAGTACGTGCTGCCGACCGCCAGGGCCACCCAGCCCGAGCGGGAGGAGGGCATGAGCGTGATGCTGCCGGTGGTGCTCAATCCGGCGACCAAGCAGCGCGATCCCACGTCGGTCGGCAAGTTCCTCGTGGTGGGCGGCGGAAAGGCCGTCGACGCCACCGGCGCGTCGCTGGTGCGCCGTCCCATCGCCACCCCGGTCCCGCCGTGGACGATCACCCGGGCCCGCGGGCTCGGGCCACTGGCCTTCCGCAGGCAGAGCATCACCACCCGGCAGCCGGTCGAGATCCTCGACACCTCCATCTTCCGGTCGCCCCGGTGGTCGGCGGTGCCGGGGTTGAACCGCCCGCCGCGGATCAACTGTCACTGCGTGCTGCTCCCGGACGCCACCGTGCTCATCCTGGGCGGCCACGACGCGTACAAGTGGCATGCCAAGGCGAACAGTACGGAGGCCGACGCGAAGGGCGTGCCCAAGACCACGCCGACGCTGGAGGTGGAGATCTTCACGCCGGGCGGAGGGTTCCACCTCGGGGCGCCGATGCGTCACCCGCGGATGTACCACTCGATCGCGATGCTGCTCCCCGACGGCTCTGTGATCGTCGCCGGTGGCGCCGATCCCAACGAGCACGAACCCTCGCTCCGCTTTCCGTCCTCCTTCAACGGGCGGGTCTACCCCGGCACATCACGCCTGCTGGCCCCGGCACCCGCCCATGCCACTGTTCTTGAGGTGGACATGCGCACACCGGTCTACCCCCTGCCCTTCGCGTCCCTCCCGCCCCAGACGACAGTGATCATCGATCGCGGCCCCAACGAGATCAGGACCACCCTCGTCATGCTCGAACCGGTGCCGGCCACGTCGGTGTTGCGCTACCTCCGGATCGCCACCCCGCTTCCCCGCGGCATCGCCGCCGGGACCCGCGTCGACTTCGAGCCGGGGTCCACGGGCGCCCCGATCCCCCGAGTCAACGAGTGGTTGTCAAGCGTGACCCCGCCGCGGAGCGAGCGCTTCGACTTCTCGACGCCGCTCAACCGCAAGGACTACGAGATCTACCAGCCGCCCTACTTCTTCAAGCCCGGCACCCGGCCGGTGCTCCCGCCACTGAAACCGGGCGAAGTCATGGTCCGGTACGGTTCGACGTTCACGGTCCGGACCCCCGACGCGGCCCGGATCACCCGGGTGGCGATCATGCGCCCGGCCGCGGTCACCCACCACACCGACACCGAGCAGCGGTTCATCGAGCTGCCGTTCACCACCAGCGGCACCACCTCCCTGAAGGTCACGATGGTGCCCGGCGCCGACAGCTCGCTGGTGCCACCCGGCTACTACATGTTGTGGATTCTCGACGGGGCGCTGCCCTGCGTGGAGGCCCGCTTCATCATGATCACCGGGGCGCCTCCGCTGCGTTCACCCTCGGTGCCGACCGAGGCGCCGCCGCCGTTGCCGCCGTTCGCCCCGAACCAGGCCGGCGAAGGGAGCGACCGTGGCTGATCCCGGCACCGCGGAACGCCTGGCGCTGATGCTCGGCTCGGCCCTCGCCGATCTCGGCGCCGAGTTCGCCGACGACCCGCTGGGCGTGCTCACCGATCTCGGCCTGTGGATCCCT
Organism: Herbidospora yilanensis; assembly: GCF_001570565.1. Classification (GTDB taxonomy): domain Bacteria; phylum Actinomycetota; class Actinomycetes; order Streptosporangiales; family Streptosporangiaceae; genus Herbidospora; species Herbidospora yilanensis. The sequence goes on along the minus strand of NZ_BBXE01000024.1, from coordinate 128,261 downwards.
CCCGATCTGGTGTCGCCGCGGCTGCGCAGCGCCATCGCGGCCTGCGCGGCCTCGGCGCAGGAACTGCCCGGCCTGGTCGGCGAACTGGCCGAGGCCGTCGAGGCCGACGCCGGCGCGCTCGAACTGGCCGCGAAGGCCGCCCCGCTCGTCGTCGAGGTGACCGCCGTGATCAGGTCGTTCGACACGATCGCCGACGAGATCGGTGACCTCGACCTCGGCGAACTCGCCGGCAGCGTGGAACAGTTCGCCCGCGAGTTGCCCAAGCGCCTGCTCGATCGCGTCGTCGCCCGCTACCTGATCGACGGCCGGCCGATCCTCTCCGGCGTGCTGACCGGGCTCGGTGTCCTCGGCACCACGGTCGTGAACGCCGGTTCCACCGAGCCGGCGCTGCCGGAGACGAGGGTACGCGTCGTCGACTTCGCCAGGATCGGCGTGTTCTTCTCCTCACCCGAGACGGCGTTCGGCTCGCTGTTCGGCTGGGGCACCCCGCAGTTCGACGGCGCCGCCCTCATCGACCTGCTCTACGAGCTGCTGACCTTCCTCGGTGTGCCGGTCGCCGCAGGCGTCGACCCCGGGCCGCCCGAGCGCCCGTTCATCGAGTTCTTCCTCGCGGCGCTGATCCCCACCGAGCCCTCCGTCACCCCACCCGGCCTCGACCTCATCGCCAAGACGGGGCTGGCCGACGGGATCGATCTGACGGTGCCCGTCGGCGGCGGTTTCGTCCTCGCCCTCGGCGCCGGCGGGGAGATCCAGGCCTCGACCGGCATCCGGATCCAGCCACCGGCCGACGTCTCGGTGATCCCGCCCCAGGGCACGGTGCAGGGCACACTCTCGGCCGGGCTCGACAGGGTGCCCGCGCCGGGCCGGGACAGGGTAGTCCTGCTGGGCGTCGCCGGTGGGACGGAGCTCAGCGCGAAGCGGATCAGGATCCGCCTCACCACCTCCTTCGCGTGGGACGTCGCCGCCGGACGGGCCACCGGCGACGTCGGAATCGAAGGCGCCGTCGAGGGCGGCCGGCTGGTCATCTCGCTCGCCGGGGCCGACGGGTTCGTCGCCGGCGTCATGTCGGGCTTCGCCCTGGAGGCCGGCTTCGACCTCGGGTTCGGCTGGCGGGCCGGATCGGGGGTGTTCTTCACCGGCAGCGGCGGGCTCGACGTACGGATACCGACGCACATCCAGCTCGGCCCGATCGAGATCGACGCCCTCGCGGTCCGGGCGGGCATCGAACCGGCCGGGTTCCCGATCGACCTGACGGCCACGATCACGGCCTCCCTCGGGCCGCTCCGCGCGGTCATCGAGAACCTCGGCGCCCGCGCCCTCCTCGGGCTCCCGCCCGGTCACGACGGCAACCTGGGCCCGTTCGACCTCGAATTCGGGTTCAAGCCGCCCACCGGCGTCGGCCTCTCGCTCGACGTCGGCGTCGTCAAGGGCGGCGGCTACCTGTACGTCGACGCCGAGCGCGGCGACTACGCGGGCGCCCTGGAGTTCGTCATCGCCGACTTCCTGACGGTGTCGGCGATCGGCCTGATCACCACCCGCAACCCGGACGGCTCCCCCGGGTTCTCGATGCTGATCGTCATCACCGCCGAGTTCCCCGGCGGGGTCCAGCTCGGTTTCGGCTTCGTGCTGCTGGGCGTCGGCGGGCTCCTCGGCATCGGCCGGACGATGAACCTGCGGGCGCTGATGGAGGGCGTGCGCACCGGCTCGGTGGAGCGGGTGATGTTCCCCCGCGACGTCGTGGCCAACGCGCCGCGCATCCTCAGCGACCTGCGCGCCTTCTTCCCGGCCAAACGGGACACCTTCCTGGTCGGTCCGATGGTCAGGATCGGCTGGGGCAGCCCGGCGCTGATCACGGCCTCGGTCGGGGTGATCGTCGAGATCCCCGGCAACATCGCCGTCGTCGGCGTGCTGAAGGTGGTGCTGCCCACCCCCGACGAGCCGCTGATCCGGCTTCAGGTCAACTTCGCGGGCGCGGTCGAGTTCGACCGCAAGCGGGTCTACTTCTTCGCCTCCCTGTACGACTCCCGGATCCTGTTCATGTCCGTCACCGGAGAGATGGGCCTGCTGGTCGCCTGGGGCGAGGAGCCCGAGTTCGTGGTCAGCGTCGGCGGCTTCCACCCCGCCTTCGACCCGCCTCCGCTGCCGTTCCCGGTGCCCAGGCGGATCACGGTCGGCATCCTCGACGAGGACTGGGGCCGGATCCGGATCACCAACTACTTCGCCGTCACCGCCAACACGGTGCAGTTCGGCGCGGCGGCGGAGTTGTTCTTCAAGTTCAGCGCGATCAGCATCCAGGGGCACGTCGGGTTCGACGCGCTGTTCCGGTTCTCGCCGTTCCACTTCGTCGTCGACATCTCCGCGTCGGTGTCGCTCAAGGTCTTCGGCGTCGGCGTCTTCGGCATCCACCTGCAGTTCGCGCTGGAGGGCACGTCGCCGTGGCGGGCCCGCGGCCACGGCTCGATCTCGTTCTTCTTCTTCACGGTGTCGGCCGAGTTCGACGAGACCTGGGGTGAGCCGAAGCACACCGAGCTGGATCCGGTGAACGTGTTGCCGATGCTCCGGGCCGAGCTGGAGAAACCCGAGTCGTGGCGGGCGCTCTCGCCGGGCGCCCATCTGTTCGTGTCGCTGCGCGACCTGCCCGACTCGGGACCGGGGTCGCTGGTGCTGCACCCGGTCGGCTCCCTGGAGATTCGGCAGCGAGCCGTGCCACTCGACATCGGCATCACCAAGGTCGGCGCCAGACGGGCAGCCGACGCGACCCGCTTCGCGATCACGGTTCAGGGCGCCGCGTTGCGCAAGCGCGCCGACGTCACCGAACCGTTCGCCATGGCGCAGTTCCAGGAGATGGACGACGCGGCCAAACTCTCCCGCGCCTCCTTCGAGCGGCAGCGTGCGGGGATCGAGGTGGTGCCGACCGGTGCGGGCGCCCAGTCCGCCCGCATGGTCCAGCGGGCCGTGCGATTCGAGGAGGTCGTCGTCGACGACCGGTTCCGTCGCCGGCGGCGCCGGTTCCAGCCGATCGCCGGCGGCTTGTTCGGCCATTTCGTCGCGGGTGCGAGCATCGCCGGCTCGCCGGTCTCGGCCGCCTCCGGCCGGCTGCTCGATCCCCACCAGGACGGTGTGCGGGTCGCGGAGGCCGGATTCGTGGTCGCCTCCACGGTCGACAACCGCGCCACCTCGCAGGTCTTCGGAAGCGAGTCGGCGGCGCGGGATTGGCTGAACGACCGGGTCGCCGGCAACCCGAACCAGGCCGGCCTGATCCACGTCATCCCCACCTACGAGGCGGCGAGCGCATGACCGACATCGGCACCTACTCCTTCCTGCCGTGGTTGCGGCGGGGGGTGGCCACCCTGATGTCCGCCGCTCCCGGCGGGACGACCCGGGCCCGCGTCGGCGTCGACCTGACGGTCACCGGCCGGACCGCGGGCGGCGGCACGATCTCGGCGCCCGTTCACCGGGACGTCGAGTTGTACGGCCCCGGCGACGTGACCGGCCTGGACTCCCGGTCGATCGTGCGCACCGAGCCGTGGCCCGGGATCACCGACTTCGAGCCCAATCACCTGCCGTTCGTCGAGTTCTACGACGAGGACCTGCCGTGGCGCTACACCCCGGCGCCGCCGGACGGGTCCAAGCGCCTGCGACCGTGGCTGGCCCTGGTCGTGCTGGCGGAGGACGAGTTCACCGAGGGCGCCGCGGGAGACCGGCCCGCGCCCTTCGTCATCGTCCCGGACCCGGGCGTGTTCCCCTCGGCCGACGAGTCGTGGGCCTGGGCGCACGTCCACGTCAACGGCGGACTGGGCGCGGCCGGGACGGTGCTGTCCGACGACATGTCAGCGGTGCTGCCGCGGCTCGACACGGTGGTCGGGGCCGACCCGGACCACGGGCTGGCCCGCCTGCTCTGCCCGCGCCGCCTCAGCCAGGACACCGTCTACCACGCCTTCGTGATGCCCTCCTTCGAGAGCGGCCGGCTGGCCGGGCTCGGTCTCGACCCTGACGCCTCGCCGACCGCCACGCACTCGTCCTGGGGCGACTACCCCGGCAGGGCGGAGCCCGCCGCCCACTGCTACTACCACCGCTGGACCTTCCGCACCGGCACGGTCGGCGACTTCGAGTATCTGGTCCGGCTGCTCAAGCCCCGCCGGATGGATCCGCGTGTCGGCCGTCGCGACATGGACGTCCGCGCGCCGCTGCCCGGTCTGCCCGGCATCGACGTTCCCGGGCTCGGCGGCCTGCTCCGCCTGGGCGGGGCGCTGCGGATCCCGGAGATCAACCTCGACCCGACGGCACGCGAGGAGGCCGAACGGTACGAGAACTGGGACGTCCCCTTCCCGCACCCGTTCCAGACGGCGCTGGCCGATTTCATCGAGCTGAGCGACGACTACGCGACCGGCGACGCGGCCGACCCCGACCCGGTGGTCACCCCGCCCCTGTACGGCCGCTGGCACGCCCGGACCAGCCGTCTGCTGGAGGCCTCGGAACCGGAGCTGACCGGCAACTGGGTGCACGAGCTCAACCTCGACCCTCGGTTCCGGGTGGCCGCCGGCTTCGGCACCGCGATCGTGCAGGACAACCAGGAGACCTATCTGGCCGCCGCCTGGCAGCAGATCGGCGAGGTGCTGGAGGCGAACAGGCGGATCCGCCTCGGGCAGCTCACCCGGGAGGTGGCGGGCGGCCTGTACCACCGCCATCTGGCCGCGCAGACGGCCGCCGACCCCGGGCGGGTCCTGGCGATCACCGGTCCGGCGCATCCGCGCATCGTCCACGACGGGGTCACCGTCGCCCATGGCCTGGCCGCGAGCGTGGCAGGGAAGGGTCCGCTCACCCCGGCGATGCGCCGGATCAGCCGTCCGGGGTCGGCCGTGGTGCGGGCGCTGGCCCGCTACGGCGACCCGCCCCGCCGGCTGCTGGCCGCCATCGCCGGGCAACGGGCCACCGCGGCCCGGCCGAAGGCCGCCCCACCGGGCGTGCCCACCTCGGCGAAGCTCGTGGCGGGCCTCGACCATCACCGTGACCGGGCCTCCGTCCAGCTCGCCCGGGACGACCGCAAGCCCGAACTCGTCGCCGACCTGCCCCGGTGTGGCGGCTTCACCGTGACGGAGCCCGGCCGGGAGGTCCCCGATCTGGAACCGACGTCGAGCGACAGCCCGGACGGCATCCGGATCAAGGACGCTGTCGAGGGCAACGCCGAGGTGATCCGCGCCTCGGCGGAGGCCGGCGCCGAACCGGCCCGGCCCGGCATCGACGTCGGCGAACTGGCCCAGTCCGTGCTGGACCTGCTCGACCCGGAGGTGACCGTGCCGCGCCAGGTGTTGTCCGGGATCTCGCTCCCCGGCCGGATGGGCGTGACCGGGTTACGGGAGGTGCTGGCCTACCCGGAGATCGACGTGCCGATGTACCGGCCGCTCGCCGGGAAGTCGTCGGAGCTGTTCCTGCCCAACCTCACCCTGATCCCGCCCGACAGCATCACCCTGCTGGAGACCGACCAGCGGTTCATCGAGGCGTACATGGTGGGTCTGAACCATGAGATGGCGCGCGAGCTGCTGTGGCGGGAGTATCCGACCGACCAGCGGGGCAGCTGCTTCCGGCAGTTCTGGGACCCGACGCACCAGCTCCCGGTTCCCGGCGAGAGCGCCGCGCACCGCCGGGAGCGGCTGCGGGACATCCCGCCGCTGCACACCTGGGCGCTCACCTCGCCGCTGGGCGGCCACGACCCGCGCGACCAGGACGACGGGCCCGCCGCGGAAGAGGTGGTCCTGGTGATCAGAGGGGAGTTGCTCCGGCGCTACCCCACGGCGGTGATCTACGCGCAGCGGGCGAAGTGGCGCCGGGCCCAGGACGGCACCATCGACCCCTCCGCCGAACGAGAGCTCGACGACCTCACCCTGGCCGAACAGCAGAACCCACCACCGGCCAAGCTGCGCGCGCCCCTGTTCGGCGCCAAGATCGAACCGGACATCACCTTCCTCGGCTTCGACCTCACCGCGGCCGAGGCCCTCGGTCAGGACCCCGCCGAACCCGACGCCGATCCCGGCTGGTTCTTCGTGTTGCGCGAGCGGCCCGGGGAGCCCCGCTTCGGGCTCGACGTCGAGCGTACGGGCGACCTCAACGTGTGGAACGACCTGGCCTGGGACGACGTCGCGCCCGGCCTGCCGTTCATCCCGGTCGGCCCGGCCGCGCCGGTCCACCACCTGACCGAGCCGGTCGGCCCCGACGCGGAGAAGCACGACCAGTGGGCCGACGACCGGTTCCTCCACTGGGGGGCCGACCTCAACTCCTCCGAGGTGGCCTACATCCTCTACCAGGCTCCGGTCCTGGTGGCCGTACACGCCGGGGAGCTGCTCGGTGACGTCTGACATCCACTCCCGCCACCGCCGCGTACGCGCACTCGCCGCGGAGGCCGCCGGTCTGCGCACCGGCATCGCCGACGCCGACGCCCGGCTGACCCGCCTGCGGCGCGCCCGCGACGCCGAGGCCCGCCGGACCGACCCCAGGCTCTCCGGGCCGCCGCGACCACTGGCCGGGCTCGGCGACGACATCGCCGCCGCCGAGACGAGGCTGGCCAGGCTGCGGGAGGCGCTCCGCCGGGTGGAGGCGGGCCTCGCCGAGGAGCTGCGGGGTTTCGCCGAGGTGTCCGACCCCCGCGACGCCGTCACCGGCCTCGACGGCGGGACGCCGCTGTTGCTGATGCCGCTGCGGATCGAGACCCGGTTCACCCCCACGGAACTGTGGGTGCGGATCTATCCGGACCAGTGGGCGGTCGACGGCTTCGAAGAGCGGCTCAGCGACACCGAGGTGGTCAACGCGACCCGGTTCTGGGCCGGGGTCTTCCGGGCCGGGGGCGACGAGGGCATGCGCCGGGCCGCGTGGCGGGCCCTGGTGGCCGCGTGCGGCAGCGGCCGCGCCGGCTGGGTCGTCGACCGGTTCGCCCCGCTGACCCCCACCGCCGAGCCGGTACGGACCTCGCCCGACGAGGTGATCCTGGTCGTCGCCGGCGACCTGACGCTCACCGCCGCGGAGCGCGACGCCGCCGCGCGGTACTGGGAGCTGGTGTGGCGGGCGAACGGCGACCCCGGCGGCGCCTTCGCGGCCGAACTGCGCGGCGCGGTGGGTGACGCGCGGGCCGACACCGTGCTCGGCCTGCCGCCGCACGCGTTCGAGGAACGGCCCGAGGGCGTCGATCCGGAGCAGGCGCAGGTCACGGTCGTTTTCTGCGAGCTGCCTTCGCCCGCCGACACCAAGCTCTCCGCCTGGACCCTGGCCTCACGCGCCGGGCTGCTGCCGGACCGGATCGTGCTGATCGGCCGCGAGTCCGGACAGACCGTGCTGGAGTTCACCGGCGAACCCATCCCGCCGGCCCTGGCGGTCGGCCCCGATCCGTCGGCCGGTCCCGGTGACCAGTTCCGGATCGAGAACGGCGAGCTGGTGATGCCCGACGACCTGCGCTGGATGGTCGACTTCGACGCGGCGGTCGGCGTGGGCATGGCCATGCGGGTGCCGCTGGAACCCCGCATGGAGAACGGGTTCGACCGGCTCTTCGCGGTCGGGATCCGGGCGGGCGCCGGCCCCGGCGACGACCAGAAGGACCTGGAGGAGCTGCTCACCCATCACCATCGCAGCCGGTCCGGGATGTCGATCCCGGCCCAGGGCACTCCGACCAACAACACCGAGGGTGTTCCCTCCGGGTTCAGCCGGCTCGACGACCCCGACCTCAGCTACGACCGCTACCTGGGCACCGGATCGCGGCTGGTGGACGAGCCGCGGTGGGCGGCCAAGCAGGACGGCCAGTGGCTGGCGGAGTGTCTCGGCGTCGATCCCGCGGTCTTCGGCGCCGTCGCCGGGGCCGCCGGCGGCGATCAGGCGGAGTCGCTCGCGATGAACACCGCCCTGTGGCCGGCCACCTGGGGCTACTTCCTCGAGTCGATGATGTGGCCGCTGTTCGGCGACGACGCCGTGACGCACACGCGGAACTTCTTCCTCGGCCACGTCAGCGGCAGAGGGCGGATCCCGGCGCTGCGCCTGGGCCGGCAGCCCTATGGGATCGTGCCCGCCACCGCGTACGCGCGGTTGCGATTCGGCACCGGCGGCCCGGGAGATCCGCGAGACGCGGCCGACCTGGCGACGCTGACCACGCTCGGGGATCTGCTCGCCGTCCTGACCGCCGACCTGGCCAAGATCATCGACGCGGTCCCGCACGCGCACGCCGCCACCGGCGACCCGCACCAGACGCTGCTGGACGTCGTGGCGCTCCACCCGGCCTCGGTGGAGTTCCACCAACGCTACGCCGAATCGGTCAGCGACCTGTTCAACCGGTTCCGATTCGACAACCTCGGCCGGGACTTCCTCGACGTCTGGAACGCGCTCGGCCACGTCGCCACCGGCCGCCAGTTGCTGGCCGGGCTCGGGTACCGCGGCGACGACACCCCCGACATCCTTCGCAAACTCTTCCACACCGCTCAACACAGACTGAAAGGGCCGGTCATCGATGACCGGCCGCTGTCGGAGGAGGCTCCGATCCGGGCCTACTGCGACGACGGGCGCGACTACCTGCGGTGGCTCGGCGACGCCGGCCGCTCCAAGCTGGAGGAGCTGCGGCAGGAGACCGGATTCTCCGGCGGCCAGGAACCGAACGCCCTGCTCTACGTCCTGCTCCGCCACGCCGTGTTGTTGTCGTGGTGGGACGCGGCCATCCGGCTCCGGCTCGAATCCGGCGAGATCACCCCCGCGGAGCTGCTCGCGGCCCGGCGGGAACCACCGTTCGTGCACGTCGCCACCGGCCAGGGCACCGAGAGCCGGTGGAGCGCCCTCTACGACGAAGCGCCCGGCATCACCGGCGACCCGTTCCGCCCACTGCACGAGACCATCCCCGACCTGTTCGACAAAGCGGCCGTCAGCCGGCTCCGGCAGGTCATGGACGCGATCAAGGCGTTGTCCGGTCTGCCGACCGCCCGGCTCGAACGGCTCCTGGCCGAACACCTCGACTGTGCCGGTCACCGGGTCGACGCCTGGCGGCTCGGCCTGGCCACCCGCCGCCTGCTCGACATGCGCGGCCTGACCCCCGGCGACGGAATCGACGGCGTACGCCCGGAGCCGCGGCGCGGCATCCACGTCGGCGCCTACGGCTGGCTGCACGACGTACGCCCGGAACCACGGGAGCTCAAACCGGTGGAGCTCCCGGACGAGCTCAAACCCGCGTTCGACCACGGGTCCCCTCTGGTGCGGGACAGCGCCAACGGCGGGTTCGTGCACGCCCCGTCGCTGAACCACGCCGCGACCGCGGCGATCCTGCGCAGCGGCTTCATGGCCAACGCCACCCCCGACCATCCCGACACGTTGGCGCTCAATCTCAGCTCGGGGCGCATGCGGCTGGCGATGTCGGTGCTCCGGGGCCTGCGCGAAGGACAACCGCTGGGGGGCCTGCTCGGCCACCGGTTCGAGCGCGGGCTGCACGACCGGCACACGCTGGCCGAGGTGGACGTGGTCATCCATCCGCTGCGGCAGGCGTTCCCGCTGACCGGCGATCGGGACGGCCGGATGGGCGTCGACGGCCTGGAGCTGGTCCGGCACGTGCGCGAATCGGGCCTGTCCTCCTACCCGTTCGGGCGCACCGACCTCCCGGCGGCCTCGGCGGCGCAGCGGCAGGCCATCGATCTGGAGGTGGAGCGCCTGCTGGACGTGCACGACGCGATCGGCGACCTGGTGCTGGCCGAGAGCGTGCACCAGTCGGTGCTCGGCAACGCCGACCGTACGGCGTCGTCGCTGGACACGATCGGACGCGGCGGCTTCCCGTCCGACCCCGCGATCCTGGAGACCCCCGGGCGGGGCGGTACGCTGACGCACCGGGTGGCGGTGCACCTGCGGACCGGGCTCGACCACACCTCGTCCCCGGTCGGCGGGGTCGCGATGACGCCGCGGGCGATGGCGGAGCCGGGAGTCAACGAGCTGGCCGCGGCGATGTTGCCGCCACCCGCCGAGGTGGTGGCCCGGGTCCGCTGGACCGGCCACGACGGCACCGCGCGGGATCTGCTCGTCAGCCAGGCCGACCTCGGACTTCAGCCGATCGACCTGCTGTATCTCGTCCGGCTGGAGTCGCGGGCCGCGCTCGGCGAACTCGACGAGCGCATCCTCCGGCACGTGGCCGCCGCTGCGGGGCTGCGGCCCGACGTGACCCCGATCGTCCATCTGACCGAACGGGTGCCGGGGAAGGCGACCTTCTTCGAGATCGCCCCGCACGTCGCTCACCTCCGCTCTCTGGTGACCACGAGCAGGCCCCTGCGGGCCACCGACGTGCTCCGCACCGGCGAGGCCCGCGCGGCCGCGGACACACTGGTGCAGGCCGACCGGGATCGCGTCGCGGCCGTCGCGGCCGAACTCGACGGCCATCTCGACGAACTGGCGGCCCTTCGCGCCGCGATCGACGCGGCGGTGGAGAACCCGGCGCCCCCGGATGTCGACGATCTGGTGGCTCAGGCGGGCGCCGCCCTGGTCGAATCAGGCCGGTTCGGCCTGCCGAGCGGAGGAGCGGCCCAGCTCGACGCGGCCCGGGCCGGCCTCTTCGGCGACCTCCTGGGTGCCGTGGCCGCCCTGACCGGACGCTGGCGGGCCCGGCTGGCGCGCGCCGACGACGCGCTCGCCCATGACGACGCGCTGCCGCCCCCGGCCACCGACGCCGAACGCGTCGCCGTGCTGCTCCGGGCCGACCGTGAGCTCCGCGGCAGCCCGACCAAACCGGTGCCCACCGACCCCGGGCCGTTCCGCGCGGCGATCGAGACGCAGCGGGCGTCCTTCGCCGACCGGCTGGCCGGGTTCGAGGCGGTCGCCGGCGTGGCCACCGGCCTGGCCGACGCGCTGGAGATGATCTCCGCGCTGCTCCCGGTGGACGACTTCGACGCCGAGCCCTTTCCCGTCGGCGGGTTCGCCGACCGGGCGCGCGCGCTCTGCCGGGACGCGTCGGCCGCGCTCAGCCTCATGATCACGCAGGCGACGGCGCGGGGCGAGGCCGCGGCGGGCCACCTCGCCGCCCACGACCTCGCCACGACGGGCCGGTCGAAGGTCGACGCGCTGACGGCGGCCGTGACCGCGCTGCTCGGCGCCGACGCGGTCTTCGTGCCGGAGTTCGCCCTCCCCGAATCCCTGGCCGCCGAATGGGACGCGGCGTTGCAGTGGAGCCGTACGGGCGGGCTGCTGGCGGGGCTGGCGTCGCGGTCGTTCCCCGTCGACGACTGGCTGCACGGCGTCGCCCGCGTGCGCGGACCGATGCGCGCGTGGGAGGAGGCGACCCTGCTGGCGGGCGCGTTCGGCCGGCCCGAGCCGGAGCTGACTCCGGTCCAGTTCCCGCACGCCACCGAGCCCTGGCTGGCGCTCGAATGGCCCCCCGGCACCTCCGTCACCGGCGATCGCCTGCTCTACACCGCCCACTATCCGGCCGCGTTCGATCCGACGGCGCCGCAGGCAGGGCTGCTGCTGGACGAATGGGTCGAGGTCGTGCCCGACGACACGGCCACCACCGGCATCGTGTTCCACCACGACAGCCCCGACTCCGAACCCCCGCAGGCGATGTTGCTCGTCGTGCCACCCGACGCGAGCGCGGGCTGGCGCTGGGACGACCTCGTCGCCGCCCTGGAGGACACCTTCGACCTGGCACGCCAGCGCGCCCTCGAACCGGACGCCATCGCGCAGACCGCGTACGCCGCCTTCCTCCCGGCCACCCTGTCCGAGGCGACGGAGCGCGGCCTCGGCATCTCCGCCAACCTCGCCGTCAACAACGACCTCTACCGGATCATGCGAGCCGACCATGCCTAATCCCCTGCTGATCCAGAACCTGCGCGCCGTGCTCGCCGAGCGGCAGCGGCCGTCGGTGACGCTCTGGAACCGGGTCGAGGGCCGCCCGCGCTCGCCCGACTTCGATCGTGCGCTCCGCGCCGAGATCCGCGACGGGTTGTGGATGCTGACCCGCCAGTGGCAACTGGGCGAGTTCCACGGCGACGACGCCGGGTCTCCGGTGCTGGCCAAGGTGCAGGTGGCGCAGGCCGCACCGGCGACGTTCCAGGCCCGGGACGCGGCCCCGGCCGCCTACGACGCGAGCCGGCCGCTGGAGACGGTGGCCGAGCGCCGCCCGATCGACCACCTCACGGCCGGCGGGCTGGGCGCCCTCGACCTGCGAATGATGCTCGGGCGCCGTTTCCTCAAGCTGATCCCGCCGGTCTACCGGCAGGCCTTCATCTCCCGCTACGCCTTCACGGTGCCCGGCGCCGACGACGACGCCGACACCGAACGCGTCGCCCATCTGGAGGTGTACGCGCTGCTCCAGTCGCTGGCCGGCCGAGCGATGGACGGCTACCTGCTCTACCGGCATCTGGTCGCGAGCCCGTCGAACACCCCGCTTCCCGGCATCCCGGTGGCGGACGCCGACAAACCGGCCATCGTGGCGGCCGGCCTGGAACTGGTCGGCTGGTTCGAGGCGATGATCGAGCGTCCCGAATCCGAGCCCGCCTGGGACCCGGCCCATCTGGAACACCGGTTCGCGGTGACCATGAACGTCGCGGACGGCGCCAAACGCCTCGTCGCCGAGGAATACCCGGGCGGCCGGCTCGACTGGACCGCCTTCTCCGTCGACCCCGCGGGCGGCCGCGCCGCAGGCCCCCTCGCCGAAGCGTCGACCACCCTCCCGACGGCGACCCGCTTCACCGGCATGCCGGACAGACGCTGGTGGGCCTTCGAGGACGGGCAGACCAACCTCGGCGATGTCGGCGTGAAGACCACCGACGTGGCCGGCCTCCTCTACCTGGAGTTCGCGCTCGCCTACGGCGGCGACTGGTTCACGATCCCGTACGAGATGACGACCGGAACCCTGGCCACGGTGGCCGGCCTCGCCGTGACCAATGTCTTCGGCGAGCGGTTGTGGATCGAGCCGGCCGGCCGGGGCGCCGACGACGACTGGCGGCGCTGGTCGATGTTCACGCTGGACGTGGCCGGGACCGGCGCCGAACCGGCCGACCTGTCGTTGTTCCTGCCCCCGGCGCTGGCGCAGTCGATCGACGGGCCGCAACTGGAAGAGGTCGTCTTCATGCGCGACGAGGTCGCCAACCTCGTGTGGGCGGTGGAACGCGTGATACCGCTCGCCTCCGGGGCGGGCAAGCGGGGGTCGGAAGCCGCCGAGGAGAGCCTCGCCCACCGGAGACGACTCGCCGGCCTGCCCCCGGACGGCCCGATCACCGGCGACGCCGCGGCCCCGATCTCCTATCGGACCATGACCACGGTGCCGGAGAACTGGATCCCGTTCGTCGTCGTGCACGTACCCGGCGACGTACGGGAGACCCAGCTCCAACGAGGCGCGATGATCCGCACGATGGAGGGCGCACCACCCGGCGCCCGGATCCGCCCGCGCACCACGCTCCTGCGGGTCGGCCTCGACCAGGCGCCGGCCGCCCCCTACCACCTGTTCGAGGAGGAGGTGCCGAGAGCCGGCACCCGTGTGTCGCTGGCCTACCAGCGCACCCGGTGGCAGGAGGGACGGGTGCTGCTCTGGCTCGCGGCGACACGGGCGGCCGGCTCGGGCGAGGCGTCCAGCGGGCTGAGGTTCGACCACCTCCTCCCCACCCCACCGGGCCCTGGGTCAACGGGTCATATCGTGGCGTAGACGACTTTCCACACACCGCCGTAGAGGCACTGGTCGGACACCTTCGTGTGCTTGGCCTCGGAGCAGACCTTGAGCTCGACCAGGGTGGCGTTCTTGTAGGTGAAGCTGTAGGACGCCGGCGTCCGGTAGGTGCAGTCGCGGAACGTCTTGTGGGTGAAGGGCTGGTTGCCGCCCTTCTGGTAGGTGATGCGGAAGACCGCGTAACCGCAGGCCGAGCCCTTGGTCAGGTCGCCGATCTTGCCGCTGACCTTGATGTCGGCGTTCTCGATGACGGCGCCGGGGTTGGTGATCACCCCGGAGAGGGAGCCCTTGGTGTAGGCCCGCTTGCCCGAGCTGTAGCGCTCGAACTTCTTGGCGGGGGCCTGCTGGGCGAGGCCGGTCTTGGAGGCGACCGGGGGGTTGTCGGCGAAGGCGGGGGCGGAGGGGACGAGGACGATTGCGAGAGCTGCGACGAGGCCGCCAAGGAGGCGCACGGCTGGTTCCCTTCGGGGGGTTTTCGCGGTTTGTGGTATTACCATCTCCGAATCGCCTTGCACGACGCTTACGATCCGGTTATGACGGCCCTGAACGCCCGGCGAGTCGCCGGCGCCGTTGGTGGCCGACCTGACCGGGGAGACCGCCGCCCGACTTCCCTAGGCTGACCGCATGACGATCCGTCCGGTCCGCCCCGCCGACCTCCCCTCGGTCGCCGCCATCTACGAGCACTACGCGCTCACCACCGTCATCACCTTCGACGAGGCCGGGCTCGACGCCGCGGCGTGGACGGCCAAGGCCGGCGCCGGGTCGCCCTTCCTGGTGGCCGAGGTCGGCGGGGTCGTGGCGGGGTTCGGGTACGCGGGGCCGTACCGGCCGAAACCGGCCTATCGCTACACGGTGGAGGATTCCCTCTATATTTCCCCAGAGCACACCGGACGGGGGCTCGGGCGCGCCCTGCTGCGCGAGCTGATGGTCCGGTCGAGGGAAGCGGGGGCCAGACAGATGATCGCGGTGATCGCCGACGCGCAACCCGCGTCGGTGGGCCTGCACGTCGCCGAGGGGTTCGCCGAGGCCGGGCGGCTGCGGAACGTGGGGTTCAAGCTCGGCCGCTGGGTCGACACGGCCCTCTACCAGAGGGCGTTGTCATGAGGGCGGTCGTGTACGACGCCTTCCGGGCGCCGCCGTCGGTCCGCGAGGTGCCCGACCCCGTCGCCGGACCGGGCGAGGTGGTCGTGCGGGTCGAGGCCACCGGCCTGTGCCGCAGCGACTGGCACGGGTGGCAGGGGCACGACGCCGACATCCAGACCTTCCCGCACGTCCCCGGGCACGAGTTCGCCGGCGTGATCGCCGAGGTCGGGCCGGGCGTCACCGGCTGGGCGGCGGGCGACCGGGTCACCGCGCCGTTCATCCTGGCCTGCGGCGAGTGCGCCGAGTGCCGGTCGGGCGACCACCAGGTCTGCCGGGCGCAGACCCAGCCGGGCTTCTCCCACTGGGGGTCCTACGCCGAGTACGTCGTCGTGCGCGACGCGGCGGTGAACCTGATCGCGCTGCCCGGCGACCTGTCGTTCGGGGCCGCCGCCGCGCTCGGCTGCCGGTTCGCGACCGCCTTCCGCGCCGTCGTCCACCAGGGGCGGGTACGCCCCGGCGAGTGGGTGGCCGTCCACGGTTGCGGCGGGGTCGGGCTGTCGGCGGTGATGATCGCGGCGGCGGCCGGGGCGCGGGTGGTGGCGGTCGACGTCCACCCCGACGCGCTGGCGCTGGCCGCCGCGGTGGGGGCCGCCGAGACCCTGCCGCCGGGCCGCATCGACCGGCTGGTCGACCTCACCGGTGGCGTCCACCTGTCGATGGACGCCTTCGGCAGCGCCGCGACCTGCCGGAACTCGATCGCGAGCCTGCGCAGGCGGGGGCGGCACGTGCAGATCGGGCTGCTGCCCGGCGACACCGAGCTCGCGATGGGCCGGGTCATCGCGTGGGAGCTGGAGCTCCTCGGCAGCCACGGCATGCCCGCCCACGCCTATCCGGAGATGCTCGCGCTCATCGAGAGCGGCTCGCTGGCGCCGGAACTGCTGATCACCCGGACCGTCTCCCTGGACGAGGCCCCCGATGCGCTCGTCCAGGGCGGCAGGCCCGGCGTTACCCTGATCAGCCCTTGAAGCCGCGCAGCCGCAGGCTGTTGGTGACCACGAACACCGACGACAGCGCCATCGCGGCCCCGGCGATCATGGGACTGAGCAGGCCGAGCGCGGCCAGCGGCAGGGCGGCCACGTTGTAGGCGAAGGCCCAGAACAGGTTGCCCTTGATCGTGCGCAGCGTCCGGTGCGACAACCGGATCGCCGCGGCGGCCACCCGCAGGTCGCCCCGGACGAGCGTCAGGTCGGCGGCCTGGATGGCGGCGTCGGTGCCGGTGCCCATGGCCAGCCCGAGGTCGGCCTGGGCCAGCGCGGCGGCGTCGTTGACGCCGTCGCCCACCATGGCGACCACGCGGCCCTCCGCCTGGAGCCGTTTGACGGCCTCGACCTTGCCCGCCGGGAGCACCCCGGCGATGACCTCGTCGATGCCGACCTGGCCGGCGATGTCGCGGGCGACGGCCTCGTCGTCGCCGGTCAGCAGCACCGGCCGCAGCCCGAGGGCGCGGAGCTCGGTGATCGCCGCGGCCGACGACGGCTTGAGCACGTCGCTGACGGTCATGACGGCCGCCCGCCTCCCGTCGACGGTGACCGCGATGCCCGGCTCGGCCCGGCCGACGACGACCTCGTGCCCGTCGACGACGCCCCGCACGCCCTCTCCGGCCGTGGCGACGAAGTCGGTGACCGGCGGGAGGTCGGTGTGGCCCTTGACCAGGGCGCGGGCGATGGGGTGTTCGGAGGCGTGCTCGACGGCGGCGGCCAGGCGGCGCACCTCCTGCTCGTCGAAGCCCTCTTCGGTGCGGACCTCGACCAGCGTCATCCGGCCCTCGGTGACCGTGCCCGTCTTGTCGAGCACGACGGTGTCGACGCGCCGGGTCGACTCCAGTGCCTCCGGGCCCTTGATGAGGATGCCGAGCTGCGCGCCCCGGCCGGTGCCGACCAGCAGCGCGGTCGGGGTGGCCAGGCCCAGGGCGCACGGGCAGGCGATGATCAGCACCGCCACGGCGGCGGTGAAGGCCGCCACCGGGCCCGCGACCGGCAACCAGAACCCGAGCGTCGCCACCGCGAGGACGATCACGACCGGCACGAACACGCCGGAGATCCGGTCGGCGAGCCGCTGCACGCGGGCCTTGCCGGTCTGGGCCTCCTCCACCATGCGGGCCATCTGGGCCAGCGTGGTGTCGGCGCCGACGCGGGTGGCCCGCACGACCAGCCGCCCGCCGGCGTTGACGGTGGAGCCCGTGACCGCGTCGCCGGCCCGGACCTCGACCGGCATCGACTCGCCGGTCAGCATGGACGCGTCGACCGCCGAGGCGCCCTCGTGGACGACGCCGTCGGTGGCGATCTTCTCGCCGGGCCGGACCACGAACAGGTCGCCCGCCTTGAGCAGCTCGGCCGGCAGCCGGGTCTCCCTGCCGTCGCGCAGCACCGCGACGTCCTTCGCGCCGAGCTCCATCAGGCTGCGCAGCGCGTCTCCGGCGCGGCGCTTGGCGCGGGCCTCGAAGTAGCGCCCGGCCAGCAGGAACGCCGTCACGCCCGCGGCGGTCTCCAGGTAGATGTTGCCGGAGCCGTCGCTGCGCTCGATCGCGAACGAGAATGGGTGGATCATGCCGGGCTCCCCGGCCGTGCCGAGGAACAGCGCCCAGAGCGACCAGCCGAAGGCGGCCAGCGTGCCCAGCGACACCAGCGTGTCCATGGTCGCCGCGCCGTGGCGGAAGTTGGTCCAGGCGGCCTTGTGGAAGGGCCACCCGGCGTAGACGACCACCGGGGCGGCCAGGGTCAGCGAGAGCCACTGCCAGTAGGTGAACTGGAGGGCCGGGATCATGGCCATCGCGATCACGGGGACCGCGAGCACGACGGCGGTGATCAGCCGGTTCTTCAGCGGGTCGCGCTCGGCCGCCGCCGCCTTCTCCTCGGGCAGCGTCGCGCTGTATCCGGCCTTCTCCACCTCTTCGACGAGCGCGCGCACCGAGACACCGGGCGCGAAGACGACGTTGGCCTTCTCGGTGGCGTAGTTGACCGTGGCGCTCACGCCGTCGAGCCGGTTGAGCTTGCGCTCGATCCGGTTGGCGCACGACGCGCAGGTCATGCCGCCGATGGAGAGCTGGATCAGGTTCGACATGTCATCCCTCCAGCGTGAACGACGCCGTGCGGACGACGCCGCCGTGTTTGAAGTCGAAGAACAACCGGTAGGCGCCGCCCTCGCGGGGCGCCTGGGCCGTGAAGACCAGCCCAGTCATCGGGTGGACGTGGAGGTAGGCCAGGTCGCCCGCGCGCAGCATCACCAGATGGCCCTGGGCGCCCAGGTAGGGCTCCGGATCGACCGGCCGGCCGTCCTTGCTGACCGAGAGCGAGAGCGGCGAGGGCTGGCCCGGGTTCATCTCGCCCTGGAGGGTGACGGTGTAGCCGTCGACCGTGGACGTCCGGCTCGTGGCGGGGAACGGGTCGGGGTCGAAGTCGCCCGGGGCGGTCAGGTCGGCGCCGAGGGTCAGCGCCGGGCCGCCTTCGGGGGCGAAGTCGGCGTACATGCGGTAGGTGCCGGGTTCCGGCAGGGTGAGCGGGGTGGTCCAGGTGCCGTCGGGGGCCAGCTCGGGATGCAGGTGCTGGAAGCCCCCGAGGTCGCGGGGGGCCACGATGAGGTGCAGCCTCTTCTCGTGGGCGACCTGGTAGGCGGTCACCGGCTCGCCGTCGGGCCCGACCACGCGGAAGGCGAAGTCGTGGCGCTCGCCCGGTTCGAGCGTGGTGGTCACCGGCTGCAGGCGGTAGCCGTCCTGGGAGATCTGCAGGCCGCCCGGCACGCTCGCGGCGGTCTCGCCGGTTGCGCCGGTCTCGCCGGTCTCCTCGTGGGCGTGATCGTCGTGGGCGGGCGTCTCCTCGTCGCCGGTCGCCGTGTAGTCGGCGTAGCGGCGCGGGAGGTCCTCCTCCTGGGTGACGCCGACCGTGTAGGCCCCGCCGAAGACGACGGCGAGACCGGCGGCGAAGACGCCCAGCCTGGTCATGGCGTTCACGCCGGGCCCACCAAGGTGTAGCCGGCCTCCTCGACGGCGGCCTTGACGGCGCTCTCGTCGACCGGGCTCTCGCTGGTCACGGTGACCGTGCCGGTCGGCACGTCGACCTTGACGTCGTTGACCCCCGCGATGGCGCCGACCTCCTCGGAGACGGAGCTCGCGCAGTGTCCGCAGGTCATGCCGGTGACGGTGTAAGCGGTGACGGTCATAACGGTCTCTCTTTCCCTAGTCATGAGCGGACGAGCCGGGCGATCGCGTCGGAGGCTTCCTTGATCTTCGCGTCGGCCTCGGGCCCGCCCTTGGCGGTGGCCTCGGCGACGCAGTGGGCCAGGTGCTCTTCGAGGAGGGCGAGGGCGAACGACTGCAGCGCGCGGTTGGCGGCCGACACCTGGGTCAGCACGTCGATGCAGTACTTGTCTTCTTCGACCATGCGCTGCAGGCCCCTGACCTGCCCCTCGATCCGGCGGAGCCGCTTCAGATGGTCTTGCTTGTGATCGGAGTATCCGTGCATCGCGACCTCCCCGGGCCTTCGTCCTTGCTAAATAGTACCCCTAGGGGGTAGTGGTATATAAGCTAGCATACCCCCCGGGGGTTTTGAAAAGGAGATCTCGAAATGCACGAACACCACGTGGCGCAGTTCCGGCGCCTGTTCTGGTGGATGCTGGTGCTGGCCGTCCCGACGGTCCTCACCTCCGGCATGTTCGCCATGGTCGTCGGCTACGAACCGGTGGGCCCGCCGTGGGTCTCGCCGGTGCTCGGCACCGTCATGTACGTCTGGGGCGGGCGCCCCTTCCTCACCGGCGCGGTGGGCGAGCTGCGGTCCCGCGCGCCCGGGATGATGCTGCTGATCGGTCTGGCCATCACGGTCGCCTTCGTGGCGTCGCTGGGCGCGAGCCTGGGGCTGCTCGACCACGGGCTCGACTTCTGGTGGGAGCTGGCCCTGCTGATCGTGATCATGCTGCTGGGCCACTGGATCGAGATGCGCTCGCTGGCCCGCACCACCTCGGCCCTCGACTCGCTGGCCGCCCTGCTGCCCGACGAGGCCGAGCGCGCCGACGGCACACGCGTGCCGCCGTCGGAGCTGCGGGTGGGCGACGTGGTCCTGGTCCGGCCGGGCGGCCGGATCCCGGCCGACGGCCTGATCGTCTCCGGGTCGGCCGGGATGGACGAATCCATGATCACCGGCGAGTCGGCCACCGTCCGCCGCTCGGAGGGCGACCGGGTGGTCGCCGGGACCGTCGCGACCGACTCGGCCCTGCGGGTCGAGGTGCGGGCCGTCGGCGAGGACACCGCGCTGGCGGGCATCCGGCGGCTGGTCGAGGCCGCCCAGAACTCGACCTCCCGGGCCCAGCGGATCGCCGACCGGGCGGCGGCGCTGCTGTTCTGGTTCGCACTCGGCGCGGGGCTGGTCACGGCGGTGGCGTGGACGCTGCTCGGGCAGCCCGACGAGGCGGTGATCAGGACCATCACGGTCCTGGTGATCGCCTGCCCGCACGCCCTCGGGCTGGCCATCCCCCTCGTCGTGTCGATCGCGACCGAGCGGGCCGCCCGCGCGGGGGTGCTGGTCAAGGACCGGCTCGCGCTGGAGAGCATGCGGACCGTCGACACCGTGCTGTTCGACAAGACCGGCACCCTGACCAAGGGCGAACCGGCGGTCACCTGGGTCACCTCCGACGAGGTGCTGGCCCTGGCCGCGGCGGCCGAGGCCGACTCGGAGCACCCGCTCGCGAAGGCGATCGTGGCGGCGGCCAAGGAACGCGGGCTCGACGTCGCGGCGGCGTCGGGATTCGTCTCCTCCCCCGCCCTCGGGGTCTCGGCCGAGGTCGGAGGCGCGCTGGTGCGGGTCGGCGGGCCCGGACTGCTGTCCCAGGAGGGCCTGCGGCCCGTCCGGGAGGCCGAGGGCGCCACCGTCCTGCACGTCGTGGTCGACGGCGCGGTCGCCGGGGCGCTGACGCTGGCCGACGAGATCCGGCCGCAGTCGCGGCAGGCCGTCCGCGACCTCTTGGCGCGGGGCGTCGAGGTGGTGATGATCACCGGGGACGCCGAGACGGTGGCCGCCTCGGTCGCCCGCGAGCTCGGGATAACGCGCTGGTACGCCGGGGTCCGGCCCGAGGACAAGGCGGAAGCCGTAAAGGAGCTGAGAGACGAGGGACGGCGCGTCGCCATGGTCGGCGACGGGGTGAACGACGCGCCCGCGCTGGCGCGGGCGGACGTCGGGATCGCCATCGGGGCGGGCACCGACGTCGCCGTCGCGTCGGCCGGGGTCATCCTCGCCGGAGACGACCCCCGGTCCGTGTCGTCGGTCATGGACCTGTCGCGGGCCGCCTACCGGAAGATGCGGCAGAACCTCTGGTGGGCGGCCGGTTACAACCTCGTTTCGGTCCCCCTGGCGGCCGGGGTGCTGGCGCCGTGGGGGTTCGTGTTGCCGATGTCGGTCGGCGCGATCCTGATGTCGGCCTCCACGGTCGTGGTCGCCGCCAACGCTCAGTTGTTGCGGCGGCTGAGGCTCTCGTAGAGGTCTCTGGTCCGTTCGGCGATGGCCGGCCAGGAGAACTCCGCCACCGCGCGGGCCCGCCCCGCGCGGCCCATGCGGGCGGCGAGACCGGGGTCGGCGAGCAGCCGGTTCACGTCGGCGGCGATGGCGTGCGCGAAGACCTCCGGGTCGCGGGGCTCGCCGTGCTCGCCCGCCTCGATGGGCACCAGCAGGCCGGTCTCGTCGTGGGCGACCACCTCGGGGATGCCGCCGGTCGCGGTGGCCACGACGGCCGTCTCGCAGGCCATCGCCTCCAGGTTCACGATGCCCATGGGCTCGTAGACCGACGGGCAGACGAAGACGGTCGCGTGGGTGAGGATCTCGATGATCTCCGGGCGCGGGCGCATCTCGGTGATCCAGACGACCCCCTCGCGGGTGGCCTGGAGCTCCTCGACCAGGGCGGTGACCTCGGCGGCGATCTCGGGCGTGTCGGGCGCCCCGGCGCAGAGCACGAGCTGGGCGGCCGGGTCGAAGTCGCGGGCGGCCCGCAGCAGGTGGGTCAGGCCCTTCTGGCGGGTGATCCGGCCGACGAAGACGACGTAGGGCTTGTCCGGGTCGATGCCGTGCCTGGTCAGGGCCTCAGCCGACCGGGCGGGGGCGTACTCGTCGGTGTCGATGCCGTTGTGGATCACGGTGACCTTGCCCGGGTCGATCTCCGGGTAGCAGGTCAGCACGTCGCGGCGCATGCCTCCCGACACCGCGATGATCGCGTCGGCGGCGGCCAGGGCGGTGCGCTCGGCCCACGACGACAACACGTAGCCGCCGCCGAGTTGCTCGGCCTTCCAGGGGCGGAGCGGTTCGAGGCTGTGGGTGGTGGCGACGTGCGGGATGCCGTAGAGCATCTTGGCGACGTGGCCCGCGAAGTTGGCGTACCAGGTGTGGGAGTGCACCAGGTCGGCCCCGGCGCAGCCCGCCGCCATCTCCAGGTCGGTCCCGAGCACCTGGAGCGCGGCGTTCGCCGAGGTCAGGCCGGGTGGGGTGGAGTAGGCGTCGGCGCCCTCGCGGGGCGCGCCGAAGCAGCGGACCCGCGCGTCGAGGAGCCGTCGCAGCTCCCGCGAGAGGTATTCGATGTGCACGCCCGCCCCTCCGTAAACGTCGGGCGGGAACTCACGGCTCAAAAGATCGACACGCATATGCGCAGCCTAGTGTTTGCGACCGTTTTGACGGGTTAAGGTCTGCGTCATGAGGGTCATGGCAATTGTGCTCGCCGGTGGTGAGGGGAAGCGGCTGATGCCGCTGACCGCGGACCGGGCCAAACCGGCGGTGCCGTTCGGCGGCATCTACCGGCTGATCGACTTCGTCCTGTCGAACCTGGCCAACGGGCATTATCTGCAGATCGTGGTCTTGACCCAGTACAAGAACCACAGCCTCGACCGGCACATCTCCCGGACGTGGCGCCTGT
The DNA here is from genome assembly GCF_001570565.1 of Herbidospora yilanensis. Lineage (GTDB taxonomy): Bacteria > Actinomycetota > Actinomycetes > Streptosporangiales > Streptosporangiaceae > Herbidospora > Herbidospora yilanensis. The sequence goes on along the minus strand of NZ_BBXE01000024.1, from coordinate 105,580 downwards.
CGGCGATGCTCGGCAACTACGTGACGCCGGTCCCCGCCCAGCAGCGCCTGGGCCCGCGCTGGTTCTCCGGCTCGGCCGACGCGCTCTTCCAGAATCTGAACCTGATCTACGACGAGCTGCCCGACCACGTGATCGTCTTCGGCGCCGACCACATCTACCGGATGGACCCGCGCCAGATGGTCGAGCAGCACATCGACTCGGGCGCCGACGTGACGGTGGCCGCGATCCGCCAGCCGTTGTCGTTGTCCGACCAGTTCGGCGTGATCGAGACCGACCCGACCGGCCGCCGCATCACCGCGTTCCGCGAGAAGCCGAAGGACGCCGTCGGCCTGCCCGACTCCCCCGGCGAGATCTACGCCTCGATGGGCAACTACGTCTTCCGCACCCAGGCCATGATCGAGGCCCTCCGCGAAGACGCCCTCGACCCGGGCAGCAAGCACGACCTGGGCGGCAACATCATCCCGATGATGGTCAAGGCCGGCAGCGCCGAGGTCTACGACTTCAAGGACAACGTCGTGCCCGGCTCGACCGAGCGCGACCGGGGCTACTGGCGCGACGTGGGGACGCTCGACGCCTACTACGACGCCCACATGGACCTGATCTCGGCCCACCCGGTCTTCAACCTCTACAACGACCGCTGGCCGATCTACACCGGCCACGACCCGCTGCCCCCGGCCAAGTTCGTGCACAACGACGGCGACCGGATCGGCCGCGCGGTCGACTCGCTGGTCTCGGCCGGCGTGATCGTCTCGGGCGGCCTGGCGCTGCGCTCGGTGCTCTCCCCCGGGGTGATCCTGCACAGCCACGCCCAGGTCGAGGACTCGGTGCTGATGGGCAACGTCAAGGTGGGCCGGGGTGCGATCGTGCGCCGGGCCATCGTCGACAAGAACGTCGTCATCCCCGACGGCGCCCGCATCGGCTTCGACCTCGAAGAGGACCGCGAGCGGTTCGCGGTCACCAAGGACGGCGTCGTGGTGATCGGCAAGAACGAGATCATCGACCGCTGATCCACGGCGTCGCCCGGACTTGGGCGACGCCGGGATCCGGGCCGTCTACATGTCGAGGGTGAGCTTCTGCCAGTCCGACCAGCCCGACTGGAACGGCCCGCCATAGGCGCCCACCCGCCAGCGGACCTGCAGGCCGCCCTCGACGAGGCCATCCGGAACGGTCACCACCGCCTGGCCGCCCGAGGGAACGTCCAGGACGGTCTTCTCCCAGATCAGGCCCGTTCCCTGCAACGGCGCGTCCGGGTCGTAGGCCATCTGGAACACCACCCGCGTCGAGTCGAGGAGCGGATGCGTCACCGTGGCCCGCAGTTCGGGGGTCAGGCTCATGCTGACCGTCGAGTAATCGCTCTCGTACGACGGGACGACCTGGCGGGCGGTGATCTGCGGGACGTCGGCGGCCACGGTGCCGGGGTTCCACGCCGACCAGGCGGAGACCGTGCCCGCCGTCACGTTGTGGGCGCGCACCCGCCAGCGGACCCGCCAGCCGTCCTCCAGCAGCCCCGGGGGCACGTGCACCGACGGCCTGCCGAAGCTGGACACCGGGGCGGAGGTGGCGGTCCAGATCTGCCCGCTGCCCTGACCGGGGGCGGCGGGATCGTGCTCGACCTCGAACTCGGCGGTCAGGCTGCCACCGGCGGGGTCGACCACCTGCGACTGGATGCGGGGCGTCAGCCCGGCCACCCAGGTGTCGGGGCCGTCTTCATGAGTCGCGATGGACGACGCTCGGGTGTACGGAGCGGAGGGCACGTCCATGGTCACCGTGAGAACGGGCATGAGGTCGAGCGGGCTTATCCACGAGGAGAAGGTCCAGAGACCGTCATCGGTGCTTTCGTCCGGGGACTGGAGCACCAGGCCGTGGTTCTCCGCGCCACCGGCCCAGGCGTTGACGATGTCCGTGACCGGCCACTCGACCTGGTCGGGGTAGACCGCGCACTGCTGGGTGACTCCCTTGGTGGCGATCTGGGCGTCTTCGTCGGTCGAGGCGGGCTGGTTGCCCCAGTGCAGGAAGTCGTCGGACCAGGGTTCGGTGACGCGGCGCACCTGGACGCCCTCCCCGACCTCGGGCCCGCAGGCGGGCGCGCCCAGCCCGGTGAGCCGAAGCGTGGCCGACCGGATGACGCCTTCCGGCAGATAGGACATGTCGAACCGCAGATAGCTCCGGGCCGTCACACCGTCCTTGGTGCCCGACAGGAGGGTCTCGTCGAGCCACGACGCGGGGGAATCCTCGTCGTGCGCGGAGGTGACGGGGATGGTGGTCCGCTGCAGGAGATCCTGCACGACGACGAGCGTCGGCACGTCGGCCGAGGCGGTGGACGGAACGGTGGCAAGCCCGGCCGCCGTCACGACGGCGGTCATCAGAGACAGGCCCCTCCTCCCCAGGAGGGACGGCACCGACATCATCGAATTCCCTGAGACGCGAAGATGATCACGCAAGGACGTTAACAAATCATCCGGCGAATCGAAATATTGACATTTTCGAATTGCGATTTGCGATGACCGACAAAATCTGTCTATTGCTGACATAGCCCGTCTATGAATCACCCGGCCCCGCCCTGACCGGCAGCGTCGGACGGGAAATGTGTACCGCGTCCTTGCCGATCCGGGTGGCGATGTGACGGCTGTCAGGCTCGGCGAAGCTCGCGTCGTCCGTTCCGGCGACATCGACGCGTTTCCCGCCGCGGACCACCACCCGGCGAAACAAATTGCCGAAACGGAACGCCGAACTCTTCCGGTGATGTTCTTTCGAAACGCCGTTCACAGGCGGCGCCCGCCCGGAAAAGTGATTCGTTTCGTTATATGGGCCATGAGAGCTCCTCCCGCTCGCCTCTCGTCGAGCCGGAAAGCGAGCACGCGACCGGAGGAGCAGTCTCCTAGCGGCCGTTGATGCGCCACGTGGGCTCGACGACCGTCCAGGCGTCGGCCCACTCGCGGCGGACCCGGCGCCACACCAGCAGCCGGGTCACGCCCAGCAGGCCGCAGCTCGCGACGATCATGGCCAGCGGCACCCCCGTGCCCACGGTCAGCGCGGCCACGACGGTGGTCTCCCGGTCGCGCGGACGCGGCACCGGCTCGCCCTTCGTGTCGGTATAGACCGTGATCTTCTGGCCCTTCGCCGACAACACCGGGGCCTGGACCAGCCCCTGGTGGTCTCTGCCGTCGGGGCCCTTCCACGACGCCATGACGGTCGCGGTGGCCGGGCCGTTCACGGTCGCGTGCACGCGCGCGTCACCCAGCAGGGTCGCCTCGGTGGCGTGCCGGGCACGCGCCTGTTCCTGCTCCGCGCGCACCCCCTCGCCGTAGGCCTTCATCCCCAGCATCAGCCCGCACACCACGGCGGCGAGCGTGACGAGGACGACCAGCCGGCGGACCGCCGCCTCGACGCGGTCACACGGGCGGCGCAACGGGTTCCGGTCGAATCCCAGCCAGCGCCGGAACCGGACCACATGATTTGCAGCCATCTCCCCACCTCTAGGGATCCCTACCACTTCACACCCGGTTTATGCCTATTTCCGGACATGTGACCTGGGGTTTCCGCCGCTTCGCGTTACGCTCGTGGGCGTGCGTCCAGCCCTCTTCGCGCTCACCGCCCTGCTCTTACTCGCGGCCTGCGCCAAGCCGCAGCCCAAGCCCATCCCCGGCACCGAGGTGCCCGACGGTTTCCACCGCGTCGGCGGCGTGGCCACCGGCGTCTCGATCGGCGTGCCGACCGCCTGGAAGGTCGTCGACCTGTCGAAGTCGGGCTTCGAGGAGCAACTCGCGGCCACCGGCCTCACCGGCCCGGCACTCGACCAGGCCAGGCAGGGCCTCCAGGCCCTGCAGAGCTCCAAGGCGGTGTACGCCCTCGACCCCGCCAGCCAGAAGGAGTCGAAGCAGGGTTTCGTCACCAACCTCAACGGCTTCTGCCAGCCGAGCGTGGGCGGCTCCAACGAGGCCCTCCAGCAGCAGGCCGAGCAGCAGCTCGCGAACGTCGGCGCCACGGTCTCCGACGCCGGCGTCGTCAAGATCGGCCCCGCCCAGGGGGTCCGCATCCGCTACACGCTGAAGATGCCGGCCGGGCCGGTCCAGGGCACCCAGTTCTACGCCCACTCGGGCAAGGGCACCACCTGCGTGGTGACCCTGACGACCGACCTCGCGGGCCGGGAGCCCCTGTTCGAGCAGATCGGCTCGACGATCAGGCCTCTGTGATCCGCAACCGCGGCAGGCTCTCCGGGTAGTTCTCCCTGATCCAGGTGACCAGGTGTTCCCGCACGTCACACCGCAGGTCCCAAGCGCTGGCCGAGTCGGCGGCCGACATGAGGGCGCGCACCTCGACCAGGCCGCCGGGAGTGACGTCGGTGACCTGGAGGGTCCAGTCCTTCTGGTCCCAGAGCGGGTTGTCCTTGATCGCGCGGTGCAGCTCGGCGCGCAGTTCGGGGACGGGCACCGTCCAGTCGACGCGGAGGAAGACGGTGCCGAGGATCCGGCTCTCGTGCCGGGTCCAGTTCTCGAACGGGTTGTTGGCGAAGTGGGAGACGGGCAGGATCAGCCGCCGCTCGTCCCACAACCGCAGTGACACGTAGGTGAGGGTGAGCTCCTCGACCCGCCCCCACTCGCCCTGCACCACCACGACGTCGTCGAGCCTTATGGCGTCGGAGAAGGCGAGCTGGAGCCCCGCCAGCAGGTTCCCCAGGGTCGACTGGGCGGCGATCCCGACCAGCACCCCGGCGATGCCCGCCGACGCGAGCAGCCCGGCTCCCAGCGCCCTGACCTGGGGGAAGGTGAACAACATGGCGCCCAGGGCGAGCACGATCACGACGGCGGCGCAGACCCGCCGCACCAGTTCGATCTGGGTCCTGATCCGCCGGGCCCGCCGGTTCGCGTCCCCCTCGACGCGCACCAGCCGTTCCAGCACGACGTCGGTTACCGCGTAGGCCGTCTGGATGACGAGCCAGGTGGCGCAGAAGATCAACGCGATGGTGGTCAGGTGGCCGGCCCAGCCTTCGGCGTCGGGCGGGATCAGCCCCCGGTCGTAGACGGCGGTGGCGGTGGCGAGCGCGGCGGTCACGAACCCGGGCCAGGTGCAGCGCCGGACCAGGGGCCCGGCCAGGGCCCAGCGTTCGCCGACGAGACGTGAGCGCAGGATGCGGCGTACCAGCTCGACCGCGAAGAGGGCGGCGAGCACGGCGATGGCGAGGGAGATCCAGTTCCATGCGTCCGTCACGGATTGAGATCACCACATTTATGGCTCTTTGTCAGATTATTGCTTGAGGCCGAGGTCGGTGAGGACGTCGCGGGCGCGGGTGGACTCGACCCGCAGCCAGTCGGCGAAGTCGGGGCCGTCGAGGTAGAGCTGGGTCCAGAGGTGGCGGCGGCAGGCGGCCGACCACTCGGCCGAGGCGCCGACGCCCCGGCAGATGTCGAGCAGGTGGGCGCGGTCGTCCTCCCGGAGGGAGTCGGAGGCCAGCAGGCCGCGCCAGTCGGCGTGGACGAGGCGTACCCCCGACTCCATGAGGGTCGGCGCGTCGACCTCCGGCAGGCGCTCGGGCGAGGAGACGGCCAGCGCCCGGACGCGGCCCGCGCGGATCTGCGGCGCGAACTGGGCGACCCCGCCGACGCCGGCGGCGACGCGCCCGTCGAGGAGCGCGCCGAGCAGGCCGTCCTTCCCGGGGAAGGCGGCGAAGTCGACGAGGCGCGCGTCGGCCCCGAGGCCCTTGGCGACGAGGCCGCACAGGACGTGGTCGGCCCCGCCGTAGGCCCGGCCGCCCATCAGGATCGAGCCGGTGCTCTTCCGGAGGGCGGCGGCCAGCCCGTCGAAGTCGCGGAGGCGGGAGCCCATCGGGGCGACGACGACCGACCACTCCCCGGCCATCCGGGCGAGCGGGGCGGTGCCCGCCGTGTTGACCAGCGCCGGCCCGGCGACCAGCAAGCGCCCTCGGCCGGCGCCCCGGGTGAAGTCCTTGATCGACGCCTTGTCGCCCTCACAGGCGGTGACGGCGGCGGCGCGGGCGAGGCCGCGTTCCGTGACGACCCTCCGCAGTTCCCGGGCGAAGGGGTCGTCGTGGCCACCCACGACGGCCGGCACGACCAGGGAGAGCGGCACGCCCAGTGGACGTGGGTCAGCCCCGCAGCCGGCGGCCAATGCGGCGAGACCGGCTCCCCACAGGAGGAACTCTCGACGCCGCACTCCGCCCTCCTCTCGGTCGTACACGTTGAGCATATGACCGGTTACCTGGAGTTATGTCAGCGGGGTCCGGGTTGACGCCGGCGCTCTCCATCAATTAACTAATGCATTAGTGGAATGATGGGAGCGACGTTGATCGAGTTCTCTCTCGACAAGAGGTCGGGTGTGGCGACGTACATGCAGATCGTCCAGCAGGTCGAGCAGGCCATGCGGCTCGGCCGCCTGACCTCCGGCGACCGGCTGCCGACGGCGGCCGAGGTGGTGGGCCGGCTGGCGATCAACCCCAACACGGTGCTGCGCGCCTACCGCGAACTGGAGTCCCGGGGCCTGGTCGAACCCCGTCCGGGCCTGGGCACGTTCGTGCGGCGGTCGCTGGCCCGGCCGCGCGACCCCGCGCTGGAACTGAGGCTGGCGGCGTGGGTGCGGGAGGCGCGGTCGGCGGGCCTGGGACCGGACGACATCCGGGCCCTGGTCGAGTCGGCCCTGTCCGGCGGCCTGGCCGGGGAGGCGACGGCATGAGCGACGGCATGAGCGGGGTGCCCGCTTTCGAGGCGGCCGGGGCCGGGTTGCGGTACGGCCGGACGTGGGTCCTGCGAGGGTGTTTCGCCAGTGTTCCGCAGGGACGGGTGGCGGCGCTCGTCGGGCCCAACGGGGCCGGCAAGTCGTCGTTGATGCGGCTGGCGGTCGGGCTGCGCCGGGCCGACGAGGGCGAGGTCAGGGTCTTCGGGCAGCCGCCGCGTGGCGCGAACCTGCCCCGGGTGGCCTTCGTCGCGCAGGACAAGCCGCTCTACCCCGAGCTCACCGTCGCCGAGACGATCAGGGCCGGGGCCGGGCTGAACCCCCGGTTCGACGTCCAGGGCGCGCGGAAGCGGCTCGACGACCTCGGCGTCCCGCAGCGCAAGAGGATCCGCCAGTTGTCCGGAGGGCAGCGGGCCCAGGTCGCGATCACGCTGGCCGTCGCCAAACGGGCCGACCTCGTCGTCCTGGACGAGCCGCTCGCCAACCTCGATCCGCTCGCCCGCCACGAGGTCATGGAGGGGCTGATGTCCGCCGTCGCCGAGCGGGGGCTCACCGTGCTGCTCTCCTCGCACGTCGTCGCAGAGCTCGCCGAGGTCTGCGACCACCTGATCCTGGTCTCCCGGGGACGGGTGCAGGTCGCGGGCGACATCGAGGAGCTGGTGTCCGCGCACCGGCTGCTGGTGGGACCGTCCGGCACCACCCCCGCCGGCTCCTACGACGTCATCGGCAGGAGCGACACCGAACGGCAGACGACCCTGCTGGCCCGGGTCCGGGGGCCCGTCCACGACCCCCGCTGGACCACCCGCGAACTCTCCCTGGAGGACATGGTGCTCGGCTACCTGCGTGCCCCCGAGGCCGTCCTGGCTCCCCGGCCGGTGGCGCTGTGACCTGGCTCGCGATCAGGCAGCACCGCGTCCGTGTGGTCAGCATGGCCCTCCTGGTCGTGCTGTGGGCCGGGTTCGTCACCGTCGAACGTCTCTACCCGGGCATCCGGGGCATCTCGGCCGGCCTGTTCCCCTACCTTCCCCTGGTCATGGGGGTGTTCCTGGGAGCGCCGCTGCTCTCGCGCGAGTACGAGCGCGGCACCCACCAGTTCGCCTGGACCCAGTCGATCAGCCGGAGCCGCTGGCTGGCCCCCCAGCTCGGCACCGCCGCCGTCCTGGCCCTGGTCACGACCGGGCTGGTCACCGCGCTGATCTGGTGGTCGCTCCGGGCCCTCCCCCCGGAGCTGACCGGCGCGCTCCCGTTCACCTGGACGCTCTTCGCGCTCGCCCTCGGCGCCTTCTGGAGCGCCGTCACCCGCAGGACCACCGTCGCGATGGGGTCGGCGTTCTTCGGCGTCGCCGCCTGCCAGTTGATGGCCGAGGGGCTGCGCAACCGGGCCGCCCGCGAGTTCGGCTGGTCCCCCGCCACGCTCGGCGCGGTGGAGGCCGCGATCACGGCCGGACTCGCGGGCGTCCTGATCGCGGGCGCGTGGTGGTTCGTCACGCGCCGCGATCCGGGCTAGACGTCCAGCGCGGCCAGCTCCGCCGCGCCGAGCTCCGGCAGGTCCAGCAGTTCGTCGAGCTGGGCGACCGTGGAGGGCCCGATGATCGGGCTGACCCCGTTCGCGAGCAGCCAGGCCAGCACGACCTGGTTCCGGGTCGCCCCGAGACCGTCGGCCACCCGCGCGAGCGCGGCCAGTCTCCGGGTGGTGTCCGGGTGGTCGTAGGCCTCGGGGAAGGGGCGCTCCGGACGTACGTAGGAACCCGAGATGAGCGGCGTGTAGGCCCACAGGTCGAGGCCTTCGGAGGCCACGTAGTCGAGGGTCTCGTCGGTCACCCACGCGAAGCGGTGGTTGACGCCCTCGACCGAGGTCCACGGCCGGGGGGTCAGGTACGAGTAGCGCAACTGCAGCGCCGAGTAGGGCGCGCCCAGGGCGCGGGCGCGCTCGACCCGCCACGTGGGGTGGTTGGAGACGCCGACGCGGGTGGTGAGACCGTCGGCGACCAGGCCCGCGAGCGCCCCGGCCGTCTCCTCAAGGGGGACCGACCGGTCTTCCATGTGGGTCCAGAAGAGGTCCACGTGGTCGATCCCGAGGCGGCCGAGGCTCAGCGTGAGCGCCTCCTTGAGGGCCGGCGCCGAGAGTCCCTCGCGGTTGGCGGGCCACTCCCCCGGGCCGACCGGCTCGGCCCCGGCCTTGGTGGCCAGGGTCAGCCGGTCGCGCAGGCCCGGACGGGCGGCCAGCCAGCGGCCCAGCATCAGCTCGCTCTTGCCGCCCCTGTTGCCGGGGTCGTTCCAGAAGGCGTAGCAGTTCGCGGTGTCGATCACCGTGTTGCCGGCGTCGACGAACCGGTCGAGCAACGCGAACGAGGTGCTTTCGTCAGTCAGGGTGCCGAAGTTCATGGCCCCGAGCACGAGAGAGGTCATGAACAGAACCATGAACCCTGGAGTGCACTCCAGGTCAAACCTGCGTGCACCCGGGGATCGTCGGCAGCGGGCTGCCGCTGGCCGGACGGCTGGCCTGGAAGCCGAACGTGGTGCTCTGGCCGGCGGGGACGCTGGCGTTCCAGCTCATGCCGGTCAGGGTGACGTTCGATCCGCTGACCGAGAGCTGCGAGCTCCAGTTCGACGTGATCTGGTGGCCCGAGGGCAGCGTGAACGGGATCGACCAGTTGGTCGCCGGGCCGTTCAGGGTGAAGTAGGCGACGTAGCCGGGGCCCCACTGGTCGAACCGGACCGAGCAGCCGCCGGTCTGGCCGCCCTGGGTGGTCACGGAGACCGTGTTCGACTGCCCCGACACGTTCCCGGCCGCGTCGTAGGCGGTCACGTAGAACTGGTAGGTCGTCGAGGCGGCCAGGCCCGTCGCGGCGTAGGAGGTCGACGTCGAGGTCGCGACCTGGCTGAACGAGCCGCTGGTGCCCTGGCGGCGGAAGATCCGGTAGCCCGCGACGCCCACGTTGTCGGACGAGGCGCTCCAGGTGAGGTTGGTGCCGCTCGCCGTCAGGTTCGAGGGCGCGCTCGGCGCGGTGGTGTCGGTGGGGTTCTGGTTCCCGCCGGTCGTGTACGTGAAGTTGTTCAGCGTCAGCCCGGCGCCGCCCACCCACGGCTCGAACCCGGCCTGCACGCTGGTCAGATACCACGAGCGCTGCGCGTAGCCACGGGAGACCGCGTCGCTGTAGAAGGTGTTCACGGCGAAGTCGATCGAGGAGGCGGCGGAGGTCCGGACGTACGAGATGACGTTCCAGCCGATGTTGCCGAACCAGACCTGCCAGGTCCCCCCGGCCAGGTTCACCGTCCCGACCTGGTTGCCGACCGGCTGGACGGAGCCCCGGTGGTTGAGCCAGATCATGATCTCGGCGCCGGTGTTCTGGCCGTCGGTGCGCGGGGTCGGGTCGAACCAGATGTCGTAGGCGGCGTCCCACGTCCCGGTCGACGGGTAGCTCATGCTGACGCTGCTCCGGACGTTGCCGAAGTTGCCCGAGCTGGCCTGCATCGGCAGGTTGCTGCCGGTCGAGCAGTTGGCGTAGTGGCACCCGGCGTAGATCGCCGGGTAGGAGGCCGGCGCGCCGTTGGTGGCGTTGTTGTGGTTGGCCGACTGGATGGTGAAGCCACCGGCCTGGTTGACGTCGATGCACTGGGAGGTGCTGGCGCCCCACACGTTGTTGATCACAACGTAGCGGCCCGACTGGACGGTCGTGGAACCGTACTTCTCGCAGATCACGGGTGCGGCCTGCGCGGGGGTGACGCCGAAGAGCACGAACCCGCCGAGCAGCGCCGCCACGAGGGCGATGCGTCTCATGCCTGGGACGCTAGGACGGGCCGGGGAAGCGGCCTACGAAAGCCCTTAACGTAACGCGGCGACCTGCGGAGGAGCCTGAAACTTACACCAGCACGCCTTCGAGGAACAGGTCGATCAGTCGCTCCTGGCGGACCGGGTCGCTCTCGCATGACCACGCGATGCCGTGGACCACCGTCGCCAGGTCTGCGTGGGTCAGGTCGGGCCGCACCACGCCGGCGTCCTTCGCCGCCGCGAGCAGGCCGGAGGAGGTGGAGACGAGGGCCTCGCACGATCCGTACAGGGGGGATTCGGGGTTGTTGACGGCCACGACGAGTTCGGCGGTGAGCCCCCGCGTGGCGGTGATGTGCCGGAGCTGGGCCAGCAGCCATTCACGGAGCGCGCGGCCCGGATCGTCGCACGTCAGGTCGCGGGCGACGGCCGCCATCGCCTCGAAGCGGTCGTGGAGCACGGCCACGATCAGGTCCTGCCGGGTCGGGAAGTGGCGGTAGAGGGTGCCGACGCCGACCCCCGCGGCCTTGGCGATGTCTTCGAGCGAGGCCTCGGTGCCCCTCTCCGCGAACGCCGCCCCGGCCTCGGTCAGCAGGCGCTCGTAGTTGCGACGCGCATCGGCCCTCACGACAACTCCCTTGCATAACCGGAGGCGGCCTCCGTATATTTACCGGAGTCGGCCTCCGATTATTTTATCGCCTGAAGGGCCTCCCCATGAACCCGCGCCAGCGCATCACGCTGCTCGTCATCGCCCTCGCCCAGCTCATGCTGATCCTCGACGGCACGATCGTGACGGTCGCCCTCCCCGGCATCCAGGAGGAACTCGGTTTCAGCCCCGGAGGCCTGTCATGGGTGATGAACGCCTACATGCTGGCCTTCGGCGGCCTGCTGCTGCTCGGCGGCCGGGCCGGTGACATCCTGGGCCGCCGCCGCGCCCTGACGGCCGGAGTGGCGGTCTTCACGCTCGCCTCGCTCCTGGGCGGCTTCGCCCCGGGCCCCGAGGCCATGATCGCCTCCCGGGTGCTCCAGGGCGTCGGCGGCGCCCTGGCCGGACCGGCCGGGCTGGCCCTGATCACCGGCAACTTCCCGCCGGGCCCGCCGCGCGACCGGGCCATCGCCGTGTTCACCTCGGTCGGCGCGGCGGGGGCCGCGATCGGGCTGCTCGCGGGCGGGTTGCTGACCGACCTGGTGTCGTGGCGCTGGGTCATGTTCGTGAACGTCCCCATCGGCCTGGCGATCCTGGCGCTGACCCCGGTCTTCGTCCGCGAGACCGCGCGGGTGCCCGGCCGCTTCGACCTGGCCGGGGCCGTGACCGCCACGACGGGCTCATCCGGCCTCGTGTACGGCCTGGTCCGCGCCTCCGAACGGGGCTGGGACGACGGCTGGGCGCTGGCGTCCCTGCTCGGCGGCGTGCTGCTGCTGACGCTGTTCGTCCTGGTCGAGCGGCGGGCCGCCCAGCCGGTGATGCCGCTCCGCCTGTTCGCCGAACGGTCCCGGGTGGCCGGTTACGCGGCGATGTTGCTGCTCCCGGCCGCGATGATGGGCACATTCTTCTTCCTCACCCAGTTCGTCCAGCTCGAACTCGGCTACTCCCCCCTGCAGGCCGGCCTCGCCTTCCTCCCGCTGGCCCTGACCATCCTGACGCTGTCGCAACTGGCGGGCCGGATCCTGCGTGTGGTCACCCCGCACACCGCCGCCGTCGCGGGCATGCTGCTGATCCCCGCCGGCCTGGTGTGGTTGTCACGGATCGACGCGACGACGGCGTACGTCCCGGGTGTCCTCGGGCCGCTGGTGATCATGGCTGTGGGCGCGGCGGCGGCCTTGGTCGTGATGAGCATGCGGATCATCAACGGCGTCCAGGGCGACGACGCGGGCGCGGCCTCGGGGCTGCTCCAGGCGATGCAGCAGACGGGCGGGTCGATGGGGCTGGCGGTGCTGGTGACCGTGCACGCCTCGGCGGGGTTGTCGGCGACGTTCCTGACGGCGGCGGCGTTCTCGCTGCTGTCGCTGCTGGTCGTGACGGTCCTGCGGCCCCGGCAGGCGGTGGCGGAACCGAAGGAGGGCGTGACCGTGCACCTCTGATCAAGAGTGGCCGGCCCTCGGCGCCGAGGGCCGGCGTTCTCCGGGGCCTACTCGACCGTGACGCTCTTGGCCAGGTTGCGGGGGCGGTCGACGTCGCGGCCCAGCGCCACCGCCGCGTGGTAGGCGAAGAGCTGGAGCGGGATCGACAGCAGGATCGGGTCGAGCTCGTTCTGGTTCTTCGGGACGATGACGCAGTCGTCGGCCTGGTCGGTCTCACGGTGGCCGATCATCAGGATGCGGCCGCTGCGGGCGCGGATCTCGCCCAGGGTCGTGAGGTTCTTGTCGAGCATCTCGTCGTCGGGCACGATCGCCACGGTCGGCATCTCGGGGCCGATCAGCGCCAGCGGGCCGTGCTTGAGCTCGCTCGCCGGGTAGGCCTCGGCGTGGACGTAGGAGACCTCTTTGAGCTTCTGCGCGCCCTCGCGGGCCACCGGGTAGCCGCGCACCCGGCCGATGAACATCATGCCGGGCGAGGCGGCGTACTTGTGGGCGAGCGACCGGATGTGCTCCTCCTGGGTGAGGATCTCCTTGATCTGCTCGGGCAGGGCGCGCAGGCCCTCGCAGATGCGGCGGCCGTCGGCGGGCGACAGGTCGCGGACGCGGCCGAGGTGCAGGGCCAGCAGGGCGAAGGCCGCGGCGGTGGAGGTGAAGGCCTTGGTCGAGGCGACCGACACCTCCGGGCCGGCGTGCAGGTAGACGCCGCCGTCGCACTCCCGGGCGATGGCCGAGCCGACCGTGTTCACGATGCCGAGGACCCGGCCGCCCTTGCGCTTGAGCTCCTGGACGGCCGCCAGGGTGTCGTAGGTCTCGCCCGACTGGCTGATGGCGACGTACAGGGTGTCGGCCTCGACGACCGGGCTGCGGTAGCGGAACTCCGAGGCCGGTTCGGCGTCGGCGGGGATGCGGGCGAGCTCCTCGATGAGCTGGGCGCCGATCTGGCCCGAGTAGTAGGCCGAGCCGCAGCCGATGATCTTCACACGGCGGAACGAGCGGGTCTCGCGGGCGTCCATGTTCAGGCCGCCCAGGTGGGCGACGTGGAAACGGTCGTCGAGCCGGCCGCGCAGGGTGCGGGCGATCGTGTCGGGCTGCTCGGAGATCTCCTTGAGCAGGTAGTGCTCGTAGCCGCCGGTGTCGTAGTGGCCGGTGTCCCAGTCGACGGTCAGCGGCTCCTTCGCGGTCTCGCGGGCGTCGCCGCCGAAGGTGTGGAAGCCGTCGGCCTTCAGGACGGCCAGTTCGCCGTCCTCCAGGTGGACGACCTGGCGCGTGTAGCGGACCAGCGCGGCGACGTCGGAGGCGGCGAACATCTCCTTCTCGCCGATGCCCAGCACGATCGGGCTGCCCAGCCGGGCCACCACGACCTCGCCGGGGCGCTGCGCGTCGACCACGGCGATGCCGTAGGTGCCGACGACGCTCTTCAGGGCCCGGCGCACCGCGTCCTCAAGGGTGTCGGTCTCCTCGACGGCGCGGGCGATCAGGTGGGAGAGCACCTCGGAGTCGGTCTCGCTGAGGAACTTGACGCCCTCGCCTTCGAGCCGCTGCCGCAACGCGTCGGCGTTCTCGATGATCCCGTTGTGGACGACCGCGATGCGCTCGTCGCTCGACAGGTGAGGGTGGGCGTTCACGTCGCTCGGCACGCCGTGGGTGGCCCAGCGGGTGTGCCCGATGCCGGTGGCGCCCTTGAAGCGGGCCGGCACCGCCGCCGCCAGGTCGGCCACGCGGCCCTTGACCTTGCGGGTCTTCAGCGCCCGCGACGCGACGACGGCGACGCCCGCGGAGTCGTAGCCGCGGTATTCGAGCCTCTGGAGCCCTTCCAGCAAGATGGGCGCGGCGTCCTTCGGCCCGACGTAGGCCACGATTCCGCACATAGAGTTCACCCTCCGTAGATGATCCGGCGGAGCTGGCGCTGTGACAGCTCCGGTGCCGCGACCCGGCGCACGGGCAGCTCGGCGGCCACCCGGCGGAAGATCTCGTCGTTGCCGAGCCCGCGTGCCCGCATTTCGGCATGCCTGCGCCTGACATAGGCCTCGGCCGTCTCGCCGAAGTAGCTGAGCACGTCGGCGACCACCCTCGCCGCCTCACCCGGGCCGAGCGAGGTCGTCCGCATGAGGTGGGCGATGAGGTCGTCGTACGGCACAGAGATGGACCTTACGGAGGAGGAACCGGGAATACCAAGAATCCTGCCCGGAATCGGGCATCAAACCCCGTTTTTGTACGTCCACTGCCCGGCGAGCATCGTCCCGAGGATCTCCGGATCACGCAGATCGGACATGTCGCCCACGACGACGAGATCGGCCGGGTCCCCGGCGTGGACTCCGGTCCGGCCCTGGGCGGCGGCGGCCAGCGCGGTGGCGAGCGGGATCGCCTGCTCGGGATGCCAGGCCGGCCGGTCGTCGTCGGTCCGGGTGACGGCCGAGGCGATGCCGTCCCACGGGTCCAGCGGCGACACCGGGGCGTCGGAGCCGATCTCGATGGTCGCCCCGGCGGCCAGCAGGTCGGCGAAGGCGTAGGCCCGGTCGGTCCGCCCCGGCCACTGGAGGTCGGCGACCTCCCGGTCGTCGGGCTGGTGGGCGGGCTGCACCCCCGCGACCAGGCCCTCCAGGGCGAACCGGGGGAAGTCGGCCCGGGAGACGAGCTGCGCGTGCTCGATCCGCCCCGGGCAGGCCAACTCGTGGAAGGCGTCGAGGGCGATGGTCACCGCGTCGTCGCCGATGGCGTGCACGGCCGGATGGATCCCGTTCTCACTCGCCAGCCGCATGGTGCCGAGCAGCTCCTCCGGCGGCAACTCCAGCAGCCCCCGCGAGGCGGTGCCGGGGTAGGGGTCGGCGCAGTAGGCGGTCCGGGTGTTCAGGGACCCGTCCACGAACATCTTCACCGGCCCGACCCGCAGCAGACCGCCGATCTCCATTCCGGTACGCAGCCCATCGGCCACCGCGGCGGCGAGCCGGTCACGCGGGATCGAACAGGCGACCCGCACGTCGGTCCGGCGGCGCTGCCAGTCGCTCACGTTGTCGGCGTACTCGAAGTCGATCACCCCCGTGACCCCCCGGGCCGCCGCGGCCGTCATCGCCTCGGCCACCCACTCGTCGACCAGCTCGGCCGGGGGCGGCGGCAGCGCGGCCAGCCCGCGGAAGCAGTCGCCTTCGAGGAGCACCCCGGTCGGATGGTCGCCCCGGCCGATCAGCGAGAGCGCGGCCTGGCTGAACCAGGCCGTGTGCAGATCATTGCTGACCAGGACGAAGGGATGCTCGACCGGCAGCAGGTCCTTGTGCATCTCGTCGGCCCAGAAGGCGTCGCGGAAGCCGAAGCCCATGGTGGGCTCCCCCGGTCGTGCCGCCTCCAGGATGAGGGAGGCGGCGTGCGCGGCGGAGGTGGCCGCGGACAGGTCGGCCCGGCGGCGGTTCTGCGCCCACTGCACGGAGTGCACATGGGCGTCCACGAGACCGGGCAGCACGGTCGCGCCCTGGAGGTCGACGATCTCGTCGGGGGTGACGTCGCCGGGGGCGACGACCTGTCCGGCCGAGATCGCGAATGCGGTGAGCGGCCCGCCGATCCCGGCTCGGGCGTTCCTGAACAGGAGAGACATGCCCTGAACCTTATTTGTCAGTCTTTGTGTCTTTATAGGGGGTATGGTCCGTGTGCAAACTTAAGGGATGCTTGCTCCAGACCTGACGCGTGAACTCGGCACCGTCCCCGAGTACGACCGGTTCGCCACCGTCGACGAGGTCAACGAGTACCTGACCCGCCTGGCCGCCACCCACCGCGACCTGGCCTCGATCGACCGGATCGGCACCTCACGCCTGGGCGACCCCCTGCTGTGCCTCACCATCGGCGACGGCGACCGCGACGTCGTCGTGGCCGCCGGCCCCCACCCCAACGAGCCCATCGGCGGCCTGACGGTGATGCACCTGGCCTCCCGGCTCTGCGCCGACGCGATGCTGCGCAACGGCGCCCGCTGGCACATCGTCGGCTGCCTCGACCCCGACGGGACCCGGCTCAACGAGGGCTGGTTCGCCGGGCCGTACACCAAAGCCCACTACGGCCGGCACTTCTACCGCCCCGCCGGCGACGAACAGGTCGAATGGACTTTCCCGTTCACCTACAAACGCTCCTACTTCGACCGGGTCCTGCCCGAGACCCTGGCCCTGATGCGCCTGATCGACCGCACCCGCCCCGCCTTCCTGACCACCCTCCACAACGGCGAACTCGGCGGCGTCTTCTACTACCTGTCCCGCCCCGAACCCGAACTCCAGACCGTCCTGACCGAACTCCCCGGCCTGTTCGGCCTCCCCCTCCACGTCGGCGAACCCGAACACCCGGCGATCGGCCAACTGGCCCCCGCGATCTTCCTCACCCCCCGCATGGAGGAGACCTACGACTACGTCGAAGCCCTCGGGCAGGACCCGACGGAGGTCATCACCGGCACCGCCTCCGACACCTACGCCGCCCGCTGGGGCACCCTCTGCCTGACCGCCGAACTCCCCTACTGGGTCGACCCCGCCGCCGGCGACACCTCGGAGACCGAGATCGCGTACGGGGAACTGATCCGCACCCAGGCCGCCCACCTGCGCGAGACCGCCACGATCCTGGAGGAGACCCTCACCGCCGTCACCCCCGACCTGGTCAGCTCCTCCCCCTTCCTCCGCGCCTCCCGCTTCTTCATCCCGATGCTCGCCAGCATCGCCGCCACCGACGAGAACCGCTCGGCGGCCCCCTCTGCCGTCCGCGCCGCCACGGCCGCCGAGGTGTCCTCCTGCCGCGACCTCGTGCACAGCTACCGGCTCCGCTTCGGCGGCATGCTGCTGCGCGCCCTCGAAGGCGAACTGGCCATCGGCAACGGCACCCCCGCCATCAGACGCGGCTGCCGGACCCTGTCGGAGACGTACGAAGAATGGTGCGCGGACGCCGAAAACGAGATGTCCGACCAGACGATTCCCATCGCCCACCTGGTGGCCATCCAGTACGGAGCGATCCTCGCAGGCGCGCGGCACGCGCTCGGTGCGCACGAGCACCCGGGAAACACGCTAAAGTCTTCTTCGTGAGGCCGACCCGGAAGGGAACGGCGGATCACGCGGAAGTGGCTCAGGGGTAGAGCATCACCTTGCCAAGGTGAGGGTCGCGGGTTCGAATCCCGTCTTCCGCTCGGTGGAGTGGCCGAGAGGCGAGGCAGCGGCCTGCAAAGCCGCGTACACGGGTTCAAATCCCGTCTCCACCTCGAGGTCGTCACGGAGTCTCGTGAAGTCCGCTAGAGTAAGACAGGTGTCGCGGAGGTAAATCCGAGGCGACTACGCGGAAGTGGCTCAGGGGTAGAGCATCACCTTGCCAAGGTGAGGGTCGCGGGTTCGAATCCCGTCTTCCGCTCGGAAGTTCGCTTGGACGATTAGCTCAGCGGGAGAGCGCTTCCCTGACACGGAAGAGGTCACAGGTTCAATCCCTGTATCGTCCACCAGTTGTTGCAGGTCAGGAAGGGTTTCGGAGAGCCTCCGGAGCCCTTTTTTGATCTTTGGGGTCGCGGGGAGCCAATCCGGGAGCCAACTCAGGCGGACTTACCCGCTGCTCCGAAGATCTCGTTCATTGCTTCTGCGCCTTGGGAGATCTCGGGGCTGAGCTGGAGTCGGTAAACCGACTCTGTGACGCGGGTGCCGGCGTGGCCGACGAGATCGGCGATCGTCTCGATGCGGACGCCGTGAGCGCTCATGATCGAGACGAACGAGTGCCGTAGTTCTCGTGGGGTCCACGTGCCGTCGAGGCCCGCGCTCGCGGTGATGCGCTGGAACGACTTGCGGACGTTGGCGGCGTCCTTCGGGGTTCCGGTGCGAGTGGAGAACACCACGCCGTGTTCCTGCCACGCCTCGCCCGCGCGGAGCTTCTGCTTCGCCTGTCGTGCGTGCTGGCGTCGCAACGCGGCTCCGACTTGAGCCGGTACTTCGAGGGTGCGGCGCGAGGTGGGGGTCTTGGTGTCTCCCCCGACGCGATCGGCCCGCCACACGTAGATGGCGAACCGCTGATGGTCGAACCCCGCTTTGGTGACGGGTTGCCAGCCGTCGCCCGTCACCCATGCGACGACGTGATCCCATTGCAGTGCACGGGCCTCTTCGGTGCGGACGCCGGTCATGAGGCTGAGCACGATGTAGGCGTGCAGGCCCGACGATTCCGCCGCTTCGAGGACGGCCGTCGCCTGAGCGAACGTCAGTGCCTTGCTCGGGCGGCCCGTCTTTCCCTTCGGTGCCGTGACCAGTTCGGCGACGTTCCTGCCGACCATGTCTCTGGCCTCAGCGTGCCGGATGGCGCGCTTCAGGATCGAGTGCACGCGGTGAATCGTGCTCGTCGACAAGACGGCCTTGAGTCCTTCTAACCACTTGTCGACGTCATCGGCGCGGAGCGTCTTGAGTTTGGCCTTGCCGATCTTCGGGATGACGTGCTTGTCGGCGAGTCTGCGGAGGGTGTCGACGGTTCTCTCGCTCTGGTCCTTGAGGCCGCTGGCTAACCAGTCGGTGACGGCCTCGCCTACCGTGTAGCGCTCGGGGCTCTTGATGCCAAGCTCAAGGTCCTTGACGGCCTCTATGAGCTTGTCCTTGACGTCGCTCTTCGTCTTGCCTTTGCGCTTGAGTCGCTGGCGACGGCCGTCCGCGCCGAACCCGAGGGAGACAGCTCCAGTGAAGCCGTTCCCCTCGGGATAGATGGTGCCTTCGTACTTACCGATCATGATCTTGGACATGCGATGCCTCCTCGTGGCTCGTGAGGTACTCCTCGATGGCCTTCCGGATCACCCATGACACGTCGCGTTCCTGCGATTCGGCGTAGCGGGCGAGGCGTGCTTTGAACGCGGTCTCGACCCGCACGGCCGGCAACGTGGTGCGGTCGCTCGACATGGGATGCCTCCTCTCGTGGCTTGGATGGGGTCCGTGCCGACGGAGCTACCTATGGCGTCTGACCTCGGGACTTTCCGGCCGGTCTCCGGTCGGCGCGTCAGGGGGTCTGTAGCGCAACGTAGCACAGCGGCATGTCGCTGCATACTGCTCTATACCGCTTCACTCCTCGAGTGAGGAGATGAAGTCGGAAAGGTGCTGGTCGGTGATGCGGCGGAGCTTGCCGATCTTGATGCTGTTGAGCTGCTTCGTACGGAGAAGCGCGTAGACCTTGTCGCGTCCGATGTTGAGGATCTCGGCGACCTGTTCGACCGTGTACGCCTGCATATTGATCACCTCCTCTCCCCCGGGCGTCACCCCGAGGTGTCTGGTTGTCGTCTGGCGATCACCTCTCTTGGTTACTGTGTGTGTTTGTCTCACGGGTTCGTCTCAGCGTTCGTCTCACGCCTATGTGCAGACGCACGCGAGACGATGAGACATTGAGACGTTGAGACGATTACGGGTTGTGATGACTGTCGGTCGCGCGCCAGCGTCCGCGTCTGGTCTGTCGGGCGCGTCCCTCGTCTTCGAGTTGGGCGAGACGGCGGTAGAGCGTGGCGCGGCTCATGCCGGTCGCTGACAGCAGATCCGCCAATCCGATTCCCTCGTCGGGCGCGTCGTTCAGTGCGGCCAGTAGAGCCGCGTCGGCGTCGTGAGCGCTCTTGCGGTTGGGCTGTTCGCGTGGCTCGTCGGGGTGGACGTTGTCGAGCGCCTGGCGCGATACCTCGTCGAGGGTGGGGCGTCGGTCGGCGTGACGTAGTGCGGCGCGTTGGACGGTGTCGTCTTCGAGGAGGTAGCCGCGTGCGCGTCGGGGGATGTCGTGCTCGGGTGAGCTGATGAGGAACTTGCCGGGGGCGTCGAGCTTGTCGGCGTGCCAGCCGGCCTTGTACATGCCCTGTCCCAGGATCAGGTCGACGTCGCGGCGCTCGCGGACGCGGTAGCTGACTCTGATGTCCATCTGGGACCGGACGGCGCTGTTGCCCATGGTCTTCTGTGATGGACGTTGGGTGGCGATGACGAGTTGAACGGCGGGGGCGCGGCCACGTCGGGCGATGGAGTCGGCGTGTGCCAGCGCTATGGGTGCTTCGTCGGACAGTTCGGCGTACTCGTCGGTGACGATGACGAGCGCCGGCGCGTCGGGGGTGGGCTCCCAGACCCGTAACCCCTGCATGGCGAGCATCTCGGCGCGGCCGTCGAGGATAGCGACGGCATCGCGGAACAGTGCTTCGGCTTCCCGCGGAGTGGTGGCGATGCGGTCGAGGCAGGATGCCCACGGGAGCAGCTCCATGCCGCGTTTCAGGTCGACGCCCCACACGATCGCGTCGGTACACGCGGTGAGGTTGCCGAGTAGGACGTTCTGTCCGCCGCTCTTGCCCGATCCGGAGACGCCACCGAACAGCCCGTGCCGACGAAGGAACGACACCCGTACCGGGGTGCCGTCTTCGAAGACGCCCAGTTCGATCGGGTTGCGAATCGAGGTGACGGACGGGCCGGTCCAGCCGATGGCGTCGGCGTGCGGGTCGGTCTCGATCACCCGGATTTCCATCCGGTTGGCTCGCTCGGGAATCGGCTGGACCCGCACGGCACCACGGCGGGTTCCCAGCGCTGACTCGATCTCGGGGATGCGGCCCATGGCGTGTTCCACGGTCTGACCACGGGCGAGGCCGATGCGGGCGCGGTAGCCCCACAGGTCGACGAACGCCGATTGCACCCGGGAACCAGTGAGGCCGAAGGCGTGGGAGATCTCCGGCCACGCGGCCAACGTGCGTTCAACGCGCACCCGGGTACGTCGGCGACGATGGACCCACCATGGCAACGCCAGAACCAGCGTTCCCGCCGCCAGGAGCGCGGGCATCGGCGGATTGAATGGGCCGTGCGCGGCGGCGAACGCGATCCAGCTCCCGGCGCATGCGACGGTGAGCGCCGCGTACACGCGTTCGCTGACGCGTAGACGAAGCGCCGTACCTCCGAGCATGGCGACCAGGGCGACGGCAACGCCGGTACTGACGATGATCGGTTGAGCCCATTCCGGGCGAGTGACGTGCACGATGGCACCCGTGAGCACGGTCAGTCCGGAGATCAGCAGTGGGCCCAGTTCAGACCGTCGTCGCCACAGCCACGAGACGATGACCGTGACGGCGAGAGGCCCGAACTGCATGTTCGCGTCGATCATCAACATCGGCTCGACGCCGTACCGGCGCATGCGGCGTACCTGGGAACGGGACAGGTGACGGGCCCTCATGGAATCTCGCCACGCTGAGCCGACAGTTCGTCCCGCACGTAGTAGAGCGGATCGTCTTCGCCCTCGCGGTGGGCGGCGAGGGTGGCGCGGACGGCAGCCGTCAGGTTGTGGTGGTCGAGCCGGATCGCGGTCAGTGCCTCGCGCAGTCCCTCGATCTCGTCGCACAGGTCGGGAACGGCGACGAGGACGCCGGCAAGCGCCGACCCGTGCGGGATGGTGAGGAGAGCGGAGACGAAGGGGCGAGCGGACGGTTGGTCGGCGAACCTGATGAGGTAGGCGCAGTGGTCGCGGACCTCCTGAAGGTCGGTCTGTCGGATGGGCCGTGTGGTCGACGTGATGACCACCCCCTTTCCTCCCGGGGCGCGTGGCCCCGGGAGCGTTGACGATGTGGACGTTCAGCCGATGAGGAGCCTGAAGACTCGGGCGAGCGTGCTCATGACGTTCTGGAACTCGGGCGATTCGACGGACTTGCCGAGACAGAAGCCGAACGCCACGCTCACCGCCGCGTGCCAGAGCCGCAGACGGGTGTAGCGGAGAGCGATCAGCAGGGCGACGCCGAGCAGCAGGACCAGGGAGACGGAGACCACCAAGGGGATTCACCTCCTCCTCAGGGCGGCCGGCGACGGGTTGAGGACGACCAGACCCGAGACGCGGCGCGTCATGGCGCAGGGAGCGGAGTCCGGGGCGTGGTAGATGCTGACGCGGGTGCGGTCGTCGCGGCGGATCTCGGCGGACATGCACAGCACGGCCACGACGGCGGTCACGAGGCCGACCGCGCCACCGAAGGCGATGATCAGGAACACGGGAGGTCCTCCTCTCCGGGGTAGGGAGCCTTGCGACGGCGCCAGCGGTAGCGGGCGAGGCACTTGCGGCAGACGATGGAGCCGAGATCGGCGACTCCTCCGCAGCGGCATCGGTGGCCGCGTGTTCCGGGGATGCGCATCGGGCTCGTCACCACGCGTCCGCGTCGGTGGGGTGGATCGAGCCGTCGTAGGACATGAGGGCTTCGTGTCGGGCGCGGGCTCTGGTCGAGATGGCCACGGCCGTGTAGCTGACTCCGCCGAAACTCTTGCTGGTCCGGCAGTGTCCGCTTCCGTGGTGGTCGTGGTGGACCTCGCTCCGGAGGGCGGCACCGATCCGGGTGACCTCGGCGCAGCGTGCTTCGTCGGTCTCGCCTCGCGGGAAGACGATCATGTCGACGTTGAGCGGGGAGGGGAGGGCGCGATTCCTTTCGAGGAAATACGCCAGCCGGCGCAATCCGGAGACGAATTCGCGGGCCTGGAATTCATTGGGGTCGTAGTAGGTCATTTTCTCGGATCACCTCCTGAGGTTCGCCAGCCCTTCTGTCTGGCGTGCCTCAAGTTCACCGAAATCCCGCGAAAACCCCCATCACTAATCCCTAGCCCGGTTCTTAGCCTTGGCGTCTAGCGGGTTTATACGCGAACTAGACGAGTTGGGCGTTCCTCTGGCTTGGGCCTATGTCGGGCCGTAGTATCGCGGCTGCACTTCCGATCATCCCGAGTAGCGGTGACCTACAGGAGGAACCGGCGGATGCAGGTCAAGCATGCTGGGTGGCAGCCGTCCAAGCTGCGGGAACATCGCGAGGCTGCCGGGCTGACGCTCGAAGCGGCCGGCGAGCAGTTGCGCAACATCGGTGAGCAGCACAGTTGGAACCTTGCGGGCAACTTCCAGACCATCGGGAAGCACGAGCGCGGGGAGAGTTACCCGCACGTCCACTACCGGCGCGCGTACTCGCTGCTCTACCAGAGCGACGAGTTCACGTTGGGATTCCGTGCCCAGCCCGCCGACGTGAGCGGGGCGGTTCCAGTGCTGGGCGTGCCGGGGATCGTGGCGGAGCCGGCGTTTCAGAAGGAGGCCACGCGGGCCATAACGGAAGCTCTGGAGCGCATCGCGAGCGGGGTGAGCGAGGGTGACGGGACGATGCGGGCCGTGCTCGAAGCGCGGGTTCTCGACGCCTGGGGGTCGCGGTTCGTCATCGGGGCTTCGCAGAAGAAGACGCTCACTCTGGTCGGCGGGTACGCCGGATCGGGGAAGACGGAGTTCGCGCGGTTTCTCAGCGACATCACCGGGTGGGCATTCCTAGACAAGGATTCCATGACGCGGGGAATCGCTGAACGGCTTCTGGTTTCGCTCGGCGGCGATCCGAATGACCGGCATTCGGAACTCTATTTGAGTGAGGTTCGGCCGTTGGAGTATCGGTGTCTGATGGAGACCGCTTACGACAATCTCGACTGTGGGGTGTCCACGGTTCTCTCCGCGCCGTTCATCTCCGAACTCAAGCAAGAGGCTTGGTTGAAGAGGCTGGAGAACCGGTGCGCGGCCAAGGGCGTCGAGGTAGCCGTGATCTGGGTGCGGTGCGATGTGGATTCCATGCGTGAGTACATGGAGTTCCGGTCCGCGCCGCGCGACACCTGGAAGCTTCAGAACTGGGATGACTACGCCAAGTCCATCGACACGGAGAACAGCCCGCCCGGGGTTCATGTCACGGTGGACAACCGGTATGGGATGGCGATAGCCACGGCCGACCGTACGCGCGAGACGTTGCGCCGGCTGCTCCCATGACGCTGCGGGCGATCATCCTTTACGGGCCCCCGACGAGCGGCAAGGACACGATCACGGCGGCGCTCTCCCGGATCCACAGGCGGTTCACGTACCTGAGGAAACTCAAGGTCGGTGGTGGCCGGTCGGTCGGGTATCAGCCGGTGAGCCGCGAGCAGCTCGACGAGTTGCGCCGGGAGGGGCGATTAGCCGTCGAGACTCGGCGATACGGCAACGTCTACGCCGTCGACCAGGCCGACGTCACGGCCATGCTCACGGGTGGGGCGACGCCCGTTGTCCACATGGGGAACATCCCGGACGTGCGGGCCCTCAGCGCGAGCGATCCGGAGACGTGGTTCCGGGTGCGGCTGAATGTTCCCAGGGAGGTCTGCGAACAGCGTTCCCGTCAGCGGGGGGACGTTGACACCCCTGCACGCTTACGGGCGTGGGACGAGACCCTGGCCGATCTCCAGACCCACGACGATGGGCACACGTTCCATCTCTGCGTTGAGACGCACCTGATGGATGTCGAGACTGCCGCGCAGACGATCATCACTGCGCTCAAGATCACGAATGATCATTGATGATGTGGTGCTCCGGCGGGGCTGCCTGAGCGGTGACCTCGAAGCAGCCCCGCCGGAGGACTATGCGACCCGCCAGATAGGCGTGATCTCGCTGATGGACACCACGAGTCGGTGAGCGACGGCGTACGACAGAAGATCGCTCCCCGACAGGGGAAGCTCAACGTTGTGTTCGCCGGTGAAAGCCGCGTAACCGTCTCCTGCGGGGGTGTACACGTGAGCTAGGACGCTCACCGGGGTGGCCTTCCCCACCATGTAGACCGCCGGCGCGTCACGAAGGTGAGGGCAGAGAGACAACGCCAAGGGCATGCAGTCCAGACAGGTTGGTGGCGTGGCGGTCTGACCGCAGTCGATCCCTGTGCGGCGGAAAACGTCGTCGGTGACGAGCCACGGAACCTTGCCCGATCTGTCGTCTGTGGCAGGGCAGCCACAGACTTGGCACAGCAGGTCTTCCATGCACTCCCATTGGCGGCGCGTGTTGGGTGACCCCCAGATGGGTCGGCCTTCACGCGATTGACCGGCGCGAGCGCGGAGCACTCCGAGTCGCCTGTCGTCGTCACGCGCATGCTTGTAGGCAAGCCGCAGCGCGCCAAGGTGGGTCTTGGTGAAGACGAGCGGAGACGGGTCGGTCTCGCCTGAATAAGCGGTGATGTAGGGAACGGGCATCGTCGAAGCGTCGCCGGGTTGTTGGAGCTTCATCGAGATCACCTGCTCCCGATCGCTGGGTGTAGGGCTTCCGCAAGGACTTGGGCGAGGCGGGCGAGTGTGGGGCTGTGCAGAGTGCGGCGGCACTCGCAGAACTGAGCCGGGCAAGCACCCGTCGCGTACCAGATGCCTCCCAGCTCCCAGATCGTCCACTCCGGGTAGTGCTCTCTGAGCTGGTCAGGGGTCATGCGTCACCATGCCGGGCGGCCCGCCGACCTTGGGTGACGCCAGAAGCCGACGGGCCTGATCAGGTGGAAGTGCGGACCTTCCAAGGGCTCGTCACCGCCCGCCGCAGAGCATAGACCGGCATATAGAGCGGTGTACAGCGGCATGCCGCGTCATGCACATCTATGCAGCTCAGGGGCGTTCTAGGGTGATCAGTATGAGCGCCGTGCCACCGTATGACCCCGACGCACCAGGACCCGCCATGTATGTCTATGTGAGGGTGGCCGACCATATCGCGGCCCGGATCGCGGCTGGCGAGCTGGTGCCGGGAACACGACTTCCTGGGGAGCGTGATCTCGCCGCAGAGTACGGCGTTGCTCTCGGGACGACACGGCGCGCCATCGAAGACCTTCGTGATCGCGGGCTTGTTGTGACCCTGCCAGCCAAGGGGACATATGTAGCACGTCCTGAAGACACCCTGCCGAATTCTTCACAGTAGCTAACAGTCGATGGTGTATCCGCTGAGGGTGCTGTCATAACAGAACCCTTCTATGGGGCATCACCGAGGAGACAGGCAACATGTCGTCGATCGAAGCCACAGCAACTGAGGCGGCCGAGTCGTTAGCGTCGATGCTCGCGATGACGTCAGGCCCGGATGGGTCAGCGGTCGAATTCCTCATCGGCGGTAAGTCTCTAACGGGCACTGCCCGCGAGACCGTAGCCCAGATGCTCGCCGAGGAAGCCATGCGCATTCGGTGCGGAAAATCGCCTTTATTCGCGCGATGGCGCGCTCGCCGTGATGGCGGGGCCCCTCTTACTGGAAGCCAGAAAGAGACTGTAGCGACTTATGCCGGAATCGGGTTCGGTCGACCCGACAAACCAGCGAACGAAAATCATCTGCAAGGTCACGTAGCGGAACTTTTTTGGCATCTACTCTTGGCCGAGCGCATAGAATGTCCGGATGGTCGGCGGCTTATTCGCGCACATTCTGCGAAGCCCGATCCGCTAGAACCCGGCGGGGACGGCTTGGTAATCTACCAGCAGCAAGACACTTTGGTGTTTAGGCTTTGGGAAATCAAGAAACACGATTCGGACTCAAAGCTACCCTCGGAGACCATAGGAAAAGCTAGCAAGCAGCTCTTGACCCGAGGACAAGAATATCTCGCCAAACTTGCCGGCCCTGAGACGATTGACCAAGATGGGCCAATTGGCGATCTTTATGCTAACATGGTCGAACTCTGGCTCGATCGAAGTAGGCGGGCAGGCGCAGGCATATCTATAGGCATCTCGCATGATAAAGCGACAACAAGCACTAACACCTTTCGATCCCTCGCAACTACATTTCCCGACTTCTCCAATGCGGGGCAGCTAGAGGGACTAATGGTCGCAATACCAGACTTTCCTGGCTTCGCTACTCGGGTGAGGGAGATTGTGTGGAGCGGTCTCTAGATCTTCAATTACTCCTCGACGCACTGGCAGGCAGGACGGGAATCCCGAGTGCGCAAGAGCTTCAGGAGCTAATCGCGAACGTTGAAGTCCAGCTCTTTTTGCGTCGCGCCACCGTCCCCGAAGAATTAATCCAAGCTGCATGGTATCTACACGGGGTGGCTTCCGTAAATGAGGCCCGGGAAAGATATACCCCTATACGGCAGCGCGAAGCTTTCGCAGTAAGTGCACACATATTCGACCTTGCGCTAAATCAAGAGAATACCTTGATCGACAGGCTTTCCTTCGGATTCGGTGCTGCGATTGGGTACCGGCGAGGGGGACGAGATCCAAACGCGACTGCGATTCTAAATAGGCTACAGTCGGACATAGATGCAGACGGTCCGATAGTTGAGCATATCGAGAGCCTCCCACTGGAGGCCGGCATTGCCGTATTGGGGTTCGAGCCCCGGCGGGCATTGAGATGGCTCCGCACCTGGAGGCGGCAACTCGCCCAACTCGCCGAAGCGTCGGAACTTCCTGATCTGGTATCTACGGCTTTTGGTGCCGTTCATATCTTGATTCTGGGCGCTGACGATCTCCTCGCGTTTCTTTCATATGGAAACCGGGCCCGTCTAGAGCGAGCGCGTTCGCGCTTGAGAATGGTAGCCGTCGGCGACGCCGGACCAGAAGAAGTGAACACGCGTTGGGTAGCTTCCCACCTGCTGGCTCTTGCAGATGAAGCCGAGGCAGGCTCACCATGGAGCCCAGAAATTCTGCCTCCCACTATCCCTAAATTCGTTCGTCAAGCTTTTACCATGGGTAGCCCGCCAGTGTTGGTGCTGTGGGAGCCGCAGCGGGAACTCTTGAGAAGTACCCCATCGCCTTTTGATCCATT
The DNA here is from genome assembly GCF_001570565.1 of Herbidospora yilanensis. GTDB lineage: Bacteria > Actinomycetota > Actinomycetes > Streptosporangiales > Streptosporangiaceae > Herbidospora > Herbidospora yilanensis. Next base: position 77,562 of record NZ_BBXE01000024.1, on the reverse strand, counting down.
AGTGAAACGAATGGTTCTATCCGTACCTACGAGTGGAGGAAAAACACTTCTTGCCCAGATGATCGCCATTGAACACCTTGCGCGTACCGATATGAGCGTATGCTACGTCGCACCGACTCGAAGCTTGTGTCGTGAGGTTCGGCGATCTATGGCTGTTCGCGTTCATCTTCTTCAGAAGGAAGCCGGCTCCGATCAAACGGAATTTCCCCTATTTTCTGACATTTTCGATCTTCTCCAAGAAGATGAGCCTGCCGACGTTGAAGTGATGACTCCAGAGCGGCTTTTCCACCTTCTTCGGCATAACCCTAATGAGGTGATGGACCGCTTTGGCCTTTTCATATTTGACGAGTCCCAGTTGCTCAAAGAATCGAAGCGAGGCTTTACTTTAGAGGCGGTAATTGCTCTCCTCAGCGATCTTAGTCGTGATTCAGAGCATAGAATCATCCTGATCTCAGCAGCGATGGGAAATGCCTCTTCTATTGCGACATGGCTGAATCCTGAAGGATCTGCGCTTCTATATCAATCCGAGTGGCGAGGGCCCCGACGTCTGCATGCGGCGTTCACCACGTCGGCAGAATGGCCATTAACACGTTGGGAGCGTGTGCCCAGAGGAAAGAAATGGCCTTATCGGCGATCCACACCACTTACGGGATTGATTCGGCTTCGTTTGGCCGATGGCAAGACGGCGCGACTGACTACGCGGGGCTCCACGGGCTGGACTCTTGTCCGTAAGGCTGACCAGCCTGAGGGCGGAGTAGCCGAAAAGGATAGCGTGCGCTCTACGAAACAATATGTGATTGCTAGTCAAATGATCGCTCGGCTAGGGCATGCCGGCTCCGCACTTTTAGTGACACGAACTCGTGATCAAGCACAACAACTTGCTCGGGCCCTAGCAAGAGAATTTGAGGAGAATCCGGCGATGGGTCCACTTGTGGACTTTGTTCGCCTTCAGATCGGTGACGCACATCCTCTCATTGAGACATTGAAGCGTGGCGTTGGATTCCACCATGCTGGACTCCCCGTAGAGGTACAGGAGGCGTTGGAAGATGCGCTTCGCGAAGATGTATTGCCCTATTTGACATGCACATCCACGCTCACTGAAGGCATTAATTTGCCGGTCCGCACAGTCGTGATCTATGACCAAGGTTACGAGGGACAACATACTGACGCTCAGTTACGTGGCGCGAGGCTGATCAATGCGATGGGAAGAGCGGGGCGTGCAGGAAAGGAAACTGAGGGCTGGATTGTTCTTGTACGCGCCGCTGAACCTTCCGAGGCGGATTTCTCAGATCTTGCACCAGATCCCGATAAACTGGCTGTCACGTCTTCTTTAGCAACCGAGAGCGCGCTTGAAGCGTTCGCCTCACTAGAACAGAGTCTCCGCCTCTCGGACGACTCTCTTCTTCAGCAGGCCGACACGATTACCAGCAGCTTTATAAGCTACGTCTGGTTAATGCTTTCGATAAAAGAAGGCTCAGGGGAAGATCCGGGATCTTTGAACATGCATGAGATAGTTGATCTAACTCTAGCAGCTGCACAGTCAAATCAATCACGCTCCCTCTGTCTTAGCGTAGCCGATGCAGTTCAGCGTGTTTACTTGCGTTCTCCAATTGAAGGACGCCGTCGATGGCCACGAACAGGCACATCGATTCCCTCTGCCCAGATCATAGACCGCATAGCTACCCAACTTGCTCAAGGCATATTCCGCGATATTTGGTCAGGGGACCTCTGGAATATATCGACACCTCTTGGAGCTCTGCAACTTCTCGAAGATTCAATAGCCACATTGCTGGACCTTCCTGAGGCCCCGCAATGGCGTTTTCGAGTTACATCGAGAGGCGAGCCCATCGTAGTGCAGGCAGTTGAGGTACTCAGGGACTGGGTAAGTGGAGCGTCTCTTCCCAGCCTGGCAGAGAAGCATCTACGATCCGCAAAGCAGCCAGAGTGGCGGATCGAGCAAATGGTCGATGCCGTGACGGACCATTTCGAGCATTACCTGTCATGGACATTAAGCGCCCTAGTCGAACTCGTAAATATTCGACTAGAGGAGGCGGAGGTCGATCATCGCCTCTGTCCCGAACTCGGCGGGCATATCCGTTATGGCGTTCAAAGCCCGGCTGCACTTATTCTTATGACTTCGGGAATTCGCTCACGTCGACTCGCCAATTACATTGCCTCGGACCTACCCATTGAAGTAGAGGCGGCCCGGGAGTCGCTGCGAGACTGGCTAGCGAGTATCGGAATAACCGAGTGGCGTACGCGTTATAGCGCAACTGCATCCGAGGTGCTCGATCTCCTTGAGTTCACTCGCCTTCGACGTCGGAGTCTGCTCCGAACTCTATTGGAGACCGGCAATGTCGATGTAGCAATGCCCACAGCCTACAGGGATCTGCCGTTCTGGGATGGGGAGCTTGAATTTAAGCCTAAGCTTGGCGAAGAGTATCCTGCACCTCTGGCACTTTATGGAGGAGACGAATTTATCGTTACCGTCGCAGCTGCAGATCAAGTTGACCTGTCAGCCATTATTGAGACCGGGCTTGAGATTACCATCGAGATGATTCCCTGGTCCGACCCTCCTACCGTGAGGATATCTCTTCCCTTTAGTGAAGTTTATGAGTGACAACACCCCCGGATTTGGGGATATGCAGCGGACGGCCATCTCGGGGTGTTGTTTCGAAAACAGTCGGCGCGCCCCTCGTGACATGTTGAATTGAGATCATTTGAGCCCGCAGGCAAGCTATGTCGGCCTTCAATCCGTTTGACGACGTAGAATGCCCTCGGGATGATGGGACCTGTGAACCAAAGGGCGCTGGTCAAGCGGTTGCGGTGGTTCGACGAGGGCGCACCGATGTTTCGCGTCGTCGCAGGTCGCCTGGGCATGGGTGACGTACTCCCCGCGAACGAGGAATTCTATGCCTGTCCCAGCTGTCTTATGGCCTACAACCGGGCTGCGGTGATCGCTGGAGTCCTGACAGAAGAGCATGTGCCACCGAAAGCACTCGGCGGGCGGAGCATGCTACTGACCTGCACCCAATGCAACAGCATTTCCGGATCCAGCTTTGACGCTCATGCTGCCAATAGGTTGGACGCGGAGGAATTCATGCGCGGAACGGCGAATGGTCGCGTACTTCCTGCCACCTTTCATGTTGATGGCATTCCGCTACGAGGCACAGCCCAGTGGACAGTAGACGGTCTCCAGCTTTTTGGCGTTCCGCGACAGAATGACCCGAGAGTTCAAGCTGCCCATCTGCAGGCGCTTAACGCCTACGTCGACAGCGGCCATCCGAACCCGCCTATCTCTTTCACCGTACATACGCGCTTCGATGAGGCTCGCGCCCGCCTGTCCTGGATCCGAGCCGCCTACCTCGCAGCATTCACTGCGCTGGGATGGAGCTACATCCTCCGCGAGGTGATGGAGCCGTTTAGAGATCAACTCAGGCAACCCGATGCCAAGATTATCCCGACATACATGTTGCGCAGCTCAAGTGATGCAACGGCTGAACGCCGAATACTACTAGTCGAGCATCCTGACGAGCTGCGTTGTGTCGCGGTCATCTTCGGCGAGCTGTCCGTATTCCTGCCAGGTATCTTCCGGCCGCTGAACTGCGAGCAACTCGCCGACGCCTTCGGGCGATGCCGGGATGCTAATGATCAACTGCAGGTGAGCCTTCAAGGCAAAGAGATGCCCTGGCCACAGTGGCCTACGTACTTCTTGGACGGGCCGGCAGAGTGAGCTAGGCGGGGTCAGTACGAGCACGTCAGCTAGCTGTTCAGAGCGCCAAGTTCTCCACAGCCATGGGAGCCAACTGGGGGAGCCAATGTGTTCCGGCTCCCCCAGTCCCACTACGACCTCCTCAGGCCGTTTTCACAGGTGAGATGCTCACAAATCGACTCATCACGACCTGGATCTACCCATGAAAATTCCCTGACACGGAAGAGGTCACAGGTTCAATCCCTGTATCGTCCACTCTCGAAGACGGGCGACCTGCGGTCGCGGCTTTGGCCGCTCCGCGGGTCTTCTTCGTTTTATACGGGGGGACGACCCCCCGAACCCCCCGCTGTCAGGGGGCTTCGCCCCCTCACGCTCCCCCTGGTCCGCTAACGCGTCCCGGCATCGCTTCGCTCTGGGTCGCTGCGCTCCTTGCGAAGGGCTCCGCCCCTCGTGCTCCCTGGAAGGGCCTCGCTTCGCTCGGACTGCCTCTCGCTTCGCTCGTCAAAGCCTCTCTTCCGTTACGGCTTCGCCTGGCTAACCAACCGACCGCCCTCTAGCCACTCGTTCGCTCAAGATCGAGACGGCCTGCGCAATTCTCGCCGAATGGCGAGACCGTTCTTACTGTCTTCCCCGACGCGTTCGGCCCGCCCCACATAGATGGCGAACTGCTCGTGATCAAACTCGGCCTCGGTGACGGACTGCCAGCCTCCTCCCGAGAGACCAGTGAAAGACATCACCCATAGCCCTCCGAGACTCGGTGATCGCCTTGCCTCACTCCAGAGCGGAGGCTGCTTCATCCACGCCCGATGTCGCATCACGCGCCTGAACTCGAGGCCGGCGATCGTCCGCGGCACCGTCGAAGCCCACGGGGGCGAGGCGACGTGCGCAACGTCCCGATCACCCTGCCGTCGGCGACCTGACCGCAAGGCTCCGATCCGTGCTACGCATCCAGATGGGCTCGGCCGAACCAGGGGAACCGAGCCTTCGAATTCGATCGCGTTCAGTACCGGCGAGTGGTTGGGTGGAGCGCATGATCACCAGTCCGGTCGGCCGGTAGTTCCAGGCGAGTGCCCCAGGCCCTCTGTCCGAGTCCTCGCACTTCATCAGGAGATCACCCCGAATGGCTCATATCGCCATGTTCGCCGTGCCCGCGCATGGCCATGTCAACCCGTCGCTGGCCCTCCTCGCCGAACTCGTCAAGCGTGGCCACCGGGTGACGTTCCCGACGACGTCCCATTTCGTGGACGCGATCACCACCGCCGGGGCGGAACCGCTGCTCCACGACTCGGTCTTCCCGGCGCCGGGCAAACCCTGGCCCTACGCGGACGACGACCTCCTGATGGCCTTCAAGAGCTTCTTCGACGAGGCCGTCCACGTCCTGCCGCAGATGGAGAAGCTCTACGCCGACGACCGGCCCGATCTGGTCCTGTACGACATCGGCGGCTACGCCGGCCACGCGCTGGCCCGCATGTGGGGCATCCCGGTCATCCAGCTCTCGCCGACCTATGTCGGCTGGGAAGGCTGGGCCGAGGAGGTCGCCGCCGGGGTCGAGGAACTGGTGCGCTCGGTGCCCGGGGGCGACGACTACTACGCCGACTTCACCGCCTGGCTAGCCGGGAACGGCATCGACATCCCGTACCAGGACTTCACCAGCCGCCCCGAACGTTGCATCGCGCTCATCCCGAAGGTGCTCCAGCCCAACGCCGACCGGGTGTCCCCGACGATCACCTTCGTCGGGCCGACCTTCACCGACCGTGCCCACCAGGGGACCTGGGCCTCTCCGGGCGACAAGCCGGTGGTCCTGGTATCCCTCGGCTCGGCCTTCACCGACCGGCCCACGTTCTACCGGAACTGCGTCGAGGCCTTCTCCGGGATCGGCTGGCATGTCGTGCTGCAGATCGGGGCCAAGGTCGACCCTGCGGTGCTCGGCGACATCCCGGCCGACGTCGAGGTGCACCCGTGGGTGCCCCAGCTGGCGATCCTGTCCCAGGCGTCGGCGTTCGTCACCCACGCCGGGATGGGCGGCACGATGGAGGGGCTTTACCACGGCGTCCCGATGATCGCGGTGCCTCAGGCAGCCGACCAGTTCCAGAACGCCGACCGGCTCGTGGAACTCGGCGTGGGGGTGCACATCCCGACCGAGGAGGCCACCCCGGAGCGGCTGCGGCAGGCGCTGCTCGACCTCACCTCTGACGACGCGGTCGCCGCCCGGATGGCCGCGATCAAGACGGAACTGCGCGCCGGCGGCGGCACCACCAAGGCGGCCGACATCGTGGAGGGGCTGCTCCCCGGGTGATCGTCACTTCTACGTGGCCTGCTCGAACGCCGACAGGGCCCGAGCGCGACACCTTGATTGGTGGTGCTGGGAAGCTTCCCCGGTTCGGCCCCGAGGCTTCGTATCACGCAGCACAGCCGACCGTGGAGTTGTTCGTTGACGACATGGCGACACGGCGAGAATCGCTGCCGGCTGGTCGATCAGGTACTCACGTGTCATCCGACTTGCGAAGTGGAGGAAAGGCAGCAAAGCCGCTGCGGATGCCGTGATGGCGCCGACTTTTCCTCTGCGGTGGGGAAACGCGAATGAGGATGCCCGCACCGATGGGCGTTCAATGAAGTCATCCAGTCATCGAATGAATCAGATCGGCGTGCTGGACCTTCGTTTTTCGGGCGCTGTGCGGGCGGGCGCGGCGAGCGGGATGGGCGGCTCAAAACAACCATTGGAGTTCCGTCCCGGTCGTGCCTTCGCCCGGGCGCTTGACCTCAAGTGCGGTTGAGGTTGCACGATGGCGGCCGGGGCCGTCGCCCCTCATCCGACCTTGAGGAAGGTGTTCATGAGCACCGATGCCGGTTTCTATTCGATCATCGACTACACCGTCGATGGCGTTGACACCCAACGTGAGCTGGTGGAGGCGTTCGCGGAGATCCAGGAGCGATGGGTGCGTTTCTACCCCGGCTATCGCTCGGCTCGTCTCCATGTGAGCACGGACGGCAGTCGCGTGTACAACATCGTGCACTGGGCGAGCGAGGCGGACTATCGCCATTTCGTGGAGACCTCCGACACCGATGGCCGGATGGCCGCCATCGGCAAGGCGCTGGAGGAGTTGTCCGGTACGGCCGAACCCCGCATGACCGGGGTGCCCACCTACACCGTCGTCCGTGAGGTCGGCCCCGGGCCGCAGCGCCTCGATGCCTGATCGTCCGATCCCTGCACGCCGCCGGGTGAACCGACCTACGGGACATTCATGAAGCTCGAGATATACGCCGATGTGCTGTGCCCCTGGTCCTACATCGGCAAGAGGCGCCTGACGGCCGCATTGGCCAAGCAGGCCGGCCGCGACACCATCGAGATCGTCTGGCGCGCCTACGAGCTCGCGCCGGACGAGGGCCGGACGCCCGGGCCGACCGCCGCGGAGGCCATGGCCGGTTGGCGGGGCGAGCAGGCGCCCGCCCGCATCGCCCGGATTCGGTCGCTGGGCGCGGCGGAAGGGCTGGAGCTGAACCTGCATCTGGCCCGCCCGGTGAACACCTTCGACGCGCACCGGCTGGTCAAGCTCGCCGCCGATCGCCGCCGGGCCGATCAGATGATGGAGCTGCTGCTGCACGCGTACCACACCGCCGGCCTCAACGTGGCCGACGCACAGGTCCTGCTGCGCCTGGGCGGCGAGGCCGGGCTGGACACGGGTGAGGTGCGCACTGTCCTGGACGGCGACGACTACGCCGACGAGGTACGCGCCGACCGGCGCCGAGCGGCGGAGCACGGTGTCACCGGCGTGCCCAGCCTCGTGATCGACGGCCGCCCGCCGGTCTCCGGAGTCCAGCCCGTCGCCGATCTGCAAGGGCTCCTGCGCGTTCTGATCAAGTCTGAGCGGCCAGGCTGACAGACGATCCGATCACGCCAATCGCGCCGAGCCGCTATCCCGCTTTCTTCATCAGTCTCACCAGGCTGGAGAAGCTGTCGACCGCATGTCCCGCGTCCATCCCGCGCCGGAACAGGTCGACGACGACGGACGGCAGCATGGTGTCGACGCCCGCGTCGGCGTTGGTGTGCAGGACGTGCTCGACGCTGGCCATGCCCATGGCCAGGCGGTCCACGTCCCCGCCGTGCTCGTCGGCGTCGATGCGGGCCGCGTAGAAGGCCAAGAAGTTCGGCATCGTCGCCATGGTCTCGGTGGCGTGCGGCAAGATGTCGGCCGCGGTAAGACCGTTGGCGTCGGCTTGCCCGTAACTGAGCATGGACGTCCAGAACATGACCATGCCGATCTGGTAGAAAAGCGCGGCCAGCCCAGGGTCCTCGCCCCGATAGTCGGTGCTGGTCAGGACTTCTAGAGTGGACCGGTGCGCCTCGAAAGGCTCACGGGGGCCGCTGTAGAAGGTGGATGACTCAGGCCGTCCGATGCCTGAAGGTGGCACGGTGACACCACCGGTGAGGTGCACCCCGCCATGCTCGGTGATCCACCGGGCACCCGCGCGAGTCTTGTCGGGGGTGTCGGAGCTGAGGTTGACCAGCACACGGCCCGGAAGGGCGTGCGATGCCGGTTCCAGCACGGCGTGCACGGCCTCGTAGTCGGTCAGGCTCAGGATCACCAGGTCGTTGGCCGCCAGCGCCTCCTCCACGGTGGGGGACGTGCTCAAGGGCTAAAACGAACGCTCTATCTGAAGCGCCGATAGACCGTAACACACTCCTAAAACGAACGTTCTAACTACTAAGCTGGGCGTATGGGCCAGACCAGCACACGAGATCGGATCGTCATCGCCGCCTCGCGTCTCCTGCAGCGCCAGGGGTATGTCGGTACGGGCATCAAGCAGATCGCCAAGGAGGCGCAGGCCACGTTGGGCTCGGTCTATCACTTCTTCCCCGACGGAAAGGAGGCCGTCGCGGTCGCCGCCATCAAGTACAGCGATCAGGAGTTCGCGGCCATCCTCCGCGAGGCGCTTAACAGCGAGCAGGACCCTGGCGCCGCCGTGGAAGCCTGTGCACGGCAACTCGCCGACTCATTGCGCGAGTCCGGCTGGATCGACGGCTGCCCGGTCACCGCGGCCGCGCTGGAAACGCTGGGCACCGACTCGGAGATCCAGCAGGTGTGTGCGGCAGCGCTACGCAGCTGGGAGGGATTGATGTACGACAAGCTGCTGCGCTCAGGCTTTCGCACCGAAGACGCACGGGACCTCGCTACCACGATCATCAGCACCCTGGAAGGCGCCGAAGTGTCAGCCCAGGTCAAACGCAGCGAAGAACCCCTGGAGGCGGCAGGCCGACAGTTGGCCCGCCTGGTCGGCTCATACGAAGTCGTTCCGTCCGTGGCCGAGTAAGGAATCCGGCGAGCTGCCGATCACTACGAGGCTCTCCCTCAGAAGTCCAGATCAGATCAGGCTCTCCGCCCCACCGGCGGGTGATCGCGGTGATCAACTCCGGTGCCTTCTCGATCGTCAGTGAACCATGCACTGAACATGCGCCGCGGCCACGGAAGCCCGGCGCACCGAAAGGAACGCTTGGTGAAATTTCCCGATCTGCCCGGCCTCTGGGTGCCCGTCAACCATGGCGAATCGGGCGCCCGGGTGTTCCGTTCCGCCGACGGCACCCGCTACGTCAAGGACGGCCCCGTCGCCGAGCTGACCGCCGAGCGCGACCGCGTCGCGTGGCTGACCGGCCACCTGCCGGGCCAGCGGGTGCTCGACTTCCAGTCCGACGGCGACCACGCCCGCCTGGTGACCTCGGCCGTCGAGGGCGTCCCCGCCGACCGGCTCTCCGCCGCCGAGCTGGAAAAGGCCTGGACCGAAATCGCCGCGGCGGTACGCCGTCTCCACGCCCTCCCCGGCTGCCCCTTCTCCCGCGACCTCGCCTGGATGGTCGGACGCGCCGAGGACGTCGTGGCGCGCGGCGCCGTCAATCCCGACTTCCTGCCCGAAGAACAGGTCGGAACCCCGCCGGAAGAGCTCCTGGCCCGCCTGAGGCCCCAGCTGGACCGGCGCCGGGAACAGGAGGTGGCCCTGACGGTCGTCTGCCACGGCGACCTGACCCTGCCGAACATCGTCGTCGACCCGGAGACCCTGACGGTCGAGGGCTTCATCGACCTGGGCCGGCTGGGCCGGGCCGACCCGCACGCCGACCTCGCGCTGCTCTTCACCACGGCCGCCGAGATCAACCCCGACCTGCCCCGGGAGGGGCTCTTCGGCGTCGACCCCGACCCGGAGCGGATCGGGTTCTACCTGAGCCTCGACCCGCTCACGTGGGGTTGACCGCCTTCCACGTCCGGTCGAGGACGGCGGTGCGGCCGCTCGGCTCGCGTACCGAAAGGCCGGGTCTTGGCCCGGCCGCCGAGGCGTTCCTGGCCACGATTGGCACTGTCGACACCGCCCACCCGGTCGCGGTGCGGGCTCTGGCGGCGGAGTTCGGCGAGCACACTGCCATGGCTGAGTTGAAGGGTGAGGCCGACGCCGACCGTGCCTGGCCTGAAGTTGCCCGACGGACCTCGATCGGGGTGGCGGTAAGACTCGTGCGACCAGGTACAAGCGTTTGAGTTAACCCGGGGTGCCGTGACTGATTGTGCGTCTGGTTCCGCTACCACCACGTCGTGGTGGCGAGCGGGACAGATCGCCTGGGACGGGACCGGCGAGCTCGTGGCACCGGGCAACCTGGCCGGAATCCCATCGCGGCCCCGGCGGGGATGCCCTCGTCCTTACCGGGATCAGCCTGGCGACGATCACCGTGGCCCGGCATCGGGATCTCACCACCGCTCAGGCCCAGGTCACCGGACATCTTGCCTCTGGTGACAGTGAAGCGACCTGGGCTGTTCGCCGGGACGACTTGAGTGTGCCCACAGGGCATGGTGTTCGCTCGTGGACGCAGCAAGCGATTCGACGATGAGAGGACCTTTCCCGTGGATGCACCAGGCTCCGCCGATCCCCGAGACGCGACAAGGTCTTTGACGCAGGGGCGTTTCCGGCCGGCCGTCGACAGCTCCCGGCCGTTCGGCGCGCACCTGCGCATGAGCTGATGGAAGGCGCTCGTGGTCGTCATCGTTCCGTCGCTGGCGATGCTGGTCACGCAGATCGTGCACTACCAGCTCGTCGGCCACCTTCACGCCGTTGAAGTTCCTCGCCAACGCTGGGCGCGGCGGGCGAAGTCGTCGCAGGTCCTGGCGGTGCGGTCGAAGATCGTGCTGGCGTGCGCGGACGGTTTGCACAACATCGAGATCGCCGCCGCCCACGGTTCGTCCGGCTCCGGCTGACGCGTGTCCGCGTCGCTGGTAGTGGTGGTGCTTTCGTCGCCAGTGTGAGCGGCCTGGCTGAACACAGGACGCGCCCTTAGTTTCCGTTCGCGGCCGAGCGCGGTGGCCGGCGCTCCTGATTCCTGAACTGTGCGGGCGATGAGCCGACCACGCGGCGGAACGCGGTGCTGAACGCGCTTTCGGACAGGTAGCCCGTGGCCCGTGCGAGCTCGGAGATCGACAGAGTGTCGCGGGCGAGGGCGTCGCGCGCGAGGCTCATACGCCACTGGATCAGGTACTCCAACGGCGGGACCCCGACGTGGGTCTTGAAGGCCTGGGCGAACGCGGAACGCGACATGCGGCTGATCTCGGCGAGTTCCTTGAGGCTCCAGGAGTGGGCCACGTCCGCGTGCACGGCACGCAGGGCGGCACCTATGCCGTCGTCGTTCAGGGCGCCCAACCAGCCGGTGGGGCGGTCATTCTGACCGGCGTAAGCACGCAGCATGTGCACGAGCAGGATCTGTGCGAGGTGGTTCTGTACCAGCGGGCCGCCGGCGGCGGCGGTTCCGACCTCCGTGGCCAGGAGATCGATCACCTGCGAGAGCCGCCTGCCATGAGGGTCGGCCACGGGGACGATCACGAGCGGCGGCAGAAGATCGGTCAGGAGGGCCGCGTTCCTGTCGTCGAAACTGATGTGCCCGACGCAGAGGTAGAAGTCCTCCTCCGACTCCGGGCCGATCCGCACGAACCCGTCTTCGGCGCCTGCCCACACTGGCTCCGCAGGGCGCGGGCTTGCGTCAAGCGTGCTGGCCAGCACGTAAGGCGGCGGGTTGCCCAGCATGAAGGTGTCACCCTCCTGGAGGAGCACCGGCTCGCACCCTTCGAGGATCAACCAGCACGTGCCGCGCACGAGGCCCCCGACCCGCACGTGCAAGAACGTGTCGAAGCGCAGTGCCCATTCTCCTGCGGCCCGGAGGCTGGGCCCGACCACCGTGCGGGGCCTGAGCAAGCCGATCGCGTCAGCCACTGGATCCCGATATCCGAGCACCGAACCCTCCTCCTGGACGATAGGTAAAGAATTGCGGACGGCACATGATGGAGCGTACTCAATTGCTCGTGCAGTATCGATGTCGAACGGATCGGTACAGAGAAAGTGATGGAGCCACCCATGGGACAGCTCGAAGGCAAGACGGCGGTGGTCACGGGAGGAAGCAGCGGGATCGGTCTGGCCACCGCCGTACGGCTGGCCGACGAGGGCGCGCACGTGTTCGTCACCGGACGACGCGCGACCGAGCTGGAGGCCGCCGTCAAGACCATTGGAGCAGACCGGGCCACCGCGGTCGTCGGTGACATCTCGAAGCCGGAGGACCTGGACCGGCTCTACGCCGCGGTCCGGGCGCGGGGCAAGGGTCTGGACGTGCTTGTGGCGAACGCGGCGGTCGGTGCCTTCGTGACGCTGGAGCAGACCACCGAGGAGCATTTCGACCAGACCTTCGCGGTCAACGTCCGAGGCACGCTGTTCACCGTGCGGAAGGCGTTGCCTCTGCTCAGCGACGGAGCCTCGATCATCCTGATCGGTTCGACGGCCGGCGACCGTGGAGTAGAGGCGTTCGGCGCGTACGCGGCGTCCAAGGCGGCCGTCCGGTCCTTCGCGCGGACGTGGTCCAACGAGCTCAAGGGCCGCGGCATCCGGGTCAACGTGGTCTCGCCGGCATGGATCGAGACTCCCGGGGGCACCGCCATCTTCGGTGACGAGGAGACCGCCCGGGCCGTCAAGGAGAATGTCGCCGCGACCGTGGCAAGGGGCCGCATGGGTCAGCCTGAGGAAGCCGCCGCAGTCGTGGCCTTCCTGGCCTCGGAACAGAGCAGCTACGTCGTCGGCGCGAACTTCTACGTTGACGGGGGCGCGAACCAGATCTGAGCAGGCGCCACCCGGTGGGTGGCATCTGATGCGTCCAGGTTCGATGTATGGCACAAGCAGCGTCCGACGAGGTACCCATGAAGGTCACAGCGCTGACGGGATCGCGGTGAATCGGGTCCGGTGAGCGGGATCAACCAGCCTGGGGTACATGCGACCGCACGGGAACGGAGCCGGCAGGCCTCTCCGTCTGGGGAAGGACGACACCGATCCGCATGTCCAGCTTCTCCCGAAGATCACTCGCGTACGTCGTTCCCGATCCGCGCCGCCAGACCGTCGCGGAGCCGGGCCAGTCGGGTGATCTCCTCGTCGAGGGCGGCGATCCGGCGTCGCGCGATGCCGTCGGGGTGGGCGCACACACCCGGTTCTCCGTACGGGGGCAGCGCGTCCCCTTCGAGCAGGTCCAGCCGGTCGGCGCAGTGACGCAGGTCGGCCACGGTCAGCCCGAGCGAGAGCAGTTCCCTGATGACACGGACGCGGGCGATGTCCCGCCGGTCGTATTCGCGCTGGCCGGCCGCCGTTCGGCGGGGCGGGGACAGCAGACCGCTCTGCTCGTAGAACCGCAGCGCCCGGGGGGTGGTCCCGGCCGCCGCCGCCGCGTCGCCGATCCGCATCGGTCCTCCTAGAGTGCCACCACGACCGTCCCGAGGTGGAGTCCGGTGATCGTGTCGTACAACGCCGCCGGCGCGTTCTCGATGCCTTCGACGCGTACGTACGGGAAGGTGATCAGGCCCGACCGGGACCACTCGGCGAACCGGTCGAGCCACTCCCCCTGCACTTCGGAATCCCCCGACGCACTGTAGCCGCGCAGCGTGACCTGCCTGACGAGAAGCTGGAAGGAGTCCAGTTCCACCGGGGCGGCGGTGCCGTCGCCCTCCTCGGCGAGTTGCCCGGAAAGCGCACCGACCAGGACGAAACGCGCCCCCTTCCTGGCCGCGGCGACGGCCGCCCGCAGTTCCTCGCCGCCGACGTTGTCGAAGAACACGTCGACGCCGTCCGGCGCGGCCTTGGCCAGTTGGTCGGCGATGGGGTCCGTCCCGCGGATCAGGACCTCGTCGTAGCCGAGTTCGGCGCGCATCCGCCCGGCCTTCTCCGGCGACCCGGTGCTGCCGATCACTCGGCCGGCGCCGAGCAGCCGGGCGATCTGACCGGCCATCGAACCCACCGAGCCCGCGCCGCCGGAGACGTAGACGGTGTCTCCCGGGCGCACCTCGGCGCCACGTGTCAGCGCTCCGTAGGCGGTCCGGCCCTGGGCTAGGTGCGCGACGGGGTCGGGGAGCACTTGGCCCAGCCGGGAGCACTGGGTGACGGGGACCACGGCGTGCTCACGCCAGCCCAGCCAGTGTGAGACGAGCTCGCCGGGGCGTGGCCCGGTGTCTCCGTCGGCGGTGACGACCTCGCCTATCGCGGCGCCGAACAGGGTGTCGCCTGGGTTGAGGCCGGGGAAGGGCGCTCCCGCGACGCTTCCGCCTATCAGCGTGCGCATGGCGGCGAAGACGTGGAAGAAGCGGTTTCTGACGAGGATCTGGCCGGGGGCTGGGATCGGTACGGGGGTTTCTACTACGGCGAAGTTGTGTGGCTGGGGCAATCCGGAGGGGAGTGTGGCCAAACGGATTTCACGGGATATATCGGGCATGGCAGCTTCCTCGCGTGGGTCGATCGGGGGGATGGCTGCGCGAGGGTAACCCCTGACCTATACGTCAAGGGCAAGAACGATGACGACGCCGCAGAGGCGGTGGGGTACGTGGGCCTGACTGGCATGGAAAGCAATTCAGGCCATGTCGGCTGACCTCCTGATCGGCAGCAGGTGATCGTGGCCGGAACGCCGGAAGGGGTCTACACGATGACGCTGAGGGCCACCAAGAATTCGAGCGGCTCGCGAACAGGGGCCAGGAGATCCAAGGCCGGTTGTGCCCGTCTTTGGCGTGCTGGTCGAGATACTCATGGAGGGTCAGATAAAACATGTCTGCCGCCACTGGCCCGAATAGCTCGATGCCCGCGAATGAGCACACGTCCACTCTTATGGTGACTTGTCGCTGACCAATAAACGGGAGTCTCGCGGCGGTCGCGTTTTGTCGGTGGCAGAGTCCAGACTCACCCTCAAGGGCATCGGTCTGAAGGGGGTTCCGTGGCGAGGCGGAGAAACGGGCGGAAGAAGAAAGGCCGCGGCGAGGAGCTCTGGATTCTGGGCGCGGTGGTCGTCGCGAGCGTCGTGGCCGTGCTCTGGTGGTTCGTCACGACTTATCCGCAGTGGGCCATCGCCATCGGAGTCGCACTGCTGGCGGTGACGGCCGGCGGGCTCTACCTGCGGCATCGCATGATCGAGGCCGACCGGCGGCGATTTCTGGCCGCGAACACGGAACTGGAGCGGGTCGACCGGCTCACCGGTCCGCAGTTCGAGCGCCTGATCGCCGAGCGGCTGCGCACCGACGGGTTCCGTCAGGTCACCCAGCGCGGCGGCACCGGCGACGGCGGAGTGGACATCACCGCGAACGCGTTCGGACATGGCCGGTACGCCGTCCAGTGCAAGCGGTATCGGGGCACTGTGGGTGCACCGGAGGTGCGTAATCTCCTTGGAGCGCTGGCCAACGCTTTCTCCGGGCATACCGGCATCCTGGTCACCTCGGGCACGCTGACCCGCCAGGCGAAGGCGGAGGCGGCGTCGGCCCGGCAGCCGCTGATCATCGTGGAGCGAGACGAACTGGCTGACTGGTTACTGGGTGGCAGGTCGTTGCTTCCCGCTCCGCCACGTCGGCCGTTCAGCGAGGGGGAATTCGCATAGAACGCCGGTCACGAAACCGACATTGAGTGACTGTACGTTTGTCGGCCCAGCGTCCTCGGCTCTTCGCCAGCGGGAAGAGCTCAGGCCCACCCTGTTCGTGTGGACGGCTCCCGCCCGGCCGAGTCCCCGACCCACGACAGGGGAGAACGGCGCAGGCCCACCCTGTTCACGGAGACCGCCACCGCCAGTCGGAAGCTCTCCACTCTCCACACGCGGAAGCGGCTCAAGCGCACCCTGCTCACGTGCGCGACTCTCACCGGGCGGAAGCGGCGGCGAGTCTTCCTGTTCGAGCGGGTAACCCTCCGCGACCCAATGCCTAAAAGCCGACATATTTGGTAGGTTTTACCTAAATAGCCGTTCCGAGGGGATTCCATGACCACGTACTCGCCCGCCTACGCCGGTCCCGTCGACATCGCCACCTTCGGTCCCTACGGTCCGGGCCGGCTCGACCGCGTCACCGACCGGCCCATCTATCCCTTCCAGAACCGGATCACGGCCGATGGGTCCAGCGGTTACCTCGCCGAGCCCGGCCGCTACCACCTCTATCTCGCCTACATCTGCCCGTGGGCTCAGCGGGTCGCGATCATCCGGGACCTGTCCGGGTTGCGGGACGTGGTGTCGCTGTCCTACGTCGACGACGCCCGCGACTCCCGGGGCTGGGCGTTCCGGGAGAACCGCGGGCCCGATCCCGTCAACGGGTTCAGCTTCCTGGCGGAGGCCTACGAGGCGACCGAGGCCGGTTACCCCGGCCACATCTCGGTCCCGACGCTGTGGGACCGGCAGACCGGCACGGTCGTCAGCAACGACTACCCGGAGATCCCCATCGATCTCGGCACCCAGTTCGCCGCGCACGCCGAGGCCGGGCTCGACCTCTACCCCGAGGCGTCGCGGGCCGAGATCATCGCCTTCGACGAGGAGATCGCGCGCGACTTCAGCCTCGCCGCCCACGGGGTGGGGCGGGCCGCGACCCAGGAGGAGTACGAGGAGCGGCGGGCCGGTGTGATCGCGGCGCTCGACCGGTTCGACGCCCGCCTGGCCGATCGGCGTTACCTGTTCGGCGACGACGTCACCGCCTCCGACGTGCAGCTCTTCGTGGCGCTGGTCCGCTTCGACCTGCTGACCAATCCCCGCAACGGCGTCAGCGAGCGCCGTCTGCCCGACTATCCGAACCTGTGGCGTTACGCCCGTGACCTCTACCGGATCCCGGCCTTCCGCGAGACGACCGACTTCGCCGCGTTCCAGCCGGCCGGCCCGATCGAGCACCCGGACGACGGCGTGAACCGCATCGTCGTCGAGCCTCACCTGGCCGACTGGGAGCTCGGCCCGACTCCGGCGGCCGTCGAGTAGACACCGTCACCCTGCGGGCCGCCGCCACGGCGGCTCGCAGGGGCGTCACGACAGAGGTACCCCCCTGACCTGGGCTCTGGCACACAATGGTAGGTTTTCCTGTAATTCCTACATGA
Source organism: Herbidospora yilanensis (assembly GCF_001570565.1). Taxonomy (GTDB): domain Bacteria; phylum Actinomycetota; class Actinomycetes; order Streptosporangiales; family Streptosporangiaceae; genus Herbidospora; species Herbidospora yilanensis. The sequence continues at coordinate 60,479 of NZ_BBXE01000024.1, read as the reverse complement.
AATACCAGTTTGGCCAGGGAGACCCCCGATGAACCCGCTCCGCGCCCTCGCGACGCTCACCACCGCAACCCTCCTCGTCGCCGGGCTGGTCTCCTGCGGGGGTGAGTCCGGCGAGCCGACCGCCTCCTCCTCCGGTTCCTCCGCCGCGCCGCTCCGCAAGATCCAGGTGTCCCTCGACTGGACGCCCAACACCAACCACACCGGCCTCTACGTGGCCAAAGCCAAGGGGTTCTACGCCAGGCACGGGCTCGACGTCGAGATCATCCAGCCGGGCGACGCCGATCCCGCCGCGCTGGTGGCGGCGGACAAGATCCCGTTCGCGATCGGATACCAGGAGGCGCTGACGCAGGCGCGGTCCCAGGGTGCTCCGCTGATCTCGATCGCCGCGATCATCCAGCACAACACCTCCGGGTTCGCCTCGCCCAAGGACCGGCCGCTGAGCCGGCCGGCCGACTACGCGGGGAAGACCTACGGCTCCTTCGGCGGGCCGATCGAGGAGCCGCTGCTCAAGACGATCGTCAAGGCCGACGGAGGCGACCCCGACTCGATCAAGACGGTCAACGTGGGGGACGCCGACTTCTTCGCCGCCACCAAGAAGGGCATCGACCTCGTCTGGATCTTCTACGCCTGGACCGGCATCCAGGCCGAACTGCGCGGCGAGCCGGTCAGCATCCAGTACGTCAAGGACTACGACAAGGCCCTGGACTTCTACACGCCCATTCTGATCAGCAACGAGACCCGGATCGCCAAGGACCCCCAGCTCGTCAGGGACTTCCTGGCCGCCACCTCCGAGGGCTACGACTTCGCCGCCGCCAACGCCGCCGAGTCGGCCGACATCCTGCTGGAGGCCGCCCCCGACCTGGACGCCGAACTGGTGAAGAAGAGCCAGGAATGGCTCAGCCCCCGCTACAAGGACGAGGCGCCCCGGTGGGGCCGGCAGAACCCGCGGATCTGGGCGGACTTCTCGAAGTGGCTGTTCGACCAGAAGGTGCTGACCGTCGAGGTGGACCCGGCGAAGGCGTTCACGAACGACTTCCTGCCCAATGGCTGACCGGGCCCGCCGCTGGGTCCCGCCTCTCGTCGCGGTCGTCCTGGTTCTGGCCGCCTGGCAGGTCTTCACGGTGCTGTCGGGCGTGGACAGGTGGTTGCTGCCCAGCCCGGCCGACATCGTGGCGGCGGGCGTGGCCGACCACGCCTCGCTGGCCCGGCACACCGTGGCGACCGTGCGGCTCACGCTGATCGGGTTCACGGCGGGCGTGGGCACCGGGCTGCTGGTGGCGGTGGTGCTGCACGTCGTGCCGGTGCTGCGGGCGGCGGTCTATCCGCTGCTCGTGGTCAGCCAGAACATCCCGACGATCGCACTGGCGCCGCTGCTGGTGGTCTGGCTCGGCTTCGGGATTCTGCCGAAGATCATCGTCATCGTGCTGGTGTGTTTCTTCCCCGTCGCGGTGGCCACTCTGGACGGGCTGTCCAGGACCGATCCGGTGACCACGAACTACCTGCGGATGAGCGGGGCGGACCGGCGGCAGCTCTTCACCAAACTGGAGTTCCCCAACGCCCTTCCCTCGGTGTTCTCCGGGCTCAAGATCGCGGCGACGTACAGCGTGTTCGGCGCGATCATCTCCGAGTGGCTCGGCAGCGACCAGGGGATCGGCCGCTACATGATCATCCAGAAGTCGGCCTTCCGGGCCGACCGGATGTTCGTCTCGATCGCGATCGTCGTGCTGATCAGCCTGCTGGTCTTCGGCGCGGTGGCGCTGCTGGAAAGGATCCTGGTCCGTGGCCGACCCAAGCGCACTTGAGATCGGCGGGGTGGCCAAGTCGTTCGGGTCGCTGCACGTCGTCGAGGACGTCTCCCTCCGGGTGGGGAAGGGGGAGTTCGTGTCGATCGTCGGCCCGTCCGGCGGCGGCAAGAGCACCCTGTTCCACATCGTCGGCGGCCTGCTGACGCCCGACCGGGGCACCGTCACCATCGACGGCCACGACGCCGTCGGGCGGCGCGGCCTGATCGGCTACATGCCGCAGCAGCCCGCGCTGCTGCCCTGGCGGACCGTCGAGGACAACATCGTGCTGGCCCGGGAGATCGCCGGGGAACCCCGCCGGGCCTCGCGCGAACTGGCCAGGCGCTGGCTGGCCAGGGCCGGGCTCGACGGCTTCGCCGACGCCTACCCGCACACCCTCTCCGGCGGCATGCAGCAACGAGCCTCGTTCCTGCGCGCGCTGCTCAGCGACCACGAGGTGCTGCTGCTGGACGAGCCGTTCAGCGCGCTGGACGCGATCCTGCGCACCGACATGCACCGCTGGCTGCTGGACATCTGGGAGGAGAACCGGCGCTCCATCCTGTTCATCACGCACAACGTCGAGGAGGCGCTGCTGTTGTCCTCGACCGTGTACGTGCTCACCGCCCGCCCCGCCCGGGTGCTGGAGCGGGTCGAGGTGCCCTTCCCCCGGCCCCGTCCCGACGAGCTGGTCGACGAACCCGAGTTCGTCAGGCTCCGGCGACGGCTGACCCATCTGCTCAAAAACGACGCAAGGCATGCGATATGACCCATCTACGGGTGATGCTGGAGTACTTCCACCCCTGGACCAACGCCGCCGGTTTCTACGTCGCCAGCCACGCCGGCTGGTACCGCGAGGCCGGGTTCGACGTCGAGATCGCCGTACACGACCCGCTGCGCGGCGACACCCTCGCCCACCTGCGGCGTGGCGAGGCGCAGTTCGGCGTCTTCCCCACCAACCGCCTCCTGGTCCGGCACGCCGCCGGAGAGGAGCTCCAGGCCGTCGCCGCGATCAACCACCGCGCCATGGAGACCATCCAGACCGTCACCGGCCTGGGCATCGAGCGCCCCCGCGACCTGGCGGGCCGGCGGCTGGCGCTCAACCCGACCCCGCGCGGCGTGGCCATGGTGCGCCATCTCGTGGCCGCCGACGGCGGCGACCCCGACACGCTGGTCCTCGTGGACAGCGGCTCCCGCGAGCTGAGCGTCGACGACATCGCCGCCGGGCAGGCCGACGCGACCTTCGGCGGCTACTGGGCGTGGGACGCGCTGATGGGCGACCTGCCCCCGGAGCGCCGGGTGATGTGGCCGGTGGACGAGATCGGCGCCCCGCCCTACCACAGCTACCTCCTGGGTGTGGAGCCGACGTTGCGCGACGAACCCGACCTGATCATGGACTTCCTGGACGTGACCGAGCGCGGCTACCGCGCCGCCGCCGACGACCCGGCCGCCACGCTGGCGGTGCTGGACCGGGTGATCCCCTACTTCCCGACGCGGCTGCTGGCCCGGTCGCTGGAGCTCATCGCCCCCACCTGGACGCATCAGGGCCGGTGGGGCGAGATCCGCACCGACCTCATGGCGCCCTACGCGGCCTGGCTGGCGGACAACGGCATCCTCGCCTCGGCCGACGGCTGGACGGGGGCCGTACGGACGGATCTCCTCGGAGTCGCGCCGTGAGCGGGCCGCTCGTCGACGCGGCCTGGCTGGCCGCACGGCCGGAGGCGGTCGTGCTCGACGCCACCGTGGTGCTGCCCGCGCCCCGGCACGACGGGGACCACCGCTCCTCCTCCGGCCGGTACGGCTGGGCGCGCGAGCACATCCCCGGCTCGGTGCACGCCGACCTGCTGGACGACCTCAGCGATCCGGCGCCACCCCAGCACTTCACCCGCCCGGAGCCCGGCGTGCTGGCCGGGCGGCTCGGGCGGCTCGGCGTCGTCGACGGCGCCACCGTCGTGGTCTACGACCGGGCGGGCGGCCTGTGGGCGGCACGGTTGTGGTGGCTGCTGCGCTGGATCGGCGTCGAGGCGTACGTCCTGGACGGCGGGCTCGCGGCCTGGGCCGCGGCCGGGCTGCCCACCGAGTCGGGCCCGGTGACCACCGTCCCCGGCACGCTGACCCCCCGCCCCCGGGACGGCCTCTGGGTCGGCAGGGACGACCTGGTCTCCTGGTTGGACGGTGCGGCGGAAGCCACGGTGGTGTGCGCGCTGGCCCCGGAGGTGTTCCGGGGCGAGACCCCGACCCGGTATGCCCGGCGTGGCCACATCCCCGGCAGCGTCAACGTGCCCGCCCGCGCCCTGACCGACCACGACGGCCGCTACCTCGACGTGGGCGAGCTGCGTGCCGCGACCTCGGGGCTGGCCGACGGCCCGGTGTGGATCTACTGCGGCGGGGGCGTCTCCGCCGCCGCGCTCGCGCTCGTCCTGATCCGCCAGGGCCGTGACGACGTCGCGATCTACGACGGCTCCCTGGAGGAGTGGGCCGCCGATCCGGCGCTGCCCCTGGCGATCGGAGCCGCCCGATGACCACGCTGCCCGACGAGGTGCGCGCCCTCCTCGACACCCCCGAGTTCGCCGTGCTGGCCACCGCCGAGCCGGACGGCCGGGCCCAGCTGTCGGTCATGTGGGTCGGCCGCGACGGCGACGACCTGGTGATGGCGACCAAGCGGGGCCGCCGCAAGGTCCGCAACCTGGAGCGCGACCCGAACGCCACCGTCCTGGTGTACGACCGGGCCAGGCCGACCAGGTATGTGGAGATCCGCGGCACCGCGAAGATCACCGATGAGGACGCCCGCGCCCTCATCGACCGCCTGGCCAGGAGTTACACCGGCCGCGACCATTCTGTCGGCGACCCGGCCGAGGAACGCGACCGCGTCGTCGTCCGCATCACCCCCGACCGGGTTCGTTTCCAGGCATGACGAATCCCGCCGAGATCACCACCTGGCTGCGGGGGCGTCCCGCCCGAGCCGGGCGCACCCGCGTGCTGGCCGTGGAGGGACGCTCCGGCTCCGGCAAGTCCACCCTCGCCGCCGCGCTGGGCCCGCCGGTGATCCGGATGGACGACCTCTACCCCGGCTGGGACGGTCTGACGGCCGGCATCGAGGCGCTGGTCACGTGGGTGCTGCGCCCGCTGGCCGAGGGCTCGGCCGCCCGCTGGCGGCGCTGGGACTGGCACCGGGGCGAGTACGCCGAATGGCGCGACGTGCCCGGAACCGGCGAACTCGTGGTCGAGGGCGTCGGCGCGGGGGCCCGGGCGGCGCAGCCGTACCTGAGCGGCTTGGTCTGGATGGAGGCACCCGACGAAACCCGCAGGTCACGCGCCTTGGCCAGGGACGGCGACACCTACATCCCCCACTGGGAACGCTGGGCCGACCAGGAGGAGCGCTACTACGCGCTCGACGACGTCCGCGCCCGCGCGGACCTGACGATCAGCACGGATTGAGGACCCATGGCGAAGCGGATCAGACTTCACGGCCTGCGTCAGTCGACGGTCGGCCACACGGCGATGGGCCTCTGGCGGCACCCCGACAGCCAGGCCCACCGCTACCGCGACCTGGACCACTGGCTGGAGACCGCGCGCATCCTGGAGCGCGGCACCTTCGACGCCCTGTTCGTCGCCGACGCCCTCGGCCCGCTCGACGTCTATCAGGGCAGTGTCGACGCGGCGCTCCGGGACGGCATCCAGACCCCGACGAACGACCCGCTGCTGAGCATCAGCGCGATGGCCGCCGTCACGCGCCACCTCGGCTTCGCGGTGACGGTGTCCACGACGTACGAGCAGCCATATCAGTTCGCCAGGAAGATGGCCACGCTCGACCACCTGACCGGCGGGCGCGTCGGCTGGAACATCGTGACCTCCGCCCTCGACAGCCCCGCCCGCAACCTCGGCCGCGACTCCCAGCTCCCCCACGACGAGCGGTACGCCGTCGCCGAGGAGTTCATGGAGGTCGTCTACAAGCTGTGGGAGGGGAGCTGGGAGGACGGCGCGGTGATCCGCGACGCCGGGGCCGGCGTGTTCGCCGACCCGTCGAAGGTCCATCCGGTACGCCACCGCGGAAAGCACTACCAGGTGCCCGACATCGCCCTGTTCGAGCCGTCGATCCAGCGGACCCCGGTGCTCTACCAGGCCGGCACCTCCCCGGCCGGCCGGGCCTTCGCCGCCCGGCACGCCGAGGGCGTCTTCCTCAGCACCTACCGCCCCGACATGGCGCGCACGCTCGTGGACGACATCCGCGCCCGCGCCGCGGAGAACGGGCGCGACCCCGAGTCGGTGAAGTTCTTCGCCATCGCCACCGTGATCGTCGCGGACACCGACGAGGAGGCGGCGGCGAAGCTGCGCGACTACCAGAGCTACACGAGCGTCGAGGGCAGCCTGGCCCGCTGGAGTGCTCTCATGCACATCGACCTGTCCGGACTGGACCCCGACACCCCGCTGGAGTACGTCGACACCGACGGCATCCGGGGCATGGTCGAGTTGTTCACCACGCTCGACCCCACCACCCGCTGGACCCCGCGCGCCATCGCCGAGTTCGTCGGCGTGGGCGGCGGCGGCCCGGTGATCGCGGGTTCGCCCGCGACGGTCGCCGACGAACTGGAACGCTGGATCGAAGAGGGCGACCTGGACGGCTTCAACATCGCCGACCCGGTGCCGCCGGTGACCTTCCGCGACTTCGTCGACCTGGCCGTGCCGGAGCTGCGCCGGCGGGGGCGCGTCTGGGACTCCTATCCCGGGACGACCCTGCGCGAGACCTTCTACGGGCCGGGTGTGACCCGGGTCAGCGCGGACCATCCCGCCTCGGGGTACCGGGCCGGGTGAGCCGGGCCCCTCACTGACCTGCGGTGATGAAAAACCCTTGAAACCTACCAAACTAGTATGGAAGTATGGTTTCCGTGATCGTACGAGACCATGTGGACAACGCGTCATGGCCCTTGTCGTAGCGATGATCGGGGGCCCGGTGCCGGGCCCCACCGCCTCGGTGGTGGAGTACGTCGCCGAGCGGCTGGAACTCAAGGGGCACACCACGGTGCGGATCAGTCCGGCCGAGTTGCCGCCCGCCGCGCTGCTCGCCGGTGACTCCGGCGAGCCGCACATCCGTGGTTCGATCGACATCCTGGACCAGGCCGACGGGGTCGTGGTGGCCACCCCGATCTTCCAGTCGTCCTTCTCGGGGCTGCTGAAGGCCTTTCTCGACGTGCTGCCTCCGGGCGCGCTGGCCGGGAAGGTCGCGCTGCCGCTGGCCAACGGCGGGAGCCGGGGGCACCTGCTCGCCGTCGACTACGCGCTGCGGCCGGTGCTGACCGCGCTCGGCTGCGGTCAGGTCGGGCAGGGCGCGTTCGTCCTCGACTCCGAGATCGTCCCCCACCCCTGCGGGGTGGGCCTGAAAGGCGAGAGCGAAGCCCGGGTGACGCAGGTCTGCCGCCGGTTCGCCGACACGCTCGCCGACGCCGAGCGGCGCGACGCCCTCTCCCGCTGACCTCCCCCACAAAAGCTAGAAGGTACGAGATGTCCCCTCGCCATGCCCTTTTGCCGATCCTCGGAGTGACCACCGCGCTACTGACCGCCTGCGCGGGAGCGCGTGAGCCGTCCGCCCCCGCCGCGGGCGGCGGTTCCGGCGGCCTCACCATCGCCGTGTCCAGCTTCCAGGCCTGCCTGGACGTCGCCCTCTCCGGCGGCCGCAACAGCACGGTCACCCACCAGATCCTCGACACGCTGACCGACCAGGACCCGAAGACCGGCGAGATCGTGCCCCGGCTGGCCGAGAAGTGGGAGGTCAACGACGAGTTCACCGAGTTCACCTTCCACCTGCGCAAGGGCGTCACCTTCAGCGACGGCACCCCTCTCGACGCCCAGGTGGTGGCCGACAACTTCACCAAGCTGGCCGAGCTGATCACGCTGGCGAAGTCGGACACCCTCGTGCTGAACGCCCTCAACAGCTTCCAGTCGGCCGAGGCGGTCGACCCGTCGACCGTCCGGCTGACGTTCAAACTCCCCGAGCTGGGGTTCCTGCGCAACGCCAGCGACCCCTACCTGGCGATCCTGTCCCAAGCGACGCTCGCCAAGACGCCCGAGCAGCGGTGCGCGGGCGAGCTGGTCGGGACCGGGCCGTTCGTGTTCGACAAGATCGTCAAGGACAAGTCGATCGTCCTGAAGCGGCGCGACGACTACAACTGGAGCGCCGCCGGGGTGGCCGGGCACCAGGGGGCCGCCTACCTGCCGTCCGTCACCTTCGAGGCGGTGCCCGAGTCGAGCGTCCGGGTGGGCGGGCTGACCAGCGGCCAGTTCGACATCAGCGACGACATCCCGGTCACCGACCTGGCGCAGCTACGCGACGCCGGGCAGACCATCGTGTCCAAGGTGGTGCCGAACCTGGTGCCGGGGATGCGGCCCAATCCGTACAGCCCGCTCGGTTCCGACGACGCCGTGCGGCGGGCGGTGCAGAAGGGCATCGACCGGGCCGAGATCACCGGCACCCTCTACCCGGAGATCTACCAGACCCCCAGCAGCATCGTGTCGTCGACGACGGCGGGCTGGAAGGACTTCGGCACCGACCTGGCCTACGACCCCGAGGGCGCCAAGAAGCTGCTCGACGAGGCGGGCTGGGTGGCCGGCGCCGACGGAGTCCGGGCGAAGGACGGGGTGCGGCTCGCCCCGAAGATCACCTACATCGTGGGCAACTTCTTCGGCGCCACCCAGCAGGAGCTGGAGCTGGTCCAGCAGCAGCTCGGCCGCATCGGGATCGCGGTGGAGATCAAGGCCAACACCCCGGCCGACAACGCGGCCATGCTGAAGGACATCTCCAAGGCCGACTACGACTTCCTCACCGGCTCGGGCGCGAGCAAGGACATCGACTTCCTGGCCGGGCTGTTCAAGAAGTCGAACGCGGCCCTGCTCAACGCCGAGCAGCCCGAGCTGGAGGCGAAGGCGGACGCGCTGAACGAGGCCGCCACCCCGGAGGCCCGCACCGCCGCCGCGCAGGAGCTCCAGCACTACACGATCGAGCACGGCCACTGGATCCCGCTGCGCGAGCAGACCAAGGTCGTCGCGGTCTCCCCCGCCGTCAGCGGCTACCTCCTCGACACCTACGCCGCCCACTTCCTCTACGACACGAAACTGGCCGGCTGACGGTGGCCCGCTACCTGGCCCGCAGGGTCGCGCAGGGCGTGTTCGTCCTGTGGGCGGCCTTCACCGCGAGCTTCGTCATCCTGTACCTGCTGCCCAGCGACCCGGTGGAGATCATGCTGGCCTCCACCGGGTCGATGGGGGAACTCGATCCCGCGGCGGTGGCCGCGCTGCGCGCCGAATACCACCTGGACGACCCGTTCTACGTCCAGTACGGCATCGCCCTGGGCCGGTTCGCGCGCGGCGACTTCGGCACCTCGATCCCGCAGCGGGTACCGGTGACCCAGCTCATCGGTGAGGCGTTCCCCGAGACGCTGCGGCTGGCGGCGGCGGCGTTCGCGCTGGCCCTGCTGCTCGGCGGCGGGACCGCCCTGCTGGCCGGGCTGCTGCGCGGCGGATGGGCGCGGCGGCTGCTGCTGTCGCTGCCCCCGCTGCTGGTGTCGGTGCCGTCGTTCTGGGCCGGGCTGATCCTCTTGCAGATCTTCTCCTTCCGGCTGGGCTGGTTCCCGGCCATCGGCAACCAGGGCGCCGGTTCCGTGGTGCTGCCCGCGGTGACGCTGGCGCTGCCGACCGCGGCGGTGATCGCGCAGGTGCTGGCCAAGAGCCTGCTGTCGACCTGGCGGGAGCCGTTCGTGGTGACCGCGCGGGCCAAGGGCGGCTCCCGGCCGGGCATCCTGTTCCGCGACGTGCTCCGGCACGCCTCGCTGCCCGGTTTCACCCTCGTCGGGATGACCGTCGGCAACCTGCTCGCCGGGGCGATCGTGGTGGAGACCGTGTTCTCCCGGCTCGGCGTCGGGCGGCTCGTCGAGGAGGCCGTCTCGGCCCAGGACATCCCGATGATCCAGGGCCTGGTGGTGCTGTCGGCGCTGGTGTTCGTCGTCGTCAACCTGGCCGTCGACCTGGTCTATCCGCTGCTCGATCCGCGGATCAGGCCGTCGCGGGCGGTGCGGGCGTGAGGCGGCCGGGGCTGTGGGCGGCCGTCGTGTTCCTGGCGGTGGTGCTGGCGTGGGCGGTCGTGCCCGAGTGGTTCGCGCCGCACGACCCGCTGGCCGGGGTGCCGAAGGAGAAACTGCTGCCGCCGAGCGCCGCGCACTGGTTCGGCACCGACCAGCTCGGCCGCGACCTGTTCTCGCGGGTGGTGCACGGCGCCTCGTTGTCGCTCAGCGCCACCGCGCTGGCCGTCGCGGTCGGCTTCGTCGCCGGCACCGCGCTCGGTCTCCTCTCCGGCTACGCCGGGGGCCGGCTCGACGAGATCGTGATGCGTTGCGTGGACGTCATGCTCTCCATCCCCGGCCTGCTGCTGTCGCTGGCGGTGGTGACCGTGCTGGGGTTCGGGACCGTCAACGTGGCGATCTCGGTGGGTATCGCGGCGGTGGCCGGGTTCGCCCGGGTGATGCGGTCGGACGTGCTGCGGGCCGGGACCCAGGTGTTCGTCGAGGCGGCCGGGGCCCTCGGCGTCGGCCGGGTGCGGATCCTGTTCCGGCACGTGCTGCCGCACGCGATCGGCTCGGTGCTGGTGCTGGCGGCCCTGGAGTTCGGCACCGCGATCCTGGCGGTGTCCTCGCTCAGTTTCCTCGGGTTCGGCGCGGCGCCGCCCGCGCCCGAATGGGGGTCGCTGGTCTCCGAGGGCCGCAACCACCTGGCCAACGCCTGGTGGCTGACCACCCTGCCGGGGGCGGTCATCGTGGCGACGATGCTGGCGGCCAACCGGGTCTCGCGGGCACTGGAGGACCGATGACCCTGCTGAAGATCTCCGACCTGCGCATCTCGTACGGCACGACCGAAGCGGTCCGCGGGATCGGCCTGGAGGTGGCGGCCGGTGAGGTGGTGGCGCTGGTCGGCGAGTCGGGGTCGGGCAAGTCGACGACCGCGCACGCCGTCACCGGCCTGCTGCCCTCCGCCGCCCGCGTCACCGGGGGCACGATCGAGTTCGCCGGGCAGGACGTCACCCACTGGCCCGAGCGGGCCTGGCGGCACCTGCGCGGCGCCGACCTCGGCTTCGTGCCGCAGGATCCGGCGGTCGCGCTCAACCCGGTGCGCCGCGTCGGCGCCCAGGTCGCCGACGTGCTGCTCCTGCACCGGCGCGCCACCCGCCGCACCGTGAAGGAACGGGTGGCGGCGATCCTGGAACAGGCCGGGCTGCCGGGCCAGGCCGGCCGCTACCCGCACGAACTGTCCGGCGGGATGCGCCAGCGGGTGCTCATCGGCATCGCCCTGGCCTGCGCTCCGAAACTGGTGGTCGCCGACGAGCCGACCAGCGCCCTGGACGTCACCGTCCAGCGCCGCATCCTCGACCACCTGGCCACGCTCACCGCCGCCGAGGGCACCGCGGTCCTGCTGATCACCCACGACCTGGGGGTGGCGGCCGACCGCGCCGACCGGATCGTGGTGATGCGCGACGGCGAGATCGTGGAGACGGGGCCCTCGCGCGACGTGCTGGCTCGGCCCGCCCAGCCGTACACGGTGCGGCTGCTGGAGGCGGTGCCGTCGCTGAGCGCTCCGGCCAGAACCGCGGCGCCGGGCGCGCCGCCGCTGCTGGAACTGCGCGGCGTGCGCAAGGAGTTCCGCCATCCGGGCGGCACGACCGTCGCCGTCCGCGACGTCGACCTCGTGGTGCCCAAGGGTCGCACGGTCGGCCTGGTCGGCGAGTCGGGGTCGGGCAAGTCGACCACCGCCCGCATCGCGCTGCGGCTGGCCGCCCCCACGAGCGGCCGGGTGGTCTTCGACGGCACCGACGTCACCGAGTCGTCCCGGCGGGCGCTGCGCCCGCTGCGGCGCCGGTTCCAGCCCGTCTACCAGAACCCGTTCTCCTCCCTCGACCCCCGGCTGACCATCGGCGCGATCATCGACGAGCCGCTCCAGGCCTTCCGCGAGGGCGACCGGGCGGCCCGGCGGCGGCGCGCGGCCGAACTGCTCGACAAGGTCGCGCTCCCGGCCGCGACCATCGACCGGCGGGCCACGGAGCTGTCCGGCGGGCAGCGCCAGCGGGTCGCCATCGCCCGAGCGCTCGCGCTGCACCCCGATCTCATCGTGCTGGACGAACCCGTCTCCGCCCTGGACGTGTCCGTGCAGGACCAGATCCTGCGGCTGCTGGTCAGGCTCCAGGACGAGCTCGGCCTGAGCTACCTGTTCATCTCCCACGACCTGGCAGTGGTGCGGCAGATCTCCCACGAGGTCACCATCCTGCGCGAGGGCGCCGTGGTGGAGGCCGGGCCGGTCGCCGACGTCTTCGACAGTCCCCAACATCCGTACACGAAGGAACTTCTCATGGCGGTACCCGGACAGACCGTACGATCGGGCACCGACCGGTGACCCCCCTGACCGAAGAGGAGGCGCTGGCCGCGCTGGCCGGGATCGCGCCCGGCATCGCCGCGCGGGCGGCGGCCGAGGAGCTGTCGGCCCAGACGTTCGCGGAGATCAGAGCGGCCGGGCTGCCGTCGTTCGTCATCCCGCGCGAGTACGGCGGCGGCGGCGCCACCCTGCCCGCCGCCTCGGCGGTGATCCGCGCCCTCGCATCGGCGGACGCCTCGGCCGCGCTGATCCTGACCATGCACTACATCCACGCCACCCGGCTGCTCACCCCGCCCGATCCGCCGGAGGCGACCAGGGACCTCGCCCGGTGGCTGGCCGTGAACGAGGGCCTGGTCAACTTCGCCAGCAGCGAGGGGTTCAGCGGCGCGCCCAGCCGGGGCGGCCCGATCCGCACCGTCGCCGTCGAAGGGCCCGACGGGTCGTGGACGCTGACCGGCCACAAGCGCTACGTGACCGGCAGCCTGGTCCTCGACCGGCTGTTCGTCTCGGCGACGGCCGGCGAGGTCGTGCGGACCTTCGACGTGCCCGCCGATGCGCCCGGCGTCCGGATCGAGCCCACCTGGGACACCTTCGGGCTGCGCGGCACGGCCTCCCACGACGTGTTCCTGACCGAGGTGACCGTCCCGGCCGGAGCCGTCGCGGCGGCGTACGACCCGGACCCGCCGCCCGAGCTGATCCACACGTTCGGCGTCTGGTGGTCGCTGCTGCTGGCCTCCATCCACCTCGGGATCGCCGAGGCGGCCCGGCGGGTCGCGCTCGACTTCGCCGCCGGGCCGCGCTCCGACGGCAGGCCGGGCACCCGGGCCGAGCAGCCCCGCACCCAGGAGCACGCCGCCCGCGTCGAACTCGCCCTCCTCCAGGCCCGGGTCCTGCTGGCCGACACCCTGCGCCGGCCCGACCCGCCCCTCGCCATGGCCACCAAGCTGCTCGTGCACGGGCACGCCTCCGACGCGGTCGACCACGCCACCCGCCTGGTCGGCGGCGCGTCGGTCTGGAACGACAACCCGCTCGCCCGGCACCACCGCGACCTGCGCGTCGCCCTCTTCAACCCGCCCAACGAGGACGTCGTGATCGCCACGATCGCGCAGTCGGTGCTGGGCCTCGACCAGAAAGGTCCGTGGGCGTGACCACCCGACCCCGGCAGTTGTCACTGAACTTCAACATCAGCGGCGTCGGCCACCACACGTTCGCCTGGCGTCACCCCGCCAGCCGGACCGACCGGGCCCTCGATCTCGACTACTACGTGGAACTCGCCCGCGTCGCCGAGGCCGGGAAGTTCGACTCGATCTTCATCGCCGACACCCCGGCGCTGCGCCCCGACCCCAACGACGCGCTGGCCAACACCCCGTTCGAGCCGATCACCCTGCTCGCCGCCATCGCCGCCTCCACCACCAGGATCGGCCTCATCCCGACGATCTCCACCAGCTACGGCGACCCGTTCACGGTGGCCCGCCAGATCGCCTCGCTCGACCTGCTCAGCAAGGGCCGCGCGGGCGTCAACCTGGTCACCTCCGCCGGTGACGCCGTCGCCCGCAACCACGGCCGGACCCGGCACATCGAGCACGCCGACCGCTATGCCCGGGCCCGCGAGTTCGCCGAGATCCTCCAGAGGCTGTGGACGAGCTGGACCCCCGACGCGGTCGTGGCCGACCGTGAGGGCGGCGTGATGATCCGCCCCGGCGGCATCACCCCGATCGGCTACCGAGGCGACCACTTCCAGGTCGCCGGGCCGCTGAACGTGCCCCGCTCACCGCAGGGCCGCCCGGTGATCGTCCAGGCCGGGGCCTCCCCGGCGGGCATCGACCTGGCCGCGGCCTACGCCGACGCCGTCTACGCCCGCTCGATGACGATCGAGGAGACCAGGGGCACCTACCGCGCGTTGAAGCAGGGCGCGGCGGCCAGGGGCCGCGACGTCAAGGTGCTGCCCGGCGTGGTCCCCTACGTCGCCGCCACCGAGAAGGAGGCCCGTGAGCTGGTCAGGGAGATCGAGGAACGGCGCATCCCGAACCCGGCCGCGCTGACCGCGCTCGGCGGCCTGCTCGGCGTCGACCTGACCGGCTACGACGCCGACGACAAGGTGCCCCTGCACCTGCTGCCCAGGCCCGAGGACTTCAACGGCTCGGTGACCGGCTTCGTCGAGCTGCGCACCCTGGCCGCCGAGGGCGACCTCACCCTGGGCGAGCTGGCCGGGCACCTGACCGGACTGGCCCCGCTGGGGATGTGGGCGCTGGTCGGCGACCCGGTGCGGGTCGCCGACCAGCTCCAGTACTGGTTCGAGCACGAGGCCGCCGACGGCTTCAACCTGATGATGCCGATCGCCCCCGGCGGCATCGAGGCGTTCGTCGCGCTGGTCGTGCCGATCCTGCAGGAACGCGGCCTGGTACGCGCCGACTACGAGGGCGCCACCCTGCGCTCTCACCTGGATATCGAGGAAGGAACAGCATGAGCGAGCTCAGCGACCACAACCTGATCGACCCCGCCGAGGCGGCCCGCAGACACGCCGAGGGGGCGCTCTTCGTGGACGTCCGCCGCCCGGAGGCCCGGGTGGAGAACGGCGTGCTGCCGGCCGCGCTGGCGGTGGCGAAGATCGAGGTGTCCCGGCGATTCGGCACGGAATCCGACATCGACCACGATCGGGATATCGTGGTCTTCTGCTCTTCGGAACGCGGATCGGGTCCTGTGGTCGACACCCTGGCCGAGCTGGGCTACACCCGGGTCAGCCACATCCACGGCGGATTCGGCGCATGGAAGGAACAGGGCTTTGAGACCACTCCGCACGACGCGTAACCGTCACCGGGCCGGCTGAGGTGCGGATCTCGGCCAAGACCGACTACGCCCTGCGCGCCCTGGCCCAGCTCGCCGCGCACGCCGACCGCCCGGTCAGCTCCGAGGAACTGGCGCAGAGCCAGGAGATCCCCCACAAGTTCCTCGAAGCGATCATGGCGGAGCTGCGGCGCACCGGCCTGGTCGTCAGCCAGCGCGGCACCGGCGGGGGCCACCGGCTCAGCCGCCCCGCCGACCGCATCGTCGTGGCCGACGTCATCAGGGCGCTCAACGGCCCGCTGACCGTCATCCGGGGCGAGTGCCCGCAGGACGTCGACTACGGCCCGCCGTCGGAGAGCCTCCAGGTGGTCTGGGTGTCGGTGCGCGCGGCGCTGCGGTCGATCCTCGAATCGGTCACCCTCGCCGACGTGGTCGCCGGGACCCTCCCCGAGCACATTCGCGAACTGGCCGCCTCCCCCGACGCGTGGGTCACCCACTGGTACGCCAACCCGATGCACACGTCGGGAACCTGACGCGCGACGACGGCCCCGGGGCATCCCCCGGGGCCGTCCCGTACGTCTACTTCCGGCTGAACACCGTCTCCGGGCGGTCCTCCTTCACACCGTCCACGATGATGTCGACGAACTCGTTGTAGAACGCCACGTGGTCCTTGATGCCCGCCGCCGCCGGGATCGGGTCGTGATAGGCCCACGCGATGTCGGCGGGCACGCCCTCGACCGGTTCGCGCAGCGACCAGTAGGAGGCCTCGCCCTTGTAGGGGCAGCGGGTGCTGCTGTCGGTCGGCTCCAGCAGGGCGAAGTCGACGTCGCCCGGGGGCACGTAGTAGCGGGTGGGCAGGCCCGTTTCATACAGGAGGACGGGGTTCCTGGTGTCGGCGACCACACGGCCGCCGATCTCGACGCGGACGTGGCGCGAGCTCGGGATCGGGTCGACCCGCTTGTAGGGGTCGCGGGGGTGCACGAAGATCTCCTCCTCTTCCTCGTACCAGTGGTCGAGAACGGTGCCCTCGTGCCGGAACCAGGCGATCGACACGTGATCGGGCAGTTCGGGGTAGGTGGTCACGACACCCGTGAGGATCTCGCCGTCGACGTCCAGGTTCCCGTCAGAGGTCAGGCCGCGCACGTCGGCGGCCGGGAAGGCGTAGGCGGGCACCGGGTGGTCGGAGCCCCAGACCAGGATCGGGGCCTTGCTGTCGACGACCGTGACACCGCCTCGCACGCCGCGCACCCAGCGGCCGCTCGGCTCCCAGTTGAAGGTGCCGTCGTAGAGCATCAGACCTCCGCCAGTTCCGCGACGTACGGGCGGCCCGCGCGCCAGGCGGCGACCTGGTCGGGGCGGCCGAAGACCTGAAGGTAGTCCTCCACCTGGTTCTTCGCCCGGTCCCACAGCAGCGAGGGCTCGTAGTCGGTGCCGTCCGCGTCGACGAAGGGCGCGAGCGGCTCGATGACCGTGTCAAGCGACGGATGCCAGAACACACCGGTCGATCGCCGCGTCACCGTACCGCCGGCGACGACGCGGTGGCGGCCGGCCCGCAGCCGGTCGTTGGTCCACTTGGCCAGGATGTGGCCCGAGAAGACCTGGAGCGCGCCGGGCACGATCGGGATGGGGATCCAGCTTCCGTCCGGGGCCTGGCCCTGGAGCCCGGCGTAGTCGCCGCGCTGGTGCAGGACCGTCAGGGCCGAGCCGTCGGCGTGCTCCAGGAGGAGCAGCTTGTCGTCGTCCTCCTGGTCGACGGGCCAGGTCGGGTAGTCGTTGACGACGAAGCTCGTGTAGTAGGGGCGGCCGTTCACCGGGAAGGTCTCCACCGGCACGCCGAGGACCTTGGCGTACAGGGCCAGGACCTTCTCGGCGACGCCGACCGAGGCGTCGTGGTAGGCGCGGGCGACCTCGCGCAGGCCTTCGGGCCAGACGTTGGGGTGCTTGTAGAGCTGGGCGTACTCCTCGGACAGGCCCGCCGCGACGGCCTCCTCCACCGAGTCGAACTGGCCGATGTTGAAGCGCTCCAGCTCCAGGCGGCCGAGGTCGTCGGGCCACTGACGCCAGCCCCGGTAGGGGTGGCCGGTGGGGCTGGCCAGCTTGGCCTTCTCCGCGCGCGGCAGTTCGAGGACGGCGCCGATCCGGTCGTGGAAGTCGTCGATCAGTTCCTGGTCGACGCCGTGGTTGACGACCTGGAGGATGCCGATCCGGGTCGCGGCCTCGTGGACGGAGTCGAGCAGGTCCTGCGGGGCGTCGTCGCTGAGGGCGAGCTGAAGGTCGATGACGGTCATGGGGTTCCTCCGAGGGTGGTGTGCGGGTCGGTGGTCACGTGGGCGTTGGGCAGCTCTGCGCGGAACCGTTCGACGGCGGCGTCGTCGAGCCGGCGGCCGCGGACGAGCACGACGGGCGCCTGCACGGAGGCCAGCGGCCCCCACAGGGTCTCGTCGTCGAGGTCGGGCGAGACCGGGAGGTGGTGCCGCCACACCCAGTGGCCGTCGGCCTCGCGGAGCAGTTCGGTGCGGACGTCGTCGTCGGTGCCGGGCCGGTGCTCCTCCAGCCAGGCGCGGGCCTCCTCCGGTGAGGAGTGCGTCCGGTACGCGGGCAGCGTGTCCAGCGTCCCGGGCAGCGTGTCGAGGAGGACCAGCCGCCCGATCAGGTCGGGATGGCGGATCGACAGGGCGATGGCGGTCAGCGCGCCGAGCCCGGCCCCCGCGACGACCTTGCGGCCGGGCGCGAAGGAGCGGATGGCCTCGGCGACCGGGCCGGCCAGGCGGCGCGGCGCGTAGACGCCGTTGTCGCGCCGGTCGGAGCGGCCGTGGCCCGGCAGGTCGACGGCCAGCGCCGGCCGGTCGAGCTCCAGCAGCAGCCGGTCCCACTGGCGTGCGCTGCGTCCGGCCTCATGGAGCAGCACCAGGTCGTATGACGGCTTTCCCCAGGTCAGGCCGCTCACGTGGCCGCCCGTGACGATGCTCACCCAGCGACGCTGGATGTGGCGCGGCCCCGGCGGCCGGATGCCGAGTTGCTGCGCGATTCCGGCGAGCGAGGTGAACTCCCGCTCGGCTACTTCAGTGGACATGACGCCTCCGTTGAGAGGGCTCGTGACCGGCCGCCCGCAGGAGGCCGATCGTGTACGGGTGGCGGGGCTCGCGCAGGATTCGTTCGGCGGGCCCTTCTTCGACGATCCGGCCCCCGCTCATGACCGCGACGCGGTCGGCGAGCTGGCAGACCACGGCCAGGTCGTGGGAGATGAACAGGTAGGACACCCCGGTGAGGGCCTGCTGGTCGGCCAGGGTGCGCAGCACCCCGGCCTGCACGCTCACGTCGAGCGCCGACACCGGCTCGTCGCAGACGATCAGGTCGGGCCGGCCGGCGAAGGCGCGGGCGATGGCGACACGCTGCTTCTGCCCGCCCGACAATCGGTGGGGGCGCACGTCGAGCAGGTGGGGCTCGAGCGCCGCGAGCGCGGCGAGCTCCTCGACCCTTTCCGGCCCGCCGAGGGCGCGGGCCAGGATCGTGCGGACCGTGTGCGACGGGTTGAGCGAGGCGTCGGAGTCCTGGAACACCATCGAAACGCGCCGCCGGGTGGCGGGGTCGCGGCGGCCGACCTCGACGGGCAGCTCGGCGCCGTCGAGGGTGATGACTCCCCCGCCTCGACGGCCGAGGCCCGCGACGGCACGGGCGAGGGTGGTCTTGCCGCTGCCCGACTCCCCCACCAGGCCGACGATCTCGTTGCGCCCGATGCTCAGCGAGACGTCGTCGAGGACCCGGGTCCTCCCGTACGCCCGTGTCAGGTTCCGCACCTCGATGAGAGGTGTGACCTCCTGCCTGCGGTGCGGCAGCGCCGGGACCGGCACCACCGCCCGCGCGCCCGGGTGGTGGCAACGCGCGCCGTCGGCCAGGCCGGGCGGCACGGTCCGGCAGCGGTCGTCGGCGGCGGCGCAGCGGGGCGCGAACGCGCAGCCCGGCGGCGCTTCCCCGGGCGCGGGCGGCTGCCCGGGGATGGCGGCCGGGACGCTGTCCGCGCCGATCCGGGGCGCGCTGTCGATCAGGGCCTTGGTGTACGGGTGCCGCGGCGCCGACAGCACCCGCGCTGCCGGCCCCTCCTCGACGAGGCGGCCCGCGTAGAGCACGCCGACGTCGTCGCAGAGGCGGCCGACCAAGGCGAGGTCGTGGCTGATCAGCACGACGGCCGCGCCGATGTCGGCGCGCAGCGCCCAGATGAGGTCGAGGATCTCGTGTTCGACGGTGGCGTCCAGGCCGGTCGTGGGCTCGTCCAGGACCAGCAGTCTGGGGCGCCCGGCCAGCGCGGCAGCGATGACGACTCGCTGCCGCTGGCCACCCGAGAGCTGGTGGGGATAGCGGCGGGCCGCCTCACCCGGCAGCCGGACCTTTTCCAGCAGGTCGGCCACGTCGCCGCGCGGGCGGCCCTGGACACGGAGCGCCCCGGCGAGCTGCGCGCCGACGCGCATCGTCGGATCGAGCGCCGCCCCCGCCTCCTGGTGGACGACCGCCAGCGACGACGCCCGCCAGGCCCGCAGTTCCCTCGGTGAGAGGGCCAGCACGTCGGTACCGTCCACGCTGATCCGCCCGGCGGTGATGTCGCCACCGGTCCGGCCGAGGGCCCGGCCCAGCGTGGTCTTGCCGCTGCCTGACTCCCCCACCAGCCCGTACGTGCGTCCCGGGGCGACCGTGAACGACACCTCGCGGACGATCTCCACGCCCTGGTAGGCGACCGACAACCCGTCGACGGCGATCATGACCGCTCCCGCCGTCCGCGCAGGGAGTCGGCGGTCAGTGCGATGCCGATCACGAGGGAGGCGATGGCCAGGGCGGGCGCGAGCACCGTCCAGGGGGCGTTGGTCAGCCAGAGCCGGTTGTCCGACACCGAGGCGCCCCAGTCGGGGGAGCCCGGCGGCTGGCCGAGGCCGAGGAAGGACAGGGTGGCCGCCGCGAAGATGGCGTCGCCGAACCGGGAGGTGGCCTCCACCAGGACGGTCGGGCCGATGTTGGGCAGGATCTCCCGGATCGTGGAGCCGCCTCTGAGCCGGGCCGCCTCCACGTAGGCCTTCTCACGTTCGACCAGTGTGGCCGCCCGTACGCTGCGGGCCACGATCGGCGTGAACGCGCCCGCGATGACCAGCACCATCACCGTGACCGACCGGCCCGCCAGCGCCACGAACAACACGGTCGCGATGATGGCCGGGAAGATGGCGACGGCGTCCAGGACGCGCATGACGATCTCGTCGATGATCCCGCCCAGCGTCCCGGCCACCAGCCCGATCGCCGTGCCGAGCAGCACGCCGAGCGCGGTCGCGAACGGCGCCACCTGGAGGACCGGGCGCGCCCCCGCGAGCATCCGGGACAACACGTCGCGCCCGAATTGGTCGGTGCCCAGCAGGTGGGCGCCGCCCGGGGCGAGGAAACGCGACAGCGGGTCCTGCGCCTCCGGGTCGAACGGCGCCAGCACCGGCCAGCACACCGCGACGACGGTCCAGGCCGCGATGAGCGCGACCCCGGCGCCCAGCGCGACCCGGAACCGCCTGCGGGGCCGGGTGACCACCCGGGTGGCGGTGACGCCCGCCGCGCTCACGAGGCCACCGCCCCGAGCCGGACCCGCGGATCGAGCAGCCGGTACGCCACGTCGGCGCCCAGCACGATCACCATGTAGAGCAGCCCGAGCACCATCGCCGCCGACTGCAGCACCGGCAGGTCCTTGTCGACCGCCGACTGCAGCAGCAGCGCTCCGATGCCGGGGTAGCCGAACAGCAGCTCCACCGACACCAGCCCGCCGAGCAGGAACTGGAGCTGCACGCCCAGCGCGCTCGCCGCCGGGACGGTCGAGTTGCGCAGCACGTGCCGCCGCACCACCTGGCCGCGTGTCAGCCCACGCAGCTCGGCGGCGCGCGCGTAGGCGCTCTCCACCGAGACGGCGGTTCCGGCGCGGACGTGCCGGGCGACGTACCCGGTGCACAGCAGCACCAGCGACAAGGCGGGCAGGGCCAGGTGCCACAGGACGGTCAGCGGCCCCGACCCCTCGGGCGCCTGGGCGCCGGAGGGGAACCAGCGCAGGTTCACCGCGAACACCACCAGGAGGACGACCCCGGTGACGAACTCGGGCACCGCGCCGAAGGCCAGCCCACCGACGCTGATCACCCGGTCGGCGGCCCGGTCGTGCCGTACCCCGGCCCACAGTCCCAGGCCCACCGCTACCGGCGCGAGCACCGTGAACGCGACTCCGGCCAGCAGCAGCGACTGGCCCAGACGGCTGACCACCAGGTCCTGGACGGGCACGCCGAGCGTGTACGACGTCCCCCAGTCGCCGGTGAGGAAGCCGCCCAGCCAGTCGGCGTAGCGCTGAAACCAGGGCCGGTCGAGGCCGAGTTCGTCCCGCAACGCCTGGACCGACGCCTGGCTCGCCTCGCGCCCCAGGATGATGCGCGCCACGTCGCCGGGCACCAGCTCCGTGGCGGCGAACACCAGGAGCGACACCCCGAGCAGCGTGAGCGGCACGGTCGCGGCGCGGCGCAGCAGGAAGCCCCTCACAGGACCGTGACCTCGCTGAAGTCGACGTAGCTCGACGGGTGGGCCGCGACACCGGCGACCTTCGCGCCGTTGTAGGCCCGGACGGTGCCCGACCAGACGGAGATGATCACCGGCACG
The DNA here is from genome assembly GCF_001570565.1 of Herbidospora yilanensis. Taxonomy (GTDB): domain Bacteria; phylum Actinomycetota; class Actinomycetes; order Streptosporangiales; family Streptosporangiaceae; genus Herbidospora; species Herbidospora yilanensis. The sequence continues at coordinate 38,853 of NZ_BBXE01000024.1, read as the reverse complement.
TCCTCGTGCAGCGCCCCGGCGATGATGGCCGCCTGGGCCCGCCGCTCCTCGTCGGTCGTGGCCGCGTCGTAGGCGCGGGCCGCCTCATCGAGGGCCGGGTTGGCGTACTTGGAGCCGTTCCAGACGCCGTCGCTGATGACCATCGGGACGATGAACTGGCTCGGCACCGCGCGGCCCGCCCAGCCGACCAGGTTGGCCGAGGTGAACAACCACGGGGTGTCCTTCTCCTGGTCGCCGCCGTAGAAGTCGGCGGAGGTGCGCTGGTCGAGCTCGACCTCGATGCCCACCTCCTTGAGCTGGGCCTGGATGGTGAGCGCGAGGTCCTTGCCGGGCGGGTCGAAGGTCAGCGCGAAGCTGAGCTTCCGCCCACCGAGCAGTTCGGCGACCTTGGCCGGGTCCTTGGCCCGCTGCGGGAGGTCGGCCGGCGCGGCCGGGAACAGCGCGGCGAACAGGTGGTCGTTGCCGAGCGCGCCGACGCCGTCGTAGATCGTGGTGTTCACGCCGGGGCGGTCGAGGGCGTACGCGACGGCCTGGCGGTTCTCCTTGCGGTCGAACGGCGGCTGGTCGACGCGGAGCGTGAAGGCGGTCAGGCCGGTGCCGGGCACCTGGTCGACCACGATGTCACCGGCGCCCTTGAGCGGGCCGACGAGCTGCGGGCGGCTGAGGATCTGGGCGTCGATCTCGCCGCTTTGCAGGGCGAGCAGGTCGGCCTGGTCGTCGGCGTAGAAGCGGATCTCGACGCCGTCGAGGTAGGGCCGATCCTGCTGCCAGTACTTCGGGTTGCGGGTGAGGGTGGCGCCGGTCGACGCGTCGTATGTGGTGAGGGTGAAGGGGCCGGTGCCGATGATGTCGCCACCGCTCGCGTAGTCCTTCTTCAGGATGAGCGCGTTGTAGTTGCCGGCCGAGACAAGGTAGGGGAAGTCGGAGAAGGCCCGCTCCAGCGTGAACGTGACGGTGCCCGCGTCGGTGGCGGCGACGCCGCCCTCCTTGAGCACGCCGTCAAAGGCCGACAGGGCGGCCGACTTGGAGTCGGGGTCGAGCAGGCGGTCGAACGAGACCTTGACGGTCTCGGCGTCCAGCGGGGTGCCGTCGGAGAAGACGACACCCTGCCGGATCGTGAACACCCAGGTCCTGCCGCCGTCGGAGCTCTCCCACTTCTCGGCCAGGCGCGGCACGAGCGTGAAGTCCTTCTCGAGCCAGATGAGGTAGTCGGCCACCAGTTGCGTGATGGCGATCGCCGTGCCGTCGTACATGGTGACGGGGTCGACCTTGGTCGGCGGCGGCGGCGACCCCGCCTTGAGGATCCCGCCGCGCCTGGGCACCTGGGAGGGCTGGGCGGTGGGCTGGGTCTGGGCGGGACTTTGAGTGGTGGTCGTCCCGGTACCGCAGGCGGCCAGGAGGGCGGTCAGGGCCGTCCCTCCGATGAAGACACGTCGGGACAGGCCGGGAAGGCGGTCGAGGGTGGCGTTACCGGGGAGATCCATGATGCCTACTATTCAAGTAGGTATTAGGGGTTGTCAATCCCCTTATTCTCTATAGGTAGTGCATGAAATATCGGCCCGCCTCTCCGGCACGGGCACCACCACGGTGACCACCACCGGGCTGCCGGTCACCGTCGACGCCACGGCGGTCGCCTCCACCCACTTCGGCGTGGCCGGGCGGGCCGGCGGGAGACCCGGACGCCCCACACTCTGCGGCTGTCCCCCGGCGGCTACTCGTACCTCGCCTTCGGCGGGTCGCCCACAGCCCCGTTCAGGGTGGACGAGTCGGGTTCGGTCGGTTACGAGTCGCAGTACGACACCATGTTCGGCGGCCGGGGCACCGGCACGCCGCGGGCACTCGGGCCGGCCTGGTACCCGGGCCCGAGCGGAGAGACACAGGAGACCACCATGGCCAGCACGACCGCGTCCGCCGACCTCGCCGCCTCCCCCGACCGCGTCTGGGGGCTCATCGGCGGCTTCGGCTCCTTACCCGACTGGCTGCCCTCCATCACGGGCGGCGAACTCCTCGAAGGGGGCCGCGTGCGCCGGGTCACCACCAAGGACGGCGTCGTCATCGTCGAGCGCCTCCAGCACTTCGACGAGCGGGGCCGCACCTATGGCTACTCCGCTCCCGAGCCGCCCCTGCCGGTGCGGGACTACCGCGCCACCATCGCCGTCCACGAGGTTCCCGGCGAACCGGAGAGGTCCCGCGTGGAGTGGACGGGTTGTTTCACCCCGGAGGGGGTCACCGAGGAGGAGGCGGTCGCCGTCGTCCACCGGGTGCTGAGCGGGGGCCTCGACGCGCTGCGGCGGACGCTCGGCGCCTGACGGCGAGGGCCTCCCGGCGTCGCCGGGAGGCCCTCTCACGTCACTGCGGCGCCCAGGGGGCCGCCAGGTTCCACGTGCTGTCGGCCGTCAGGGTCTGGGGGCGGTTCCAGGTGCCGCCCGTGCCGTTCGCCGACCACACCTGGGCGTCGAAGTGGCGCAGGTAGGAGCCCGGATAGTTGATCGACTCCAGGGTCACTCCGCCGCCCTGCAGGCCGGGCCGCGCGCACCACGTCGCGTCCTGGGCGAACAGGCCGCTGCCGTCGTCGGCGTCCATCCGCGCCCGGGAGGCGGCGTGCCGCAGGTACCGTCCCGGGAAGTTCACCGACTCCAGCGAGTAGCAACTGGTGTCGGCCAGGCCGCGCCGGATCGTCCACGTCGCGTCGTTCTTGAGCAGGGTGCCGCTCCCGGCGTCGACGACCTCCGTGAAGCCGAGGCTGTCGGCGTGCCGCAGGTAGCGGTTGGTGAAGCCCCAGGTCTGGACCTGGAGTGAGCGGCGCACGTCCACGGGGAGGATCGTGCCGCTGCGCCACAGGGCGGGGGCCGACACGTCCCAGGTCGCGTCGGCGGTGAAGGCGGCGCCGCCGTCGAAGGGGTTGGGGCCGCTCGCGCGGGCCAGGTAGACGTTGTCGGCGTGGTGGCGCAGGTAGGCGCCGGGGAAGTTGGCCGACTCGAACGAGGTGCCGCCGCCGGACAGGCCGGGGCGGGAGCACCAGGTCGCGTCGGCGGCGAAGGGGCCGCCGGTGTCGGGGTCGAGGCGGACGATCGAGTTGGCGTGCCGGAGGTAACGGCCGGGGAGGTTGACCGACTCGAAGGAGTAGCAGCGCGGGTCGGACAGGCCGGGGACGGTGCGGAAGGAGGCGTCCTGGCGGGGGCCGTCCCCGCTTCCGGTCGTCAGCACGTCGGTGCGGGCCAGGGAGTTCGTGTGGCGGAGGTAGCGGTCGGTGTGGCCGGTCGTCGTGACGCGGAACGAGCGGACGTGGCCGATCTTCAGGTTGGGGGCCGCGTTCTGGTTCCCGGCCAGCGCCAGCAGCGACTGGTGGGCGGCGCGGACCTGGGCGGTGTCGACCTTCTGGACGCGGCGGTCGTAGGTCAGCAGGCCGTTGTACTCGCCCTCCAGGTCGGTGATCTCGGTGTAGACCGAACCGCTGAGGCCCTTCTTCACGACGAGTTCGCGCAGGTCGCGGACCATCCCGGTGTAGCGGTCGTTGAGCTGGGCGGCGCTGGACTGCTGTTCGTACGCGAAGAAGCCGCCGTGCGGGCTGTACTCGTGGCCGGGGGTGCGCAGGCCCAGGCCGCCGAACTCGCCGAGGATGGAGATCCGGGTCGCGGACGGGTCAGGCGCGTCCGGGCCCGTGTAGGCGTGCCAGTCGATCATGTCGCCGTTGCCGGGGTCGCCGAGGCTGGCGCAGCAGTTGAAGCCGCTGTGGCCGTTGACCAGGCGGGTGGGGTCCTGATTCTTGAGGTTCTGGATGATGCGGCGCGTGTCGGCCAGGTTCCACTCGCCCCAGCCCTCGTTGAACGGCACGTACGTGACGACCGCCGGTGAGCTGCGGTGTTCGTCGACGATCTCGCGGGCCTCGGCCTCGAACTGGGCGGCGGCCGAGGCCGAGACGTCCTTGTTGGCGGCCGTCATCGACGGGATGTCCTGCCAGACCAGCAGGCCCAGGCGGTCGGCGTGGTAGAACCAGCGCTGGGGTTCGACCTTGATGTGCTTGCGGACCATGTTGAAGCCGAGGTCCTTGTGCTTCTGCAGGTCGAAGGCGAGGGCGGCGTCGGTGGGGGCGGTGTAGAGGCCGTCGGGCCAGTAGCCCTGGTCGAGGGTGCCGAGGTGGTAGACGAACTCGCCGTTGAGGGTCGGCCGCAGCACGCCGTTGACCAGGCGGGTGCCGACCTCGCGCATGCCGAAGTAGTGGGTCGTCCGGTCGACGGTCTGGCCCGCCGCGTTCCGGAGGGTCAGGCGCAGGTTGTAGAGGAAGGGGTCGTCGGGGGTCCAGCGGCGGGCGTTCGGGACCGGGACGCTGAACTCGGCGAAACCGCCGGTGGCGGTGCCGACCACGGTCGTGCCGTTCAGGGCCTCGGCCAGCACCGTGTGGCCGTTCACGTTCCCCCTGGTGGAGACGCGGACTCGCAGGGAGTTGGCGGCCAGGTTCGCGGACAGGTCGGCGCCGGAGATCGAGGCCGCGGGGGTCGGTTCGAGCCAGACGGTCTGCCAGATGCCGGAGACCGGGGTGTAGAAGATGTTCGACGGGGTGCGGGTCTGCTTGCCGATCAGCGGGTGGCTGCCGTTGTGGGCCGAGTCGGTCGGGTCGTACACCTTGACGACGAGTTCGTTGACGCCGCCGTTGAGCGCGTCGGTGACGTCGAACTCGAAGCGGTCGTAGCCGCCCCGGTGGGTGCCCATCGAACGGCCGTTGACCCAGACGCTCGCCTGCCAGTCGACCGCGCCGAAGTGCAGTTGCACCCGCCGGCCCGTCCAGGACGGCGGGACGGTGAAGGTACGCCGGTAGAAGAGGTGGTAGCGGTTGTCGTTCGCCGGGCGCATGACGCCCGACAGGGCCGACTCGACGGCGAACGGGACATTGACGCGTTCGGGCAGCGTGACGCCGAACTGCGGGGCGTCGTCGGTGGCCGACTGGCGGAGCTGCCACTCCCCGTTGAGGTTCTGCCAGTCGGGGCGGGTCATCTGCGGGCGGGGGTAGTCGGGCAGGGGTGTGCCGGTGAGGGCCTGGCTCGTCCACGGCGTCGACAACGGCGGGGTCTTCGCCGGGATCGCGTGGGCGGGCTGGGCGGTGAACAGGACCGCGAGCAGAACGGCTAAGAGCACTCCTCGTGTACGCATGGCGCCTCTCCAAAGGTGGGGGCTCGTGAAGCGATCACATTGCACCACGGCACCGCACGGCACGGCACGGCGTGCTCGTGGCGCTGCGGCCGCCGCTCGCCGTCCGCGGGGTCTTCGGGCTGGTCCAGGAGGAGTTCGGCGGCGTGCGCGACTCCGTGTGATCACGTGGACACCATGATCGTTGTGGGGGTCGACGGGCTGCGGCCCGGTGTGCCGGCGATGGAGTGGTCGGTCAGCCAGGCTCTGCCGCACGTCGCCCCCTGCCCCATCGTGGTCGTGCGCGGGCGATGACGGTTCGGTACGATCGGGCGGTCGGGTTCCGACCTTCTTCGATGGCCCGGGCGTGCCGATGAAGCGCCCTTCTCATGGATGAACACACCACCGCGGGAGTGCGCCGCGCGATGTCATGAGCGTCCGCACGCGGACCCCCAAGGATCTCCGCGGGCAACGGCGCCGCCGTCCGCCGCGATGTCTCGGGCATCTGTACGCCGCCCCGCTCTGGCCCCTGCACGGCGTCAACCTGGGAACTCTGCTCCGCACGTGTGACGCGGTGGGCGCCTGCCTGGCCGTGCCCCGGCTGCCGTGGGTGCCCGAGGCGCTGGCCCGGGGGAACACGCTGCGGCAGCCGGCCTGCGTCCACTGGGTGCGGCCGCTCCGGTGGCTCGCGGAGCGGCGGGCGGCCGGGGCGAGCGTGCTCGGGGTCGAGCTGGCCGAGAACGCGATCAGGCTGGCCGACCTGCCGATGGCGCGGCGGCCGACCGTCGCCGTCCTCGGGCACGAACACGACGGGATCCCGCCGGAGGCCCTCGACCTGCTCGACGACGTGGTCGAGATCCCGATGATCGGGACCGGCGCCAGTCTCAACGTCGCGGTCGCGGGGTCGCTGGTGCTCTACAAGCTGGCGGGCATGGCCTGACCCGATCGCGGAATGATGATCGGTACCAGGCCAGGTACCAGGCCATACGAAGGAGCGGACATGCGGATCGGCGTCGTCTTCCCCCAGACCGAGATCGGCCCCGACGTCGGCGCGGTGCGCGCCTACGGGCAGCGGGTGGAGGAACTGGGGTTCCGGCACGTGATGGCGTACGACCACGTGCTGGGCGCCGATCCGGACGTCCACCAGGGGTGGGCGGGCCCCTACGACGTGGACACCGCCTTCCACGAGCCGATGGTGCTGTTCGGCTACCTGGCCGCGCTGACCTCGCTGGAGATGGTGTCCGCGATCATCATCGCGCCGCAGCGGCAGACCGCGCTGCTGGCCAAGCAGGCGGCCGAGGTCGACCTGCTGACCGGCGGCCGGTTGCGGCTCGGGGTGGGGCTCGGCTGGAACCGGGTGGAGTACGAGGCCCTCGGCCAGGACTTCGCCACCCGGGGCCGGCGGATCGAGGAGCAGGTCGCGCTGATGCGGCGGCTCTGGACGGAGCGTTCGCTCAGCTTCGACGGGGAGTTCGACCGGGTGACCGGCGCCGGGCTGGCCCCGCTGCCGGTGCGACGGCCGATCCCGGTCTGGTTCGGCGCGCAGTCCGCCCCGGCGTACCGGAGGGCCGGGCGGCTCGCCGACGGCTGGTTCCCGCAGATGGAGCCGGGCCCCGGCCTGTTGGAGGCGAAGGCGGCGGTCGAGCGGGCCGCCGCCGAGGCGGGCCGCGACCCGGCCGCCATCGGGATGGACGGCCGCCTCCGGTGGACCCCCGACCAGGAGGCGCTCGCCGAGGTGGCCGGGCGGTGGCGGGACCACGGCGCGACCCACGTCAGCGTCAACACGATGAACGCGGGGCTGCGCACCGTCGACGAGCACCTGGCGGCGCTGGAGAGCGCCGCAGCCGCCCTGATCTGATTTCCCGACAAAATACGTAGGTTTTTAGGGTATATACGTAGTTTCGCTGATGTGCGGAGCGGCCCGGCCGAAGAGTGTGGAGGGCATCAGTCCACTGCCGCCAGAGGTGCCGATGCGTTACGAACTGCTTGGGCCGCTCCGTGTGTCCGACGGCCGGGAGTCCCATTTCCTCAGCGCTCCGAAGATGGAGACGACCCTGGCCATCCTGCTCGTCAGGGCGGAGTGGGTCACGACCAAGGAGCAGCTCATCACCGAGTTGTGGGGGGAGTCGCCGCCCCAGCGGGCCTCGGCGGCGCTGCACGTCTACATCTCCCAGTTGCGCAAGTTCCTGGCCGCCGCCGGGCACGGCGACGGGGAGACGATCGTCACCCGGTCGTCCGGCTACGTGCTGCGCCTGCGCGACGCCGAGTACGACGTGACCGACTTCCAGCGGGCCGTCGGCCACGGCAGGCTCTTCCTCCAGGCCGGGCGGTACGAAGAGGCGCTCGCCCAGTTCGAGGAGGCGCTGCGGCTGGTGCGCGGGCCGGTGCTCGACCAGTCGCCCGAGGGGCCCGTGCTCGCCGCGTTCGCCGCGTGGGCGGAGGAGGAACGGCTCGACTGCCTGGAGTTGTCGATCGAGGCGCGCACCGCGCTCGGACGGCACCGCGAGGTGATCGGCCCGCTGAACGGGCTGATCACGCAGCATCCGCTCCGGGAGTCGTTCTACCGTCAGCTCATGCTGGCCCTCTACCGGTCGGAGCGGCAGGCCGACGCGTTGCAGGTCTACCGCACGGCCCAGCAGGTGCTGCAGGCCGAGCTCGGGGTGCAGCCCTGCCCCGCGCTGCGGCGGCTGCACCACGCGATCCTGACCTCCGACGCCCTGCTCGACCTGCGTGCGGCCAGTTGACCACCGCCGGCACCTGGCTGCGCCGCTACCACGCGAGCCCTTCAGCCGAGGCCGAACTGGTCTGCTTCCCGCACGCGGGCGGCGCGGCGGCCTACTGGTATCCGCTGTCGGCGCTGCTGGCGCCCGGCGTCGAGACGCTGGCGGTGCAGTATCCGGGCCGGCAGGACCGCCACCGCGAACCGCCGGTGACCGACCTGCACACGCTGGCCGACCGGCTGGCCGAGGTGCTCGGCGAACCGGCGGCCCGGCCACGTGTGTTCCTCGGGCACAGCATGGGGGCGTCGCTGGCCTACGAGGTGGCCGCCCGGCTGGAGGGGCGCGCCGGCGCGGCTCCCGCCCGGCTGATCCTGTCGGGCCGCCGCGCGCCGTCGCGGTGGCGGCCCTCCCCGGAGCCCTCGGACGACGCCGCGCTCGTGGCGCGGGTGCGGGCGCTGGGCGGCACGGACGCCGGCCGCCTCACCGACCCCGACGTGCTGGAGCTGGTGCTGCCCGCGCTGCGCGCCGACCACGCGGCCCTGGCGGGCTACCGCGACACGCCGGGCGCGGCGGTCTCGTGCCCGGTGACGGCCTTCGCCGGCGACCACGACGAGGAGGCCCCCGTCGCCGACGTGGCGGCCTGGCGGCACCACACGACCGGCGGGTTCGACCTGCGGGTGTTCCCCGGCGGCCACTTCTTCGTCGCCGACGACGCGCCGGGCAAGGCCCGCCTCATCGCGGACCTGGCGCGGGCGGTTCCGACACGCTGAGCAGGCGCACCAGCGCGGCGCGGGAGCCGACGCCGAGCTTGGCGTAGATGCGGTTGAGGTGGACGTCGACCGTGCGGGGGCTGATGCGCAGGCGCTCGGCGATGTCCTTGGTCTTCAGGCCCTCGCCGGCGAGGTCGGCGACCTCGCGTTCGCGTGAGGTCAGCTCGCCCAGGCCGGCCTGCGGGCCGAGGGCCAGGTGGTGGACGGCCGCGCGGGCGAGGTCACGGGCCCGCGCGCCTCCCGGAGGGCCGTCGCCGAGCAGGGCCAGCGCCTCCTCGTAGCAGCGGGCGGCCTGTTCCCACCGGCGGGCCTGCGCGAACACGTGGCCCTTGGCGAGCAGGGCGTGCCCGGCGGCCTCCGGCAGGCCGACGGCGACCGCGGCGTCGGCGGCGGCCTCGGCCCAGCGGGCGACGCGGGCGGGCCGGCCGTCGTCGGCGCGCAGGGCCGCCGCGGCCAGCAGCTCATAGCACCAGGCCGCGTAGACCTGGACCGGCTCGGGCACCTGCTCGGGCAGGTCTCCCGGCTCCGGCTCGTGGGGGAGCAGCAGGGCCAGCGCGCGGCCGGGTTCGCCGCCCGTCAGCGCGGCCTCGGCGAACAGCAGGGCGTTGATCGGGGTCCTGGCCGCCCCGGGGTCGTCGTCGCGGCCGTTCGGCAGGGTGGGGCGGCCGAGCCGGGCCCAGGAGGCGGCGATCAGCGCGTCGGCCAGGCCGACGTGGTCGTCGCGGCCGATGCGGTGGGCGACCGACCGGGCCTCCAGCGAGACGGTGTGCGCGTCGGCGGGCCGGCCCAGGTGGAACAGGACGTAGCCGAGGGTGCCCAGCAGGGGGGCCATCAGGTGCGCCTCGCCGCGTTCGCGGGCCCCCGACAGAGCACGTTCGGCGTGCGCGCGGGCCTGGTCGTACCACCCCATGAGGGCCTCGGCCCAGGCCAGCACGAGCAGGTGGCCGCCCTCCCGGGAACCGGCCGGCGTCTCCGTCCCGCCGAGGAGCCGGGCGGCGGCCCGGAGCGGCCCGGCGGCCCGGGTGGTGTGGCCGCCGATGACCATGCACATGCCGAGCAGGGCCAGCCGGCCCGCCCCGGTGACGCGGTCTTCGTGCGCGGCGTCGCGGGCCAGCGCCTCGACGTCGGCGCGGGCCGGGGTCTGCCCGGCCAGCACCTTGGAGAGCTGCGCCTGCACGTGCAGCAGCGCGCGGGCGGCCGGATCGGCGTCGCCCCGCGCGGTCAGTTCGGCCAGGACGAGCGCCTGCGCCTCGCCCGCGTCGCCGAGCGCGGCCACGACCGACGACAGGAAGGCCACGGAGCGCGCGCCAACCGGGCCGCCGAGCACCTGCCTGGCCAGCTCGCGGACCCCGGCGGCGTCGCCGGTGGCCGCCAGCGCCCGGACGACCGGCCGCCACAACCCGGGGCCGGGTTCGGCGCCGCGGGCGCGGTGCACCCGCAGCGCCGAGCCCGCCCAGTGGGCCGCCTCGGCCGGGCGGCCGTTGCGCAGCGCGTCGTGGACGGCGGCCACCAGCAGCGCGCTGTCGGAGGAGAGGATCCCGGAGCGTTCGGCGTGCCGGGCCACCTCGGCGGGCGGCGAGCCGGTGGCCGACAGGTGCCGGGCGGCCCTGCCGTGCGCCGCCGACCGCCAGCAGGGGTCGACGGCGCCGTACAGGGCGAGCCGGACGAGCGGATGGCGGAAGGTGAGCGTGCCCGGGCTCCCGGGGACGGGCCTGATCAGGTCGCGCCGCCGGAGTTCGGTCAGCACCCGGCAGGCCACGTCGCGGTCGACCCCGGCCACGGCGGCCACCGCGCCGACGTCGACGACGTCGCCGAGCACGGCCGCGGCGTCGAGCACCAGCCGGGCCTCCCCGGGCAGCGGCTCGGTCTCGGCCAGGAGCCGCGTGCCGAGGCTGCCGCGGGTCCAGGGGTCGCCGTCGTCGGCCGGGCGGTCCCGGTGCCGGCCGGCCAGCGCCGTCAGGTAGAGCGGGTTGCCCATCGCGTCGTCGTGCAGGCCCTGGACCATCTCGTGGGCCACGCCGTCGAGCAGCCGGGCCGACTGGCCGTAGGTCAGCGGGCCGAGCGCGACGGAGGCGACGCCGCCGAGATCGAGCACCGAGCGCAGCCGGACCGGCGACTGACGGGGGCGGTGGGCGACGACGGTGGTCAGCGGGCCGTCGACGGGACGCCGGATGAGCATCTCCAGCAGGGCGACGGAGAGCGGGTCGGCCCAGTGGACGTCGTCGAGGAGCAGCAGCACGTCGCCGGGCGCGGCGGCCAGGCAGTCGGCCAGCCCCCGGCGCACGGTGACGAAGAGCTGGTGGCGTCCGGCGAACGTGCCGCTCCCGGACTCTCCCGCCGCGCCGAGCACGTCGATCAGGGTCGCGGCGGCGGGCACGATGCGGCCCTCCGTCCCGCGCCAGGTGGCCAGGGCCTGGAGGAAGGGGTGGAACGGCTGTTCGCCGCCCGCCTCGGAACAGCGGCCGGACAACACCGTGACGCCGTCTCGGCGGGCCTCCCCGGCGAGAGCGCCGAGCAACCACGACTTGCCCGCGCCGGGGTCGCCGGTCAGTTCGGCGACCAGGCCGTGGCGGTCGCGCGCGGCCCGGACGAGACGGGTCAGGCGGTCGAACTCCACGTCTCGGACGAGGGCGGGACGCCGGATCTCCTGAGCACGAACGGTGACCGTCATCTTCGCGGACGCCTCCCCAAGGTTTCTATACAAAACCTACTGGAATTAGGGAATAGCATAACCAACCTTCGCGGCCCGCCCGATTAGCGCGCCATCGGAATACCGGGTTAGCCCCCGTCCGGAATGGCCGCGCCAGGACCCCGGCGGCCGCTGACCGGGCACGAAACATCCCGGCAAATTGCCGCGAACCGGATTCTGGGGGCGTTAAGTCCCGCTTTAGAAACGGGGCCAAAGATGAGGCTCGCCATACCGGCCGATTCGAGGGGTGAGCAGCCTGTGTCCACACTCCGGGACGTCCACGCCCGCCACGCGGTCCGGCGCATCCCCCTCGGCGACGCCGCCGAGGTGCTGGTCGACCTGCGCGACGGCACGCCGGTCGTGCGGTGGCTGGACCTGGTGGTGGCCGGGACCCGCGCCCACCTGCGGCTGGTCAGGGAGTACCGGGGCGGATCGCGGCAGGAGGCCGGGCTCGGGCCGGGCTGGCGGCTCGACCCCGCGCCGGTCCGGGGCCCGGCGGGCGAACCCGTCGTCGTCGACGACCAGGGCCGCGTCGTCACCCTGCACCGCGACACCGGCGGCCTGATCACGAAGATCGTCGACCCGCTGGGCGCGCAGGCCGCCGCGTTCCTGTACGACCTGGCCGGACGCCCCGTCCGGCACACCGACGCCGCAGGCGCGGCGACCGTCTTCCGCTGGGACGACGACGACCGCCTGACGGCCCTGGAGGACCCGGCCGGCGGCACGCTGGCCTTCTCCTACGAGGCGCGGGCGGTGACCACGCTCGACTGGGGCGGCGGCCGGCTCACCTTCGCCTACTCCCCCGGCCGGACGACGGTGACCGACGCCGCCGGGCGGGTGACCGTCCACGACTTCGACGAGAGGGGCCGCCTGGTCGCGCTCGGCGACGGACGCCGCTGGGCCTGGACCGACGGCGACCTCCTCCACGAGGAGACCGACCCCCTCGGCGGCGTCGTCACCCGCGAGTACGACCAGGAGGGCCGGCTGACCACCCTGCGGCTGCCGACCGGCGAGGAGAGCCGCGCGGAACACGGGCCGCGCACCGTCCTGCGCGACCCGGCGGGCCGGGAACTGCGGCTGGACACCGACGACGAGGGCCGCCTGACGCGCGCCCTGGCGCCCGGCCGCGACGAGCCCCTCGACATCCGCACCTACCATCCGATCCACGGCCGTCCCCTGACGTTCACCGACGGCAACGGCCACACCACCTCCTTCGGCTACGACGCCGCCGGGAACCTGACCACCGTCACCCCGCCCACGCCGCTCGGCCCGGTCCGGTACGCCCGCGACGGCCTGTCGCGGGTCACCGCCGTCACGGGCGGCGACGGCCGCACGGTCGGCTACCGGCACGACGCGGCCGGGCGCCTGGCCGAGGTCCTCGACGAGGCGACCGGCACGGTCCTGGCCTCGTTCTCCCACGACGGTCTCGGCCGGGTCGTCCGCCGCTCCGGTCCCGGCTGGTCCTACGCCCGCACGTGGACCCCCACCGGCCGCGGCCCCCGGATCACCCGGTCCGTGCGCACCGCCGGCGGCGAACCGGCCGAGGAGGTGCGCTACGACCATTCCCCCGACGGCGACCTGCTCGCCGTCACCACCCCCGGCGGCACCACGGCCTACGCCTACGACGATTTCGGCCGGCTCGCGACGGTGACGACCCCGGCCGGGCACGTCGCCCGGCTCGCCCATGACGCCGCCGGCCGGCTGGTCCGGGTGGACCTGGGGGCGGCCGTACAGGAGATCGAGCACGACGCCTCGGGCCGCCGCACCGCGCTGACCGTGCGCGGCCCCGACGGCGAACCGCGCCTGACCGCCCGGTACACCTACGAGGGCGGCCTGCTGCGCACCGCCGAGATCGACGGCGCGACCGTCGTGTACGCCTACGACGAGCTCGGCCGCCTGGTGCGCGCGGGCGAGACCGAGTACGCCTACGACCGCGCGCACAACCTGGTCAGGCTGGGCCGGGTCGCCTTCACGCTGAACGCGGCCGGGCAGGTGACCCGCTTCGGCGACACCGAGTTCACCTACGACGGCGCGGGCGACTTCGTCGAGGAGGTCAACCCGACCGGCTCGTTCGCCTACAGCCCCACCCACCAGACCCTCACCGGCGTCTTCGGCGGGGTCCGGGTCGTGGACGTCTCCTACGACGGCCTCGACCAGCGCACGCCGCGCCGGATCACCGAGACCACCGTCGACGGCCGGACCGTCACCCACGTGCTGACCTGGTCGGAGCTCGGACTGCTGCGCGTCGCCGACGACGGCGCGCCCACCGACCTGGTGCGCCTTCCCGACGGGACGCCGATCGCCCTGACGGCCCCCGGCGGAGAGCACCACTGGATCGTGACCGACCACCAGGGCTCGGTGGCGGCCCTGGTCGGCGCCGACGGCGAGATCACCGCCCGCTACCGCTACACCCCCCACGGGGCCGTCACCGCCGAGGGCCCGGCCGCCGCTCTGAACCCGCTGCGTTTCCTGGGCGCCTACCAGCTCCTGCGCAGCGCGCACGTCCTCGACGACCACCTCTACAACGGCCACTGGGGCCGTTTCACCCAGCCCGACCCGCGGCGGCGGGCGTACGCGCCCTACACCTTCCGCGACAACGACCCCGTCAACACCGCGACCCCGACCCGGCACGACTTCTGGGCCGTGCTGAGCGGTCACCCGGTGGAGCGCTTCTTCCCGGGCCCGCCGCCGCCTCCCCTGCCGGAGTGCGCGGGCGACCGCATCCCCCTGATCGCGGGCGAACCACCGGCCCGCTTCCCCCTGGACTGACGAGAGAGGACCTCATCATGGCCGACCAGATCGTGATCCGCGCGCCCAAGGAGATCGTGGTGAAGGTGGTCGACGACGTCACGGTCGCCGACCCGCAGATCGGGCAGACCGGCACGTTCGACGACGAGATCTACGACGAGGACGGCAACCTCCTGGGCACCTCCCACGGCTCGTTCCGGATCGAGTACGTACGCCCCGGCGACGGCGGCCTGATGACCTACTACACCGAGGACATCACGCTGACCGACGGCACCATCCACGCCGAGGGCTGGGCCGACTTCAACGACGTGCGGACCAGCGAGTGGGTCTACTACCCGGCCACCGGCACCGGCGGCAGGTACGAGGGCCTCACCGGGTTCCGCACCTGGCGCATGACCGGCGTGCGGGCCTCGGCAGAGGCGCGCATCCTGCTCGCCGGCTGAGCCGATGCACATCCTCTCGGCCGCCTCGGCGCTGCCCGGCCCCCCCGTGGACAACGCGGCGCTGGCCCGGCGCTTCGGCATGGACGCGCTGTGGGAGCAGTGGGTGGAGGTCTTCATCGGCACCCGTGCCCGCCACCTGGCGCTCGACCTGGAGTCGGGCAAGGTCACCACCACCCTCGCCGACCTGGCCGCCGACGCCGGGGCCCGCGCCCTGGCGGCGGCGGGCGTGACGGCGGGCGAGGTGGACGCCGTCGTCCTGGGCACCGCGACCCCCGACCGGCTGATGCCGGCCACCGTGAACGTCGTGGCCGACCGGCTCGGCATCGACCAGGTGCGCACCTTCCAGTTGCAGTCGGGCTGCTCGGGGGCCGTCCAGGCGCTCGACGTGGCCCGGCAACTGCTGCTGGCCGGGGAGACCGGGACGGTGCTGGTGCTCGGCGGCGACGTGATCGCCCGCTTCTACGACGTGACCCGCGACCTGACCAGGGCGGCCCCGGCCGAGCTGGTCAACTACGTGCTGTTCGGCGACGCGGCGGGCGCGGCCGTGGTGTCGGCCCGGCCCGCGCCCGGCTCGGCGGAGGTGCGGGCCCTGTTCACCCGCCTGGTCGGCCTGGGCCGGGAGCCCGGCGCGGTGCTGGAGTGGTTCGGCCCCGCGGACCGCCACGCCGACCGCGACCACGACCGTCCGGCGGCGACCGAGGACTACAAGGCGATCGAGAGGCACGTGCCCGAGATGACCGAGGAGGTGCTGCTGGAGCTGCTGCGCGCCACCGGCTGGACCGACCGCGACGTCGACCTGGTGCTGCCGCCGCAGCTCTCGGGCCGGATGACCCGGCTGATCACCGACCGGCTGGCGCTGCCCGCCGCCCGGGAGGTCTCCGTCGTCGACCACGCGGGCAACTGCGGCAACGCCATCGTCTTCCTGCAACTGGAGCGGGCGCTGGCCGAGATCTCCCCCGGCGAGCGCGCGGTCGGGGTGTCGATCGAGTCGAGCAAGTGGATCAAGGCCGGGTTCGCGCTGGTAGGCGGCGCGTCGTGATCGGCCTCCCACCCGCCGCGGAGTGGCCGTCGGTGCGGGGGCTGCTGGCGGATCTGCCCGACGAGGCGCTGCCGCGCGCCGGCCGGTTCCTGGCCCGGCTCGACCCCGCCGACGTGCTCGCCGCCCATCCGGCCACGCCCCTCGTCTCCCTGTACGTCACCGGGCACGGCACCCTGGCCGCGCTGCGCCCGGCGCTGGCGGTGGAACTGGCCCGGCACGGCCTGCTGGCCGGGATCACGCTCGCCGACTTCGACGCCTGGGTGCGCGACCTGGCCGACCCCGCGAGCGATCTCTACACGACCCTCGGGAAGGCCGACGGCCCGGCGTTCGCGCTGGCGGTGCTCGACCCCGAGATCGTCGCCGCCGAGTTGCCGCCGCCCTGGCGGGCCGGCGACGCGGCCCGGGTGCTCGACGCGAAGATCGAGCTGGTGGAGCGGCTCGCCGCGACCTTCGCCGCGACCGCGCGCGGGGCGACGCTGGTGCTCAACACCCTCCCGCTGCCCCGGGAGCTGACCGCCCAGCTCCTCGACCGGCGCGAACGGGCCGCCCTCGGCGCGGCCTGGCGGGAGGCCAACGCCCGGCTGCTGCGGCTCGACCACCCCGAGGTCGCCGTCGTCGACCTCGACCCGCTGCTCGCCGAAGGGGTGCGCGCCCGCGACCCGCGCCAGAGCGTCTACGCCAAGGCCCATCTGACCGACGACCTGCTCGCCGCGTACGCCCGCGAGGTCGCCCACCTGGCCCGGCAGGCCGCCGGGCCGGCCAAGAAGGTGCTGGTGCTCGACCTGGACGAGACCGTCTGGGGCGGCGTGCTCGGGGAGGTGGGGCCGGAGGGCGTCGAGGTGGCCGAGGGCTACCGGGGCGAGGCGTTCACCCGGTTCCAGCGGGTGGTGCGGCAGCTCGGCTCGCAGGGCGTGCTGGTGGCGGCGGTGAGCAAGAACGACCCCGAGCCGGTGGCCGCCGTGTTGCGCGACCACCCGGGCATGACGTTGCGGGCGGGCGACTTCGTCCAGGTGCGGGCCAACTGGCGGCCCAAGCACGACAACCTGGCCGAACTCGCGGGCGACCTCGACCTCGCCGCCGACAGTTTCGTGTTCGCCGACGACAGCCCCTTCGAACGCGGCCTGGTGCGCCGCGAACTGCCCGGCGTCGCCGTGGTCGACCTCACCGGCGAACCGGCGCTGCACGTCGCCGCGCTGCTGCGGGACGGCTGGTTCGACGTGCCCCGGCTCACCTCCGACGACCTGGCCCGCCCGGCCCGCTACCGCGAGGAGGACGCCCGGCGCGGCTTCCTGGAGAGTTTCGACTCCCTGGAGGGCTACCTGGCCGAACTCGGCACCGAGGTGCGGCTCGCGCCCGCCGCGCCCGCCCAGCTCGACCGCGTCTCCCAGATCACCCTGCGCACCAACCAGTTCAACCTGACCACCCGGCGGCTCTCCCCTGCCGAGGTGCGCGACCTGGCGGGCGATCCGGACGCCTGGGTGCTCGCCATCTCCTCCGCCGACCGGTTCGGCGACCACGGCCTCGTGGGCGCGGTGCTGTTGCGCCGCGACGGCGCGGTGCTGCGGGTGGAGAACTTCCTGCTGAGCTGCCGGGTGTTCGGGCGCGGCATCGAGCACGCGGTGCTGGGCGCGGTGCTGGAGCACGCCCGCGGCTCCGCCGCCCGGGAGGTGCGGGCCGCCTACCGCCGCACCGCCAGGAACGGCAGGGTGGCCGGCTTCTATCCCGAGGCCGGGTTCGCGACCGTCCACGCCGACGAGGCGGGAGCCGAGTTCCGGCACGACCTGACCCGGCCGCCGGAACCGGTGCCGCACATCCGCCTCAGCGCCGATTTCGGAGGACAACAACCATGATTTCCGTCGAGGAGTACGTCGCGCTGCTGCGCGACGAACTGGCCCTCCCGGTCACCGAGGACGACCTCGGCCGGTCGCTCGACACGGTCGACACCTGGGACTCGGTGCACCTGCTCACGCTCTGCACGCTGCTGGAGCGCCAGACGGGCCGCCCGCTGCCGTTCGCCCGGGTGCTGGAGGCGCCCAGCCTGGCGGCGGTCTACGAACTGGCGACCGCGTCATGACCGGCGTCCCGCCGTATCCGGAGCGGCGGCACACGCTGTTCTTCCTGGAGGTCATCAGGGACTTCTCCCCCGTCTTCCTCGACACCGAGGTCGACATGACCCGGGTGCTGGCGCACCGCGCCACCCACGGCCACGCGATCACCGCCTACGTCCTGCACGCCGCCGGGCGGGTGCTGGCCAAGCACCCCGAGGCCAACGCGGCGATCCAGGGACGGCTCCGCCCCCGGGTGGCCCGTTATCCGTTCGTCAGCGGCAAGGTCACCCTCGACCGCACGCTCAACGGGCGGCGGGTCGTGCTCGGCACGGTCGTGCCGAACCTCCACGAGGCGGCCATCGCCGACATCCACGCCCACCTGACGCGGGTGCGCCACGGCGACCCGGAGAAGCTGAAGGACTTCGAGGGGGTACGCCGGCTGCACCGCGCGCCGTGGGCGCTGGGCCGCCGCAGGTTCCGCAAGGCCGCCCGGTCGCTGAGCCTGCGCCCGCACCTGACCGGCACCTTCGCGGTGACCTCGCTCGGCCACCGGGCCGTCGACTCCTTCCACTCGGTCGGCGGCACCACCACCACGTTCGGCGTCGGCCGGATCACCGACCGGGTCGTGGTGCGGGACGGGGCGCCCGCGGTCGCGCCCGTGATGCGGCTCAGCCTGTCGTTCGACCACCGGGTGATCGACGGCGCGGAGGCCGCCGACGTGCTGACCGAGGTGAAAGAGGCCCTGGAGAACCTATGACCCACCTGGACGAGCTGAAGAACTACGTGATCGCGCACGCCCGATCGCAGGGCATGCCGCCCGAGCACTCGGCCGCGATCCTGGCCCGGATCCACGACGACGACTCGTGGGTGCGCGAGTGGAGCGCCGAGGGCGACCGGCTGGCCGCCGGCGACCAACCGCTGGAGGCCAACGCCCACTACATCATGGCCCGCTTCCCCTACGCCGACGGCCCGGCCCGGCAGGAGGCCGCCGCGCGCAGCCGCGCGGTCTTCGACCGCTGGCGGGCCGGCTTCCCGGCGATCAGGCCGCTGGAGGGCCCCGCCCCCGGCTGGACCGTCGGCCTGGACGACCCCACACCCCGGCCGCTGCTGGTGCTGACCGGCGGCATCATCTCCGTCAAGGAGCAGTGGGCGGCCGTGCTGCCGCAACTCGACGCGCTCGGCTTCGCCGGGATCGTCACCGAGATGCCCCGCGTCGGCGAGAACCCGGTGCCCTACGACGCCGACGCCTGGCGCTTCTTCCCGGCCCTGCTCGACGCGGTCGAGGGCCGCGCCGACACCGGCAGGACCTACCTGCTGGCGCTCAGCTTCAGCGGCCACCTGGCGCTGCGCGCCGCCCTCCACGACGACCGGATCAGGGGCGTCGTGGGCGCGGGCGCGCCGCTGCACCACTTCTTCACCGACGAGAGCTGGCAGGCGAGAGTGCCCGGGATCACCACCGAGACGCTGGCCCACCTCGCCGGGACCGACCCGGGCAAGGTCTACCCGCTGATCCGCGACTGGGCGCTGACCCCGGAGGAGTTGTCGGCGCTGCGTGTCCCGGTCGCCCACGTGACGAGCCTGCGCGACGAGATCATCCCGCCCGCCGACGCCGCCCTGCTGCGCGAGCGGGTGAGCGGGGTGCGGGTGCTGGAGCACGACGACGTGCACGGCGCGCCGTCGTCGTTCGCGCAGACCCGCCTGTGGACGCTGCTGTCGGTGCTGCGCATCCACGGCGGCTACGCGCCCCAGCGGGTGGCCCTCACCAAGGAGTTCTCCAAGCTCCGGTACGCCTCATGACCCGAACGCGCGCAGGAAGGTGTCGACCCCCGCGACGGCCACCTTCTCGGCCTCCCGGGAGTCGAGCGGGCGGGAGCCGAACGTGCTCAGGGTCGGCAGTTCCTCGTAGACCAGGGCGATGAACTGGTTGGCCGCCCTGACCGGGTCTTCGATGCGCAGGTGGCCGGCGTTGGCCAGCCGCGCCAGCCGCCCGGCCAGCGCCTCGATGAACTGGTCGGGACCGCTCGCCCTGACCTGGTCGAACAGGTCGGGGAAGCGGACCGCCTCGGCGTAGAGGAGGCGGCGGACGGCCTGGGACTGCTCGTCGGTGTAGCAGGCCACGAGCTTGCCCGCGACGTCTTCGAGGCCGGGGCGCAGCCCGTCGGCCTCACCGGGAAAGGACTCCAGGACCTCCATCGTCTTGCCGTTGGCCCGCGCCGCGGTCTCGGTCATGACGTGGCGGAACAGGTTCTCCTTGGAGCCGAGGTGGTTGTAGATGGTCGGCTTCGCCACCCCCGCCTCGGCGGCGATCATGTCGAGGCTCGCCTGCGCGTAGCCCACGCGGGCGAACACCCGTAGCGCGGCCTCCACGATGGCCCGGCGTTTGTCCAGCCGCCCTCGGTCGGAGGTCGATTTCTCGGTGTCGCCAACGCTCATTTGGCCATGCTACCGTCCCAGGCAGGCAATTGAACTCATCAGTTCATTTTCACTGTCTCCCCGGTTCAAAGGAGTGGTCATGTCAGGCACGGTCCGGCTCGACCGCGCGCTGCTCACGCTGATAGGCGTGATGGTGCTCGGCGGGATGATGTCCTACCTCGACGCGACGATCGTCAACGTCGGGATCAGCACGCTGACCGCCGAGTTCGAGGCGACGCTGGCCACCATCGAGTGGGTGACCACCGGCTACCTGCTCGCGGTCGCGCTGGCCATCCCGCTGGCCGGGTGGGCGACCGTGCGCTTCGGCGCCAAGCGCATGTGGCTGCTCGGCCTGACCGTGTTCCTGGCCGGGTCGACGCTCTCGGCCTTCGCCTGGAACGCCGAGAGCCTCATCGTGTTCCGGATCCTGCAGGGCTTCGGCGGCGGCATGGTCGACCCGATCATGATGACCGTCGTCGCGGGCGCGGCCGGTCCGGCCCGCATCGCCCGGGTCATGGGGCTCATCTCCATCCCCATCACGCTCGGTCCCGTCGTCGGCCCCATCGTCGGCGGCCTGATCCTCGACAACCTCACCTGGCAGTGGATGTTCCTGGTCAACATCCCCTTCGCGGTCGCCGCGATCGTCCTCGCGATCGTCGTGCTGCCGGCCGACCCGCCCGGCGGCGCCGCGCCGCTCGACTGGATCGGCGTGTTCACCCTGTCGCCCGGGTTCGCCGCGCTCGTCTTCGCGTTGTCGCGGGCCGGGGCCGAGGGCTTCGGCAGCACGTCGGTGCTGATCGGCCTGGTGGTCGGCCTGGCGCTGTTCGCCGCCTACGTCGTCCACGCGCTGCGCACCACCGGCACGCCGCTGCTCGACCTGCGGCTGTTCCGCAGCAAGGGGTTCAGCGCCAGCGTGACCACCATGTTCCTCATCGGCGGCGGCCTGTTCTCGCTGCTGTTCCTGCTGCCGCTCTACTACCAGGAGGTGCGCGGCGAGTCGGTGCTGGCCTCGGGCCTGCTGCTGGCCCCGCTCGGGCTGGGCACACTCGTCGGCATGCCGGTCGCGGGCAACCTGGCCGACAAGCTCGGCGCGCGGCGGCTGGTGCCGGTCGGGGCGCTGCTCATCGGCCTGGGCGCGCTGGTGTTCACCGCGTCCGACGCGGGCACCTCGCAGGTGCTCCTGACCGGCGCGCAGCTCGCCGCCGGGTTCGGCCTCGGCCTGGTCGGCGCGCCGACCATGGGCTCGGTCTACCGCACGGTGCCCGGCGACGCGGTGGCCGGCGCGACCGGCGCGGTCTTCATCCTCAACCAGATCGGCGCCTCGCTCGGCATCGCCGTCGTCGCGCTCATCCTCCAGGGCGGCGGCGCGCACACCGCGCCCACCCCCGCCACGTTCGGCGACGCCTTCTGGTGGCCCGTGGCCGCCGCGGCCGTGGTCTTCGCCGCCGGGCTGCTGCTGCCCGGCCGTCCCGAGGCGGCCCCCGCCGAGCCCGTGTCCGAACCGGCGTCCTCCGAAGGAGCCCTGTCATGACCCTGCCCTTATCGGTTCTCGACGTCGTCCCGGTCTTCGAGGGCGGCTCGGCCACCCAGGCGTTGTCCGACACCGTCGCCTTCGCCCCGAAGGCCGAGGAGCTGGGCTACCTGCGCTACTGGGTGGCCGAGCACCACAACACCACGAGCCTGGCCACCTCCGCCCCGGCCGTGCTGGCCGGGCGGCTGGCGGCGGCCACCACGACGCTGCGGGTGGGGTCGGGCGGGGTGCTGCTGCCCAACCACGCCCCGCTCGTCGTGGCCGAGCAGTTCGGCACGCTGGAGGCGCTCCATCCGGGCCGGATCGACCTGGGGCTCGGGCGGGCCCCCGGCACCGATCCGCGCACCGCCAGGGCGCTGCGCCGCTCCCCCGAGGGCGCGGCCGACTTCGCCGGGGAGATCGGCGAACTGCGCGGCTACTTCGCGCCGGCCGACCGGTCGACCGGCATCGTCGCCGTCCCGGCCGCCGACGCGCGGCCCGACGTGTGGGTGCTCGGATCGAGCCCCGGCAGCGGCGCGCTCGCCGGGTCGCTGGGGCTGCCGTACGCGTACGCGCACCAGATCAACCCGCGCGACACGGCGCAGGCGCTGGCCGCCTACCGGAACGCGTTCCGGCCCTCGGCCGACCTCGACCGGCCGCGCACCCTCATCGCGGCGCTGGTCACCGTGGCCCCCACCGACGAGGAGGCCCTCACCACGGCCTCCTCCTACCTGCTCGGCAAGGTCCTGATGCGCACCTCGCCGGACTTCGACGTGTTCCCGGCCGCGGCGAGGGCGGCCGCGCACCGCTGGTCGGCGGCCGAGCGGGAGTTCGTCCGGGCCATCGTCGAGCCGCAGCTCATCGGCGGCGTCGAGACGGTGGCGGGCAAGCTCGACCGGCTGATCGGGGAGACCGGCGCCGACGAGCTGATGGCGCTGACGGTGGTGCCGTCGCAGGACGAGCGGCTGCGGTCGTTCCGGCTCCTGGCCGAGGCCGCGCGGATCGTGGTTTCAGCCCCGCTTTAGCGGCACTCCCGATAGTTCGGACGATCGCACTTCGAACGTACCTGGAGTTCCCATGCCTCCATCACGTGCCGTACTGGCGGCCGCCGTCCTTATCGCCCTCGCCGCGTGCGGCACGCAGAACACCGGCGGGGGTGGCGGCGGCCAGGCGGCCAAGCCCGCCACCTCCGGCACCCTCACCCACGCCGTCAACGAGGAGCCCGACTGCTGGGACCCCCACGTCAGCGCGCAGGACGTCACCTCGTTCCTGCAGCGCCCGGTGTACGACTCGCTGGTCTACCAGACGCCCGACGGCGCGCTGGAGCCGTGGCTGGCCACCAAGTGGGAGATCAGCCCCGACAGCAAGGCCTACACGTTCACGCTGCGCGAGGACGTCGTCTTCCACGACGGCGCCAAGCTCGACGCCGAGGCGGTCAAGGCCAACTTCGACCACATCACCGCCAAGGAGACCAACTCCCAGTACGCGGCCGGGCTGCTCGGGCCGTACAAGGGCGTCTCGGTCGTCGGCCCCTACCAGGTGAAGATCGAGTTCGACCGGCCCTACGTGCCGTTCCTCCAGGCCGCCAGCACCACGGCGCTGGGCATCGCCTCCCCCGCCACACTGAAGGCCGGGCCGGACAAGCTGTGCGCCGCCGGTGACGGCTCGGTCGGCTCCGGCCCCTTCAAGTCGGGCGCCTACGTGCGCGGCCAGGAGCGGACGTACACGAAGAACGCCGCCTACGACTGGGCGCCCAAGAGCGCCGGGCACACCGGGCCGGCCCGCCTCGACACGCTGAAGGTCCGGTTCATCGGCGAGGAGGCCACCCGGGTCGGGGCGCTGACCTCCGGCCAGGTCGACACCGCGAGCGCGATCCCGGCCAACCAGCTCGGGCTGCTCAAGGCCGATCCGAACCTCCAGGTGCTCGACAAGCAGGTGCCCGGGGCGGTCAACGCCTTCTACCTGAACACGAAGGGCGCGCTGTTCTCCGACGTCCGGGTGCGGCAGGCCTTCCAGCGGGCCATCGACATCGACACGCTCGTGAAGTCGGTCTTCCAGGGCCTCTACCAGCGGGCCTGGAGCCCGCTGTCGCCGACCACCCCGGCCAGCTACGACGCCTCGCTGGAGAACACCTGGCCGCCCGACCCGGCGCTGGCGGCCAAGCTGCTCGACGAGGCCGGCTGGACCGGCCGCGACGCCGAGGGCTACCGCACCAAGGACGGCAAGCGGCTCACCGTGGTCGCCCCGATCTACGGCGAGGCGAGCACGTTCTCGCAGGCGGTGCAGGGCGACCTGAAGAAGTCGGGCATCTACCTGGAGCTGCTCGCCTCGACCGACGCGATCGAGATCGGCGGCCGCCTCGACGAGGGCCGCTACGACGTGGTCGAACTGTCGTGGGCGCGCGGCGACGGCGACATCCTGAGCCACTTCTTCTTCTCCGACCAGACGTCCAAGAACAGCGGCCACAACTTCGCCCAGGTCACCGACCCCCAAGTCGACGCGTGGCTGACGGCGGCGCAGACCGCCCAGGAGCCGGCCCGGCGCGCCGCCGAATACGCCAAGGTGCAGAAGTGGGCGATCGAGAACGCGGTGGTGGTGCCGACCTACGTCGACACGCAGAACCTCGGCGCCAGCAAGAAGGTGCGCGACCTGCGGCTGGGCATCTCGGCGCACCCCGAGTTCTACGGCGCCTGGGTCGAGGCCCCGTGAGGGGTGTGCTGACCCGGCTGGTGAGCGCGGCCCTCGTCGTGTGGGCCGCGGCCACCTGCGCCTTCCTGGTGCTCCAGCTCATCCCGGGCGACCCGGTCTACGCCGTCGTCGGCTCCGACGCGCTGGTCTCCGAGGAGCAGCACGAGCGGATCCGCGCGGAGTACGGCCTCGACCAGCCGCTCGTGGTGCAGTACCTGAACTACGTGGCCCGGCTGGCGACGTTCCGGTTCGGCGACTCCTACCAGCTCCAGCAGCCGGTGGCGACGGTGCTGGCCGACCAGCTCTGGCCGACCGTGCAGCTCGCGCTGGCGGCCACCGTGCTGGCCCCGCTCCTGGCGGTGGGGGTGACGGTGGCCACCTCGGGGCGGCGGAACTGGCCGCGCCGGTTGTCGGCGGCGGTGGAGCTGGTGGTGGTGTCGACGCCGTCGTTCTGGCTCGGCATCATGCTGCTGACGATCTTCTCGTTCCGGCTGGGCTGGCTGCCGGTGTCGGAGACCGGCGGCGTGGCCTCGCTGGTGCTGCCGACGATCACCCTGGCGCTGCCGATCGCGGCCGTGCTGACCCAGGTGATGCGCGAGGGCCTGCTCGCCGCGCTCGACCAGCCGTTCGCGGTGACCGCGCGGGCGCGCGGCGTGCCGGAGACGGCGGTGCGCTACCGGCACGCGCTGCGCCATTCCGCGCTGCCGGCGCTGACCATGGCGGGCTGGTTCACCGGCACCCTGCTGGGCGGCGCGGTGATCGTGGAGAACGTGTTCGCCCGGCCCGGCATCGGCCGGATCACCCTCCAGGCGGTCGGCGACCGCGACCTGCCGGTCGTGCAGGGGGTGGTGGCGCTGTCGGCGGTGGTGTTCGTCGCGGTGAGCGTGCTGGTCGACGTCCTGTACGCCGTCGTCGACCCCCGCCTGCGCAGGAAGACGGGGGTGCAGGCGATATGAGACACGTGGGTGTCGTGACCGCGGCGGCGTTCCTGCTGCTGCTCGTCGTGGCCGCGCTCTTTCCCCGGCTGCTCGCGGCGGGCGACCCGACCGCGACCGATCCGCTCGCGACCTTCCTGCCGCCCGACTCCGCCCACCTGTTCGGCACCGACCAGCTCGGGCGCGACGTCTTCACCCGTGTCGTGCACGGCGCCCGCCACTCGCTGGCCATCGGCGCGGCGGCCACCGTGGGCGGGCTGCTCATCGCCGTGGTGTGGGGCCTGCTGGCGGCGTTGTCGGGCCGGTTCGGCGACGCGGTGCTGATGCGGGTCGCCGACGCGCTGCTGGCGCTGCCGGGCCTGCTGCTGGCCCTGCTCGTGGTGCTGATCACCGGCAAGGGCGTGGTCGGCGCGACCCTCGCGGTGGCCGTGGGCATCGCGCCCGGCTTCGCCCGGGTGGTGCGCGCCCAGGCGCTCGTGGTGCGCCGGTCGGGCTACGTCGAGGCGGCCATCGGGCTGGGCGTGCCCCGGCCGCTGGTGGTGCTGCGGCACGTGCTGCCCAACACGTTCGGGCCGCTGCTGGTGCTGGCCACCGTCACGCTCGGCGTGTCCATCTCGACGGGCGCGGCGCTGAGCTACCTCGGCCTCGGCGCGCAGCCGCCGACGCCCGAGTGGGGGGCGATGCTCACCGAGAGCCAGGGATTCCTCCACCTGGCGTGGTGGGCGGCGCTGTTCCCCGGCCTGATGCTCGTCCTGACCGTCATCGCGGTGACCGTCGCCGGTCGCCACGCCCAGAACCGATCCGAGGGACGGTACGCCTCATGAGTCTCGTCGAGGTGGCAGACCTCAACGTCCGGTTCGCCGCCGGCCGCGTGCACGCCGTGCGCGACGCGTCGCTCCGGCTGGAGCCGGGCCGCTGCCTGGCCCTGGTCGGCGAGTCGGGGTCGGGCAAGTCGGCGCTGGCCCGATCGCTCCTCGGGCTGGCCGGGCCGACCGCCACGGTCACCGCCGGGGAGCTACGCGTCGCCGGGCAGGACGCCCGGGACTTCGGCCCGCGCGAATGGCGCAGGGTGCGCGGCCGGCACATCGGGCTCGTCTCCCAGGACGCGCTGGTCGCCCTCGACCCGCTGCGCCCGATCGGCGCCGAGATCACCGAATCGCTGCTGGCGCACCGCACCGTGCCCCGGAGCGGGGCCCGCGAGCGGGTGGTCGGCCTGCTCACCCGGGTCGGCGTGCCCGATCCGGAGGAACGTGCCCGCCAGTACGTCCACCAGCTCTCGGGCGGGCTGCGCCAGCGTGCCCTCATCGCCTCGGCCATCGCGGCCGGACCGGGCATCCTGATCGCCGACGAACCGACCACCGCGCTCGACGCCGCCGTGCAGGCCCGGGTGCTGGCCCTGCTGGACGAGCTGAAGCAGCAGGGCACCGGGCTGCTGCTCATCTCCCACGACCTCGCGGTGGTGGAGGCGCTGGCCGACGAGGTGGCGGTGATGCGGCACGGCGTGATCGTCGAGACCGGCCCGGCCGGCCGGGTGCTCGACGACCCTCGGCACGCGTACACGAAGGAGCTGCTCGCCGCCGTGCCGGGCGGCCGGCCCCGCGCCAGCCGTGGACGGCCGCCGGAGGGCGAGCCGCTGCTCGACGTCACCGGAGTGGTCAAACGCTTCGCCGGGCGCACGGCGGTGGCGGGCGTCGACTTCACGCTGCGGCCGGGCGAGACGCTCGGCCTGGTCGGCGAGTCGGGCTCGGGCAAGACGACGCTGGCCCGGGTCGTGCTGGGGATGGCCCGGCCCGACGAGGGGAGCGTGCTGCTCGGCGGCGAACCCTGGAGCGGCGTGCCAGAACGGGCCCGCCGGGCGCGGCGGCACACCATCCAGCTCGTCCCGCAGGACCCGCTCAGCGCCGTCGACCCGCGCTGGCCGGTGTCGCGGATCGTCGGCGAGGCGCTGGCCGCGACCGGGGTGCCGCGCGCCGAGCGCGCCGCCCGCACGGAGGTCCTCCTGGAGCGGGTCGGCCTGACCGCCGACCTGCTCGACCGGCGGCCCGCCGCGTTGTCCGGCGGCCAGCGCCAGCGGGTGGCCATCGCGCGCGCCCTGGCGCCCGAGCCCCGGCTGCTGGTGTGCGATGAGCCGGTGTCGGCGCTCGACGTGTCGGTGCAGGCCCAGGTGCTCGACCTGCTGCGCCGCCTCCAGGAGGAGCTGGGGCTGGCCACCCTGTTCATCTCCCACGACCTGGCCGTGGTCCGCGAGGTCTGCGACCGGGTGATGGTGATGAAGGACGGCGTCGTCGTCGAGTCGGGGCCGGTCGAGGACGTGTTCGCGGGGCCCGTCCACCCGTACACGAAGTCGCTGCTGGACGCGGTGCCGCGACGGGCCCGCACCGCTCGGGAACCCGCACAAGAACGGCTTTAGACCCGCCCAATAACGTGCTGCCAGCCTCACTCTCATGACCAGCTCACCTGAACAGACCCGCGGCGCGCGGCTCCCGTCGCTGACCGGGTTGCGCTTCCTCGCGGCGCTGCTCGTGTTCGCCTTCCACACCACCTGGCAGACCAAGTTCGTCGACACCCCGGTCTTCGAGAGCGCCGGCTTCTACGGCGTCACCTTCTTCTTCGTGCTCAGCGGGTTCGTGCTGACCTGGTCGGCACGGCCCGGCGACACCCCGCCGAAGGTGTGGCGGCGGCGGCTGGTGAAGATCTTCCCCAACCACCTCGTCACCTTCGTCGTGGCCGGCGTGCTGATGCTGCTGACCGCGCAGGCGTTCACCACCACCGGGACCGTGGCCAACCTGTTCCTGCTCCAGGCGTGGATCCCCGACCTCACCGTGCCGAACACGATGAACTCGGTGAGCTGGTCGTTGTCGTGCGAGTTGTTCTTCTACCTGACCTTCCCGTGGATCCTGCGGCTGCTGAACCGCTTCTCGATCCGGGCGCTGTGGGTCACGGCGGGCGCGCTGGTGGCGGTGACGCTGCTGGTGCCGCTGGTGTCGGTGTACCTGATCGGCGGGCAGCCGCTGCCGTTCATCTCCGACGGCACGTTGTCGTTCGAGCAGATCTGGTTCGTGTACTTCTTCCCGCCGGTCCGGGCGGCCGAGTTCGTGCTGGGCGTGGTGGCCGCGCGGCTGACCCTGGAGGGGGCGTGGCCCCGGCTCGGGCCGGCGCCCGCGCTGCTCATCGCCGTCGGCGGCTACGTGGTGCAGGCGAACGTGCCCTACCTGTGGGGCATCGCGGGCACCGCGGCGATCTGGCTGACGCCGCTGGTCGTGGCCGCCGCGCGGGCCGACCTCCAGCTCACCCGGTCGCCGTTCCGGGGACGGGCGCTGGTACGGCTCGGGGAGTGGTCGTTCGCGTTCTACATGGTCCACGGGCTGACGGTCACCTACCTGCACCGATACCTGGTCGACGGGCGTGATCTGACGCCCATCGTGGGGGCGGGGCTGCTGGTGCTGGCGCTGGCGGTCGCGCTGGTGCTGGCCTGGGCCCTGTTCACGTTCGTGGAGACCCCGGCGGTACGGCGGTTCAGCGTGTCCCGCCACGACAGGGCGCCGCGACCGCCCGCCCCTGCGCCGAAGCCCCTTCAGGAGGCGGCCGAATGACTCTCCTGCCCGAATACCCGCAGGCCCGGGGCTGCCCCTTCCAGCCCGCCTCCGGATACGCCGACTACGCCCCCGTGTCGAAGGTCCGCCTCTACAACGGGCGGGAGGTGTGGGCGGTGACCGGGCACGCCGAGGCGCGGCAGGTGCTGCTCGACCCGGCCACCTACTCCTCCGACCGGGTCCACCCGCACTATCCGGCGCTGGCGCCCCGGTTCGAGTCGGCCCGGAAGGTGCGCAACTTCATCGGCATGGACCCGCCGGAGCACACCGTGCAACGGCGCATGCTGCTGTCGAGCTTCACCGTGAAGAAGACCAACGCGTTGCGGCCCCGCATCCAGACGTTGGTCGACGGGCTCATCGACGAGATCGAGGCCAAGGGCCCGGTCGCCGATCTGGTGCCCGACTTCGCGCTGCCGGTGCCGTCGATCGTCATCTGCGAACTGCTCGGGGTGCCGTACACCGACCACGCCTTCTTCGAGCACCAGTCGCGGCGCGTGGTGACCGGCAGCACCACCCTGGAAGACAGCGCCGACGCGTTCGCGCAGCTCAAGGCCTATCTGGACGATCTGATCCAGCGCAAGCGGCGGGAGCCGGGCGACGGGCTGCTCGACACGCTGATCGCCGAGCAGGTCGAGACCGGCGCGCTGACCCGCGCCGAACTGGTCGACATCGCGCTGCTGCTGCTCGTGGCCGGTCACGAGACCACCGCGAGCGCCATCGCGCTCGGCGTCGTCACCCTGCTGGAGCACCCCGGCCAGCTCGCCGCGCTGCGGTCGGACCCCCGGCTGCTGCCGACGGCGGTCGAGGAGCTGCTGCGCTACATGGCCATCGCCGACGGCATCGCCCGGTTCGCCACCGTCGACGCCGACCTGGCCGGACATCGGGTGCGGGCCGGCGACGGGATCGTGATCGTCATCGCCACCGCCAACCGCGACGGGGAGGCGTTCCCTTCCCCCGCCGCGTTCGCGGTCGACCGCGGCGCGCGGCACCACGTGTCGTTCGGGCACGGCGTGCACCAGTGCATCGGCCAGAACCTGGCGCGCGCCGAGATGGAGATCGCCCTCGGCACGCTCTTCCGCAGGCTGCCCGGCCTGCGGCTGGCCAGGGACCTCGCCGACCTGCCGATCAAGGAGGCGGGCGGCGTCCAGGGTGTCTGGGAACTGCCCGTCACCTGGTGAACAGGAGTCTCTTATGCGTATCAGCGCCGACCAAGGACGCTGCCTGGGCGCGGGACAGTGCGTGTTGTCCGCGCCCGACCGCTTCGACCAGTCCGAGCTCGGGCTGGTCGAAGTGCTCGATCCGGAGGTGCCGGAAGGGGACGAGAAGCGCTTCCGGGACATCCTCGACCTCTGCCCGTCACAGGCCCTGTCACTGGAGGCGTGACCATGCCGATCAGCGGAACCCTCACCGACGCCGTCGCCGACCGCGCCGGAACCCGTCCACAACCGCTGGCCGCGCTGCCGCGGTTCGACTCCGTGGACGTGACCGAGCCCGCCGCGCCGGTGCACGTGCGGGTCTACCGCCCGCGCGGCCTGACCGGGCCGCTGCCCGCCACGTTGTGGCTGCACGGCGGCGGGTTCGTGCTCGGGAACGTCGACCACGTGCACCAGGCGGCGGCGCAGGCGGCGGCCTACGCCTCCGCCGTCGTGGTCGCCGTCGGCTACCGGCTCGCGCCGGAGCACCCCTACCCGGCCGGGCTGGAGGACTCGTACGCGGCGCTCGAATGGCTCGCGGCCGAGGCCGACGCTCTGGGGGTGGACGGCGGGCGGCTCGGCGTGGCCGGGGCGAGCTCCGGCGCGGCGCTGGCGACGGGGGTGGCGCTGCTGGCCCGCGACCGGGGCGGGCCGCCGCTGGTGTTCCAGCACCTGGCGACCCCGGCGCTCGACGACCGTCTCGACACCTCGTCCATGCTCACCCTGACCGACGCGCCGATCTGGAACCGGGGTCTGGCGGTGGAGAGCTGGCGTCTCTACCTGGGGGGCGAGGCGGCGTCGGGGTACTCCGCGCCCGCACGGGCGACGGACCTGTCGGGGCTGCCACCCGCCTACATCTCCACGGCGGGCCTCGACCCCCTCCGGGACGAAGGGATCCTCTACGGGCTGCGGCTGGCGCAGGCCGGGGTGCCCGTCGAACTGCACAACTTCCCGGGGTTCTACCACGCCTTCGGCGGGCCCGACCTTCCGTCGGAGCAACAGCGGATCGCCGTCGAGCACCTGGCGGCGCTCAAGCGCGGGTTGTGGCCCTGAGCTGTGGCCGTGGCGGCGGGGAGTGCGAGCGGCGGTCGCCGCCGCTCGCCGGCCGACGCGGCGAGGGCGGGCGGTGCCGGCCGGGCGGAGCCGTAACGGAGAAAAACGGCTTTAGATCGCCTCAAGGCCTTCCTTAGCGGTTCAGGCCAAGCTGCGTTGTATGTCCGACTCCCACACCAGCACCCCCATCGCCGTCATCGGCCTGGCCTGCCGGCTGCCGGGCGCGGCGGACCCCGACTCCTTCTGGCGGCTGCTGACCGAAGGGCGCGACGCGGTCGGCACCGCCCCCGCCGGGCGCGGCCTCGGCGAGGCGCGCGGGGCCTACCTCGACGAGGTCGACCGCTTCGACGCCGCCTTCTTCGGCATCTCGCCGAAGGAGGCGGCGGCGATGGACCCGCAGCAGCGGCTCCTGCTCGAACTGGGCTGGGAGGCCCTGGAGGAGGCCGGCATCGTGCCCGCCTCGCTCGCCGGGAGCCGGACCGCCGTCTTCGCCGCCGCCCTCTGGGACGACTACGCCACCCTCCACCACCTGCGCGGCGTCCAGCCCGGCCGGCACGCGATGACCGGCCTCAACCGCGGCGTCCTCGCCAACCGGCTCTCCTACGTGCTCGGCCTGACCGGGCCGAGCCTGACCGTCGACGCGGCGCAGTCGTCGTCGCTGGTGGCGGTGCACCTGGCGAGCGAGAGCCTGCGCCGGGGCGAGTCGGATCTGGCCCTGGTCGGCGGGGTGAACCTGATCCTGTCCCCCGACAGCGGGGCACGCAGCGCCGGGTTCGGCGCGTTGTCCCCCGACGGCCGCTGCTTCACCTTCGACGCCCGTGCCAACGGGTATGTGCGCGGCGAGGGCGGGGTGGCCGTCCTGCTCAAGCCGCTCGACCGCGCGCTGGCCGACGGCGACCGCGTGCACGCGGTGCTGCTCGGCGGCGCGGTCAACAACGACGGCGCCTCAGACGGCCTGACCGTGCCCGGCCGGGCCGCCCAGGAGGCGGTGATCCGGGCCGCGCACGCCCGCGCCGGGACCACGCCGGAAGACGTCGGCTACGTGGAACTGCACGGCACCGGCACCCCGGTGGGCGACCCGGTCGAGGCGGCGGCGCTGGGAGCCGCCCTCGGCTCGGCCCGCCCGCTGCTCGTGGGGTCGGTGAAGACGAACGTGGGACACCTGGAGGGCGCGGCCGGCCTGACCGGGCTGTTGAAGACGGTGCTGGCCGTCCGGCACCGGCGGGTGCCGCGAGG
>NZ_BBXE01000024.1:0-6263 GCF_001570565.1 Herbidospora yilanensis | reverse complement strand
GGGGGGGGGCGGGGGAGCCTCAACTTCCGCGACCCGAACCCGGCCATCGCCCTCGACGAACTGGGGTTGCGGGTGGTCACCGAGCCGGTGGGGTGGCCGGTGGAGGGGCGCGCGGTGGCGGGGGTGAGCTCGTTCGGCATGGGCGGCACCAACGCCCACGTCGTGGTGGCCGAGCCGCCTTCACGAACGGCCGCTCCCTCGGAGACCCCCGCCGGTCGGCCGGTGTTGCCGTTCGTGATCTCGGGACGGGACGCGGCGGCGCTGCGGGCGCAGGCCGGGCGGCTGGCGGGCGAGGCGCGTGGCCGGGCGGTCGATGTGGCGTACTCGCTGGCGGTGACCCGGACCCGGTTCGCGAGCCGGGCGGTGGTGCTGGCCGAGGACCTCGAAGGGCTGGCCGACGGGCTGCGGGCGGTGGCGGAGGGGGTCGAGCATCCGGCGGTCGTGCGGGGGAACGCGGTCCGGCCGTCCCGGACGGCGTTCCTGTTCACCGGGCAGGGCAGCCAGTACGCCGGCATGGGCGCCGAGCTCTACCGGAGCGAGCCGGTGTTCGCGGCCGCGTTCGACGAGGTGGCCGCCGCGTTCGCGCCCCATCTCGACGCGCCGCTGGCCGAGATCGTGGAAAGCGGCCCCCTCGACGAGACCCGCTACACCCAGCCCGCGCTGTTCGCCCTGGAGACGGCGCTGTTCCGGCTGCTGGAGCACCGTGGCGTGCGGGCCGACGTGGTCACCGGCCATTCGATCGGCGAGGTGACGGCCGCCCACGTGGCCGGGGTGTTCTCCCTGGCCGACGCGGCGGCGCTGGTCGCGGCGCGGGCCCGGCTCATGTGGTCGGCGCCGTCGGGCGGGGCGATGGCGGCGGTCGAGGCGACCGAGGAGGAGATCGCGCCGCACCTCGGCGACGGGGTGGACCTCGGCGCGGTCAACGGGCCCAGCGCGGTCGTGGTGTCGGGTGACGCCGAGGCGGTCGCACGGGTGGCCGGGCTGTTCGCCGCGCGGGGACGGCGGACGCGTGCGCTCACGGTGAGCCACGCCTTCCACTCGGCCCACATGGACTCGGTCCTGGACGAATTCCACGCCGTCGCCGCCACCCTCGCCTACCGGCCGCCGGCCGTCCCGGTCGTCAGCAACGTGACGGGGCGCGTCGCGACGGTGGAGGAGCTGACCGACCCGGCCTACTGGACCCGGCACATCCGGCACGCCGTGCGCTTCCACGACGCCGTCACGACACTGCGCGGCGAGGGCGTGACCACGTTCCTGGAACTCGGCCCCGACGCGGTGTTGTCGGCCCTGACGGGGGGCCATGCCGTGCTGCGGCGCGGGCGGCCGGAGGGGGCCACCCTGCTGCGCGCGCTGGCGGCGGCGCACACGCGGGGGGTCGAGGTCGACCTCGCCGGGTTCGCGGCCGGGCGGGCGGTGCCGCTGCCGACCTACCCGTTCCAGCGGGAACGCCACTGGTTCGACGAGGTCGCCCGCCCCACGCCCGAACGACGTCGACTGCCCGACCTGCCCGACCTGCTCGACCTGGTCCGCACCCAGACCGCCATCGTGCTGGGGCACGTCACCGGCGACGCGGTCGACGGCGACCGTACCTTCAAGGACCTGGGCTTCGACTCGATGGCCGCCGTCGAACTCCGCGAGCGGCTGGCCGACGCGACCGGGCTTGACCTGCCGGCGGCGCTGGTCTACAACCACCCCACGCCACACGCGGTCGTCGCGTCGCTGCGGGCCGAACTGGCCGGAGCCGCCGACCACGTCGTGACGGGGCGGGCGGTCCGGTCCGACGATCCCGTCGTCATCGTCGGCATGGCCTGCCGCTATCCGGGCGGCGCCGAGTCGCCCGAGGACCTGTGGCGGCTGGTCGCCGACGGCGTGGACGCCGTCGGCCCCTTCCCCGCCGACCGGGGCTGGGACCTGGATTCCCTGTACGACCCCGACCCGGCCACCCCCGGCACCAGCTACACCAGGCAGGGCGGTTTCCTGTACGACGCCACCGACTTCGACGCGGACTTCTTCGGCATCAGCCCCCGGGAGGCGGCGGCGATCGACCCCCAGCAACGACTGCTGCTGGAGACCGCCTGGGAGAGCTTCGAACGGGCCGGCATCGACCCGGGCACCCTGCGCGGCTCCCGGACCGCCGTGTTCGTCGGCGGCACGTCCCAGGACTACGGCCCCCGCCTGCACGAACCCGCCGAGGGCTTCGACGGCTACCTCCTCACGGGCAGCACGGTCAGCATCGCGTCGGGGCGGGTGGCGTACACGTTCGGGCTGGAGGGCCCGGCGGTCACGGTCGACACGGCCTGCTCCTCGTCGCTGGTGGCGCTGCACCTGGCCGTGCAGGCGCTGCGGCAGGGCGAGTGCGACCTGGCCCTGGCGGGCGGCGTGACGGTGATGGCGACACCCGGCATGTTCCTGGAGTTCAGCCGCCAGCGGGGACTGTCGGCCGACGGCCGCTGCAAGGCCTTCGCGGCGGCCGCCGACGGGACGGGCTGGTCGGAGGGCGCCGGCCTGCTCCTGGTCGAACGCCTCTCCGACGCCCGCCGCAACGGGCATCCGATCCTCGCCGTGGTACGCGGCACGGCGGTCAACCAGGACGGCGCCTCCAACGGCCTGACCGCGCCCAACGGGCCGTCCCAGGAGCGGGTCATCCGCCAGGCACTCGCCAACGCCGGCCTGACGCCCTCCGACGTGGACGCCGTCGAGGCCCACGGCACCGGCACCCGTCTGGGCGACCCCATCGAGGCCGAGGCGCTGATCGCCACCTACGGGAAGGACCGGCCGGCCGGCCGCCCGGCGTGGCTGGGCTCGCTGAAGTCGAACATCGGCCACACCCAGGCGGCGGCGGGGGTCGGCGGGGTCATCAAGATGGTCCAGGCGATGCGGCACGGCCTGCTCCCCCGCACCCTGCACGTG
The DNA here is from genome assembly GCF_001570565.1 of Herbidospora yilanensis. Lineage (GTDB taxonomy): Bacteria > Actinomycetota > Actinomycetes > Streptosporangiales > Streptosporangiaceae > Herbidospora > Herbidospora yilanensis. Next base: position 3,353 of record NZ_BBXE01000024.1, on the reverse strand, counting down.
GACGCGCCCACCCCGCACGTGCGCTGGCACGACGGCCTCAAGCTCCTCACCGAGCCCGTCGCCTGGCCGCACGACGACGACCGGCCGCGCCGGGCCGCCGTCTCGTCGTTCGGCATCAGCGGCACCAACGCCCACGTGGTGCTGGAAGAACCGGAACCCGCGACCACCTCTGAACCCGAGCCCGGCCTCGTGCCGGTGCTCCTGTCGGCGCACACCCCCGAGGCGCTGAAGGCACAGGCCCGCCGCCTGCGGGACCACTTCACCACCAACGACCCGCACGCCGCCGCCCTGGTCACCGGCCGGGCCACGCTGACCCACCGGGCCGCCGTCGTCACCGCCGACCGCACCGAACTGCTGGCCGCGCTCACCGCGCTGAGCGACGGCCAACGACATCCCGCGCTGGTGCGGGGGAAGGCCCTCGCGTCGAAGACGGCGTTCCTGTTCACCGGGCAGGGCAGCCAGCGCCCCGGCATGGGCCGCGAGCTCTACCAGACCCAACCCGTCTTCGCCGCCGCCCTAGACGCCGCCCTCAACCACCTCGAACCCGGCCTCAAAGACATCATCTTCACCGAAAACCCCCTGCTGGATCAGACCCGCTACACCCAGCCCGCCCTCTTCGCCCTCCAAACCGCCCTCTACCGGCTCCTCGAACACCACGGACTCCACCCCGACGCGGTCGCCGGACACTCCGTCGGCTCCATCGCCGCCGCCCACATCGCCGGAATCCTGGACCTGCGCGACGCCGCCAAACTCGTCACCACCCGCGCCCGGCTCATGCAGGAGCTACCCCCCGGCGGGTCGATGGCGGCGCTCGCCCTCGGCGAGAGCGAGGCGCTCGCCCTGCTGGACGGCCTGACCGACCAGGTCTCCCTCGCCGCCGTCAACGGGCCGCGCGCCACCGTCGTCTCCGGCTCAGAAAGCGCGGTCCAGCAGGTCATCGAACGCGCGCACGGCGCGAAGGTCAAACGCCTGACCGTCAGCCACGCCTTCCACTCACCCCTGATGGAACCCATACTCGACGAGTTCCGCGCGGTCCTCGGCACCCTGGAGTTCACCCAACCGGCCATCCCCATCGTCTCCGACCGAACCGGGCACCTCGGCGGGCTCGACGACCCCGACCACTGGGTCAGGCACGTCCGCGAACCCATCCGCTTCACCGACGTCATCGACACCCTCACCGAAACCGGCATCCACACCTTCGTGGAGATCGGCCCCGACGCCGTCCTCACCGCCCTCCTCCCCGACCACCACGCCCACCCCACCCTCCGCCGCAACCACCCCGAAGCCCAGGCCATCACCCGCACCCTCGCCACCCTCCACGTCACCGGCCACCCCGTCGACTGGCACCTCCCCACAGCCGCCGCAACCGACCTGCCCACCTACCCCTTCCAGCGCGAGCGCTACTGGCTGACGAGCAGGCCGCAGGCCGGGCCGGAGCTGCTGGGCCTCTCGGCCACCGGCCACCCGTTCCTCGGCGCGTCGGTCGAGCGGGCCGACGACGGCGGGCTGCTGCTCACCGGGCGCGTCTCCCTGGAGGCCCATCCCTGGCTGGCGGGTCACCGGATCGCCGGTCCGGTCCTGCTGCCGGGAACGGCGCTCGTGGAGCTCGCCCTGGTGGCGGGCGACCGCGCCGGCACCCCCCGTGTCGAGGAACTCACCATCGAGACCCCGCTGGTCCTGCCGGACCAGGGCTGGGTGGCGCTGCAACTCTCCGTCGGTCCCGCGGGCGCCGACGGCACCCGCACGGTGAGCGTGCACGCCCGCCCCGACCGTGCGGACGAGCCCTGGCACCGCCACGCGACCGGCTTGCTGGCACCGGCCGTGGACACCGTCGTGCGGGCGACCGTATGGCCGCCGGCGGGCGCGGACCCGATCGACCCCGACCTGCTCTACGCCGAACTGGCCGACGCCGGTTACGCCTACGGCCCGGACTTCCAGGCGGTACGGGCGGCCTGGCGGCAGGACGGCCGCCTCCACGCCGAACTGGAGCTCCCCGGCGATCCCGGCACGTTCGTGCTGCACCCCGCCCTGCTCGACGCCGCGCTGCACCCCCTCGTCGGCCGCGAACTCGCCGACGCGGACGGGTTGCCGGTGCCGTTCGCGTGGACCGACGTGCAGCTCTCGACCACCGGAGCCACGACGTTGCGGGTCACCTGGTCGCCCGGTGGTCACCGGCTGGACGCCGTCGACGACACCGGCGCCCATGTCCTCACCGCCGAGTCCGTGACCCTGCGCCCGATCGCCGCCGCCCGGCCCGCCTTCGCCGACCTGCACCGCCTCACCTGGACGCCCGTCACCTCCGCCCCGGCCGAAGGCGACGCCGTCACGGTCAGGGTCCCGGCCGGACGCGGCGCGGCCGCGTTCGTGCTCCGGGCCGTTCAGGAGGCGGGGGACGCCCGGCTGCTCTTCCTCACCGACGGCGCCGTGGCCGCCGTCGAAGGCGACCGGGTCGACGACCCCTGGCAGGCCGCCGCGTGGGGCCTCATCCGGACGGCGCAGAGTGAGCGGCCCGGATGGTTCGCGGTCGCCGACGTGCCCCCGGACGTGCCGGCCGACGGCCTCACGTCCCTCTCGGCGGACGAGCCGCAGCTCGCCGTCCGGGACGGGGTGATCCTGGCCCCGAGGCTCGCTCGCGCGGAGCCCACCGGCACGGCCACGGTTTTCGACGACCGGGCCGTCGTGGTGACCGGCGGCACGGGCGGGCTGGCGCGGCCCGTCGTCCGGCATCTGGTGCGGCGGCACGGGGTGCGGCGGCTGCTGCTGCTCAGCCGGCGCGGGCCAGGCGCCGACGGGGCCGCCGAGTTCGCCGCGGAACTGGCCGAGCTGGGCGCGCGGGCCGAGTTCGCCGCCGTGGACGTCGCCGACCGGGAGGCGTTGGCGGCCGTCCTGGCCACCGTGGAGATCGGCGCCGTGGTGCATCTGGCGGGCGTGCTCGACGACGGCACGCTGGAGTCGCTAACCGGGGAGCGGCTCGACGGGGTTCTGCGGCCGAAGGCGGACGCCGCCGCCCACCTGCACGAGCTGACCCGGGATCTGCCGCTCGCGGCGTTCGTGGTGTTCTCGTCGGTCACCGGCGTCGTCGGCACGGCGGGTCAGGCCGGCTACGCCGCCGCCAACGCCTACCTCGACGCGCTCGCCCTGCACCGCCGCGCACACGGGCTGCCCGCACTCTCGCTGGCCTGGGGGTTGTGGGAGGGCGGCATGGGCGGCGCGCTCGACGCGGCGGCGCGGTCGCGCTGGTCGCGGTCGGGGTTGCCGCCGCTGACCGAGGCGCGCGGGCTGGAGCTGCTCGACGCCGCGCTCGCGGCGGGGGGCGACGCGGTGCTGGTCCCGGCGGGCGTGGACGCCGCGGC
>NZ_BBXE01000023.1 GCF_001570565.1 Herbidospora yilanensis | reverse complement strand
GACGAGATCTACACGAAGATCATCTTTGCGGCCCCCGGATATCCGCGCATGACGAAGAAGCCGAACGTGGTGCACGACGACTTCGGCTTCGGCGAGCCCTGATCGGGTCGGCACTTTTTTACGTTTTCTTGACGCCCCGCATGCGTGGCACAGACCCGCGCCGTCAGTAGCGTGGCCACTCGTCTGATTTGCCCCGATAGCGGAGGTACCTGGTGACCGGCACGCTCCGGCGGTGGTTGCTGAAGGGGCTCAAGAACCCCGAAGGACTGGTCGGAGGGGCGCACGACGAGGAGCCTCCCGAGCATCAGCACTCGTGGTGGCAGGTCATGTGCCTGACCGGCGTCGACTACTTCTCCACCCTCGGCTACCAGCCGGGCATCGCCGCGCTGGCGGCCGGCGCGCTCAGCCCGGTCGCCACGCTGGTGCTGGTCGCGCTGACGCTGTTCGGCGCACTGCCCACCTATCGGGCCGTGGCCGAGCAGAGTCCGCACGGGCTGGGCTCGTTGTCGATGCTGGAGCGGCTGCTGCCCGGCTGGCGCGGCAAGCTGCTGGTGCTGTTCCTGCTCGGGTTCGTCGCCACGGCCTTCATCGTCACCATCACGCTGTCGGCCGCCGACGCGACCGCGCACATCCTGCACAACCCGTTCGTGCCGCACGCGCTGGCCGGCTGGCAGGTGCCGGTGACGCTGCTGCTCATCGCCGCGCTGGGCGGGGTGTTCCTGGCCGGGTTCAGCGAGGCGATCTCGGTCGCGGTCGTGCTGGTGGCCGTCTATCTGGTGCTCAACGTGGTCGTGGTGGCCACCGCCGTCCACCATGTGCTCACCGCGCCGGAGAAGGTGCACGACTGGCAGCACGCGCTGAACGGCGACTACGCCAGCCCGCTGGCGATGGTCGCGGTCGCGCTCTACGTCATGCCGAAACTCGCCCTCGGCCTCTCCGGCTTCGAGACCGGCGTGGCGGTGATGCCGCTGGTCAGAGGCGACGTCGCCGAACGGGTCGGCGGGGCGCGCAAGCTGCTGACCACGGCCGCGCTCATCATGAGCGTCTTCCTGATCGCGTCCAGCTTCGCCACCACCGTGCTCATCCCGCCCGGGGAGTTCGCCGAGGGCGGCGCGGCCAACGGGCGCGCGCTGGCCTATCTGGCCCACCTCTATCTCGGCGACTGGTTCGGCACCGCCTACGACCTGTCGACCATCGCCATCCTGTGGTTCGCGGGTGCCTCTGCGCTGGCCGGGCTGCTCAACATCGTCCCGCGCTATCTGCCCCGCTACGGCATGGCGCCCGACTGGACCCGCGCCTCGCGGCCCATGGTGCTCGTCTTCACGGCCATCGCCTTCGTCATCACCGTGGTCTTCGGCGCGGAAGTCGAGGCCCAGGGCGGCGCGTACGCGACCGGGGTGCTGGCGCTCATCCTGTCGGCGGCCGTGGCGGTCGCGTTGTCGGCCTGGACGAGCGGGCGGGTGCGCGCCGCGCTCTTCTTCGGGGCCGTGACCCTCGTCTTCGCGTACGCCACCGTCGCCAACATCATCGAACGCCCCGACGGCCTGGTCATCGCGCTGCTGTTCGTGCTGGCCATCGTGGTCGTCTCGCTCGCCTCCCGGGCCACCCGCTCCACCGAACTGCGGGTCACCCGCATCAGCCTCGACGACGCCGCGCGCCGTTTCGTCAACGAGGCGGGCGAGCTCCACCTCATCGCCAACGAGCCGAACAATCGCGACGCGAAGGAGTACGTCGACAAGGCGCGCGAGGCGTGGGAGCTGCACCGGCTGCGCACCCGGGAGGGCCTGCTGTTCCTGGAGGTGACCGTGCCGGACGCCTCGGAGTTCGCCGGGGAGCTGCGGGTGATCGGCGAGGAGCGGCACGGGTTCCGCGTCCTGCGCATGCAGAGCACGACCGTCGCCAACTCCATCGCCGCGCTGCTGCTGCACCTGCGCGACCTGACCGGCAAGACGCCGCAGGTCTACTTCCACTGGGCCGCGGAGGGCAATCCGATCGGCGCGCTGCTGCGCTACCTCGTCTTCGGCGGCGGCGACATCCCTCCCCTGACCCGCGAGGTCCTGCGCCAGGCCGAGCCCGACCCCTCACGCCGCCCGGTCGTGCACGTCGGCTGATCCCTTGTCACCCCCTGACGGTATACGTATGCTTATGCGTATACCGCTCAGGCACTTGCGCCGCCACTATTCAGCGCTACTATGTACCGGTAGTCAGTAGTACTGAGTAGCCGACAAAGGGAGACCCATCCACATGACCCCCCAAGCACCGGAAGACAAGAGCCGCTACCGGCGCTGTCTGGAGCTCGTCACCGGTTCACTCGACGACAAGAGGCGCTACCGGCAGGTCAAGGCCCGCATGGAGCGGCTGCCCGGCGGCTACCGCATCGCCTACGACGCGCTGGAGCGCTACCTGACGTTCTTCGGCCGGGCCGACGGCCCCGGCTGGCTGGAGATGTACGAGGACCTGGCCGACCTCTTCGAGCAGAGCGCCGCGAACACGACCCCGATCCGCGACGTCTTCGGCGACGACCCCGTCGAGTTCGTCGAGACCTTCGTCCAGAACTACCCGGTCGGGCGGTGGATGGCCCGTGAGCGCGACCGCTTCACCGGCGCCGTCGCCCGCGCCGCCGGCGAGCAAGACCGGAGGGCCTCGTGATCAGCGTGCGGGCGTTGGAGAAGTCGTACCAGGATCTGAAGGTGCTGCGCGGCGTCGACTTCGAGGTGGCGCGCGGCAGCATCTTCGCCCTGCTCGGCTCGAACGGCGCGGGCAAGACGACGGTCGTGCGCATCCTGTCGACGCTGCTCACCGCCGACGCGGGCAGCGCCGGCGTCAACGGGTTCGACGTCGCCACCCAGGCCGCGCGGGTGCGCGAGTCGATCAGCCTGACCGGCCAGTTCGCGGCCGTCGACGAGATCCTCACCGGGCGCGAGAACCTCGCGCTGGTCGCCCGGCTGCGCCATCTCAAGGATCCCGGGAAGATCGCCGACGACCTGCTCGAACGTTTCTCGCTGACCGACGCGGGCGGCCGGAGGGTGGCGACCTACTCGGGCGGCATGCGCCGCCGCCTCGACATCGCGATGAGCCTGATCGGCGACCCGCCGGTCATCTTCCTCGACGAACCGACGACCGGCCTCGACCCGGAGGCCCGCATCGAGGTCTGGCAGGCGGTCAGGGAGCTCGCCGCCCGGGGCACGACGGTGCTGCTCACCACGCAGTATCTCGACGAGGCCGAACAACTCGCCGACCGCATCGCCATCCTCCACGAGGGCCGCATCATCGTGAACGGCACCCTCACCGAACTGAAGCAACTGCTCCCGCCCGCCAAGGTCGAGTACGTCGAGAAGCAGCCGACCCTGGAGGACGTCTTCCTCACCCTCGTCGGCAAGGACAAACGATGACCAGGCACTTCCTCGGCGACACCACGGCCCTCCTCGGCCGGTCCCTGCGCCACATCACCCGCAGCATGGACACCATCATCACGACCACCGTCATGCCGATCATGTTCATGCTGCTGTTCGTGTACGTCTTCGGCGGCGCGATCGAGTCGGGGTCCGACTCCTACGTCACCTACCTGCTGCCCGGCATCCTGCTCATCACGGTCGCCTCGGGCATCTCCTACACCGCCTACCGGCTCTTCCTCGACATGCAGAGCGGCATCTTCGAACGGTTCCAGTCGATGCCGATCGCCCGGTCGGCCGTGTTGTGGGCCCACGTGCTGACCTCGCTGGTCGCCAACCTGATCTCGCTCGTGGTGGTCGTCGTCGTCGCCCTGATCATGGGCTTCCGGTCCTCGGCGGGGATCGGCGCCTGGCTGGGCGTCGCCGGTCTGCTGGTGCTGTTCACCCTGGCGCTGACGTGGCTGGCCGTCATCCCCGGCCTGACCGCCAAGACCATCGACGGCGCGAGCGCCTTCTCCTACCCGCTGGTCTTCCTGCCGTTCCTCAGCTCGGCCTTCGTGCCGACCGACACCATGCCGGGGCCGGTCCGCGCCTTCGCCGAGAACCAGCCGGTGACCTCCATCGTCGACACGATCCGCGACCTGTTCACCCAGCAGCCGGTCGGCACCGGGGTCTGGGTCGCCGTCGCCTGGTGCGTCGGGCTCCTGATCGTGGCCTACGCCTTCGCGATGACGACCTACCGCCGCAGGATCTCCTGATCGGTCAGATCGGGAAACTGCCGCGACGCCACTGAAAGTGGCGGCCGGCCTCCAGATGGTCGATGACCGCGCGCCGCAGCACGCTGCCGCGAGGCAGCCGGTCGAGCGGCGTGGTCAGGGAACGGAACACGAACCGCATCATCTCGACGTCGGCGTCGATCCCCTCCGGCTCCTCATAGGGCTCCAACTCGAACCTGCGCTGGAACCGGACGATGTTGGAGTCGCCGGGCAGATACTCCCGCAGTTGCGGGTCGAGCAACCACGAACCGCAGGCGAACGCCGTGTAGGTCTCGCCGGGGAAGTGCCGCGGGAAGAACACCCGGGCCTGGTCGAGTGACGCGTCGACGGCCTCCGGGGTCATCGGCCCCGTCTCGGGGATGTGCAGGTCGAGGGTGGCGCCGCCACGGTGGAACTGGAGCCGGCCCAGTTCGTAGATGGCGCCGCGCACGTGCAGCGTCAGCCAGCTCTGCATGACCGGCCAGCCCTCGCGGTTCATCCGCCGGTCGATCGCGAGGTTGCGGCCGAGGTCGGAGAGGCTCAGCCACGTCACGCCGTCGGCGACGCCGTGGTCGCGGTGGAACCTCACGGCGACGTCGACCAGGGCCAGGTAGGCGTACACATAGAGGTGCCGCCAGGCGGGCCCTCGGTCGCGGGCCAGTTCCGGGCCGGGCGGGAGCCAGGCGTGGCCCCCGAGGTCGGCGCGGATCAGGGCGATGGAGCGGTCGAGCAGCCAGCGCAGCTCCGGAGTCCACAACGGGGAGCCGGGGTCGGGCCAGCCCTCCATGATCTCGGCGGCGTCGTCGGGCCGGACCGCGAGCCGGTCGAGGATCTCCGGGGCGTCGGCCTTGGCGGGCAGCGGGGCCGAGGGCAGGTCACCGGCGAGCCGGCGCACACGTTCGACCTCTTCGACGGGAACGCCGAGCCGGGCGGCGATGGCGGTCAGGTCCACGCGGACGATCCTAGGCGAATGACGAGATATGACGACAAGCCCGGTTTCCCGGGACGGAAAACCGGGCTGGACCCATCAGGTCAGCGGAACTGGACGAAGACCGGGTTGGAGTAGAACCAGAGGTCGTCCCAGGGGCTCTCCTTGCCGTCGGCCAGCGGCTCCGCCTCGTCGGTGCCGGTACCGCGGACCCGGGCGTACATGTCGGTCCCGACGTCGCGAAGGGTGTGGCGGATGACGTAGTCCTGGCCCTGCCGGCGCCAGTCGCGGGGGCCGAACCGGGCCTCGACCTTGGTGGTGGGGTTGGTGTCGGCGTCGGGGTTGGCGTTCGGGCCGGTGATCTGGCCGGTGATCAGGTCGACGCGGCGGACCTCGGGGCGGTCGCCGTTGCCGTTGGCCACCAGGCGCGGGCGGAACCTGATCTCGATCTCGACGTCGCCCCGGTCGCGGCGGCTCAGGACGACGGTCTCGCCCATCGCCGCCTCACGGCCCTGGCCGCGAGCGGTCAGGTCGAGGCTGGTGATCAGGTCGCCGGTGGTGACCCAGATGCGGCCGTTGCGCAGGCCGTCCATGATGTCGGCGTAGTCCTGGCGGGCGTACACGTAGGTCTTGCTGTACTCTCCCGGCCAGAAGTCGGAGCCGCCGCGCGTCCAGTGGACGTGCGAGTCGGAGGTGGCGGTGATCCACCAGCGGCGGCCCTCGCCGAGCAGTGCGTCCCACAGGCCGCCGACGCGGGCGGTCATCTGGTCGAAGCCGCCGTAGGTGGGGTGGTTGCCGTAACCGCCGCGCGCGCCGCCGATCAGCGGGCCCGCCTGGTGGCCGGGCGCGCCCTCGAAGCCGACGTAGACGTCGGGGGCGACGTTGTTGCCGTTGCGGAACTCGCGCGGGGTGTCCTGGCCGTAGACGCCCAGGCCCGAGGCGGAGCGCGACGCGTGGTGCGCGATCACCAGGGGCTTGTGCGGCATGCCCTTGGCGGCCTTCAGGAACTCGATCATCTTGGCTTCGGTGTCGCGCCCCGGGTCGGCGGGGAAGGCGTCGTGCTTGGCGAAGCGCTGCTCCAGCTCGAAGAGCTGCTGCGCCTCGTCCCGGTGGTGCGGGATCATCAGGGTGTGGTGGTCGAGCGCGGGCGCGTCGAACTCCATGCCCCAGAACTGCAGGACCTCGGGCACCAGGACGCGCGAGCGCAGCAGGTCGGGGTAGGCCTGCTCCAGGTTGACCTTCGAGTGCGTCGGTCCACCGTGGTCGGTGCACATGGCCCAAGTGAGGCCGAAGTGCTTCGCCATGATCGCGTTGGTCACGATCGGGTAGACGGCGTCCGCGCCCTTGTGGAACCTCGGAGGTGTGACGGAGGTGTCGAACTCTCCGCTGTACTCCGAGTGGATGTGGTGGTCGCCGGCGCGCCAGCTCCGGCCGCCGGGGGCGGCGGGCTTGCCATGGTCCCGGGCGTCGTCGTCGGCGGCGGCCGGGCCGGCCGTCGCCAGGGGGCTCGCGGCGACCAGGGTCGCGCCGATTCCGGCGTACCGGACGAGCTGGCGTCGCGAGATGGCCCCGCCCTCGGACTCTTCGTTGTGCTTGTCTGTCACGTTCGAGCCTTCCGCTCGCTGTCGAGAAGGGTGCGACAGACGAGTCTCAAGGGGCCGACTGAACAGGACATAAATAATGATCAGGCTCATAGAGAACAGAAGCTGCCAAGATGGACGTCACGGACATCGGGCTGGCGATCGTCGCCGCCCTCGCCCTCACCTGGCTCACACTGATCGCCGCGCTGGCGATCCTGCGCCCGCGCGGCGGCCTGCTGCGTGAGGCGCTGCGGGTGCTGCCCGACGTGCTCCGGCTGATCCGCCGCCTGGCCGCCGACCGCGACCTGCCGCGCGGGGTGCGCGTCAGGCTGGGGCTGCTGCTGGTCTACCTGGCCGTCCCCATCGACCTGATCCCCGACTTCATCCCGGTGCTGGGGTACGCCGACGACGCGATCGTGGTCGTCGCGGTGTTGCGGTCGGTCGTCCGGCGCGCCGGCCTGCCCGCCGTCCGGGCCCACTGGCCCGGCACCGACGACGGCTTCGAGGTGGTGAGACGCCTCACCGGCATGGGCGAAGGCCGTCCATGACGAGGGCGGATGGGCCCGGCCTGACTCACGTGGCTACGTGTGGTGGCGGACGGAGGGACCACACGCAGGCGCGGCAAGGGGTGGTCATCCGGGCGAAGGGGAGCCGGTTGGCACCGGAGGACACTCCGGAGTTCATGGCCGCGAGCCGGGCCCAAAAAAATAGCCCCGCCAATCCAGTGGATGGCGGGGAACAGTGGGTCAAGACTACCAGGAGTCACTCATTCATCGCAACCTGTTCTGAGCGCCGGCTCAGAAGGGCACGCCGTAGTTGGTCGGGTCACGGACGGCGTCGTAGCAGGACTTGTCGAGTAGATGGCTCCAGATCTTCGGCTGAGAAAGCGACAGCGGACGCTTGGCGCCCGGCCCCTTCCAGGCCGCCGCCTCGACCCTGGGCCCGCCGCTCGGCCTCATGGCGGCGACGATCTCAAGCGCGGGCTTCAGGTCGCTGTCTGTCGACATGAGAACGCCGACGTCATATCGGCCTTCCAACGCCAGCTTCACGTAGTCGATCGCAAGGGCGACGTCGATGCCCTTCTCCTGGGGCTTCAGCCCGGGCGCGCACCGATCCGGCCACCCGCGGGGATAGCGCAGATCGCGGAAGACGCCGACGACTCGCGGGTCACTCTCCCAGGCGACCCGCTGACGGACGAAGGCCGCATGCCCCTTGGCATCCCTCGACGGGTGAGGCTGGCCGCGGTAGACCCGGACCTCGGTCAGTTCCCGGTCGTAACGGCTGTTCTCGATCAGCCAGGCGCCCAGGCGAAGGGGATCGATCTGCCCGTCTCTGCCGGGCGCGAGCGACGGCTCGTGAAACGTCTCGCGAGCGCCTTTGTAGACGTTCTGGTAATCGAGGAACAGGATGACGCGATCAGGCACGGGGGATGCCTCACAAAGATGGGGGAGCATCGGCTCTTTTGGCGACACACTACCAGCGGTGACATCACCATCGCGCAGAGTCGCGGCGACCTTCGAACATACGTCGGGGCCGACGCAGTCCCCCAACTGCGCCGGCCCCGACTCCAAGCGGTGCCGCCGAGACGCCCTCCCCCAAAGGCATCTGGACGGCTTCCCCCGCTCTCGGGCGCGGTTCCCCCTCCGCGCCCTTATGGGAAAAAGGCTTATGTGGTGGCTTTCCAGCCCCCTTGACCTGCTTCCACGTTACTGAACCGACCTTAAGGACCGCGCAATGGCACAGCCGGTTGTTGGTCTAAGTCTCAGGAGTCCGGCAGGTCGAGCTTGACCTCGGTCCCGGCTTCCAGGGATCGGCTCACGATGCAGTGCCTGTCGTGCACACGCTGGGCTATCTCATGGAACTTGGCCATCGGCATGCCCTCGGGCAGCTCGATTTCGTAGCTGACCGTCACTTTGCCCAGCAGGGTCGGAGCAGACCTTTCCGCACTGATCGTCACGGAAAGCTCGGGCAGCCGGAGGCCGCGTTGCGTGGTCAGCGGCTCGACGGTCATCGCGTTGCAGGCCCCCACGGCGACCTGGAGCAGCTCGACCGCGCCGAACTGGCCGTCACCGTGCCCCAGGGCCACCTGCGCGCCCCGGTCGTTGGTCGCCACGAAACCGGATGGGGTCCGGGTAACCCGTACATCTCCCATGAAACAGCACCCTACGGGAAGGCCAGCTTCACGAGCGTGCCGCCGCCGGGAGCGGGACCTGCGGAAACCGATCCGCCGTGGCTGTCGACGACCTGGCGGACGATGGCCAGGCCCAGGCCGGAGCCGGGCATGGCGCGGGCGCCGGAGGCGCGGTAGAAGCGGTCGAAGACGTGCGGGAGGTCCTCGACGGCGATGCCGGGGCCGTGGTCGCGGACGGTCAGGACGCCGTCGCGCAGCAGGACCTCGACCGTCGCGCCGGCGGGGCTGTACTTGGCGGCGTTGTCCAGGACGTTGCCGACCGCCCGGGAGAGCCGGTCGGCGACGCCCAGGACCACGACGGGTTCCAGGCCGGAGGCGTATCTGATCAGGGGCCAGTGGGAGGCGGCCCGGGTGATCTCCCTGGCGACGAGCTCGTCGAGGCGCAGCGGCTCCACCAGGGCCTGGGGCTCCTCGTCGCGGGCGAGCTCGACGATGTCGGAGACCAGGCCGGTCAGTTCCTCCAGGCCGCTGATCACCGCCGCGGCCACCTCGTCGCGCTCCCCGGCGGGCAGGCGGCCGCGCTGGAGGAGTTCGGCGTTGGTGCGCACCGCCGTCAGGGGGGTGCGCAGTTCGTGGGACGCGTCGGCCACCAGGCGCTTCTGGGCCTTGGCCGAGCGTTCCAGGGCGTCGAGCATCGTGTTGAAGCTGCGGGCCAGGCTGCCGAGCTCGTCGTCGCCGGTGACGTCGATCCGGGTGGTCAGGTCGCTGGTGTCGGTCACCCGCTGGGCGGCGTCCTTGAACTTGCCGACGGGGCGCAGTCCCGTCCAGGCGGCGATCCAGCCCAGCGCCCCCGACAGGCAGAGGCCGCCGAGGGCGATGGCGAAGAAGGGCCAGCCGAGGTCGGTCACCTCGGCGAGGCCGGCCAGCACGCCCGACGGCGGGCGGTAGCCGTAGCCGCCCATCGCCGACTCGAAGCGGTCGCAGGTGATCCGGTAGGCCGCGTAGATGACCACGAGCACGCTGACCGCCCCGGCCAGCGCCGAGGCCAGCGCCATCCGCCAGTGCAGTTTCACGAGCGCTCCCGCCCCGTGGACCGCAGGGCGTAGCCCAGGCCGTGCACGGTCTGGATGAGCCGCGGTTCGCCGCCGGCCTCGGTCTTGCGGCGCAGGTAGCGGATGTAGACCTCCAGGGAGTTCGACCCGGGGGTGAACTCGTAGCCCCAGATCCGCTCCAGGATGACCTCCCGGGTCAGCACCTGGCCGCCGTTGCGGATCAGCAGTTCGAGCAGCGCGTACTCGGTGCGGGTGAGGTCGAAGACCCGGGTGCCGCGGCGGGCCTGGCGGCGGTCGGGCAGCAGGTGGAGGTCGGCGAAGGAGGTGTCGGGTGGCGGGGCGGTCCTGCGCAGCAGCGCGCGGACGCGGGCGAAGAGCTCCTCCAGGGCGAACGGCTTGACCAGGTAGTCGTCGGCGCCGGCGTCCAGACCGGCCACCCGGTCGCCCACGCCGTCGAGCGCGGTCAGCATCAGGACGGGGGTGCGGTCGCCGTTCTTGCGGAGGCGGCGGCAGACCTCCAGGCCGTCCATGTCGGGCATCATCACGTCCAGGACGACCACGTCGGGAGCGTTCCCGGCGATGGCGGCGAGGGCGGTCACGCCGTCGACGGCGCTGGCCACGCGGTGGCCCTCGACGCGGAGCGCGCGGGCGATGGCGGTCCGCACTTCGGGCTCGTCGTCCACGACGAGCACTCGGGTCTCTGGCACAGCGGACATTGTGCCGTCGGTTCATGAAAAGTCGCTGAGTAAAGTAAAGGATCCGACATACCTCTTAAAAGGGACGAACGTTCTGAGATTGAATCGTTATCGGGCTTGAACGCGTCCCTGCTCCGGCGCGTATCTCAGCTCGGAGACGAAGGAGTGCGATGACTACCTCTACGGACACCACCACCCGCCGCATCGACCGCTTCCCCGGTGCTCACCGAGCTGAGGACCTGATGGGATCGCATGTCGGGATCGACATCCGTACGGCTCTCCCGCAGCGGGAGCTGCGCCCGCTCCTCGACGACGCGTTCGGTTGGCTGCGCTGGGTCGAGGAGACGTTCAGCACCCGGCGGCCCGACAGCCAGCTCAACCGGCTGGCGCGCGGCGAGATCACGCCCGAGGAGGCGGCTCCCGAGGTGACCGAGGTCCTCCAGCGGATCGCCGAGCTCGACAAGGTCACCGACGGGTTCTTCGGCGGCTCGACGGGCGAGACGGCCGGATCGGGATACGTGCGCGACTGGGCCCTCGAACGGGTCTCCCGCGCGCTGGCCGCCGCAGGGGCGGTGGACCACTGCGTCAGCGCCGACGGCGACGTGCGCGTCCGGGGATCGGCCCGGCCGGGGGTGCCCTGGCGGGTCGGGCTCAAGGACCCGAGCGAGGGGGCCGTCTCACGGGTCGTCTTCGCCCACGACCTGGCGGTCGCCACCGCCGAGCGGCCGAGCGGCTCGGGCACGCAGGGCGACCTGGCCTCCGTGACCGTCGTCGGGCCCGACCTCGCGACGGCAGGGGCGTACGCCACGGCGCTGCACGCCATGGGCTCGGTCCGGGCCCGCCGGTTCGCCCGGGAGATCGCGCTGCCGAAGGACACCCAGGCGACCCCCTACGACGTGATGCTCACCGGGCTCGACGGCCGGGTGACCAGCACGCCGGGGTTCCTCGTCTACGGGCCCGACGTCAAGGCGAGCTAGTCGTCGGGGTCGTTGTGCTTGGAGAGGTACTCGATGTAGACCGGGCGCAGCGCCTCTCCCAGGTTGCCCTCGCCGGCCGCCATGGCGTCGCTGAGCAGCGCGGAGACCCTGCTCAGGTCGTTGGCGGTCTCCCCCTCGTGGCCGCTGGCGCCCTGGGCGGCCGGGATGACCTTCAGCAGGTCCCACAGGAAGCCGAAGTCGCCGTGGCGCACGGCATACCGGACCGCGCGGTCGTGCAGTTCCTTCGCGGAGAGCTGTTCGAGCTGGTCGACGTTCATGATCTGGCCCACCCCCAAGCGGTGATTTCCCGGGACGATCACCACCTATGCCCAACAACGGGTCAGAGTCACGCGACCTTCGCCAGAGCGGGCCGGACATGCGAGGATCACCCTCGTGAAATACATCGTCAAGATCCTCGTGGTCGCGGCGGCATTGTGGGTGTCGACCCGCGTCGTCGACGGAATCACGGTCGGCGGCGAGTCGACCGCCAAAGAGATCGGCACGCTGCTCGCGGTGGCGCTGATCTTCGGGGTGATCAACGCCCTGCTCAAGCCGATCATCAAAACGATCGGCTGCGCCTTCTATGTCCTCACGCTGGGTCTGTTCGCGCTGGTCGTGAACGCCGGCCTGCTCCTCCTGACCAGCTGGATCGCCGATCAGCTGACACTCCCGTTCGAGGTCGTCGGTTTCTGGGCGGCCTTCTGGGGAGCGATCATCATCGGCGTGATCTCCTGGCTGCTCGACCTGATCTTCGGAATTGACGACTAGGACGGTCCTGCTCGACGGCTCGACCCTGACCTGCGACGAGGTCAGGGCGGTCGGCTACGGCACGGCGAAGGTCGAACTGGGCTCCCCGGCCCGGGCCGAAGACGCCTTCGCCGCCGCCCGCGCGCAGACCGGCCCGGTCTACGGCCGCACCACCGGCGTGGGGGCCAACAAGGACGTCGAGGTGCACGAACCCGGCCTCGACCTGCTGCGCAGCCACGCCGGAGGCGCCGGGCCGCTCGTCGGACCGGCCCGCGCGACCGCCATGCTGACGGTCCGCCTCAACCAGCTCCTGCGCGGCGGGTCCGGGATCAACCCGGCGCTGCTCCCCGTCCTGGCCGAGGCGATCAACGCCGGGGCCGCCCCGCCGATCAGGCTCTACGGCGCGATCGGCACCGGCGACCTCACCGCCCTGTCGACCACGGCGCTCTGCCTGCTCGGCGAGAAACCATGGAACGGTCCCCGGTTCCCGCTGGCCTCCGCCGACGCCCTGCCGTTCATCAGCTCCAACGCCCTCACCCTGGCCGACGCCGCCTTGGCCTGCGCCGATCTGGCCCGGTTGCTGGAGGCGTCGGTGCGGGTCGCCGCCCGCACGTGGCGGGCCGCCGGGGCGTCGGTCGAACCGCTCGCGTACGAGGTCCAGCGCGCCCGCCGCCACCCCGGTCAGGCCAGGGTCGCCGCCGCGCTGAGCGCCCTCCTCGACGACCACTCCCCCGCCGGCCGCCTCCAGGATCCCTACGGCTACCGCGCGCTGCCGCAGGTCCACGGCGCGGCCTTCGACGCCCTCGACGTCGCCCGCCGGGCGGTCACCATCGACATGAACTCGGCGGCCGAGAACCCGCTGATCGCCGGCGAGGCGGCCTGGCACAACGGCAACTTCCACACCGCGCCGGTCGCGCTGGCCCTCGACGCCCTTAGGGCGGCGCTGGTGCAGACGGCGTCGTTGTCGACCGCCCGGCTGGCCACGCTGATGGAGCCGGCCTACACCGGCCTGCCGCCCTTCCTCGCCGGGTCGCCGGGAGGCTCGGGCGCGCTGATCCTGGAGTACGTCGCCCACGACGCCCTCGCCTCGTTGCGCCAACTCGCCGCCCCGGTGACCCTGGGCGGCGCGGTCCTGTCGCGCAGCGTGGAAGACCACGCCGGGTTCGGCACCCAGGCGGCACGGGCGTGCCTCGCGGCGCGGGAGCCCTACGAGATCATCCTGGCCTGCGAGCTGGTGGCCGCCGACCGCGCGCTGGCGATCCGCGCCGGAGACCACCCGGCGGACCGGTCGCTGGAGGCCGACATCGAGGCGGCCCGGTCAGCGCTGGCCGACTGATCCGCGTTCGCGGAGCGTGGGTTCCTGGACGACCCGGCGGCGGCGCAGCGTCCCGTCGGCCGCGCCGAGCACGAGCCGGACCGCCGACCGCACGATCGTGTCGAGGTCCCAGCTCACCGTGGTCAGACCGAGCAGCTCCGACATGGGATGGTCGTCGTAGCCCATGACGGAGACGTCACCCGGCACGGACAGGCCGAGGTCGTCGGCCGCCTTGAGGACGCCGTACGCGATCGAGTCGGAGAAGCAGAACACCGCGCTGGGCCGGTCGCGCAACACGGCGCGGGCCGCCTCGGCGGCCGGGCCGAGCCCCTGGGGACAGGTCGCCACGGTCACGTCGAGGCCGAGCCGCGCGGCCTCGGCGGTGACCAGGCGGTCGGCGGGCCGGTCGGGCGTCTCGGCCAGGGTCGGGGTCAGCACCGCGACCCGCCGGTGCCCGCGTCCGGCCAGGTATTCGAGGGCGAGGGTGACCCCGCTCTGGTTGTCGAAGACCACCTCGGCGGCGGTGCGGGCCTCTTTCAGCGCGTCGCCGATCGTCACCAGCGGGATGTTCTCCGCGATTCCCGCCCAGAACGGCGCGGCCGGGTCGACCGGCTGCACGATCAGGCCGTCGACCCCCCGGAGTTGCCGGGCCAGGGTGCGCTCCCGGTCGGGGTCGCCCGCGGCGTCGAGGATGAGGCCGTAGTGGTCCTTCTCGCGCAGCGACCGGCCGATGCCGACGGCCAGCGACTGCTGCCACAGGTCTTCCAGCGAACCGCAGAGCACGCCGATCATCCCGGTGCGCCCGCTGGCCAGCGCCCGCGCGTTGGGATCGGCCTCGTAGCCGAGTTCGGCCGCGGCGCGGCGGACCCGGTGCATGGTCTCCTCGGAGACCTGGAGCCCCCGTAGCGCGTAGCTGACGGCGGCGGTGGACAGGCCGGTCGCCTGGGCCACCTCACGGATCGTCGCTCGCTTCCGTTGGGGCATCGATCCAGCCTACTTGACACATATGGGGTGAAACGGTTCACTGAAGCGAATCAGTGAAGCGGTTCACTAGCCTCAGATCGATATACCTGTATTATGAGTAGGGAATTCGGGTTGGGGGAGGCGGAGATGGTTGTGGACGTGCACCAGCACCTCTGGCCTGCCTCTTTTCTCGACGCGCTGCGCTCGCGGACCGTCAACCCCCGCCTCGACGGCTGGACCCTGCTGCTCGACGGCGAGCCGGCCTACGAGGTGAACCCGGCCGACCACGACCCCGCCGCACGGGCCAAGCTGAACTCCGCGCTCGACCTCGCGCTCGTCTCGTTGTCGAGCCCGCTGGGCGTCGAGCACCTCCCGCCCGACGAGGCGTGGCCGCTGATCGACGCCTTCCACGAGGGCGCGGCGGCCCTCCCGGAGCCCTTCGGCTTCTGGGCGTCGGCTCCGGTGACCGACGTCTCCGTGCCGAGACTCGAAGAGGCGCTCGCCGCCGGGGCGGCGGGCCTGCAGCTCCCCGCCACGGCGATCCAGGACGAACAGGGGCTGGCCCGCGTCGCGCCGCTGCTCGACGCCCTGGGCGAGCGCCCGCTGTTCGTCCACCCCGGACCGGCCTCGGCGCCCGGCACCCCGCCCTGGTGGCCCGCCGTCGTGCCCTACGTGCAGCAGATGCACGCCTCCTGGTACGCCTTCCAGGCGTTCGGCCGCCCCCGGCACCCCCGCCTCAAAGTCTGTTTCGCGCTGCTGGCCGGCCTCGCGCCGCTGCACGCCGAACGCCAGATCACCCGCGGCGGCTCGGGCCGCGGCCTCGTCGATCCGGCCGTGTTCGTGGAGACCTCGTCCTACGGCCCGC
Organism: Herbidospora yilanensis; assembly: GCF_001570565.1. Taxonomy (GTDB): domain Bacteria; phylum Actinomycetota; class Actinomycetes; order Streptosporangiales; family Streptosporangiaceae; genus Herbidospora; species Herbidospora yilanensis. The sequence continues at coordinate 224,419 of NZ_BBXE01000023.1, read as the reverse complement.
GCGCCGTCGACGCGGTGGTCCGGGAACTCGGCATCGACGTGATCGTCAACGGGTCCGACCGCCCCTACGCCGAAGCGCCCGTGCTCGACTTCGGGCCGGCCGCCCGGCACGCCATCACCGTGGCGAACCCCGCCAGATTGCTGACACGAAAGGAGCCGTCCTCATGAGCACGCCCACCGTCCCGGTGCCGGGCACCTGTCCCACGGCACCTTTCCAGTCGCTGCCACCACGCCCACTCGACCGGCGTGAACTGCGGGAACTGGTCGACGACCTGGCCGTCAAGCCGGAGCTCTGGCAGGAGCACCTGTCGTTCGAGGGCTCCGAGGACGGCGGACGCCACTACGCCTCGCTCTACCGCGACGCCTACGTCGACGTCTGGCTGCTGTGCTGGCGGCCGGAAGACGACACGGGCTGGCACGACCACGACGTCTCCTCGGGCGCGGTCAACGTGGTCCGGGGCACGCTGGTGGAGGCCAACCCACGCATCGGCGGCCGGCACCTGGAGACGAGCGTGAGCGCCGGGACCTCGTTCAGCTTCGGCCCCGACCACATCCACCGCCTCACAGGGGCGGAGCACGGCAGCGTGTCGATCCACGCCTACTCCCCGCCCCTGTGGCGGCTCGGTCAGTACTCGATCAGCGACGACGGCATGATGCGCCGCCAGTCGGTGAGCTACGCCGACGAGCTTCGGCCGCTCGACTAGTCACCGGTCCGAGCTGAGCACCGCGCGGGGCATCGAGGGGTCGTCGGCGAAGATGCCGTCGATCTCCTGCTCGAACAGCGCCGCCGCGAAGCCCATGACGTCGCCGACCGCGCGCGGGAACGCGGGGCTGGCCGGGTTGCCGAACTGGTAGTCGGCCGGGAGCTGCGCGTTCTCGTTGCGCAGCGTCCAGGCGTGCACGATCAGGTCCTCGCGGTGGGCGTCGCGCACCAGCGTGGTCGGCGGCAGCGTGCGGTTGTCGGGGCCGACCGGGAGGATCCGGCGGGTGTTGACGCCGATGCCGTTGGCGTAGGTGCGGATCTCGCGCAGGCCCTCGCGGGTGACCATCTGGTCGTAGGTGAGGGTCGCGGTGTCGAACGGCTTGCCGGCGGCGTCGATGAGCTGGGCCAGCTTGAGCTTGGTCTTCGGGCGCAGCGCCTTCAGGTTGCCGACCTCGAACGACTGGATGATGACCGGGTCGCCGGACCGGCGCCAGCCGTGGCGGTCGAGCACGTCCAGGAGCGGCTCCTCCAGCGAGAGGCCGATGGAGTCGAAGTACGTGGGGTGCTTCGTTTCCGGGTAGATGCCGACCTCGTGGCGCTGCGCGAGCTGGATCACCTCCTCCAGGGTGGGGATCTCGGCCAGGCCGTTGAACGCAGCGTTGTTCGGCCGCAGGTCGGGGATGCGCTCGGTGGCCCGCAGGGTCTTCAGCTCGGCGAGGGTGAAGTCCTCGGTGAACCAGCCGGTGATGGGGCGGCCGTCGATGACCTTGGTGGTGCGGCGGCCCGCGAACTCGGTCCGGGTCGAGACGTCGGTGGTGCCGCCGATCTCGTTCTCGTGCCGGGCGACGAGCACGCCGTCCTTGGTGGAGACGAGGTCGGGCTCGATGTAGTCGGCCCCCAGGGCGATTGCCGCCTCGTAGGAGAGCAGGGTGTGCTCCGGACGGACGGCGCTGGCGCCCCGGTGGCCGATCACGGTGACGTCGCCGAAGCGGCGCCTGGCGGACGCGGGAGTGGTGCCCATCAGGGCGCCGGCGGCCGTTCCGGCCGCGAGCACGGTGATCGCGCCTCTGCGCGTGAGACTCATGGGCCGGACGGTAAAGGGGTGAGGTGAAGATCAGGTGCCGTGCGGTTGACGCGCGGCGAGATAACCCAACACCAATTGCACTCCGCAGACCCCGAGCCCCACGACCAGCGGAACCGTCCAGTCGCCGCTGACCTGGTAGATCGCGCCGATCACGACCGGGCCGATGGCGGCCAGGGTGTAGCCGGTCGACTGGGCGACCGCCGACAGAGCGGTGACCGAGCGGGGGTCGGGGGCGCGCAGCGTGATGATCAGCAGCGCCAGGGCGATCGACGCGCCCTGGCCGAGGCCGAGCACGATCATCCACAACCACGGGACGGTGGTCGGCCAGAACAACACGCCGACGTATCCGACGATGGTGATCACGGCCGCCCCGACGACGTGCGGAACCTGGGATTTCGCCTTCCCCGCGTGAATCGGCACGGTCAGGGTGGCGGCGATCTGGGCCAGGTTGGTGAGGCCCAGCAGGTATCCGGCGTCGTCGGCGCTGAGCCCGGCGTCGGTGAAGATCGTGGGCAGCCAGGCCAGCATGATGTAGAAGGTCATCGACTGGACGCCCATGTACGTCGCGACGTACCAGGTCACCCGGCGCTTCATCAGGGCCCGGAACGGCCGCGGCGCCTGCGGGGGCGGCGGGGTCGGGGTGCGGAGCACCTGCGGCAACCAGACGATCGCGGAGATCAGGGCGAAGATCGCCGTCGTGGCGGCGGCCCAGCGCCAGCCCATCTCCTGGGCGAGCGGCACCATCACGGCGGAGCCGAGGGCGGCGCCGCTGACCAGGCTGCTGACGTAGAGCCCGGTGAACAGGCCCACCCTGTCGGGGAAGTGCTGCTTGACCAGGCCGGGCATGATCACGTTCATGAACGCGATGGCGGTGCCGGCCATCGCCGCGCCCAGGTAGAGCGTGACGACGCCGCCGGAGCTGCGGATCACGACTCCGGCGATGAGCAGCAACATGCCCGCCATGAGGGTGCGGTCGAGACCGAGGCGGGAGGACAGGATCGGGCCCAGCGGGCCCAGGAGGCCGAGGCACAACAACATGATGGTGGTGATGGCCCCGGCCGCCGCGGGGGAGAGGGACAGGTCGGACATGATCTCGCCCAGGAGCGGCGAGACTCCGGCAAGCGCCGGTCGCAGGTTGAGGGCGGCCAGGACGAACCCGGCGACCAGCAACAACCAGCCGTTCTTTCTCATGACCCCCGAACCTACAAGATCGGTCAAAACGGATAAGCAGCGATGTCACCCTGGACGGTCACCCACTGGGTGTGGGTGAACGCGTCGGCGTTCGCGCGGGGCCCGCCGAACCGCGAACCGGTGCCCGAGGCGCCGAGCCCGCCGAAGGGCGCGACCGCTTCGTCGTCGACGGTCTGGTCGTTGATGTGCACGATCCCGGTGGGGATGCGCTCGGCCAGGTGCATCGCCTTCATCACGTCGCGGCTGAGGATGCCGAGCGACAGGCCGTATTCGCTGTCGCCCGCCAGGGCCACCGCCTCTTCGATCGTGTGGAAGGGCATGACCGGCGCGACCGGCCCGAACACCTCGTTGTCGTAGGCGGGGCCCGCTCCGGCGAGCACCGTCGGGCGGTAGAAGAGGTCCTCGTACGTCCCGCCCGCCGCCAGCCGCGCGCCCGCCTCGACGCTGCCGGTGACCAGGGCGTGCACCTTGTCCCGCTGGCCCGCCGAGATCAGCGGGCCGAGGGCGACCTGCTGGGTGGCGGGGTCGCCCACGGGCAGGTGGTCGGCCTTGGCGGCGAGGCGTTCGACGTACTCGTCGGCCAGGGAGGCGTGCACGAGGTGGCGGCCGGTGGTCATGCAGATCTGGCCCTGGTGCAGGAAGGAGCCCCACGCCCCGGCCGAGGCGGCCAGGTCGAGGTCGGCGTCGTCGAGCACGATCAGTGCCGAGTTGCCGCCGAGTTCCAGGTGGGCCCGCTTGAGCAGGCGTCCGCAGGCCTCGCCGACCTTGCGCCCGGCGGCGGTCGAGCCGGTGAACGAGATGACCGGCACCAGCGGGTCGGCGACCAGCGCCTCCCCCGCCTCGGGCCCGCCGGGCAGCACGTGCAGCAGCCCTTCGGGCAGCCCGGCCTCCTCCAGCACCCGGGCGATCACCACCCCGCCGGAGACGGCGGTCCGGGGGTCGGGCTTCAGCACGACGGCGTTGCCCAGCGCGAGCGCGGGCGCGACCGAGCGGATGCCCAGGATCAGCGGCACGTTGAAGGGCGCGATCACGCCGACCACGCCGACCGGGATCCGCCGGGCCAGGCTGAGCCGCTTGCGGTTGGTCGGCAGGATCTCCCCGGTCGTCCCGGAGGCCAGGGCCGCCGCCTCGAAGCACTCCTGCGCGGCGACGTGGGTCTCCAGGCCGGCTTTCGGCGGTACGGATCCGGTCTCCCTGATGATCCAGTGGTGGATCTCGTCGGCGTACTGCTCGAAGAGGGCGCCCGCGCGGCGGAGCACGGCGGCGCGCTCCTCGAAGTTGGTCGCCGCCCAGTCCTTCTGCGCCTGGGCGGCCCCGCGGGCGGCGGCCCGCACGTCGTCGGCCCCGGCGACGCCGATCCGGCCGAGTTCGCCGCCGGTGGCGGGCTCGACCACGGCCGCGTCACCCGCTTGGGAGGTGACCCAGCCGCCGCTGAAGATCCGGCCGGTCCAGAGTTCGGGGTCCAGCAAGGACATGTGACCTCCTACGGGATGACTGCCATGTCGGAAAGAAGAGGTTCTGACCGTTCTGTCAGGGCGGGGCTGACCCCGTCAAGGGTGTCGGCGAGCAAAGAGAACAATGGTTCGGCCAGCCGCACCTCCCTGGAGTCGGCCCGGCGCGACCTGCTGCCCCCGTTGCTCCCCGGCGCCGCCAAGATCGAGACCGACCTCCACGCGACCCCGCGGTGACTACCGTTCCGGCGCCTCGGCGGCGAGCGCGGGCGGGGTGAGCGGGCGCCACAACGACGCGCCCGACACGAGCACCAGCCCGCCGCAGATCGCGATGGCGTGGTGCACCTCGACCAGTTCGGCGAGGCCGCCGGCCACCACTCCCCCGAGCCCCTGGACGGTCATCATCCCCGAGCCCTGCAGCCCGAACGCCAGCCCCCGCCGCCCCTCCGGCACCGCGTCGACGAACGGCCGCTGCAACATGAGCTGATACGCCAGCCCGTTCCCCGCCAGGAACGCCAGCGTTCCGGCCCACCACGGCCCCGGCGCGGCCACGAACCCGATGAGCGGCACCCCCATCAGCGCGACCAGCGGCAACCCGAGCCGGGCCCGGTTCGCCGGCGACACGAACCGGCCGACGACGAACTCCCCGAAGCCCATCCCGGCGGCCGTCGCGGCCAGCACGAACCCGGCCGCCCCGGCCTGCCCCATCTCGGTCAGATAGGGGATGAAGACGGCCTCCGAGCCGACCATGAACATCAGCGGCAACCACCCGGCCAGCAGCAGTCCCCGGACGGTCCGGTCGGTCAGCAGCTCCCAGTTGCCGCGCAGCGTGGCGCGGACCGCGCCGGTGCCGTCCCTGGCCGCGCGGGCCGGCCGGTTGACGATGCCGAACCGGATGAGCGGGACGGCGGCCAGCGAGAGCCCGGCGGTGATCAGCAGCGCCCCCTCGGGCCCGGTCAGCGCCAGCATGGCCCCGCCGACCGCGAGCCCGGCGATCTGCGCCCCGGCGCCCGTCATGGTGAACAGGGCCCGCCCGAGCACGAACCGGTCGCCGTCGAGGATGTCGGGCAACACCGCGTTGCGCGCCGCCATGAACACGGCGGTGGGCACGCCGGTGACCAGGACGACCGCGAACATCGCCCACACCGGCAGCCCGGCGAACGCCAGGAGCAGGCACACCACGACCCGCGTGAGCTCTCCGGTGATCATCAGCACCCGGGGCCGGACGCGGTCGGCCATCGACGACAGGAACAGGCCGCCGAGCATCATCGGCAGGAAGCCGATCATCCACGAGATGGCCGACAACCCGGCCGATTCGGTCCGGTCGTAGACGATGACGGAGAACGCCAGCATCTTGACCGACTCGCTCAGCGTCAGCAGCAACTGACTGCCGAACAGTGCCCGGAACTCGCCGATCCGGAAGAGTTCACCGAAGGTCGCGCCCCGGCCGTCCACCACACTCACCGGGCGATGCTATGACAAACCGGTCTATTGGCCACTGTTTTTCGCCGCCAGCACGAGTGCCCGCTGCAGCTCCGCGACGTCCGGGTCGTCGATGAAGATGCCGACCGCGTCGTTGATGGCCGCCCGCCAGCCGTCGTTGGCGACCACGCCGTGCTGGATCGACCCGGCCAGCTCGTCGCGCGACCACTCGCCCAGGTTCCAGGCCAGGTAGTTCTTGTAGAGCGAGGTGTCGGCGTCGCGGCGGGCCGGGATCGAGCCCTTCAGCGGGTTGAACGCGTCCTGCCCCGCCTTGCTCGCGGCCACCTTGAGCCAGGCCAGCGCGCCCTCCCGGTTGGGGGCGCCGCGCGGCAGCGTGAAACTGTCGGAGAGCCACATGAAGGTGCCCTCGGTGCCCGGCGAGGCGGCCCAGTCGAAGTCGGTCTTCGAGGTCTTGCCGAGCCCGCCGTCGGGCTTGTTGTGGAAGTAGCCGTAGGCCCAGTCACCCATGACGGTGAACGCGGCCTCCCCGTCGGCCACCTGCTTGGCGGCCGGCTGCCAGTCGGTCTGCGGCGGCCCGGTCATCGCCAGGATCGCCGCGAAGTCGGTCAGCGCCTTCCGCACCGCGGCGCTGTTCCAGTCGGCGTCGGCGGTCCAGAGCTTGTTGTACGTCCTGGTCCCCAGCGACCCCAGCAGCACCGACTCGAAGAGGTGGACCACGGTCCACTGCGGCCCGATGGCCAGCGGGATCTTCCCGGTGTCGCGGACCTTGCCGAGCGCGTCGAGGAACTGCGGGATGGTCCGCGGGGCGCCGGTCACCCCGGCCGCCTTGAGGATCGCCGGGTTGAACCACAGGACGTTCGAGCGGTGGATGTTCACCGGCACGGAGTAGATCTCCCCGTGGACCGAGATCTGCTCGACGAGCTGGGGCGGGAAGGCGTCGCGCAGCTTCAGTTCGTCGTACAGGAAGTTGAGGGGTTCGAGCTTGCCCGCGGTGATGTAGCCCTGGAGTTCGGCGCCCGCGTGGCCCTGGAAGGTGTCGGGGGGCTGGTTGGCCTGGAGCTTGCTCGCTAAGAGCGCGCGGGCCTGGTCGCCCGACCCTCCTTCGACGGCCGCGTCGACGAACGTGAAGCCGGGGTTCTGCTTCTCGAACAGGGTGCGCATCGCCTTGAGGCCGTCGGCCTCGCCTAAGCCGGTCCACCAGGAGAACACTTCGACCCGCTGCTTCGCGGACGGCTCGGGGGTCTCCGCCGCCTCGCCCGTGCACGACGTCACCAGAACCAGCAGCGCCGCGGCGACCGCGGTCAATCGTCGCCTCATCGCGGCCGACCTCCGGGTGTGAAATGGCAGCCCATCAACCCACCACTGGAGCCGCCCCGTCAAGCAACGGTTCTATATACGGCGGAGGCCGCGTTTCCCGCATTCGACCACCGCCGCCACCGTCACCCCCAGTTCCCGCCCGCCGCCCGTCACCAGCATCGCCCCCTTGGCGAACGCCAGCCCGCCCAGCACCGCCAGGTCGGCCGAGCCCGAGGGCGGCCAGTCGACCAGCACGACGTCGTGTTCGTCGAGGCGGACGTGCCCGTCGAGCAGCGCCATCGCCTCCGTGAACCCGTCGTGGCTGAGCTCGCCCTCCTCCGCGACGACCGCAGGGGTCCGCGCGGCGGCGACCGGCAGCGGCAGCGGGTCGAGCCCGAGCAGCACCTCGAACTCGGTCGCGCCGGGCCCGCCGCCGAACGAGACGACCTGCCGCACCCGCGACGCCTCCGCCGCCGAGACCGCCTCGGCGGCCCGCCTCGCGCCGGTGAACATCAGCCGCACGTCGTGGGCGAGCAGCTCGGCCGGGTCGGGCACGCTCAGCGGCAGCGCCACCCCGCCGGCCGCGACGACCGCGAAGACGGCGGTCAGATGCCCGCTCACGCCGTCGGTGCAGACGGCGGCGGTCTGCCCGGGGCGGGTCCCCCTCCTGACCAGCCCCGTGGCAGCCCTCCTGACCGTCGCGGCCAGTGTCTCGTGGCTGACGGCCCGGCCTTCGCCGAAATCGATCAGCGCCGGCCGGTCGGCCCACAGCGCGGATCGGCCGAACACCGCGCCGGTGACCCCTGACTCCATGTCCGTGACCGTACGGGCCGGGCTCCCGCGCCGGAATCCGCATATGTGTGTAGCGGGATGTGTAACCGGGCGCGCGTGGACGGGCCCGGGTCCTGCGCGACCCGGGCCCGCGGGCCACGTGCCCCCGGTCTCGGTCTCCACCCCTCCGAGGTGACCTCGACCGGCGTGACGGACACGCGGCCGTTTCCAGATGCCCCCCCTGACGTCCGGCTTCGGCAGGCATCCGCCCTCGCGGGCCTGGGGACGGCCACGGAGTCGCCGCACCCGACCACGGATTCACCGTAGGTCGGCGGGGCTGGCCCTCACATCGGCGAATGTGCGCACGTGGGTGTGTAGACGAGACGCCGCCCGGCGGCTACACACCGTGCTCGACGACCCAGGTGGCGACCTGGGTGCGTGAGGTGAAACCGAGTTTGGCCAGGATGTTGGCGACGTGGCGGGCCACGGTGGCCTGGCTGATGACCAGTTCGTCGGCGATGGCCCGGTTGCTGAGGCCCCGGGCGACCAGCTCGGCGATCTCGCGTTCGCGGGCGGTCAGCGTGCTCTGCGGGACGACCGCGACGGGCGCGACGACGGGCGGCGGGCTGCCGGCCGACTCCTCCAGCGCGAGCGTGACGGCCGCGTCGAACGGCAGGAGGAGCCCTTCGGCCCACAACGCCGCCACGACGGGCTCGCCCAGGGCGTCGCGGGCGGGCGCCAGCACGTTCTCGACGCGGGCCCCCGGCCGCCCGGTGCGCAGCCCGGCGGAGGCGGCGGCCAGCAGCACGGCCCGGCGCGGGTCGCCCTGCCTGAGGTAGAGCGCGGCGAAGGTCTCCAGGCGGCGGGCCGACTGCATGCGCAGCCCGGCGTCGCGGCCGAGCCGCAGCGCCTCGCCCAGGCGGCGGCGGGCCTCGGGCAGGTCGCCCGCGTCGAGCGCCACCGACCCCAGCCCGGCCAGGCACGAGATGAGCCACTGGCGGGCGTCGAAGGTGCGCACGATGCGCAGCGCCCGGGTGAAGTGGCGGCGGGCGGCCGGCAGGTCGCCGCGGCGGCGGGCGGTCTGGCCCAGCCCCGACAGGCCGATGACCAGCGCCAGGTGGTTGTCGAGCTCGGTGGCCAGCACCACCAGCCGTTCGGCCGACCGCTGGGCCTCCCGCAGCCGCCCCTGCGCCAGCGCGAGGAACGCGCGGGTGCCGTGGCCCTCGGCCTCCAGCACCCGTTCGCCGATGGCGCGGGCGATCGAGATGGACTCCTCCAGCCGGTGCTCGGCCGGTTCCGACCCGTCGCTGATGGCGAGCACGAGCAGCGCCTGCCCCTCGCCGAGCCGGTCACCGGCCTGCCGGCACAGGTGGAGGGCCTGCCGCGCCCGCTCCCTGGCCCCGGCGAAGTCGGCGGTGTTCGACAGCAGGTTGGCGGTGAACGCCAGCGCGCGGCCGTGGGTGGCCGGGTCGATCTCGGGCAGCGCGAGCTCCACCAGCCGGTCGGCCCACCGGATCAGCTCGGCCTGGAACCGGCCGCTGCCGAGCAACATCCACCGCAGCCCGAGCAAGGCCTGGAGCATCGGCGCCGCGTCTCCGGTGGTGAGCGACCAATCGACCGCCGCCCGCAGGTCGCTCTGCAACCTTTCGAGCCGTTCGGTACGCCGGTGCACGGCCGGCCACGACCCCGCGTCGACCGCGATCTCCCAGTCGCGGGCGAACGTGACGAAGAAGTCGCGGTGCCGCCGCCGGGTCGCCTCTTCGTCGGGGCCGTCGAGCTGCTCGGCGGCGTACTGGCGGATGGTGTCGAGCAGGCGGTAGCGGGCCTCGCCGGCGAGTTCGCCGTCGACCACGACAAGGGACTTGTCGACCAGGGCGGTCAGGTGGCCCAGCACCTCGGGCCCCTCGACCGGGCCGCCCGCGCACACGAGTTCGGCCATGGGGAGCGTCCAGCCGGACCGGAACACCGTGGCCCGGCGCAGCAGCACCCGCTCGGGCTCGGTCAGCAGGCCGTAGCTCCAGTCGACGGTCGCCCGCAGGGTGCGCTGCCGGGGCGGCGCGGTGCGGTCGCCGGCCGACAGCAGCCGGAACCGGTCGCCGAGCCGGGCCACGATCTGCGGGATCGACAACACCCGGGTCATCCCGGCGGCCAGTTCGAGCGCCAGCGGCATGCCGTCGAGCGCGTGGCACAACCGCGACACGTCGGGCGCGTTCTCGTCGGTCAGCGTGAACCCGGGCCGGACCGAGGCCGCCCGATCCTGGAACAGGCGGACCGCCTCGTAGCCGCCGACGACGGCCGCGCCCGCGTTGTGGTCGGGCGGCAGCGCCAGCGGCGGCACCCGCCAGACCGTCTCGCCCGGCACCCGCAACGGCTCGCGGCTGGTGGCCAGCACCCGCACCTCCGGGCAGTGCTCGGCCAGCCGCCGGGTGAGCAGCGCGCACTCCTCGACCACCGTCTCGCAGTTGTCGAGCACGATCACCGCCTTGCGCCCCGCGAACACCTCGGCGACGGCCAGGCCGAGGTCGCGCCCCGGCTCCCCCTCGACGCCCAGCACCGACGCGACCCGGCGGATGGTCTCCTTGGGCCGGGTGCCCTCGGGGAACTCCACCAGCCACGCGCCGTCGGGCAGGTCGCGGGCGAGCTCGGCGGCGACCCGCAGGCCGAGGCGGCTCTTCCCGATCCCGCCCACGCCACAGAGGGTGACGACCCGGGTGGCCGTCATCAGCTGGAGGAGTTCCTCGACGTCGGGCTCGCGTCCCACGAACGCGTTGGGTTCCAGGGGGAGGTTGCCCTCGACGGCGATCGAGTGGGAGATCTCAGTGGTCATCGGCCCTCGGAAGTCGCCTATGCGTGAGCTGCGGGGGGTGGATCGTCACAGGAAGTGTCGCATCAATTCCGGAACGTGCCCAGATCGCATTCCGGTTTGGCCCACGACATCCTTGGTGCCGCTTTGTCGGTGGGCGGCCGCACACTGACGAGCATGACCGTCACCCCCGTCGACAGGGACGACCCATCAGAAAGCGATGACCTTCCGGATTTCTCCGATCTGACCACCAACGACTGGCACGCCCACGACGACCTGATGAGCAACATCGGGTTCCTGACCGTCGCCCGGCGGCTGCCCGCCCTCATCGTCCAGGGGTGCCGCATGGCCTGGGAGGCCAGCCCCCGCGACACCGCCGCCACGATCGCGCTCAACGTGCTGGGCGGGGTCTTCACCGCGTTCGGGCTGCTGGCCACCGCGGGCGTGCTGGAGGCGCTGTTCGCGGCCGGGCCCACTCCCGAGCGGGTGCGCGACGCGCTGCCCGCCCTGCTGGTCGTCGGCGCCGCCGCGGTCACCCGCGCCCTGGTGCAGGCGGGCGCGGGACTGGCGCAGTCGCGGCTCCAGCCGCAGGTCCTGCGCATCGCCGAGAAGCGCCTCTACGGGCTGACCTCCCGGGTCGACCTGATCAGGTTCGACGACCCCGAGTTCCACGACACGCTCCAGCGGGCCCGCACCAGCGGCGTCAACTCCTCCGACGAGGTGGTCGGCTCCGCCGTCGACGTGCTGACCGCCGCGATCGGCCTGGTCGCGGCGGGCGGCGTCCTCGGGGTGCTGCACCCGGTCCTGCTTCCGCTGCTCCTGCTGGCCGTGCTGCCCGACGCGTGGGCCACGGTCCGGTCGGCCCGCATGCGCTACACGACGATGTTGTCGCTGCTGCCGGTCTACCGCCGCAAGTGGATCGTCAGCGAACTGCTGGCCGACCGGAACACCGCCGCCGAGGTGCGCTCGTTCACGATGCGCGGCTTCCTGCTCCGCGTCTACGACATGGTGGCCCGCACCCAGCAGGACGTGCTGGTCGACCTGGCCCGCCGCCAGGCCACGGCCGGGATCATCGGCCAGGCGCTCGGCGGCGTCGGCACCGCTCTGGTGTTCGTGGCCCTCGGCCTGCTGCTGGCGGGCGGCCAGGTCGAGCTCGCGATCGCGGGCACGGCGGTGCTGGCGGTCCGCACGGGCCAGGGCGCCCTGCAGAACCTCCTCTACAGCGTCAACCGGCTCTACGAGAACGGCCTCTACTTCACCGACTTCCTCGACTTCTGCACCGCCGGGGAGTCGACGCCGGGCATGGCGGGCACGGAGACGCCGCCCCGCCGCTTCGGCCGCATCACCGCCGAGAACCTGGTGTTCGCCTATCCCGGCAAGGACACCCCGGCCCTCAAGGGCGTGTCGGTCCATCTCGACCACGGCGAGGTGGTCGCCCTGGTCGGCGAGAACGGCTCCGGCAAGACCACCCTCGCCAAGATCCTGGCCGGTCTCTACGAGCCCCAGTCGGGCCGCGTGTGCTGGGACGACACCGACCTGGCCACGGTCGACGCCCACGAGTTGCGCGGCCGCATCGCGGTCATCGCCCAAGACCACACCCGCTGGCCCCTGTCGGCCCGTCACAACATCACCATGGGCCTGCAGAAGAGCGAGGACGCGGTGATCCGGGCGGCCGGGGTCGCCGGGGCCGACGAGGTCATCGACGAACTCCCCCACGGCTACCGCACCCTCCTGGACCGCCGCTTCAAGGACGGCCAGGAGTTGTCGGGCGGCCAGTGGCAGCGCATCGCGGTGGCGCGGGGCTTCTACCGCGACGCCCCGCTGCTCATCTGCGACGAACCGACGGCGGCCCTCGACGCGCGGGCCGAGCACGCCCTGTTCGAACGCATCCGCGCCCACGCCGACGGGCGCACCGTCCTGCTCATCACCCACCGCCTGGCCAGCGTCCGCTACGCCGACCGCGTCTACGTCCTCGACCACGGCCTGGTCGTCGAGGAGGGCACCCACGACGAACTGATCGACCGCCAGGGCATCTACGCCGACCTCTACGGCCTCCAGGCCAGCGCCTACCAGAGCTAGAGCAGGGCTAGAGCAGGGCGCGAATGACCGCCCGGGCGATGGGGGCGGCCACCCGGCCGCCGAAGCCGCCGTGTTCGACCAGGACGCCGACGGCCACCACCGGGTCGTCGGCGGGGGCGAAGGCGGTGAAGATCGCGTGATCGGAGCCCTCGTTCTCGGCGGTGCCGGTCTTGGCCGCGACCTTCACGCCCGGGATCGCGGCGGCGGTGCCGGTGCCGCCGGGGCCGGTGACGGCGACCATCATCTCGGTCAGCCGGTCGGCCACGGCCGCCGGCATCGCGTCGCGGTATTCGGCGGGGTCGGTCGAGCGCACGATCGTGCCGTCGCGCAGGCGCACCTCGTCGACCAGGTAGGGGCGCATCAGGCTGCCCCCGTTGGCCACCGCCGCCGAGATCATCGCGATGCTCAGGGGGGTGGCGCGGTCGTCGTACTGGCCGATGGCGCTCATCGCGGTCTGGGCGCGGTCGAGACCGGTCGGGTAGACGCTGGCGGCGACGGCCAGCGGGACCTTCAGGCCCGCGTCGCCGAAGCCGAAGGCGGCCGCCCAGCGGCCCAGCTCCTCCTCGCCGAGTTCGAGGCCGAGGTCGGCGAAGGCGGTGTTGCACGACATCACGAAGGCGTCCAGGAGCGCGGGGGTGCCGTCGCCGCACTCCGCGCCGCCGGAGTTGCGCAACCACGTCTGGGTGCCGGGCAGCTTCATCCGGGCGGGGGCCCGCACCTCGGTCTCGGGGTCGTAGTCGCCCGACGCGAGGGCCGCCGCCGCGGTGATCACCTTGAAGGTCGAGCCGGGCGGGTAGTTCTCCCCGATCGCGCGGTTCAGCAGCGGCCGCGCGGGGTCCCGTTGCAGTTCGCGGTCGTACGCCGCCAGCTCCTCCGCCGAGAAGGTCGCGAGCCGGTTGGGGTCGTAGGAGGGCAGCGAGACCATGGCGAGGATCGCGCCCGTGCGGGGGTCGAGGGCGACCACGGCGCCGTGCCTGCCCGTGGCGGCCAGGCCGTCGTAGGCGGCCTGCTGGGCGCGGGAGTCGAGCGTCAGCGTCACGGTGGCGCCGCGGTCGATGTCCTTGAGGAGCGCGCGGACCCGTACCCGCGGATCCTCGCCGGTCAGGGAGGCGTCTTCGGCGCCCTCGATGCCGGTCGTCCGGTAGAGGGAGGCGTAGCCGGTGGCGGCGGCGTAGACGGGGCCGTGGGGGTAGACGCGGCGGTAGCCGAACCGCTGGTCGCTGACACGTTCGCTGGCCGCGACCACGGTGCCGTCGCGCAGCCGCACCTCGCCCCGGGGTTCGTCGAACCGCAGGATCATGGTCCGGTTGTTGCGCGGGTCGGCGGTCAGGTCGTCGTACCGGAACGCCTGGATGTAGGTGACGTTGCCGAGCAGTGCGAACAACATCAGCCCGGACACCGCCGCGACCCCGCGCAGCGGCACGTTCATGCGCCCGGCGCGCGGACCCGCCATGTAGCCCCCTCCTCCAGAGTCCGGTCTAACAGCCGGACCGGAAAGAGGGGGCTCGCGGTGGGTAAAGCGGGGAACTAGATCGCTTCGGGGACGATCACGTGGTCCTTGTAGTAGTCGATCTTGCGCTGGATCGCGCCCTGCTTGTGGCGCAGGTCGGCGACCTGCTCCTCGACCTGGCGGTCGTGCGCCTCCAGCAGGCGGATGCGCTCGGGGATGGTGTGGTCGCCCGCGCGGGTCAGCTCGGCGAAGCGCAACATCTCGGCGATCGGCATGCCCGTGTCGCGCAGGCAGCGGATCATGCCGAGCCAGCCCACGTCGCCGTCGGTGAACCTGCGCTGACCGGCCGAGTTGCGGCCGACGTTGCCGAGGAGCCCGATCCGTTCGTAGTACCTGAGCGTGTCGAGGCTGAACCCCGTCTCCTCGACGACCTGTCCTGGTGTGTAAACGGCCATGCACGGCATCATCACACCTGGAGTCGGCTCCAGGTCAAGCTAGCCGAGGTGGTCGGACAGGTAGCGGCGGACCAGCCTCTTGCACTCGGCGATCAGGTCGGGGTCGCCGTCGGGGCAGGCCCGGAAGGCGAGCTTGAGCACGGCGTCGGCGGCCTCGACGGCCACCACGAACGCGCGCGCCTGGACCTCTCCGGCGGGCACCCCGATGAGGTCGATCAGCAGCCCGCGCAGCCGGTCGGCGACGACGAGGTTGTCTTCGAGCGCCTCGTCGAGCATCCGGGAGGTGCCCGGCGCGGCCAGCGTGAGGCCGAAGTCGAAGACGCTGAAGCCGGGCGTCGACCGCTTCAT
Organism: Herbidospora yilanensis; assembly: GCF_001570565.1. Classification (GTDB taxonomy): domain Bacteria; phylum Actinomycetota; class Actinomycetes; order Streptosporangiales; family Streptosporangiaceae; genus Herbidospora; species Herbidospora yilanensis. Next base: position 209,346 of record NZ_BBXE01000023.1, on the reverse strand, counting down.
CCACACGAACTCGTCGATCACGAGGTCGGTGGCCTCGGTCCAGTCGTTGATCGTGGTGTGCGCCAGGGTGGCGCTGATCCGGGCGAGGTAGGCCTCCAGGTTGCGGTAGGCCAGCGCGCGGACCAGCCCCTGCTTGTCGGGGAAGAACTGGTAGAAGGTGCCGATGGGGACCTCGGCCCTGCGGGCGACCTCTTTGGTGGTCAGGCCCTCGTAACCCACCTCGTCGAGCAGCCGGGCGCACTCGTCGAGCATGCGCTCCACCCTCTCGGCGCTCCTGCGCTGGGCGGGTTTGCGGCGCAGGGTGCCGGTGGCGGTTTTTGTCATGGCCCCATTTTCTCCCGATTCGATTGCCAACGAGTTAACCTGAGTCGCACTCGTGTTCTAGGGGGGACCGCTGATGTTCCTGTGGGGCGCGGCCACGGCCGCCTTCCAGATCGAAGGGGCGCTCTCGGACGACGGCCGCGGGCCCTCGATCTGGGACTCCTTCGGGCCGATCCGCGACGGCCACACGGCCGAGGTGGCGTGCGACAGCTACCGCCGCTGGGCCGACGACGTGGCGCTGCTGGCCGATCTCGGGGTGAACGCCTACCGCTTCTCGGTGTCCTGGACCCGCGTCCAGCCCGACGGGACCGGCCCGGCGAACCCGAAGGGCCTCGACCACTACGAGCGGCTGGTCGACGCCCTGCTGGCGGCCGGGATCACCCCCGCGCTCACGCTGTTCCACTGGGACCTCCCGGCGGCCCTCCCCGGCTGGCTCGACCGGGACACCGCCCACCGGTTCGCCGACTACGCCTCCCTGGTGGCCGGGCGGCTCGCCGACCGGGTCGGCCTGTGGATCACCCTGAACGAGCCGTTCGTGCACACCGTCTACGGCCACGCCCTCGGCGTCCACGCCCCCGGGCAGGCGCTCTTCCTGGACGCCCTGCCGGCCGCCCACCACCAGCTCCTCGGCCACGGCCTGGCCGTCGACGCGCTGCGCGCGGCCGGGGCCCCGACGGTGTTGATCACCAACAACCTGACCCCCGTGTGGCCCGCCTCGGACTCCCCCGAGGACGTCGCGGCGGCCCGCGCCTACGACGCCCTGCACAACCGGATGTTCAACGACCCGGTGTTCCTCGGCGAATATCCGGACCTGCGTGCCTTCGGCCTGGACACGATGCCCGGCCTCCGCGACGGCGACCTGGCGATCATCGGCCGTCCGATCGACGGCCTGGGGGTCAACTACTACAACCCCACCCGCGTCTCGGCCCCGCGGTCGCCCGAACTCCCCTTCACCGACGCGGGCGTCGAGGGCTACCCTGCCACCGCGTTCGGCTGGCCCGTCGTCCCCGACGGCCTGCGCGAGCTCCTCACCGGCCTGCACGAGCGCTACCGGGTGCCCCTCTACGTCACCGAGAACGGCTGCTCCTACGAGGGGATCGACGACCACGACCGCGTCGCCTACCTCGACGGGCACATCGACGCGGCGCTCCGGTCCGACGCCGACGTGCGGGGCTACTTCGTCTGGTCGCTGCTCGACAACTTCGAGTGGGCCGAGGGCTACCACCAGCGCTTCGGGCTGGTCCACGTCGACTTCGAGACGGGCGAGCGCACCCCGAAGGCGTCGTACCGGTGGTACCGGGAGCGGATCGCCCGGGGCGCCTGACCCCGGACCGTCAGAGCACCGACACGTGGACGTGGTCGTAGTGGTTGGCGGTCGCGCCGCCGCGGTTGGCCATCATCTTGCCGGGGGCGCCGGTGCGGATGTCGTAGTACTTCTGCTGCCAGATGACGTACATGATGCCGAGGGCACGGCCGTTGGTGAGGCACCACTGGAGCAGGGCGTCGCCGCGGGCCTTGTTCGCGCCGGCGGCCATGCTGCCGCCGCCGGACATCATGAAGTCGCAGGCCCGGCCCTTGCCGTGTTCGCCGAAGTCGCCGGGACGCAGGCACCCCACGCCGTAGGGCATCGGGAACTGGGCCATGATCGCATTGCGGATGCTGACCATGCGGGCGGTCAGGCCGCTGCCCGCGTCGGGGGTCTGGAAGCCGAACTTGGCCAGCAGCTTCTCGACGTCGCGCTGCTTGGCCTTCAGCTCCTTGATGTCCTTTTCGAGCTGGTCGACCTTCTGGTCGGCCTCTTTGGCGGCCTGTTTCTGCCGGTCGATGAGGCGCTGGACGTTGCCGAGCCGCTCGATCTTCTCGCTCGACAGGTAGGTGAGGGTGGCCGCGTTCCCGGGGTCGGACGACATCGAGAAGATGCTGACGGTGTCGAGGCCGCCGCCCATGTAGGAGGTCTGCGCGAACTGGATCGCCCGGCGTTCGGCCGCGCCGAGGTCGCGCCGCAGCTTCTTGACCCGCGCGTCGGCCCGCTGGGCGGCCTTGCGGGTGTCGTCGAGGGTGGCGATCTCGCCCCGGTAGGCCTTCTGGAGGTCGGCGGCCTGCTTGGTCAGCTTGTTCAGCCGGGCCTGCCGGTCGGGTTCGGCGGCCGAGGGCGACACGCAGAGGGAGAGCAGGAGACCGGAGACGAGGAGAGCCACGAGTGCCCGCCGCATGTGTCCCTCCCCTCCCAGTCGGACCGAAACTATAGGAGGCGATCTTGGTGGTCGCCACCCGAACCAGGGAACCCATGCGCCTTTGGCGAAGATTCGTCCATTTTGTATGGGACGAGATGATGCGCGAGGACTGTCCCATCCTTGCCAAGGCCTCACAGAACATGATTCGGTCGGGTGCGGCAGACCTTACGGAGGTGCATTCCATGATCCGGCACGAGACGCTCTTCATCGGCGGCGACTGGGTTCCCCCGGCGGGCACCGGCACGATCGACGTGGTCTCCCCCCATACGGAGGAGATCGTCGGCAGGGTCCCCGAAGGCACCCCGGCCGACCTCGACCGGGCCGTCGCCGCCGCGCGGCAGGCCTTCGACCACGGCCCGTGGCCGCGCCTGACGATGGCCGAGCGGGCCGAGGCGCTGGGCCGCCTGGCCGGGCTCTACGCGGCCCGCGCCGCCGAGCTCGCCGACCTGATCACCCTGGAGATGGGCTCGCCCATCACCTTCTCCCACTTCGGCCAGGTCGGCCCGCCGACCGGGGTGCTCCAGTGGTACGCCGAACTCGGCAAGACCTTCCAGGTGGAGGAGGAGCGGCCGGGCATGTTCGGCGCGGTCACCGTCCGCCGGGAGCCGGTGGGCGTGGTGGCGGCCGTGGTGCCGTGGAACGTCCCGCAGTTCGTCATCATGACCAAGCTGGCCCCCGCCCTGCTCGCGGGCTGCACGGTCGTGGTGAAGCCCGCGCCGGAGACCCCGCTCGACGGCTACGTCCTGGCCGAGGTGATCCGCGAGGCGGGGCTCCCGCCGGGTGTGGTCAACATCGTCGCGGCCGGGCGCGAGGCGGGCGAGCACCTGGTCTCCCACCCCGGGATCGACAAGGTCGCCTTCACCGGCTCGACGGCCGCCGGGCGGCGCATCGCCTCGATCTGCGGCGAGCAGCTCAAGCGGGTCAGCCTCGAACTCGGCGGCAAGTCGGCCGCGATCATCCTCGACGACTGCGACCTGCCCTCGGCGATGGGCATGTTCTCGATCGCCGCCCTCCTCAACAGCGGCCAGGCCTGCGTGGCGCAGACCCGGATCCTGGCCAGCCGCGGCCGCTACGACGAGGTCGTGCAGGCGGTCGCCGAGATGGCCGCCGGGCAGCAGGTCGGCGACCCGGCCGACCCGGCCACCGGCATCGGCCCGATGGTCGCCAAGCGCCAGCAGGAACGGGTGGAGGGCTACATCCGCATCGGTCTGGAGGAGGGCGCGAAGGCCGTCGTCGGCGGCCTCGACCGCCCGTTCGACCGCGGCTGGTACGTCGCCCCCACGGTCTTCGCCGACGCCACCAACGACATGCGGATCGCCCGCGAGGAGATCTTCGGCCCGGTCCTGACGGTGATCCCCTACGACGACGAGGCCGACGCCGTGCGCATCGCCAACGACAGCGACTACGGCCTGTCGGGCAGCGTGTGGACCGCCGACGCCGACCACGGGATGGACATCGCCCGCCAGGTCCGCACCGGCACCTACGGCGTCAACATGATGAACCCGCTGGAGAGCGGCAACCCGTTCGGCGGCTTCAAGGCCAGCGGCATCGGCCGCGAACTCGGGCCGGAGGGGCTGGCGGGCTACCTGGAGTACAAGAGCATCGCGCGGCTGGGCTGAGCCTCCGGGATCACCGGGAGGGTGCCCAACACGCCCCCGCGACGCTGGGCCCCTCCCGCACGTTCATGTAGACGACGCCTGCGCCGATTTGGTTCGCGCGAAAATCCATTCTTCGATGCGCCGGATCAGATGGGCGCTCGCGGCGTTCTCCGCGTGCCCGAAACCGGGCTCGACCCAGAGCTCCTTCGGCTCGTTCGCGCACGCGTAGAGCTGCTCGGCGTGCTCCAGCGGGAAGAACGTGTCGTCGTCGCCGTGGACGATCAGCAGCGGCGCCGGCGTGACGAGCGGCACCGCCTCGTAGGGCGCGAGCGGGATCGGGTCCCAGGTGCCGACCTTTATCCGGGTGCGTTTGGCCAGCCGGGCGGCCAGCCGGCCCGATCTGCGTTCGATCGCCCAGTGGACCGTGCGCATCGGGCGGGTGCCCCGGTAGTACCAGCGCGCCGGGCCGCTCACCGAGACGACCGCGTCGACGCCCCGGTTGAGCGCGGCGTGCCGGACCGCCACGGCGGCCCCCATCGAGAAGCCGACGGTCGCCACCCTGGCGTAGTGGGCGCGCGCGTGGCGTACCGCCGAATCGAGGTCGAGGACCTCCAGGTCGCCGACCGTGCTCAGCCCGGACGAACGGCCGTGCCCCCGGAAGTCGAACGCGATCACCCCGGCGTGGCGGGCGAACGCGGCGGCGATGCGCCGGTTGGCCGGGGAACGCCAGGTTCCGGTGAAGCCGTGGGCCAGCACGATCCCGAGATCGCCGTCGCCGGGCAGGTGCGCCGCGTCGATCCGGACACCGTCAGGAGTGCGCAACATGGCCCCATAGATCATGGGGGCAACATTACGACGCTGTGAATTGTCGCCCTCTTGCGGGCGGCAGGCTCGGAGCGGTAATGGCGATCAACTAAAATGGGAAGGTCGCGCCATTGCGCGGCCGAACGCGTCTCCCGATCGGGAGCGAGACGCGGCACCGCCCCGACGACCAGAGCGAGACTCAACTATGCCTATGAACAGCCGCGACGACCTGCGGAACCTCGCGATCATCGCGCACGTCGACCATGGCAAGACGACGCTCGTCGACGCCATGCTGTGGCAGTCCGGGGCGTTCCGCGCCAATCAGGACGTCGACGACCGCGTCATGGACTCCAACGACCTCGAGCGCGAGAAGGGCATCACCATCCTCGCGAAGAACACCGCCGTGAAGCACGGCGGTGTCACCCTCAACATCATCGACACGCCCGGCCACGCCGACTTCGGCGGCGAGGTCGAGCGCGGCCTGTCGATGGTCGACGGTGTGGTCCTGCTCGTCGACGCCTCCGAGGGCCCGCTGCCCCAGACCCGGTTCGTGCTCCGCAAGGCCCTGTCGGCCAAGATGCCGGTCATCCTGTGCATCAACAAGGTCGACCGCCCCGACGCCCGCATCGCCGAGGTCGTCGACGAGGTCTACGAGCTCTTCATGGACCTCGACGCCACGGAGGAGCAGATCGACTTCCCGATCGTCTACGCGTCGGCCAAGGCCGGCCGGGCCTCGCTGAACCGCCCGGCCGACGGCGGCATGCCCGACGAGGAGAACCTCGAGCCCCTGTTCGAGACGATCTTCAAGACGATCCCGGCCCCGGTCTACGACCCGGTGGCCCCGCTCCAGGCCCACGTCACCAACCTCGACGCGTCCAGCTACCTGGGCCGCATCGCGTTGTGCCGGATCCACCAGGGTGAGATCAAGAAGGGCCAGCAGGTGGCCTGGTGCCGCACCGACGGCTCGATCCAGCGGGTGAAGATCACCGAACTGCTGATGACCGACGCGCTGGAGCGCAAGCCGGCCGACTCGGCGGGCCCCGGCGACATCATCGCCATCGCCGGCATCCCCGACATCATGATCGGCGAGACCCTCGCCGACCCCGAAGACCCGCGCCCGCTGCCGCTGATCACGGTCGACGAGCCGGCGATCTCGATGACCATCGGCACCAACACCTCGCCGCTGGTCGGCCGGGTCAAGGGCAGCAAGGTCACCGCCCGCATGGTGAAGGACCGGCTCGACAAGGAGCTGGTCGGCAACGTGTCGCTGCGGATCCTGCCGACCGAGCGGCCCGACTCGTGGGAGGTCCAGGGCCGCGGCGAGCTCGCGCTGGCCATCCTGGTCGAGCAGATGCGCCGCGAGGGCTACGAGCTGACCGTCGGCAAGCCCCAGGTCGTCACCAAGGAGATCGACGGCAAGCGCCACGAGCCCGTCGAGCGCCTCACCGTCGACTGCCCCGAGGAATACCTGGGCGCGATCACCCAGCTCCTGGCCGTCCGCAAGGGCCGCATGGAGCACATGACCAACCACGGCACGGGCTGGATCCGGATGGAGTTCATCGTCCCGGCCCGCGGCCTGATCGGCTTCCGCACCGAGTTCCTCACCGAGACCCGCGGCACCGGGCTCGTCCACCACGTCTTCGAGGCCTACGAGCCGTGGTTCGGCGAGCTGCGCACCCGCAACAACGGCTCCCTGGTCGCCGACCGCTCCGGCCCGGTCACCGCGTTCGCGATGACCAACCTCCAGGAGCGCGGCGTGCTGTTCGTCGGCCCCGGCACCGAGGTGTACGAAGGCATGATCGTCGGCGAGAACTCGCGCAGCGACGACATGGACGTCAACATCACCAAGGAGAAGAAGCTCACCAACATGCGGTCCTCGACCGCCGACGTCACCGAGACGCTGATCCCGCCGCGCCAGCTCTCGCTGGAGCAGGCGCTGGAGTTCATCCGCGACGACGAGTGCGTCGAGATCACCCCCGAGACGGTGCGCATCCGCAAGGTCGTGCTCGACGCCTCCACCCGGGGCCGGACCGCCGCGCGGGCCAAGCGCGCCAACTAGATAACGAGATCGCTTCGGCCTTTCTCCGTGCGAGCCTCCACCCTCTGTGCTTGCCTAGTCACGCAGAGTTGTGATTTGAGGGGGAGGCTCGCATGCCGGGCAAGATTCATCTCGCGCTCGCCGGAGCGCTGCTCACGGGTGTCGGCGTCATCGGGGCCACGACGGTCGCCGAGGCCGGGCCCTGGAGCCGGGGCCGCTCCATCGCGCTCCACGACGCCGCCGGCACCCGCGTGGGCACCGTCGTGGTGCAGCGCAGAGGCGTCACCAAAGTACGGGTGGGGGTCCAGGTCAGAGGGCTGGCTCCGGGCTTCCACGGGTTCCATGTTCACACCACTGGCGTCTGCGACCCCAAGGCGGTCGACCCGGCGACCGGCCAGGTGACGCCGTTCTTCACCGCCGGCGGCCACCTCGACGTCGCCAGGGCCGCCGCGGAGCCCGACACGACGGTGCTGCCGCTGCCGGTCGCGCCGAAGAACCACGGCGACCACGCGGGCGACCTGCCGCCGCTGCTGGCCGGAGACGACGGCGTGGCCGCCGCGTCGTTCATCACCGACCGGTTCAAGGTCGGCAGGCTGACCGACGCCGACGGGGCCGCGTTCGTCGTCCACGCGCTGCCCGACAACCTCGCCCACCTCCCCGAGCGCTACGGCGCGGCCGACGCCGCCACCCTGCGCACCGGCGACGCGGGCGGACGGGTGGTCTGTGGCGTCCTTCGCTGATTGAACTGCAAGTCAGTCACAAGACGCCGGCGGGATCCTCGGAACATGAGAATCGTCAGCGGGGGAACCTACGCGGCGCTCTTGGGCGCCTGGGCGTTGATCGCCCTACTCGTCATCGTGATCGGCTAGCTCAGCCGTACTCGCAGCCAGTCGACCAGCGGGGTGAGCTCGCGCCACGCGGCGCGCACCCGCTGGGTCACCTCGGCGGTGTGGAACCAGGGGTCGGGCTCGAAGCGGTGACCCGCGTAGAGAGTCCGGTGCTTCATCAGTTCGATCCGGGGGTGGTCGAGGGAGACGCCACGGGGGCGCGTCTTCACTCGGTCACCCTCGACCACGAACCGGCCGGGCAGCCCGGCCACGATCTTCTCCAGCTCGGAGCCGTGGTCGTCGTGGTCGACGGCCTCGCGGAAACGGCGGGTCATCTCCCCCGACGCCCACCAGCCGCCGGCCACGTAGAGACCCTCTGCGTCGACCTGGACGTAGTAGCCGACGCCGTCGAGCTTGGCCACGTAGGCGCCCTGGTGGTCTTTGTAGGGCGTCTTGTCCTTGGAGAACCGGACGTCACGGTAGGGGCGGAACACGTGGGGCTCGCCGAACTCGTCCGCCAGCTCGGCCATCAGCTCCTGCATGGGGGCTTTGACGGCGCTGTCGTAGAGGTGCTTGTTGGCGGTCCAGTAGGCCTTGCCGTTGTCGGCGATCAGCCCTTCGTAGAACAGCAGCGCCTCGTCGGGGAACCCGGTGAATGCCATTGGCCCACTTTATTTGGCCCGGTTGTCGAAGTACTTCTTGCCCGGGGTCATCTCGCCGAAGAGCTCGCTGACGGTGACGTACACGAACCCCTTCTTGTCGAGCGCGTCGAGCAGGCGCGGCACCGACCGGACGGTCGACTCGTGGATGTCGTGCAGCAGGATCACCTCGCCGGGCTTGGCCGAGGCCGCCCGCCGGACAATGCGGTCGGGCTTGCGGACCAGCCAGTCCTGGGTGTCGACGCTCCAGATGATCTGGGCCAGCCCGTGGACCCTGCTGACCTCCGCGACCATCTTGCTGGTCGCGCCGTAGGGCGGGCGCATGGTGCGCATGCGCACTCCGGTGATCTTGCGGACGACCTGCTGGGTGCGGGCCAGTTGCCGGTCGACGCCGTCTCGCGACAGGCCCGAGAGCATGGCGTGGTCCCACGAGTGGTTGCCCAGCTCGTGGCCCTCGGCGACCATGCGCTTCAGCACCGGCGCCGACTCGGGCGTGACCAGCTCGCCGAGCACGTAGAAGGTCGCCTTGGCCTGGTGGCGGGCCAGGTGGTTGAGCACCTTGCCGGTCTCGGCGCCGGGCCCGTCGTCGAAGGTCAGCGCGACGCACTTGGCCTTGGCGCAGTCGACCCGCCTGATCGGCGGGAACGGCACCCGGGGGAAGTCGGGCTGCGCGAGCGTCAGCTTGCGGTTCAGCAGATCGGGGTCGGGGGTCTCCGCGTGTACCGGTGGCGTGTTCACCATGACACAGACGGTGACCGCCAGCAGCCGCAGAAATCCCCGCATATTTCGTCCCCCCAGACGTCGTAGGGGGTTATGGATGGTCGTCCACGGCTTCCCCCCGCAGGACCTCGTTCTGGTCCTCCCACCAGGGTGGCACTTCCTTGATCAACCCGGCGTGCCGCCGGGCCACCCGGACGGCGCACCCGCGTGGATCGTCTCCCGGGTGCCGACATCGGGAGGCGCCTTCCCACCAGCGGAAACAGCCATCGCGATAGACGACCACCAGGCCGATCCACACACAGAGCGTAGCGTCGTCGCCCAGCTCGTAGGCGCCGTTCACGCCGAGTTCGATCAAGTCCGAATGCAGTTTTTGTATAGCTGCGCGAGACTCACTCACCGGGGCAACCTCCAGGACGAGACGCGCACATTGGTGGATGTACCCAAATTTGGGACATCACGTAGCGGCGGCATGGAGTAATCATGGGACTCCATCCCGTCATCACGCAGGCGTATTAACCGCAAGGTTGTGCGTCCCGGGAAGTTCCTGCTGTATTCGGTTTATTGTCGCTTCCTGACGCATTGTCGCGACGCAAGACGCTTGTTACGTTCATCCCCGTGCAGGCCGAACGGGGAAGTCGCGGTGCGGTGGCCTTCACGCACCTTGCTGTGCCATATGGGACGAGTGAGGAATACCTCCGGCTGGTGCTGCCGGCCCTCATCGACGGGTTGCGTCGGGGCGACCGCATCCTGTTCGTTGCGCCGGAGGAGAACCTCGACCTGATCCGCGCTCATCTGGGCGCCGACACCTCCCGCATCCGCTCCGTCAGAAGCCAGGACTGGTACGGCCATCCGGCCCGCGTCCTGGCCGAATACTTCGACTACGCGCGCCGGGGCGGCCCGTCGTTGTTCGTCGGGGAGCCCACGTGGCGCACGCCCCGCGACGCGGCCGAATGGGCCAGGGTGGAGGCGATCGTCAACATCGTCTGCGCCTCCCTGAAGGGCGCGGCGCTGTGCGTCTACCGGCGCCCCGCCGACGACGCCCTGCGCACCCACCCCCGCTACCTCGACATGGCCGGGGAGCACCGCAGCCGAGGGTACGTCCCGCCGCAGCGCATGAACTGGGACCCGCCGCCCTTCCCGGCCCCGCCGGAGAGCGCCCGGGTGATGGAGTTCGACCTGCCGACCGTACGCGACATGCGGTCGTTCGTCCGCACCACCGCCACCGAGGCCGGCCTGAGCGACGACGCGGCCGGCTCGCTGGTCCTGGCCGCGGCGGAGATCGCCGCCAACGCGGTCGAACACGGAGCCGGGCACGGCACGGTGACCATCTGGACGGCCGGCACCGACCTGGTCTGCGAGATCACCAACCCCGACGGGGGCGGGATCGAGGTCGAGTTCCCCGGCTACATCCCGCCGGAGCAGGAGTCGCCGCGCGGCTACGGCCTGTGGATCAGCCGCCAGCTCTGCGACCTGATGGAGGTCCAGACGACGGGACGGGAGTCACGCGTCCGCCTGCACATGGCGATGGCCTAGGGCTCCCCTTCGAGGAAGCCGCCGACCACCTGGTAGTCGTCGTACGTCCATGAGCACTCGTGGGGCGGGCACTCGTAGTGGAGGCCCGGCGACGGCACCCGGGGCTCGTCGAAGACGGCGTACACGAGCAACTGCCCGAGCCCGGCCACGACGGCGAGCACGATCCCCGCGACCACCCAGCGCGACAGCGGTCTACGGGGTCTCGGCGGCACGTACTCGCCCCGCATCCGCGCGAAATCCTCTTCGGTCGGCCGCCCGAGAACCGGCTCGGGAGGCCAGGGGGCCGGCTTGTCGTCCACCGGCTCCGGCACGGGGATCTCGGGCCGGGGACGCCGCAGGAAGAACACCACGGCCACGGTCGCCGCGACCGTGGCCGAAAAGAGAATCAACGCCCGGGGCGTGAGTAATCGCCGCACGCCCGGCAGGCTATACCCAGATGATCTCGTTCCCCAGCGCGGCCATGGTCCTCACCGAGGAGGAGTTCCCCGACGTGGTGCGCGACGCCCACGCCGTCATCCAGGAGGCCAAAGACGCGGGTGTCCACGTCTTCGGCGGCGGAATAGACGAAGACGTCGCTCCCGTCCTCGTGGCCGCCGACGGCACGGTGACCGAGGGCACCCATCCCCAGACCGCCCAGTTGAACGGCGGATACACCGTCCTCGACCTGCCCTCCCGCGAGGCGGCACTGGAGTGGGCCCGGAAGATCGCGGCCTCCTGCCGCTGCGCCCAGGAGGTCCGCGCGTTCCAGTACGACCCGCTCGCCTGACGGCGGCGTCTCGGCAAGTGCCGGGGTGCGCCGCGTCAGGCGGCCATGGCCTCCCGCACGACGCCCTCCTCGCGGGCGTAGCCCTCCAGCATGCCCCGGAGCTGACGCCGCCCCCGGTGCAACCGGGACATCACGGTCCCGATGGGGGTCCCCATCCGGTCGGCGATCTCCTTGTAGGCGAACCCCTCGACGTCGGCGAGGTAGACGGCCACCCGGAACTCCTCGGGCAGCGCACGCAATGCGTTCATCACGACGTTGTCGGGCAGCGAGTCGAGCGCCTCGTTCTCGGCCGAGCGCAGCCCCGTCGAGGTGTGAGATTCGGCGGCGGCGAGTTGCCAGTCTTCGATCTCCTCGGCGGCCGACAACTTCGGCGAGCGCTGCTTCTTGCGGTAGTCGTTGATGAAGTTGTTGGTGAGGATCCGGTGGAGCCAGGCCTTGAGGTTGGTGCCTTCGCGGAACTGGTGGTAGGACGTGAACGCCTTGGTGACGGTCTCCTGCACGAGGTCTTCTGCGTCGGCCGGGTTGCGGGTGAGTCGCATGGCTGACGCGTAGAGCTGGCTGGTCACCGGCACGACGTCGCGCTCGAACCAGGCCTGACGCTGCTCGTCGGTCATCGAGATCATGTCATCCCCCCTGCTGAACTCTCCCCCGTTACCCGTCCGATGGCGATCCATGCGGGTAGGGCGGATCCCGTCGTCATCGTTTCAACCGGCCCGTAAGTCGGGCGTTAGGCGGCGCATCGGCGGGCGTGGCATCGGTCACACGCAAGCCGGACAGGTCTCATTATCGTAACACCGAACCCCCTAACCGACGTAAAATGTGTCAAACCACACTCACTACAGTGGCTCACATGAAACACGTGGACCGGCATGACCCCGCGACGCGGACCTGGGTGAACGACGCCATCCGCGCCGTCGAGGCCGACGCCAACCGCAGTTGCGACACCCATCTCCACGTCTTTCCCCTCCCGCCCTCGTGGGGCGTGGACCTCTACCTGAAAGACGAGTCGGTCCACCCGACCGGTTCACTCAAGCACCGGCTGGCCCGCTCCCTCTTCCTTTACGGCCTGTCCAACGGCTGGATCGGCCCCAACACCACGATCATCGAGGCCTCCTCCGGTTCGACCGCGGTCAGCGAGGCGTACTTCGCCCGGCTCCTGGGTCTGCCCTTCATCGCGGTGATCCCAGCCACCACTTCTCCCGAGAAACGGGAGATCATCGAGTTCTACGGCGGCAAGTGCCACCTGGTCGACGACCCGGGGAAGATCTACGAAGAGTCGGCCCGCCTGGCCCTGGAGACCGGCGGCCACTACATGGACCAGTTCACCTACGCCGAACGCGCCACCGACTGGCGCGGCAACAACAACATCGCCGAGAGCATCTACGAGCAGATGGCGATGGAGCGGTTCCCCGTCCCGGCCTGGATCGTGGTCGGCGCGGGCACCGGCGGCACCTCCGCCACGATCGGCCGCTACATCCGCTACCGCCGCCACTCGACCCGGTTGTGCGTGGCCGACCCGGAGGGCTCGTCCTTCTACCCGTCGTGGGTGACGGGCGCCGCCCACCCCGGCACGCCGTCGAGGATCGAGGGCATCGGCCGCCCCCGCGTGGAGCCGTCGTTCCTGCCGATGGTCATCGACCGCATGACCTCGGTCCCCGACGCGACCTCGATCGCCGCGATGCGCTGGGTCAACGAGGTCACCCACCACCAGGTGGGCGCCTCGACGGGCACCAGCGTGGCGGCCGCCATGGAGATCATCCGCGAGATGCGCAGCCACGGCATCAGGGGCAGCGTCGTGACGCTGATCTGCGACAGTTCCAGCCGCTACAAGGGGACGTACGAGAAGGACTCGTGGCTGCGGAAGAACGGCATCGACATCGCCCCCGCCCTGGCGGAGTTCCGGAGTCTCTTCCGTCGGTAGGACCTGGCATGATCGCCCGATGAGGAAGGCCAGCGCCCGCACCTACACGTGGCTCTACCGCGACTCCACCGACGACGCCGGCGACACGTGGCTGGAGGTCGCCTTCGTGCGCGGCCTCTCCCCCGACGACGCGCTCGCCCGGCTCACGCCGGAGAAGGAGCTCTACGCCACCCCGGCCGAAGGCGGCACGGTCGTGTTCTTCGGCGCCCTCAGCAAACATCCCGGCGACCTGACCGCACTGCTGTCCGCCGGCACGGTGGCGGCCCTGGTCGAGGTGACGGTCGACACCGACCGGTTCGCCTACTACGAAGACGGCCGCCTGGTCACCGCGTTCAACCTGTTCACCTACGACACCCGCGAGGGCCTCGACCCCGGCCGGTTCGGAGCCGAGGTCGAAGACCTGCGCCTCCACCTCACGGGCGACTCGGTCGACTTCCCGTCCGACTACGCCGCCCGCGCCCTCGCCCTCGCCGACCGCGCCACGGGCGTGCGCTTACCCCGCGGGTGATTCCGTTACGGCTCCGCCCACCCCGGCACCGACCGCCGCCCCCGGCCCGCGCCGCATCCGGCGCCGTCCCGGCCGCGCCCGCCCCGCGTCAGACGTGCGGAGACCTACGCGTCGCCCAGCAGGGCGTCGACGAAGACCTCGGGGTCGAACGGCGCGAGGTCGTCGGGGCCCTCGCCCAGGCCGACCAGCTTCACCGGCACGCCCAGCTCCCGCTGCACCGAGATCACGATGCCGCCCTTGGCCGTGCCGTCGAGCTTGGTCAGCGCGATGCCCGTGATGTTCACGACCTCGCCGAACACCTGCGCCTGCCGCATGCCGTTCTGCCCGGTCGTCGCGTCGAGGACCAGCAGCACCTCGTCGACCTGGGCCTTCTTCTCGATGACCCGCTTGACCTTGCCGAGCTCGTCCATCAGGCCGGTCTTGGTGTGGAGGCGGCCGGCGGTGTCGACGATCACCACGTCGGCCTTGTCGGCGATGCCCCGAGCCACGGCGTCGAAGGCGACCGACGCCGGGTCGCCGGCCTCGGGCCCGCGGACCACGGGGGCGCCGACACGGTCGCCCCACGTCTGGAGCTGGTCGGCCGCCGCCGCGCGGAAGGTGTCGGCGGCGCCCAGGACGACCGACTTGCCGTCGCCGATCAGCGAGCGGGCCAGCTTGCCGGTCGTGGTCGTCTTGCCGGTGCCGTTGACGCCGACGACCAGGAGGACCGCGGGGCGCTCGCCGGGAGCGGAGGTGTGGAGGGTCCGGTCGAGGCCGGGGTCGATCTGGGTGAGCAGTTCGGCCCGGAGCAGGGCGCGCACCTCGGTGGGCGTGCGGCTGCCGAGGACCTTCACCTTGGTCTTCAGGTCTTCGACCATGGCCCGGGTCGGGGCGACCCCGACGTCGGCCGTGATCAGGGTCTCCTCGATCTCGTCCCACACGTCGTCGTCGAGCCGGTCGCGCGACAGCAGTTCGAGCAGTCCCCGGCCGAGCGTGGTCTGCGAGCGGGCCAGCCGGGCGCGCAGCCGGACCATCCGCCCGGCCGACGGCGGCGGGACCTCGACCTCCGGCGGCTTGACCAGCTCCTCCACCGAAACGGCCGGAGGCGCCACCGTCTCGACCACCTCCTCCTCGACCGGCGGCGCGGGGGCCTGCGGGGTCGGGGCGGGGGGCGGCGGCAGGGTCGTCTTCGACCGCGGCCGTACGAGCAGGGCGGTGGTGCCTATGCCCAGGAGAATGACGACGATGATGATCGCGATGATGCCGATGTACCCATCCACAAAACGTCAGTCTCGCAGAGCTGTGTCTATGGCCGCGCCTCCGGCACGGCGAGCTCGCCGCTCTTGTCCGGCGTCTTCCCTCCTCCGCTCCCGCCGACTCCGTCAGTCCAGAGAGCGGTACGGCGAGCCAGGGGTCAGGCGTGTTCGCGTAGGCGCTGGCTGACGACCTGGGTGACGCCGTCGCCGCGCATGGACACGCCGTAGAGGGCGTCGGCGATCTCCATGGTGCGTTTCTGGTGGGTGATGACGATCAGCTGGGAGTTCTGTCGCAGTTCCTCGAAGAGGGTCAGCAGGCGCTGGGTGTTGGTGTCGTCGAGGGCGGCCTCGACCTCGTCCATCACGTAGAAGGGCGACGGGCGGGCCTTGAAGATGGCGACCAGGAACGCCACGGCCGTCAGTGAGCGCTCGCCGCCCGACAGCAGCGACAGGCGCTTGACCTTCTTGCCGGGCGGGCGGGCCTCGACCTCGACGCCGGTGGTCAGCATGTCGGTCGGGTCGGTCAGCAGCAGGCGGCCCTCACCACCCGGGAAGACGCGCTCGAAGATGGTCGCGAACTCGCGCTGGACGTCTTCGTAGGCCGCCGAGAACACCTGCTCGACCCGGTCGTCGACCTCTTTGACGACGAGGAGCAGGTCGCGGCGGGTCTTCTTGAGGTCTTCGAGTTGTGAGGTGAGGAACGTGTGGCGTTCCTCCAGGGCGGCGAACTCCTCCAGGGCCAGCGGGTTGACCTTGCCGAGCTGCTGCATCTGCTTGTCGGCGACGCGGGCCCGCTTCTCCTGCTCCTCGCGCACGTAGGGCACCGGAGGGTCTCCCGGGACGAGCGCCTTCGGGCCGTATTCGGCGACCAGCGCCTCGGACTCGACGCCGTACTCCTCCACAGCGCGCTCTTCGAGCTGTTCGAGGCGAAGTCGCTGCTCGGTGCGGGCCATCTCGCTGCCGTGGGCCCGGTTGACCAGCTTGTCGAGCTCCGAGCCGAGCTCGCGGACCCTGATCCGGACCGTCTTCAGCTCGGCGTCGACGGCCTCCCGGGCGACGGCGAGCTCGTCGCGTTCGGCGGCGGCCCGCATGATCGAGGCCTCCAGGGAGTGGAGGGCGATCCGGGCGGCCCTGACCACGCTCGCGGCGACGGTGGCCTGGCGGCGCCGGCGGGCCCGCTGGGCGGCGGCCTTGGCGCGGTCGTCGCGTTCGCGCTGGGCGGCGCGCATCAGGCCGTCGGCCCGGCCGGCGATGCCGCGGACCCGCTCCTCGGCGGTGCGGACCGTCAGGCGGGCCTCCATCTCGGCCTGGCGGGTGACGCCGACCGCGGCGGCCAGACGGTCGCGTTCCTCGGTGGTGGGCTCGGACTCCAGTTCGGCGGCGAACTCGGCCTCGGCGAGCCGTTCCTCCAGTGTGAGGGACTCTTCGCGGGCCAGCTCACGGCCCTCTTCGGCGAAGGCGACCGAGCCCTGGAGGCGTTCGGCCTCGTCGAGGGCCGCCTTGACGTTGGCCTCCAGGCGGGCGAGCTGCTTGGCGGCGTCGGCGAGGCGCTGGTCGGCGGCGCGCTGCCGGCCCCGGGCCTGGTCGAGGGCCGCCTGCGCCTGGTCGAGGCGGGAGCGGGCGGCGTTGACGCCGTTCTGGGCCGCCGACTGCTGGGCCTGCGCCTCGGCCACCGCACCCTGGGCCGCTTCGAGCGCCTCCTGGGCGGCGGCCTCGGCCTCCAGGGCCTCGTCGAGGGCGAAGGCGGTCTCCTCCCCCGCCGCGCGAGCCTGGTCGAGGTCGAAACCCGCCTGGTCGAGCGCGGCGCGGACCTGGAGGATCGAACCGCCGCCCGAGCCGCCCTGGGCGGTGTGGGCCCCGAGGAGGTCGCCGTCGCGGGTGACCGCCCGCAGGTCGGGGCGCGCCGCGACGATCGTGCGGGCGGCGTCGAGGTCGGGGGCGACGACGACGCCGTACAGCAGGTGTTCGAGAGCGGGCCGCAGCTCGGTGGGGACCTCGACCAGGTCGGCGGCCCACTCGAACGTGCCCGAGGGCCGGGTGACGGCCGGGGCCGCCCCGATGACCAGGGAGGTCCGGCCGGTCTCCTTGGCGCGGAGCAGTTCCAGGGAGTCGAGCGCGGTCTCGACGGACGCCACCGTCACCGACTCGGCCAGCGGCCCCAGCACCGCCGCGATGGCGGTCTCGGCCCCCGCCCGCACGCTCATCACGGCCGCCAGCGGCGCGTGGCCGCTCTCGGCCAGCAGGGCGGTGCCGTCGGCCCCTCCGGCCAGGCTCAGCCCGAGCGCCTCCCGCCGGGCCTCCAGCGCGGTGACGGCCTTCTGGGCCTCCTGATCGGCCGTACGGGCGGCGGAGACCCCCGAGGACGCGGCCGACAGGGCCGCGCGGGGGCCCGCCAGCGCGGCGCGGGCGTCGTCGACGGCGGCCTTGGCCTCTTCGGCGGCCTCCCGGGCCACCTCGACCTCGGCGCGGGCGAGCTCGACGCCCTCTTCCGCGACGGCCAGCTCGGCGGCGACCTCGGGGTCGGTGGCGGGTTCGGCGACCGCCTGGGCCTCCAGGTCGCCCTGTGCCTGGGCGGCGCGTTCCCTGGCCTGCCGGACGGCGGCCTCCAGCCGGCCGATCTCGTCGTCGGCGGCCCGCACCCGCCCCCGGGCCGACTCGGCCTGCCCGCGCAACCGCGCGAGGGCCTCACGGCGGTCGGCGGCGACACGGGCGGCGATCGACAACCGCCGCTCCTCCCCGGCCAGCGCCTCTTCGGCCTCGCCACGGGCGTCGACGGCCGCTTCGAGGCGCATCTGGGCCTCGTCGAGCGCCTCCTGGAGCACCCGTTCCTTCTCGCGGATCTCGGCGGCCTCGCGCTCGAACTCCTCGGGGTCGCGCCCCCGCCGCTCGATCGCCGCCGCGTCGGTCGCGTGGCGCTCCCGTTCGGCGGCCAGGTTCTCGACCGAGCGCAGCCGCTCCCGCAGGGCCGACAGTGCGTAGAAGGTCTCCTGGGCGACGGTCAGCCGGGGCTGGGCCTCGGCCGCGGCGGCCTCCAGCGCGGCCTCGCGCTCCTGGTTCTCGTTGAGCCCCTGCTCGACCTGCGAACGCCGAGCCTGTACGGCCGCCTCGTCGGCCGCCTCGCGCTCCAGCGTGTCGCGCAGGGAGACCACGTCGTCGGCCAGCAGCCGCAGGCGGGCGTCGCGCAGGTCGGCCTGGATGACGGCGGCCTTGCGGGCGATCTCGGCCTGGCGGCCCAGCGGCTTGAGCTGACGCCGGAGCTCGGTCGCGAGGTCTTGGACGCGGGTGAGGTTGGCCTGCATCGCGTCGAGCTTGCGGAGCGCCTTCTCCTTGCGCTTGCGGTGCTTGAGGACGCCCGCGGCCTCCTCGATGAACGCCCGGCGTTCCTCGGGACCGGCGTGCAGCACCTGGTCGAGCTGGCCCTGGCCGACGATGACGTGCATCTCCCGGCCGATGCCGGAGTCGGACAGGAGCTCCTGGATGTCGAGCAGGCGGCAGGTGTCGCCGTTGATGGCGTATTCGCTCTGGCCCGACCGGAACATGAGGCGGCTGATCGTCACCTCGGAGTATTCGATGGGCAGCGCGCCGTCGGTGTTGTCGATGGTCAGCGTGACCTCGGCGCGGCCGAGCGGGGGGCGCGAGGAGGTGCCCGCGAAGATGACGTCTTCCATCTTGCCGCCGCGCAGCGACTTGGCGCTGTGCTCGCCCATCACCCAGGCCAGGGCGTCGACGACGTTGGACTTGCCCGACCCGTTGGGCCCGACGACACAGGTGATGCCGGGCTCGAACTGCAGCTTCGTCGCGGACGCGAACGACTTGAAGCCGCGCAGGGTGAGGGTCTTCAGGTACACCTCAAGAGTCCCTCCCTGCGCCGACAGTACCGGGGAAGACTATCGCCTGCTTCCCGGATGAGCGGTCAGGGAACCGAAATGACGAGGGACGCCCCTACGAGGCGCCCCTTGCAATTGATTTCGTGAAAACCCGGTCTCTCAGGTGAGAGCCGGCTCGCGATCCTGCAGCCGGACCAGGTCGTCGTCACGAGTTTGCGCCGCAAGGGCCTCGTTCTGCTCCTGGAGTCGGGTGAGTTCTGCCTCCAGATCACGGATGCGCTGCTGGAGGCGACGCATTTCCGAGACCATTCGAGGATCAGGACCGCCGACGTGGCCGAGTAGAGCCTTAGCCATGGTTAAGGGTCCTCCACGCTGAGTGACCAGACTGGTTCGCGCACTTCAAGCCGCGGGAGGGGTGCGCGTGGTTCTTGTCCAAGAGTCGCACCGGCTGCGAAGTCGGTCAAGTTGAACGCCTCGTAAGGATCAGCCGTTGGACACTGTCGACATGTAAATATACCTCATTTGGGCGGTTTAAGGGAAGAGCTATCGCTCCAAGAACCCCACCAAACCGCCCTTGACGTCCGTCCAGCGCTCAGACACTCCTAAGACATGTCCGGGCGCGTCAGAGCCTCTCAGTCGCTCCAGGAGGCGCTCACAGGCCTCCCTGGGGCCCTCCGCCACCACCTCGACCCGGCCGTCGGCCAGGTTGAGCGCCCAGCCGGTGAGCCCGAGCTCCAGCGCCCGCGCCCGCGTCCACCAGCGGAAACCCACGCCCTGCACCCGTCCGCGCACCCACGCGGTGAGCCTCACCATCGCCCGTTCCTCGGGCGCGGCTGGCAGGTGGGGCAGGAGTAGCTGCTGCGGTTCATGAAGGCGTCTCTCCGGATCGGCGTGCCGCATCTCGGGCAGGGTTCGTCTCGGCGGCCGTACACGTTGAGTGACCGGTCGAAATAGCCCGACTCGCCGTTCACGTTCACATACAGGCTGTCGAACGATGTACCCCCCTGGCCGAGCGCTTCGGTCATGACGGCACGGGCGGCGGCAAGGAGTTCGGAGATCTTCGGCTTGGTCAGGGTCTCGGTGGCGCGGGCCCAGTGGAGTTTCGCCCGCCAGAGGGCCTCGTCGGCGTAGATGTTTCCCACGCCGCTGATCAAACTCTGGTCAAGAAGCGCCCGCTTTATACCGGTTTTTCGCTTTTTCAGAGCTGCCGTAAAGGCGTCCTCGTCGAAGGCGTCCTCAAACGGGTCGGGAGCGATGTGTGCGATCGGCAGCGGGACGGTACGCCCCCCGCTCGCCGTCAGCGGGGCGATCATGAGGTGGCCGAACGTCCGCTGGTCGACGAAGCGCAGCTCGGGGCCGTCGTCGGCGAAGGTCACCCGGACCCGGAGGTGCTTCTCGTCGGGCGACCCCTTCGGGACCATCAGCACCTGGCCGCTCATGCCCAGATGGGCCATCAGCGCGGCCCCGTCGTCGAGCGGGAGCCACAGGTACTTGCCGCGCCGGTCGGCCGACTCGACGCGGCGGCCCTTGAGCTGGTCGGACAACACGCCCTCGTGCCGGCGGACCGCCCGCGTGTGGAGCACCTCGGCCGACTCGATCGTCCGGCCCGACACCCAGACGTCGAGGCCGCGCCGGACGACCTCGACCTCCGGCAGTTCCGGCATCAGGCCACCGGGCCCGCCGCAGCGGCGGCGGCGGCGGCCTCGCGGGCGTCGCGCATGGCGCGGATGGCCGTCCAGGCGGCCTCGGCGGCCTGCTGCTCGGCCTCCTTCTTCGACCGCCCGGCGCCGGTGCCGTAGTCCTGTCCGCCGACACGGACGGTCGCCACGAACGACTTGGCGTGGTCGGGCCCCGACTCCTCGACGTGGTATTCGGGCACCCCGAGCACCTCGGAGGCGGTCAGCTCCTGCAGGGAGGTCTTCCAGTCGAGCCCGGCGCCCAGCGACGCCGACCGCTTGATCAGCGGGTCGAACAGCGTGTGGACGACCCGGAACGCCTCGTCGAGGCCCTTGTCGACGTACACGGTGCCGATCAGGGCCTCCAGGGTGTCGGCCAGGATCGACGACTTGTCGCGCCCGCCCGTGCCCTCCTCGCCCCGGCCCAGCCGCAGGTAGCGGCCCATGCCGAGCGACCGGGCGACGTCGGCCAGGGCGCGCATGTTGACCACGGCCGCCCGCAGCTTCGCGAGCTGGCCCTCGGGCAGGTCGGGGTGGTCGCGGTAGAGCGTGTCGGTGACCACGAGGCCCAGCACCGAGTCGCCCAGGAACTCCAGGCGCTCGTTGGTGGGCAGCCCGCCGTTCTCGTACGCGTAGGAGCGGTGGGTCAGGGCGCGTTCCAGGATCGCGGTGTCGAGCCGGACCTGGAGGACGCCCTCCAGCTCGTCGCGGACGGCCTCGACGGCGACGGGCTTACCGATCATGAAGTTTTCCTCCTCGTGCATGGCGGACCGCCGGCACGGTGGCAGGAGTGAACTTCTGGCGAAGCCCCGAAGGCGTGGTGGACGCCGGGTTGAACCCGGCGTCCACCACGACCGCGGGCACGACCGCCGCCGCACGCAGTGGAGCCGCGCCTTTTGACGCGTCTGTGGAGCAAAATAACGCCGACCGGGGTCGTTTGACGATCCCGGCCGGCGGTCACCTGAGCCGCCGGGGCGGTCAGGCGTTGGGCTCGATGACCTGGCGGCGGTTGTAGGTGCCGCACTCGCCACAGGCCATGTGGGGGCGCTTGGGGGAGCGGCACTGGGGGCAGCTCACGAGCGCGACCGCACTGGTCTTCCACTGGGACCTGCGGGCGCGCGTGTTGGCCCGCGACATCTTCCTCTTGGGAACGGCCACGTCAGGCCTCCTGATCGTCTTCGTCGTTGTTGGAAACCAGGCCCCGCAGTGATGCCCAGCGGGGATCGAGCGTCTCGTGACGGTGGTCGGGACCGGCCTCGGCCAGCCTGACCCCGCACTCCGCGCAGAGACCGGCGCAGTCGTCGCTGCAGACCGGGCTCAGCGGCAGCGCGAGCACCACCGCGTCACGGAATGTCGGCTCAAGATCCAGTAGCTCGCCGTCGAGGATCTGGTCGTCCTCTCCGGCGTCTTCCGCCGTGTAGAAGAAGAGCTCCTGGAAGTCGACCTCGACATCCGAGGTCAGGGGTTCCAGGCAGCGCGAGCACTCTCCCGTGAGAGGAGCCAGCGCCGTGCCCGTGACGAGCACGCCCTCCATCACTGCTTCGAGCCGGAGATCCAGCTCGACGTCGGCGTCTTTGGGGACGCCGATCAAGCCGACCGCGACATCCGCCGGAGCCGGGAGAACGGGCTTCATCGTGCGCATCGACCCCGGGCGGCGCCCGAGGTCATGGGTCGAGATTACCCATGGAGCGCGAGGGTCGAGGGTGTGCACTTTCATCCTGGTCTCTTAGGCATGGCGAATCACCGCCGTCGTGCAAGGCCGAAACGCAAGAATACCAGCCCGCCGGGGGGCTCAGCCGCGCACGCGTTCCACCAGCAGCTTCAGCACGAGGTCGGGCACCAGGCCCGACACGTCGCCGCCGTAGCGGGCGATCTCCTTCAGCCGGCTGGAGGACAGGAAGGAGTATTCGGGGTTGGTCGACATGAACAGCGTCTCGACCCCCGACATGCGGTAGTTGAGCTGGGCCATCTGCAACTCGTAGTCGAAGTCGCTGACCGCGCGCAGGCCCTTGACGATCGTCGGGATGCCCTGCTGGCGGGCGAAGTCGACCAGGAGGCCGTGGAACTTCTCCACGCGGACGTTGCCGTATTCCTTGGTCACCGCCTGGAGCATGTCGATGCGCTCCTCGACGGTGAACAGGCTCGTCTTCTCGATGTTGATCAACACCGCGACGACGACCTCGTCGTACAGACGCGACGTTCGGCCAATGATGTCGAGATGGCCGTTCGTCACGGGATCGAACGATCCGGGGCAGACGACTCTGCGCACAACAACCCCCTACTCGGCCCGGTTGGCGTGACCGTACCAAACGGTCGCTTCACCGTAACGACGCGCCCTGGCCTCCTCGAAGCCGGGGGGCCACCGCAGATCATTCCCTCTGGTCTCGCGTTCGACCGCCACCAGGGCCCCGTCGGCGAGCCAGCCGTTCTCCAGCAACTGGACCAGCACCCTGTGGACCACGTCGTCGGAGACGGCATAGGGCGGGTCGGCGAAGACGAAGTCGTAGGGCTCGCCCTCGCAGGGGCGCGCGACGAGCCGCTCGACCTTCTCGGCGCGCACCACGGCCCCGGGAAGGTTCAGGGCGGCGACGTTGGCCCTGATCGTTCGCAGAGCCTTGGCGTCCGACTCGACCAGCAGCGCGTGGCCGGACCCCCGGCTCAGCGACTCCAGCCCGATGGCGCCCGACCCGGCGTAGAGGTCGGCCACCCGCTCCGGCACGCCGACGAGCGACCCGACGGTCGAGAAGATGCCCTCACGGGCGCGGTCGCTGGTGGGCCGGGTTCCCCTGCCGGGCGGGACCTCGATCCGCCTGCCACCGGCGGTTCCGGCGATGAGACGCGTCACCGGCCCATTGTCCCGGAGAGCCGGAATGGAAAAGCTCGGTAATGCCTGGCGAAGGAACGGCCAGGGTCGTTCCGTTCGTGGTCGCGGCCCTGCACTATGAACGTGCGGCCTTCAAGGTGACCCAGGGGAAGGCCGGCCGGCGTGATCGTGAGCCCTTCCGCACGCCGGCGCCCTCGGCACCTGACCCGAGGGTGGGCCCAGCCGGGGACGGCATTCGGGGGGAGGCCGTCCCATGGCTGGGCCCTGGGTCATTTCTATGACCCAGGGCCCCAAGCCCGGCAGCCCTCTGCACGGATCGCTCCCAGATCTCCGCCGTTTCGCAACTCTTTCCGTTACGGCTCCCGCCTGCCCGGCCCCGCCCACCGCCCCCGCGACTCACCCGTAACCGGCGCCAACCCCCCGCTCCCGCACCGCACCGCCACGCCGCCAGCGCAGCCGAACGACACGCCAGAACCGGCGCCGCCACGCCTCCCCACCGAGCCGCCGACGCCACCGAACGACACGCCCACCCAGCCGGCCGCCACCCAGCCGTGCCGGATCGAGGGTTCGCCGGTGGTGGTCCAAGCGCCGACGCGGCGAGAGGGGTCACCTGCGTCCTCGGCGCACATCCGCGGCGGGAACCCTAGGTCTTCTCCAGGTACTCCGCGCGCTCCCCCGCCGCCAGGGCGTCGAGTTCGGCCTTCAGCGCCGGATGATCGGCCAGTTCCGGGTCGCGGGCCAGCAGGTTCTGCGCCTCTTCGCGGGCCTCGGCGATGACGTCTTCGTCGCGGAGGAGCTGGAGCATGCGCAGCGACGACTTGCGCCCCGACTGGGCCGCGCCGAGCACGTCGCCCTCCCGGCGCTGTTCGAGGTCGACGCGTGACAACTCGAAGCCGTCGAGCGTGCTCGCCACCGCGTCGAGCCGCTCGCGGGCCGGGGTGCCGGGCATGGTCTCGCTGACCAGCAGGCACAGGCCCGGCAGGCCGCCACGCCCGACCCGGCCGCGCAACTGGTGGAGCTGGGAGACGCCGAAGCGGTCGGCGTCCATGATGATCATCACCGAGGAGTTCGGCACGTCGACGCCGACCTCGATGACCGTG
Source organism: Herbidospora yilanensis (assembly GCF_001570565.1). Classification (GTDB taxonomy): domain Bacteria; phylum Actinomycetota; class Actinomycetes; order Streptosporangiales; family Streptosporangiaceae; genus Herbidospora; species Herbidospora yilanensis. Next base: position 184,755 of record NZ_BBXE01000023.1, on the reverse strand, counting down.
GTGGCCACCAGCACGTCGATCTCGCCCCGGGTGAAGGCGCGCATGATCGCGTCTTTCTCCTCGGGCGGCAGCTTGCCGTGGAGCACCTCGACCCGCAGGCCCGCCAGCGGGCCGGAGGCCAGCATCTCGGCGACGTCGAGGACCGCCAGCGGCGGGCGGCGCTCGTCGGCGTCTTTCGTCAGGTCGCCCTCGTCGCCCTCCAGGTCGCCGATGCGCGGGCACACGATGTAGGCCTGCCGCCCGAGCCCGACCTCCTCGCGCACCCGTTCCCACGTGCGCTCCAGGTAGTGGGGCTTCTCGGCGGCGGGCACCACGTGGGTGGTGATCGGCGCGCGGCCCGAGGGGAGCTGGGAGAGGGTCGAGACCTCCAGGTCGCCGAACACCGTCATGGCGACCGTGCGGGGGATCGGGGTCGCCGTCATCACCAGCACGTGGGGACGCCCGGACGCCGACTTCTCCCGCAGTGCGTCGCGCTGCTCGACGCCGAAGCGGTGTTGCTCGTCGACCACGACCAGCCCCAGGTCGGCGAACTGGACCTTGTCCTGTAGCAGCGCGTGGGTGCCGACGACGATCCCGGCGGCCCCGGAGGCGGCGTCGAGGAGGTTCTGCCGCCGCGCGGCGGCGCCCATCGAGCCCGTCAGCAGGGCCACCGACGTGCCGCCGAACATGCCGCCGCCGGCGAGGTCTCCGAGCATGGCGGTGATCGAGCGGTGGTGCTGCTGGGCCAGCACCTCGGTCGGGGCCAGCAGGGCCGCCTGGCCGCCCGAGTCGGCGACCTGCAACATCGCGCGCAGGGCCACCACGGTCTTGCCGGCGCCCACCTCGCCCTGGAGCAGGCGGTGCATCGGATGGTCGCGCCCGAGATCGGCGGCGATCTCGTCGCCCACCGCCCGCTGCCCCTCGGTGAGCTGGAACGGCAGCCGCCCGTCGAAGCCGGCCAGCAGGCCGTCGGCGCTGCCGGGCCTGGGCTGGGCGGGCAGGGCGTCGGCGGCCATGCGGCGGCGGACCAGGACGGCCTGGAGGTTGAACGCCTCGTCGAACTTGAGCCGCTTCTTCGCGCGGGCGATGTCGCCCTGGTCGCGCGGGCGGTGGATCAGCGTCAGCGCCTCGGCCAGGCCGATCAGCCCGTGGCGCTCGCGCATCGGAGCCGGGAGCGGGTCGTCGAGGGACAGGGTGTCGAGGATCAGCCGGACCGCGCGCCCGATCTTCCAGCTCGCCAGGTTCTGCGCCGACGGGTAGATCGGCACGGGCGCGGTGGCGAACTCCTCGCTGGTCTCCTCGTCGTCGGTGACGTAGTCGGGATGGGTGAGCGACCGGCGTTTGGCGCCCTTCGGGGAGACGAAGACGTTGACCTTGCCGGAGAACGTCGCCTCGGTGCCCGGCAGCAGCCGCTGCTCGGCCACGAACGCGCCCTTGCCGAAGAAGGCCAGGTGGATGCGGTCTTTGCCGTCGGTGACCTCGACGTCGAGCCAAGTGCCCTGGCGGTTCTTCATCGGCCGCCGCTGCACCGCCGACACGCGCCCCCGCACGGTGGCGATCTCGTCGTGCTCCAGCGAGGCGATCGAGGTGAGCTCACCCCGCTCGGCGTAGCGGCGCGGATAGTGGCGCAGCAGCTCGCCGACGGTGGCGACGCCGAGGGCGCTTTCGAGCGGCGCGGCGGTCTTGGCGCCGACCACCCGCTTCAACGGCTCGTCGAACCTGGTCACGACACCCAGTTCTACCGCGCCCGGCCGACAGAAATCACTCGACACCGATGAGCAGCGGGTAGCCGCCCTGCCCGCCCGCGTAGACCACCACCTCGACGTCGGGCCGCTCGACGGCCAGCAGGTCCCGTACGGCCTTCGCCAGCCCCTCCCCCGTCTCACCTCCGGTCACCAGGGTCACCAGCTCGCTGGAGGCCGACACCAGCCGCCGCACGACGTCCTCGGTCACCTCCCGCAGCCCGGCCCCGATGAGCGCGACGTCCCCGTCGACCACGCCCAGGACGTCGCCGGGCCGGCACACCCCCGCCGACGTCATCGCCTCCCGGTTGGCCACCCAGACGTGCCCGTGCCGGGTGTGGGCGGCGGCCTCGGCCATGGCCAGCACGTCGTCGTCGAACCGCCGGGCCGGATCGTGCACCGCGAGCGCCGCCAGCCCCTGCACCGAGGCGAGCGTCGGCAGCACGCCGACCACCGTGCCCTCCTCGCGGGCGATCTCCGCCGCCGCGGTGGCGACCGACCGCACCGCGGCGTCGTTGGGCAGCACCGCGACCTCCGACCCGGCCGCCCTGATCGCCGCGAGCACCGCCGCCAGCGGCGGCGACGACCCCGGTTCCCGGGTGACCACCACGGCCCCCGAGTCGCGGAAGAGGGCCGCGAGCCCGTCTCCGGCGGCCACCGCGACGACCCCGCGCCCGCCCGTGACGTGGGCCCGCCCGCCGAGGTAGGTGACCCTGATCCGGTGCGGCCGCCCGGCCGCCAGCCCGGCCTCGATCGCGGCCCCGGCGTCGGCGACGTGGACGTGCACGTTCCAGAGCCCGTCGCCGCCCACGATCACCAGCGAGTCGCCCAACGCGTCGAGCTCCTCCCGCAGCCGGCCGACCGAGGGGGCGTCCAGGAGGTACATGACCTCGTAGCCGTGGGCGTCCTGCTCGTCCTCGCGGATCACCGGCCGGGCCGGCGCGGGCACCTCGTGGCGGCCGTGCACGCCCGTGACGACGTCCACGAGCGTTTCGAGGATGATCACCAGCCCGGCCGCGCCCGCGTCGACGACCCCGTTCCTGGCCAGCACGTCGAGCTGGGCGGTGGTGCGCGCGAGCGCCCCGCGGGCCTCCTCGGCGGCCTTCGCCGCGATCGCCGCGAGGTCGCCGGGCAGGTCGCGGACCGCCGCGGCGGCCGTGGCCAGCACGCTCAGCACGGTGCCCTCGACCGGCCGCGACACCGCCGCCGTGGCGAGTTCGGCCGCCCTGACCAGGCCGGTCCGCAGGTCGGCGGCGCGGCCCTCGGCCGTGCGGAGGACCTCGGCCAGCCCGCGCAGCGCCTGGCTGACGATCACCCCCGAGTTCCCCCGGGCCCCGAGGAGGGCGCCGTGGGCGAGCGCCCGCCAGGTCGCGTCGTGATCGGCGGTGTCGGGCAGCGCGTCGAGGGCGTCGGCCGCCGCGAGGAGCGTCAGGTGGAGGTTGGTGCCGGTGTCGCCGTCGGGGACCGGATAGACGTTCAGCGCGTCGATCTGGGCGCGGGCCGCGCCGAGCGCCTGCGCCGACCGCCTGGCCCACTCCCGCACCGCGGGAGGATCGAGGACGTCCAGCATGGGTGATCCCTTCGTTTAACATGCATTGGCCGACATCGGCTATCCTCATATGGCCAGCCGTTCGGCCTGGCCTTTCTGCCCGATACGACCCGGGCTCCCTGATTCTCCGAAGGAGCGATGACCGTGGCTTCCGTCTGCGACGTCTGCGCTAAGAAGCCGATCTTCGGCAACAACGTCTCCCACTCGCACCGCCGAACCCGCCGTAACTGGAAGCCCAACATCCAGACCGTGCGCGCGACGGTCAATGGGACGCCGAAGCGGCTGAACGTGTGCACCTCCTGCATCAAGGCCGGGAAGGTCACCCGCTAGAGCTGTTCAGAAAAGGCCCGCCTCACGAGGCGGGCCTTTTCGTGTTCTCCCCGCCCTCACTGCACGACGTCGAGGGGCCGCCACTGCCAGGCGTGGTCGACCGGGCCGATGCCCGCCCCCAGCCCGAACCCGTGGGCGATGGCGCCGGTCACGTAGTCTTTCGCGATCCTGACCGCGTCGGGCACGTCCTCGCCGTGGGCGAGGTGGGAGGCGATGGCCGAGGCCAGGGTGCAGCCGGTGCCGTGGGTGTGGTGGTTGTCGTGGCGTTCGGCGCTGTAGCGATATTCGGTCTGGCCGTCGGTCAGCAGGTCGACCGGCTCGCCCGGCAGATGGCCGCCCTTGATCAGCACCCACTCGGGCCCGAGTGCGAGCACGGCCTCGGCCGCCGTCATCATCTGCTCCTCGGCCTCGACCTTCACGCCGGTGAGCTGCTCGACCTCCCACAGGTTGGGCGTCACGACGGTGGCCAGCGGCAGCAACCGGGTCTTGACGACGTCGACCGCCGCCGGTTCGAGCAGCGGATCGCCGTGTTTCGACACGCCGACCGGGTCGACCACGATCGGCGCGTCGACCCCCGCGAGCACCTCGGCGACGGTCTGGACCAGGATCGGCGAGGCCAGCATGCCGGTCTTCACGGCGTCGACGCCGATGTCGCTCAGCACCGAGTCGAGCTGGGCCCTGACCGCCTCGGGCGGCAACTCCCAGTAGCCCTGCACGCCCAGGGAGTTCTGCGCGGTCACCGCGGCTATCACGCTCATGCCGTGGACACCGTTGGCCAGCATCGTCTTCAGGTCGGCCTGGATCCCGGCGCCCCCGCCGGAATCCGAGCCCGCGATCGTCAGCACACGCGGTGGGGTCATGCTGACATCCAATCAGTTGCCTTCCCGGCTAGAACCCGAACCCCGGCTGGTTCTGCGTCGGCCCGGTGTCGAGGTCGACCTCGACGGGAGGCGGTTCGGGCGTGGGCGTGGTGGGCTTGGGCTTCGGGCTCGGCTTCGGCTTGGTGACCACCGGCTGCGGATGCGGCCGCGAGGTCGCCTGCGCCGACTCGGACGCCTTGGGCGTCGGGCTCGGCGAGGCCTTCCTGGGCGTCGGCGACGGCGACGGCGGCGCGGTCTCGCTGGGCGTGGGCACCACGACCAGCTCGGTTCCGCCGGACGCCAGCCGAATGCCCAGCAGCGTGAGACACACCGCCGCGGCCACGGCCACCCCGGAGATCACCGCCATCCGCCGCGACCGCGCGATCGGCACCGCCTCCCGGTTCCGCCGCCGGCGACCCGGCCTCGGCCCGCCGGGCAGCGGCGCCTCGGTGGTGGCCTCGGGCATCTCCCCGGTGGCGGCCTCGTCGTCGTCGGGCCACCGGTAGGTCAGTTGCGCCGTCCCCTGCGCCTGCTGCTGCCCGGCCGCCGCGTCGGCTGAGCCCGCGGCCGTCCCGAGAGCCGCCCGGACGGGGGCCGTGATCGGCCCGGTGGCCGGATCGTCGGCCCCGGACGCCCGGCTCGGAGCACCCAGAGGATCGTCACCGAAGGGCGGCCCGACCGGCCCGGTGAACGGTCCGGTCGAGGGACCACCCGAAGGCATGCCGATCGGCCCGGTGAACGGACCTGGCGAGGGACCGCCGGAAGGCACCCCGACTGGGCCTGTGAACGGACCCGTCGAAGGACCACCCGAAGGCACCCCGACCGGACCCGTGAACGGCCCCGTCGAAGGACCACCCGAAGGCATGCCAACCGGCCCGGTGAACGGACCCGTCGAAGGATCAACCGAAGGCACCCCGACCGGACCTGTCGAAGGACCTGGGAACGGACGGCCGGAAGCGGGGCCCGTGAAGGGGCCCGTCGGCCCGGGACCTGCCTGGGAATCGGCGATGAGACCGCCGGCGACCGGGCCCGTGAACGGGCCGGTCGTGGGGTCGGCCGTGAGGCCGCCCTGAGCCACGAAGGCGCCCGTCGAAGGCGGGCCGCCGGGAGGCGGGGCCGCGCCGGGGGGCGGCGGGTCGGGCATCGGCCTGCCGGGCGCCTGGACGGGGGCCGCGAAAGCGCCCGTCGACGGCGGTGCGATCCGCTGCGTCGGCCCGGTGAACGGCCCGGTGAACGGCCCGGTGAACGGCCCGGTGGAGAGGTCGCCCTGAGGGTCGGCCGGGGCCTGGACCGGGGCGGCGAGGGGGCCGGTCGGCTGGGGATCGCCCGGGTTCGGGATCGGTGCAGGTGGAACCGGGCCCGTTACGGGGGCGCCGGTCTCGTCAACCTTCGGTTTGGTTTTCTTGCCCGGGGTCGTGGCCGTCCGTCCGGCCCGGTGGCGCCCCATTCCTGGTCCTTCCTGATCTGCACCCGCCAACCTTCTTAACAGGTCACGCTGCCGCTGTCACAAAGTTCCCGTCATCCTCGGAAGTGGTCCCAGCCCCCCGGGACATTCTCGCGCCCTCCGGCCTGTACTCCATCCCCTTCGGCCACATTTCCTACAATCCGCCACTCCGAAGGCAGGACAACACCTGATGGGAAGGTCGCGGCGAGCGCGTGGTCCTCTCCTCCGGCGAGGATCCAGTCGACGGGATCGGCCCCGAGGGCCTTGGCGGCCGCCGCGAGATCGCCGGGCACCTCGACGGGATCGAGCACGATCGCCACGCCGCTGGCCGCGCAGATGTGCCCGAGGTCTTGCAGGAGCCCGTCGCTGACGTCGAGCATCGCCGTGGCGCCCAGCGCGGCGGCGCGTGGCCCTTCCGGGTAGGGCGGTCTGGGCCGCCGATGCGCCGCCACCAGATCGTCAAAACCTGACAATCCCGCCAGAAGCAGTCGCAAACCGGCCTCAGAACGCCCCAGAGAGCCCGTCACGGCCACGACGTCACCCGGCCGGGCCCCCGACCGCAACACGGCGGAGCGGCCCTGGAGATCCCCCAGGGCGGTCACGCCCAGCACCACGGAGGCCGAGCGTGTCACGTCTCCTCCGGCCAGGCTCGCCCCCACGAGGGCGCACTCGTCGCGGAGCCCGTCGATCAACGCGTCGAGCCAGGCCACGGGCAGGTCGGCGGGTATGCCGAGGCCCACGAAAAGCCCCGTCCCCACCGCCCCCATGGCCGAAATGTCGGAAAGATTCTGTGCTGCCGCTTTTCGACCTACTTCGTATGGGCTGGACCAATCGCGGCGGAAGTGTCTACCCTCAAGAAGCATGTCCGTCGTGACGACGACCCTGCCGTCCGGAGCGCGCAGGATCGCCGCGTCGTCGCCTGGGCCGAGGAGGACTGTCGCGCCTTGGGGCAGACGCCCCGATATCCGGCTAACAACACCGAATTCGCCGAGTTCTCCGACTGTGATGTCACACCTCCTGGTGTTCGGGGTACCTTGACCTTTCGGTGGTGATCAATCCCGGGAGGACCTGATGGTGCAGGCCTACATCCTTATCCAGACCGAGGTCGGCAAGGCCGCGGCGGTGGCCGAGACCATCGCGAAGATCCCAGGGGTCACCCAAGCCGAAGACGTGACCGGCCCCTACGACGTGATCGTCCGGGCCGAGGCCAACAACGTCGACGAGCTCGGCAAGCTGGTGGTCGCCCAGATCCAGTCCGTCAAGGGCATCACCCGCACGCTGACCTGCCCTATCGTCCACATATGAAGCGTGGCTGGTTGATCGTGGCGGTGCTGGCGGCGGCGGGGTGCGCCCAGACGGTGCGCCTCGACCCACCGGCCCCCGAAGGGGCCGCCGCGACCGCCTGCCAGGCCCTGGCCGCGAAACTGCCCGCCACCATCGAGGGCCTGGCCCGCACCGAGACCGATCCGGTGTCCCCCTACACGGCCGTGTGGGGGGCCGGGGAGATCGCGCTGCGCTGCGGCGTGGCCCGCCCGGCCGCGATGGAGCCGACGGCCGAGGTGAGCGACGTCAACGGGGTCGGCTGGTTCGCCGATCCCGCGCGTCCGACCCTGTTCACCTCGGTCAACCGCGAGGCCTACGTCGAGGTGACGATCTCGGCGAACCATCAGCCTGGCAGCGTCCTGGTCGACCTCGCCGAACCGATCAAGGCCACGATCCCCTAGCGCAGGCCCAGCGGGCGCTGCAGGGCCAGCCGGATCAGCCGGTCGACGAGCTCCGGATAGGGCAGCCCGGTCGCCGCCCAGAGCTGGGGCGCCACCGAGAGCGACGTGAACCCGGGCATCGTGTTGATCTCGTTGAGGATCAGCCGGCCGTCGGGCGTGTAGAAGAAGTCCACCCGCGACAACCCCTCGCAGCCCAGGGCCTCGTACGCGCGCACCGCCATGGCCCTGATCTCCTCGGCCACCTCTTCTGGGAGGTCGGCGGGGACCCGCAGGGCCATCTGGTCGGGGTAGTACTTGGCCTCGAAGTCGAAGAACTCCTGCCCGCCCATGACCAGCACCTCGCCGGGCACACTCGCGGCCGGCGGCTCGTCGCCGAGGCCCTGCAGCACGGCACACTCGATCTCGCGGCCGGGAATGGCGGCCTCGACCAGGACCTTCGGGTCGTGCTCGCGGGCGAACTCGATCGCGGTCTCCAGTTCCTCGGGCGTCGCGGCCTTGGAGATGCCCTGCGACGACCCGGCCCGCGCGGGCTTCACGAAGACCGGCCAGCCGAGCTCCTCGACCTCCTTGAGCACCCGGTGGCGGTCGGTCCGCCAGGTCCGGTCGGCCACCACGACGTACGGCCCGACCGGCAGCCCGGCCGAATTCAGGACGGCCTTCATGTACGCCTTGTCCATACCAACGGCACTCGCGAGCACCCCCGAGCCGACGTACCGGACCCCGGCCATCTCCAGCAGGCCCTGGATGGTGCCGTCCTCCGCGAAGGGGCCGTGCATGACCGGGAAGACCACGTCGACCGCGCCGAGCGAGCGCGGGACGTCGCCCGGGTCGAGGGCGACCAGGGAGCCGTCGCCGGGTGGGATGGCCAGCGCCGATCCGCTGGTGTCGACGACCGGCAGGGCGCCGTCCTCGATCGTGAAGCTCTGGGTGTCGGCCGCGATGACCCAGCGGCCGTCCGGTGCGATGCCGATCGGCACGACCTCATATCGCTCACGGTCGATCACCGACAGGACGCTCCCGGCACCCATCAGCGACACCGCGTGCTCGGAGTTGCGCCCGCCGAAGACGACGGCGACTCGAATCCGGTTCATGAGGTCCGAATCTATCCTGTCGAGGTGGAAAAACGCCTCGTCAGGTCCGAGCTCGGGGCAAAGAGCCCAATGCGTCGAGCGCCTGGGTGACGTCGGCGATCAGGTCCTCGGCGTCTTCGAGCCCGATGGCGAACCGCACGGCCCCGGCGTCGCCCCCCGGCGGGGCCTCGTCGGAGCGCGCCACCGAGGCCAGATGGACGGCCTTGGTGTGGGTGCCGCCCATCGAGGGCGCGATGGCGGCGGTGCGGAGCCGGTCGGTCAGCGCCACCCCGGCCTCGAACCCGCCGTGGGGGATGAGGGTGACGACCGCGCCGAACCGGGTGCCCTCGGGGCCGGAGTCGAACAGGTGCCGGGCGGTCTGGTGGCCCGGATGGGTGGGCAGGCCCGGGTAGTCGACCCGCCGGACGTGCGGATGCCTGGCCAGCGACGCCGCGAAGACCATGGCGGTCGAGCACATGCGGCGGACCCGCAGCGGCAGGGTCTCCAGGCCCCGGCGCAGCAGGAAGGCCTCGTCGGGCGAGAGCGCCGAGCCGGTGTCGATGCGGGTCTGGCGGACCTTGGCGACCAGGTCGGGGCGGCCGACCACCACGCCGCCGGCGCAGTCGTCGTGGCCGCCCATGTATTTGGTCGCCGAGTGGATGACGAGGTCGGCGCCGTGTTCGAGCGGGCGGCAGACGACCGGGGTGGCGAACGTCGAGTCGACCACCAGCAGCGCGCCCGCCTCCCGGGCGACCTGGTAGAGGCCCCGGATGTCGGCCACCGCCATGGTGGGGTCGGCGAGCGTCTCGGCGTACACGATCTTGGTGGTGGGCCGGATCGCGGCCCGCGCCCCGCGCAGGTCGGCGTAGTCGACGAAGTCGGCCGACACCCCGAAACGCGACAACACGCCGGCGAGCAGCTTGTGGGTGGCCCCGTTCACCGGCGCCGGGGCGACGACGTGGGAGCCGTTGCCCAGGAAGGTGAGCAGGGTCCCGGTGATCGCCGCCATCCCGGAGGAGAAGGCCTGGCCGGCGACGTCCTCCGGCGCGGCGGCCCCCTCAAGGGCGGCCACCGCGGCGGCGAAGGCGTCGACGGTCGGATTGTCGATGCGGCTGTACGCGTATCCCGGCCGGTGTTCGGCGATCACGTCGGCGTGGTCGCCCGAGGAGTCGAAGGCCCACGAGGCCGACCGCCAGACGGGCTGCCCGATGGGCTCCTGCCCGGGCGACGGAGGCTTGGGCAGGTGCACGGCGCGGGTGTTCTCTCCGAGAGCGACCGGGGGGCGGCCGGAGGACAGCTGCGGCCCGCGTTGTGGTTCACGAGCTCGTCTCACCGGGCGTCCCCCGCTCTCACACGTAGCGCTCTGGTTTCGGGGTGCGGGACATCAGGAGCATCGCCGCCTCGCCGGGGGTCATCCCGTCGTGCACGACCCCGACCACCACCTCGGTGATGGGCATCTCGACGTCGTGTTTCCTGGCGAGCTCCAGCACCGACTCGCACGACTTGACCCCCTCGGCGGTCTGCTTGGTCACGGAGACGACCTCGTCGAAGGTCATACCGCGCCCAAGATTCTCACCGAAAGTGCGGTTACGGGACAACGGAGAAGTACATGTGGCTATGAGATCGCCCATCCCGGCGAGTCCGGCGAAGGTGTGCTGATCGGCGCCCAGCACCACGCCCAGCCGGGAGATCTCGGCCAGGCCCCTGGTCATCAGCGTCGCGGCCAGGTTGTCGCCCATGCCCATGCCGGCCGACACCCCCACCGCGAGCGCGATCACGTTCTTGACCGCGCCCCCGACCTCGACGCCGACCACGTCGGTGTTGGTGTAGGTCCGGAACCACGGCAGGTGGATCGCCTCCTGCAACCGGGCGGCCACCGCCTCGTCGGAGCACGCCACGACCGTCGACCCCGGCTGCCGCTGGGCCAGCTCGCCCACCAGGTTGGGGCCGGACACGACGGCGATCCGCTCCCGCGGCACCCCGCCGACCTCTTCGATGACCTCGCTCATCCGCTTGGTCGTGGACAACTCGATGCCCTTCATCAGGCTGACCAGCACCGCCCGCGGCGGCAACCAGGGCCGCCAGACCTCCAGGTTGGCACGCAGGGTCTGCGAGGGCACGGCCAGCACGACGTACTCCGCGCCGTCCATCGCCTCGGCCGGGTCGGTGGTCGCGCGCACCGTGTCGGGCAGCCGCAGTCCGGGCAGATAGTCGGGGTTCTCGTGGCGCTGGTTGATCGCCTCGATGAGATCGGGCCGGCGGCCCCACAGCGTGGTCTTCGTGCCCGCCTCGGCGAGAATGAGCGCGAACATGGTGCCCCACGAACCGGACCCGAAAACGGCAGCCTTGGTCATGGTGCTCACCGTACGCGGTGATTAGGCGTCAGGCGCCTTCTCGCCCCGCAGCTCCGCGAGGAGCAGGGTGACGGCGCGCATGATCTCGGCCGTCGCCTCTGTCGGGCGGTCTTCGAACCCCGACAGGTCGACCGGTTCGCCGACGATCGCCTTGAAGGTCTTGCGGGGGAACAGCCGGGGCTTCTTCTCGCCGTACGGCAGCAGTTCCTGCGCCCCCCAGTGGGCGATCGGGATCACCGGGGTGCCCGTCGCCAGCGCCAGGCGGGCCGCGCCGGTCTTGCCGGCCATCGGCCACAGGTCGGGGTCGCGGGTGATCGTCCCCTCGGGATAGAACAGGATCGAGGCGCCCTCGGCCAGGCGCTCCTCGGCGTCGTGCAGCGAGCGGGTGGCCTCGGAGCTGCCGCGATAGACCGGGATGGCGCGCAGCGCGGCGATCACCTTGCCCAGGACCGGCACGGCGAACACCCCCGACTTGGCCAGCACGACCGGCCAGCGCCCGGAGGCGTAGAGCAGGTGGCCGAGCAGCACCGGATCGGTCCACGACAGGTGGTTGGCGACGACGATCACGCCGCCGGTCCGGGGGATGCGGTCGAGGCGGCGCCAGTCGTGCTTCACGAGCAGCAGGGAAAGCGGCTTGATGATCACGACGGCGACCGTCTCCCAGAATCGGGACGGTCGCCCGGGGCGGCGGCTCATCGAACACCTCGGTCTGTCACGGTAAGGACCCCTAGTGTCCCGGTTGGCCGGAGCGGATGTCGAGGCGCGATGCTTGGTGTCATGCAACGGCTCGGATGGACGATCGTCATCCCCGTCAAGACCCTGATCAGGGCCAAGACCCGGCTGGCCGCCGCGGCGGGGCCCCATCGGGAGGACCTGGCGGTGGCGGTGGCCGCCGACACGGTGACGGCCGCGCTGTCGGCCGAGGGGGTCGCCCGGGTGATCGTGGTGACGGCCGACCCGAGACCGGCGGCCGTGCTGGCGGGGTTGGGTGCGGACGTCGTACCGGACCCCGACGTCGGGCTGAACGCGGCCCTGCGGGCCGGGGCGGCGAGCGCCACCGGGGCGGTGGCCGCCCTCCAGGCCGACCTGCCCGCGCTGCGCCCCCGCGAGCTGACCAGGGTGCTGGCGGCGGCGGCCGAGTTCGACCAGTCGTTCCTGCCCGACGCCGCCGACGTGGGGACCGTCCTCTACGCGGCACGCCCCGGGGTGGCCTTCCGGCCGGGGTTCGGCGGCGAGTCGCGGGCGCGGCACCTGTCGGGCGGCGCCAAGGAGCTCTGCCTGGCCGGCGTCGACTCGGTCCGCCGCGACGTCGACACGATCGAGGACCTGGCCGCGGCGGCGGCGCTGGGCCTGGGGCCCCACACCGCCGCCGTGGCGAGGCTGGTGCTGCCCGGTTAGTGCTGCAGGTCCTCTTCCCTGACGTGCGTGGGCAGCAGGAACGACACCACGAAGGTGAGCAGCAACATCCCGGCCACCACCCAGAGCGTGGTCTCCATCGCGGTCTCGAACGTGCCGGGGCTGGGCACGTCGCCGAGCAGGTCGAAGAAGACCGTGCCGAGCAGCGCCACCCCGAACGCGCCGCCGAGCTGCTGCACCGCCGTGAGCGTGCCCGAGGCCGAGCCGGTCTCGTGGGGCTCCACCCCGGCGAGCACCAGGTTGAAGAAGGGCGCCATCAGGAAGCCCATGCCGACGCCGGTGACGATCAGGGCGGGGGTGAGCTGCCAGGGGGTGACGCCGAGCCCGGCGAGCCGGAGGGTCACCCAGACGAGCACGACACCGAGGGTCATCAGCAGCGCGCCGCCCTGGAGGCAGGCCCGGCCGTGCTTCATGAGCGGCTGGACCAGCCCGAAGCCGATGATCATGCCGATCGACCACGGGACGCCGGCCAGGCCCGCCTTCAGCGGCGAGTAGTGCAGCCCGATCTGGGTGTAGAGGTTGAAGACGAGCATGAAGCCCGACATGCCGGAGAAGAAGACGAGCCCGGTGACCAGGCCGCCGTTGAAGGCGCGCTTGCGGAACAGGCTGCCCTCGATCAGCGGGTCGCGCCCGGTGCGGGTGCGCCGGCCCTGGTACCACCCGAACAATCCGAACACCGCGACCGAGGCGGCCAGCATCACGAAGGCCCACGCGGGCCAGTCGTGCTCACGGCCCTGGACCAGCGGGAACACGACGAGCAGCCCGGCGACCGACGCGAGCACGACACCCAGCAGATCGAGCGAGGGCGGGGTGGGCGACTTCGACTCGGGCAGGTAGCGCAGGCCGCCCGCGACGGCCAGCAGCCCGACGGGCAGGTTGATCAGGAAGATCATGCGCCAGCCGGTGCCGAAGAAGTCGGCGTCGACCAGCCACCCGGCCAGGATCGGCCCCCCGACCGACGCCAGGCCCATGACCGGCCCGAACATGCCGAACGCCTTGCCCATCTCCGCGGGCGGGAACATCTCGCGCAACATGCCGAGCCCCTGCGGCAGCATGACGGCGGCGAACAGGCCCTGGAGGGCGCGTGCGGCGACGAGCATCTCGGGCGACATCGCCAGGCCGCAGAGCAACGAGCTGACGGTGAAGCCGACGGCGCCGACGAGGAACATGCGGCGGCGGCCGAAGACGTCGCCGAGCCGGCCGCCGGTGAGCAGGCCGGTGGCCATGGCCAGGGTGTAGGCGGCGCCGAGCCACTGGAGCAGCGTCTCGGAACCGCCGAGCTCGGCCTGGATGTGCGGGCCGGCGATGTTGGTGACCATGGCGTCGATCAGGTCCATGATCTCGGCGCCGAGGATGACGAAGAGGGCGGGCCAGCGCCACCGGTAGCCCTCCGTCACCTCCGTGACCGTCGGGTGGGACATGCGATTACCCCCGGGAGGAGAACAGTGTTCATAATGAAGTGAACACTGTTCTAGCATGAACAGTGTTCAGTAATCAAGAACACTGTTCATCTGAAAGGCTTGGGCCATGACCATGCCGACGCCCCCATGGGAGAAGAACGAGCAGGAGCCCAAGCGTCCGGCCAAGGTCCCGCTCAGCCGCGACCGCATCGTCGACGCGGCCTACGTCGTGCTCGACCGCGAGGGCTACCACCGCCTGAGCATGCGCCAGGTCGCCGCCGAACTCGGCGTCGCGGTCTCGGCCCTCTACGCCCACGTGCAGAACAAGGAAGAGCTGTTCAAGCTCATGTACGAGCGCATGTTCGTCGGCGACGGCCTGCCCGAGCCCGACCCGGCGAACTGGATGCGGCAGGTCAAGGACTTCGCGCGGGCCGGCCGGGAGCGCCTGCGCGCCCATCGCGACCTGGCCTGGATCTCGATGCAGCACGTGCCGTTCACGCCCGAGCTGATGCCCAACGTCGAGAGGCTGATGGCGATCCTGCGCTCCGGCGGCCTGCCCGACCGGGTCGCCGCCATCGCGGGCGACCTGCTGTCGACCTTCCTCGAAGGCTTCACCCTTGAGGAGAGCACCTGGGAGCAGCGTTTCAAGGCCTCCACCCCGGAGGAGTGGGCCGAGGTCATGGAACAACTGGAGGGCTACTTCCGCGACCTGCCGGCCGACGACTACCCGAACCTGACGGCGATGGCGCCCTACATGACCGGCGAGACCAACGACTACCGGTTCGACCTCGGGCTCGACGTCATCCTCAGAGGCCTGGCGTCCTACATCGACTACCCTGACGGCGTGCAGGCGACGGTGAAGACCTTCGACGACGACACCCGCTCAGGGTCGGTCTACCTCGACGACGGCACCGAGGTGCCGTTCCCGGCCGCGGCCTTCGACGCGGGCCCGCTGCGGCTGCTCCGGCCGGGCCAGCGGGTCAACATCGTGCTGACCGACGGCACGATCTCGTTCATTACGCTCAGCACATTTCCGGTGCCGTAAAAAGGAACGGCGCCCCCGAAACGATCGTGCATCGGGTGCGCCGTTTTCCGCAGGTGTGACTACTTCTTCTTGTGCGCCTTCTTCCCGCCCGCGTTGACCAGTTCCTTGAAATCGGCCCCCGGACGGAACTTCGGCGCCCAGCTCTCGGCGACCTTGATCGGCTCCCCCGTGGAAGGGTTGCGCGCGGTGCGGGCCGGCTTGTGCGCCATTTCGAAAGCGCCGAAGCCGGTGATCGAGACCTTGTCGCCGCTGGCCACGGCGTGCTGAATTGCGTCGATGACGGCGTTGATCGCTTCGGTCGCCGTCTTCTTGTCGCCGACACGGTCGGCGATGGCGTCGACGAGTTCCTTCTTGTTCATGTGGTTCCTCCCCCTTACGCGCTTTGAAAGTAGGGGAGGAACGCGCGCGACTCAATCACCTTACGTGAATTCACCGCCACTCGGCGTGTCGAATTCGCCGTCCAGGAAGGCGATGAAGCCCTCCAGCCGGGTGGTTGCGTGGGGAATGTCGCGCTTTGCCGCATCACAGATCGCGAGCAGCCTCCGAGCGACACGTTCCCGCTCCTCCCCTGTCAAGGGTAGGTCCCGAACGCGGCGCTGCGCGTCGCGCAGCCGCCGCGCCAGTTCTTCTTCGGGGCCGGTCAGGCCGTCTTCGGCAGCCACGGCTGCCGCTCGCTCTCGTACGCCGCGATGGCGTCGGCGTGCCGGAGGGTCAGGCCGATGTCGTCGAGGCCCTCCATCAGCCGCCAGCGGGTGTAGTCGTCGATCTCGAACGACCACGTCTCGCCGGCCGCCCGCACCTGGCGCTCGGCCAGGTCGACGGTGATCTCGGTCGTGGGGTCGGCCTCGACGGCCTTCTGGAGCGTCTCGACCGCCTCGGGCGACAGGACCACCGGGAGCAGGCCCATCTTGGTGGAGTTGTTGCGGAAGATGTCGCCGAAGCGGGCGGCGACGACGACGCGGAAGCCGTACTGCTGCAGGGCCCAGACGGCGTGCTCGCGGGAGGAGCCGGTGCCGAAGTCGGGCCCGGAGACCAGGATCGAGGCGCCGGCGTAGGCCGGGTCGTTCAGCACGAACGAGGGGTCTTCGCGCCAGGCGGCGAACAGGCCCTTCTCGAAGCCGGTGCGGCTGACCTGCTTGAGCCAGACGGCCGGGATGATCTGGTCGGTGTCGACGTTGCTGCGCCGCAGCGGGACGGCGGTGCCGGTGTGGGTGACGAAGGCGTCCATCAGAGGTCTCCGGATCAGACGAGGTCGGCGGGGGCGGTCAGCTTGCCGGTGACGGCGGTCGCCGCGGCGACCTGCGGCGACACCAGGTGGGTGCGGCCACCCTTGCCCTGCCGGCCCTCGAAGTTGCGGTTGGACGTGGAGGCGCTGCGCTCCCCCGGCGCGAGGGTGTCGGGGTTCATGCCCAGGCACATCGAGCACCCGGCCTCCCGCCACTCGGCCCCGGCGGCCTTGAACACCTCGTGGAGCCCTTCGGTCTCGGCCTGGAGCTTGACCATCATCGAGCCCGGCACGATCAGCGTGCGGGTGCGGACCTGGCGGCCCTGGAGGATCTCGGCGGCGGCCCGCAGGTCTTCGATCCGGCCGTTGGTGCACGAGCCGACGAACACCGTGTCGACCTCGACGTCGGTGAGCCGGGTGCCGGCGGTCAGCCCCATGTACTCCAGCGCCCGCTCGGCGGCCGACCGCTCGATCGGGTCGCCGAACTGCTCGGGAGCCGGGACGACCGAGCTCAGCGGCGCACCCTGGCCCGGGTTGGTGCCCCATGTGACGAACGGGGTGAGCGTCGCGGCGTCGATCTCCACGACCTTGTCGAAGACGGCGTCGTCGTCGGTGCGCAGCGTCTTCCAGTATTCGACCGCGGTGTCCCACGCCTCGCCCTCGGGGGCGTGGGGACGGCCCTTCAGGTAGGCGAAGGTCGTCTCGTCGGGGGCGATCATGCCCGCGCGGGCGCCCGCCTCGATGGACATGTTGCAGACCGTCATCCGGCCCTCCATCGAGAGGTTCCGGATCGCCTCGCCCCGGTATTCGACGATGTAGCCCTGGCCGCCGCCGGTGCCGATCTCGGCGATGATCGCCAGGATCAGGTCCTTGGCCGTGACGCCGAACGGCAGCGCGCCCTTGACCTCGATCGCCATCGTCTTCGGCCGGTAAGCCGGCAGCGTCTGCGTGGCCAGCACGTGCTCCACCTCTGAGGTGCCGATGCCGAACGCGATGCCGCCGAAGGCGCCGTGGGTGGACGTGTGGCTGTCGCCGCAGACGATCGTCATGCCCGGCTGGGTGAGCCCGAACTGCGGGCCGATGATGTGCACCACGCCCTGGCCGGCGTCGCCCATCGGGTGGAGCCGGATGCCGAACTCGGCGGCGTTCTTGCGCAGCGTCTCGACCTGGGTGCGGGACACCGGGTCGGCGATCGGGCCGCGGACCGTCGGCACGTTGTGGTCTTCGGTGGCGATGGTCAGCTCGGGGCGGCGCACCGGCCGCCCGGCCATGCGGAGCCCGTCGAACGCCTGCGGGCTGGTCACCTCGTGGATGAGGTGGAGGTCGATGAAGAGCAGGTCGGGCTCACCGTCGGCGCGCCTGACGACGTGCTGCTCCCATACTTTCTCGGCCAGTGTGCGTCCCATGGTCTCCAACGCCTCCTCGCGTTATCGTCCCGTCTCTCATCATGAGACTGAAATATCGGGATATGGACACTGTATCTTCTAACCGCCACTGCTTCGGTTGCATCTCGGATAGCGAGACGGCAGTATCGGGGTATGGACAACTCTAGCGGAGTCGGCGTTCTCGACAAGGCCGTCCTCGTGCTCAACGCCCTGGAGGCCGGACCGGCGTCGCTCGCGCAGTTGGTCCAGGCCACCGGGTTGGCCCGACCCACCGCCCACCGCCTGGCGGTGGCCCTGGAGCATCACCGGATCGTGTCCCGCGACACGCAGGGCCGCTTCATATTGGGCCCGCGTCTGTCCGAGTTGTCCACCGCGGCGGGCGAAGACCGCCTGCTCGCGGTCGCGGGTCCCGTCCTGACCCAGTTGCGCGACCTCACCGGCGAGAGCGCCCAGCTCTACCGCCGCCAGGGCGACGAACGGGTGTGCGTCGCGGCGGCGGAACGCGCCAGCGGCCTGCGCGACACCGTTCCCGTCGGGTCGGCGCTGCCGATGAGCGCCGGGTCGGCCGCCCAGATCCTGCTGGCCTGGGAGGAGCCCGACCGGCTGCACCGGGGTCTGCGCGGCGCCAAGTTCACCGCCGCGACCCTGGCCAGCGTCCGCCGGCGCGGCTGGGCCCACAGCGTCGGCGAGCGCGAGCAGGGGGTCGCCTCGGTCTCGGCGCCCATCCGGGGCGTGGGCGGCAAGGTGATCGCCGCCGTGTCGGTCTCCGGCCCCATAGAGCGCCTCACCCGCACCCCCGGCCGCCTCCACGCCGCGCCCGTCGTGAGCGCCGCCGACCGCATCACCGAGGCGATGCGCAGGGCCGGTGCGAACGGGTCCTGAACGGGGTTCGCAACAAGGGCCAACCGGTTAGATGGCTCCGCCCGTTGGCCCTAGGCTGGCGGGGTGACAGATCGCATTGAGGCAGCTGCGGCTGAACTGCGTCCACTGCTCCAGGAGTTCCTTCTCTGGGTGCCCGTCCACGCCCCCGAAAGCGACCCCGACCTGGTCGGCTCGGCCGCGTTGTGGCACCGCCTGAGCCAGCGTTCCGACGTGGGCCACTGGCGCCGCGACGATCTGCGCCCCCTCATGCTCGATCGTCTGCCACAGGTGGTCGAAGACCCCGACGCCGCCGCCGACGCGATGGTGCCGTCGTTGCGGTCCTACCTGACCTTCCTCGACGAGACCGGCCGCCTGACGGCCGCCTCCGACCGCCTGGAGCTGCTGCTCAACGAGCTCGACGCGCTTGAGGACGACTTCGTCGACCGCATGGAGGACGCCATCGGCGAGACCGACTGGGACGACGAGGAAGACGGCGAGGAGGACGAGGGCCTCGGCGACTTCGAGCCCTTCGCCGACGAGCTCGCCGAGCTGCCGACCCTGCGGCTGCGTCCCGACGCCGAGCTGGCCGCCGACGCCCGCCGGGTGCCGCTGATCGCCGCCGCGCGCGACCTGTCGGTCTGGATCGGCACCGACCGCAAGGTCGGCCAGTCGACGCTGCTGACCGACGCCGAGGTCGACGAGGCCGTGACGGCCCTGGGGCTGGCCGGCCCGCAGAAGTTGTGGAACCTGTGGAACCTGGCGATCGACCTGGAGTTCGTCACCCCCTCGGGTGACGACACCGTCAGCATCGACTCCGACACCGCCGCCTGGCCGTTCGACGACGACGAAGACGTCCTCGACGCCTGGATGCTCGGTCTCGGCTCGGTCGACTACGGCGACCCCGAGCTCGACGACGACGACCTGACCCTGGCCCTGTCGGGCCTGACCCGCGAGACCCTGGTCCGCGTCCTGCTGAGCGGCGGCCAGAAGGCGCTCGACGAGCTGCGCGAGGAGCTGGCCGAGGCGGTCCGCGACTACGACGACCTGGGCGACGCCGCGTGGGAGGCGGCCGGCGACCCGCTGGTCCCCGTCCTCGACTGGCTGACCGGCTACGGCATGGCCGAGGTCGACGGCCAGACGGTCAGGCTGACCTCCCTGGGCACCGAGGGCGTCGTCCACCTGGTCGACGAGGCCGACCTCGACATCGACGCCCGCCCGGCGATCGACGCCATGACCGCCCACGACCTGCTGTCGCTGAGCGCCGACATGTCCGAAGAGGAGGCCGACGCCGAGTTCGCCGCCTGGATGCGCCTGCGCGAGCCGGCCCAGGCCGCCGAGGAACTGCTCGGCGCCGCCGTGGAAGACGAGTCCGACGCGCTCGTCCGCGTCCAGGCCGCCTCCCTGGTCGGTCAGCTCGGCGAGGTGGCGATCCCGGCCTGGAAGAAGGCCCTGGCCGAGGAGTCGCTGCGCTCCTACGCCGCGACCCACCTCACCCAGCTTGAGGTCGAGGGCGCGCCCGAGCCGACCCAGGCCGACACCCACTGGCTGATCCTCGACATGTGGACCATCTCGGCGGGCCTGGGCCGCGCCGAGTTCGTCAGCAGCCTGGAGGACATCGGCCCGGCGACCGACCTGATCAGCCTGCTCGACGTGATCTGGAAGGTCCGCCACCCTCACCTCGACGAACTCCTTGAGGCGATCGCCGAGGCCCACCCCGACCGCAACGTCGGCAAGGCCGCCAAGCGCGCCCTGTTCAAGGCCCGGTCGGGCGGCTGACCTATCTGAGGGGGAAGACCGCGCAGGTCGTCGTGCCGTGGGCGTAGAGCTTGCCGTCGTTCACGCCCACGAGCGACCCTTCCGCGGTGGCGGTGGTCCGGCCGACGTGCAGGGTCTTCGCCTCGCAGCGCAGCGGGCCGGTGTGCGCGAACGCGGGCCTGATCATGTTGACGTTGAGCTGCACGGTCGTGTACGCCCGCCCGGCCGGCAGGGCCGTCATGATCGCGCACCCGAGGGCCGAGTCGAGCAGGGTGGCGAAGTAGCCGCCGTGCACGGTGCCCATCGGGTTGTACTGGTGCTCCCCCGTCTCGCCCTCGAACAGGGCCAGCCCCTTCTCGACCTTCACCATGGTGAAGCCCAGGGTGCCCGCGATGGGCGGCGCCGCGATCTTCCCGTCGAGCATGGCCTGGAGGAACTCCAGCCCCGACATCTCGGCGACGTCGGCGGGAATCGTCGGTGGCGCCCAGGAGTGGGTCCGGCTCTGCGTCGTGGTCGTCATGAGTCTAATTTTGGAACTCAGGGGTGGCCGGAGGCAAATCGTCACGACCAATCGGGCAGCGGGCGGTAGATCGCGATGCCCGCGTCCTCCAGCTCACCCTTGAGGGCGAAGTAGGCGTCACCGAAGGGGTCGACCCCGTCGAGCGGCATCAGCCCGCGCCTGATCGCGATGTCGTGGGGGGCCAGTTCGGCGGCGGCCGCCAGATGGTGCCGAGCCTGGTCGGGGCGGCCCTCGCGGAAGGCCCAGGCGGCGATCCGGGCGTGCAGGCGGGCGGCGCGCTCCTCGTCGGTGGCCCGGCGCAGGCTCCGGCCCGAGGCGCCCGACTCGCCGGTCAGCGCCCAGTGGCGCAGCGCCGCGACGGCGGCCTCCGACGAGAGGCCGTTCATGGAGCGGAAGGTGTCGGTCGCGGTCATGGTGTCCTGGGGGCGGGCGACGCGGCCGTCCTCGTCGATCCAGACCACGGTCGGCACGTTGACGACGTTGTAGAACTCGGCCACGACGCCCTCGGCGTCGACGGGCCCGTCGTGCCAGGCCGCGGCGTCGGCGCGGTCGCGGTCGAGCGAGATCGGGACGATCTCCACGGGCAACTCGGCGCCGAGCGCCAGCCAGGCCGGCAGGTCGTAGCGGCACCCGCACCACGACGCCCAGAAGACCAGGACGACCTTCCTCCCCCGCAGCGACGACAGGGTGAACCCGTCGAGGGTGAAATCGGGCGCCGCACCCGGATCGGTTATGGCGGGCTCGCCGACCGCGATGACCCCGTCGCCCGCCACCACGGGACGTCCGAGCAGCTCGGCGAACTTGACCACATCGACACCCTCGGCCGATTCGGCCGCGGCGGCGCGGAACGCCGGGATGCAGGCGTCTCCCCGGCACCACCCGTGCGGCTTGCGCTCCCAGCCCATCAGCGGTACGCCGTGCGGCACCACGGCCCCGGCGATGGTCTCTTCGCGCCCGTCGACTAGTAGATAGCTCATCTATCGATAGTAGCACTATCCAATCTGAGAACAACAAAAAAGCGGACTCCCGAGAAGGGAGCCCGCTTCAAAGTAGCCCCGAGCGGATTCGAACCGCCGCTACCGCCTTGAGAGGGCGGCGTCCTAGGCCACTAGACGACGGAGCCATGTAACTACTGGTGAGAGGGGAAATTCTCGTACTCCCGAGCGGATTCGAACCGCCGTTACCGCCTTGAGAGGGCGGCGTCCTAGGCCACTAGACGACGGGAGCAAAGCTGCACTGCGTGCGCTGGGGTACCAGGACTCGAACCTAGAATAACTGAACCAGAATCAGTCGTGTTGCCAATTACACCATACCCCATCAGCGAACTTGTTCCCCGGGGGGCTTACCGCTCGCGACTCCGAAAGAATAGCCCAGCTCCGGGCCCACTGCCAAAACGAAAGCCGATCGCCTCGCCGATGACCGGTGTGACAAGCTGAAAGTCCCGATTCGCGAAGGAGTCCGGCCGATGACCAACCCGTTCCTCACGCCCAGCGACCTCCCCTATCTGCTGCCGCCGTTCGCGGAGATCAGGGAGGAGCACTACGTTCCGGCGTTCGAGCGGGGCATGGCCGACCACCTCGCCGAAGTCGACGCCATCGCGTGCGATCCGGCCCCCGCCACCTTCGCCAACACCGTCGAGGCGCTCGAACGGGCCGGCGAGACGCTCCAGCGGGTCTCCATCGTCTTCTTCAACCAGGCGGGCAGCGACACCACGCCCGGGATCCAGGAGATCCAGAAGGAGATCACGCCGAAGCTGGCCGCCCACGGCGACTCCATCCACCTCAACGCGGCGCTCTACGGGCGGCTCAAGGCCGTCCAGACCGATGTGCCGGAGGAGCAGTGGCTGCTCCAGCGCTACCTCACCGACTTCGTGCGCGCCGGGGCCGAGCTCGACGAAGGGCAGCAGGCCCGGCTCCGGGCGATCAACGAGGAGTTGTCCGGCCTGGCCACCGCCTTCCAGCAGAACCTGCTCACCGACACCAACGAGCGCGCGGTCGCGGTCGACGACGAGTCGGCCCTCGACGGCCTGTCCCCCGACGAGATCGCCGGCTTGCGCGAGACCGCGAACGAGCGCGGCCTCGACGGGAGATACCTGATCACCCTGGTCCTCCCGACCGGCCAGCCCGCGTTGTCGTCGCTGACCGACCGGTCGCTGCGCGAGCGCGTCCACCGCGCCTCCACCGGCCGGGGCGCCGCCAACGCCGACCTGATCACCCGCATCGCCCGGCTCCGCCGCGAACGGGCCGACCTGCTCGGCTACCGGAACCACGCCGAATACGTCCTGGCCGACCAGACCGCCGGCACCACCGGCGCGGTCACCGAGATGCTCGACAAGCTCGTCACCCCCGCCGTCGCCAACGCCCGCCGCGAGCAGGAGGCGCTGGAGGAGCAGGCCGGCTTCCCGATCGAGGCCTGGGACTGGTCGTTCTACGCCGAGAAGGTGCGCCAGGCCCGCTACAACATCGACAGCGCCGCGATGCGTCCCTACTTCGAGCTGAACCGCGTCCTGGTCGACGGCGTCTTCCACGCCGCCCACCGCCTCTATGGGCTCTCGTTCACCGAGCGCCCCGACCTCGTCGGCTACCACCCCGACGTGCGGGTCTGGGAGGTCGCCAACGAAGACGGCTCCCCGCTGGGCCTGTTCCTGGGCGACTTCCACGCGCGGGCGTCCAAGCGCGGCGGGGCGTGGATGAACAGCCTCGTCCACCAGTCGGGCCTGACGGGCCACCGCCCGGTCGTGGTCAACAACCTCAACATCGTCAAGGGCGAACCGACCCTGATGACCTTCGACGAGGTCAACACGATGTTCCACGAGTTCGGCCACGCCCTCCACGGCCTGTTCTCCGACGTGCGCTTCCCCCGCTTCTCCGGCACGTCGGTGCCGCGCGACTTCGTCGAGTACCCCTCCCAGGTCAACGAGATGTGGGCGACCCACCCGGAGATCCTGGCCAACTACGCCAGGCACCACGAGACCGGCGAGCCGATGCCCCGCGAACTGGTCGACCGGATGCTGGAGGCCCAGAAGTTCAACCAGGGCTACGCGACGGTCGAATACCTGGCCGCCACCCTCCTCGACTGGGCCTGGCACACCGACTACGAGGGCGGCGACGCCGAGACCTTCGAGGTGGCCGCCCTGCGCGGCGCCGGGCTCGACCTGCCGGCGATCCCGCCGCGCTACCGCAGCACCTACTTCGCGCACATCTGGGCCAGCGGATACGCGGCGGGCTACTACTCCTACATCTGGAGCGAGGTCCTCGACGCCGACACGGTCGACTGGTTCACCGAGAACGGCGGGCTGACCAGGGAGAACGGCGACGTCTTCCGGTCTCGCCTGTTGTCGAAGGGCGGCAGCGCCGACCCGATGGAGGCCTTCCGCGCCTTCCGCGGCCGCGATCCGCGCATCGAACCGCTGCTGGAAAGGCGCGGGCTCCTCTGACGATCAGTAGGTGCACTGCACGACGACGTCGTCGAGTTCGATCTCGGCCGGATAAGGGCCGTTCCCCATGGCCCCCAGGGTGAGCCGGAGCACGACGTCGGCGCGCTGCGCGGTCCAGCTCACCGTGTGGAGGGTGTAGTCGGCCCTCCAGCCCGGATAGGGCACCGTCTTCAGCGCGATGTACGTCCAGGTGTCGGGATCGATCACTTCGAGGGCGAACTGGGGGTCCCCGCCGCGCAGCCGCGCCCAGACGCCCGCGCTGCACCTGATGGGCCCCGGGCGGGTCACCACCGGCGTGAGGGTGATGGTGCGCCCGATCGAGCACCAGTCGGGCCGATAGAGCACCCGCCAGTGGGCGAAGCCGGTGCCGGTGCGGGCGGGCCCGATGCCGCCCGTGTAGTAGGGCCCCCAGCAGGTGCCCACGACGGTGGGCGACCACCGGGACGCCGGATTGCTGCCGGGCTCGAACCCGTCGGTGATCTGCCAGATCCCGGCGGACGCCGGTCCGGCCGGGGCCAGCACGACGGTGGCGGCGACCGTGACCGCGACGAACGCGCGGGCCAACCTGGAGCGTAAGGACATGCGCCCAGTGTGCGGCTGACGTGACGACGTGTGGACCCTGGTCTTTTCGGCCGGCGACCCTGGGGTGCCCGCGTCGCGGCGGGAGGCGGGAGCGGGTGAGGAGCGCCGGTCGCGGCGGGGTGCGGAGGCGGCGGGCGGGGCCGGGGTGGGCGGAGCCGTAACGGAAGGGCTTGAAGACGGCCGCCTGCCGTGATCGGGCAGGCGGCCGGCGCGGTCAGAGCTTGGACAGGGCCGCGTTGACGCGTTCGATCGACTTCTCGCGGCCGAGGACCTCGATGGACTCGAACAGCGGCAGGCCGACCGTGCGGCCGGTGATCGCCACGCGGACCGGGGCCTGGGCCTTGCCCAGCTTGAGGCCGTGTTCGGCGCCGACCTCCTCCAGGGCGGTCTTGAGGGCGTCGGGGGTCCAGTCGACGGTGGCCAGGCGGCCGGCGTAGCCGGTCAGGATCTCGGTCGCGCCCGCCTTCATGGCCTTCTCCCACGACTGCTGGTCGTGGACGGGCTCGTCGAGGAAGAGGAAGTCGACGTTCGGGGCGATCTCCGACAGGACCGCCACGCGGGTCTGGGCCAGTTCGGCGACCTTCAGGAACGTCGCGCGGTCCCACGCGGGGTCGAGGAACGGGTCGCAGCGCTCGACGAACTCGGCGAGGGTCAGCCTGCGGATGTATTCGCCGTTGAAGGCGCGCAGCTTCTTCTCGTCGAAGAAGGCGGACGACAGGTTCACCTTGCGCAGGTCGAACAGGGGGGCCATCTCGGACCACGGCATGATCTCGCGGTCGTCGCCGGGGCCCCAGCCGAGCAGCATCAGGTAGTTGACCATGGCCTCGGCCAGGTAGCCCTCGTCGCGGTAGGACTCCAGGGCGACCTTGTCGCGCCGCTTCGACAACTTCTGGCGCTTCTCGTTGACGATCACCGGCAGGTGCGCCCACACGGGCGGGGTGTGGCCGAGGGCCTCCCACAACAACTGCTGCTTCGGCGTGTTCGACAGGTGCTCCTCGGCGCGGACGACCTCGGTGATGCCCATCTCGACGTCGTCGACCACGTTGGCCAGCACGAACAGCGGCGAGCCGTCGGCGCGGGAGATCACGAAGTCTTCCATCGCGTCGTTGGGGAACTCGACCGTGCCCCTGACCAGGTCTTCGACCACGGTGATGCCGGTGTCGGGGGTGCGGAAGCGCAGCGCGCCCTCGGTCAGGCCGCGGTCGCGGCAGTAGCCGTCGTAGCCCTTGTGCTCCGAGCCCGTGCGGGCCTTCACGTCGTCGCGGGTGCACGTGCAGTGGTAGGCGCGGCCCTCCTTGTGGAGGCGGGCGGCCGTCTCGCGGTGCTGGTCGGCGTAGGCCGACTGGAAGTAGGGGCCCTCGAACAGCGGCGACTCGCTGTGGATGCCGATCCACGCCAGCGCCGAGATGATGCCGTCGGTCCATTCGGGGCGGTTGCGGGCGGCGTCGGTGTCCTCGATCCGGAGCACGAACTTTCCGCCGGTCTGCTCGGCGACGGCCCAGTTGAAGAGGGCCGACCGGGCGCCGCCCACGTGGAACATGCCGGTGGGGGACGGCGCGAAGCGAACACGTACCTCAGTCACGAGAGACAACCCTGTTGGTGAGAGTTCCAATGCCTTCGATGCCCACGGAGACCTCGTCACCGGGCTTGACCGGCCCGACGCCGGCGGGGGTGCCGGTGAGGATGACGTCACCCGGCAGGAGGGTCATGACGGCGGTCACGTGGGCGATGAGCGCCGGGATGTCGAAGATCAGCTGGGAGGTGCGCCCGCTCTGCCGCAACTCGCCGTTGACCGTGGTGGTCAGCGCGAGGTCGGACGCGTCGAGGTCGGTCTCGATCCACGGCCCGAGCGGGCAGAACGTGTCGAACCCCTTGGCCCGGGTGAACTGGACGTCCTTGCGCTGGAGGTCACGGGCCGTCACGTCGTTGGCGCAGGTGTAGCCGAGGATGACGTCGCCGGCCCGCTCGGCCGGCACGTCGCGGCACAACCGCCCGATGACGACGGCGAGCTCGCCCTCGTAGTCGACGTGCTGGGTGAGGTTCTCGGGATAGGCGATGGGTTCGTTGTGCCCGATGACCGAGGTCGACGGCTTCAGGAAGATCATCGGCTCGGACGGCACGTCGTTGCCCATCTCCTTGGCGTGGTCGGCGTAGTTGCGCCCGATCGCCACGACCTTGGACGGCAACATCGGCGCGACCATGCGCACCTCGGCCACGGGGAACCGCTCCCCCGTCAGCGACACCCCGCCGAAGGGATGACCGTCGATCCTCGCGAGCACCTGCTCGCCCTCTTCGACCACACCGAAGGCGACCCCGCCACCAGTGGAGAACCTCGCGATACGCACCGTCCCAGGCTAGTGCCTCGTAAGGTGGCGCCATGGCATCGGTAGTGAAGATCAACGTCCTGACCATCCCGGCGGAGATGCGCGACGACCTCGAACGGCGGTTCGCCGGCCGGGCCGGAATGGTGGAGACGGCCGACGGCTTCGAGTGGTTCGAACTGCTGCGCCCGGTCGAGGGGACGGACAAGTACCTGGTCTACACGCGGTGGCGCAGCGAGGAGGACTTCCAGCGATGGGCGGGGCAGGGGCACGGGCAGGGACAGGCGGAGGTATGGACGTTCGACGTGGTCCAGAGCACCGGCCCGGCGGCAGTCTAGTCCTGTACAGGATCTGAACCAATCCCCTGCGCGACGAGGCGGGGCGGGGGATACTGAGGACATGGCCCTTCCGAGTCGCTACGCGGACGTCCCGGACCGCGCGCCCACCTCATTGGCGGCGCTGCGCGGCCCCGCCGACGGAGTCGTCGATCTCCCGCTGAAGCTCTGCTGGTCAGGTCTCCGCAGTTTCGACCTGGGAGATCCCACGCAGTGCCTGATGATGTACCAGATCGTGATCACCGAGGGCGTCCGGGCCGACGTCGAGCACTACCTGACGGCTGAGCACCTGCTTGAGGTCTGGCCCCTGCTGCACCGGATGCTCGGACCCGCATACATCGAGACCTGGGAAGGGCGCTTCCCTGTCCTTCGTGAGGTGGCCGAGCAGGCGGCGCCCGCACTCAAGGCCGAGATGCGCCGTGCCCGGGAGACGATCGAGGCGAGGCGTTCCGCCTGATGGAGATGCCCGATTTTCATCGGCGCGTCCTGTCGGTCGCACTCGAAGTGTGCGACGAGCATCGCCTGGTCCTGGCCGGCGGATACGCCATGCGAGCCCATGGTCTGGTCGATCGGCCGAGCCAGGACCTCGATTTCGCCACCTTCGACGCCCCGTCCATCCCCGTGGCCACGCGAGCGATGGCCGAAGCCTTCCGGCGGCACGGCTTCACCGTCGAAGAGGTTCGCGGCACTCCCCTTCTCGGTCGCCTGATCGTCATCGATCCGATCACCGAGCAGACCTGCGCCGTAGACCTCATGAAGGAACCGCTCCAGAAGGAACCCGTCCGGAAGCACGACCTGCCGGTGGCCAGCCTCGACGACATGGTGGGCATGAAGGTGGCCGCGCTCCACGGACGCAGCGTCGCCCGTGACCTCATCGATGTGGCGTCGGTTCGGGAGTTCTACAGTTTCGGCCAGTTGGAGCGCCTCGGGGCGGTCTTCGAAGACCGCTTCAGCCTCACGCACCTCGTCGAGCGGCTGGAGACGGCGACATATCTCGATGACCAGATCTTCGCGCAGTACGATCTCAGCGACGATCACCTCGCGGAGATCCGGCAGTTCGCTCTGGACTGGTACAAGGATCTTTCGCTCCGGCTGGCCCACGAGATCGCCGATTAGCACGTTCCCGGCCTCTCAGGGGTTTCCCAGGCTCAGCCGACCGACTTGACCTGTCACGCACCGTCGGCCAGCATGAGCCGCGCCCCCCGTATGGAAGGAACAGGCGTGACGCGCCGTATCCGATTCGGCGTGTTCGCCGTTCTTGTCGTGTTAGGCAGCCTGATTCAGGCCGGGCCCGCCCATGCCGTGGCGAAGACGACGGAGTGTCAGGGTGAGTGGCTGCCCTCGACGCCGACCTCCCCCGAGGTCATGGACGGTGAGCTGGGCTTCCTCGATCTCGATCCGGTCAAGATCGGCGACAGGGTCGACTGGAAGCTCGACCCGTACAAGAACCGGTCGTGGGTCATGGTGTTCCAGTCGCTGCGCTGGGCCGGGCGGCTGGTGGCCGACTACGAGACCACCGGCAAGGCCTCCTACCTGGCCCGCGGCACCGCCGTGATCAAGGACTGGGTCGAGAAGAACCCCTACCACGGGCGGAACACCCCGAAGCTGGCGTGGGCGGAGCACACCGTCTCGTTGCGGACTCCGGTGCTGGTGTGCCTGTCGAAGCACGTCTCGGCCAAGTGGCTGACCGACAGCCTCAACGGCCACGCGCGGTTCCTCAACGACAACTCCAACTACAAGTGGGGGCACAACCACGGGCTCGACGCCGACATCGCCCTGCTGGGCGTCGGGTGCCGCATGGGCAAGGCGGCCTGGAAGTCCAAGGCGCTGAGCCGGATGACGACGACCACCAAGATGGACGTCGACTCCCAGGGCGCCCTGCTGGAGCAGTCGCCCCGCTACGCGATCTACTTCCACGAGCGGCTCAAGGTCGCCATGGACCGGATCCGCGAGTGCGGCCAGAAGGTGCCCGCCGAGATGGCCGCCCGCTTCGACCTGATGCCCGAGCACATCTCGGCCGCCACGATGCCCAACGGCTTCCTGGTGCCGATCGGCGACGGCGCGGCCGACGTGCAGCCCTCCGCCTACGCGCGGCCCGACTCGAAGGTCCAGATCTACAAGGCCGGGTACGTCTTCGGCCGGTCCGCCTGGGATTCCAAAGAGGCCTCCTACTACTCGATCCGGTACGGCCCCGGCATGAAGTTCCACGGCCACGAAGACCACCTCGGCGTCACCTACTACGCCCAGGGGCGGCCGATCCTGACCGAGGCCGGGTTCCACTCCTACGAGCCGAGCCCCTACCGCAACTGGACCCTCAGCCCCGAGGCCCACAACGTCCCGATCCCCCAGGGGCGCAGGCTGCGGCCGGGCACGCCGTCGTCGCTGACGAAGAAGACCGTCAAGGACGACCGCCAGTCGTACACGCTGACCGACCGGGCCTACGGCGTCAGCCGGACCAGGGCCGTGCTGGTCAACCACGACAAGAAGGACGTCATGGCGGTCCTCGACACGGTCGCGTCCGGGAAGGTGCGCAACCTGTGGCACCTCGATCCGCGCATGTCGGTCGCCGGCAACGGCGGCGGCCGGGTCGTGGTCAAGGACAACGACTGGCGGGCCTCCGTCGTGCAGTTCGTGCTGCCGGGCTGCAAGCCGGTGAAGGGCCAGCAGATCGTCTCCGGCCGGCCGAAGCCCTTCCAGGGGTGGATCTCCCAGACCTACATGCAGAAGACCGCCGCCCCGGTGATCGTGTCACCGTCGGCCAAGGGCCTGCTGACCGTGGTCGTGCCGGGCACCGCCGAGGGGTCGGTGACCTGTTCGGGGCGCACGGTCATCGCGCACACCCCGAACGGGCCGGTCACCTTCAAGGTTTCGGGCAAGGACCTCGTCTAGATCGCGCCGGAGGCGCGGCAGTTAGATTTCGTATCCGGCGCGGAGCAGGCCGAACGTCACCGCCTGCTCCAGGGCGTGCCAGGACGCCTCGATGATGTTCTCGTCGACGCCGACCGTGCTCCAGTCGCCCTTCGGGTCGCTCGACGTCACCAGGACGCGGGTCACCGCGTCGGTGCCGTGGGTGCCCTCCAGGATGCGGACCTTGAAGTCGATCAGCTCGACGGTCGCCAGCTCGGGGTAGAGCTTCTCCAGCGCCAGCCGGACGGCCCGGTCGAGGGCGTTCACGGGGCCGTTGCCCTCGCCGGTGGCGACGATGCGCTCGCCCTTGGCGTGGACCTTCACGGTCGCCTCGCTGACGACCTCGCCCGTCGGGCGGCGTTCGACGATCACCCGCCACGACTCCACGGTGAAGTGGCGGCGGCTCTCGCCGTGGAGGGTGTCGCGGAGCAGCAGCTCGAACGACGCGTCGGCGGCCTCGAAGGTGTGGCCGCGCGACTCCAGGTCCTTCACCCGGTCGACGAGCTCCCGCGACTGGTCGCCGGTCAGGTCGTAGCCGAGCTCGCGGCCCTTCAGCTCGACCGAGGCGCGGCCGGCCATGTCGGAGACCAGCATGCGCATGTCGTTGCCGACCTCGGCGGGGTCGATGTGCTGGTAGAGGTTCGGGTCGACCTTGATCGCCGAGGCGTGGAGGCCGGCCTTGTGGGCGAAGGCGGAGGCGCCGACGTAGGGGGCGTGGGAGTTGGGGGTCACGTTGGTGACCTCGGTGATGGCGTGGGCGATGCGGGTCAGGTCGCGCAGCGCCTCCGGCGGCACGAGGTCGAAGCCCCGCTTGAGCTGCAGGTTCGCCACCACGGTGAACAGGTTCGCGTTGCCCGAGCGCTCGCCGTAGCCGTTGGCGCAGCCCTGCACGTGGGTCGCCCCGGCCCGCACGGCCGCCAGGGTGTTGGCGACGGCGCAGCCGGTGTCGTCGTGGCAGTGGATGCCGATCCGGGCGCTGGTCTGAACCGCGTTGTGGACGACGTCCGCCAGCTCGTCGGGCAACATCCCGCCGTTCGTGTCGCACAGGGCGATCACCGACGCCCCGGCCTCGGCCGCCGTCCGGAGCACTTCCAGGGCGTAGGCGGGGTTGGACTTGTAGCCGTCGAAGAAGTGTTCCGCGTCGAGGAACACCCGCTGGCCCTCCGCACGCAGGTGGGAGACCGTGTCGCGGATCATCGCGAGGTTCTCCTCCAGAGTCGTGCGGAGGGCCAGTTCGACGTGCCGGTCGTGGCTCTTGGCGACAAGGGTCACGACGGGCGCGCCGGAGTCGCGCAGGGCGGCCACCAGTGGGTCGTCGGCGGCCTTCACTCCGGCCCGGCGGGTCGCGCCGAACGCGGCGAGTTGCGCGTGCTTCAGGTCGAGCTCTGTTTGAGCGCGCCGGAAGAACTCCGTGTCCTTGGGGTTGGCGCCCGGCCAACCGCCCTCGATGAAACCGACCCCCAGGGCGTCCAGGTGACGGGCGACGGCGAGCTTGTCGGCCACGGAGAGGTTGAGGCCCTCCTGCTGAGCGCCGTCGCGGAGCGTGGTGTCGTACACGTGGAAGCGGTCGTCGGCCATCTCGGTTCCTTGGGGTGATTGCGAGACAAACAAAAAGACCCCTCACGGGCGTGAGAGGTCTGCGCGCCTGGCTGGAATGATCCGTCAGCCGGCGCGCCTGCCAATAATGAGCAGACCGTTGAACATGGTGAAGCCGAGCTTACCCGCCGGAACCACCCTCTGGCACATCGATCTCACCAAGTAAGATAGTGATCATGAAGGGTTCCTATCTGGGCGAAGCGCTGCCCGCCTACCTCTCCGCCCACGCCACCCAGCCCGACCAGGTCCTTCGTGATCTCGCGGCCGAGACGACGGCTCTGCACGCCGACTTCGCCGGCATGCAGATCGCGCCCGAGCAGGGCACGTTCATGACCATGCTGGTGCGGCTCACCGGCGCGAGACTGGCGGTCGAGGTCGGCACGTTCACCGGCTACTCCTCGATCTGCATCGCCCGGGGCCTGGCTCCCGGCGGGCGGCTGATCGCCTGCGACGTCAGCGAGGAATGGACGTCGATGGCCCGCAGGTACTGGGAACGCGCCGGGCTCACCGACCGCATCGAACTGCGGCTCGGCGACGCCGTCGAGACCCTGGGCGCGCTGCCCGGCGGCGAGGAGATCGACTTCGCGTTCATCGACGCCGACAAGGCCGGCTATCCGGCCTACTACGAGGCGCTGCTGCCGCGTATGCGTCCGGGCGGCCTGATCGTCTGCGACAACACGATCCAGGGCGGCCGGATCACCGACCCCGACGCGGACGGCAACGTGCCGGTGCTGCGCGAGTTCAACGACATGGTGACCGCCGACCCCCGGGTCGATTCGGTGCTGCTCCCGGTGGCCGACGGTCTGACGCTGGCGCGCAAGCGTTAGGCGATCTTGTGCACCCAGTTGTGGGGGTCGGGGCGGGTGCCGTACTGGATGCCCATGAGCTCTTCCCTGATCTTCAGGGTGACCGGCCCGGGGGTGCCGTCGCCGACGGTCCAGGCGCGGTCGGCGCCCTTCACCGAGCCGACCGGGGTGACGACGGCGGCGGTGCCGCAGGCGAAGACCTCGGTGAGCTCGCCCGACTCACACCCGGCCTGCCACTCCTCGATCGAGATGCGGCCCTCCTCGGCGGTCAGGCCGAGGTCGGCCGCGAAGGTGAGGATCGAGTCGCGGGTGATGCCCGGTAGCAGGGTGCCGGTGAGCGCCGGGGTGAGCAGGCGGTCGCCGAAGACGAAGAACAGGTTCATCCCGCCCATCTCCTCGACGTAGCGGTGTTCCACGGCGTCGAGCCAGACGACCTGGTCGCAGCCCTCGGCGACGGCCTGGCGCTGGGCCACGAAGGCGGCCGCGTAGTTGCCGCCGCACTTGGCGAAGCCGGTCCCGCCGGGGGCCGCGCGGGTGTATTCGGTCGACAACCACACCGACACCGGCTTCACGCCGCCCGCGAAGTAGGAGGCCGCCGGTGAGGCGATCACCATGTAGCGGTAGGTCTTCGAGGGGTAGTTGACACCCAGCCCGGCCTGCGTGGCGATCATGAAGGGGCGCAGGTAGAGGCTATGGCCCTCGGTCGTGGGCACCCACTCGCGGTCGGTCTGCACGAGCAGTTCGAGCGACTCGACGAACACGTCCTCGGGCAGCTCGGGCATCGCCATGCGGGCGGCCGAGGTGTTGAACCGGGCCGCGTTCGCGTAGGGGCGGAACGCGACGATCGAGCCGTTGGCCTGCCGGTAGGCCTTCAGCCCCTCGAACAGCTCCTGGGCGTAGTGGAACACCGACGTGGCCGGGTCGAGCACGAGCGGGCCGTAGGGTTCGAGCCGGGCGTCGTGCCAGCCCTCGCCCTCGGTGAAGTCGATCGACACCATGTGGTCGGTGAACGTCTGCCCGAAGCCGGGCGCCTCCAGCACCCGCTCTCTTTCCGACGTGCTGCGCGCCTGGGGGTTGGCGCGCACCTCAAAGCTGAGCTGGCTGGTCATGCGGGTTCCTCTCTACGCTACTGATGAAAACCTAGGGCATGTCGCGGGGCACGAAAAAGCGCACAGTGGCCCAACACGGGCCACTGTGCGCTAGGGAACGTCGAAGGTGGCCGGCGATCAGCCGGCTACTCGGGCGGCGATGTCGTCGCCGATCTCCCGGGTGGTGCGGGCCGCCCACGCGCCGGCGCGCTCGACCAGGTCGTCGGCGACCGCCTGCTCGACGCGGGCGGCGGCCTCGGGCTGGCCGATGTGGTCGAGGAGCATGGCGACCGACAGGATGGTCGCGCTCGGGTCGGCCTTGCCCTGCCCGGCGATGTCGGGGGCGGAGCCGTGGACCGGCTCGAACATGCTCGGCGCGGTGCGGTCGGGGTTGACGTTGCCGCTGGCCGACAGGCCGATGCCGCCCGCGATGGCGGCGCCGATGTCGGTGATGATGTCGCCGAACAGGTTGTCGGTGACGATCACGTCGAACCGCTGCGGCTGCGAGACGAAGAACATCGACGCGGCGTCGACGTGGCAGTAGTCGGTGGTGACCTGCGGGTATTCCTCGGCGACCCGCTTGACCGTGCGCGACCACAGGTCGCCGGCGAAGGTCAGCACGTTGGTCTTGTGGACCAGCGTGAGGTGGCGGCGCTCGCGGCCGGCGGCCTTCTCGAAGGCGTAGCGGACGACCCGCTCGACGCCGTAGGCCGTGTTCACCGAGTCCTGTGTGGCGATCTCGTGGGGGGTGCCCTTGCGGAGCACGCCGCCCGCGCCGGCGTAGGGGCCCTCGGTGCCCTCGCGGACGACGACCATGTCGATGTCTTCGGGGCGGGCCTTGCCGAGCGGGGTCTCCACGCCCGGGAAGAGCTTCACCGGGCGCAGGTTGACGTAGTGGTCGAGCTCGAAGCGCAGGCGCAGCAGCAGGTCGCGCTCCAGCACCCCCGGCGGCACGCTCGGGTCGCCCACCGCGCCGAGCAGGATCGCGTCGAAGCCGCGCAGCTCGGCGAGCACCGAGTCCGGCAGGGTCTCACCCGTGGCGTGGTAGCGCGCCGCACCCAGGTCATAGTGGGTGGACTCCACCTTGACGCCGACCGCGTCGAGAACTTTGAGGCCCTCCGCGACGACCTCGGTGCCGATCCCGTCGCCGGGGATCACTGCCAGGCGGATGTTGCTCGAATCCATGGGGGTACCTTAGCGGGCTGTCTCGGAGATCGAACAACGATCTCACCATACGGAATGTCGCGTCAGCGCTCGGGCGAGCCGCCGTTGTCGCGCCGGTCGAGGGCGATCTGCAGCGCCTCGGCGACCTCGTCGTCGGTGTCTTCGGGACGGTTCCACGGATACATGTCGTACATGAGGGTCTCCAGGCTCTGGGAGGAGAAAGGAGGTCGGCACGCCACGACTCCGCGGCGGGTCGCCGGCCTGCTGGGTCAGACCCCGCCGCGGCAGGTAATTACGAGTACCCGACGCATCCCTGCCACAGTACCCCAGCCATCTCGTAGGACGACCTACCATCTCACCCCATGAGACGGCAAAGGCCGCACCCGTTCCGGGAACGGATGCGGCCTCGATGTCGTGACGATCAGCCTTCGAGGTCGACGACCCGGCCGCTGTCGGCGCCGATCTCGCTGGCGATCTGGTCGACCACGTCGGCCGGGGCCGCCGAGTCGAGGGTCAGCGCGATCAGGGCCTTGCCGCCCTTGGCGCCACGGGCGACCTGCATGGAGGCGATGTTGACACTCTGCTCGCCGAGCAGGCGGCCGACGATGCCGACGATGCCCGGGCGGTCGGTGTAGGTGAAGAACGCCAGGTGGTCGGTGGGCTCGATCTCCATCGCGAAGCCGTTGACCTCGACGATCTTGGTGATCTGGCGCGGGCCCGACAACGTGCCGGAGACCGAGACCGTGCGGCCGTCGGCCAGCACGCCGCGGACGGTGATCACGTTGCGCCAGTCGGGGCTGTCGGGGCTGGTGACCAGCTCGACGACGGTGCCCCGGTCCTGGGCCAGCAGCGGCGCGTTCACGTAGGTGACGCCGTTCTCGACGACGTCGGTGAAGACGCCCTTGAGCGCGGCCAGCTCCAGCACCCGCACGTCCTGCGAGGCGATCTCGCCCCGGACCTCGACGACCAGGCGGGTGGCGACCTCGCCCGCGAGGGCGGTGAAGACCCGGCCGAGCCGCTCGGTCAGCGGCAGGCCCGGCTTGACCTCTTCGGCCACCGCGCCGCCCTGGACGTTCACCGCGTCGGGCACGAACTCGCCGCCGAGGGCGAGCTTCACGCTGCGGGCCACCTGGGTGCCGGCCTTCTCCTGGGCCTCGTGGGTGGAGGCGCCGAGGTGGGGCGTGACGACGACCTGGTCGAGCTCGAACAGCGGGCTGTCGGTGACGGGCTCCTTGGGGAACACGTCGATGCCGGCGCCGGCGACCCGGCCCTCCTTGATGGCGGAGTAGAGGGCGTTCTCGTCGATGATGCCGCCGCGCGCCACGTTGATCAGGCGGACGTTCGGCTTGACCATGTGGAGCTCTCGCTCCCCGATCAGGCCGATGGTCTCCTTGGACTTCGGCAGGTGGACGGTGATGAAGTCGGCCTTGGCCAGCACCTCGTCGAGCGAGACGAGCTGGACGCCCATGGCCGCCGCGCGGGCCGCCGGGAGGTAGGGGTCGTACGCGATCAGTTCCACCCCGAACGGCGCGAGGCGCTGGGCGACGAGCTGACCGATCTTGCCGAGGCCGAGGATGCCGACGACCTTCTCGTCGAGCTCGACACCGGTGTACTTGGACCGCTTCCACTCGCCGCCCTTGAGGGCGGTGTGGGCCTGGGCGACGTTGCGGGCCGAGGCGAGGATGAGCGCGACGGTGTGCTCGGCGGCGCTGGTGATGTTCGAGGTGGGCGCGTTGACGACCATGACGCCGGCCTTGGTGGCCGCGTCGACGTCGACGTTGTCGAGGCCGACGCCCGCGCGGGCCACCACACGCAGCTTCGGCGCGTGGGCCACGGCCTCGGCGTCGACCTGGGTGGCGCTGCGCACGATCAGAGCGTCGACGTCGGAGAGAGCCGGAAGGAACGCGGACCTGTCGGCTCCGTCGACCTGACGGACCTCGAAGTCCGCTCCGAGGACGGCGAGACCGGCCTGGGAGAGCTCCTCTGCGACCAGTACGACGGGCTTGTTCACTGGATGATTTCCTTCGAACGTGACGACTCTAAGGGCAGATTCACGAGCGCGAGCCGCAGCCGGCCCCAGGCCGCCGCGTCTCGCTTCATGGGTCGCCGACGAGTCTATCCACGCCGTTCGGAGAGCCCTCGGAGGATCCGCCATACGAGACGGCTGTTACCCAGGGGAGTCGTGAGAATCCCTCACGTAAACGGCGGATTCATCGGCATACCCGGGTTGGACCGAGCCAATCCCCACAGCCGCCAACTTGGTATTGATCGCACCTAATCTTGCCGATTAGCCTGCTAAATCGTGGTTCGGTACCTATGGTTCAGCATATGAGCATCGGGAATCCCGCTCTCGGCGAAGTGCTCGCCCAGCACGGCAGTCCGCACCAACTTCTCGCCGCTTTGGCGGATTGGGGCATCCTTGTCGCCGTCCGGCCCGATCGTTCCGTGGTGCTCGGCACCACCCAGAGTGGCGAACGGGTGCTGCTCGGCTACACCGGTCCGGCGACCTACGCGCGCCACCGGGGCAGCCACTCGCTGTCGGTGTGCGACGCCGACACCATCCTGGACATCCAGCGGGTGACCGGGGTCCGCGAGATCGTCATCGACGCCGCGGGCCCCGCCGCCGCGGCCGTGCCGATCGACGACCTCCAGCGATACCTCCGCCAGACCCGCAGCGGACCGCATCCCGTCCTGTCGGGCGCCACGCCGAACGCCTACGCGACCGGCAGCATGGACCGGATCCCCAAGCCGCCGGTCCGCACCGCGGCGCCGATGCCGCTGGGCGCGCCGGTCCCGCCGGTGCAGCAGCACGCCCCGGCCGCGCCCGCGCCGTGGATCCCGCAGCCGCGCCAGCACCTGTCGGGCGCGATGCAGGTCGTCGACCCCGGATACCAGCGCACGAACCACCCGATCCTGCCCGCCCTGCGGGTGGCCATCGCCGAGCTGCTGCGTGACATCCCGGTCGTCCACCACGTGTGGATCTCCGCCGCGCGGACCGTCTCGGGGTCGCAGGGGATCATGCTGCATGTGAAGGTGCACACCGCCAACTCCGAGGACATCGTCCGCGACCTCCATCGCGGGGTGCGCGCCAGGCTGCCGCAACTGGCCGCCAGCGAGGCTCCGGTGCTGATGGCGCGGGTGGCCGACGCGTTCACCGAGCGGCGCATGATCGAACTGGGCGCGCACGTCGTCTGTGCCGACGTAACGGACTGATCGATTCCCTATCCGATTTACCGTGATTGGGCTTGAATTGCGGCCATGGTCACGGTCCCCACCCGAGTGCGCCTCGGCTACGCCGTCGGCTCCTTCTGCACGGCGAACTTCACCACGATCCCCGGCCTCCTGCTGCTCATCTACATGACCAACGTGCTGGCCGTCGATCCGCTGCTGGCCGGTGTCGTGGTGTTCCTGCCGAAGGCGTGGGACCTGGTCGCCAACACGCTCGTCGGCCAGTGGTCCGACCGGACGGTGTCGCGGTGGGGCCCCCGGCGGCCGTGGCTGCTCGGCGGGGCGGCGATCCTGCCGGTCGCGTTCGTGGTGATGTTCATCGGCCCGCCGCTCACGGGCGTCCCGGCCGCGCTCTTCGTCGGGGCCGCCTTCCTGGTCGCGGCCAGCGGGTACGCCCTCTACGAGGTCCCCTACAAGGCGATGCCCGCCGAGATGACCCACGACTACCACGAGCGCACGTCGCTGCTCCAGTGGCGCATGATCTTCATCGCCATCGGCATCGGCATGAGCGGCATCCTGGCGCCGATCCTCGCGGGCGACACCGTCGAGGGCTACCGGCTCATGGGCCTGGTCTTCGGCGTGATCCTGCTGCTCGCGATGCTGGCCTCCTTCTTCGGCACCGCGGGCGCGCCCTACACCGGCCAGTCGGAGCCCGAGGCCAGCCTGAAGGCCCAGCTCAGGGCGGCCCGCACCTCCAGGCCGTTCATGTGGTTGCTGGGCCTGAGCAGCGCGCAGACCCTCGGCGCGTACGTCATGCTGGCCGGCGCCCCCTACTTCGCGGCGTACACGATCGGCAGCACCGGCGCGACGACGACCCTGTTCGCGGCGCTGGTCGGGCCGATGCTCGTGACGATGCCGCTCTGGGTGTGGCTGGCGAAGAAGCTCGACAAGCGCGGCGCGATGATCCTCTCCGGGGTGTTGTTCATGAGCGGGGCGGTCGCGGCCGTGGCCACCCCCCTGTTCGGACCGGTCTACGCCCACGCGGTGATCGTCGTGGTCGGCGTCGGGTACGCCGGCCTCCAGCTCCTCCAGTTCTCGATGCTGGCGGACGTGATCGCGTACGACGGCATGGTGAGCGGCAAGCGGCGCGGCGGGGTGTTCACCGGCCTGTGGACGGCGGTGGAGAGCGCGGTGGCCGCCTTCGGCGCGACCATCTACGGCGTGACCCTGGCAATCGGCGGCTTCCGCGAGTCGGACCCCGCCAACCCGGTCACCCAGCCCGAGAGCGCCGAGTTCGCGGTGCTCATCGGCATCACGATCGTGCCGGCGATCATCATCCTCCTGGGCGTCCTGATGACCTTCAAGTACGACCTCACCAGTGCCAAGATGTCCCAGCTTTCACATGATGTGACCTAAATCACAGAACCATCGGCTGGAACGTGGCCATCAGGGATTCCGTAACAGGATGATCTCGGCCAGGTCACCGAATATGACGGTTTTCCTCACACAGCACTTCCGACCAGGCCATACTTCGGTTCCATTCCAGAGCTTCGGAACCCCCACCCCTGGAAGGAAGTTCATGAAGACTTCACTCCGCGCGCTCTTCTGCGCCGGTGTGCTGCTGGCAGCGACGCTCCCGGCGACGACCGCCTCCGCGGCGGCGGCGCAGGCACATACCGCGCGCTGCCGCATCGTCGCCTCCAAGCCGGCAGTGAACCAGCTCGGCCAGTTGACCGCCGTCGGCTCCCGCACCGGCAACTGTTTCGGCAAGACCCGGGTCCGGGTGCGGATCAAGCAGTTCGTCGCCGGACCGGACAAGACGCTCAAGAGCGGCTCCAAGGTGGTCCGCACGGCCAAGCTACGGGTCCGCACGACCTGCGCCCCCGGCGTCTACTACACCCAGGTGACGGGCCGCTTCGGCCAGGTCGTCAACTCGCGCCGGGTGAACATCACCACGTGCACCCCGGCCCCCGCGCCGTCCCCGTCGCCGTCGGCCTCGCCCAGCACGTCGCCGAGCGCCACGCCCAGCGCCACCCCGTCGGCCACCCCCACCGGCTCCACCGTCGGCACGGCGGTCGAGAACGAGGTCGTGCGGCTGACCAACGCCGAGCGCGCCAAGGGCGGCTGCGGCCCCCTGACGCACGACGCCAAGCTCCGCACCGCCGCGTTCAACCACTCCGCGGACATGTCGGCGAAGAACTACTTCAGCCACGACTCGGCCGACGGCCGCTCGTTCGGCGACCGCCTCAAGCAGGCCGGCTTCAGCTTCCGCGCCGCCGGCGAGAACATCGCCAAGGGCTACCAGACGGCCGCCCAGGTCGTTCAGGGCTGGATGAACAGCCCCGGCCACAAGGCCAACATCATGAATTGCACCTACACGCACATCGGCGTGGGTCACGTGGTCGCGGGTGGGCCATACTGGACCCAAGACTTCGCGAAGCCCTGAGGTTAGGGGCTATCTGGACACCGGCCTGACGGAAAGCGGATACTCCAGACATGAGCTCCGAGCCACACGTGCGCGCCTCTGACGAGGACCGCGAGCGTGCGCTCAACGAGCTACGTGAACGGGCGGCCGAAGGCCACCTCTCCATGGAGACGTTCGTCGGCAGGGTCGACCAGGCCCTGCGCGCCCGCAGCGCCGCAGAGCTCGAACAACTCGTCGCCGACCTGCCCCAGCGGGGCAGGTTCCGGCGACGGGCCACCGACCTCGTCGGCTCGGTGTCCGACTTCAGCACCCGCCTGCGGGCGGCCTGGCGCCGCCCCAAGCTCCCCCGCCTCGCACTGCCGGCAGACACCCGGATCCGATATGTCGTGGGGCGCGGCTCAGCCTGCGACCTGGTGCTGGCCGACCTGACCGTGTCGCGGATCCACGCGGAACTGCGACGAGAAGAAGACCACTGGCTGCTGGTCGACCTGGGCTCACTGAACGGCACCCGCCTGAACGGGTGGCGGCTGGTGGGCCCGGCCCGCATCCGCAGCGGTGACGAGATCAGCTTCGGCGACTGCGCCTTCCTGGTCTCAGTGCCCGTCTAATCGCCCGTGCTCCGCACGGGCGGGTTCGTCCGCTCTCAGTCGAACACAAGCCCGGCTTCTCCTGATCAAGGGAGCCGGGCTTTCCTGGTTTCCACCGTTACGAGAGGAGTCCCCATGTTCCCGCGCGGAGTGCTGCGAGGGCCTGTCGAGCGGTTTCTCACCACCAACGCCGAAAGAGTGCTCGCACTGGCCGATCAGGCGGCGGTCGCCGCACATGCTCCCCAGGTGGCACCCGAGCACCTCATGGCCGCTCTGCTGAAGAACGGAAACGGGGTCGCGGTCCTGTGCCTGCACAAGCTCGGCGCCGGTCCCCAAGACCTGGCCCACCCGCCCCGGGCCGACGATCCGCCGACGGCGACCGGGATCACTGCGGTTCTGGAACAAGCACGGCGTCAGGCCCACCTCCTCGGCCACCGGTACATCGGCACCGAACACCTCCTGCTGGGATTGGCGGAGGAGGCCGCAGGTGGAGCTGCGGATCTTCTTGCCCGCCTCGGGGCGGATCCGGCCGCCTTCCGACGGCAGGTCGTCGACGTGTTACGGGAACCGGTTCCGGTCGGCTGGGTCTGGCCTTGAGTCCGGGGGCACTGCCACGATGACGTCGCCGGAACCCGGCAGGGCCGACAAAGCCAGCAGGTCACGCACCATGTCCTCGGCCTCGTCGAGCCGATGGACCTGAGTGTGCGCGGGCCGGGACAGCCCGGGCCCCTCCACCGTCAGCGCCCACCAGGTCCCGCACTTCTGCGCCGCCACGTGATACGTGCTCACCGGTCCTCCTTCGGCTCGGCGGGTGATGAGGCCAGAGTCGCCCATATGGCCGGCCAGGCGGAGCCGTAACGGAGAATCGAGCTTTTCACCATGGACGGCGAGAGGTTCCGCGCGGCGAGAAAGCAGAACGGCCCCCTTCATCCCGAAGACGTCCTCGGAGGAGAAGGGGGCCGTGATCGGCTCAGGCCTGGTTCTGGAGCCAGGACATCATCGGGCGGAGCTTGGCGCCGGTCTTCTCGATCGGGTGCTCGGCCAGTTCGTCGCGGTACTGCTGGAAGCGCTTCTGGCCGCCGTCGAACTCGGCCACGAGCTCACGCGCGAACTCGCCCGACTGGACCTCGTCGAGGATGCGGCGCATCTCCTTCTTGGTCTCGTCGTTGATGAGGCGCGGGCCGCGGCTGTAGCCGCCGTACTCGGCGGTGTCGGAGACCGACCAGTACATCTTGTGGATGCCGCCCTCGTACATGAGGTCGACGATCAGCTTCATCTCGTGGAGGCACTCGAAGTAGGCGACCTCCGGCTGGTAGCCGGCCTCGATCAGGGTCTCGAAGCCCGCCTTGATGAGCTCGGACACGCCGCCGCAGAGCACGGCCTGCTCGCCGAACAGGTCGGTCTCGGTCTCCTCGGTGAAGGTGGTC
The DNA here is from genome assembly GCF_001570565.1 of Herbidospora yilanensis. Classification (GTDB taxonomy): domain Bacteria; phylum Actinomycetota; class Actinomycetes; order Streptosporangiales; family Streptosporangiaceae; genus Herbidospora; species Herbidospora yilanensis. Next base: position 142,254 of record NZ_BBXE01000023.1, on the reverse strand, counting down.
TTGAGCGCGCCGGCGCGGGTGCCGCCGATGCCCTTCGCGTACGACAACACGAGCGGCCAAGCGTTGCCGGTGGCGTCCTTCTCGACGGCTACCAGGCAGGGCACGCCGCGGCCGGCCGCGAACTGGCGGCGGACCAGGTGGCCCGGGCCCTTCGGGGCGACCATGGCGACGTCGACGCCCTCGGGGGCCTCGATGAGGCCGTAGCGGATGTTGAGGCCGTGGCCGAAGAAGAGGGCGTCGCCCTCGACCAGGTTCGGCGCGACGTGCTCGGCGTAGAGGTGGCGCTGGATGTGGTCGGGCGCGAGGATCATGGTCAGGTCGGCCTCTTCGACCGCTTCGGACGGGTTGAGCACCCGCAGGCCGTCGGCCTCGACCTTCTCCCGGCTCTTGGAGCCCTCGGGGAGTCCGACGCGGACGTCGACGCCGGAGTCGCGCAGGCTCAGGGCGTGCGCGTGGCCCTGGCTGCCGTAGCCCAGGACGGCGACGTGGCGGCCCTGGATGATCGACAGGTCGGCGTCGTTGTCGTAGTAGATCTCAGTCACTTCGATAAACCTTTCAGGGTTTCTTAAGCGGTCCGGTCCAGGGCCCGGAGCGAGCGGTCGGTGATCGACCGGGCACCGCGGCCGATGGCCACCATGCCCGACTGCACGAGTTCCTTGATGCCGAACGGCTCAAGGACGCGCACGAACGCCTCCAGCTTGTCGACCGTACCGGTGACCTCGATGGTGACCGCGTCGGGGGCGACGTCGACGCAGCGCGCCCGGAACAGGTTGACCAGTTCCAGGACGTGGCTGCGCGAGTCGGCGTCGGCCCGCACCTTGATCAGCATGAGTTCGCGCTGCACCGACTGGGCGGTGTCGAGCTCGACGATCTTGAGGACGTTCACCAGCTTGTTGAGCTGCTTGGTGACCTGCTCCAGCGGCAGGTCCTCGACGTTGACGACGATCGTCATGCGGGAGACGTCGGCGTGTTCCGTCGGACCGACCGCGAGCGAGTCGATGTTGAATCCGCGGCGGCTGAACAGGGCCGAGACCCGGGCGAGCACGCCAGGCTTGTTCTCGACCAGAACGGACAGGGTGTGCCTGCTCATCAGTCTTCGTGCTCCCACTTCGGCGCCATGTCACGGGCGTACTTGATGTCGTCGTTGCTGGTGCCGGCGGCGACCATCGGCCAGACCATGGCGTCCTGGTGCACCACGAAGTCGATCACGACGGGCATGTCGGTGATCTCCATCGCCTTGCGGATGGTGTCGTCGACGTCTTCCGGCCGTTCGCAACGCAGGCCGACGCAGCCGTAGGCCTCGGCCAGCTTGACGAAGTCGGGGATGCGGCGGGCCGACTGCAGGTCGGTGTTGCTGTAGCGCTCCTCGTAGAAGAGCGTCTGCCACTGGCGCACCATGCCGAGGTTGCCGTTGTTGATGACCGCGACCTTGATCGGGACGCCTTCGAGCGCGCAGGTCGCGAGCTCCTGGTTGGTCATCTGGAAGCAGCCGTCGCCGTCGATGGCCCACACGTCCTTGTCGGGACGGCCCATCTTGGCGCCCATCGCGGCCGGGACGGCGAAGCCCATCGTGCCCGCGCCGCCGGAGTTGATGAACGAGCCCGGGTTCTCGTAGCCGATGAACTGCGAGGCCCACATCTGGTGCTGGCCGACGCCCGCGGTGTAGATGGCGTCGGGCCCGACCAGGGCGCCGATGCGCTCCATGATGTACTGCGGCGCGAGCGAGCCGTCCTCGTAGGTCTCGTAGCCGAGGGCGTAGGTCTCGCGGTAGGCGTCGAGGTGGCGCCACCATTCGGTGTAGTCGCCCCGGGCGGAACCGGCCTTGATCGCCGTGACCAGGTCGGCGATGACCTCCTTGCAGTCACCGACGATCGGCACGTCGGCGTGGCGGTTCTTGGAGATCTCGGCCGGGTCGATGTCGGCGTGGACGACCTTCGCGTACGGGGCGAAGGTGTCGAGCCGGCCGGTGACGCGGTCGTCGAAGCGGGCGCCCAGCGCGATGATCAGATCAGTGCGCTGGAGCGCGCCGACCGCCGCGACCGTGCCGTGCATGCCGGGCATTCCGAGGTGCTGCCGGTGGCTGTCGGGGAAGGTGCCCCGGGCCATCAGGGTCGTGATGACCGGGATGCCGGTCAGTTCGGCCAGTTCGAACAGCTCCGCCGACGCCTGCGCCTTGTGGACGCCTCCGCCGACGTACAGGACCGGGCGCTTGGACTCGGCGATGAGCCGGGCCGCCTCCCTGATCTGCTTGGAATGCGGGCGGGTGACCGGGCGGTAGCCCGGAAGCTGCATCTGGACGGGCCAGGTGAACGTGGTGGTCGCCTGGAGCGCGTCCTTGGAGATGTCGACGAGGACGGGGCCGGGGCGCCCGCTCGCCGCGATGTGGAAGGCCTCGACGATCGTGCGGGGGATGTCGGCGGCGTCGGTGACGAGGAAGTTGTGCTTGGTGATCGGCATCGTGATGCCGGAGATGTCGGCCTCCTGGAAGGCGTCGGTGCCGATGGCGGCCGACGCGACCTGGCCGGTGATCGCCACGATCGGCACCGAGTCCATGTAGGCGTCGGCGATGGGGGTCACCAGGTTGGTGGCGCCGGGACCCGAGGTCGCCATGCAGACCCCGACCCGGCCGGTGGCCTGGGCGTATCCCTCGGCGGCGTGCCCGGCGCCCTGCTCGTGACGCACGAGCACGTGCCGGACCTTCTTGGAGTCGTAAAGGGGATCGTAGGCGGGGAGGATCGCACCGCCGGGGATCCCGAACACGGTGTCGACCCCGACCTGCTCCAGGGCCCGCACGAGGGCCTGAGCACCTGTCATCTGTTCGGTCATCGGCTCGTTCCTTGAGGCTGAGCTGGGCGTGTTCCGGCATAAAAAATGCCCCATCCGCTGAAGCGGGACTGGGGCGGCGCGCGCAGGACTTCGGACTTCGTCAGGCGCGCCTGCGAAGTACTACGAGGAGGATCCCACCGCGATGCATGGAACCACCTTGTCCGATGAAACGGGCAGTCGTCAAATCCGGTGGGACGGACGTCTCAGGAAATGAGACAGGCCGGGTCAGGCCGAGGCCGTCAGGCTGGTGCGGATGAGGGAGCTCACTCCCTGGGCGGCCATCGGGCGGCCGACCAGGTAGCCCTGGCCGCGGCTGCAGCCCATCTCGCGCAGCAGGTCGAGTTGCTCGGGGCGCTCGATGCCCTCGGCCACCACGATCAGGCCGAGGTCGTGCCCGAGGCGCACGATCGTGCGGGTCAGGAGGCTGAGGGTCTCGTCGCGGCCCAGGCCGCTGACGAACGAGGGGTCGATCTTGATGATGTCGACGGGGAGCTGCCGGAGCAGCGCCAGCGAGGCGTAGCCGGTGCCGAAGTCGTCGATCGCCAAACGGACGCCCAGCGCGCGGAGGTCGGACAATTTGCCGATGGTGTCTTCGGCGTCTTCCACCAGCATCTCCTCGATCACTTCGAGGGTGAGGGCGCTGGGGGGCAGGCCGCTGTCGGTCAGGGCCTCCGACACCGTCTCGACGAAGCCGGCCGCCATGATCTGGCGCTTCGACAGGTTGACCGACAGGCCGATGTCCCAGTTGGCCGCGCGCCATTCGGCGACCTCGCGGCAGGCCTCGCGCAGTATCCACTCGCTCAGCGGCACGATCAGGCCGGTGTCCTCGGCCGTGCCGAGGAACTGCTCGGGCGGGGTGAACACGCCGCTCCCCCGGCACCAGCGCACCAGCGCCTCGACGGCGGTGACGCGGGAGGTGGCCAGGTCGACCACGGGCTGGTATTCGATCGCGAACTGCTGGTCGAGCAGGGCCCGCTGGAGGTCGGCGGCGGTTTCGAGCCGGCGTACGGCCTCGGCGTGCATGTGGGCGGCGAAGACCTCGACCCGGCGTCCGCCCAGGCCCTTGGCCCGCGCCATGGCCACGTCGGCGTTGCGCAGCAGGTCGGCCGCCGAGGTGTCGTCTTCGGTGAAGGCCACCCCGACGGACGCGGTCAGCGCGATGTCGCGGTCGGCGACCCGGAAGGGCTCCTGGGAGACCGCCCGGACCAGGCGTTCGGCCAGGTCGACGACCATCTGCGCGTCGGCCCCGGCCTCCAGTAGCACGGCGAACTCGTCGCCGCCCCACCGGGCGAGCGTGTCGTCGGCCCGCAGGGCCTGGCGCAGCCGCCGGGCGGCCTGGCCGAGCAGGTAGTCGCCGCTGGCGTGGCCGACGGAGTCGTTGACGCCGGTGAAGCCGTCGAGGTCGAGGAAGATCACGGCGGTGCCGGCCGAGCGGGCGAGCACCTCGCGGGTGCGCTCCTCGAAGTAGGCCCGGTTGGGCAGCCCGGTCACGCCGTCGTGGAAGGTCAGGTGGGTGACCTGGTTGCGTAGCGCCACCTGGTCGGAGACGTCGCGGGTGGTCACCAGGATCAGGTCTTCGCGGCGGACGTCGCGGGTCGCCACCGACTCGGTGGGCCGCCAGGTGCCGTCGGCGGCGCGGACCCGGCAGGCCAGCCGGCAGGTGCCGTAGCGCTCGATGTTGCCGTCGTCTTCGGCGAGCTGGCGCAGCAGCGCCTGGATGACGGGCACGTCCTCAGGGTGGACGTAGTCGACGATCGGCTGGCCGAGCAGGCTCGCGGGCGGGTAGCCGTAGGTGGTCTCGACGCCGTCGCTGATCTCCTGTACGACCCCTTCGAGGTCGACCATCAGCACGACGTCGCCGGTGTTCTCGGCCAGTTGCCGGAGCTGCCGCTCGCTCACGACCATCTGCCGCCGCATGCCGTCGGCCGACAACATCACGATCAGCAGCCGGGCCAGCAACACGGCCACGGCCGACACGGTGACGACCGGCATCAGCACGTCGCCGGTGGCGCCGACGGCCTTGACGGCCACCACGGCCACGGCCGCGAGCACGAGCGCGTAGGGGGTGACGGTGACCACCACGGGAGGCGTGGCGGCGTTGCGCTGATCCGAGGGCACCCGGCGGCGTCCGGCCTCCTCGATCCACGGAGCGACGGCCAGGGCGAGGAATCCCAGGGGGGCGACCAGCCCGGCCGGGATCACCGGGTCGACGCCGTTGAGGCGGGAGACGGCGGTGGCCAGTTCGGCCACCGTGACCGCGGACAACACCCCGAGCCCGGCCAGTCCGACCGCCCGGTTGGCCGCCCGGGAGACCGCGACGAACGGGGCCGCCGCGCAGGTCGCCAGCAGGCACAGCAGCGGCAGCGCGAGGGTCGTGTAGAAGGCGCCCGGCTCCTCGGCCTTGGCGAACATCGGCGCGAGCAGCAGCGCCCAAGTGATCGCGAACAGGGAGGCGGCCGACAGGTAACCGTCGCTGATCTGGCGGAACAGGCCGCGGCTCTGCGGCGGCGGCAACGAGGTCAGCCAGCAGCCGATCATCAGCAGCAGCGCCCCGACCAGCAGCATCAGGTCGGCGAAGGTGAGCACGAAGGCGGTGCCCTCGGCCACCGGCCGCACGCCGATCCCGGCCAGCCAGGTGAGCGCGCCGCCGGCCAGCCAGCGCCAGCCCACGGCCTCTCGGCGGTCGCTCGCGCTGTCGCCCGTGTCGCGCTCGCCCGAGATGACGCGGCCCGAGGCCACCACGAGGGAGACCGCCGCCAGCAGGCCGGTCACCAGGCCCGCCACCGCCGTCACCGCGGAGGCCGATCCCCCCGCTATCAGGGCAGCGGCGATGACCGCCGCGCCGAGCCCGGCAGCGGCGATGAGCGAGACCCTGGGGTCACGCGTGCCGTTCACGCTCGTCGCCCTTTACTTCCGGTCACATCGTCAGTTTGCGCGCCGGTGCCGCCCCTGATGGAGACATCGGCCCAGTCGTCACCGATCTGATAAACAGGAATTCACGGTACGGACCCGAGGTCACGGCCTCGCTACGGTCCGGAACCAGATTCAGTAGCCCCCGCTGATGATATTGGTCAGCGGACGGCCGTCGTGCAGCCTTCGCAGCTGTGCCTCGACATAGACGAGTGCGCGCCTGGTCGAGGCGGGGGTGCTGCCCGCGACGTGAGGGGTGATGAACAGGTGGGGCGCCTTCCAGAGCGCATGCCCTTCGGGCAGCGGCTCGGGGTCGGTGACGTCGAGCGCCGCCCGCAGCCGGCCCGATTCGAGCTCGGCCAGCAGCGCTCCGGTGTCGACCACGGGCCCGCGGGCGGCGTTGACGAGCAGGGCGCCGTCCTTCATCCGGGCCAGGAACGCGGCGTCGACCATGCCCTTGGTGCCGGCCGTGGCCGGCACCAGCAGCACCACGACGTCGGCCCGGGGCAGCAGGTCGGGCAGTTCCGATTCGGCGTGGACGCCGTCGCGGGCGCTCCTGGCGACTCTGATCACGTCGACCTCGAACCCGGCCAGCCGTCGTTCGAGGGCGGCGCCGATGGAGCCGTACCCGAGAATGAGCACGGTGGAGTCGGCCAGCACACCCGTGTGCCGATAGGCCCAGCGGCCCTGTTCCTGGGCGCGCACGAACAGGGGGAACTCGCGCTGCATCGCGATCATCGCGCCGACCGCCCACTCGGCGGTTCCGGCGTCGTGCACGCCCCTGGCGTTGCACAGCAACACACCATCGGGGACGTGAGGCAGGTAGGGTTCGACCCCGGCGGTAACCGTCTGGATGAGGCGCAAACGTGTCATCCGCGACAGCAGCTCCGAGATGTCCGGCACCGGGATGAGCGGGGGAACCCACACCTCGACGTCCTCGGCCCCGGGCGGCTCGGGATGGTCGCGCCCGTCGAAGAGCGTGTATTCGACGTCGGCCAGGTCAGTCGGGACAGCGGACTCGGCCTGCGGGGCCACCCAGATCTTCACAGGGGACAACCCTAATGACCGGTACAGAAGGGTGTAACTGATGCGCGTAGGCCGGACCGGGCTGCTCACGCTGGCGGCGGCACTGACGGTGGGCTGCACCGCCGCCTGCACGGCGGAGACCGGAGTGGGCACGGGCGTGACGCCGACCCCGCTGGCCGCGACGGCGTCGGAGACCTCCGCTCCCGCGGACGGTCCGCGCACGCTGGCCGAGGGCCTGGAGGTGCCGTGGGCCATCGCGTTCCTGCCCACCGGCGAGGCGCTGGTGACCGAGCGCGACTCGGGCCAGATCGTCCAGGTGGCCCCGTCGGGCCGGAAGACCGAGGTCGGCACCGTGGCCGGGGTGGCCGCGTCGGGAGAAGGCGGCCTTTTGGGCCTCGCGGTCTCCCCCGAGTACGAGCGCGACAGGCAGATCTTCGTCTACTTCACCTCGGCCCAGGACAACCGCATCGTCCGCTACCGCTACGACGGCGCCCTGTCCGACCCCGAGCCGATCGTGACCGGCATCCCCAAGGGCGGCAACCACAACGGCGGCCGGCTGGCCTTCGGCCCCGACGGTTTCCTGTACGCCTCCACCGGCGAGATCGGCGATCGGGGGTTGTCCCAGGACCGCGACTCCCTCGCCGGGAAGATCCTCCGCATGACGGTCGACGGCGACCCGGCCCCCGAGAACCCGTTCGGCACCCTCGTCTGGAGCATGGGCCACCGCAACGTCCAGGGCCTGGCCTGGGACGAGAGCGGCAACATGTACGCCACCGAGTTCGGCCAGAACACCTTCGACGAGCTCAACCTGATCCGGGCGGGCGGCAACTACGGCTGGCCGGAGGTCGAGGGCGTCGCCGCCGACGACCGTTTCGTCAACCCGCTGGTGACGTGGTCGACCGACGAGGCGTCCCCCTCGGGCCTGGCCTACGCCGACCACGCGGTGTGGGCGGCGGCGCTGCGGGGCGAGCGGCTGTGGAAGGTCCCGGTGACCCAAGACGGGGCGGCGGGCCGCCCGGAGGCGCTCTACGAGGGCGAGTTCGGCCGCCTGCGGTCGGTCGCGACGGCGCCCGACGGCTCGTTGTGGGTCGGCACGAGCAACCGCGACGGCCGCGGCGACCCGAAGAACGGCGACGACCGCATCCTGGTCATCCCCGGACGTTAGTCGGCGTCGGAGCAGACGATCTCGGGGCGCGGCCGGTAGACCGTCTTCCAGTCCTCCGGCGTCTCGGCGGTGCCGTCGAGACGCACCCGCTCGCGGGTCGTCACGATCGTGAACCCGGCGCTGCCCACCGAGGCCACGCAGCCCGACTCGGGGCCCTGGAGCGCCGGGGTGGAGGTGAACCGGGTGCGGCTGCTCTGGGTGATCGTGACGTCGTAGGTCTTGGTCCCCCACAACGACACCGTCATGACCGTGTCGGTGGCGGAGGCCTGGATCAGCACCCCGTAGTCGGTGTTGTTGCGCCAGACCAGGTCGGGCCCCGGGTAGGAGACGGCCACCTCGACCCCGGCCGGGTAGGGCGGCAGGAACGACTCGTGCGGCACCGCCTCGACGATGTCGAGGCCGCCGCGGAGGGCCGCGTTGTAGAGGACGGTCCCGGCGACCGAGACCCCCGGCACGTCCCGGCCCTGCTCCCCGCGGATCTCGACCGGCTCGGCGGGCCCTGCGTATCCGGGTCGTCCCTCGCGGAGCCCGGTCGCCTGGTTCAGGGAGAACGTCTCGCCGGGCCGGACGATCAGGCCGTTGACGCGCCGCGCGGTCTCCTTGATGTTGGTCACGCGGGGCTGGCAGCAGCTGTAGCTCATGTCGACCCTGACCAGTTCGGTCTCGATGCCGATCGCCGCGGCCTCCTTGTCGTCGAGGCCGGGCTTCAGCAGGGTCATCGGCACGGTCACCGTCCGGCTGCTCTGGCGGCCGAGGATGGCGATGATCTGGGCGCCCAGTTTGGAGGTGTCGATCCCGATGCCGGGCCGTCCGGGCACCAGCTTGGGCCGCCCGCCCTCGATGACGAAGGTCGCGTCGCGGGGCGCCTCCTGCACGGGCACGAACCGCATGCCCCGCGTCGCCACGGCGGCGTCGAACCGGGCCTCCAGCCCGCCGGTCTCGCCGGGCACGAAGCTCAGCGCCGCCGCGATGTCGACCGGCGCGAGCTCCAGGGAGACGCCCCCGTAGGTCAGCGTGACCGGCGCCGCGACCGCCCTGCGCGCCCAGGCCACCGCCCGGTTCACGCCCTCGCGCGTGGCGCGCGGAGCGGCCTGGACGGGCTTGACGTCGACGATGACGTCGGGGTTGAGGTAGGCGTCGCGCACCGCCTCGACCACTCGGGGCACGTCGAGCGTGCTCCCCTCCTTCGGGTAGACCGGCTGGGGCCGCAGGCCGTCGAAGGTGACGTCGCCCTCGACCATCGGCCGTTCCATGGCCTGCGCCACCTGGGTGGAGACGACCTCGCCGAGCCGTCCGCTGTCGGCCCGGACGACCGGCGTCACCTCACGCCCGTTGGTCATCGCCCGCCAGATGTCGGCCGGACTGGGGAACCCCATGGGCAGGGCCCGCACGGTGGCCGGGATGTCGATCGACAGGCCGCTCCGCTCGGGGCTGATGCGCTCGCTCTTGGTCCCGTGGCGCACCACGATGGCGTTCGTGGCCGCGCTGACCAGCCCCGTGGTCAGCCGGTCGGCGGCCTCGCGGGCGTTCAGCCCGCCCACGTCGACGCCGAGCACGGTCGTGCCCGGATAGACGTTGCCGGCCATGAGGAAGGCGGGGACGGTGTACAGCAGGACCAGGAGCCCCGCCACGGCGAACAGGGCGGGCCGCACCCAGCGGAACCCCGGCCCCTCCTCGGGCAGATCCTCGACCTCGGCGGGCAGCGGCGCGATGGTGACCTTGCGCGGCGCGGCGACCGGCCAGACCTCGACCTTGGCCGGCGGCGGTAACGAGGCGTCGGACGGCGGCGACTTGACGAGGGGGGCGCTGCCGAAGATGTCGGACGTCACGCCCGGGGGCAACGAACCGCCCGCGCGAACCGGGTGTTTACGTGCGGAGACCGCCTCAGAGTCCGTCCCGAACGGATCCGTCGGCGGGTCGATGGACGCTTCGGCGTTCCGCACGCCTTGCTCTCCTCCGGCTCAGGGGAAACTCCCTTCAGTTAACCCTAAAGCACCCTCTTCTGGATATGTCGCGAAAACATGAGGTTCGCCCTGTCAGGGGTCATGTCAAGCGACCGTGGAAGGACGTTCTGGCGCGAGACGTCGGACTTCTTATAACAGAGCCAGGTGCCACGAGGACGGGGCTGTCAGGGATCTGTCATGGCACATTCAGCACGGGCATGAGTGCGGATGAAACAGATCAAGGATTTGTGCGGTGATTTTTTAGCGCTATGTCATATGGCGAGTATTGGCGGGCGTGTCAAAGGCCGCGGCGTTTCGTCAGAGGTGGTCCGTCGCGGCGGGATCCGGGAGCGGGTGATGGGCGCCGGACGCGGCGGGAGGCGGAGGCGGCGGGCGGGGCCTTGGTGGGCGGAGCCGTAGCGGAAAAGAGAAGTGCCCGGGCCTGGGCAGGCCCGGGCGACTTCGAGCTATTCGCTGACGCCGAGCTTCTCGAAGATGAGCGCGCGGGCGCGGCCCGCGTCGGCCTTGCCCCGGCTGGCCTTCATGACCCCGCCCACGAGGGCGCCGACGGCGGCGATCTTGCCGCTGCGGATCTTGTCGGCGGCGTCGGCGTTGTCGGCGATGACCTGGTCGATGATGGCCGACAGTTCGCCCTCGTCGTTGACGATCTTCAGGCCGCGCGACTCGACGACCTCGTCGGGCGAGCCCTCACCGGCGAGCACGCCTTCGAGGACCTGGCGGGCCAGCTTGTCGTTCAGCGCGCCCGACTTCACCAGTTCGGTCACCCGCGCGACCTGCGCCGGGGAGATCGGCAACTCGGCCAGCGCGACGCCGTTCTCGTTGGCGCGGCGGGCCAGCTCGCCCATCCACCACTTGCGCGCGTCGGCCGCCGGAGCGCCCGCCTCGACGGTCGCCTCGACCAGGCCGAACGCGTCGGCGTTGTGCATCGCGGCCATGTCGAGGTCGCTGACCCCCCACTCCGCCTGGAGGCGAGCGCGTCGCACCGACGGCAGCTCGGGCAGCTCGGCCTTGAGCCGGGCCACCCACGCCGGGTCGGGCGCGATCGGGACCAGGTCGGGCTCGGGGAAGTAGCGGTAGTCCTGCGCCTCTTCCTTCGAGCGGCCCGACGTGGTCAGGCCGGTGTCCTCGTGGAAGTGGCGGGTCTCCTGGATGATCCGGCCGCCCTCGGCCAGGATCGCGGCCTGCCGCTCGATCTCGCCGCGGACCGACCGCTCGACGCTGCGGAAGGAGTTGACGTTCTTGGTCTCGGTACGCGTGCCCCACTCGCTGGAGCCCCGCGGCATCAGCGAGACGTTGACGTCGCAACGCATCGAACCCTGGTCCATGCGGACGTCGGAGACGCCCAGCGACCGCATGACCTCGCGCAGCTCGGTGGCGTAGGCGCGGGCGACCTCAGGAGCGAGCCGGTCGGCGCCCACGATCGGCTTGGTGACGATCTCGACCAGCGGGATGCCGGCCCGGTTGTAGTCGACGATCGAGTGGTCGGCGCCGTGGATGCGTCCGGTCGCGCCACCGACGTGAGTGGACTTGCCGGTGTCCTCTTCGAGGTGGACCCGCTCGATCTCGATCCGGACCGTCTTCCCATCGACGGTGATGTCGAGGTGGCCGTCGAAGCAGAGCGGCTCGTCGTACTGGCTGATCTGGTAGTTCTTCGGCATGTCCGGATAGAAGTAGTTCTTCCGGGCGAACCTGCACCACTCGGCGATCGAACAGTTGAGCGCGAGGCCGATCCGGATCGTCGACTCGATCGCCACCGCGTTGGCGACCGGCAGCGCGCCGGGGAAGGCCAGGCACGTCGGGCAGACGTGTGTGTTCGGCGGGGCGCCGAAGGTGGTCGGGCAGCCGCAGAACATCTTCGAGTCGGTGCCGAGTTCGACGTGGGTCTCCAGGCCGAGCACCGGCTCGAACCTCTCCAACGCCTCGTCGTAGGGCATGAGTGTCGGCGTGTCAGCCATGCTGATAACCCAGTCCTTCCAGAGCTTTGATCATGTCGGCCCACCACTGCTGGAAGGACGGCACCTTCTTCAGCACGGCGATATCAGCAGCTTCGGCCATGGTTACGTAGAAATTGCGAACAACGCCGGTCTTACTGGGGTTCATTCCAGCGTCATTCTTCAACAACGCCGCCAGAGTCGCCTTGGGGTCGGGACACCCCTCTGCGGCGGGACCGGCAGGGATGATCGTGGTGAACTTCCGCACGCACAAGACCCGTGCGACCGCCGCCTGGTCGGCGAGGATCCAGGCTTCGGTCTCCTTCATCGGGACCACCGTGACCATGGGCTCAGGCGACTTCGCGGACGCCCACGCCTGGGTCATACGGCTGATGGTCTCCTCCGACTTCGCGGGAGGGGCGCCGTCGTGGTGGTAGAGGACCACATCGAAGGTGCCCCTCTCGGCGTCGAGTGCCTTCAGCACCGAGTCGGGATGCTGGTTCCCCGCTCTCGGCAGACTGCGGATCTCCTGCACTTCCCGGCAGGACGGGAAGTTCTCGATGACCATCGTCTCCAGGGCGCGGCGCAGCAGGATCGGCAGGAACCAGTCGTCGGTGGGGCCTTCGCGGATGAGGACGCAACTCACACTTCTCACCCGACCGGCTCCTCGATTCCGGCGCGGAACCGATCGAGTTCGGAGTCGGTGACCCGGGCCCACCGCTCGCCGTCGACGGAGGAGGGCCCGCCTTCGTCGCGGAGACGACGGACTCGGGTGACTCGGCTGGGCTTGCCGTTCTCGATCACCGTGGTCATGTCGAAGTAGGCGATGTTCTCGCGTGGGACGGCATCGAGAACCACTGGAGAGTGACTGGTGAACAGGACTTGCCGGTCCCCCTCCAATTCCTGCGCGATCCCGAGCAACTGACGGAGCCGCTCGGGGAACACTCCGTTCTCCGGCTCCTCGGCGGCGGTAAGCCCCTCGTCATGCATCGCGGCCAGCATCGCCAAAATCCGCAGAGTTCCGTCAGACGCCGATTCGGCGGCTATCCCCTGCTGATAAGGAGACGAGAATTCGATCCGCACATCTCTCCGGGCTTCGTCGACCACCACGTCGAAACCTGTGACCTCCCGAACCAATCCACCGAGTTCGATGGTGATGTCGTTCAAGACACCTTTCGGCCGGTCGGGCGATGCCGACCTGCGGGCGAGACGACGAAGGTAATTGGGCAGCCGAAGTCCCGTCGGGTCGAGTTTCGATGCATCGCCGACTCTGCTGACCTGCCGCAATGCCGCCGCTTCCAGATGGAGGACACGCATGCGCATAAGCTCGACCTCGATGCGCCGCAGGGCGAACGCACCAATGGAGGCTTCCGCCTCGCCGTGAGCCGGAAACAGATCGGCTTTGTCGCGCAGACCCTTCTGCGAGGGAATGACCTGCGCACCGGCCTGGACAGGCAAACTCATCCAACCTGGACGGCTGGGTTCCCCTTCCGACGGAATCAGTTCAGGGGCGATGCGGTGGCTCGCGATCACCAACCCATCGAGAAGATCGTCTCGGACTCCCCAGACCAGTTCCAACTCGTAGCGGACGCGGAGACGGTATTCGTCGCCCTCCGAACCGAAGAATTCGCCCTCTAGGGCGAAACGAATCCGATCAACCGTCGAACCGTCACCTCGGCGCCTAAAGAGGCTTCGGGCATCGCCGCGAACATTATCGACGGCGACATCCAGATCGAAGGCGAAAGCCCACGACAGGAAGGTCAACGCGTCGAGGAGATTCGACTTGCCGCTGGCGTTGGTGCCGATGAGGACCAGGAAGGGCGGCACATCCAGCGCGAAGTTCTCGAACGACTTGAAGCCGTCGATCTCGATGCGAGTGATCATGCCGCCCTCCTTCCCTGTTTCTACAGAGCCGGAGCCTTGGACAGCAGCGGCCCGCCCCAGCGGGCCTCGAAAGCCCGCTCGACGGCCGCGCCGACCCGGTAGCACCGGTCGTCGCCGAGCACCGGAGCCATGATCTGCAGACCGACGGGAAGCCCGTCTTCGTCGGCGAGACCACACGGCACCGAGAGGGCCGCGTTCCCGGCCAGGTTCGACGGGATCGTGCACAGGTCGGCCAGGTACATGGCCATCGGGTCGTCGGCGCGCTCGCCGATCGGGAACGCCGTGGTCGGCGTCGTCGGCGAGATCAGCACGTCGACGTGCTGGAACGCGGCCTCGAAGTCGCGCGAGATGAGCGTGCGCACCTTCTGCGCCGACCCGTAGTAGGCGTCGTAGTAGCCGGAGGAGAGCGCGTAGGTGCCCAGCATGATGCGCCGCTTGACCTCGGGACCGAAGCCGGCCGCCCGGGTGAGGGCCATGACCTCTTCGGCCGAGCGGGTGCCGTCGTCGCCGACGCGGAGGCCGTAGCGCATGGCGTCGAACCGGGCCAGGTTCGACGAGCACTCGGAGGGCGCGATCAGGTAGTAGGCCGGCAGCGCGTAGGTGAACGAGGGGCACGACACCTCGACGACCTTGGCGCCGAGGGATTCGAGCAGCTCGACGGCCTCCTGGAACCGGGCGAGCACGCCCGGCTGGTAGCCGTCGCCGCCGAACTCCTTGACCACGCCGACCGTGAGACCCGCGACGTCGGCCTGCCGGGCGGCCTCGACCACGGAGGGCACCGGCTGGTCGATCGAGGTCGAGTCCATCGGGTCGTGGCCGGAGAACGCCTCGTGGAGGAGGGCGGCGTCGAGGACGTTGCGGGCGAACGGGCCCGGGGTGTCGAGCGACGAGGCGAAGGCGATCAGGCCGTAGCGCGACGAACCGCCGTAGGTCGGCTTCATGCCGACGATGCCGGTCACGGCGGCGGGCTGGCGGATCGAGCCGCCCGTGTCGGTGCCGGTGGAGAGGGGGGCCTCGTAGGCCGCCACCGAGGCCGAGGCGCCGCCCGACGAGCCGCCCGGGATGCGGGTCAGGTCCCACGGGTTGTGGGTCGGGCCGTAGGCGGAGTTCTCGGTCGAGGAGCCCATCGCGAACTCGTCGAGGTTGGTCTTGCCCAGGATGACCAGCCCGGCCTCGCGCAGGCGGCGGGTGACCGTCGCGTCGTAGGGCGGGCGCCAGCCTTCGAGGATCTTCGAGCCGGCCGTGGTGGGCATGTCGGTCGTCGTGAAGACGTCCTTGTGGGCGATCGGCACGCCGGCCAGCGGGCCGAGCTCCTCGCCGGCGGCCCGCCGGGCGTCGACGGCGGCGGCCTGGGCGAGCGCCGACTCGGCGCCCACGTGCAGGAACGCGTGGACGCGGTCGTCGACCGCGGCGATCCGGTCCAGGTGGGCCTGGGTCACCTCGACGGCGGAGACCTCGCCGGAGGCGATCAGCGACCCCAGCTCGGAGGCCGTCTTCCTGATCAGCTCGCTCACGCCTCCTCCCCGAGGATGCGGGGCACGCGGAAGCGGTCGTCCTCGACGGCGGGCGCGCCGGAAAGGGCCTGCTCGGGGGTGAGGCTGGGCGCGACGACATCGGGCCGGAACACGTTCGTCAGCGGCAGCGCGTGTGACGACGGCGGGATGTCGGCGGTCGCGACCTCGGCGACGCGGGCGACCGCGCCGACGATCTGGTCGAGCTGGGCGGCGAAGTGGTCGAGTTCCTCGTCGGCCAGCGCCAGCCGGGACAGCCGGGCGAGGTGAGCGACCTCTTCGCGGGTTATGGCAGACATAAGTCGTTTAACCCGATTCCTGGATGGAGTGTGGACACCTCATCCTAGGGCGAGCCGCCGCCCCTCCTCGACGCGGTCAATCGACCCTGACCGTGGCCATCGGCAGCCGCAGCCGCGACCGCAACCACACGGCGGCCTCCTCGGCCGGCATGGGCTCGGCGAGCCACCAGCCTTGCCCGGCATGGCACCCCATGCCCCGCAATTGCGCGGCGATGTCGACCGATTCCACACCTTCTGCCACGGCACGCAATCCGAGGGAACGGACCAGATCGATGATCGAGCGCACGATCCGCTCGTCGTCGGCCGACTCCCCCAGTTTCCGGACGAACGAGGCGTCGATCTTGACCTCGTCGACCTGGAGCCGCTGCAGCCGTACGAGGGTCGAATAGCCCGTGCCGAAGTCGTCGAGCGCGAGGGGCACGCCCAGGGTCGCCAGCGTGCGGATGGTGTCGGCCGAATAGGCCTGGTCGGTCATCAGGATGCGCTCGGTGACCTCCAGGTGGATGGCGTTCGCGGGCAGCGAGTAGTGGGCCAGACCGGCCGAGAGCTGGTCGGGCAGCCCCGAGTCGAGCAGGTCGCGGGCCGACACGTTGACCGAGATCGGCACCTCCAGGCCCGAATGCCACCAGCGGGCGGCCTGGTCGAGGGCCTTGGCGATGACGTACTGGGTGAGCTCGCGCATCAGGTAGGACTGCTCGGCCAGCGGGATGAACTCGCCGGGCGAGACGGGGCCGCGGACCGGATGCCACCAGCGCAGCAGTGCCTCGACGCCTTCGACGCTGCCGTCCTGGAGGGCCACCTTGGGCTGGTAGTGCAGGTCGAGTTCGGCCCCGTCGATGGCCCTGCGCAGGTCGCCGAGCAGGCTGAGCCGCTCCGGGGAGTTGCGGTCGCGTTCGGCGACGTAGAACTCGACGCCCGAGCGGGCCTCCTTGGCCATGTACATCGCCACGTCGGAGCGCTGGAGCAGCAGTTCGAAGTCGGGCGCGTGGTCGGGGTAGAGCGCGATGCCGATGGACGCGTCGAGGTCGAAGGTCATCCCTTCGAGCCGCACCGGTTCGGTCAGCGCGACCCGCAGGCGGGAGGCCACCTCTTTGGCCGCCTGGGCGTCGCGGATCTGCGGCAGCAGCACGGCGAACTCGTCGCCCCCGAGCCGCGCGACGACGTCGCCGGGCCGGACGGAGTGGGTCAGCCGATGGGCCACGATCTTGAGCAGCAGGTCGCCGACCGGGTGTCCCAGGGTGTCGTTGACCTCTTTGAACCGGTCGAGGTCGAGCAGCAGCAGGCCCACCCGCTCGTCGTGGCGGGCTTCGGCGAGCGCTTCCTCCGTACGGAGAATGAGCAGTTTGCGGTTGGGCAGGCCGGTCAGGCCGTCGTGCATCGCCTGGTGGTCGCGGCGCATCGAGAGCGTCGCGGTGAAGTAGACGGCCGCGAGCGGCGCCACGAACAGCGGCACCAGCCCGGCGGAGTGCTCCATCACCACGACGACCAGCGGCGCGAGGCCCAGCAGCGCCCCGTAGACGAGGCCCTGCGGCAGGAGCGAGGTCTTCAGCACGCGGAGCACGGTCTTGCGCTCGTGCAGCGCCACCGCGCCGCACACCAGCAGGCCCCTGACCAGGAAGTAGGCCAGGCCGGCGAGCACGATGGCCGGGATGTCGGCACCGGTGGGCGTCCAGGTGTTCATGGGCCGGGAGTGCACGCCGAACATGCCGAACGTGACGGCGGCGGCCAGGCACGCGAGGGTGACCTGGGCGATGTTGAACGCGATGCGATGCCAGGCCCGTCTGTGCACCAGCCCGCTGACCAGCATCGCGACGGCCTGCATGATCGCGGCGGCGGACAACCCGTAGTGCATCAGCACCGCGAAGGTGAACATCGTCGAGGTGGGGGTGCCTCCGACGAGGGCGGACGAGCTCACCATCACGGGCCGGAGTTCGCCCAGGAAGACGAGCACGACCAGCACCCAGAAGAGCGGGTCGGCGCCGAGCAGCCCCAGCTCGGGGCCGCCGAGCCGGACGGTCGCGACGACGAGGGCGGTGAACCCGATCGTGATGATCGACGCGAAGTAGATCCACAGGGGCGAGCCGGGCCGCGGCCCGGCGTCCCGAGTGTCGGGCGGCGCGGGGGCGCGGTCAATAGGTCCGGTCGAGTCACCGATCTCAGGACATGGCATGAGATGGCGCGCAATTGCAGTCATCGTTGAGAAACCCCCCAAGAGGTCACTATGGGAGGGTACGGCCTACGGGCCACTTCGCGAAACCGCTTGGGCACGTTGCGTTACGGGATATTTCGTGCGATGGATTGATCTAGCACGTTCGCACTGAAAGTTTCAGATGCCCGGATAGCCGTTTCCACCGCGTTGCCTGGGTGTTTCACGTTGGGAACCCCGCCTTATTCGGCCTGGGCCTTCAGGTGCCCGCCAACTGGTGATTAGATCGCCGCAACCTGGTGGGAGCGCTCCCACATTCTGGGACGGAGTATCTCATGTTTCGAAGAAGGACTCTGACGGCCGCATTCGCCGCCGCCGTCATCGCCCTGGGGGTGGGCACCGCCGTTCTCAGCACGTCGGCCGCCAACGCCGCGGACTCGGTGTTCTGGGTCGACCCCGACACCGGCGCCGCCCGCTGGGTGGCCGCCAACCCGAACGACTCGAAGACCGCCGTGATCCGCGACCGCATCGCGGCCGTGCCGCAGGGCCGCTGGTTCACCACGACCAACACCTCGGCGGTCCGTTCGCAGGTCAGCTCCTACGTGGGCGCGGCGGCGTCCCAGGGCAAGATCCCGATCATGGTGGTCTACAACATCCCCAACCGGGACTGCTCCGGCGCCTCGACCGGCGGCGCGCCCAGCCACGCGGCCTACCGGGCCTGGATCGACGAGGTCGCGGCGGGTCTCCAGGGCCGCGCGGCGTACATCGTCCTCGAACCCGACGTGCTGCCGATCATGACGAACTGCATGAGCACCTCGCTCCAGAACGACGTCAAGGCGTCGATGGCGTACGCCGGCAAGAAGCTCAAGGCGGCCTCGTCGCAGGTCAAGGTCTACTTCGACATCGGCCACTCGGGCTGGCTCGGCGCCCAGGAGGCGGCCAACCGGCTCCTCCAGTCGGACATCGCCAACTCGGCCGACGGTATCTCCCTCAACGTCTCGAACTACCGCTACTCGTCGACCGAGATCGCCTACGCGAAGAACATCATCGCCGCGACCGGCATCTCCCGCCTGAAGGCCGTGATCGACACCAGCCGCAACGGCAACGGCCCGCTCGGCAGCGAGTGGTGCGACCCGGGCGGCCGCGCCACCGGCACGTGGAGCACCACCAACACCGGCGACTCGGCGATCGACGCCTTCCTGTGGATCAAGCTGCCCGGTGAGGCCGACGGCTGCATCGCAAGCGCCGGCCAGTTCGTGCCCCAGCGCGCCTACGACCTGGCGATGGCGGCTCCGTACACCCCGCAGCCGACCCCGACCCCCACGCCGACGCCCACGCCCACGCCCACGCCCACGCCGACGCCCACGCCCACGCCGACGCCCACGCCCACTCCCACGCCGAGCCCCACCCCGACGCCCACGCCGGGCGGGAAGTCGTGCACGGCCACTTACTCGGTGACCAGCTCGTGGGGCGGCGGCTTCCAGGGTGAGGTCGTGGTCCGCAACAGCGGCGGCAGCGCGCTCACCGGCTGGCGGGTGAACTGGACCTACGCCAACGGCCAGACCCTCACCCAACTGTGGAACGGCAGCCACACCCAGTCGGGCGGCAACGTGCAGGTGAGCAACCTCAGCTACAACGGCAACCTCAACCCGAACGCCACCACGAACTTCGGCTTCCTGGGCAACAGCAGCGGCACCAACAACGTGCCGTCGGTGACCTGCACCGCCCTGTAACACCCTGAACTCTGCGGGTTGCGCCGAACCACACCCGAGCACCCCCGCAGACCGAGGCCACCCGTCCCGGCCCAGAAGCCCGGAACGGGTGGCCTCTTCCATGTCCGGAAGTGACGCCTACTCCTGCCCCGCGACCGCCAGATCCCGCGCCGCCTCCACCCCCTGGACCAGCAGCACCCGGAACCCCTCCTCGTCGAGGATCGGCACCTTCAGCGCCACCGCCTTGTCGTACTTCGACCCCGCGTTCTCCCCCACCACGACGAAGTTCGTCTTCTTCGACACCGAGGACGTCACCTTCCCGCCCCGTGAGGTGATCGCCTGCGACGCCTCGTCGCGGCTGAACGCCGCCAGTGTGCCGGTGACGACGAACGTCAGCCCTTCGAGGGTCTGCGGCAGGCGGTCGACGGGCTCGGGGTCCTCCATCACGACCCCCGCCGCCCGCCACCGGTCGATGATCTCGCGGTGCCAGTCGACCTCGAACCACTCCTTGATCGACTCGGCCACACGCGCGCCGATGCCCTCGACCTCGGCCAGTTCGTCGACCGAGGCGTCGGCGATGGCCTGGATCGAGCGGAACCGCGCGGCCAGCTCGGTCGCGGTGGGCAGCCCGACGTGCCGGATCGACAGGGCCACGAGCACCCGCGCGACCGGCGCCGACTTGGCCTTCTCCAGGTTCTCCAGCATGGTCAGGGCGTTCTTGCTGGGCGCGCCCGACTTGTTGGCGAAGAAGGAGACGACCTTCTCCTCGCCCGTCTCGGGGTCGTGTTTGGCCAGGCCCGAGTCCTGGTCGCGGACCGACGACCTGATCGGCAGCAGCCGGTCGATCGTCAGGTCGAACAGGTCGGCCTCGGTGCGGACGACCGGCTCCTGCGGCGGCAGCGGCTGGGTGAGGGCGGTCGCGGCGACGTAGCCGAGGCCCTCGATGTCGAAGGCGTTGCGGCCGGCGGCGAAGAAGATGCGCTCCCGGAGCTGCGCGGGGCAGGCCCGGGTGTTGGGGCAGCGCAGGTCGGCGTCGCCCTCGCGTTCGTAGGCGAGTTCGGTGCCGCACTCGGGGCAGTGGGTCGGCATCACGAACGCCCGCTCGGTGCCGTCGCGGAGGTCGGCCACCGGCGCGACGATCTCGGGGATCACGTCGCCCGCCTTGCGCAGCACGACCGTGTCGCCGATCAGCACGCCCTTGCGCACCACCTCGGACGCGTTGTGGAGCGTCGCCCGCTCGACCGTCGAACCGGCCACGACCACCGGGGTCATCATGCCGAACGGCGTCACCCGGCCGGTGCGCCCGATGCCGACGCGGATGTCGAGGAGCTTGGTCGTGACCTCTTCCGGCGGGTATTTGTAGGCGATCGCCCACCGGGGCGCCTTGCTCGTCGACCCCAGTTGCCGCTGCACGTCGACGCGGTCGACCTTGACCACCACGCCGTCGATCTCGTATTCGGTGTCGTGGCGGTGTTCGGCGTAGTGGTCGACGAACTCGTGGACCTCGGCCATCGTCGCGACGACCTTGTATCGGTCGCTGACCGGCAGGCCGAACGACCTCAGCCGCTCGTACATCTCGGACTGGGCCTTCGGCGCCCCCGCGCCCTCCCACTTCCCGACACCGTGGACGATCATGCGCAGCGCCCGGTGAGCGGTGATGCGCGGGTCTTTCTGCCGCAACGACCCCGCGGCGGAGTTGCGCGGGTTGGCGAAAGGCGGCTTGCCGGCGTCCATGAGCTCCCGGTTGAGCTTCTCGAACCCCCAGACCGGCAGGAACACCTCACCCCGGACCTCCATGAGGTCGGGCACGTCGTCGCCGGTCAGCCGCTCGGGCACGTCGGCGATGGTCCGGACGTTGGGCGTCACGTCTTCGCCGACGCGCCCGTCGCCGCGGGTGGCGGCCCTGACCAGGCGCCCCTTCTCGTAGACCAGCGCGACCGCCAGCCCGTCGATCTTCAGTTCGCACAGGTAGGGCGCGGGATCACGCTCGGCGAGCCGCTCTGCCCGGCCCTGCCACCCCGCCAGATCGGCCGTGTTGAAGGCGTTGTCGAGGCTTTCGAGCCGCTGCAGGTGTTCGACGGCGGTGAACTCGGTGGAGATCGGCGCGCCGACCTTCTGCGTCGGCGAGTCGGGGGTGCGCAGCTCCGGCCGCCGCTCCTCGATGGCCGTGATCTCCCGCATCCAGGAGTCGTATTCGGCATCGCTGACCGTCGGCGAATCACGCACGTAATAGCGGAAACTCGCCTCTTCGATCAACTCGGCGAGCTCCGAGTGCCGCCTGCTGAGCTCGGCCTCTTCCGGACTCGGCTCCGGCGCGGTCTGCTCGGTCATGCCCCGCTCCCCTCTCGCGACTCAGGGAGAACCTATCGCCGCCGACCGACTTTCCCGTGCTCAGCCGCCCTGCGCCCAGACCCCCTCATAAGCGGAGCAACGCCCGGTAACGGCCGTGGCCGTGCCCCGGCAGACCCGCGCTTCGACGCTGAGCACGTGCCCGGTTTTGAGGGTTACCGCGCTCCATCCGGCCTTACAGGTCTTGTACGACTTGTACACCGTTTTGCCGTTGTCGGTCAGGTACCGGAACCGCACCCATGAGCACGAACCGCCTGCCGTGGCGTCGTGCAGCCGTGCCGTGATCTTGAGCCCCGTGGCGGTGCTGACGATCTTCCCGTTCGTGACCCCGCCCTTGCCGTCGGCCGACTTCACCGGCCCCCAGTGCCAGGTGTCGGCGGCGGCCGGCGAGGCCGCGACGAGGAGCCCGGCCAGTACCGCCCCCATGATCAGAAATATCCGCATAGATGCAGGGATACCTGGCCGCACTTGCAATCGGATGTACTTCCACGTCGTCGCGGCGCGCGGAGGAGCGGCCGGTCGGGCGCCGGATGCGGCGGCCGGCCCCCGGCGGCGGGCGGGGCCGGCCAGGCGGAGCCGTAACGGAAAGTGCTCTTACTCCTCCCCCGGGTCCTCCCGCAGCACCCGGGCCGACTCGCGGCACTTGGCCAGCGCGGCCTTCGCGTAGGCGGGCGAGGCCCCCGCGAGCCCGCAGGCGGGCGTCAGCACGACCTGCCGCGCCAGCCCTTCCGGCCGGAACCCCAGCCGCCGCCACAACTCCAGCGCGGGCTTGGCGACCACGCCGACGTCGGGCAGCCGGCTGTCGGTGCCCGGCACCACGCCGAGGAAGAAGGCGATCCCGGCCTCGATGGCCGCGCCGAGGGCGTCCTCGTCGCGCCGCCGCATGAGCGCGGCGTCGAGCGAGATCCCCTTGGCCCCCGCCGAGCGCAGCACCTCGAACGGCACGGAAGGCGCGCAGCAGTGGACGATCGGGAACTCGGCGGCGGACAGCACCTGCCCGAGCCGCGCGGCCGCGAGCGACCCCTCGACCGCCGCCAGACGGGAGAACCCCGACGCCGTCGGCACCGTCCCGGCCAGCACCCCCGGCAGCCCCGGCTCGTCGACCTGCACGACCAGAGAGGCCCCCGGAACACGTTTCCGCACGTCGGCGAGGTGCGCGGCGAGCCCCTCGGTCAACGAGTCGGTCACGTCGCGGACCGCCCCGGCGTCGGCGAGGATCTTGTCGCCGTGACGCAGCTCGATGGCCCCGACGAGCGTCCACGGCCCGCAGACCTGGATCTTCAGCGGCCCGGTGTACCCCTGCGCGACCTCCTCAAGCGCGTCGAGATCCCGGAGCAGATGATCACGCGCCCGCTTGTGGTCGCGCCCCGGCCGGTCGGCGATCCGCCAGCCCGAGGGCTGCACCTCGACGGGCAGTTCGATGAGCAACGACGCGGTACGCCCGATCATGTCCGCCCCCACCCCCCGCCCCGGCAACTCGGGCAGATAAGGCATCGGCAGCTCCCCGAAAACGGTCCGGAGCGCCTCGAAATGGTCTTCGCCGGGGTGGGAGCCGACCCCGGTCGCGGTGGCCTGGTCCCATGGGTACGAATGCACGAGGACTAGCTTAGGAATTATGAAGCTCACCAAACTCGGCCATGCCTGCTGGCGCTTCGAGAAGGACGGCCGCACGTTCGTCCTCGACCCGGGCAGCTTCAGCGGGACCGGCCTCCTCGACGGCGCGGAAGCCGCCTTGATCACCCACGAGCACGTCGACCACCTCGACACGAACCTGATCAAGTCGGCCAGCCCCGACCTGGAGGTTTGGACCTGCAACGGGGTCACGAACACCCTCGGCGAGGTCCCCGTGAAGATCCAGACCGTCCGCGAGGGCGACGTCTTCGACGTGGCCGGCTTCTCCGTGCGTGTCATCGGCGAATGGCACGCCCCCACCATCCCGGACGCCCCGATCATCCAGAACATCGGCTTCCTGATCGACGACCGCGTCTTCTACCCCGGCGACGCCCTGACCGACCCGGGCGTGCCCGTCGAAACCCTCCTGGCCCCGTCGAACGCGCCGTGGCTGCGGGTGTGGGACTTCATCGAGTACCTGCGAATGGTCCGCCCCGACCACGCCTTCTCGACCCACGACGGGATGGTGAACGAGATCGGCCAGGGCATGATCGACAACTTCATGACGATGGAGGGCAAGAAACAGAAGGCCGACATGCGCCGCCTCAAGCCGGGCGAGTCAGTGGAATTCGCCTGACCCACGAATCCCGACATGCCGGAAACACGAACCGGCGCTGGCCGGAGACGGCGGTCGGCGCCGGCCAGGCGGTGCCGTAACAGAGAAAGGATTCTCAGGCGGCCGAGGCGATCGTCGCGGAGCCGATCACCATGTCGCCGTCGTAGAGCACAGCCCCCTGACCAGGCGCGACCCCCGTGGCCGGCGTCTCCAGCGTGATGTGGACCTCGCCCTCGCCGACCCGCACCCGCGCCAGATAGACCTCCCCGTGTGCCCGCAACTGCACCAGGCACCCGATCTCCCCGGCCGAGGTGTCGACGGGCCCGTTCCACACGGGCTTGGTCGCGACGATGGACCTCACCTCAAGCGCGGCCCGAGGCCCCACCGTCACCGTGTTGGACACCGGCTCGATCGACAACACGTAGCGGGGCCGCCCGTCGGCGGCGGGCCGGTCGATGTTGAGGCCCTTGCGCTGCCCGACGGTGTAGCCGAACGCGCCGCCGTGGGTGCCGACGACCTTGCCCGACAACGCGTCGACGATGGGGCCCTCGGTCTCGCCGAGGCGGTCGGCCAGGAACGCCCGGGTGTCGCCGTCGGCGATGAAGCAGATGTCGTGGGAGTCGGGTTTGTCGGCCACGGTCAGGCCCCGGCGGGCGGCCTCTTCGCGCACCTGGGCCTTGGTCGAGTCGCCCAGCGGGAAGATCGCGTGGGAGAGCTGCTCGCGGGTCAGCACGCCCAGCACGTAGGACTGGTCTTTGCCCTCGTCGGGCGAGCGCCGCAGCACGCCGTCCTCAAGGCGGGCGTGGTGGCCGGTCGCGACGGCGTCGAAGCCGAGGGCGAGGGCCCGGTCGAGCACTGCCTCGAACTTGATCTTCTCGTTGCAGCGCAGGCAGGGGTTGGGGGTGCGCCCGGCGGCGTATTCGGCCACGAAGTCTTCCACCACGTCGCGGTGGAAACGTTCGGCCATGTCCCAGATGTAGAAGGGGATGCCGATGACGTCGGCGGCGCGGCGGGCGTCACGCGAGTCTTCGACGGTGCAGCAGCCCCGGGCGCCGGTGCGGTAGGACTGCGGGTTGGACGACAACGCGAGGTGCACACCCGTCACATCGTGGCCCGCCTCCGCGATGCGGGCGGCGGCCACGGCCGAGTCGACGCCGCCGGACATGGCGGCGAGCACGCGCAGAGGCTTGAATCCCATAACCCTTCGAGCCTACCCGCGTTGGCGTCCTGCCCGTCCTGCTGGTTGGATTGCACGCCATGCGGTTGTTCGGGCGCAAGAGCGAGCCGGTTGACCCGGCGGTGGCGATCTCCGAGTTCTGGACGTGGTGGGCCGAGGCCCGCCCCCGGGTGGAGGCCGCCGACGACAAGGCGGAACTGATGGCCCCCGCCGTGGCTGCGATCGACCCCGGCCTGGTCTGGGAGGTCGGCAACGGCCGAGGCAGCCTCTTCTCCCTGGTCGTCAGCTCGGCCGCCAACCCCGAACTGCGCTCCCTGGCCCACCGCTGGGCGAAGGCGGCCCCCGAGCCCGACGCGATGTGGGAGTTCCATCCGTCCCGGCAGGCGGCCTCGATCCCGGCCGACGTGCGGTTCCCCGTGGGCCCCCACGAGTTCGACATGGCCCGTTTCGTGGTGGCGCTGCGTGTTCCGCCGGGCAGCCCGCGGGTCGACATCTCCGCCTATCACCCGATCTTCGAGGACATCGACGACGACACCCGCATGGAGACCGCCATGCTGGCCCTCGACCGCCTCCTCGGCGAAGACGAGGTCGCCCGCTGGGTCGGCGACGTGACCGCCGCCCAGATCGAACCGATCGACGCCCTGCCCGCGATCCACCTCCCGGCCGTCGTGGCCGACGTCGCCGAGGGCTTCCAGGACGAACAGTGGGCCCTCCTGGAGGGCACCACGGCCCGCGGCAAGAAACTCACCGCGACCGCCAGGTTCCCCCTCCGCCCGGTCGACTACCCGCTCTACGACCAGCACATCGCCGTCACCCTGCCCTATCGCAAGTCCGACGCCGACGGCCTACCGGCGGGCGACTCGCTCGACGCCCTCAACACCTTCCACCAGACCCTCACCGCGGCACTGGGCCCGGCGGTCGTGGCGGCCCACGTGAGCTCGGAGGGCGTCCGGACCTTCCACGTCTACGCCGACCCGACGGGCGCCACCGAACGCGCGATCCGCGACCTGGTCTGGCGCGAGGGCCGCCCGGCGATCGTCACGACGATGGACCCGGAGTGGTCGGCGGTGGCCCACTTCCTTACCTAGGGCGGGTACCTGGCGCGGGTACCTGGCGCGTGCTCCGCACGCGCGGCCTGAGCGCGGGTACCTGGCGCGTGCTCCGCACGCGCGGCCTGAGCGCTTTGATCCGGCGTCTTCCCTCGTCGCTCCGGTTCGCTTCGCTCTCCTGCGCTCCTCAGTGCTCGGACCTTCTTAGAGTTACCTTCGATGTATGACCAAGTCATTGCATCCCAGGTCGAAGGGGTTACCCGCCTCTCTGCTCCCCGGTGATGACCTGCCGGGAAGCAGGGAACTGACCGGCCGGGAATACCTCCGTGTCAGTGAAGACCGGTCTAAGCGTATGAAATCGCCCGCCCAGCAGCACGAGGACAACGAACGGGCATGCGCGGCGCATCGGATCACGTTGGGCGAGCCCTACCGCGAAGGCCGGGCGGTGTCGGCCTCCCGGTACAGCACCGATGTCCGCGACGACTTCGACCGTCTGATGACCGACCTGCGTAGCGGGGAGTTCGGCGCGGACGTCCTGGTCCTGTGGGAGAGCTCCCGGGGTTCGCGGCGGGTGCTGGAGTGGGTGACGATGCTTGACCTGCTGGAGCGGCAGGGAATCTTGGTGTTCGTCACCACGCACGGCCGTCTGTATGACCCGGCCAACCCGCGTGATCGTCGCGGGCTGATCGATGACGCCAACGACAGCGAGTATGAGTCGGCGAAGATCGCCCAGCGGATCAGGCGGGACATGGCCGCCAACGCCGCAGAAGGCCGCCCGCACGGGTTGTGCCCGGTGGGGTTGCGTCCGGTCTACCACGAGCGGACCGGGAAACTGATCACATGGGAGGCCGACCCCGACACCGCGCCCATGATCGTTGATCTGTTCACGCTGTACCGGCGAGGCCGCAGTGGACGGAGCATCGCCAGGGAGTTCGAGGAGCGCGGGTACCGCAACAAGCGGGGCAACCCCTACACCCACGCGCATCTGCGGGACATGGCGACCAAAGCCGCCTACACGGGTCTGCGGGTTCACCACGGCGAGCTGATCGAAGGCACGTGGGACGCGATCGTCGAGCGTGATCTGTGGTGGGACGTACAGCGGATCTTGGCCGAACCGGCGCACCAGTCCACCGCGCCTCGATTCGGGAGCGTCAAGCACGAGTACACCCGGACGATGCGGTGCGCCAAGTGCCTGGGTCCGATCACCACGCTCAACAGCAAGCGGGGTGACTACATGTGCCAGAACGGCGGATGCGCCCGCATCACCAAAGCCCCCGTTGACAAGATCCTCAACGCCGTCATCGAGGACTTCCTCGCGCAAGGCGACTTCACCGCGCGGGTAGCCCACCGTGTGGACACCCCGCAGATCCGCGCGCTGGAGACCGCGATCGCGCGGCTTCGGGCCGAGCTGGAGGAGGCCGAGAACGCGGTGCCCGCCAATGTCTCCGAGGCCCGCATGTTCGCCCGGATCATCGAGGACATCAAGCCGAAGCTTGCCGACAAGCAGGCCCAATTGCGCGGGCTGACCAGCCCGTCCGAGCTTGCCTCACTGCTGGCACCTGAGGACGGGAGCCCTGCTGCCGATGCGGTGACCCGGTGGCGCGATGCTCCGGTGGAGGTCCGCCGGAAGATCGCCAAGATTCTTCTCAGCCCGCAGTACTTGGGCCAGGTCCGGATCAACCCCAAGACGCCCGGCAAGCGTCTGCCCGCCCACGAACGCCTCACGTGGGTACGCGATGCCGCATAGCCGCGCCATGACGGGCAAGCCCACGCCGCCAGCCACCGGCAAGGGCTTGCCCGCACAAGGGATAAGGAGGTGAGCGCCGCTACCGGTAGCCGAGCAAGGCCGCCAGCCGGTCCACGGCGTCATCGCTGAGAGGCCCGGCAGCGGCCACGATCGATCGGGCGTAGGCAGCGATCACGTGATCGTCTGAGGTCATCTCGCCGACGTCCGCACGGTGCCGTGTCCCCGCCGACGCGGTCTCAGGCCCCCGAGCAAGATCAACAGTCGGCGGCGCACCCTGAGGCCGGACGCCGGCACCCGCCCACCCACCCTCCGGCCCGCCGTGGCTGGCCACCGACTCCACCCACTCGGCCAGACCCGGCAAAGGCTCAAGCACAGCGGCCCCTTCGGGACGCTCTGCCGAACGACGGCGACGCTTACCCGCACCAGGTCGCACCGACCCGCCAGCAGCCGCCGCACTCATCGGCCACCATCCAGGCCCCAGGCGACCGCACCGCCCAGCACCTCAGGCGACCCATCACCCGACCCGCTCTCTAATGCCGCTTGCCCGTCCGCCTGCCGTCGTGCGATCTCTTGTCGGCCCCGCACCCGTTCCGCCACCAGCCGCAGCAGCCGCAACGCCGGAGACGGCAGATGGGGATCGGAGGACTTCACCCGTTCCCACACCAGCGCGCCCGCGTCCGCGTCACTGTCCGGCAAACCCAGCGCGGCCACCACCCAGGCCCGACGCTCGGCCCGGTACGCCTCCAGCGTCTTGCCCGACCACAGCCGCGAGACCAGCACCCGCCGACCGCCATACCCGGCGTTCTCGCTCCGGTGAGCCTTGCCCTTGCACCGGCCCGGGACCAGATGCGCGTGAGCGTCCTTCGGCTGGATGCCGTACCGCAGCCAGTTCGCGCACCGCTCCGAACACGGCTCCCACTTCAGGACTTCCATCAGGCGGCCCAGATGCGCCCGCCGCGCCCGCCGGACCTTCCCCCGCCCTTCCAGCGCCGCACCGCTCAGGCTCTTGGTCAGATACTTGGCCAGGTACCGCGCCCGCGCGTCCGCGTCCGGACTGTCACCCGTCAGCCCTTGAATGTCGAGCTGATCACCGAACCGCACCACATGCGCCGGACTCGCCTCCAGGTCCAGGCCGAGGGCGTCTAACGCCTCCTCCCACGTCGGGAGGATCTCGCCCGTGCCGGGATCCACCCAGTTGCCGACCTCCGCCGCATCCGCGCCGCCCGGAGCATCAGCCACCCACACCGGCATCTGGTCGCCGCGCTCCTGGTCGTACTTCACCTCACCCAGCGACGGCCACCACACCTGGTGATACGTCGCCGCCGCCACCTCTTTGATCGTCGCCCGGGGAATCGCGCCCCGGATCGCCATGTGCACGTGCGGAGCCAACCGCTTCTGCGACTCCACCGCCGCAAAGTACTGCACCTTGAACCCCGCCACCCGACGGAGGTTCTGCACGAACCGATCTACCAACTTGGCGAAATGCAACGCATCCCGCGCCGCCCGCACATAGTCGTAGGTGCTGGGATCGACCGGCACCCCGCCACCCTCACCACTGGACACTCGCCCATAGGAGGGAAGCGTGAGCGTGAGGAACATCGAGGGCCGGTGAACCTTCCCATCACGGCCCGCGAACGTGGGGCCGAGTGTGGTGTCCGCCATCGGCCGCGCGGGCAGATCCGGCGCATCCTGACGCCGTCTGGTCGAGCGCACCCGTCGCGCGCGTTCGGCCTCCTCCCGCTCGACCTCCGCCATCTCACGCGCCTGACCGATCTCGCCGTCCAGATCAGCCAGCACCGCCCGCAGATCCGCGACACTCACCCCATCCGGGGTCTCCTCCACACCCGCAGCCACCGCCGCGTCTAACTGGGCTTGCCACTCGGCCCGCAACCCGTCCAGGTGCGAGACGAACCCGTCCGCCGACATCTCCGGCAGCCCGCCCAAGACCTCCGGACCGGTCTCGACCGACGTCGGCACCCCACGCCCAGACCCAGAGCCGGGCGTGCGTTCGGGGTCGGCCTCCAAGTGCCAGCCCTCACGGCACTGAGCCAGCCGCAACAGACGGTTAGTCCGAGCACACGGAGCACACCGCGACTCCTGACGCGCCCCGCACGCCACCTCCACTAACCGAGACACCCCGGTAGCCGGATCGGTCACCCGGAACGGCAACGGACGCACGCACACCCCCACCCCGACCGCCGCCTGTTCGGCAACCTCCAGCGACAGCAGGCCCGCCGCGTGCAGGTCAAGCAGCCCCAGGCCCGCACCATCAGGAACGGGATCGTTGCCGGATTCACCGGTCCCGTATTCGCCGGAACTATATTCGTCGCGGCTGTATTCGTCGTGTTCGTATTCGTCGTATCCGAGATTTCCGCTGGTGATGTCAGACATAAGCACTCCAAGGGGTTTCGCCGGTAAACGGCGGCAACATTGACTGACGGTCGCTTGCATTGATTTCACGCATGACAAACCCTCCTCTTCGCATCGATTGAAAAACCGCAGCGCACGCGCAGCACATACACCGCGCATGCCGGATGCGGCAGGCCGCAAACAGAGCGGACACCGCATGCACACGTGTTCAGCAACGGAATGCAGAGGACATCTGGGTTCGCTAGCGCGCTGCAATCAGTCGCGCGACGGTCGGCATCCTGTGCCTGAAGGCGTCGACTCCCGCCCGGTCAGCCCCGGGATCTTCTTGGGAGGACGCACCGTCCCCTTCTCGTGATGCCCTTATCGCCTACATCCTGTAGGCGTATCACCTCTCCGCCAGAGCGCAGGCACCATGCCGTGAACACCCTGACCGGAACCCGCACCCGCCGGGCACCCTGCCAGGTCCGGACGCGAATTCCATGGAGCTGACATGATAGACGGACGGCGTCCCGGCATAGTTCCCCCCGCAGCGCCATTGATAACCGCGCGGCATAACGCCAGTTGACCAGCGGTCAAGGTGATTGTAAACCGTCTCGGATTCTCGCCCGCGAGCACGCCGGGCAGCGCCCGACAGTACGCAGCCCATCACCTATCGCTGTTTTGCCGAATTAATCTTATGAGTGTCAAGGCGCGGCCTGACGGCCGCGCGGGCGGCAGAACGCCGCCCTCCCCTCGCCGGGCGTGCGGCCTCCGGCCGGTCCCGGCGAGGAGCGGCAAGCCGCCCGCCAGCCGCAGCGGTCACACCTCAGGATCAAGGCTGACGAATCTTGACCTCACCTTCTCGCACCTTCGGGAAAGCGATGACGATTGAACCTGTTCACTCGGAACGCCAGTTGATCACCTACTGATTGGAGTCCCGTCATGCGACGAATCGTCTCGCTCGCCGTCTGCTCTGTGGCGCTCATCGGAGCTGCCACGATCGCGGCCGGTCCCGCGATGGCCGCCGCTCAGTGCGCCGAAGGTGCCTGCCCGGACAACGGATATCGGGGAAATGTCGCCAACATCGCGGCGAACCCCACACCACCCAACCAGAATCCTGGATGGACGATCGCCGAGGACAATGGAGAGGAGATTTCGATCGGTCAGGAAATCGCCAATCAGGCTTCAAAGGTATGGCAAAGGGACAAATGCTACATCGCCACCATGGGAGGTGGCACCGTGGGCGGGGCGGTCTCAGGCGGTATCAGCGGAATGGCGGGAGGTCCCCTCGCCGCCATCGCTGGTGCTGGAGCCGGAGCCTTCGGAGGGCTTATCGGAGGAATGGTCGGATCAGCCGCCTGCTGACCGTCTAGCGCCCATCGACCAACGCCTGCGGCATACGTAACGTCATGCCAACACCGCGCAACGCCTTCATAGCTCCGCGAGTGATGCTCCGAGATTGTGGCCTGACCAGTCGTGCGGGCAGTCCACACTCTTCAGGAAAACAACCCCTACATGGGGTCTGGAGAAGCAGGCACAGCCGCAGGCGTACCCGCCTATCCCGCAGCCGCCAGGGCAGCCACCGCCACCTGCTGGTTTGAATAGATTGGCAGGTAATCCCGCATGCCTAACATGCTCACTAGGCGAAGCACGAAGTCACTCACTCCGCCGAACGCCTTCCGGCCAGGACGCACCGAACCGTGAACAAAAGTGGCCAGCAGCAGCCGCATACCCGCGCTGTCGATGAACCTTACCTTTGACAAGTCCAGCACCAAATCAGGCGTCGCCTGGCTCCACGCCTCAACCAGGCGCTCCCTCAACTCGTCGACGTTCATCACGTCGACCTCACCGCTGACACTCATCACGACGATGGCACCCCTTGAGTGCAAGCGATCTCCACGCCGACCCTCCACGAGCCGCCGACTTGGCTGTGCTTGCAGCGAGAGGGATACCACACTCTCTCCGGACGCGACCGGTCGCCCCACAGTGATAGCCCGCCCTCGCTCCCCCGCGAGTCATGATCGCCATTCGGGCGCCAACGCGCATATCGTCGCAGGTACGTAACGCCTTCATCGTTGCGAACAAGTAAGGCGCGAAGAGTGGGGAATCGGTCGTGCGGACAGCCCCCGCACTCTTCGCGCGCCCCTGCCGAACAAACAGACCAGCTCCCGCAGGGGCGATCCCTTCAGGTCCAGATCAACGCGCGGCCGTGGCAGCGCCGGCCGAACTCGCTCAACGCTCGCCCCTACGGGGTGACCTGCGGTCATTCCGCCGGCCCAGTCACTCCCGTACCGACTTAGGCCCGTACCGCCATGACTCCGTACCCAGCGCTGCTTTCGGAGCCCAAGTTCGTCGGGTGGTCGCTGCCCGCCTCATTCAGTTCGGCCGAACGTCGACGCTGACTCGTGGCCACACGACGACGGGGCAGGCTGAACAGCTCTGGAAGCTAGCTCAACCCGCCCCGCCTCGATACCGCCGGACCGGCACATCCACGCAAGCGGGGGCTATCGCGCGGGCGAGCTTCCCCCGGCCATACAGCCGGTCCCTGGGGAGCTTCTCCGGTCCGGCGGCAGTCCTAATCTCTGCCGGACATGAACCGCGTCCACCAGAGTGGCGGCAGCGCCGCAGCCTTTCCCGTGAACACCGCCCACTCCGCATCGGTCATCGCCGCGATCCCCTCAGCGGGAGACCGCTCCGCGATCCACTGGCGGTCCAACCGGCCCAATGCGCCTCTGCACTCACGGGCCAGCCGCTCCCGCACCACCCACGACAGCGCCTCCCGCGTGGCACTCAGCGCCATAGCCTTACTGGCCTCATATCCGCTCTCCCGGCCTGGAGAGACGTCGCCCCGCGGAACCGCCGACTGTGGCCGCTTATCGCCGGGTGGCACGATCACCAGCCACCACCATTCATGCGCCGCCTCATCGCGTCCCCCGGGCCAACGCCTCCCGGTACCCCGGCACCTCGGCCGCAGCCAGCGCCGCCGAGATCACAGGCACCAGCCGGTCAGGCTCTCCGTCCCGCCCATGGACTCTCACCAGGTAGTGACCACCCGAATCGCCCAGGGTTACCGTCGCCGACACCGCACCAGTGGAGTCCAGCGCGACCACCTCGGGCGCGTCCCAGATCGCCGGAGCGGTGATCGCCGAAACGCCCGGTCCCCGCAGCAGCACACGTGCCGTGGTCGAACCAACGCACGGGATACCGACCTCTTCGAGCAGTCTGCGCACCCGATGAACCGCCGTGTTCTGCTCATCCAAGGTCAGGCGCGGCCCACGGGTCGGCAGCGGGTCAGGCCGCTCGCCGCCGTGCCTACCCACGGTCGTTCACCTGCGTGCCCGCCGGTCCGCTCGTCATGGGCTTGATCGCCACCCCGCCGAGGAACGCCGCCCCCGACCGATCAGGGCTTCTCTGCGCGTAGAGGTCGGGCTTCCAGCGGGGAACCTCGCAAAGTCCCGGCTCGATCAACTGCCAGCCCGCTCCGGTGATCAGGGCTTCGATCTGTTCGGCCGTACGAAGGACCATTCCGGCCGACGCCGACGCGTACACCCCGGCCGCCTCCTTGGCCGTTCCCGCGTCCAGTTCGCCCGCGCAGGCGTGGGAGACAACGAGGTAACTGCCTTCCGGCACCACCTCCCAGAGATCACGAAGGATCTCGCCGGGACCCTCGTCATCCGCGATGAAATGCATGATCGCTACGAGCAGGACCGTGAGTGGCTGGTCGAAGTCGAGCACGGCGCGCACGGCAGGGTCGTAAGCGATCTCCGTAGGCAGCCGCAGGTCGTGTTCGATCACCGCGACGCCGTCGCCCGCCGCCTTGGCCAGCAGTTGGCCGTGCAGCACCGCAACCCGGTCATTGTCGACGTACACGCACCGGCCGTGCTCCGTAGGAACCGACATCTCCGCGAGCTTGGCCCGCAATATCTCGTGCGTGTTGTCGCGCGTCGGCAGCCCGCTTCCGATGTCGAGGAACTGCCGAACACCCCGCTCCGCCAGCTCACGGACCGCCCGGCCCAGGAAGTACCGGTTCTCCCACACCAGTGTCCGCAGGTCGGGAACCAGCTCCAGCAGCCGATCAGCCGCCGCCCGGTCAGCCACGTAGTTGTCTTTTCCGCCCAGCAGGTAGTCGTAGATGCGTGCCACGTTGGGCACCGTTGGCTCGAAAGCCTTCTCGGGAGCTGTTGCCCGTCTGGATAACAGATCAGGCCCACCTAATTCGGCAAGGCTGCTCCGCTTGCCGCTTGTGTCCCCGCCCGTATGCTCTCCCATGGGTCGCACCTCCACGTGCGATCAAGGGACCCGTACGGCGTTAGCCCGCCTGCGGGTCCCGACTTTTACCTCCCTTGCCTGCTCGTATCGTCCTTGTATGCAAGAGGCCCTGCGTTGCGCGATTTGGCAACACAGAGCCTCTTGACTTGCTTGGCTGATAAAGCTAAATGCCGCTCCACTGAGCGAAAGTCCTGAGTTGATCGGTAGCACGCTGACGGGCGCGAAGTAGCGTGCCGACGGTCTCGTGAACTTCCGGGTGATACCGCGTGAGCTGGGGAGCGACGCGCCGCGCAGTCTCCAACGCCTCAAGCGCTTCTAGATGCTTGGCGGTCCAGGCCAATGATCCCGCACGCCGAATTTGGAATCCGGCAATTCGGGTTGGCTGGTAGTGATCAGGCATTTCAACCATTTCCGCCCAGCGAAGTGCGGCGTCATGGTCCTCTGAGTAGATGGCTACGTCCATCTTGCCCAGCGCCACATTCAGCGGTCCGAAGGCCAGGGCGTACCTGCCGATGCCGTTCTCCGCTCCCTGCCGTTCCATCGACGTCGCCAACGCATCCGCTTCAGCGAGCCATTCCTCACTTGCGGTGTCGTCACGCTGAGCGGCGGACAGGGTCGCGGCGCGAAGGAGCAGGGTGCCCCGGACGGCAGCCGTGGATGATTGGCCGTCGTCACCGAGATCACGAAGCGCGAGCTTCATCAATGCCACGCCCCGGTCTGGCCGGGACGCCTCCGCGTGGGTGATCTGCGCCCGTTCGTAGCGCTCGATCGCCACCTGTCGCGGGTCTCCCGACTGCGGCGCGGCGACGGCCATGCGGGCAAGGGCGAGCCGCGCCAGGTCCATGAAGCCGAGCCGGTAAGCGATGATCGCAGTAGTGCGCGCGACCTCGGCTTGCAGGTAGTGAGCCCTTTCCCGGTCAGCGCCAGGCTGGGTGTAGGTCTGCACTGCTACTGCCGTCAGCACGATCAGTTCCGGTAGCGCTTCAGCCGCCGCACCGAACTCCCCGGCCGCTCTCTGACGCGAGTTCTGTGACACCTTCGCCGCCAGCTCATCCAATGAGCCGTTCGGCAAATCGTCGTCCGGCAGAATGTCCCAGCTATCGAGCGCGCTACTGATCGGAGTCAGCAACGCGTCCAGTTGGTCACGCTGCAACATTTGAATGTACGGCTGACCATGAAGTACCGATACCGGGACACCGAGCGCGCGGGCTACTGACGCAACCACGGCCGGGCTCGCATATCGATCGCCTGATTCGATCCGGGAGAGGTGACCGGTAGAAACATGGGCTCTACGACCCAGTTCCGCTAGGGAGTAGTCGCGAAGTGCGCGCAGTTCTCGCATTCGCCGTCCGACGCCTACAGGCTCGCGCTCACCGAGGTCCGTAGGCGCGTTGCCGTGATACATGACACCATGCCTTCCTCAAGTAGACCCCTCCAGGCTACGGCGCATAGCAGGCATTTTGCAGGGGCATTCGGTGACACTTGGTGAGTATCCGCAGGGCATGGCCGCCGTAGGCTCTGCACCCGCCGCCCGATTGTCCGGGTCAGCCGGAACCCGTCAAGGACGGCCGTGAACGTAGGGCAACCAGCGCGCGAGGAAGGTCACCGGGCAAGGGAGCACGCGAGGCCATCCTTGACTGAGCGCCGTCCGATAGACCCGGAGCGGGCAGCTAGCGGGAGCAGCGCAGGTGTGGCACGCGCCCGAGGACTCGCGATGCATCTAGGCCAAACAGCCCGCATGCCCGGACTCGCGCACCAGGCAGCACGCGAGGTCACGGTTTGGTTTCACTTGCAGGTCATACATAAGCCCAGGTCAGAGGGTGCGCGGTTAGGTCACTCTACGAAGGTGCGTTTGTCCAGACACCGGCGCGCTCAGGCAAAGCACAACTAGACCTCAGGAAAGACCCCGTAGACCTCAGGAAAGACCCGCTCGGCGAGCACGCTCCACGACGCCGCCGATCACCTCGCCGACCCACTCGACGTCTTCGGCCGTCGACGTGTGACCGAGTGAGAACCGCAGCGACCCGCGGGCGCGCGCGCCGTCCTGGCCCATGGCCAGCAGCACGTGGGACGGCTGGGCCACGCCGGCCGAGCACGCCGACCCGGTCGAGCACTCGACTCCCTTGGCGTCGAGCAGCATCAGCAGGGCGTCGCCCTCGCACCCGGGGAACGTGAAGTGGGCGTTTCCCGGCAGCCGCTCGTCGAGGTCGCCGTTGACCACCACGTCGGGCACGGCGGCCCGCACCCTGGCGATCAGCAGATCGCGCAGGTCGGTCAGCCGGGCGGCGAGCGCGGCCCGGCGTTCGACGGCGAGCTTCACGGCCGTTGCGAACCCGGCGATGGCGGGCGCGTCGAGCGTGCCCGACCGCACGTCGCGCTCCTGGCCGCCGCCGTGCAGCACCGGCACCGGATCGACCCCGCGCGCCAGCAGCAGCGCCCCGACCCCCATGGGGCCGCCGACCTTGTGCCCGGAGATCGTCATCGCGTCGACGCCGGAGGCGGCGAAGTCGACGTCGAGTTGCGCGACCGCCTGCACGGCGTCGGTGTGGAAGGGCACCCCGGCCTCGTGGGCGATGGCCGCCAGCTCGTGGATCGGCTGGACCGTCCCTACCTCGTTGTTGGCCCACATCACGCTGACGAGCGCGACGTCGTCGCCGATCGCCGCGCGCAGCGTCTCGGGCCGCACCCGCCCCTTGGCGTCGACGGGCAGCAGTTCGACCTGGGCCGACTGGTGATCGGCCAGCCAGTGGGCCGGATCGAGGGCGGCGTGGTGCTCGATCGAGCTGAGCAGCACCCGCGGCCGCCGCCGCGCCCAGAACAGCCCCTTGATCGCCAGGTTGTCGGCCTCGGTCCCTCCGGCGGTGAACACGACCTCGCTGGGCCGGGCGCCGAGCGCACAGGCGATGGTCTCGCGCGACTCCTCCACGATGCGCCGGGTCCGGCGCCCCGCGGCGTGCAGCGACGAGGCGTTTCCGACCCGGGAGAGCTCCGCCACCATCGCGGCGACCGCCTCGGGAACCATCGGCGTGGTCGCGGCGTGATCCAGGTAGGCAGTTCGCACCAAACAAGCGTATCCGCAGTGAACTCCGACTCCACCGCCGGGAATTGGTGGTCGCCCACTACGGCCCGGGCCGTAAGGGCGACCTGAATCGGTCTGCCCGCCGGACAGCCCCCGGAAACCCCGCGTTCACGTGGTGGAAAGCAGAACCGACTCCGTTCCGTTACGGCTCCGCCCACCCGGCACTCCCCGCCGCCGCCCCCTCCCGCCGCACCCCACGCCACCCGGCCGCGCCACTTCCCACCGCGACGACGACAAGGACGACGACAAAGCGGAAGGGCGCCGGGACCGAGGTCCCGGCGCCCTTCCGGCCGTCGTCCGCAGCTGACTACTTCCGCTTGGTGATCTCGTCGATGAGCTGCGGCAGCACCTTGTGCAGGTCGCCCACCACGCCGAAGTCGGCGATCTCCCAGATGGGAGCCTGACCGTCCTTGTTGATCACCACGATGGTCTTGGCCGTCTGCATCCCGGCCCGGTGCTGGATGGCCCCCGAGATGCCCGCCGCGATGTAGAGCTGCGGCGCCACGGTCTTGCCGGTCTGCCCGACCTGGAACTCGTGCGGGTACCACCCGGAGTCCGTCACGGCCCGGGAGGCGCCGACGGCGGCGCCCAGCGAGTCGGCGAGCTGCTCGATGATCGAGAAGTCGGCGCCGACGCCGCGTCCGCCGGAGACCACGATCGCGGCCTCGGTCAGTTCGGGGCGGGAGCTCGACTTCTCCTTCACCCGCTCGACCACACGCGCCCCTCGGGCGGCGTCGGAGAGCGCGACGTCGACCTTCTCCTCGGCGCCCGCGCCAGCAACGGCCACCGGCTGGGTCGAGTTGGGCCGCACGGCGATGATCGGGGTGCCCTTGGCGACCTTGCTGTGCACGATCACGCCGCCGCCGAAGACGGGCTGCTCGGCGACGAAGCCCTCGGCCACGCCGACCGCGTCGGTGATCACGCCGCTGTCGGTCTTGATGGCCAGGCGGCCCGCGACCTCCTTGCCCTCGGTGGTCGAGGCGACCAGGACCGCCGCGGGCGACCGGCCGCCGACCAGCGAGGCGAGCAGTTCGGCCTTGGGGGCCACCAGGTGGTCGGCGATGTCGGCCGAGTCGGCGACGTAGATCTTCTCCGCGCCGTATTCCGACAGGCGGGCCTTGGCGGTGTCGGTGTAGCCGGGACCGGCCCACACGGCCGACGGCTCGCCGAGCGAGCGGGCCAGGGTGAGCAGTTCGAGGGTGACCTTCTTGATCTCGCCGTCGACCTGTTCGACGAGCACCAGGATCTCTGCCATTGCCAACCCTCCCTTAGATGAACTTCTTCGACACGAGGAACTCGGCCGCCTTGGTGCCGCCGTCGCCCTCGTCGTTGACCACGACGCCCTTGCCGCGCGGGGGCGCGGGGGTGAAGTCGGCGACCACGCTCCAGGCGGCGGCGAGGCCGATCTGGGCGGGGTCGATCTCGGCGTCGGCGATGCCGAGCTTCTCGATGGGCTTCTTCTTGGCCGCCATGATGCCCTTGAAGGACGGGTAGCGCGGCTTGAAGGGGTCGGGCTTCTCGACGACCGACACGACGGCGGGCAGCGTGGCCTCGACCTTGTCGTAGCCGTAGTCGGTCTGCCGGTGGATGCTGATGGCCGAGCCGGAGACCTCGATCTTGCTGGCGAGCGTGAGCTGCGGCACGCCCAGGCGCTCGGCGAGCATCGCGGCGAGCATGCCGGTGCGGGCGTCGGTCGACTCGGAGCCGAGGATGACGACGTCGAACCCGATCTTCTTGAGCGCCTGGGAGAGCGCGTAGGAGGTCGAGAGGGCGTCGGAGCCGTGCAGCGCCTCGTCGGACAGGTGGACGGCCTTGTCGGCGCCCATCGCGAGGGCCTTGCGGATCGCGTCGGTGGCCTGGTCGGGCCCCATGGTGAGGACCGTCACCTCGCCGCCGTGGGCCTCTTTCAGCTTGAGAGCGTCTTCGACCGCGTATTCGCAGAGCTCGTTGATGACCCCGTTGGCGCTGCGGTCGATCGTGTTGTCATCGGACCGCAGCTTGCGCTCGGTCGCGGTGTCGGGAACCTGCTTCACGCAGACGACGATGTTCATGGCCGGTGGCCGACCTCCCGTACTCAGACGGCTGACGCCGCAGCGGACGACTGGCTATTTGTTACCCACGGGTAGCTTACTCACAAACCCCGCGTACCGGGCACTTGACCTCACCATACCGAACTATGTTCTGGAAGTGCGCGGCGGGGGGTGGTCAGCTCGCGAGCACCAGCACACCCAGGGCGAAGAGCACGGCGCCGACGGCCAGCAGCAGGATAAACGTGCTGAAGAACGTGCTGAGCATCCACCAGAGGACGATGGAGCCCGCGATGGCCGACAGGTCGAGCACGACGCGCCCCTTCGCCTTCGCGGCCAGGCCGAACATGGCGTCGATGAGGAGCGCCAGACCGTACACGACGAGAAGGAGGAGAGAGGCCTCGGGCAGGTGCTCGCGGCCCGTCGCAGCGAGCAGGCCGACGACCGCGCAGGTGCCGACCACCCAGCGGCGCCGCACGACGTCTCTGCGGCGGGCGAAGGCGATCTCGGCCGGCGAGCGGGTGTCGGGCGGCGGCGCGGCCGCGGCC
Organism: Herbidospora yilanensis; assembly: GCF_001570565.1. GTDB lineage: Bacteria > Actinomycetota > Actinomycetes > Streptosporangiales > Streptosporangiaceae > Herbidospora > Herbidospora yilanensis. Next base: position 102,059 of record NZ_BBXE01000023.1, on the reverse strand, counting down.
TTCAGCTCGACGGTCTCCTCCTCGCGGTGGGCGCCGGCCGTCACCGGGGTGACCGGGCGCTGGGCGCCCAGGCGGGCGAGCAGCTGACCGGCGGTCGGACGCGCCGCCGGGTCGATGGCGAGGGCGTCGCGCAGGATCGGCACCAGCCACGACGGCACCCCGGTCAGGTCGGGCTCGTGGTGGACGATCCGGTAGGCGACCGCCGGGGCGGGCCCCTGGCCGTAGATCGGGCGGCCGGTGGCGGCGTAGGCGAGCGTCGCGGCGAACGCGAACACGTCGGCGGGCGGCCCGGCCTCCCGGCCTTCGAGCACCTCGGGGGCCAGGTAGCCGGGGGTGCCGACGACCGCGCCGGTGTCGGTCACCGAGACCAGGTCGAGCGCGGAGGCGATGCCGAAGTCGATGAGATAGGGCTCGCCGTCGGCCAGCATCACGTTGGCCGGCTTCAGGTCGCGGTGGACGACCCCCGCGTCGTGGATGGCCGCCAGCGCCTCGGCCAGGCCGCGCGCCAGCCGCAGCAGATCGGCGTCGTCCTTGACCGGGCCCTCGGCGACGATCGTGGACAGGGCCCGGCCGGGCACGTAGCGGGTGACGATGTAGGGCCGGTCGCCGTCGAGCGACACGTCGAGCACCTCGGCGATGTGCGGCCCGCGGACCCGCAGCATCGTCTCGACCTCGCGCGACAACCGGGTGATGGCCGAGCCGTCGGCCACTATGTGGGGGTGGAGCACCTTGACCGCGACGGTGCGCCCCTCGGCGTCGAGCGCCAGATGGACCTCACCGAACCCACCCTTGCCAAGGGGCGACAGCAGCCGGTAGGGACCGGCGTTAGAGACGCTCGACTCCACCGGCTGCTCCCTTCAGGATTCACGAGTCATCGTGCCCCGTCGCGGGCTCTGGCTCACTTCCCGACGAGGAAACCCAGTCCGATCTGGCTCATCAGGTCTTCGAACAGGCCGGTGATCAGGTTGACCGCCGTGTCCTGTCCCTTGCCGAGACTGGCCACCAGGTCGTCGATCACGGCCGACGGCGGCCGCCAGGGCGTCCAGACGGCTTCGGCCGACAGCGCGGTCATCACGATGAAGAACGCCAGCGTGCCGAAGACCAGGGTGACCACCATGCCGGCGCCGGGACTGCGGATGACGCCCGCCAACGCCCGCTGCACCGCCTGGCGCGGCTTGCGCCCGCCCGGCAGCAGGAACAGCCCGCCGACGAACGCCGCCGCCGCGTAGGCCGCCGCACCGTCGGTCGTCAGCCCGCCCAGGTAGCGGCACGCCCCCCAGACGCAGATGCCGAACAGGATGCCCAGCGGGACGTGGATCAGGGTCGCCAGCACCGCCTTGACCAGCGCCCAGGGAGTGCCGAGCAGGGCCCGCATCGGGTCGGAGTTGCTGGTGCCCCGGATCGAGCGGCGCTCGCTCAGGTCGCCGATCAGCGAGTTGCCGACCCGCAGGCACAACACCAGCACGATCGCGAACAGGCTCACCATCACCGGCAGCAGGCACGCCGCGCCGATCAGCGTCGCCAGCATCAGCGCCGCCATCACGGGGTGGCTGGTCTTGTATCGCGGCCGGTCCTGCTGCGGCTGCGCCGGTGGCGGCGTGTAGGGCGGCGGCGCGGGCGCCGGCCGCTGCTGCTGGGGCGCCGGGAACCCGGCCACCCGCTGGTCGGCGTAGGGAGGCGGCGCGAACTGCGGCGGCGGCTGGTAGGGCGGCGGGTGGGCCGGGACGTAGGGCGGCGGCTGCGCGGGGCCGCCGGAACGCCGCTGCCGCGACTCCTTCTGCGGCCGGGGCTCGCGCTCGGGCGCGACGTAGTTGACCGGCGGCAGCAGGTCGGAGAAGGTCTCGTCGCGCCGGGCCGCGGGCACGACGTCGTCGAGCACGCGGGTGCCGTCGTTCAGGACGCGGGTGCCGTCGTTGAGGACGCGGGTGCCGTCGGTGAGCACCCGGGTCCCGTCGTTGAGGACCCTGGTGCCGTCGGCCAGCACGCGGGTGCCGTCGGAGAGCACGCGGGTGCCGTCGGGCTGCTGGTTCCGCTGGACGGCGGTGCCGCCCTCCTTGAACACCGTCACCGTCGGGTCGAGGGCGCGCGAGAGCTTCAGCAGCGACCCGGCCGTGGGACGGGCGGTGGAGTCGGTGGCCAGGGCGAGCCGCAACCAGCCGCGCAGGAACGCGGGCGCGGCGTCGACCTGGGCCTTGCCCTCCAGGATGTTGTAACAGACCGCCTCGAAGGTGCCCTGGCCGAACGGCGGCTTGCCGGTCGCGGCGAAGAACACGGTCGCGGCCAGCGCGTGGACGTCGGCGGCCTGGGTGATCTCGCTGTCCCGGATGATCTCCGGCGCGAGGTAGCCGGGGGTGCCGACGAACATGCCGGTCTGGGTCAGCCGGGTGGCGTTGACGAGGTGGGCGATGCCGAAGTCGATGACCAGCGGCTCGAACGTGCCCGACCCGTCGTCGACGAGCATCACGTTGGCCGGCTTGAGGTCGCGGTGGATGACGTCGGCCTGGTGGATGGCCACCAGCGCCTCGCACAACCCCCGGGCCAGCCTGGTCAGTTCGTCACCCTTGAGCGGCCCGTCTTCGAGCACCCGCTGTTCGAGCGTGCGGCCCGGCGCGAACCGGGTGACGATGTAGGGCGTGGCGCCGGTCAGGTCGGCGTCGAGCACCGCGGCGACGCGGCCGCTGCGCACCCGGCGCATCGTCTCGACCTCGCGGGTGAGACGGTCGCGTGCCTTCAGGTCGGATGCGACGTGTGGGTGGAGGACCTTGACGGCGACTTGGCGGTCGTCGGAGTCGAGCCCCAGATGGACGACGCCCATCCCGCCCTCGCCAAGTCGCCGGAGCAATCGGTACGGACCGATCCGCTCCGGTGCTTCCGTTGTGGCCACCTATGACCCCCCTAGTCCTGATTTCCGCAGTTGTTCCAGCCGTTGTGTCAGCTCCGGCAGGTCGAAACCCCAGATCAAACCTGCCGTGTGGATATCGGAACTGAGCGACAACAGCGCGACTCCCGCGAGGACCACCGCCACCACCCCCACGATGGCCGCGACCCCGATCGCCATACCCCTGGTGGGGAACAGCGATGCCAGCGTACGGCGTACCTGGCGGGTGGGGGCCTCGACGGCCGGGCCGGCGCAGATCGTCCAGAGGGCGACCGCGACGCCCCAGCCGAGAGTGGCGGGGATGTCCATGTTCGTGAGCACCGTCAGCAGCAGCGTGACGGGGATGCCGAGGATGAGGCCGTAGAAGATGAGCCCGAGCGTCGCCCCGGCCGACCTGGCCAGCGCGGCGGGCTCGTTGAGCACCCGGAACACGTCGCCCGCCGCCGCGCTGACCTGCCGCTGGCCGTTGAGCTGCGGCTGGGCGATGTCGGCGGCCCGGAACAGGATGACGCTCGGGATGACGAGGAGCGCGGCCAGCGTCGGCGCGATGGCCGCGCCGCCGAGCAGCGCGACCTGCATGAGCACGCTCGCCACGCCGTAGGCCCGGGAGCGCTGCAACATGGCGCCCGGACGGGCGCTCGGGTTGTGCAGCGGCGGGGGCGGCGGCACACGCAGCGTCTCGAGGAACGGCGCGGGCTTGGGCTGGTGGACCTGCGGGGTGCGCTCGTAGAGCTCCGCGGGCTGCTCGAAGAACGCCTGCTGCGGGTTCTGCGACTGGCGCAGTTCCTCGGGCCGGACCCGGCGCGTGGGCAGGTCGCCGTCGCGCGGCTGCTCCCAGCCGCCCTGACCGGCCCGGCGGGTCGGCATGTCGCCGTCGTTCCAGCCGCTCTGCTGACCCGGCATCCGCGTGGGGATGTCGCCCTCGCCGGAGAGCCCGGCCCGGCGCAGGTCGTCGCCGGTGACGCGGACCGTCGGGAACGGGTCGCCGCCGCCCCGGCCGGGAACGTGCCCGGGGCCGGACGGGTTGACGGCCGGCCGCGGCGCGGTCGGCTCGGCGGGCCCGGTGTTCGACCCGGTGTTCGACCCGGTGTTCGGCCCGGTGTTCGGCCCGGTGTTCGGCCGGCCCGTGAGGCCGGAAGGGCCGGTCCCGTGCTGCTGGGCGGCGTTCTGCCCGGTCTGCCCCGGATAGCCGGATGCGCCGGTGCCCGGATGAGCCGGTCCCGGGCGCGGACCGGTGCCGGGACCCGTCTGTCCCGGGTAGCCCGGGTTCGGGCGGTTCGGGTGGCCCTGGGTCGGGCGGACGTCGCTCGTCGGGAGCGGCTCGGGCGGCGGCTGGTGGCCGGCGTAAGGGGTGTCGTTCAGGAGGGAGACGTACTCCTCCTGCGTCGGCTGGCGGCGCACGACCGGCGTGATCAGGGGGTTGGCCTTGCCCGCCACCGGCTGGTTGACCTGGTCGGTCGACGGGGGCCGCGGCGTGGGCGGCGGGCCCTCGACGCCGAAGGCGGCGATCGGCTGGCCGGTCTGGTCGTCGATGTTGGGGACCGTGGTGACCTCGTCGGGCACCCGGGGACGGCGGGCCTGCGGCATCAGCCGGGCCACCTGCTCGCGCAGCTCGACCGCCCGGGGCCGGCGCGAGGGGTCGCGCTGGAACGCCGCGCGCAGCACCGACTGGATCACCGGCGGGGCGGCGTCGACGTTCGCCTTGCCCGACGTGATGTTGAAGAAGATCATCTCCAGCGTGCCCTTGCCGAACGGCGGCAGGCCGGTCGCGGCGTAGAGCAGGGTGCCGGCCCAGGCGTGCACGTCGACCTCGGGCCCGGCCTCGTGACCCTCGATGATCTCGGGGGCGAGGTAACCGGGGGTGCCGATGAACATGCCGGTCTGGGTCAGCCGGGTCGCGTCGACCGCCTGGGCGATGCCGAAGTCGATCAGCACCGGGTCGCCGTCGAGCATGAGCACGTTGCCCGGCTTCAGGTCGCGGTGGATGACCCCGGCCGCGTGGACGGCCGCCAGCGCGTCGGCCACGCCGTAGGCGATCTTGAGCAGGCCTTCGACCGACATAGGCCCGTCGTGTTTGATCAGGTCGTCGAGGGGTTTGCCGGGGACGTAGCGCGTGACGATGTAGGGCCGCTGGCCCGTCACGTCGGCGTCGACGACCTCGGCGATGTAGGGGTTGCGGACCCGCCGCATCGTCTCGACCTCGCGGGAGAGCCGGCGGCGCGCGGTGTCGTCGCCGGCGACCTCCGGGCGCAGCACCTTGACGGCCACCTGCCTGCCGTGAGGATCGAGGGCCAGGTGGACCACGCCCATGCCGCCTTCACCGAGCCGCCGGAGCAGCCGGTAGGGGCCAAGTCGGTCGTCCTGATTCATGCCTTAAGCACCATACCGACTAAAACACCGCCCATGAGTGAACCATCAGGCCACATTCCTGCCCTGTACAACGGCAGGATTGGTCCAACGGTTTCCCACCCTACGGTCACAAAGTGAGCAACAGCACCTCTCCCCCGGTGGCGGTGACGAGATCACTACCGGAAAGCGCCAGCTTGGACCGGCGAAGCCCGCTGCCGATGACGACGAAGTCGCGGCGGGTCACGTTTTCGTCAACGAGGACCGGCCAGCCCTCGGGCAGCCCGATCGGCGTGATTCCGCCGTATTCCATCCCGGTCAGTGAGACGGCGTCGTCCATCGGCGCGAACGAGATCTTGCGGGCGTCGAGGTGGCGCCGCACGATCCCGTTGATGTCGGCGCGGTGGGTGGCGAGCACCATGACGGCCGCGTAGCGGGTCTCGCCGCCGCGCTTGGCCGCCACGACGACGCAGTTGGCCGAGTCTTCGAGGGCGACGCCGTACTTCTCGCAGAAGGCGGCGGTGTCGGCCAGGCCGGGGTCGATGGCCGTGGCCCGCAGGTCGATCTTCAGGTCTGGTACGGCCTTCGCCACCGGTTCGGCCAGCAGATCGAGGTGGTCGGCGGCGGGCGCCCAATCCAGCATCAGTTCTCCTTCAGCGCCCTCTCGTGGATCGAGAGCACTGCCTTGCGCGCGGACTCGAAGGCCCCAGCCTGCCAGCCCACGAGGCCGGTCAGCCAGTCGCCCGCCAGGTAGACGCGCCCGTGGGCCTGCCGCACGTCCTGGAGGCCGGCGGTAATCATGCCCTCGATGTGCGGCCGGTTCGCCCAGGAGACCGAGACGCCCGACAGCAGGTCCTCGCGGTAGCGGGGCCCGTGGACCTGTTCGCCGGCCCGCAGCGCGCGCTCCAGGCGGGCGGCCGGCGACAGGACGTCGTAGGCGGCGGCCTGGTCGGCCACGTTGTAGTAGCCGACGAGCAGGCCCCGGCGTTCGTGGAAGCCGTGTGAGGGATACCAGATGCGGCCGATGTCGAGGTCGGTCTCGCTGGTGCCGCCGTAGATGTTCTCGTCGAGCTCCCACCAGCGGCGGCCGTACTCCAGGCCGAGCTTGCCGCCGGCCAGGAGGAAGCCCCCGCCCAACTGGAAGACGACCTCCTGCGGGAGCGAACTCGGCACGCGGGCCAGGATGTGCGGAGGCAGAGTGGCGACGCAGTAGTCGGCCCGGACGGAGCCGTTCCGGTGCTCGACGACGACCTCGCGGCCGGTGTCGGTGATCCTCGTGACCGGCGCGCCGGTCCTGATGCGGTGGCGGCCGACGTTGGCGACCAGGGCGTCGACGATGCGGTCCATGCCGCCGACCGGCTGGAACATCGGCATGGCCTGGTCGTGGGCGAGGTCCCAGGTGAGGGCGTGGGGGATCCGGTAGCCCAGCACCTCGCCGACCGACGGGATCGGGCCGGTGTCGGCGCGGCGCTCGCCGCCCTCGTAGGTGAGCCGCTCGCCGAGCTGGCCGAACTCGCGTAACAGGTCGAGCAGGTCGGTCTTGTCGGCGGCGGTGAGGTCGGCGTCGAGGGCGCCCTGGTTCGCGGCCTTGGCCAGCAGCTCGGACAGGTGGCCCTGGGTGTCGGCGCGGGCGGTGCGCAGCCGGATGGACCTCCCCGAGGTGTGGACGTAGGCGTCGGCGTTGGAGTTGACGAAGATCTCCAGGGGCACGCCGAGCTCGCGGCAGTAGTCCATGGTGATCATCCACTGGGCGATGCGGGCCGGTCCGGCGTTGAAATAGCCGCCGTCGCGGAAGGCGGCCCGCTGGGTGACGCCGCCGATCTCGGTGATCTCGTCGCCGCCCCGGATCGTCAGGTTCCGGCCGCCGACCTTCTTGGCGGCCTCCAGGATCGTGACGTCGTACCCGCCCTTGAGCAGTTCGTAGGCGGTGGCCAGGCCGGCGATGCCGGCGCCCAGGATGACGACGCGCTTGGGCGAGCGCCCGGTCAGGGTGAAGTCGCCCGGCTGGGGCGCGGTGAAGGTGTTCGCCTGGCTCGACGGGACGAGGCCGAGCGCGCCCATCGCGGCCAGCATGGCGCCGGCTCCCCCGGCGACGCCGAGCCCGTGGAGCAGCGCCCTGCGGCTTAATTCACCTGTCACCCATATACACCGCTTCCGCACGCGACCTGGCCGGCGATCATGGCGTACAGCCCGAAGAGTGCCATGATCTCCCGGTAGTCGGGCGTTGTGAACTCGGTGTTCCTTGCCGATTTGCGCCGGGTTCCCGGGATGATCGCGCAGGCCGAGGCGATGGCGGTGCTGTTCCACTCCACTTCGAGCGTGTACGGCGGCTCGATCGCATAAGGCTGGAAGTCGGTCAGCCGGTTCAGGGCGGTGAAGGCCGACTCCTCGATCTTCCGCTGGGCCACCTCGATCGGCAGCAGTTCGGCGGCGAACATGTCGATGCCCTGCTTGACGGCGACCGTCTCGACGTCGCCGAGCACCTCGCGCGCCTCCTCGCAGACCGCCACGTCGCCGGTGACCAGCACGACCGGCACCCCGACGAACCCGGCGTACGCGGCCACCAGCCGGGTCTCGCCGCAGATCTCGCCGTTGAGCCAGACGTTCTGGATCTCCTTGCCCATCCACGTGTGGTTGAGCACGCCGTGGGAGACCCCGGCCCGCGCGTGGTAGCCCGCGAAGATCGCGGCGTCGAAGCCCTCGGTGAGGCCCTGGCCCATGCGGTGGGGCTTGCCGGGACCCCGGATGAGGGTGGCACGCGGGTCGAGCTGGTCGACGCGCAGGTTCCTGGTCGAGCCGTGGGCGTCGTTGACCAGCACCTGCGTCGCCCCGGCCGCGAACGCGCCCCGGACGACGGCGTTGGCGTCGCCGGTCATGAACTCACAACCGCGCTCGTAGCCCCGGCCGCCGTGGTGCATCTCCTCGGGGTCGGTGAGCCCGGTGACGCCCTCCATGTCGACGGACAGGTAAACCCGCATCAGTAGCTCCGCAATCGATCGACCTCACGGCGCAGCGCCACGACCTCCCGGCGGAGCATCTGGATCTCCCACAACGCCTCCTTCATGTCCTGCGCGTGGTCGGCCCGGGTGACGTACCGGGCGTCGACCCGGACGCGGACGGCCCGGCGCAGCCGGGGCGGGGCGAGCACACGGAGAACGAGGCGGAGGACGGGCCGCATGACCCGAAACCCTAGCCGGGATGCGAGGAACGTTCCGCACCCAATGGTCACAATAACCGCACGGGACGGGTGCCCCCCGCCAGGGGGAACCCGTCCCGGAGGTGGATCCTTAACGAAGCGTGCCGTTGGTCATGCCGGCCGGCTCCTCGGGCACCGCGATCAGGCCCAGTTCGGCGGGCGAGGCCATCAGCGGGTGGAAGGGCACCACCCTGACCGAATAGCCGAACGCGCCGGTCCGGTCGAGCGGGATCACGCCGGTGTAGGTGGCGTGGCCGTCGTCGTCGAGCGAGCCGACGGTCAGCTTCACGTGGTTGGGCTCGATCAGCTCGTCGTGCTGGCCGACCCGGCCGTAGGCGGCCTGCACCTCGACGTCGTCGGGCGGCAGCTCGCCCAGCGCGATCGTGGCGTTGACCTCCATGGCGGCCCCCAGTTCCGGGGTGTCGCCGATGCCGGCCGTCTCGACGTGCTCGACCCGGACGGCGGGCCAGGCCTGCGAGACCCGCAGCTTCCAGGCCGCGAACGCCCTGGCCTGGGCGTAGCCGTCGCCCGACAGCGCCTTGGCGGCGCCGGCCGCCGGGCTGTAGAGCTCGACGACGTAGTCGCGCAGCATCCGGCCGGCCAGCACCTTCGGCCCGAGCGAGCTGAGGGTGTGCTTGACCATCTCCAGCCAGCGGCGCGGCAGGCCGTCGGCGGCCCGGTCGTAGAACCGGTCGGCGACCTCGCGCTCGATCAGGTCGTAGAGGGCCGAGGCCTCCAGTTCGTCACGCCGGTCGGGGTCGTCGACGCCGTCGGCGGTCGGGATGGCCCAGCCGTTGTTGCCGTCGAACCACTCGTCCCACCAGCCGTCGCGGATCGACAGGTTCAGGCCGCCGTTGAGCGCGGCCTTCATGCCGGAGGTGCCGCACGCCTCCAGTGGGCGCAGCGGGTTGTTCATCCACACGTCGCAGCCCTGGACGAGCAACTGGCCGACGGTCATGTCGTAGTCGGGCAGGAAGACGATGCGGTGGCGCACGTCCTCCATGTCGGCGAACTTGATGATCTGCTGGATGAGCTTCTTGCCGCCCTCGTCGGCCGGGTGGGCCTTGCCGGCGATCACGATCTGGACCGGCTTGACCGGGTCGAGCAGCAGCGCGCGCAGCCGCTCGGGGTCGCGCAGCATCAGCGTGAGCCGCTTGTAGGAGGGCACCCGGCGGGCGAAGCCGATGGTCAGCACGTCGGGCGACAGGGCCTCGTCGGTCCAGGTGAGCTCGGCGTCGGAGGCGCCGCGCTGCCGCCACGACCGGCGCAGGCGCTTGCGGGCGTCGTTGACCAGGTTGGCGCGCAGTTGCCCGCGGATGGTCCACAGGTCGGCGTCGGAGAGCTTCTGCACGCCCTCCCAGCCCTGGGCGCGCTCGACGATCGTCGGCAGCTCCTTGCCGGCCAGTTCCATGACCTCGCGCCCGACCCAGGTGGGGGCGTGCACGCCGTTGGTGATCGAGCCGATCGGGATCTCCGACAGGTCGAAGCCCGGCCACAGGCCCTGGAACATGCCCCGGCTGACCTCGCCGTGCAGGACCGACACGCCGTTGACCCGCTGGGCCAGGCGCATGCCCATGACGGCCATGTTGAAGACGGCCTTCTCGCCGTCGCCGGAGTCGGGCTCGGCGCCGAGGGCGAGGATGCGGTCGACCGGCACGGTCGGCCAGGCGTTGTCGCCGCCGAACTGGCGGGCGATCATGTCGGCCGGGAAGCGGTCGATGCCGGCCGGGACCGGGGTGTGGGTGGTGAAGACGGTGCCGGCGCGGACCGCCTCCAGTGCCTCGTCGAACGACAGGCGGGCCTCGGTGAGCTCGCGGATGCGCTCCAGGCCGAGGAACCCGGCGTGGCCCTCGTTGGTGTGGAAGACCTGGGGCTCGGCGTGGCCGGTGATGCGGCAGTAGGCCCGGATGGCGCGCACACCGCCGATGCCCAGGAGGAGCTCCTGGAGCAGGCGGTGGTCGCCGCCGCCGCCGTAGAGGCGGTCGGTGACGTCGCGGGCGGTGGTGTCGTTGTCGGCCACGTCGGAGTCGAGCAGCAGCAGCGGGATGCGGCCGACCTGGGCGACCCAGATCTGGGCGTGCAGGCCGGTGCCGCCCGGGAGGCTGATGCGGATGCGGGCCGGGCCGCCGTCGTCCTCCTTGAGGAGGGTCAGTGGAAGGCCGCCCGGGTCGAGCGAGGGATAGTGCTCCTGCTGCCAGCCCTCCGGCGACAACGACTGGGTGAAGTAGCCGTGCCGGTAGAGCAGGCCGACGCCCAGGATCGGCACGCCGAGGTCGGAGGCGGCCTTCAGGTGGTCGCCGGCCAGGATGCCGAGGCCGCCCGAATACTGGGGAAGGGCGGCGGCGATGCCGTATTCGGGAGAGAAGTAGCCGACGGCGGCGGGCGCGTCCTCCAGCGTCTGGTACCAGCGCGGCGCCGTCATGTACTCGCGGAGGTCGTCGGCGGCGTCGGCCAGGCGGCGCAGGAAGCGCCGGTCCTGCGCCAGGGCGCGGAGCCTCTCGGCCGAGACGGCGCCGAGGAGGGCCACGGGGTCGTGCTCGACCCGCTCCCAGACCTCGGGGTCGACCTCGGCGAACAGGTCCATCGTCTCCGGGTGCCATGACCAGCGGAGATTCTGGACCAGCTCGCCAAGCGGCGCGAGCTCGGCCGGAAGGACGGTACGGACGGTGAACCTGCGTATAGCTCTCACGTGGCCAGACCCTAGGCGATCGGAGGGGGTGGATGTGGCCGGAACTTCGCGCCACACAGTGCGAACTCACCATTGGCATACCTGCTCAAACCTCACCGAACGGCCGGGGTGACGGTGAGTACGTGTACGTCGCACGAACCTCTGGGGACCCGTGGATGACACGCGGGTTTGACCCGTCGGACTGACTTTCATTCTGGCGGGTAAAGGGGGAGCATTAGGGCAACTCCAGTACGAGCGAGTGGTCCGGTCAGCGGGCTGTGATTCGTGCTGCCTCAAGACAGAGCAAAGATCGACAATTGCCCCGTGGACTCCGGCGGTACCGGGCGTGCCGTCGCTACGTTGAGAAACGATGATCGGAAGAATCCCAATCCAGGACATCCATCCCGTCGTCGACTGCGGGAAGCGACCCGCGAAGGCCGCCGCCGGGGAATCCTTCGAGATCACCGCCGTCGTGTTCCGTGAGGGACACGACGCGGTGGCCGCCGGGGTCGTGCTCTTCGACCCCGACGGCGTGCCCGGCCGCCTGAGACCCATGCGGGAGCTCGCGCCCGGCACCGACCGGTGGGGCGTCGACGTCACGCTGCCCGCGGAGGGATTGTGGTCCTACCGTGTCGAGGCCTGGAGCGACCCGATCGCGACCTGGCTCCACGACGCCGGCATCAAGATCCCGCGAGGGCTCGACTCCGATCTGATGTGCGAGGAGGGCGCGCGGCTGTTCGACCGCGCCGCCAAGGCGGTCCGCGCCGCCGACTGCCCGGACGTCCCGCTCAAGGCGCGTAAGACGACCAAGACGACGTCGAAGGCCCGGCCCAAAGACCCCGTGTGCGGCCACCGGGCCGCGTTGCAGGCGATGGCGGCCCGGCTGCGCGACGACGACGTCGACCCCCGGGCCCGGTTCGCCGCCGCGCAACTGCCCGAGACGCAGGCCCTGATCGCCGCTCATCCGCTGCGCGAGCTGGTCACCCGGACGGTCCGCTACAAGGTCATGGTCGACCGCAGGCGGGCGTTGTTCGGTTCCTGGTACGAGTTCTTCCCGCGCTCCGAGGGCGCGATCGTCGAAGCGGGCGTCGCCCCCAAGTCGGGCACGTTCAAGACCGCCGAGAAGCGTCTCCCGGCGGTCGCCCAGATGGGCTTCGACGTGGTCTACCTGCCGCCGATCCATCCGATCGGGACGGCGTACCGGAAGGGCCCGAACAACACGCTCACGCCCGAGCCCTACGACCCCGGCAGCCCGTGGGCGATCGGCGCCGACGAGGGCGGGCACGACGCGATCCACCCCGACCTGGGCACGATCGACGACTTCGACTCCTTCGTGGCGCGCACGCGCGAGCTCGGCATGGAGATCGCGCTCGACCTGGCGCTGCAGTGCTCGCCCGACCACCCGTGGGTCAAGGAGCACCCCGAGTGGTTCAACATCAGGGCCGACGGGAGCATCGCGTACGCGGAGAACCCGCCGAAGAAGTACCAGGACATCTATCCCCTGAACTTCGACAAGGACCCCGAGGGCATCTACCGCGAGGTCCTGCGGGTGGTGCGCCACTGGATGGACCACGGGGTGCGGATCTTCCGGGTCGACAACCCCCACACCAAGCCGGTGGCGTTCTGGGAGCGGCTGCTGCGCGACATCCGCAACACCGACCCCGACGTGCTGTTCCTGGCCGAGGCCTTCACCCGGCCGGCCATGATGCGGACGCTGGGGCGGATCGGGTTCCACCAGTCGTACACCTACTACACGTGGCGCAACAGCAAGCCGGAGCTCGAGGAGTACCTGACCGAGCTCTCGCACGAGACGGCCCACTTCATGCGGCCGAACCTGTTCGTCAACACGCCCGACATCCTCCACGAGTACCTGCAGCACGGCGGGCTGCCCGCCTTCGAGATCCGGGCGGTGCTGGCGGCGATGATGTCGCCGACCTGGGGCGTCTACGCGGGTTACGAACTGGGCGAGAACGTCCCGGTACGCCCCGGCAGCGAGGAGTACCTCGACAGCGAGAAGTACCAGTTCCGGCCCCGCGACTGGCAGGCGGCCGAACGTGAGGGCCGCAGCCTGGCGCCGTTCATCACGCAACTGAATTTGTTCAGAAGAGCCCACCCGGCCCTCCAGGAATTGCGTAATCTACGGTTTCACAGCGTCGACCAGCCGGCCGTGATCTGCTTCTCAAAGCGGCTGCCGGGCGCCTACGACACGGCCACACGAAGGCACGCCATAGGCGACGTCGTGCTGACGGTCGTCAATCTTGATCCACACAACACCCACGAGGGCACCGTCTATCTGGACATGCCGGCCCTGGGTCTCGACTGGCATGCCGAGTTCGTCGTCGACGACGAGCTGTCGGGCGAGTCGTACCGCTGGCGGCAGGCCAACTACGTGCGCCTCGATCCGCATGTCAATCCCGCACACATCTTCACGCTGCGTCACGGGTCAGCGCACCGCCCATAGAAATCGCAGCCTGCACAACCGGGGAGTCCACAGGTGAGCGTTACGACACCTCAGCCGAATCCGCAGAACCAGCACAATCCGCCGGTTCCGAACACCTTCACGCACGAGAAGCCGCGCGACGCCTTCTGGTACAAGCGCGCCGTCTTCTACGAGGTGCTCATCCGCGGTTTCGCCGACTCCAACGGTGACGGCACCGGCGACATCCGGGGACTGATCGACAAGCTCGACTACCTCGAGTGGCTCGGCGTCGACTGCCTCTGGTTGCTGCCGCTGTACGAGTCGCCGCTGCGTGACGGCGGCTACGACATCGCCGACTTCATGAAGATCCTGCCCGACTTCGGCGACCTGGGCGACTTCATCAAGCTGGTCGACGAGGCGCACAAGCGCGGCATCCGGGTCATCGCCGACCTCGTCATGAACCACACCAGCGACCAGCACCCGTGGTTCCAGGCCAGCCGGCACGACCCGACGGGCCCGTTCGGCGACTTCTACGTCTGGAACGACGACGACGAGCTCTACAAGGACGCCCGGATCATCTTCATCGACACCGAGTCGTCCAACTGGACCTACGACCCGGTCCGCCAGCAGTACTACTGGCACCGGTTCTTCCACCACCAGCCCGACCTCAACTACGAGAACCCGGCCGTGCAGGAGGCGATGCTGGAGGTCCTGCGCTTCTGGCTCGACCTGGGCATCGACGGCTTCCGCATGGACGCCATCCCCTACCTGTTCGAGGTCGACGGCACCAACTGCGAGAACCTGCCGCAGACCCACGCCTACCTGAAGCGGGTCCGGGCCGAGATCGACCGGCTCTACCCCGACCGGGTGCTGCTGGCCGAGGCCAACCAGTGGCCGAGCGACGTGGTCGAGTACTTCGGCGACCCCGTCACCGGCGGCGACGAGTGCCACATGGCGTTCCACTTCCCGCTGATGCCGCGCATCTTCATGGCGGTGCGCCGCGAGTCGCGTTACCCGATCTCCGAGATCCTGGCCCAGACGCCGAAGATCCCGGAGAACTGCCAGTGGGGCATCTTCCTGCGCAACCACGACGAGCTCACGCTCGAAATGGTGACGGACGAAGAGCGCGACTACATGTACTCCGAGTACGCCAAAGACCCGCGCATGCGCGCCAACGTCGGCATCCGCCGCCGCCTGGCGCCGCTGCTCGACAACGACCGCAACCAGATCGAGTTGTTCACCGCGCTGCTCATGTCGCTGCCGGGCTCCCCGGTGCTCTACTACGGCGACGAGATCGGCATGGGCGACAACATCTGGCTGGGCGACCGCGACGGCGTGCGCACCCCGATGCAGTGGACGCCCGACCGGAACGCCGGGTTCTCCGACTGCGACCCGGGCCGCCTCTACCTGCCCGTGATCATGGACCCGATCTACGGCTACCAGGCGATCAACGTCGAGGCGCAGCAGAAGCACTCCGGTTCGCTGCTCCACTTCACCAAGCGGATGATCGAGATCCGCAAGCGTCATCCCGTCTTCGGGCTGGGCGACTTCACCGAGCTCAACTCCTCGAACCCGAGCGTGCTGGCGTTCGTCCGGGAGCTGGGCGACGACCGGGTGTTGTGCGTCAACAACCTGTCACGGTTCCCCCAGCCGGTGGAGCTGGATCTGCGCCGGTTCGAGGGGGTTTCGCCCATCGAAGCGACGGGTAACGTCCCGTTCCCCCCGATTGGCGAACTTCCGTATCTTTTGACGCTCCCGGGGCATGGGTTCTATTGGTTCACCATCCCGCCGTCGTCCCGGGAGGAATAGAAAGTGCTTGTCGAGCTCCTTACCGGATGGATCGCCGATCAACGATGGTTCGCCGGTAAGGGGCGGCCGATCGACGGTCTGTCGATCGAGTCCACCGTCCCGCTCGTGGACGGCGACCCCGCCCTGGTCCACATGATCGTCAAGGTGGTCCAGGGTGACCGCACGACCCGGTACCAGCTCCTGCTGGGGCTGCGCGACGGGCTGAGCAGCAGGCTGCGGCACGTCTTCGTCGGCCGCTGCGAGTGGGACGGCCGCGAACGCGACGTGTACGACGCCGCCCACGACGCCGAGCTCATGGGCCGGTTGCTGCACGGCATCGCCGGCGACGCGACCGTCGGCCCGCTCAGTTTCCACCGGGTGCCCGGGGCGGAGATCGACACCTCCCAGCGCAGCCTGGTGATGACCGCCGAACAGTCGAACACCTCGATCGTCTTCGGCGACCAGTACATCCTGAAGATGTTCCGCGTGGTCATCCCGGGCATCAACCCCGAGCTGGAGATCGTCCGGGCGCTGTCCGACGAGGGGTCCCACCACGTGGCCCGGCCCTTCGGCTGGGTCGAGGGGACGATCGACGGCGTGGCGACCACCCTGGCGATCATGCAGGCGTTCCTCGGGGGCGCGAGCGAGGGCTGGGCGATGGCGCTGACCAGCGTGCGCGATCTCTACGCCACCCCGCGCGAGGTGTCCGCCGGCGACGCCGGGGGCGACTTCGCGGCCGAGGCCGAGCGGCTCGGGGTCGCCACCGCCGAGGTCCACCGCGAGATGCGGGAGGCCTTCGGGCACGACTCCCTCGACCCCGACGAGATCCACGCGATGGCCGAGGGGTTCCTCGCCCAGCTCGAACGGGCGGTCGAGGAGATCCCGGCGCTGGCCGACCACGCCGACGTGGCCCGGGAGGCCTACGACCTGCTGGCCTCGATCGACGAACCGGTCCTGGTGCAGCGGGTGCACGGCGACTACCACCTCGGCCAGGTCATGCGGACCTACGACGACTGGATCGTGCTCGACTTCGAGGGTGAACCGGGGCAGCCGCTGGCCGAGCGCCGCGCGCTCCACTCGCCATTGCGGGACGTCGCGGG
Organism: Herbidospora yilanensis; assembly: GCF_001570565.1. Taxonomy (GTDB): domain Bacteria; phylum Actinomycetota; class Actinomycetes; order Streptosporangiales; family Streptosporangiaceae; genus Herbidospora; species Herbidospora yilanensis. The sequence goes on along the minus strand of NZ_BBXE01000023.1, from coordinate 85,664 downwards.
CATGCTGCGCTCCTTCGAGTACGCCGCCCGCCACCTGCTGGCCGACCACCCCGACGCGGAGACGCTGGAAGACCGGGCCGAGGAGTGGGCGGTGCGCAACCGGGCCGCCTTCCTGTCCGGGTACACGAGGTCGGGCGGCGACCTGCGCCCCGCCGACGTCGTGATGATGCGCGCGCTGGAACTCGCCAAGGCCGTCTACGAGGTGGTCTACGAGGCGCGCAACCGGCCGTCCTGGCTGCCGATCCCTCTGGCGGCGTTCACCACGAAACACTGAGAGTTGGCATAGATGAGGAACGACTTGGACCGTCTCGCCGGCGGCGCCCATCACGACCCCCACTCGATCCTGGGTGCCCACATGACGGGCGAGGGTGTGGTCATCCGGGTGCTGCGGCCGTTCGCGGAGACGGTCGAGGCGCTGGTCGACGGGGAGGCGCACGCCCTGGCGCACGTCGAGTTCGGCGTCTTCGAAGTCCTCCTGCCGGGCCTGGACAAGGTCCCCGCCTACCGGCTGCGGGTGAAGTACGAGGGCGGCGACCCGATCGAGGCCGGCGACCCCTACCGTCACTGGCCGACGCTGGGCGAGGTCGACCTGCACCTGATCGGCGAGGGCCGCCACGAGCGCCTGTGGGAGGTGCTCGGCGCGCGGGTGCTGACCCACGAGGACGAACAGGGCACCGCGTTCGCGGTCTGGGCGCCCAACGCGCTGGGCGTACGGGTGATCGGCGACTTCAACCACTGGAACGGCGGCGGCCACCCGATGCGGTCGCTGGGGTCGGCCGGGGTGTGGGAGTTGTTCATCCCCGGCGTGGGGGCCGGCACCCGCTACAAGTTCGAGATCCTCGGCGTCGACGGGGTGTGGCGCGGCAAGGCCGACCCGATGGCGCGGCGCACCGAGGTGCCGCCGCTGACCGCCTCGGTCGTCGACGAGTCGTCCTACACCTGGAACGACGAGGAGTGGATGGCCTCCCGCGCGACCCGCGACGCGATCAAGGAGCCGATGTCGACCTACGAGGTGCACCTGGGCTCCTGGCGCCCGGGGTTGTCCTACCTCGAACTGGCCGACCAGTTGACGGCGTACGTGACGGAGATGGGGTTCACCCACGTCGAGTTCATGCCGGTCGCCGAGCACCCGTTCGGCGGATCGTGGGGTTACCAGGTGACCTCCTACTACGCGCCGACCTCCCGGTTCGGCTCGCCCGACGAGTTCCGCGCCCTGGTCGACGCGCTGCACCAGGCGGGCATCGGCGTCATCGTCGACTGGGTGCCCGCCCACTTCCCGATGGACGAGTGGGCCCTGGCGCGCTTCGACGGCACCCCCCTGTACGAGCACGCCGACCCCCACCGCGGCGAACACCCCGACTGGGGCACCTACGTGTTCGACTTCGGCCGCCGCGAGGTGAAGAACTTCCTGGTGGCCAACGCGGTCTACTGGTTGCGCGAGTTCCACGTCGACGGCCTGCGGGTCGACGCGGTGGCCTCGATGCTCTACCTCGACTACTCCCGCCGCGACGGCGAGTGGACGCCCAACCAGTTCGGCGGCCGCGAGAACCTCGACGCGATCGAGTTCCTCAAGGAGATGAACGCGGTCGCCTACCGCGAGGCCCCCGGCATCGTCACGATCGCCGAGGAGTCGACGGCCTGGCCGGGCGTCTCCCGGCCGGTCCACCTGGGCGGTCTGGGCTTCGGCTTCAAGTGGAACATGGGCTGGATGCACGACACCCTGGCCTACCTCGCCCACGAGCCGATCTTCCGCCAGTACCACCACCACCAGCTCACGTTCTCGCTGATGTACGCCTACTCCGAGAACTTCGTGCTGCCGCTGTCGCACGACGAGGTCGTCCACCTGAAGGGCTCGCTGCTGGGCAAGATGCCCGGCGACGAGTGGCAGCGCTTCGCCAACCTGCGTGCCCTCTACGCCTTCATGTGGGCCCACCCGGGCAAGCAGTTGCTGTTCATGGGCGGGGAGTTCGGCCAGGGCGGCGAGTGGTCGGAGTCCAAGGGGCTCGACTGGTGGGTGCTCGACTTCGACTTCCACCAGGGTGTGCGGAAGCTCGTGCGCGACCTGAACGGCGTCTACAAGGAGACCCCGGCGCTCTACACCCAGGACGACAGCCCCGATGGGTTCCGCTGGATCGACGCCGACGACTTCTCCGGCAACGTGTTCTCGTTCGTCCGCTACGGCACCGACGGCTCGGCGCTGGCGTGCGTGACGAACTTCTCCGGCGGCCCTCACGAGGACTACCGCCTGGGCCTGCCCGAGGGCGGCACCTGGACCGAGGTGCTGAACACCGACGCCTACGAGTACGCCGGCAGCGGCGTCGGGAACCTGGGCGGCGTGGAGGCGGCCGAGGTGGAGCACCACGGGCTGCCCTATTCGGTCAGGCTGCGGGTGCCTCCGCTCGGCACCATCTGGTTGCGCAAGGAAGCTTGACAGGGGCCCCTCCGGGGGCCCTTTCTTATGGGAACCTTAAGCGCAGATTAACCCCCTTACGGGTTAGTTGACCGGCGTCAGACCATGGTCCTAATCTCGGGCTATTAATAGGAAACTTTCCTAAGAATTACCCCCCGGGAGCGTTCCTTGCGACGTATCACCATCGGCTCGCTGATCGCCGCGGCGGCGCTGCTCGTGCCGCTCGGCTTCGGCCAGGCCTCCGCCGCCACTCCTGCCACCGCCACGTACGCCGTCGACCAGGACTGGGGCACCGGCTTCCAGGGCAAGGTCACCGTGAAGGCGGGCGACACGGCCCTGTCCACGTGGACGGTCGAGTTCGACGTGCCGGCCACCACCACCATCAGCTCGGCCTGGGACGCCGACATGGTGAAGTCGGGCAACCACTACACGTTCACCAAGAAGAGCTGGGCCGGCCCGCTCGCCGCCGGGACCTCGGTCAGCTTCGGCTTCATCGGCGCCCCGGGCGGCCCGTCGGCGGTCCAGAACTGCAAGCTCAACGGCGCCCCCTGCACGGGCGGCCCGGTGAACCCGTCGCCGTCGCCGTCGGCCTCCCCCACGACCTCCCCCACGGCCTCCCCTTCGCCGACGCCCACGGTCACCCCTCCTCCGGGCGGCAAGAAGGTCATCGGCTACTTCACCAACTGGGGCGTCTACGGCCGCCAGTTCTACGTGAAGAACCTGCACACCAGCGGCTCGGCCGCCAAGCTGACCCACATCCTGTACGCCTTCGGCAACGTCCAGAACGGCCAGTGCACGATCTCCGACAGCTACGCCGACTACGACATGGCCTACACCGCGGCCAACTCCGTCGACGGCGTCGCCGACACGTGGGACCAGCCGCTGCGCGGCAACTTCAACCAGCTCCGCAAGCTCAAGGCGATGTACCCGGGCCTGAAGGTCATCTTCAGCATCGGCGGCTGGACCTACTCCGGCGGCTTCACCCAGGCCGCCGCGAACCCGACCGCGTTCGCCAACTCCTGCTACAACATGGTCGAGGACCCGCGCTGGGCCGACGTCTTCGACGGCATCGACATCGACTGGGAGTACCCGAACGCGTGCGGCCTGAGCTGTGACGCCAGCGGCTTCTCCTCCTTCAAGAACGTCATGCAGGCCCTCCGCGCCAAGTTCGGCCCCAACGCCCTGGTCACCGCCGCGATCACCGCCGACGGCACCAACGGCGGCAAGATCGACGCCGCCGACTACGGAGGCGCGGCCCAGTACGTCGACTTCTACATGCCGATGACCTACGACTACTTCGGCGCGTTCGCCGCGCAGGGCCCGACCGCCCCGCACTCGCCCCTCACCAGCTACACCGGCATCCCGACCGCCGGCTTCTACGGCGACCTGGCGATCCAGAAGCTCAAGTCGAAGGGCATCCCGGGCTCCAAGCTGCTGCTCGGCATCGGCTTCTACGGCCGCGGCTGGACCGGCGTCACCCAGTCGGCCCCCGGCGGCTCGGCCACCGGCGCGGCGCCGGGCACGTACGAGGCCGGCATCGAGGACTACAAGGTCCTCAAGACCCGCTGCCCGGCGACCGGCACGGTCGGCGGCACCGCCTACGCCCACTGCGGCAACCAGTGGTGGAGCTACGACACCCCCGCCACCATCGCCGGGAAGATGACCTACGCCAAGAACCAGGGCCTGGCCGGCGCCTTCTTCTGGGAGACCAGCGGCGACACCGCCAACGGCGAGCTGATCTCCGCGATGAGCAACGGTCTCAAGTAGTGCCCGTCCTCTGACGGCTGAACGGCTCCGCGCCCTGTGCGCGGGGCCGTTTCGCTTAGTGTTGCTTCATGGACGCGACCAAGACGATCATCGAGGCCGTCGGCAAGATGCGGCAGCGCCGGACCTCCCCGCTGATGCTGGAACTCGACCTGACCGAGGGTCTGACCGACGTTCCGCCCGCCGACCCCGTGTCGGCCTTGTTGTCGATGCGCCGGGCCCGGCTGAGCGACGTCATCGGCGGCCTGCGGCGGGCCCGCCGCGACCCCCGGGTGAAGGGCCTGATCGTCAAGGTCGGCGGCCATCCCCTCGGGCTCGCCATGGTCCAGGAGATCCGCAACGCGGTCGTCCACTTCCGCGCCGCCGGAAAGCTCACCGTGGCCTGGGCCGACAGCTACGGCGAGGTGGCCAACGGCACCGTCCCCTACTACCTGGCCAGCGCCTTCGAGAAGGTCTACCTCCAGCCGTCGGGCGACGTCGGCCTGACCGGCGTGGCGATCGAGCAGCGTTTCCTCAAGGGCGCGCTCGGCAAGCTCGACATCGACTACCAGGTGGGCCAGCGGCACCAATACAAGACCGCCGCGAACATGTTCACCCAAGACCACATGACCGACGCCCACAAGGAGATGACCGGGCGGCTGGCCGAGTCGCTGACCGAGCAGCTCGTGGCCGGCATCGCCGAGGGCCGCGGCCTCGAACCCAAGCGGGTGCGCGAACTCATCGACCAGGGCCCGTTCTACGGCCAGGAGGCCGTCGCGGCCGGCCTGGTCGACGGCCTGAAATACCGCGACGAGGTCTACGCCGACCACGTGCCGGAAGAGTCCGTCCTCCTGTACGTCGCCCGCTACGCGAAGACCGCCCTGCCCAAGATGCCCCACCCGGGTGAGCAGGTCGTCGCGCTGGTCCACGGCCACGGCGCGATCCGGCTGGGCCGCAGCGGCCGGTCCCCCCTGGGCGGCGGCAGCGCGATGGGCTCCGACACCGTCAGCGCGGCGATCCGCGCGGCCCGCCGCGACGACAAGGTGCGGGCGATCGTGTTCCGGGTCGACAGCCCCGGCGGCTCCTACACCGCCTCCGACTCGATCTGGCGCGAGGTGATCCTGGCCAAGCGGGCGGGCAAGCCGGTCATCGTGTCGATGGGCGACGTCGCCGCCTCGGGCGGCTACTTCGTCTCGATGGCCGCCGACGTCATCTACGCCCAGCCCGGCACCCTCACCGGCTCGATCGGCGTGTTCGGCGGCAAGGCGGTGCTCGGCGGGCTGCTCGGCCGGCTCGGCATCTCGACCGAGATCGTCGCCGAGGGCGCCAACGCGGGCATGTTCTCCGCCACCCGGCCGTTCTCCGACACCCAGTGGGCGCGTATCAACACCTGGCTCGACCGCGTCTACGACGACTTCGTCGACAAGGTCGCGCAGGGCCGCGGCATGGACCGCGAGAAGGCCGAGTCACTGGCCAGGGGCCGCGTCTGGACCGGCGCCGACGCCCGCGACAACGGGCTGGTCGACGAGCTCGGCGGGGTCGAAGACGCGCTGGCCGAGGCGCGCAAGCGGGCCGGCCTCGCGGCCGACGCGCCGGTGCGGTCCTACCCGAAGATCAACCCGCTGGAGCGGCTGCTGCCGGCCGAGTCGAGCGAAGACAAGACGGCCGCCATGGCGCGTGTCCGCCTGGAGGCGTGGGGGCCGCTGGCGGCGTTCGCCGCCGAACTGGGCCTGCCGGCCGCCGGGCCGCTGGTGCTGCCCGGCCAGTGGGTGATCCGCTAGTGCCGCAAACCTTTGCCGTGTCGTGAAAGCCGCTGTTGGCTCGTGACGATCAAGCTCAAACCCGGTGAACCTCTCCGGTCACCGCACTAGGACGTGGTGACCTCGGAGACGAGCCTGGAGGTCCACGGGCACCAGTGGCAGCCGGGCAGGAACGCGCCGCAGACCTCGTCGAGGTGGTCCTCGACGTACTGGGTGGTGGCGTCGCAGACCTCGATGGCGACCTCGAAGAAGCCGATCGTCGTCGGGTCGAGGTGGAAGCTCCAGCCCGGGTTGTAGGCGGCCGGGCGCTTCATGATGCGGCCGTGGACGTGGACGCGGTTCTTCTCCTCGCCCCTGAGGATCCTCCGGGCGTGGTCGATCCTCGCCTGGTCGGTCAGCTCGATGACGAACTTCCGCTGGTCGATCGTCTCCATCTGGAAGCGGACGGGGGCGACGGCCTTCGACGTGGCCGGGGTGACCGAGGCCGCGGCCTTCTCCGCGGATTTGCACGTACCGGCGGAGACGGCCATGGCGGCGGGGGCCGCCGTGACGAGGGTGCCGGCGAGGACGGCGAGGGTGACGAAAGATGCCTTCAGCACTGAAATGCTCCAAGAGGTCAGGGGTCTCGTGGACGGACCCTCCGTCTCCCGGTCTCCCGTCGCCTCACCGGTCTCACACGTCACTTGGCCCAATGCGGGACGATCAGCAGGCGATCAATGGTGCAAACCATGCCATTTGGTGCGTACCCGGTAGAAGTCATACGAGACAGTAGGCCCACCGTGACATCGTGAAGAAGGTGAGCTTCCGCATCCACGCGGGCGTGGCCAGGAGCAGCATCGTCCGCCACCCCCTCCGCGTCGGCGCACTCCGCCGCGCCGTCACGATCTACTGCCCGCTCGGCTTCACCGCGACCTGGAACTACCTGGTCAGCCACGCCGGACCGGTCGACGAGGACGGACCCGCCCTCGTCCGCGCACTGGACATCCTGGAGACCAGCCGGATGGCCTGGCTGGCCGAGATGGCGGAGTACGCCGCACGCCGCCGGATGGAGAAACGCCGAAACCGCGCCCCGGACATCGGCGAGTACCGCTATCTGACCGGCTTCCGCTGGCCCGGCCCGGACGGCCCCGCCGCCACCCGCCACGCGGTCGAGTCCCTGTGGACCCCCGACCTGGCCGAACTCGATCGGAAGACGACGGACTACGTGTCGGCCTACCTCGACGGCCGGCCTCTGGAGGACGTGGCGGCCCTCCTGCCCGACCCGAGACCGGAGACCTACAAGATCGTCCAGCTCATCGCCAACGACATCCGAACCAGTGCGGTGACCGCGAACCTTGCCGTGTCGTAAAGCCGCTGTTGGCTCGTGACGACCAGGTCAAACCCGGTGAACGGTCACAGCACTAGCTCCTGACCGGCCGATAACGGCCGCGCAGCCGGGTGAGCGGCGGCTTGCCCGCGTCGACGTAGTCGACCGCCGTCACCTGGGCGACGAACAACATGTGGTCGCCGGCCGGGACGACCGTCGTGGTCTCGGCCTCCAGGGCGGCCACCCCGCCCTCGACGATCAGCGCCTCGGAGTGGGCGCCGCGATGGTGGGCCACCGAGGCGAGCAGCAGGCGGGCGCCGGGGCGGCCCGGGGTGGCGAAGCGCGAGGCGATGGCCTGCTGGCCGTCGGCGAGCAGCGTCGCCGCCCACCGGTCGCGCCGCAGCAGCAGTTCGGTCAGGTAGGCGCCGTCGGCGAGGCTGATCAGCACGGTCGGCGGCGTGGCCGAGACCGACAGCAGGCTGGTGACGGTGTTGCCGACGTCGTCACGGTCGTCTTTCACCGTGACGACGGCGACCCCGGCGGCGAGCTGGGCCATCGCCTCGACGAACAGCGCGCCCGCCGCCGGGGTCGTCATCAGAGGAGACCGTTCTGGGTCAGCCAGTCTTTGGCGACCACCGGCGGGTCGGCCTTGTCGACCGCGACCTGCTTCATGAGTTCGAGCAGGCCCTCGGTGGTGAGCTTGGCCGAGACGGCGTCGAGCGTGGTCTTGACCGTGTCGTCGGCCCCGGCCTTGAACACCAGCGGCGCGATGTTGTCGGCGGCGAAGGCGTTCTTGTTGTCCTGGAGCGAGACCAGGTCGTTGAGCAGGATCTTCGGGTCGGTGGTGAACACGTTGCCGACCTGGATGGTGCCGCTCTTGATGGCGTCGGCGGTGGTCTCGGCCGTGGGTTCCCACGACTTGAACTCCAGGCCGTAGGTGTTCTTGAAGTTCTCCTCCTGGCGATCCTTGAACTCCGGCGGGCCGCCGACCACGAGGTCCTTGGAGATCTTCGCCAGGTCTTCGATCGTCGTCAGGCTCTTCTCGGCCGCGAACGCCTTGGTGACCGTGAGGGAGTTGCCGTCCTGCGCGGCGGCCGGGGTGAGGATCTCGACCTCCGGCGGCAGCTTGGTCTTCAGCGCGGCGACCACGTCGTCGGTCGACTTGACCGTGGCGGCCGGGTCGACGAAGGCCAGCAGCGAGCCGACGTATTCGGGCAGCACCGTCAGGCCGCCGCTCTTGATCTGGTCGAAGACGACCTCACGGGAGCCGATGTTGGGCTTCTCCTCGACGGTGACGCCCTTGGCCTGGAGGGCCTGCGCGTAGATCGAGCCGAGCAGCACGCTCTCGGGGAAGTTGAAGGAGCCGACGACGACCGTCGAGGCCGCGGCGGAACCCCCCGAGGTGGCGGGAGCGGACGGGGTGGCCTGCGCCAACGGGTCGCTGCCACCTCCTCCGCAGGCGGATAGGGCGAACACCGCGGCGAGCGCGGTGACCAGTGCTCGTTTCACGTACATTCCCTTCAAAATCGGGAGGATAGGTAGAGATTAGCGGACCTGTCGCACCCCCGGCGAGACGATTACCCGGTTGAGCAGCGTGAACCCGGTCTGCACCGCCAGCGCGAGGAGGACGACCAGGACCGCTCCCCCGAACACTTCGGCGTAGTTCTTCGTCGCCAGCCCGTCGATGATGTATCTCCCCAGCCCCCCGAGCCCGACGTAGGCCGCCACCGTCGCCGTCGCCACCACGGTGATGGCCGACAGGCGCAGACCCAGCAGGATCAACGGCAGCGCAACAGGCAGCAACGCCCGGAACAGCACCTGGCTTCCCCGCAGGCCCATCCCGTATGCGGCGTCGCGCAGATCGGGGTCGGCGCCCCGGATGCCCTCATAGGTGTTGACCAGGATCGGCGGGATCGCGAGGGCGATCAGCGGGATCAGCACCGGCCAGAGCGTGCCGACGCCGATGAGCAGCACGACCAGCACGAGCAGGCCCAGCGTGGGCAGCGCGCGGGCGGCGTTGGCCGACACGACGACGATGACCGCGCCCCGGCCGGTGTGCCCGATGAGCAGGCCGAGCGGGATCGCGATGAGCGCGGCGACGGCGAAGGCCAGGAAGGAGTATTCGAGGTGCTGGAGCAGCCGGAGCGGGATGGCGTCGTCGCCCGACCAGTATTCGGCGCTACCGAAGAACTCGATGAGCCAGTTCACGCCCGCCTCCTCGCCCACGGCGTCAGCAGGCGCTGAGCCACGATGATGACCAGGTCGGCGACCAGGGCCAGGGCGACCACCAGCACGATGCCGACCACGATCGGGGTGTAGAACTGCCGCTGCCAGCCGTCGATGAACAGGTAGCCGAGCCCGCCCTGCCCGATGAGCGCGCCCACGCTGACCAGCGAGATGCTCGACACGGCCGCGACCCGCAGCCCGGCCAGCACGACGGGCACCGCGATGGGCAGCTCCACGTGGACCAGCCGCCGGTAGGGCCGGAAGCCCATGGCGACGGCCGACTGGCGCACGTGGTCGGGCACCGACCGCATGCCGTCGACCACGGCCGGGATGAGCACGGCCAGGGAGAACAGGGTCAGCGGGATGATGACGGTCGTCTGGGTCAGGCCGGTGACCGACAACAGGATCGAGAACACGGCCAGCGACGGCAGCGAGTAGACGACGTTCATGACACCGACGGTCGGCTGGTAGAGCCACCGGTAGCGGGCGCAGGCGAGGCCGAGCGGGATCGCGATCAGCAGCCCCGCGACGACCGGCACGAACGCCATCACGATGTGGTTCTCCAGCAGGACCTTCACCGAGGTAGGCCCGCCGTTGTCCCAGTTGCGGGCGATCCAGTCCCAGCGGACGAGCGGCTCATCCACGGGCCGCCCCCACGAGCGCGGCCTGGCCGACCACCCCGAGCACCCGCCCGTCGTCGTCGACGGCCACCGCCAGCCCGTCGGGCGACAGCAGCGCCGCGTCGAGCGCGGCCCGCAGGGAGTCGCGCGCCGGGTTGAAGGTCCCGTGGCCTTCGGCGGTCACGCCCTCGGGCGCCGGGTCGAGCGCCAGTTCCTTCGCCGGCACGAACCCGAGCCGCCGGATGCCCCGGTCGCGGCCGAGGAACTCGCGCACGAAGTCGTCGGCCGGGTCGCTCAGCAGGTCGGCGGGCGCGGCGACCTGGGCCAGTTTCCCGCCCACCCGCAGCACCGCGACGGTGTCGCCGAGCTTGACCGCCTCGTCGATGTCGTGGGTGACGAACACGATCGTCTTGTGCAGCTCGGACTGCAGCCGGAGCAGCTCCTCCTGGAGCGAGGCGCGCACGATCGGGTCGACCGCGCTGAAGGGCTCGTCCATCAGCAACACCGGCGGGTCGGCGGCCAGCGCGCGGGCCACGCCGACACGCTGCTGCTGGCCGCCCGAGAGCTGGAAGGGGTAGCGGCGGGCCATCTTGGGGTCGAGGCCGACGCGTTCGAGCAGTTCCATCGCTCGGTCGCGGGCCTTCTTCCTGTCCCAGCCGAGCAGCAACGGCACCGTGGCGACGTTGTCGACGATGCGGCGGTGGGGGAACAGGCCGGCCTGCTGGATGACGTAGCCGATGCCGCGGCGCAGGGTCGCCGGGTCGACGGCGGTGACGTCCTTGCCGTCGAGGAGGACGCGGCCCTGCGACGGGTCGATCATCCGATTGATCATCCGCAGGGAGGTGGTCTTGCCGCAACCCGAAGGGCCGACGAAAACCGTGATGGCGCCGGTCGGCACCTCCAGCGAGAGGTCGTCCACCGCGACCGTCCCGTCGGCGTAGCGTTTCGTGACGCCGTCAAAAGTGATCACTGGTGACCTCTGTCCACAGGGTGTCGATCTCCGCGGGCCAGCCTACGAGGGCTTTGTGACATTCCGAAATGATCACTGGTCACTGCCCAGAAGAATATGAATCAAAAGCCCACTAATTAGTGCGCTCCAGCCTCGGTGGCGGCATGATTGACGTACGATCCCTCCACTTCAACACCAGGGGTACCGGCCGTGACAACACCGCTCACGGGTCAGCGTTCCAGGAGCGACCTGATCGCCGAGCTCTACGAGCGTCACGCCGCCGGGCTGTTCGCCTACTGCCACGACCAACTAGGTGAGACGGCCTCGGCCGCCGACGCCCTGGTGGCCGTGTTCACGGGCGTCCCGCCGACGGATCCGCCTCGCGCGGCGCTCTTCTCCCTCGCCCGGCGCGAGATCTACCGCCGCGACGTCAGCTACGCGATGCCCGCCGTCGACTCGATCGCCGACCCGGCGACCGCCCTCATCGAACGCGTCTTCCGTGACATCCGGCCGCACCAGCGCGAGGTCCTGCTGCTGTCGGCCCACTGCGGGCTCAGCGCCGCCGAACTCGCCCTGGTCCTCGACGTCGCCGCCGACACCGCGGAAGAGCTGGCCACCAGCGCCCGCCACCGGTTCGGCCAGACCCTCGCCACCGCCGTCGCCGCCGCCCGCACCGCGCCGTTCATCGCGCGCGACGTCGAAGAGGTGTACGACGCCATCGGGGTCGCCCCCCTCGAAGACGTGCTGGCCCGGCTCCCCTGGCGCGAGCCGCCCCACGACGTGCTGCGCCGGCTCCACCAGTCCGCGCTCCCTTTCGACCAGGCCCCGCCGGTCCGCCGGAAGTCCTCCCTGCCGGTCCGTAAACTCTGGCCCACCGCGCCCTCGTGGCCGCTGCCGCTGGCGACCGAGACCGACCCGGCGACGAACACGACGGTCGTCCCGATCGACGACCTGACCAACCCGACGAAGAGGGCCGAACGCCGCCGCCGTCACGAGGCGCTGACCGAGCCGATGCCCCGCCTGCGCGGCTCGATCCTGAAGAACATCGGCAACGGCCCGCCGAAGCGGCGGATGAGCATGCCCGCGCCGCAGGCCGCCCCCGCACCACCCGAGACGGTGGAAGCGGTCGAGGCGGTCGTCGAAGACCAGTTGGCGGCGTTCTCGAAGATGTCGTCGTTCGACGGCTTCACGACCGAGACCGAACACCCCGCGCCGAAGCCCGCCGAGACGGAGCTTCCGCCCTCCGACGCCCCTGCCCCCGAGGCCGCCGGCCCCTCGGCCGACACCTCGGCGGACGTCTCGCGCGACGAGCCCGAGACGCCGGGCGAGACCACGATGCCCGACCTGCTGCCGTCCGACCGGCTGGTGTTCGCCAAGCCGCTCGCCGCGGACGACGACCTGCCGCAGGGCTCCACCACGATCGACCAGCCGGAGGGCGCGCTGGTCAGGGCCGTGCAGACGGGCTCACTGCCCGAGGCGCCGATCGACCTGCCCCCGCTGTTGCCGGCCCGCTCCCACTCGGGGCGGCGGGCGCCGAAGCCGAAGCCCGAACGCCATCACGACTGGGCGTGGGAGCTGATCGGCTTCCTGATCTGCCTGGTGATCGCCCTGGCGGTCTTCTTCTCGATGCCGCTGCTGGTCTGAGGCCTTCGCCTCACCAAGACAGGCGGACGGTGCCCGTCGCGTGGACTCCGTCGGTCGATCGGGCGCAGACCTCGACCGTCACGATCTCGGCCGCGGCGCTCACCACGACGCCGGTGAAGGTGAGGGTGCCGCCCGTGTGGGCGGGGCGGCCGAGCTTCACGTTCATGCCGCGGACGAAGGCGTCCGGGCCGGCCCACGCGGTCACGTAGTTCTCGACCAGGTTCATCGTCGTGAGCATGGTGAGCTGGACGTCGGCGGCCGACAGGATCAGGCGGGGAAGCCGGGTGCCGGTCGGGATCTCCGGGATTCGCATCGGGCCGCTCCACGGGGCGGGGCGGCAGGGGGCCGCGAACGGGGTGCCGCGCCTGGACGTGTTCAGGGTTCGCATCTCACGGCTCCCGGGCTGTCGTCGTCGGGCGGATTCGCGACACGAACCCCCTACGCCGGTCGCCGGCGCGGTTCCGCCGGAGGAGGACGGCACGCCGGGCAGACCGGGTCTGGGCGGAATGTCGCAGGCTTCCGGGCCCGCCGCACCGCTGGGCCCGGAAACTCTCCGCAGATGAACCCTTCCAGACGTGCCGGGTGTCCGGGTTAGCCGGTTGATCCGCCGGTTGGGGTCGGGATTCACCGGGTTGAGGTTTTTCCACTCGCGGGCGGAATTCCGGCATCCTCTCCGGCACGGCGAGGTGCGGTATGTCTTCTTTGCGCCTGGAGGCGCTCCATCCCGCGTGTCAGCGGGGCGCGCGGGGGAGCTGGAGGCCCAGCATGGCGATGAGTTCGCGCTGGACCTCGTTGACGCCGCCGCCGAAGGTCAGCACCAGGCCGCCCTTCACGCCCCGGTCGACACGTTCCATCAGGTCGCGGGTCTCCTCGTCGGCCGGGTCGCCGAAGCGGGCCAGGGTCTCGCCGACGACGCGGCCGACGTCCTGCATGCGTTCGGAGCCGTAGATCTTGGTGGCCGAGGCGTCGGGGGCGCCGAGCCAGCCGAGGTCCATGTTGGCGGCCACCTGCCAGTTGAGCAGTTCGTTGGTCCGGAAGGCGGCGTACACGGAACCCAGCGCCCTTCTGACCGCCGGCTCCTCGATGGCGCCCGAGCGCCGCGCCCACGCCTTGAAGCGGTCGTAGGTGTGGGCGATGTTGCCGGCCGGGCCGAGGGTCACGCGTTCGTGGTTGAGCTGGTCGACGATCAGGTCCCAGCCCTTGCCGACCTCGCCGACGACCATGTCGGCCGGGACGCGGACGTCGCTGTAGTAGGTGCTGTTGGTGTGGTGGCGGCCGTCCATGGTGATGATCGGGGTCCAGGAGTAGCCCGGGTCCCCGGTCGAGACGATCATCATGGTGATGCCGCGGTGTTTCCCGGCGCTCGGGTCGGTGCGGGCGGCGAGCCAGATGTAGTCGGCGAAGTGGGCGCCCGAGGTGAAGATCTTCTGGCCGTTGACGACGTAGTGGTCGCCGTCGCGGACGGCGGTGGTGGTCAGCGAGGCCAGGTCGGTGCCCGCGCCGGGTTCGCTGTAGCCGATGGCGAAGTGGCATTCGCCCGCCAGGATGCGCGGGAGGAAGAACGCCTTCTGCTCGGGGGTGCCGTACTGCATGAGGGTGGGGCCGACCGTCTGCAACGTGATGATCGGGTAGGGCACCTCGGCGCGGGCGATCTCGTTGGCGAAGATCTGCTGCTCCAGGGGGCCGTAGCCCCGGCCGCCGAACTCTTCCGGCCAGCCCATGCCGAGCATGCCGTCGCGGCCGAGCCTGCGGCAGTGCTCCATGTAGGCGGCGCCGAACGGGTCGGCGGCGATGTCGGCGCGCTGCCCGGCGGTCAGGCAGGTGGCGAAGTAGCCGCGCAGTTCGTCGCGCAGCGCACGTTGCGCGTCGGTCAGTTCGACGAACATTCGAGGTCCCCGATCAGGTCGAGTTGCGCCTCGGCGCCGCCGAGGACGTGCGCGGCGTGCTTGCCCCAGGCGAAGTAGCGGTGCAGCGGATAGGTGACGTCGAGGCCGAGGCCGCCGTGCAGGTGCTGGCAGGTGTAGAGGGCCCGCAGCGCGGAGTCGGCGGTGTGCAGCGCCGCCACGGCCAGGTCGCGGTCGGCGTCGAGCCCCGCCGCGAGCCGGAACACCCCCGACCAGACGGCGACGTCGAGGGCCCTGGCGGCGACGTAGACGTCCGCGATCTGCATGGTGACGGCCTGGAACTCGGCCAGCGCGCGGCCGAACTGGCGGCGGGTCCTGACGTGGTCGGTGGTGATCTTGAGCGCCTGGGCCAGCACTCCGGAGGCGGTGGCGGCAACCGCGGCGCGTACCAGCAGGCGGAGCTCGTGGGCCGCCCCCGCGATCAGCTCTCCCGGGGCGTCGTCGAGGGTGACCACGCCGGCCGGTTCCCCGGTCGCGGTCGGGGTCTTCTGTACGCCCATCGCCTCCGGACCGACCACGTACACGTCGTCGCGCGCCGCCACCAGGACACCCGCGGCCTGCGCGGCGTAGGGGACGCCGGTCACCCGCCCGGTGAGCCGACCGTTCGCCACGGTGACCTGCCCGCCGACGCCGTAGGTGTAGGGCGCGCCGCCCTCCGCGACGGGAGCGAGCCGGGCCTGCCGGCCCGGCGTACCGTGGCGACCGACGGTCAGCCCCGTGACCAGCGCGGGCAGCAGCGGCACGGGCGCGACGTGCGCCCCGACCTCCCGCAGCAGCACCGCCATCTCGATCGGCCCGAGCCCCGCGCCGCCCGACTCCTCGGGCAGGCAGGCCCCGGTCAGCCCCGCGCGGGCCATCGTGGCCCACAGGCGGGCGTCGTAGGGTTCGCCGGTCTTCTCGTGGGCCTCCGGGTCGGCCTCCTTGTCGAGGAGCCCGGCCGCGAGGGTGCGCAACTCCCGTTGCGGCTCGTCGAGATCGAAATCCACCAACCGAAGTTAGAACGGATTCTAGTAAGTGTCCACAACCCCGTGACTGGTGAGTAACCATCCGGTACGGGACCTGGTCAGATAACGTGTTCTGCTATGGAAGCGGTCCAGGACCTCCCGCCCGGCACGGCTCCGGGCCTGCGCACCAAGAGCCAGCTCCAGCGGCGCAGGCGCATCCTCCAGGCCGCCGCGGCCCTGGCCTCCCGGGGCGGGGTCGAGGCGATGCAGATGCGCACGGTCGCCGAACGCGCCGGAGTGGCCCTGGGCACCCTCTACCGCTACTTCCCCTCGAAGATGGACCTCGTGGTCGCCGTCGTCGGCGAGGAACTCGACATGCTGGAGTCGAGCATCGCCCGCCGCCCGCCCGCCGCCGCCACCCCCGACGGGCGGGCCGTCGACGTGCTGATGCGGGCGACGCGCGGCCTGATGCGCGAGCCCGAACTCGCCGACGCGCTGATCAGGGCGCTGATCCTGGCCGACGTCGAGTTGCCCTTCGGCGACCGGATGGCGGGGTTGCTGCTCCGGGTGGCGGGCCTGTCCGACGGCCGCGCGACCGAGGAGCAGGGTGTCCTGGCGGCCTCGCTCGGCGCGGTGTGGGTGCAGGAACTCCTGGAGATGCTGCGCGGCCGGCGGACCTACGAGGACATCCAGCGCCGCATCGAGATCGCCGCCTCCCGGCTCCTGGCCGAGTTCCCGGCTTCACGGGCGGAATAGAACGCGTTACAGTTTCGGCATGGGGACGCCGGTGATCGTCGAGGCCGTCCGGTCGCCGATCGGGAAACGCGACGGCCGGCTGGCCGGGGTCAAGCCGCAGGCGCTGCTCGCCGCGACCCTGAGCGGCCTCGTCGAGAAGGCGGGCATCGACCCCATGGCCGTCGAGCAGGTCTTCGCCGGCTGCGTCACCCAGGCCGGTGAACAGGGCGGACACGTCGGACGGCACGCGTGGCTCTACGCCGGGCTGCCCTACCAGACCGGCGTCACCACGCTCGACGCGCAGTGCGGTTCGTCGCAGCAGGCCGTGCACGTGGTGGCGGCGCTGATCCAGGCCGGCGTGATCGACGTCGGCATCGCGTGCGGCGTCGAGTCGATGAGCCGTCAGCCGCTCGGCTCGAACGTGCTGCCCGCCGACCCCCGCCCCGACGACTGGTCGATCGACCTGCCCGACCAGTTCACCGCCGCCGAACGCATCGCCGCCCGGCGCGGCCTGTCCCGCGCCGACCTCGACGCGTTCGGCGCCCGATCCCAGCAGCGCGCGGCCGAAGCGTGGGCCGAGGGACGCTTCGACCGCGAGATCGTGCCGGTCGCCGAGGTGACCCGGGACCAGGGCCTGCGGGAGACGACGGCCGAGGGCCTGGCCCGGCTGAAGCCCGTCATGGGCGAGGGCGGCCTGCACACCGCCGGGACGTCGTCGCAGATCTCCGACGGCGCGGCCGCGGTCCTGCTGATGAGCGAGACGGCCGCCGCCCGGCACGGCCTGCGCCCCCGGGCACGGATCCTCGCGCAGGCACTGGTGGGCGCGGAGCCCTACTTCCACCTGGACGGCCCCGTGGACGCCACCACGCGGGTGCTGGACCGGGCGGGCATGGTTATGTCAGATGTCGACCTTTATGAGGTCAACGAGGCTTTCGCGGCCATCGTCCTGTCGTGGGCGTCGGTCCACAAACCCGACTTCTCCCGCTTGAACGTCAACGGCGGCGCCATCGCCCTGGGGCACCCGGTCGGCGCGACCGGGAGCAGGCTCATCACCACGGCCCTGCACGAGCTCGAACGGGCCGGTGGGTCGACGGCGCTGGTGACCATGTGCGCGGGCGGCGCCCTCGCGACCGCGACCATCCTCGAACGCGCGTGACCTGTTCCGGGAATTCACCGTCCGGGACCAAGGTGAACGGCTCCGCACTCGGGATTCCCCCCGCAGCGCCACCGCCCGGGAGCACGCGTCGCCAGGGTCTTGTGCTCGCCCGCGTCGAACAGCCGCAGATTGCGCGCTGCGAAATCCGGCGGTCGCGTCCGCGCGCGGCGGCGAGGCCCGATGCGGCCTGCCGTCGGGTTTCCGCTGTGACGTGGGGCGATGGCCTGGAAGGGGAGGGCGAGACGTGGTGGTCATGTCGGTTTGGGACCATGGTCGCGGTAACAAGCGCTTGATGGGGGCCGGATGAGTGAGCGGGATGTGCGGACGCGGCGTGCCTACTCGGCCCAGAAGGTCACCGATCTCGGTGACGGGGTGTGGAGTGTGCCGGTGCCGATACCGGGCAATCCGCTCGGCTACACCCTCGTCTACGCCGTCGAGTCGCCCACCGGGCCGGTCCTGATCGACGCCGGGTGGAACCACCCCGAGGCGTTCCAGGCGCTCGAAAGCGGGCTGGGCCAGGCGGGCATCGCGCTCGCCGACGTGCGCGGCGTCGTCGTCACGCACTACCACCCCGACCACGCCGGGCTCGCCGGGCAGGTCAGGGAGGCCTCCGGCGGGTGGATCGCGATGCACGAGGCCGACGCCGAGATGGTCCGCATGTTCCACGACATGGCCGCCGCCGACGACCGGCCCCGGATGCAGGCCGACATGCTGCGCCGGGCGGGCGCCTCGCCCGAGGAGCTCGCCGCCGCGATCATGGACGCCCCCACGCCCCCCGCGATCCCGGACGTGCACCTGGCCGACGGCGCGCTCGTCGACCTGCCGGGGCGGCGGCTGCGGACCGTCTGGACCCCCGGGCACTCCCCCGGCCACATCTGTCTCCATCTCGAAGACGGTGATCGGGTGTTCACCGGTGACCACGTGCTGCCGGGCATCACTCCCCATATCGGGATGTATCCCTACGATCGCACCGACATCGACCCACTCGGTGAGTTCCTGGCCTCCCTCGGCAAGATCGCCGCGTTCGGCCCGCTGGAGGCCCTTCCCGCCCACGAGTGGACGTTCGCCGACGTCGCCGCCCGCGCCGGGGAGATCGCCGAGCACCACGAGGAGAAGCTGACCAAGCTGCTGGCCTCGATGGCCGAGGCCGACCGGCCGCTGACGATCTGGACCGCCGCGTCGCTCATGACCTGGAACCGGCGCTGGGAGGACCTGGCCCCGATGCTGCGCGGCATGGCCGCCGGCGAGGCCGCGGCGCACCTGCGGACACTGGAGGTGCGCGGATTGGTCAGGCGCACGGGAGGTGATCCGGTCACGTTCGTCGTACACTCCTAGACATCGGATGTCTGAGGGTGGGTGCGAGGCGTGGCGGTAACCGATACGGCGATAGACCGGATCAAGGACATGATCCTCAACGGAGAGCTGGCGCCGGGAGCCCGGCTCCCCAAAGAGGCCGACCTCGCCGAACGGCTCGGGCTCTCCCGGAACTCCCTGCGTGAGGCGGTGCGCGCGCTCGCGCTGATCAACGTGCTCGACGTGCGCCAGGGCGACGGCACCTACGTCACCAGCCTCGAACCCCGCCTCCTCCTCGACGCCCTCTCGTTCGTGGTCGACTTCCACCGCGACGACACCGTTCTGCAGTTCTTCGAGGTCCGCCGCATCCTCGAACCCGCCGCCACCGCCAAGGCCGCCGTCAACATGACCGACGCCGGCATCGAGGAACTCCGCAAGATCCTCGACTCCCTCCCCGAGAACCCCACGGTCGAACAGCTCGTCGCCAACGACCTGGAGTTCCACCAGCGCATCGCCGAGGGCTCCGGCAACGCCGTCCTCTGCTCCCTGATCGAGAGCCTGTCGGGCCCGACGACGAGGGCCCGCATCTGGCGCGGCCTGACCCAGTCGAACGCCCCGAGCAAGACCCTCGACCAGCACTACGCCATCTACGGCGCGATAGCGGCCCGCCAGCCCGAGGTGGCCCACTCGTGGGCGACGGTCCACATCGCCGACGTGGAGTCGTGGCTCAGACAGGCCCTCTAGCCCTCACGTCTTCGCAGACGGCAGTTGGGGGCGCACCGCGCCCTGGAAACGTTTCATCCAGACCGGCGCCGCCAGGACCTCGACGCGTTTGACGACGTCGCCCGTCCGGGGGGCGTGGATCATGTCGCCGTCGCCGGCGTAGAGACCGACGTGGGACGGGTCGGTCTTCGTCGCGCCGAAGAACAGCAGGTCGCCGGGGAGCAGATCCTTGGTCTGCACGGGTTTGCCCTGTTTGATCTGGGTGCCGGTGTAGTGCCCGAGGGTCACCCCGGCCTTGGCCCAGGCCGCGAGGGTCAGACCCGAGCAGTCGAAGCCGACCCGGTTCGCCCCCTTGCCGATGCCCCGGCTCGGGCCCTCGGCGTTGCCGCCGCCCCACACGTAGGGGATGCCGAGCCACTTGGTCGCGGCCCGCAACGCGACCGCTCCCGGGGTGGCGTCGCGGGTCGTGGTGTTCTCGTCCTCGGGCTTGCGCGGCTCGCGGTCCTTCCGCTTCTTCCGGGGCTCGGCCTCGACTCCGGGCGGCTCCTCCGACCTGCCCCGGGGCCTGCGGTCATCGGACTTCGGTTTCCGGTCGGCGCCGGCACTCCCGGGCCGCGAGCCGCCTTCGGACGCGGCGCCTTCCTGCGAAGCACCGTCGAGGGTGACGACACCGTCCTGACCTGGACGCGCGCCCCCGTCGAGGGCGGCCCCACCGTCTTGAAGCGGACGCGCACCCCCGTCCACAACAGCACCGCCGTCTTGGCGCGGGCGCGCGCCTCCCTCCGCAATAACACCGCCGTCCTGAAGCGGGCGCGTGCCTCCCCCCGCGGCGGTCCCGGCCTCTTGCGGCGACCCCGCACCCCTGTCCCCGACCGGCTCGTTCTCCCCGAGCGGTCGGGCTCGCCCGTCCGGAACGGGCCAGCCGTCCTGGAGTGGACGTGCGCCCCAGCCCGGAGCCACGCCGCCCGCCAGCGCGCCGGCCCAGGCGCCGAAGCCCGGGCGTAGGTCCCGGTCGGACGGGCCGAAGACGCCGCCCATGGTCTCTTCGGGGTCGTCGAAGTCGTCCCATGCCTCGGCCCATGGCCCGTCGGCCGCCCACGGGTCGAAGCCGCCCCACTCCGGTGGGGGCCATGTGTGGCCCCAGCGTTCGGCGAGTTCGGCCAGGTCGATCAGCTCGTCCAGCTCGTCGGGGTCGTCGGAGAGCCCGGTCGGCGTGTGGTGGACGTACCGGAAGGAGGCCGGTGACGGGCACGGCCGGGCCTCCGCACCCGGGTGGGGGGTGCAGAGGATGGCGGTGAGGAGCGTTGTGAGCATACGGAACTCCTGGGTCGGGAAAGACGGGGCGACCCAAGAGTCCGGGGGGTTACGCTGAGCGCGCGTCCTTGAACGCCGTTCTGTGGAAAACCAACGTTCGCCCCTGGCTAGGGGGTTGACCTGCGATTTTGTCGCTATGCGACCCGTAGATCAGGCCTTTGGCCCGTAGTTGGCCCGTCAGTCACGTTTTGCCTGTTCACAGCCCCCCCGGTGGTAGTTTCCGCAGTTAGAGCCGCTTCGATCTGGGCATTCACCACGTCCTCACTGTGATCTACCCAGTGGGCGTAGGTGGATAGCAACACGCGAATGGAGTGCCCGAGCCGTCGCGCGATCTCAGCGACGGGAACGCGGGCCATGAGGAGCGTGCTCGCGTGAGCGTGCCGCAGGTCATAGGGCCTTTGGGCGAGCCGGGAATCGTACTCCTCTGCGGTCAGCGCCGCCTTACGTGCGCGACGCCAGATGTTGCCGTACGCCTGCTGCGGAATGCGACCGTACTCGGGTCCGTCGTAGAAGATCCTCCCGTCGGGAGCAGGGCTGAATTCGGCCAGGTGCTCCCGGAGGATCTCCACCAGCTCCGGCGGGATGGGGACGATGCGGACGGACTTCTTTGACCGATGCTTCAGGCCGCGCACGTCGTGAACGGCCCCGTCATCGGTCCAAAGCGTTCCCACGTCGGGGCTCGATCCTGTGAGCGTGAGTTTGCCCCAGCCGGTTTTCGGAAGCTGGCAGTTGATCACGCGGAGGTTGGTCGCCTCACCCGGCCTGAGGCCGGCGAAGAACATCAGCGAGAAGAAGGCGTAGAGGTGCCGCCCACGCTCTCCCGCTGCGGTTTTGCGCAGGCTCCTCACCCCTCGTAACAGCCGTCGGCCTTGTTCCATGGTCGGGACGACGAGCGGCGACACAGCGTCATCGTTGAACGAGCGCCGTCGACTACGGATACCCGGCAACGGGTTGATGTTGATCAACTTGCGTTCCACCGCGTAGTCCAGAGCCCTGTACAGGATCCCCCGCCGCACTCGCATGGACGTGGCGCTGATGGCCCCGCCATCGGTCTTACGCCCCAGCGCCGCCAGCACCGACCGCAGGTGGTCATCCTCAGCCAGGCAGGCGACCGGCCGACTGTTCGCGCTCAGCCATTCCAGCGCCACCGAGATCTCTTCGGGCTGGTCCGCACCACGGGCAGTCGGGCGAAAGGCCCAGTCACGTAGGGCAGTACGCAGCGACCTCTCCGTAGGCCGGGTCCGCCGCGCTTTGGTCGAGGTCTCCACCATGGCGAGCGTGATCGCGACGAGGGACATGGCCAACTGCTTGCGCGTGTTGGCCGCCGCCCCCTCCCATTCGCGAGCCGCCAACGCCGTCGCGTGGTCGAACCAGGTTGCTTGCTTGCGGCCCCACGAGACCGGTTCGCCTGTGGCCACATCCCACGCTTCGCCCACGACGCTTGTCGCAGCGATGAGCTTCGCCTGATGGGTCTGCGCCAGGACCTTTGTCAGGAACGAACGGGAGTGTTCCTGTGTGCCGACTCGCCAGCGCAGCTCATACGGCTTTTTCCTTCCCTCACGTTTCCGGATTTTCCAGAACTGAATGTCGAGCGACGTTTCCATTTTCCACCACCTCCACCTAGTCGAGCTTTTGTCCCTCTAGCCATTTTACCCAGTCGTTGCGGTTTATACGCCTTTCTCCATTGGGCAGACGATAGGACTTCGGACCCTTTCCGGAAGCCAACCACCGATAGAAAGTGCTTCGGGGAACCCGCAGGATGCGGCGACAGTCGGCTATGGTGAGAAAGTCATCACTAGCGTGATCGTTGGCCATTCACACCCCCCCACACTCGACGAGGGGGCCGGAACCGTCCAGTCGGAGCCGACAAGGAAGAAATTCCGCCCGAGTGCCTTTACCTCATTTTCCCGGCGGGATATCCACCGAGCCGCCAGGAGCATTTCAGGCCGTTCCGTCGCCCGCTTATCGAGAATTACATAATGGAGTCGATTGAGTGATCTCTGTAATTCATTTCGGGCATCCGCGCCCTTCTCGCCGACGCCAGCCGCCGGCCACGCTCCCGCCGACGAGACCGCACGTCCCCCAGCAAGATCAACTAGTGGGATGGGACTCTGTTCGCCGCCGCCGCGACCCGCCCACCCACCCCCGCCGCCGTGATCGCTTGCCACCGACCACGTGACACCCACGCCGACGCCCCAAGAGCGAATGAAGCCTTCGGCACGATCTATCAGGGGCAGGCGCCGCTTCCCCGCGCCTCCACCCACCGACGCGCAACGACCAGACCGGAACGGGCAACCTCTCTCACCCATCGGTACACAGCGAGCACCCGAGGAGCCCAAGTTCGTCTTCGCGGCCGGTCTTGCCTGCTCCGGCTCCCTCCGTAGTGGGCGTTCAGCGCCCATCAGGCATCCCGCCCTGTGTCCGGGCCGGGTGCCTTCCCCACGTCATCAGGCCCGCCATCGGGTGGACCTTCCCGCGCCGCCCGAGCCGCCTGACGGACAGCCACCAGCCGCAACAGCCGCACGGCCACCGGCTCCAGCGCAGGGTCGGACGCACTCAGACGACGCCATACGTAACGGCCCGGCTCCCGCGCCTCTTCTTCCGGGTCCAGCCCGGCCGCCGCCAGCGCCCACGCCCGCCGATCCGCCTTGTGACCTGCCAGGGTCTTCCCGGACCACTTGCGCGACACCAATACCCGGCGACCGCCGTAGCCCATCCGATCGGGACTGTGCGCCTTCTTCCTGCACCATCCCGGGCGCAATCCCGACTTCGCCTTACGCGGTTGAACCCCGTACCGCAGCCAGTTCGCACACTCTGGACTACACGGCTCCCACCGCAGCGCCTCCGCCAACCGCGCCACATGCGCCGCCCGACCCGACGAACCCGCATCGTCCGCCTTCAGGACCGCATCCCAGGACAGGCTCTTGGTCAGATATTTCGTCAGGTACCTGACCCGCTGATCCGCATCCGAGGTACCAGCCAGCACGCCTTGCATGTCCATCTGCGAGCCGAACCGCGCCACATGCAACGGCTCCCCGTGCCCGCCGTCCGCCGAGCCGCCATCATCCAGGGCGTCCAACGCCTCATCCCAGGACGCCAGCACCTCCCCCGTGCCCGGATGCACGTAGCCGTGACCCTCCGACCAGACCGGTTCGGCATCCCCTTCACCGAACACCACCCGATCGACCGAAGGCCACCACACCTGGTGATAGGTCGCCTCCACCACCTGACGCACCACCGACCGGGGCAACGTCCCCCGAATGGCCATATGCAGGTGAGGAGTCAGACGCCGTTGCGGCTCCACCGCCGCGAAGTACTGCACATCCCAGCCCGCCACCCGGCGGAGGTTCTGCACGAACCTGTCGACGAGCTTGCCGAAGTGCAGCGCATCCCGAGCCGCCCGCCTGTAGTCGTACCTGTCCGGATCGACCGGCACACCGTTCGACACCCGGCCGTAGGAGGGCAGGGTCAAAGTCAGGAACATGCTCGGACGGAACCCCTTACCGTCCCGCCCCTCATAGACCCGCCCTAACGTTCCGGACACCTGCTGACGTCGGGGGAGGTTCGCCGCGTCATCCCGCCGCCGCGTCGACCGCGAACGCCGATCCGGCCCCACCTCAGCCGAGGCCCCGTCGTCGCCCGCGTCCTCCTGGTCGGCCACGTCCGCCGTCGCTCGGCTCACCGGCACCAACGCGCCGATCTCGGTATCCAGGTCTGCTAGAGCCAGATCGAAATCGGTAGTGTCCTCACCGGACGCCTCAGCGTCATCACGCCAGCCTTGAGCCTGCTCCCGAAGGTCATGCAAGTAGCTCCGATACTCGCCTCGCGTGTACTCGACCAGCGGCTCAGACTCCATGTGCCAGCCCTCACGGCACTGCGCCATCCGCACCTGACGAGCCCGCTTCGCACACGGAGGACACCAGCTCTCCCGCCACGAACCACACGGCAGATCCACCGTGTCCACCACACCCGTCACCGTGTCTTGACGACGCATCGGGATAGGACGGATACACACCCCGTTCGCCACCGCCAGTTGTTCGGCAACCTCACGGGACACCAGCCCCGAGGCCTTCACCGCAGCCATACTGACCAGGCCCGACCCCAGGCCTGATCCCAGGTCCGACGCGGGGGCGCTGACGCCGGCAGACTCCCTGCCGGTCGCCCTACGGGTGCCAACGGCATCCGCCGGCCTCAGCTCACCGGACGCCCCTGAACCGCCCGCCGTACCATCCGAGGTCACCACGAGCGACCCCCGAACCAGGCCGCCATCTGCCGAATATCGGCATCCGACACGTACGCGGCGCGCATCCGAACCGGATCTGTGCTGTTCTCCAGCCGCACATACGCCTCACCCGCACCCACCGAAGGGTCATCCGGATCACGCGGAATCTGATCCGCCACCGCGCCCCGATCCCGAGCACCGTCGCCCAGAACCATGTCGACCTGACCCGGCTCATCCAGCCGAAGCGCCACCTTGTCCGGGAACAGGTTCCGGATGTTCAGAACCTCCTTGCGCGGGTCCTGAAGCGCCGCCACGACCGCGATACCGACCGCGCGCCCCTGTGTGGTGAGCGTGGCCAGCGCCGCCGAGATCCGCAGACGTAACGCCTTGTCCGGCTGGTAAGCGGTCAGGAACGCCACCTCATCAACGACCACCAGGACGAACGGGTCGTCCAAGGTCGGGACGTGGTTGCGGCGTACTCCCGCGTACCGGTGTGCCCGCTCCTGCATGAGTGCCACGGCCTGTTCCAGCAGGTCCGCGCACTGCTCAGGAGTTCCCGCGTACTGGTCGAACAGTTCACGGCCGAAGCTCAGTTCCATGAGCTTGGGGTCCAGGCCCCACACCTGCGCGATGCCCGCCGCGCAGGCCGGAAGCAGGCCCCTGATGATGGACCACAGCCACGACCCCTTACCCGAACCGGTCGCCCCAGCGATCAGCACATGGGTCCCGTGAACCTGGAGACGGAACACCAAGCCGTCCTCGGATAACCCGATCTCCACCGGACCCACCCACGGCCGAGCCGGAATCGGCATCGCCGGAATCACCCGCGCCAACACATCGGCGCGCGGAACGGTCAGCGTCACCCAGCCGGGTTTCGGGGAGGTGATCCGCACCCGCGCAGCGCCGAAGCCATGCGCCAGGTTCGGCGCATGGTCGGTGAACTGCTCGACCGCCTGACCGGCGAGCATCCGCACCCGGACGACATCGCAGCGGGCATCGCAGCGCACCCGCACCAGGTCGGGGAGATACAGCCGCCCGCCGAAGTTCCCGGCGAGACCGGACATGACCATCACGGATTGCCACTTGCGCCGGTAGACCCACACCCACCGCCACCAGGCGACCAGCGGCCAGCCGACCCACCGGCCGAAGGCGTGAGGGTAGGCCCAGGCGACCAGGCCTGCGATGGCCGACAGATCGGCCGCCATGAACGCGACCAGTTGCCATGCGCCGAACGACCACAGCCAGCCCGTGACGATCGGGACCGCGCAGGCGACCGGATGACGCCAGAACATGCGGACCGAACCGGCCAGCAGCCGCCACAGCCACACGAAAACGGTGACGATCACGGGCGTGCGGACGACGGTCGGAGCGAACACGACCGTGGTGTCAGGACGGGTAGAGACGACGCCGACGATTTCCTGACCAGGGAGCTTACGGAAGATCATGGGACACCCCCATTCAGACCATGAGGACCCCGCACCCCACACCGCAGCCCGCGCCTAGCAGCGAGAGCCGCTCACACCAGCGGTGCCAAAACCCGAGGACCGGCCAGCGCCACCAAGCACCGGCCAGCCCTCAGGCGTCGAATCGGGGGAACAGGGCAAAACGCAGGCCCCTTGCGGGCATGCCGGACCACACGGGGGAGGTTCCAAGCTCCAACGGGCAGCCCGGCATGCCGGGGCAGGTCCCCGACCGCTGACGGGTCACGGGGACTCAGGCGTGTTGAATGATCGGCGGCTACAGCGCCGCAGCAGGCACCGGCTCTACCGGCCCTGAATCATGACCCTCAGGTCCTCAGCAGGATCATCCCCTGCTGGTCTCTTGCGAGCGGGATACCGCCAAAGGGCGGAACCCGCGAGCCCGGAACGAATACGCCAGGCGATTGTTCGCCGAGTTCACATACGGAGTCACCGCAAGATCCACGAACTCGACCGGAACGAACGGCAAGCCGAGACTTGCCATGGCGGGTGGCACCGGAGGCATCTCCGGAGCGACCGCCGCCACGATCTTCACGCTCACCGTCTTATCCGCCGCACGGACATCCGGACTCACATTGGTCACCGCGACCGACCACACCAGCTCACCGGTGACCTTGTCGCGCTGCTGGACGGGACGATCCTTGGTACTCGCATCGAAATCGAGTACCGGGGTGACCTCTCCGGAGAGAAAGGCACCGCTGGGAAACACGAACGCGTGGTGCACGGGGATGGGGCCCCTAATCAATTTGGCATCAGCCTCCTCGATAGCTGGTCCCCGCCCGAGCCGGATTACCGTCCTTGACAAGTGATCTGACTCGGCGGGCTTGTGACCAGTAAACGGCCCGAGAAGGGCGACGGATCCCGCCATAACCGGACGGCATCAATCAGGTATTCCCAAATCAGGAATCCGCTGTTATTATCCCGCCCACGTCGAACGGCCCCGCGTGCGAGGAGCGCACGGAGGCGAGCTGAACAGCGCATATGACACGTATGACATTGGTGATCAACCCTCCTCTTCTGTCTCTCGCAGTTCTGTCTCTGGCAGGACCCACATCGTTCGGACCGGTCACGCGTACCTCATCCGGCAACGACACGGAACAAGTCAACGCGCTCCAGCCCCCATGGTGCATCCCGCACGCCCAGCGCCGCCAGCTCCGGGACGCCCGTCACAACCACACGGCATGATTACCATAAAGACAGCCATACTCACCGTTCCGGGCGAACGAACTAAAGCCCTACGATCCTGCGCATGCCCCGCACTGCGTCTGCCCGGTATCGCGAGTACGCACGACGCCTAAGCCTCATTCTTCCGGCGACCGTATTCTTCTGCGCACTCTTCTGGATCATGGGACCGGGTGCACGCTGGATTCTCGACCTGGACCGCGTTGGCACCCTGGAACCCAAAGACCTCGCCACCGCCGTCGACGCCGTACGCGGACGAGCCCTCGCCATCGCCACCGGCATCATCGCGCTCATAGCGGTCTACTACACCGCCCGCAACGCACAGACAGCCCGAAACGCACTCGCGCTCACCGAGCAAGGCCAAGTTACCGACCGATACACCAAAGCCATCCAACAACTCGGAGACGAGAAACTCGACATCCGACTCGGCGGCATCTACGCCCTAGAACGCATCGCCCACGACTCCCAGCGCGACCACAGCACCGTCCAAGAAGTCCTCACCGCCTTCATCCGCATCCACTCCCAAGAGCGCACCCCCGCTAACTCCCACCAAGACGAGGACACCCCCGCCGACTCGCAAGAGGACGAGGACACCCCCACGGATGAAGCCCCGTCGCACAAGAAGCCACCACCCGACATCCAAGCCGCACTCACCGTCATCACGCGATCCAACATGACCGGCGCAGACCTAACCGGCGCCTACTTAGCAGGCGCGAACTTGGCAGGCGCAAACCTGACCGGCGCGGATCTGACCGGCGCCCACTTAGCAGGCGCGAATCTGGCCGGCGCGAACCTTAACGGCGCGATTTTGATCTACGCCCACTTGGCAAACGCGGTCCTGACCGGCGCATCCCTGAAACGCGCGAACCTAGCCCGAGCCCACCTGACCGATGCGGACCTGAACGACGCATTCTTGAACGGTGCCCACATGGCCAGTGCCGACCTGACCGACGCGCAAATGTTCAGCGCGGACCTGACCGAGGCGAGACTGTTCAGCGCGGACCTGACCAGAGCCACCCTGGTAGGCGCGAAATTGAACGGAGCATTCCTGAACCGCGCGAAACTGAACGGCGCGTACCTGAACGGCGCGTACATAGCAGGTCAGTACCAGGCAGGCACGGACCTGACCGGCGCGAACCTGACCGGCGCGGACTTCACCGACGCGAACCTGACCGATGCGAACCTAACCGGCGCGGATCTCACCGACGCGGACCTGACCCACGCGAACCTCCAGAACGTGCGAGGAAGGACCCCTGACCAGATCCTCGACGCAACAACACGGAGTGATGCCACGAGATCGTAGACATTACCGCCAGGCCCTAATCGATCTTGGACGCCTCCGCGCCACTGCCGAATTGTTCTTATAGATGTCAAGGCGCGGCCTGACGGCCGCGCGGGCGGCAGAACGCCGCCCTCCCCTCGCCGGGCATGCGGCCTCCGGCCGGTCCCGGCGAGGAGCGGCAAGCCGCCCACTCGTCCAGGCCACCAACACATGATCCAAAGCCATACTGACCCCATGGACTACGACGCCCGCAGAGCCGACCTACCCGGCCATGTGATCAGAATCGTCCACCTTCAGGAACTCCACGTCTTCGATCCCGAACGACTCATCGCGGCAGCCAGGGAAGCAGGATGGCGGCCGATACCCACAAGACCGGGCCGAACCAAGAAGGAGGACCCCACAGAAGATCTCCAAGGGGCCGCCTCCTATCTCGCCTACCTGCGCCCCCCGATCCCCGGCACGGAACCCCTCGCCCAGCAACAGAGCGCATGGCTACTGCGCGAGGCGGACGAGGTGATCGACTGGAGCGAACACCCCATCACGGCCGAGTTCGCAAACGGCCGACTCCTTCAAGGAGACAACTCCGGCCGCCCCACACCACAACGGTCAGAGCGCTCGGACACATGATCAACACACGGCGCGGCGCACCCTTCCGCGGCTACACGGAGCGTTGCATTTGGCTACGTAGCGCGTTCATGGGCTGCGGGAAAGATCGCGGGAGTACAGGCGTCCGATGCCTTCAAGACGCCTGCACCCTCCGTGAACCCACTGCCGAACGCCAGACCTAGCACCCGGCAGGGAAGCCATCGAATCGGGCGCGAGGGGCATACGGAACGTTCCGGACTGTACGGGATGTACGGGGCCGCGAGAGGTTGCCGAACACCTCAGGTCCCCGGCCAGACCCGTCACACCTCAGGCAGCCGTTCCGGGACCCGGTTCCCGCACCCTTCCCCGTGCTGCCACAACACCGCCAACGCCACTGACCGCCCATCGGGCGTCAGCCGACACAAGACCCGACAAATACGCGCCTTCTCCATGCGACAGGTCTCCGCCAGCCCGTACCCGTCCACAGCCGCCAACGAATCCGACATGACCGCCCGCACCACACGCAACGTCGCAGGCGACACCTGCCGCAATCTCCTCACCGTCACGAGTTCCTCGTTGATCATCGCTATGGCCCCGCCGTCTCATACACGGCCAGCAGCTCCAACGTCGCCCGCCGACCCTCAGTGGTCAGCCGGTACAGGCGACGACGCCGACCAGGAGGCCGATCCCGCTCACTGACGAGCCACCCTCTATCCGTCAGCCGCTTCAAGAGCGGATAGACGTTATCTCCCCCATCCCAGACAGCTTCGAGAACCGACCCGTACACCGGCCCACGAGCCGATTCCAGCTCCCGCAGCACACGCAACGTCGCCGCCGACACGTTACGGAAACCCTCCACACCCACAGCTATCTCCAAGATCATCAGGGCGGCCCGCGACAGCGCCGGCCGAACTCGCTCAACGCTCGCCCTTACGGGGTGACCTGCGGTCATTCCGCCGGCCCTGCCACTCCCAGCAAGGTCAAGGCCCGTACCACCATCACCAGATACACCGCCTCACCTCTTCCACTCCGACTCCTCCTCTTCCTTCAACCGCACGGCCAAGTCCGCCAACGTGTTGCCACACCGGACGTTGGACAGCCCGCGATCCAACGCCTCTTGCCGAACGAGCTGACGACGCACCGCCGTCCACCCCTCAACGTCGCTGCCGGTGATGTCCCACCGCCGCCCGTACCTCTCCGCCAGCTCCGAAAGCCTCACCGCACCACCGCCTGCCACGACGGGAGAACCGACGACTCATCCCGTGATCCACACAGAAACGAAGGCGGGGCAGGGAGCGCACCGGACGCGCTACGACCCACCCCGCCCCCTCGCCACCAGACCAGCACCATCCACGCGTACGGGGGACACACGCGAACAGCCCGCTCACCCCCTCAGGTCACCGCACCAGCACCCGAGGAGAGAGACCACCGGCCCAGCAGCCGCCTCAGCCCGCCCTCATTCCTCACCGCCGTACATCTGGTCACGAACGTCCTCGACCTCTTCCAGGAACCGATCCCACTCCGGCGACCAGCACAGCGCCGTCAACGACGTCGGCCCATACCCCGGAACCAACTGCGCCGCCTCATACCTGTCCGAGGCCACAGCGATCGGGCCATGAATCGCCCCCACGAAGTACAGCCCGGTCCGGGCGCTGTACTTCGCCCACGCGCCCGGCCGCCTGTCCGACGACCGGCAGATCTCGATCATCCCCGGCTCTTCGTAGAACAGCTCATAGATCCCGCGATCGTCGAGCAGCATCGACAGGCCCTCAATCCCCGTCTCCGCCGCCTCCACGGCTTTCCGCTCCCACACCCACAAGGTGCGTTCCCACAGGCGAAACGCCGCCTCCCGCAGATCCCACGACCGGCGACGCAGCCCGGTAAGCGCCCTACTCGGCGACATCGCTCACCCCGCCTTCCGACGAGGTACCGGCCAGAAGCCCCGCGACACCAGAGCCGCCCGCGATCCTGGCCGCCGCCCGTCCGGCACCCATCACCGGCAGCACCCGTGCGGCATCCGAACCCGGCCCCATCAAGAGCTGGACCATGTACGCCCCGCTACGCGGCCCCATGTAGACCCGGGCCACCTCTCGCCGATCCCGGGTGAGTACCAGCAGGCCCGGAGTCGCAGCCCGCGCGGCAGCCGTCTCGGACATGTCCGGGATGAAGACCGTGGAGAAGGATCTCGCAATGAGCAGCCGTTCCAGCGCCCGCAAGTCCGCCGCATCATCCGGCCCGCCCGCAAGCGTGATCTCTCCCCGCCCGCTCACAGCTCCGCCCCGATGGTGGCGTAGACGACTTTGCCGCCGGTACGCGGACGCCGGTAACCCCACAGGCCCCCGGACAGCATGTGCACCAGGAACAGGCCCCGCCCGCTCTCGGAGTTGTCGTCTACCTCCACCAGCCTGGGAGGTTCGGGCGAGCAGTCCCACACCTCTGTGACCACCCGGTCGAACATCGGGTACACGCTCAGACCGACCACCGGCACCGGCGATCCGCCCCACATCTCCAGGCTCGCGCAACGCGCCGCCGTCGCCTTGACCGCGTTGGACACCAGCTCACTGGCAACGAGCTGCGCCGTGTCCAGCAGGTCAGGCCGCCCGTACATCGCCATCCGAACCTGAACGTACGCCCGCGCCGACGACACCGACTCCGGCAACGCCCGCAAGCGGTAGAACCGCCGTGTCACAGCCCCGAGGGACCCCGCCGCCCCGAACGTCTCCCCATTCTCCGGTCCGATACCGGGTAAGAAGATGTCTTCTAGACCATCTCGCTGAACCTGTCTCGTAGCCCTATCGTGTGCCATGGATCAGGAAGACCCTCCTGGTCAAGGGTTCGGCTGGTCGCTCGCAACGCCAGCCGGACCCGCTACTTGTCGGCGTCCACCAGGCCATGAGACCGGGGGCGCTTCCTCGCATTTCTGGCGACGAGGACATTCCGCCGCTTCCTTCAGATCTGCCAGCAAGCATGTCTAGACTCGGAAGCGAGTTTCTATATGCGACTTGTTCGCAGCTGTTCGCACCCGTGTTCGCGCCTATGCGAACGCATCACCGACCCGAGATCAGGAGACCCCGACTTGGAGACATTCGGTGCGGCATTACAGCGCATACGCGGAAAGATCCCGCTCCGTAGACTCGCGACTCTCGCCAATGTCTCCTACGGCCATATCGCGGATCTTCAATCAGGGCGGCGTGCGCCCAGTGCACAAGTAGCGGCATCACTCGACAAGGCGTTGAATGCCGGAGGGCGGTTAGTCGCCCTGCAAAAGGCGTCCGAGAAAGGCGAGCTCCAGGCGGTACGGGATAATGATCTCTTCAGTCGAGATCTCCATGCCGAGATATCGGCGGGCCAGGACATCACATCTTTCGCCGCGTGGATTGAGCAAACGAACGTCGGTAGCTCAACCATCTCGATGCTCGAACATACGGCGAACCTATTCGCGGAAGAACACACGAAAGTTCCGCCTGCCCAACTCCTGAGAGACGTCAACGGCCTGAACATGAAGATTCAGCGCCTACTCACGACGGGAAAGCAGCGCCCGAGGGAAGTCCGCGAACTACTGAGAATCGAAGCTCAAGTTCTTGCGCAATCATGCATTCTATTGGGCGATCTCCATGACAACCGCTCCGCAATCGTCCACGGAATCACCGCCACCTTATGTGCCGAAGAGGCCGGGATAAGCGTCGCGGCGAGTTTGAGCGCCCAGGCTAAAACCGAAAGGTGGCGTGGCAACTATCTCGCGTCCGCCGATATCGCCCGGCGCGGATACGAGTGCAGCCCGGCTACGCCTCTGCGAATCCTGTTGGCATGCCAGGAGGCGAACGCAGCCGGAATCGTCGGCGATGCCGAACGGGCTCGCGATGCGTTGCAGCGGGCGGACGACGCAGCCGAGAGGATCGACCAGGACTCCGGTCTATATCCCTGGTCGTGCCCCCGACCGCGCCAAGCTCTGTTCGAACTGGCCGTCGCCCTCCAGTTGGGCGAAGCCAGATCGGCGATCAAGGCAGCCTCGAAAGCCGAGGAGGCATGGGCGTCGGGAGCGCCCTTCGCCCGGCCGACATGGGCACAGATCCGCCTCGGAGCGGCGAACGCTTTCGTGATGATGGGCGACCTGGCCGCAGCGGCAGAACAGATCACCCCCGTCATGGAGATGGAACCCGAGATGCGTATGGCGACCGTCACCAACTATCTAGTTGAGTTGAGAGAGCGCCTGAAGGACCGCCAGTATCAGAACTCGGAAATCGCGACAACGCTCACAAGGCAGATCGAGGACTTCAACTCCCGCGCCTTGTCCGCTTAGGAGAGAACAAGATGAGCCCTATGCCGGAGAACATGGTCAACCGCTGGGAGCGCCGGAAAACCTATACGGCCGGCAAAGGGCAGTTGTATTGGCACATGCTCCTGAGCGGAAATACTCAGATCGACAGGCTCACCAGTGAAGCTCATCGACGTATCTCAGGAATCTCCGGACTCGATCTGACGCCGCATAAATATGTGCACCTGACCCTGCTCTTCTGTGGTCCGGCAGATGAGTTCACCGTGGAACAGACCCAGGTCATGGCGTCCAACGCCACCAGCGCTTTTGCGTCGATGACACCGATCACTTTGGCGTTCGAGCGAGTTCTGTATCACCCTGAAGCAATTGCCATCGAAGCGCATCCTGCGAGCCGGCTTGAACCCCTCATTACAGCTCTTCAAGAGGTGACATTCTCCGCCTCCGGAAAGCGTGGTGTTCTGGCGCAGCCCTGGATTCCTCATGTAACGGTCGCATACAGCGCGGCAGACATGCCGGCAGCCCCCATTATCGAGGCTCTGGGGAAAAGCCTTCCAGAGGCCATTGTGACTGTAGGAAACGTCAGCCTCGTCTTCCAAGAGGGATCGGAAGATGCGTGGAACTGGCATGAGCTCGCTCATATCCGGCTAGGGCCGTAGGCATCGGACGGCTCTGCACCCGCCGCCCGATTGTCCGGGTCAGCCGGGTTCCGTCAAGGGCGGCTGTACCCGTAGGACAACCAGCGCGCGAGGAAGGTCACCGGGCAAGGGAGCACGCGAAGCCGTCCTTGACTGACCGCCGCCTGATAGTCCCGGAGAGGGCAGCCAGCGGGGGCGGCGCCGGAGTGGCACAAGCCGAAAGCGCAGAGACGCGCCGCCCTTACGTCGGACGTAGTGCCGTGACCGCCGACTCAACCGTCGCGTGACATTCGAACACGCGGTTCAGCCCAACCCGCCGGCAGTGTGCTACCAGATCAGACGGAGCCCGCGCGACCGCGACACAGCCACCGGACTCCCGCACGTCCTTCACGCTCGACAGCATCGCGCCGAGACCCGAGCCGTCCCACGACACCACACCCGCCAGGTCGAGAACCAGATATGGCGGCTCCGGCATCGGTAGATCCGCCATCACCTGACGAAGACGAGCGTGAGGATCGCCGACCTGCCCGAACTCTCCCGTGATGTGAACGACCGCGTACCAACCCGCTAAGTCGCCATGGACCTCTAGAACCGCACCAGATTGCCCGCCCATGAGACAACCTCCGTCGTTGTCGGGTTGCTCTCCAGTCTGTCTCCGGCAAGCCCGGTGAACCAGGAGGAGTTCAACCTCCAGAGATCGGATGTCTGACCCCACGCGTACAGAGAGGGTGTTATGGCCCGTGATCATGGGCCATAACACCCTCTGTAGTGGGCAAACGTGCGCGGCATTTGGCCCGTGTATGGCCCGTGAACACTCAGCGATGGCGAGTCTCAGTGAGCACCAGTGAGACACCCCGAACCGACACCGCCAGCTATTTCCGCAGGTCAGAGCACAGATAAACCCCCTGACCAGGGGCGGGGGCGATCTCTCGCCACCCGCTCCGGCGACCGTCGGTTCTTCTGTGGAAAACCGCTTATGGCGTCAGGCGATAAACCTTCTGCGCCGTCGATTCGTATATGTACGACTGTTCGTCTCCGCTCAGCCCACTGGTGAAATCCTTAGTTGTCTCCACTACCTCGCCATACGTCGCGGCAAGGAGGCAGACGGGCCAGTCTGAGCCGAACATGACCCTTTCCGCGCCGAAATATTCAAGGACGTGCTCCACATAGGGCTGGAGCTGACCGGGGGTCCAGTCGGTCCAGCTCGCCTCCGTCACCAGGCCGGAGATCTTGCACGTCACGTTGTCGAAGTCGGCCAGGCCCTCGATCCCGGTCGCCCACGGCTCCATCAGCCCGCTGGCCACGGGCGGCTTGGCGGCGTGGTCGAGCACGAACCGGGCGTCGGGCAGGTCGGCCACGACCTGGCGGGCCGCCTTCAACTGGTGGACGAGCACCAGCAGGTCGTAGGCGAGCCCGGCCGAGGCGACGGCGTGCAGGCCGCGCACGACGTCGGGGCGGGTGAGCCAATCGTCGTCGGGCTCGTCCTGCACCTGGTGGCGGACGCCGACCAGCAGGTCGCCTCCGGGGCCCTCCCGCAGTTCGGCGAGGACGTCGGCGACGTCGGGGGCGGTCAGGTCGACCCAGCCGACGACGCCCTTGATCAGGCCGTCGGACTCCAGCGCCGTCCGCAGGAACTCGCGGGTCTCCTCGACCGAGGAGACGGTCTGCACGAGCACGGTGCCGGTGGCGCTGGTGGCGGCCCGCAGCTCCGGCAGGCCGTAGGGGCGCCTGATCGGCGTGAGCGCCGCGCCGGACATCCACGGGTAGTCGCGGCGGGACGGGTCCCAGAGGTGGTGATGCGCGTCGATCATGGTCAGAACCCCAGCTCCTCCCACAGAGCCTCGGGAACGGGCCGGGCGGCCAGTTCCATGTTCCCCCGAACCTCCTGCACGGATCTCATGCCCATGACGACCGTCGTCACCGCCGGGTGACGCAGCGGGAACGCCATGGCGGCCTGCGGCAGGGTCACGCCGTGCTTCTCGCACAGGGCGGCGATCTCCCGGGCGCGGGCGAGGACGTCGTCGGGGGCGGGCGCGTAGTTGAACGTGCCCCCGGCGAGGTCGTGGCGGGCCAGCAGGCCGCTGTTGAAGACGCCTCCGGCGATCACCGACACGCCGCGCCGGACGCACAGCGGGAGCAGTTCGGCCCCGGCCGACTGGTCGAGCAGCGTGTAGCGGCCGGCCAGCAGGACGGTGTCGATGTCGGTCTCGCGCACGAAGTCGGCCAGCATCGGCCACTGGTTCATGCCGACGCCGACGGCCTTGACGACGCCCTGGTCGCGGAGTTCGGCCAGGGCGGGGAACGCCTCGCCGACGGCCTGCGCCCAGTGATGGTCGGGGTCGTGGATGAGGGCGACGTCGACGGAGTCGAGGCCGAGCCGTTCGAGCGACTCCTCCAGCGAGCGCAACACGCCGTCGCGGGAGAAGTCCCAGGCCCGCGTGTGGCTCCTCGGCACGTCGAAGCCCTGGTCGTCCTTGCCGACGCCGTCGGCAGGCACGAGCAGCCGGCCCACCTTCGTGGAGAGCACGAACTCGCCGCGGGGCTTGGCGGCCAGCACCCGGCCGAGCCGGCGCTCCGACAGGCCGAGCCCGTAGTGGGGCGCGGTGTCGAAGTAGCGGATCCCCGCGTCCCACGCGGCCTCGACCGTCGCCGACGCCTCGTCGTCGGTGAGCGCGGTGAAGAGGTTGCCTATCGGGGCGGCACCTAAGCCGTAGGTCGTCGTCACGCCGAAAACCGTAGAGAACGGAGCCCTCGGACGTACAGCCCCCGACATCTCCCACACCTTGCGGAGAGGCCCGGCGGAGGGGTCGAAATCGCCGTCAAGGTGGCGGTTCATCTGTTTCTGCCAGGCTTGGTTGATCGGGTTGCCGGCCAGTCGCGCCTGGAAGTCGGCGTAGTCGACGACCTCGACGTAGTGGAACAGGTCGAGGCCGTCGCGCCAGATCCGCCACACCCGGGCGCCCGCTTCGCGCATCGCCCGGTCGAGGCCCGGCAGCAGCCGCGCGTGCTCGGTGTCGTAGGCGGCCTCGCTGCCGGGCTTGAGCCGGGTGCGCAGGGCGATGCGCTGCACGCCTCAGCTCCTCGGCCGCAGGCGCAGGCCCTGCATGCCGCCGTCGACCGCCAGCGAGGTGCCGGTGGTGGCCGACGCGAACGGGCCGGCCAGGTAGGCCACCGCGTGGGCGACCTCCTCGGCGGAGACCAGGCGGCCCATCGGCTGACGGGCGTTCAGGGCGGCCCGCTCGGCGGCCGGGTCGGCGGCGGCGTCGAGCAGCCGGCCGACCCACGGGGTGTCGGCGGTGCCCGGGTTGACGCAGTTGACCCGGATTCCGTCCTGTACGTGGTCAGCCGCCATCGCCAGCGTCAGCGAGTAGACGGCGCCCTTCGTCGCGCTGTAGAGCGCCCGCTGGGGCAGCCCGGCCGTGGCCGCGATCGAGCAGGTGTTGACGATCGCGGCGTGGGCCGACTCGCGCAGGTGCGGCAGGGCGGCCCGGGTGACCCGGACCATGCCGACGACGTTGACGTCGTACACCCGCAACCATTCGGCGTCGTCGTTGTCGGCGACCGTGCCGGCCGCGCCGATCCCGGCGTTGTTGACGACGATGTCGAGGCCGCCGAGTTGCTCGGCGGCGGACGCGACGGCCGCGCGGACCGACGAGTCGTCGGACACGTCGGCCTTGACGCCGACGAAGGGGTCACCGGGCGGGTTGAGGTCGAGGCAGGCGACGCGGGCGCCGCGCTCGGTCAGCAACGTGGCGATGGCCAGGCCGATGCCCTGGCCCCCACCGGTGACCAGGGCCTTGAGGCCCTCGAACTCGGTCATGACTCTCTCCAGACCGGCCCGTCGGGGAACACGTGGGCCGCGATCGACTCGGGTCGCATCTCGGCGCTGAACCCCGGTGCGACCGGTGCCCGGTAGACGCCGTTCTCGACGACGACCGGGTCGGTGAAGTGTTCGTGCAGATGGTCGACGTACTCGATGACGCGGTTCTCCATGGTTCCGGTCACCGACACATAGTCGAACATCGACAGGTGCTGCACCAGCTCGCACAGGCCGACGCCGCCGGCGTGCGGGCAGACCGGCACGCCGAACTTGGCGGCCAGCAGCAGGATCGCGATGTTCTCGTTGACACCCGCCACTCGCGCGGCGTCGAGCTGAAGGTAGGAGATCGCGCGCGTCTGCAGCAACTGCTTGAAGATGACCCGGTTCTGGACGTGCTCGCCGGTGGCCACGGGGATCGGCGCGATGGCGCGCGCGATGGTGGCGTGGCCGAGCACGTCGTCGGGGCTGGTCGGCTCCTCGACCCAGTGGGGCGAGTAGGGGCTGAGCTCCTTGACCCAGTGGATCGCCGCGCCGACGTCCCAGCGCTGGTTGGCGTCGATGGCGATCGGGAAGCCCTCGCCGCAGACCTCGCGGGCGATGCGCATGCGGCGCACGTCGTCGTCGAGGTCGGCGCCGACCTTCAGCTTGATCTGCCTGAAGCCGTCGTCGAGCGCCTCCTTGCAGAGGCGGCGCAGCTTCTCGTCGTCGTAGCCGAGCCAGCCCGGCGAGGTCGTGTACGCCGGGTAGCCGGTCTCCAGCAGCTTCTCGATCCGCTCGGCGCGGCCGGGCTCGGCGCGGCGCAGGATCTCCAGCGCCTCCTCGGGGGTGAGCTCGTCGCCGATGTAGCGGAAGTCGACCAGGCCGACGAGTTCCTCGGGCGACATCTCGGCGAGCAGCCGCCACAGGGGCTTGCCCTCGCGCTTGGCCTTCAGGTCCCACAGGGCGTTGACGACCGCGCTGATCGCCATGTGCATGACGCCCTTCTCGGGGCCCAGCCAGCGGAGCTGGCTGTCGTACACCATCTCCTTGTAGAGGGCGCCGAGGTCGCCGACGTCGCGGCCGAGCACATAGGGCTCCAGCGCGCGGATGGCGGCGGTCTGGATGTCGTTGCCCCGGCCGATGGTGAACGCGAAGCCGTGGCCCTCGCACTCCCCGTCGGACAACACGACGTAGGCGGCCGAGTAGTCGGGGTCGGGGTTCATCGCGTCGGAGCCGTCGAGCTCCAGGGACGTCGGGAACCGGATGTCGAAGGTCTGGAACGACTGGATGGGCGGGTGGATCGACGGGTGGATCGACGCTGCGGAGGTCACGCCTGACCCACCGTCTGCCGCTGCCGGCCGAGACCGTCGATCTCGAGCTCCATGACGTCGCCTTCCTTCAGGTAGGGATGCAGGCCGCTCAGGGCGACCCCGGCGGGTGTGCCGGTGTTGATCACGTCCCCGGGTTCGAGGACCATGAACTGGCTGAGGTAACGCACGATCTCGGCCACGCCGAAGATCATGTTCTTGGTGTCGCCGTCCTGCTTCAGGTCGCCGTTGACCCAGAGGCGCAGCCCGAGCGCCTGGGGGTCGGCGACCTCGTCGGCCGTGACGAGCCACGGGCCGAGCGGCTGGAAGGTCTCGCAGGACTTGCCCTTGTCCCACTGACCGCCGCGCTCAAGCTGGAACTCGCGCTCGGAGACGTCGTTGGAGACGGTGTAGCCGGCGACGGCCGCGAGCGCCTCCTCGTGCGAGCCGAGGTATCGGCAGGTCGAACCGATCACGATGGCCAGTTCGACTTCCCAGTCGGTCTTGACGCTGGCACGCGGAACAAGGACCTCGTCGAAAGGTCCGACGACTGTGTTGGGAGCCTTCATGAAGACCACCGGCTCGGTCGGAGCGGCGGCGCCGGACTCCTCCGCGTGGTCGCGGTAGTTCAGTCCAATGCATACGATCTTTCCGGGCCGCGCGATGGGCGGACCGATGCGCAGACCGTCCTGGTCGAGCTCCGGAAGGGGGTGGCCGGCGACTGCCGCACGGACCCGGTCGAGGCCGCCGGAGGCGAAGAAGTCCGGGGTGAAATCGGCTCCGTTGAGGAATTCGCCCAGGTCGAGCAGCCGCTCGTCGTCTGTGAGCACGGCCGGGCGTTCCGCGCCTTTTCCACCTACTCGAAGCAGCCTCACGACTCCCCCTATACATCCGATGTTTGCATGAGGAAGCCTGATGCCATGCCCGCCTCCCTGTCAAGCTCAGACATCGGATGACCTGTTCGGCCTCGAAACGTGCTTGGCTGGAACACGTTCCAGGCCTCGTCTTGAGGCGGATTCCCAGCGCAACGATGATCGGGTGATCAGATGCACATCGACCTCGTCGACATGGATCGGTACGCGGCCTCCGGCGCCCCCCACGACCAATTCGCCTGGTTGCGGGCCAACGCCCCGGTGTTCCGGCACCAGGGTGGTCAGATGGAGGGCTGGCCGCCCTTCTGGGCGCTGACCAAGCACGCCGACGTGGTGCACGTGTCACGGCGCAGCGACCTGTTCTCGTCCCACCGGCGGTTGTCGCTCTTCCCCGAGCCGGGCGAGGCGGAGCTCGAACTCCAGCGGCTGATGATGCTGAACCAGGACCCGCCGGAGCACACCCGCCGCCGCTCGCTCGTCAACCGGGGCTTCACCCCGCGCGCCATCTCCAAGCTGGAAGACCACATCCGCGACATCTGCCACGAGCTCATCGACGAGGCCCAGGCGAAGCCGAGCGTCGACTTCGTCCGCGACATCGCCGCTCCCCTGCCGCTGTACGTCATCTGCGAGCTCCTCGGCGCGCCGGTGGAAGACCGGGCCAAGTTGTTCGAGTGGTCCAACCGCATGATCGGCATGGACGACCCCGACTACTCGGCCAGCCCCGAAGAGGGCCAGATGGCGCCGATGGAGGTCTACGCGTACGCCAACCGGCTCGCCGAGGCCCGCCGCGACGACCCCCGCGACGACCTGGTGACCAAGTTGCTCCAGCCCGGCGACGACGGCGAGGAGCTGAGCGTGGAGGAGTTCGACCTGTTCGTCCTGCTCCTCGTGGTCGCCGGCAACGAGACCACCCGCAACGCCGCCTCGGGCGGCATGCTGGCCCTCTTCGAGAACCCCGACGAGTGGGCCAAACTCGTCGCCGACCAGTCGGTGGCGAAGACGGCCGCCGACGAGATCGTGCGGTGGGTCTCGCCCGTCAACCTGTTCCGGCGCACGGCCACCCAGGACATGGAAGTGCGCGGCCAGCAGATCAAGGAGGGCGACAAGGTCGTCATCTTCTACGCGGGCGCCAACCGCGACGA
This sequence comes from Herbidospora yilanensis, assembly GCF_001570565.1. Taxonomy (GTDB): domain Bacteria; phylum Actinomycetota; class Actinomycetes; order Streptosporangiales; family Streptosporangiaceae; genus Herbidospora; species Herbidospora yilanensis. Next base: position 44,157 of record NZ_BBXE01000023.1, on the reverse strand, counting down.
GGAGGTCTTCGCCGACCCGGAGGTCTTCGACGTGACCAGAGACCCCAACCCCCAGCTCGGCTTCGGCGGCGGCGGCGCCCACTTCTGCCTCGGCAACCACCTGGCCAAGATGGAACTCCGAGTGCTGTTCGAAGTCCTGTCGGAGCGCGTCCCGAAGATCCAGCAGGCCGGCGAGGCCCGCCGCCTGCGCTCCTACTTCATCAACGGCATCAAGGACCTGCCGGTCTCCCTCTGAACCGACACGGGGCCGGCCGCCCGGCCCCGCACCTTCTCCGTCAGCAGGCGGTCCGGGCGACGAAGCCGCCGGGGAGCGCCACGGCGGCAAGCGTCGGGAAGGTGTACGTGGCCTCGGTGACCGCGTAGGTGTAGACGCCGGGGCCCTCGCAGCGGAAGGTGAAGATCTGGTCCAGGGAGGTGTGGCCGTTCAGGTCGCTGCGCGCGTCGAAGGGCCCCGACGCGACGAGGTCGCCGTCCCTGCGGATCTCGAACCGTCCCCTGACCGAGCAGGGGGTCAGCGTCCAGAAAGGAACGGCGGTCCGGCAGTGCGAGGTGAGGGCGCCGTGCGGCCAGTCGCCGTCCTCCAGGCACAACCGCCAGAGCACGCTCGACACACCTTTACGGGTGTCGGCCTCCACTCCACAGGCACCGGTCTGGGCGTGCGCGGGCGAAGCGAGAAAGGCCGAACCGAACATCGCCAGCGACACAAGGTACTTGATCATGCACAGAAAGTAGCGACGCCAAGGACCCTGGTCCGGCGTTTCCCCTCCGACGCGCCAAGTCCGTCGACGAGAGCCAAAGTCGCTCGTGAGGCCGACCAGTCGTGGCTTGGCCGCGTCCGGGACCTGGACTGAGGAGCGCAGGAGAGCGAAGCGAACCGGAGCGACGAGGGAAGGCCCGGACTGAAAGCGGCCAAGCCCGCCGAGCCGGAGGCGCGGCCATCAAACAGGGCCAAGCCCGCCGCGCCGGAGGCGCGGCGGATATCAGGGCCAGGAGGAGTCCTGGAGGTCGCCGCCCTCGCTCAGCAGGCGCAGGTCCGACTCGACCATCATCGCGATCAGTTCCTCGAACGGAACGGTCGGTTCCCACCCGAGCTGCGTACGCGCCTTCTTCGGGTCCGCGCACAACAGGTCGACCTCGGCCGGCCGGTGCAGCGCCTGGTCGGCGATGACGTACCGCTCCCAGTCGAGGCCGGCCGCGGAGAAGGCCGCCTCGGCGAGTTCGCGCACCGACTGGGTGCGGCCGGTGCCGATGACGTAGTCCTCCGGCTTGCCGGCCTGGAGCATCAGGTGCATGGCCCGCACGTAGTCGCCCGCGAAGCCCCAGTCGCGCCGGGCCTCCAGGTTTCCCAGCCGCAGTTCGGTGGCCAGGCCCAGTTTGATCCGGGCCACTCCGAGCGACACCTTGCGGGTCACGAACTCGGCTCCCCGGCGGGGCGACTCGTGGTTGAACAGGATGCCGGAGACGGCGTACATGCCGTAGGACTCGCGGTAGTTCTGGGTGAGGAAGTGCCCGTAGGCCTTGGCCACGCCGTAGGGCGAGCGCGGGTGGAAGGGCGTGACCTCGGTCTGCGGGGTCTCGCGGACCTGGCCGAACATCTCCGACGACGACGCCTGGTAGAAGCGGATCTCGCCGCCGCGCGAGGAGCAGACGCGGATGGCCTCCAGCATGCGCAGCACGCCCATGCCGGTCACCTCGGCCGTGAGTTCGGCCTGCTCCCACGACATGGGCACGAACGAGATGGCGCCCAGGTTGTAGACCTCGTCGGGGCGGACCTTCTCGACGGCCGAGATGAGCGACCCCTGGTCGAGCAGGTCGCCGCGGACGAGGTGGATGTCCTTCGGCAGCCGGGCGACGCGCGGGTTGGACTGGCCGCGGACCAGGCCCCACACCTCGTAGCCCTCGGAGAGCAGGTGTTCGGCGAGATAGGAGCCGTCCTGACCGGTGATGCCCGTGATCAACGCGCGTCTGGCCAACACGTCCTCCTCCGTACGCGAACTTTGTAGGCGAATGTACCCCGAAGGCCCTGACCGGGCCGCATTCGTAGAACACGTTCCACCGAACGGCATTCCACCCGCCTAGGCTAAGGTCATCTCAGGTGCCCCCACAGGGGCGGAAAGGGGTGCTTCGGGGTGGAGAGGCTGCGCGTCGCACTGCTGTCCTATCGCAGCAAACCCACCTGCGGCGGTCAGGGGGTGTATCTCCGCCACATCACCCGCGAACTCGTGGCGATGGGGCACCACGTCGAGGTGTTCTCCGGTCAGCCCTATCCGGAGCTCGACGAGGGCGTGATCCTCAACAAGGTGCCGAGTCTCGACCTCTACCGCGACGAAGACCCCTTTCGGACCCCCAAACCGGGCGAATACCGCGACTGGATCGACCTCCTCGAAGTCGGCACGATGTGGACGGCCGGTTTCCCCGAGCCGCTGACCTTCAGCCTGCGGGCCTACCGGGAGCTCAAGGCGCGGATCGGCGACTTCGACGTCGTACAGGACAACCAGACGCTCGGATACGGCGTGCTGGGCATCCAGAAGCACTTCCCGGTGGTCGGCACGATCCACCATCCCATCAGCGTCGACCGGCGGATCGAGCTGGCGGCGGCCGAGGGCTGGATGAAGTTCTCCAAACGGCGCTGGTACGGCTTCGTCCGCATGCAGGCATACGTCGCCGCGCGGCTCAAGCCGATCCTCACGGTCAGCGAGTCGTCGGTGGCCGACATCCACCGTGACTTCCGCGTCCCGCAGTCGAACCTGCGCCTGATCCCGCTCGGTGTGGACACCCGGTTCTTCCACCCCCGCCCCGAGTTGCCCAGGCGCAAGGGCTCGATCGTGGCGGTGGCCAGCGCCGACTCCCCGATGAAGGGGGTCGCGACGCTCCTGCGCGCGGTCGCCAAGCTCTCCACCGAACGCGACGTGAACCTGACCGTCGTCAGCAAGCCCACCCCCGGCGGCCCGACCGAGCAGCTCGTGGCCGAGTTGTCGCTGCACGACCGGGTGCGGTTCGTCCACGGCATCTCCGACGACGAGCTCGGTGAGCTGATCGCCACCTCCGAGATCTCCGTCGTCCCGTCGTTGTACGAGGGCTTCTCGCTCCCCGCCGTGGAGCACATGGCGTGCGGGACCCCGCTGGTGGCGTCCCGGACCGGCGCCCTGCCCGAAGTGGTCGGCGACGCCGCGGTCCAGGTGGCCCCGGGCGACCCCGAGGAGCTCGCGGCCACGCTGCGCCGCCTGATCGACTCCCCCGAGCTGCGGGAGGAGTACGGACAGCGCGGCTACGACCGTGTCATGGAGCGTTACGCGTGGCCCGTCGTGGCCCGCAAGACCGTTGAGGCCTACCGCGAGGCCATCGCCGCGCGCTGACCCGAAGGGTTCCCCAGGAGATGCTGACCGTCGATTTCGCCCGGCTGCCCGTCGGGCCCGGAGACCGTGTGCTCGACCTGGGCGCAGGTGGCGGCCGGCACGCCTTCGAGGTGCTGCGACGGGGCGCCGACGTGGTCGCCTTCGACCTCGACCCGGCCGAGATGGAGTCGGTGGCGGCGATGTTCGCGGCCATGGACAAGGAGGGCGAGGTCCCCTACGGCGCCACGGGCGAGACCGTCGTCGGGACCGCGCTCGACATGCCGTTCCCCGACGGGTCGTTCGACCGCGTGATCGCGTCGGAGGTCCTGGAGCACATCCCCGAGGACATGGCGGCGATGAAGGAGATCGTCCGGGTGCTGAAGCCGGGCGGGCTGCTGGCCGTGACGGTGCCGGCGTTCCTGCCCGAGCGCGTCTGCTGGGCGCTCTCGGAGGCCTACCACACCGCTCCCGGCGGGCACATCCGGATCTACACCCTCGCCGAGTTGTCGGCCAAGCTGAAGTCGTCGGGCCTGGAGATCGGCGACCACCACCACGCCCACGGGCTGCACACGCCCTACTGGTGGATCAAGTGCGCGGTCGGGGTCGACAACAATGACCACCCGATCGCCAAGGCCTACCACGAGCTGCTGGTGTGGGACATCATGAAGCGGCCCGCCGTCACCCGGATCGCCGAGCAGATCCTCAACCCGGTGATCGGCAAGAGCGTGGTCCTCTACGCCCGGAAGCCCGCATGATCCCGGCGGTGCCGGGGGTCGTGACCGGCGACGACATCGCCGCCACCGCAGCCAGCATCGCCGCCGTGCAGCTCCCCGACGGGGGCGTGCCGTGGCCCGAGGGGCACGTCGACGCGTGGAACCACGTCGAGTGCCTGATGGCGATGACGGCGGCCGGCCTGCGCGAGGCGTCGTCGCGGGGCTGGGAGTGGATCAGGCGGCACCAGCGGCCCGACGGCTCGTGGCCGATGAAGGTGCTGAACGGCGAGCCGCTCGAAGACCGGGGCGAGTCCAACCACGCCGCCTACGTGGCCGTGGGGGTCTGGCACGACCTGCTGATCACCGGCGACGAGGCGTTCGCCCGGGAGATGTGGCCGACGGTCGGCCGGGCCCTCGACTTCGTCACCGGCCTGCAGACCCGGCGCGGCGAGATCGTCTGGGAGGCGGCCCCCGACTCCTACGCGCTGCTGACCGGCTGCTCGTCGGTCTACCAGGGCCTGCGCTGCGGGGTGCGCCTGGCCGAGCGCCTCGGCGACCCCCAGCCCGGCTGGGAGCTGGCGGCCGACCGGCTGGGCCACGTCCTGCGTGAGCACCCCGAGGCATTCGCCGACAAGAGCCGCTTCTCGATGGACTGGTACTACCCCGTGCTCGGCGGCGCGCTGCGCGGCGAGCGGGCGCTGCGCCGCCTCGACGACGACTGGGACCGCTTCGCGGTGGCCGGCCTCGGCATCCGCTGCGTCTCCGACCAGCCGTGGGTGACGGGCGCGGAGTCGTGCGAGCTGGTGCTGACCCTCGACGCGGTCGGCGACGACGACCGGGCCCTGAAGGTCTTCACCGAGATGCAGCACCTGCGGCACCCCGACGGCGGCTACTGGACGGGCTGGCAGTTCGTGAACGAGCGCCACTTCCCGAACGAGCGGTCGGCGTACACGGCGGCCGCGGTGATCCTGGCCGCCGACGCGTTGTCGCGCACCACCCCGGCCAACGGCGTCTTCCGCGACGCGGGCGGCTTCGCCGAAGACCGGGCCTCGGCCGACTGCGGCTGCCAGCGGGCGGCCTCGCCCGCCTAGACCTTCTCCAGGGCCCGGAGCGAGCCGGTCACCCGGACCTCCTTGAAGCCCTCTTCGAGGGCTCTCTTGTAGATCCGGTACGGCGCCTGCCCGCCGTCGGCCGGGTCGGGATAGATGTCGTGGAAGATCAGCACACCCCCCGGCACCACGTGGGGCGCCCAGCCCTCGTAGTCGCGGGTGACCGGGTCTTCGGAGTGGCCGCCGTCGACGAACAGCAGGCCGAGCGGGGTGTGCCAGTGGGCCGCCACGGTCGCCGACGCGCCGACGACCGCGATCACGACGTCTTCGAGGCCGGCCGTGGCGATGGTGGTGCGGAAGAAGGGCAGCGAGTCCATGCGGCCGAACCGGGGGTCGACCAGCGTGGGGTCGTGGTGGGCCCAGCCGGGCTGGATCTCCTGCGAACCCCGGTGGTGGTCGACCGTGAACACCACCGTGCCGGCCTCGCGGGCGGCGGCGCCCAGGTAGACGGCCGACTTGCCGCAGTAGGAGCCGATCTCGGCCATGGGGCCGCGGGAGCCGTACAGGCAACCGAGTTCGTAGAGAGCCAGGCCCTCGTCGGGGGGCATGAATCCCTTGGCCCGCTCGGCGGTGTGCCGCAATGATGCCGGCATCGGATGGTGTGTCACCCGCCCGAGACTACCCTTGTCCCGTTAGGTGCAACGTGTTCTACTTCTGGTCGTGAACCAGCGCGCGCGGATCGTGATGACCGGCGAAGAGGTGGCCACCCTGCTGAAAGAGGGCCGCAAACTCCAGCTCGCCACGATCAACCAAGACGGCACGCCCCACCTGGTGACCATGTTCTACGGGTTGTCCGACGACGGCAGGCTGATCTTCTGGACCTACGCCAAGGCGCAGAAGTCCCGCAACATCGAGCGCGATCCCCGGGTGACCTGCCTGGTCGAAGTGGGCGACGACTACGGCGACCTGCGCGGCGCGACGATCTACGGCACCGCGCTCCCCTACGACGACGTCATGGACGCCGGCATGCGCGTCACGGCCAGGATGACCGGCCAGGACCCGGAACCGATGCGCCCGTTCGTGGAGATGACCGGACGCAAGCGCGTCGCCTACATCGTGGAGCCGGGGCGCGTAGTCTCCTGGGATCACCGCAAACTGCACGGGAGCTCCTGATGCCGAAGGTCATTGTCGACTACCTCGTCTGTGAGGCCAACGGGGTCTGCGTGGGCCTGGCCCCCGAGGTGTTCGACCTCGACGACGACGACAACCTGCACGTTCTGCTGGAAGAACCCCCCGCCGGCATGCTCGACCGGGTCAGGCACGCCGTCCGGTCATGCCCGAAGGCGGCACTTTCGCTCGAAGAAGAGTAAAAACCACCGGAGGTTCCCATGCGCGGCGCTCTGCTGCACACCATCGGCGCGGACAAGCTCGACATCCGCGACGACCTGACCCTCATCCCGGTCGGCCCGTCGGACGTCCGGGTCCGGATCAGGGCGACCGGCGTCTGCCACTCCGACCTGTCGGCCGTATCTGGGGTGCTCCCCCAGCCCGCGCCCCTGGTGCCGGGCCACGAAGGGGCCGGAGAGGTCGTCGAGGTCGGCGACCACGTGACGAGCGTCGCGCCCGGGGACCACGTGATCATCAACTGGACCCCGGCGTGCGGGTCGTGCGCGAGCTGCTCCCACGGGCAGCCGCACCTGTGCATGACCTCGGTCGTCCGCGGCTTCACCGAGCCCGGCTTCAAGTTCGACGGCGACAAGCCCGCCTTCGGCATGGCCGGTTGCGGCACGTGGGCCGAGGAGATCGTGGTCCCCGCCGGCGGCGCCATCAAGGTCGACGCGGACGTCCCGTTCGAGATGGCCGCCCTGATCGGCTGCGGCATCACCACCGGCGTCGGCGCCGCCCTCAACACGGCCAAGGTCCGCCCCGGCACGTCGGTGGCCGTGGTCGGCTGCGGCGGCGTGGGCCTGTCGGTGATCCAGGGCGCCCGCATCTCGGGAGCGACCACGATCCTGGCGATCGACCCCCTGGAGTCGAAGCACGAATTGGCCAAGAAGGTCGGCGCCACCCACGCCTGCACCCCCGACCAGCTCATGGACGCCATCGGCACCCTGACCGGCGGCCAGGGCTTCGACTACGGCTTCGAGGTCGTCGGCAAGTCCCAGGCCATCATGACCGCCTGGCAGGCGACCCGGCGCGGCGGCGACGTGATCGTGGTGGGCGCCGGGGCGATGGACGACATGGTGCCCTTGAACGCCTTCAGCCTCCTGTTCGACGGCAAGAACCTCCTCAGCTCCCTGTACGGGGGCAGCGACGTCCGCCGTGACTTCCCGTTCTTCGCGGGGCTCTACAAGGCGGGCAAGCTCGACCTGGAGAGCATGATCAGCTCCCGCATCCAGCTCACCGACCTGAACGACGCGGTGACGGCCCTGCGGAGCGGCGAGGTCCTGCGGCAGATCGTCCTGCTGTAACCGCCGTCCCGTCGGTATGATCCCGGGTATGAGCGACACCAAGCGACGCATCACCATCACGGTGGATCCCGGTGTGGCCGACTACGCCGAACAACTCGTCCACGACGGACGGGCCGGATCGGTCTCCGACGCGTTCAACGCGGCGCTGCTCGCGCAGCGCCGCCGCGAGCTCCACGGACTGGCCCTCCTCCGGCGCCGCGCCGCCTCCGCCGACCCCGATCGAGTCGCCCGGCTGCGTGCCCATGTAGACCGCCAGGCCCGCGAACAGGGGTTCTCCGCCGAGTGAGTGACCACACCCCCACGCCCTACGTCCTCGACACCGGGGTGCTGAGCGAGATCGTGCGCGGCGACAGCGACCTGATCGGCCTGATCCAGGACTTCGACCGATCAGGCCAGCCGATGGTGGTGCCGGTCCTCGCCATGGCGGGGGCACTGCGCGACCACCGCGGCGCACCCGAGGCGCAGGCCCTCCTCGCCGGCCTGTCGGGCTTCGGCCAGGTGATCGTCGCGCCGCTCGACGGCGTCGACCAGGCGACCGACCTCGTCGACATGCTCATCGCGACCGGCCTGGAGCCGTGGGACGCCCAGGTGGCCGCCATCGCCAACACCTCCGTCTGCCCGATCCTCACCATGGACGCGAGCATCTGGCGCGCCTGCTCGGCAGCCCTCGACCACCCCCTGCACACCATCGAGGTCGCCGATCCCGACGCCTAGACCGTGAAAGAGATCCAGACGTCGGGCGGCAGGTCCGCCCGCCCCGGCACCGGCCGCCGCTCCTCCGTCCAGGCCTGCCCGGCGACCGTCGTGGCGGCGCGGCGCCAGAAGCCGACGGCGGGCAGGTTGACGTCCTGGAAGGCGACCTCCCAGGCACCCGGGTGCCGGTCGACGACGTCGGCCACGGCCCGCAGGCCGATGCCGGAGCGGCGGGCCGCGCGGACGACGAAGAAGCTGTTCAGCACGCGGACCGGCCCGCTGAGCGCCCGGACGAAGGCGAAGCCGAGCGGGGCCCGTTCTCGCTCGATCAGATAGGGCGCCCAGTCGGCGTCGGTGAAGGCGGCCTCGACGCGTTCGCTGCGGAAGGTGCCGTCGGGGTTGGGGACGACACCGGCGAACTCGGACATGTCATGGCGGAACATCAGCCAGAGGCGCTCGACCGTGAGCCGGTCGGCGGCGGTGGCGGGGCGGACGTGCACGGGGGCTCCTGAGGGCATGAAAAAAGCCTCCCCGGCGCACCGGGGAGGCAGATAATGCTCGAAGTATATCGCCCCAGCACATACCTGCACATGTTCACTGGAGAAGCGATGACCATGTCCACCCGGCCCGCCGACGACGGCGGCCTGGAGATCACCATCCGGCTGACCGCCGCCGAGGCCGAGGCCATGCAGAATGTGCCGCAGCTGATGGCAGAGGCCTTCGACAGTCATCTCTGGGCCCTGGGAATGCTCCGGACCGGGGCCAACTCCCGCGATCCGGGCTCTCCCGCGCCCGTCCAGGGAGACTGGGCGAGCGCGTTGTGGCACGCCGACCGTCTCCGGTCGCGCCTGGACGCCATCCGGACCGCCACCATCCGCGCCTTCATGGCCTCGGGCGGCAACGCGGAACGGCTGGCCGGGGTGCTGCGGACCGAGCCCGCCGAGGCCAGGGCCCTCTGGACCGAGATGCGGAACCGGCCGCCCGGCGACTGGGAGCGGTGGGCGTCCGGGGGATCGTGAAACCCACCTCTGCGACAGGGTTCACCGGGCATATCCCCCCGTATCGTCCCCCTCAGTGCCAGTGATCACGTGAGGGAGGATCGGTATGTCCGACGATGAGGCGCGGCGCGTCTTCGACGTTGTCGACGCGTTCGACCCCGACGCGTTCGTGCGGCTGTTCGCCGAGGACGGCACGCTGAGGTTCGGCAACGCCGACCCCAACACGGGCCGCGAGGCGATCGCCGCCGGGTTACGCGGGTTCTTCTCCACCATCGGCGGCCTGCGGCACCGGATCGTCCGCGCCTGGACGGCCGGGGCCGACACCGTCGCCGAGACCGAGGTGACCTACACCCGGCTCGACGACAGCGAGGTCAGCGTGGTGGCCGTCTCCATCTGGACCCGCGGCGACGACGGCCTGATCACCGACTACCGCATCTTCGTCGACCTGGCGCCCCTCTACTCGGCCCAGGGCTCGGTGGTGACGACGATCTAGAACTCCTCCCAGGTCTCCGGGTCGAGCCTGACCGGCTCCCCCGTGTCGAGAGCGGTGATCGCGTCGACGTCGCCCGCGTCGAGGTGGAACCCGAAGACGTCGATGTTCTCCCGCTGCCGCCCGGGGTCCCCCGACTTGGGCACCACGGCGATCCCCCGATCGAGCAGCCACCGCAACACCACCTGCGACGGCTTCACCCCGACCCGCCGGGCGATGTCGACGATCACGGGATGCTCCAGGATCCCGGTATTGCGCTCCAGCGGGCTCCAAGCCTGGATCACGGTCGGGTCGCCCTTCGTGGCCTCCACGAGGGCGACCTGAGCATGGGTGGGCGACACCTGCCGCTGGTTCACCGCCGGCTGCACCCCGGTCTCCTTCACCACGGCGTGCAGGTGCTCAGGCGTGAAGTTCGACACCCCGACCGACCGGATCAGCCCCTCCCGCGCCAGTTCGAGCAGCGCGGCATAGGTCTCGACGTAGAGCCCCAGCCGGGGCAACGGCCAGTGGATGAGGTAGAGGTCGACATAGTCGAGCCCGAGGCGCTCCAGCGAGCCCTCAAGCGCGGCCCGCGCCTTGGCGGCCCCATGGTCCTCACCCCGAAGCTTGGTGGTGACGAAGAGGTCCTTACGCGGCAACCCCGACTCGCGCACCCCCGCCCCCACGGCCGCCTCGTTCCCATAACTGGCGGCGGTGTCCAGCAGCCGATACCCGGCGTCGACGGCGGTGAGCACGGCCTCGGTGGCCCGCCGGCCGTGGAGGGGATAAGTGCCGAGCCCGACGAGGGGCATGGAGTGGCCGGTGTTGAGAGTCACATGAGTGTCCATGACTCCATGGTCGCGGGCCTGGACGAATGCACACCGCATTCACGCGGGCGGACCCGTGGGTCATCGACGCCGGCAGCACGGATTCGACGTGTCGCTTCCCGGGCCGCATGCCCGGCCGGGAAAATGGCGGCGTTCCGCCGCCCGCGTGGTCTTGACTCATCACACACGCGGGGAGTGGTGAGCGAAGGAGGCGCCGCGCATAAGGTCGGCTCGACACGGCGACTTTTCGCGAGAAGAGGACGGGACAAGGCGTGGATCAAGGCACCCGCGACGAGGTGCTCAGCCGCCTGGCTGAGGCCGTCGGGTCCATCACGGTCGCACACCCGACACGGGTCGCCATCGACGGACCGCCCGCCGCCGGCAAGACCACTCTCGCCGACGAGCTGGCCGCCGTCTTGCGCGACCAGGGCCGCGACGTCATCCGTGCGACGATCGACGATTTCCTCTTCCCCCGGGCACGGCGCTATCCGCGCGGTGAATACTCGGCCGAAGGCTGCTACTTCGACACCCACGACCACGATGCGCTGAACCGGGTTCTACTCGATCCGCTCGGCCCGGGCGGAGATCGAAACTATCGACACGCGGTCTACGACCACACGGAGGACACCGTGTCGTCCCCGCCGACCGCGACCGCCGCCCCCGACGCCGTGCTGGTCTTCGACGGCGTCTTCCTCATGCGCCCGGAGCTGATCGACAGGTGGGACCTGCGCGTCTTCGTGTCGACCGCGCTTGAGAAGACCGTGGACCGTGCCGTGATCCGGGAGAGCCGGGTGTCATCACGCGCCGAAGTCGAACGCCGCTGGCGCGAGCGTTACATCCCCGCCCAGCAGCTCTACTTCACCACGGTCCGCCCGACCGACCACGTCGACATCATCGTGCACAACGACGAGCCCCAGGAGCCGGTCTGGGAGACGCGAACACACTGACCGACAATGCGGTGAGCACATAGTCGTATGGGGGAAGTGCGAGGCCGCGTCCGGGCCTGGACTGAGGAGCGCAGGTGAGCGCAGCGAGCCGGAGCGACGAGGGAAGGCCCGGACATGAAGGCGGCCGAGCCGCCGCGCCGGAGGCGCGGCAATCAGACAGGCAAAAAGGCAGGCCTGCGCCCCTGACCTCGGAAACGCAGACCTGCCTCGTCTAAATGATCACTCGGAGCTGAACGCGGCGTCGAACGCCGCGGCCGGCGGGGTGATCGCGTTGAGCTTGGAGATGTACGCCAGGGCCTCGGGCGCGCCCATGAGGCGGTCCATGCCGGCGTCCTCCCACTCGATGGAGATGGGGCCGTCGTAGCCGATGTGGTTGAGGGCGCGGAAGCAGTCCTCCCACGGCACGTCGCCGCGGCCGGTGGAGACGAAGTCCCAGCCGCGCTTGGGGTCGGCCCACGCCAGGTGCGACGACAGGATGCCGCGGCGGCCGTCGCCGATGCGAACCTTGGCGTCCTTGCAGTCGACGTGGTAGATCCGGTCGGCGAAGTCGAGGATGAAGCCGGCCGGGTCGAGCTGCTGCCACACCATGTGCGACGGGTCCCAGTTGAGGCCGAAGGAGGCCCGGTGGCCGATGGCCTCCAGGGTCTTGACCGTCGTGTGGTAGTCGTAGGCGATCTCGCTCGGGTGCACCTCGTGGGCGAAGCGCACACCCTCCTGCTCGAACACGTCGAGGATGGGGTTGAAACGCTCGGCGAAGTCCTCGTAGCCACGGTCGATCATGGCCTGGCTGGCCGGCGGGAACATGGCCACGGTGTGCCAGATCGAGGAGCCGGTGAAGCCGACCACGGTGTTGGCGCCCAGGAGGGCGGCGACGCGGGCGGTGTTCTTGGTCTCCTCGGCCGCGTTGCGGCGGACCTGCTCGGCGTCGTCGGACCACAGGCGGGCGGGCAGGATGCCCTTGTGCCGCTCGTCGATCGGGTGGTCGCAGATGGCCTGGCTGATCAGGTGGTTGGAGATCGTCCAGACCTTGAGGTTGTACTTCTCCAGGGTCTCCAGCTTGCGCTTGACGTACCCGGGGTCGCTGAGGGCCTTGTCGATCTCCAGGTGGTCGCCCCACGTGGCGATCTCGAGGCCTTCGTAGCCCCATTCGGAGGCGAGGCGGCAGACCTCCTCGAAGGGCAGGTCGGCCCACTGGCCGGTGAAGAGGGTGATCGGTCGCGTCATCGTCGTCAGTCTCCGTCAGTCTCCTGGGATGGGGCCTGCCCCTTCCGCCCGGAACGCGAAACGGCTCGGGTGGCACTCACGTGTACGTCGCCTCGGCGCGACGGCGTACACGCGACCGTGCCGGTCGCGTTCCGGGCGGCCGGGAACCCCGGTCCCCCCGAAAAGGTGTGCGTGGTCTTAGACAGTCGTCCAGCGGCTGTCGTCGCCGGCGCTGCGCTCGACCGCGTCGAGCACCTTCTGCACTTGGAGTCCGTCGTCGAACGAGGGCGTGGGGTCCGCCCCGGCCGAGATGGCCTCCAGGAAGTCCTTCACCTCGTGGGTGAACGTGTTCTCGTAGCCGAGTCCGTGGCCCGGGGGCCACCACGCGCCCGCGTAGGGGTGACCGGCCTCGGTGACGAGCACCCGCCGGAATCCACCTTCCTCCGCGGCCAGCGTGTGGTCGTGGAACCACAACTCGTTGAGCGACTCGAAGTCGAACGAGATGCTGCCGAGCGATCCGTTGACCTCGATGCGCAGCGCGTTCTTGCGGCCGGTGGCGAAGCGCGTGGCCTCGAAGGAGGCGATGGCGCCGCCGCCGAAGCGGCCGGTGAAGATCGCGGCGTCGTCCACGGTGACCTGGCCCATCTCGGCGCCGCCCTGGGCGGAGAGCCCGGCGGAGGCGTCGGCGAGGGGCCGCTCCTTGATGAACGTCTCGGTGATGGCCGAGACGCCCGTCAGGTGCTCTCCGAGGATGAACTGCGCGGTGTCGATGATGTGCGCGCCGATGTCACCGAGCGCACCCGATCCGGCCTTGTCCTTCTGCAGACGCCAGACGAGCGGGAAATCGGGGTCGACGATCCAGTCCTGGAGGTACTGGGCGCGTACGTGACGGATGGTCCCGAGACGACCCTCGGCGACGAGCTGGCGGGCCAGCGCGACGGCGGGGACACGCCGGTAGTTGAAGGCCACCATGCTGCGCACACCCCGGGCCGCGGCCGCGCGGGCGGCGGCGGCCATGGCCTCCGCCTCCTCGACGGTGTTGGCCAGGGGCTTCTCGCACAGCACGTGCTTGCCCGCCTCAAGTGCGGCGATGGCGATCTCGGCGTGCGAGTCACCGGGCGTGCAGATGTCGACCAGGTGCACGTCGTCGCGCTTGACGAGTTCCTTCCAGTCCGTCTCGACGGACGCCCAGCCCATGGACTCGGCGGCCGCCTCGGTGTTCGCCCGCGACCGGCCGGACAGGACCGCCATGGACGGCTTGACCGGCAGGTCGAAGAACGCACCGACGCTGCGCCAGGCCTGGGAGTGCACGCGTCCCATGAACGCGTACCCAACCATGCCAACCCCGATGACCGGCTTCACGACTCGAAGCCCAGCGGCAGGTACTCGGCGGCGTTCTCCTTCGTGATGGTCTCGGAGGCCAAGGTGATGGACTGCGGGACCTGGTGCTCCAGAAGGTCGCTCATGCCCTTGCCCTGCGCGATCAGGCGGGCGAGCTTGATCGCGGAGGCCGCCATGGTGGGCGAGTAGGTGACCGTCGCCTTGAGGACGCCCGAGTCGGCCTGGATGTCACGCATGGCGTTGGCCGAACCGGCGCCGCCGACCATGAAGAACTCGGAGCGGTTGGCCTCCTTGATGGCGGCCAGCACGCCGATGCCCTGGTCGTCGTCGTGGTTCCAGATGGCGTCGATCTTCGGGTGCGCCTGGAGCAGGTTGGCGGCGACCTCGGTGCCCGACTCGACGGTGAACTGCGCGTCCTGCTTGGCGGTCACCGAGAAGCCGTAGCTCTTGAGGGCGTCCTCGAAGCCCTTGCTGCGGTCCTGGGTCAGGGGCAGCGTGGCGATGCCCTGGATCTCCAGGATGACCGGGTTGGAGGTCCCGGCGTCCTTGAGGCGCTTGCCGATGAAGTGGCCGGCGGCCACGCCCATGCCGTAGTTGTCGCCGCCGATCCAGGTCCGGTACGACAGCTTGTCCGGGAACACGCGGTCGAGGTTGACGACCGGGATGCCGGCGTCGGTGGCCGTGCGGGCGATCTGGTTCAGCTGCGCGCCGTCGTTCGGCAGCATGACGATGACGTTGACCTTGGCGGCGATCAGCGTCTCGACGGCGGAGATCTGCTGGTTGATGTCGTTGGTCGGCTCGACGGCCTTGAACTCGACATCGGAGTACTGCTTGGCGGCGTCGGCGGCGTTCTTGGCGATGGCCGCGATCCAGCCGTGGTCGGCGGCGGGGGCCGAGAAGCCGATGACGACCTTGTCGCCGGGGGCGTCGTTCCCGCCGGCCGGGGCCGGCGCGGGGGCGGCGGCGGCCGTGGTGGCCGCCGGAGCCGCGGCGGGCTCGTTGCTGGTGCAGGCCGAAACGAGCGCACCGGCGCCGATGACGGCACCGCCGAGGAGGAATCCGCGGCGACCCGGGGTCTGGGTCATGTTGTTCTCCCTTGGAGAGTTATTTCCGGCAGTGAGGTATCCGGGCCACGGCGGTACGGATGCCGCGGCCCAGCAGGGGGTGAGAACTTGCTATGTACTTGCGTTGAGGCTGCGCCGCTGAAGGAGAACGGCGGCCACGATGATCAGACCCTTGGCGATGAGCTGGTCACTGGTGTTCAGCCCATTCAGGATGAAGAGGTTGGTGATCACGGTGAAGATCAGCAGACCGAGGATGGCGCCCACGATCGTGCCCCGCCCACCGGTCAGAAGCGTGCCGCCGATGATGACCGCGGCGATCGCGTCCAGTTCGTACAGGTCGCCGTGGGTGGACGACCCGGTCGTGGTGCGCGCCATGATGAGGATCGCGGCGATGCCGCAGCAGAACCCGGACAGGGCGTAGAGCATCATCGTGTGGCGTCGCACGTTGATGCCGGCCAGCCGGGCGGCCTCGGGGTTGCCGCCGACGGCGTAGGTGCGGCGGCCGAAGGTGGTGCGGTTGAGGATCAGCCAGCCGATGATGACGACCACGGCGAAGATGTAGACGAGCAGCGGCAGGCCGAGGACGCGGGTCGTCGACAGGTCGACGATCAACTGGTTGTCCGGGCCGACGAGCTGGGTCTTGCGGTCGGACATGCGCTGGGCCAGACCACGGGCGGCCACCAGCATCGCCAGCGTGGCGATGAAGGGCACCATCCGCCCGTACGAGATCAGGAAGCCGTTGAGCAGTCCGGCTCCGGTTCCTACGAGAACGGCGCAGATCATCATCACCCACGGCCCGTAGGCCTGGGTCGCCAGCGTGGTGGCCCATACGGAGGCCAGGGCCATCACCGCGCCGACCGACAGGTCGATGCCGCCGCCGATGATGACGAACGTCGCGCCGACGGTGATGACGCCGATGGTCGCGGCCAGGGCCAGGATCGACACCATGTTGGAACTGGTGGCGAACGCGTCCGGCACGGTGACGAGGCCGACTGCGCCCAGGATGACCAGGGCCAGCACGAGGCCGATGTGCGGGATCTCGCCGATCCTGCCTAGTCGAAGACCGCCTCCGCCTGAGGGCTTGGCGGTGGCCGCGTGGGCCTTCGCCGGGGCGGTTTCGTCCGCCTTGGGTGCGGACACCTGTTGCGGATTCACCTCTGTCATGGAACGGGCTCCTGCTCGATCAGTCGTGGGAGGGGGCGGACACCGGGTGGGCGTCCATGACGAGGTCCAGCACGGTGTGCTCATCGAGCTCCCCGGCGCCGGCCTCTCGGACGATGCGGCCTTCGCGGATCACCAGCACGCGGTCGGAGAGCCCGAGCACCTCGGGGACCTCGCTGGAGACCAGCAGCACACCGACGCCTTCGTCGGCCAGCTTGCGGATGAGGGCGTAGATCTCGGCGCGCGCGCCGACGTCGACACCGCGGGTCGGCTCATCGAGCAGCAGTAGCTTCCGGCCTTCTCCGACCAGCCAGCGGCCGATGACCGCCTTCTGCTGGTTGCCGCCGGAGAGGGTCTTGATGATGCGGTTGGGGTCGGGCGGGCGGATGTCGAGCGCCTTCACCAGGTGCGCGGCCTCCTCCGCCTCCTTCTTCCGGTTGATCCAGCCGAAGGTGGAGTAACGCTCCATGCTCGCCAAGGTGATGTTGCGGGCGACGCTCTGGCCGAGGAGGAGGCCCTGGGCCTTGCGCTCCTCGGGGGCCAGCCCCATGCCGAGCCCGACGGTGCGGGTGGTGTTCCCGGGCTTGACGGCCTTGCCGTTCAGCGTGATCTTCCCGGAGAACTTCCGGGCGCCGTACACGGCCTCGATGATCTCGGAGCGGCCGGAGCCGACGAGTCCCGCGAGACCGACGATCTCGCCGGCGCGGACCGAGAACGACACGTCGCGGACCATGCCGGCCACCGAGCAGTTCTCGATCGTGAGGATCTCGTCCCCGAAGCCGCCGTCAGGGCGCGGCGGGAACACGTATTCGACGTTGCGGCCGGTCATCAGCGACACGACCTTGTTCGTGGGGGTGTCCTTCGCGGGCAGGCCGACCGCGACGGTGCGGCCGTCCTTCAGCACGGTCACCCGGTCGCCGATCTCCCGGATCTCCTCCAGGCGGTGGGAGATGTAGATGACGGCGACGCCCTGGGCGGTCACCTCCCGGATGATCCGGAAGAGGTTGCTCACCTCGTCGTGCGCCAGCGCGGCCGAGGGCTCGTCCATGACGATGATCCGCGCGTCGTGCGACAGCGCCCGCGCCATGGAGACGACCTGCTTGCCGGCCGGGGAGAGGCGGCCCACTTCGGTCGTCGGGCGGATCTCGCCGTGCCCGAGTCGTTCGAGGATCTTCCTGGTGGCGGCGTTGGTGGCGCCCCGGCGGGTGAATCCCATCGTGGCGTGCTCGTGCCCGAGGAACACGTTCTCGGCGACGCTGAGGCCGTCGACGAGGTCGAGTTCCTGATAGATCGTGGCGACGCCCAGCTTCATAGCGGCCGTCGGTGTCGTCAGTTTCACCGGTTCGCCGTTCATCAGCACCTCGCCGGAGTCCGGCTGGTGGGCGCCCGCGAGCACCTTGATGAGGGTCGACTTCCCGGCCCCGTTCTGTCCCAATAGACAGTGGACCTCTCCGGCGCGGACGTCGAGGTCCACCCCGTCGAGTGCACGCACGCCGGGGAACTGCTTGACGATGTCCCGCATTGCGAGCAACGACGGGGTTTCCGACTGCTCCCGGCTTATGTCCTCCATGTTTCCGGATGCTAAGGACGACTTATGCTGACGGTCAAGCAAAAGTGGGTGTCCTGATGTCATAATGAGATCTGGAATCATCGGATGCGGTGAAGGGAGGCGATGTTGACTCAGGGGATGCTGAGCGAGTCCAGCGGCTCGGTCACCGGGGCGGGAGCGCTGCTCTCGATCCTTCGTGACGGCCAGGCCCGCACTCGGGCCGAACTCGTGCAGCTCACGGGTCTCGCCAGATCCACAGTTTCGCAGCGGCTCGACGCGCTGCTCTCGCATCAATGGATCGTGCCCGCCGACGACGCGATCTCCTCAGGAGGGCGGCCCGCGACCGCCTTCACCTTCAACCGGGGCGCCCGGGTCGTCGCGGCGGCCGATCTCGGGGCGACCCACGCACGAGTGGCGGTGACCGACCTCGCCTCGACCGTCCTGGCCGAGCGCAGGGTCGACCTGCCGATCGACCGAGGGCCCGAAGAGGTCCTCGGCTGGCTGGTGGTGACGCTGAAAGAACTGCTCGTCGACACCGGCGGCGAGCTCTGCGGCGTGGGCGTCGGCCTTCCCGGGCCGGTCTCCCATTCCAGCGGCCGTCCCGTGAACCCCCCGATAATGCCGGGGTGGGACGGGTTCCCAGTGCCTGACTGGCTGGGATCTCGTCTGGGCGCGCCGGTTCTGGTCGACAACGACGTCAACATCATGGCTCTGGGCGAACACTGGGCGGCCAGGCGCGACGTCGAGCACCTGGTGTTCGTCAAGATCGGCACCGGCATCGGGTGCGGCATCATCTCCGAGCGGCGGCTCCATCGCGGCGCTCAGGGAGCGGCCGGCGACATCGGCCACATCAGGGTGACCGCGAGCGACGAGGTTGTGTGCCGGTGTGGCAACAGCGGTTGTCTGGAAGCGGTGGCCAGCGGCGCTGCCATCGCCAACCAGCTCGACGCGGCCGGGGTCGAGGCCCACGGCAGCCGCGACGTGGTCAACCTGGTGCGGCAGGGCAACACGATGGCCGTGCAGTTCGCACGGCAGGCCGGGCGCGAGATCGGCGACGTCCTGGCGTCGATCGTGAACTTCTTCAATCCGTCGGTGATAGTGATCGGTGGAGACATGGCCGAGGCCGGGGAGCACATCCTGGCCGGGGTGCGAGAGGTGATCTACAGCCGATCGCTCCCGCTGGCGACGCAACACCTGAGCATACGGGCCACCGAGCTCGGTGATCGGGCGGGCATCATCGGCGCGGCCGTCATGGTCATAGAGCACGTCCTGTCCCCGGAAGCGGTGGATCTGGTCGTCTCATCCTGAGAGCGCTCTCTTGACTGACTCGTGACAAGGCAGCAACATTACGGGCGGGTCCCACTCGATCCGGTCAGCGGTGGCACGCTGACCCACCGGTGAGAGCGCTTCCCCTCTGACGCGTTCGGCGCACGCGTTCCGGCACCCCCTCCGAAAGGAACGCCCCGTGCGCCCCTTCATCCGTGTCGTCCTAAGCGCCTTATTGGTGCTGGCGGGCGTGGTCGTCACCACCCCTCCGGCTCACGCGGCGGACTTCAGCGTCCTGGTCTTCTCCAAGACCGCCGGCTTCCGGCACGGCTCCATCGGCCCCGGCATCACCGCCATCCAGCAACTCGGCGCCGCCAACAACTTCACGGTCGAGACGACCGAGGACGCGGCCCAGTTCACCGACGCCAACCTGGCCCGCTTCCAGGCGGTCATCTGGCTCTCCACCACCGGCGACGTGCTCAACGCCACCCAGCAGGCCGCCTTCGAGCGCTACATCGCGGCGGGCGGCGGCTACGCCGGCGTCCACGCCGCCGCCGACACCGAATACGACTGGGCCTGGTACGGCAACCTCGTCGGCGCCTACTTCCAGCAGCACCCCGCCGAGCAGACCGCGACCGTGCGGGTCTCCGACCGGGTGCACCCCTCCACCGCGCACCTGCCGCAGCGCTGGAGCCGGTACGACGAGTGGTACAGCTACCGCGCCAACCCGCGCGGCAAGGTCCACGTGCTGGCCACCCTCGACGAGACCACCTACTCCGGTGGCGGCATGGGCATCGACCACCCGATCTCGTGGTGCCAGGACTACGCGGGCGGCCGCTCCTGGTACACCGGCATGGGACACACCGACGCCTCCTACGGCGACGCCAACTTCCGCAACCACCTGCTCGGCGGCATCCGCACCGCGGCCGGCTTCGCGGCGGCCGACTGCGGCGCCACGGTGACGGGCAACTTCCAGCAGATCGAGCTGGCCAAGGGCGTCGCCGAGGTCGGCGAGCCGATGAGCCTGTCGGTCACCCCCGACGGCGGCGTCTTCCACACCGCCCGCACCGGCACGGTCCGCTACACCGACGCGGCCGGCAACACCAAGGTCGCCGCCACCATCCCCGTCTACACCCACGACGAGGAGGGCCTGCAGGGCGTCGCGGTCGACCCCGGGTACGCCACCAACCGGTGGATCTACCTGTTCTACGCGCCGCCGCTGTCGACCCCCGGAGGTGACGCCCCCTCGACCGGCACCGCCGCCGACTTCGCCCCCTTCAACGGGGTGAACCGCCTGTCCCGGTTCACCGTCAGGTCCGACAACACGCTCGACCCCGCGTCCGAGCGGACCGTGCTGGACGTGCCGACCAGCCGCGGCATGTGCTGCCACGTGGGCGGCGACATGGACTTCGACGCGGCCGGCAACCTCTATCTGTCGACCGGTGACGACACCAACCCGTTCGACTCGGCCGGCTTCGCGCCGATCGACGAGCGGTCGGGCCGCAACCCGGCCTACGACGCCCAGCGCACCAGCGCCAACAGCAACGACCTGCGCGGCAAGGTGCTGCGCGTCAAGCCGACGGCGTCGGGCTCTCCGGCGTACACGATCCCGGCGGGCAACATGTTCGCCCCGGGCACCGCGAACACCAGGCCCGAGATCTACGCCATGGGCTTCCGCAACCCGTTCCGGATGAGCGTCGACAAGGCGACCGGGGTCGTCTACCTGGGCGACTACGGTCCCGACGCGGGCACCGCCGACCCGAACCGCGGCCCGGCCGGCCAGGTCTCCTTCGACCGCATCACCGGCCCCGGCTTCTACGGCTGGCCTTACTGCTCGGCGTTCAACGACGCGTACAACGAGTACACCTTCCCGTCGGGCCCCTCGGGCGCGAAGTACAACTGCGCCGGCGGCCCGACCAACAACTCGCCGAACAACACCGGCATCACGACCCTCCCGCCGTCGCAGCGCGGCTGGATCCCCTACACCGGCTCGACCCCGCCGGAGTTCACCGGCGGCGGCCTGTCGCCGATGGGCGGCCCGGTCTACCGCTACGACGCGGCCTCGACCTCCACGGTGAAGTTCCCCCGCTACTACGACGGGACCTTCTTCGCCGGTGAGTTCGGCCGCCGCTGGATCAAGAACATCGTGCCCGACTCGGCCGGGCAGTGGCTGACGATCAACCCGTTCCCGTGGTCGGGCACCCAGGTCATGGACATGGAGTTCGGCAAGAACGGCGCGCTCTACGTCCTCGACTACGGCACCGGCTGGTTCAACGGCGACGGCAACTCGGCCCTCTACCGGATCGAGTACGCCGCCGACGGCCACGCGCCCAAGGCCGTGATCACCCCCAGCCGCACCAGCGGCCCCGCGCCGCTGACGGTCGCCTTCTCCTCGGCCGGCACCGTCGACCCCGACGGCGACCCGATCACGCTGGCCTGGGACTTCGACGGCAACGGCAGCACCGACTCGACGGCGGCGAACCCGAGCTACACCTACACCGCCAACGGCACCTACAACCCCACGCTGACGGTGCGCGACTCGACCGGGAAGTCGTCGTCGGCCTCGACGGTGATCACGGTCGGCAACACCGCGCCGACGGTGGTGGTGAACACGCCCGTCAACGGCGGCCTGTTCTCCTTCGGCGACGCGATCCCGTTCACGGTGACCGTCACCGACCCGGAGGACGGCACGATCGCCTGCTCGCGGGTCAAGGTCAGCTTCATCCTCGGCCACGACTCGCACGGCCACCCGATGACCAGCGCGAACGGCTGCTCGGGCGTGCTGCAGACGACGACCGACGGTGAGCACGACTCCGCCGCGAACATCTACGGCGTCATCGACGCCGAGTACACCGACAACGGCGGCCTGACCACGCACACCCAGGCCCAGCTCCAGCCGAGGCTGCGCCAGGCCGAGCACTTCTCGTCGCAGAACGGCGTGCAGGTGGTGACCGGCGCGGCTCCGCACGGCGGCGCGGCGGTCGGCTACATCGACAACAACGACTGGATCGCGTTCACCCCGTACAACCTGAGCGGGGCGACCACGTTCACGGCCCGGGTCGGCGCGGTGGCCGGCGGCAACACGCTGGAGGTGCGGACCGGCTCGCCGACGGGCACGCTCGTGGCCACGGTCACCGTCCCGGCCACCGGCGGGTACGCCACCTTCCAGGACGTCACCGTCCCGATCACCAACCCGCCGACGGGCACCGGCCAGCTCTACCTGGTGTTCAAGGGCGCGACCGGCGGCGGCCTGTTCGACCTGGACGACTTCACCTTCGGCACCGGCACCGTGACGCCGCCGAGCAACAACCTGGCGCTGAACAAGCCGGTCGTGGTGACCAGCACCGAGGCGGCCACCTATCCGGGTTCGGCCGCGGTCGACGGCAGCGCCACCACCCGGTGGGCCAGCGCCTTCTCCGACCCGCAGTCGATCACGGTCGACCTCGGGGCCTCCTACACCATCAACCGGGTCAGGCTGAGCTGGGAGGCGGCCTACGGGTCGGCGTACACGATCGCGACCTCGACGAACAACTCCACGTGGACGACGGTCAAGACCGTGACCGGTGAGAACGGCGGCGTCGACGACCACACGGGCCTGAGCGCCACCGGCCGTTACGTCCGCATCACCGGGACGACCCGCGCCACCGCGTGGGGCTACTCGCTCTGGGAGTTCGAGGTGTACGGCGGCAGCGGCCCCACCGACCCGCCGCCCGCCACCAACGTCGCCCTGAACAAGACGGCGACCGCCTCCAGCCAGGAGGCGGCCTACACCCCCGCGGCGGCGGTCGACGGATCGGCCACCACCCGCTGGTCGAGCGCGTTCTCCGACCCGCAGTGGATCCAGGTCGACCTCGGCCAGACCTACGCCGTCAGCAGGGTGAGACTGAGCTGGGAGGCCGCCTACGGAAGCGGCTACCAGATCCAGACCTCGCCCAACGGCACGACCTGGACGACGATCAAGACGGTGACCGGTGAGAACGGCGGCGTCGACGACCACACGGGGCTGAACTCCAGCGCCCGCTACGTCCGGATCAACGGCACGGCCCGCGGCACGGCCTGGGGCTACTCGCTCTGGGAGTTCGAGGTGTACGGCAACTAGAACCACCCCTCAGAAACACCGCAGGGCCCGGCGTGTTCCCCCCCACGCCGGGCCCTGCCGGGTTTCTACGGCTTGAGCATCGCCTGCAACGAGGCGGTCGCCTGCTTGCCGATCTCGGTCGGCTGGAGGTAGGGCTGCTCGGCCAGGACGGCGTCCCAGTTGGCCGCGATCCCCTCGACGGTGAGGTCGCCGTCGGCGTGCCAGCCCGGCCCTTCGGCCACGAACACCCGCGCCACCCGCCCGGCGCCCACGGAGAACACCTCGCCGCTCGTGGCGCAGCTCTCGTGGACCAGATAGGCCACCAGGGGGCTGATGGTCTCGGGCCCGAACCTGGCCTCGAACTCGGGCGGCAGCAGCGACTCGGTCATCCGCGTCCAGGCGATGGGGGCGATGGCGTTGGCGGTGATGCCCGACCGGGCGCCCTCGATCGCGGTCGACTTGGTCAGCCCGACGAGCCCCATCTTGGCCGTGGAGTAGTTGGCCTGCCCGAAGTTCCCGAACAGCCCGGCGGGCGAGGAGGTGTTGACCACCCGGCCGTACCCGCGTTCCTTCATGTGCGGATAGGCGGCCCGGGTGACGAGGAAGGACCCGCGCACGTGCACCGCGAGCACCGCGTCGAAGTCCTCGACGGTGATCTTCCCGAGGGACCGGTCGCGCAGGATCCCGGCGTTGTTGACCACGATGTCGAGTTGCCCGAAGGTCTCGACCGCCTGCCGGACGATCGCCTCGGCCCCTTCGGGCGTGGCCACGTTGTCACCGTTGGCGACGGCCTCGCCGCCGTTCTTGACGATCAGCTCGGCCACCTCGGCGGCCGGTCCGGCGGAGGCCCCGGTGCCGTCGAGCGCCCCGCCGAGGTCGTTGACGACGACCTTGGCCCCGCGCTCGGCGAGCAGCAGCGCGTGCGACCGGCCGAGGCCGTGCCCGGCGCCGGTGACGACGGCGACCCGCCCGTCGAACCTGAGGAGATCATCCGGCATTCTCGCTCACACCCTTCCAAGGAGAACAAAATTCTGGTCTAGCGCACGATACCAAACGGGACGTAGCGGACAGTGATCGGATGAGTGAGTTTCTGATATGGTTTCGCCGCCGTCGCACACCCCTGGGCTGGAGGCCGCTCAATGCGCACTCTCCGTGTGGTTCAGTGGGCCACCGGCGCCGTGGGGGGATACGCGCTTCGCGGTGTTGTCGAGCGTCCCGAGTTCGAGCTCGCCGGAGTTCTGGTCTACGACCCCGACAAGATCGGCATGGACGCCGGTCCGCTCGTCGGTCTCCCCGAAACGGGAGTGACCTGCACCGACGACGTCGACGCCATCCTGGCGCTCGACGCCGACTGCGTGCTGCACATGCCGTTGCCGGCGACCTTCTTCGGCGGCGACCACGGCCACGACGTCGACATGATCTGCAAGCTGCTCGCCTCGGGCAAGAACGTCATCACGACGACCGGTTTCGTCTACCCCATGGCCTACGGCACGGGGGTCGTCGACCGCATCGAGAAGGCCTGCCGCGAGGGCGGCACCACACTCCACGGCACCGGCATCAACCCCGGTTTCGTGAGCGACGTGCTCCCCCTCACGCTCACGGGGTTGTCGTCGCGGCTCGACCACATCTACGTGCGCGAGACCTCCGACTACCGCGGTCACCCGTCCCACCACATCGTGACCGACCTGATCGGCTTCGCCCGCACGCCGAAAGACTACGTGACGGCGGTGCGCCCGTTCCGGGCCTTTCAGCGGGCCCTGTTCACCGAGAGCGTGCAGCTCGTCTCGGCGGCGCTCGGCGTCGAGCTCGACGAGATCGAGGAGATGGACGAGTTCGAGCTCGCCGCCGACGACTTCGAGATCGCCTCGGGCCTGGTCCGCCAGGGCACGGTGGCGGCCTCGCGCTGGGTCTTCTCCGGCCTCGTGCGCGGGCGGCCCTTCATGACCGTCGAGTGCGTCTACAAGGCCGACGCCGACAAGGTGCCGCGCTGGGCCGAGCCGGGCTTCTCGATCCACATCGAGGGACGGCCGACGATCGTGGTGAACCTCAACGAGGTCGACCACGGGCTGGCGGGGGCCGCGGCCCACGCGGTCAACACGATCCGCGCCGTGGTGCTGGCCGACCCGGGCATCCGCACCATCCTCGACCTGCCGATGGTGACGGGCCGGGGCACGGCCCGGCTGGCCTAGACCCGGGCGGGGAGCTGGCCCGCGAGTTGCCCGGCCCACGACTTGAGCACGGCGTCCAAGTCGCGGAGCTCGGCGATCTGGCTCTCCAGCACCGCCAGCCCCGGCGTCGGCACGATCGCGCCCAGCTCGACCAGCAGCGGCCGGAAGTGCACCTCCACCGCCAGGGCGTGCTGGGCGCCGCCCATCACCAGAAGCGGCAGCGCGTGCTTGCCCGCCAGCGCCCTGGGCGGCAGGCGGTCGAGGAAGGCCTTGAGGAGCCCGGTGTAGGTGCCCTTGTACGTCGGGCTCGCCACCACCAGCACATCGGCGTCCTTGACGAGGTCGAGCGCCACCTCGACGGCCGCGACGGGCTGGGGCGCGAACAGGTGGGGGGCCAGACCGGCGAGGTCGACCACGTCGCCGGCCGACCCGAGGGCCGCCTCGGCGGCGCGGACGGCCACGGCCGCCGTGCGCGATCCGCCGCGGGGGTTGCCGACCAGGGTCACGATGCTGCCCATCAGACGTCCTCCTCGTATTCTTCGGCCTCGTCGTCGGGGAGGTCGTACCAGAAGACGTCGCCGGGGTACTCCAGGCTCATGGCACGAATGTAGCACTTATTCCCTACTTGTAATATAGGTTATCTTCCCGGCGTAGCCGGGCTTTCGCCTCCAGGTAGATCAGATGGGCGAGCGTCTCGTTGTTGGCGGCCCGGAGCTGGAAGCCCCGGATCGACTCCCAGGGCCGCGACCAGGTCAGCCGGGTCGCGATCTGCCAGCACGTCAGGCCCGGCTCGGCGGTCACCACCCGCTCGATCTCGGCCAGCCGGTCGTGGTGGTGGGAGATCACGTGTTCGACGCGGCCGGGCAGGTCGGGGAAGCGGTACTCGTGGGCGGGCAGGACCTCCTCGACGTCGAGGCGGCCCACCGCGCGCAGGGCGTCGAGGTAGTCGGCGAGCGGGTCGGGCGCCGACTGCGGATGGAAGGCGACCATCGGGGTGATCTTGGCCAGCACGTGGTCGCCCGAGAACAGCAGCCCGTCGCCGGCGAAGCACAGATGGCCGGGCGAGTGGCCCGGCGTCCAGATCGCGGTCAGGTCCCAGCCCGGCAGGTCGAGCCGGGTCCCGTCCTCGATGAGCCGGTCGGGGGCGCCGGCCGAGACGAACCGGCGGATCGCCATCGAGGCGCCCGCCAGCTCGCGGGCCTTCTCCGCCGGGACGCCGCTGCGCAGCAGCAGCGCGAGTTCCCGCTTCGACAGGTCCTCGGTGTCCTCGTACCGGCCGCGCAGCAGCCGGGCGTCGGCGGGGTGCAGGCCGATCCAGGCGCCCGAGTCCTCCCTGACCCGGCCGGCCAGGCCGTAGTGGTCGGGGTGCATGTGGGTGACCAGGACCGCCCGGACGTCGGCGATCTCGTAACCCGCCGTCTTGAGTCCCGCCGTCAGGGCCGTGTACGCCTCCTCGGTGTTCCAGCCCGCGTCGATCAGCGCCACGCCGCCGGGCAGTTCGAGGGCGTAGACGAGCACGTAGCGCAGCGGGGTGTTCGGCAGCGGCACGGGGATCGACCAGAGGCCGGGGCGGACGCGTTCGACCTCGGGGAGGCGACCGGCCAGCCAGGCGGCGTGCTGGGCGGGACTGGCCGGTTCGGTTGGTCTTCTCACGGGGTCGATTGTGTCCGACATACCGAACAAGATTCTAGTGGCTGAAAGTTTCACCGGACATTCCGGACGCACGGCAGGTCGCCCACCAGCGCCGACCTGCGATTCTTGACCCTCGATGAAACCCATTGGAAACATCGGGTGCATCTGAGCCATGGGAGCGCTCCCATATCTGACGAGGTGCATTTTGACGCGACCCTCCCGCCTCACCGCCGTGCTCGCCGCGGCGGCCCTGTTCCTGTTACCGGTCACCACCGCGTACGCCGACGAGGGCCCCGAGCAGATCCCCAACGGGACGTTCGAGACCTCCACCGCGCCCTGGTGGAACACCGGCAACGTCACCGTCGAACTGGAGGACGGCCGTCTGTGCGCCGACATCCCCGGCTCGACCACCAACCCGTGGGACGCGATCATCGGCCTCGACGGCATCCCGCTGGTCGCCGGTGAGACCTACGCCTACCGCTTCTTCGCCTCGGCCACGCCCTCGCGCGTGGGCCGGGCGCTGATCCAGCTCCCGGTCGACCCCTGGACGCAGTTCTTCGCGGCCAACCCCGAGCTGAGCGTGTCGGGCAACTCCTACGAGTTCACCTTCACCGCGCCCACCAGCCTGCCCAACGCCCAGATCGCCTTCCAGCTCGGCGGCAGCGCGACCCCGTGGCGCTTCTGCCTCGACGACGTGTCGCTGCGCGGCGGCGCCGAGCCCGAGGTCTACGAGCCCGACACCGGCCCCCGGGTGCGCGTCAACCAGGTGGCCTACCTGCCCAACGGCCCCAAGAACGCCACCGTCGTGACCGACGCGACCGAGGCCGTCGCCTGGCAGCTCAAGAACGAGGGCGGCACCGTCGTGGCGAACGGCTCGACGACCCCGCGCGGCGTCGACGGAAGCTCCGGCCAGAACGTGCACAGCATCGACTTCGGCGCCTACACGACCGCCGGCGAGGGTTACACCCTGACCGCCGACGGCGACACCAGCCGCCCCTTCGACATCTCGGCGAACGCCTACGCCCAGCTCAAGCTGGACGCGCTGAAGTTCTACTACACCCAGCGCAGCGGCATCGCGATCGACGACACGCTGCGCCCCGGCTACGGCCGCCCGGCCGGGCACGTCGGCGTGGCGCCCAACCAGGGCGACACGAACGTCCCCTGCCAGCCCGGCGTGTGCGACTACTCGCTCGACGTCTCGGGCGGCTGGTACGACGCCGGCGACCACGGCAAGTACGTCGTCAACGGCGGCGTCTCCGCCTGGCAGCTCATGAGCGAGTTCGAGCGCACCAAGAACGCCGCCACCGCCAAGAGCATCGGCTCGCTGGCGATCCCGGAGAGCGGCGACGCCGTGCCCGACATCCTCGACGAGGCCCGCTGGGAGCAGGAGTTCCTGCTCAAGATGCAGCGCCCCGACGGCATGGCCCACCACAAGATCCACGACGCCGCGTGGACCGGCCTGCCGCTGATGCCGCACCTCGACCCGCAGGCCCGTGAGCTCCACCCGGTCTCCACGGCCGCCACGCTGAACCTCGCCGCCACCGCCGCCCAGGCCGCCCGCCTGTTCGCGCCCTACGACGCGGCGTTCGCGGCCAAGAACCTGGCCGCCGCCCGCAAGGCCTGGACGGCCGCCAAGGCCAACCCGGCGATCTACGCCTCCCCCAACGACGGCGTGGGCGGCGGCGCCTACAACGACGACAACGTGACCGACGAGTTCTACTGGGCCGCCGCCGAGCTCTACATCACCACCGGCGAGGCGGTCTTCCGGGACGCCGTGCTGAACTCGCCGCTGCACACGTCCGACGTGTGGCGCGAGCGCGGCTTCGACTGGGGCTCGACGGCGCAGCTCGGCCGCCTCGACCTGGCCACGGTGCCCAACAACCTGCCCGGCCGCGCGGCGGTCCGCGCCTCGGTCCTGGAAGGCGCCGACAAGTACCTCGCCACCCTCGACGCACACCCGTACGGCCTGCCCTACAACCCGCCCGACTTCGACTGGGGCTCCAACAACCTCGTCCTGAACAACATGGTCGTGATGGCGGCGGCGTACGACATCTCCGGCCAGAAGAAGTACCTCGACGGAGTCCTGGAGGGCATCGACTACATCCTCGGCCGCAACGCCCTCAACATCTCCTACGTGACGGGCTACGGCGAGGTCAACTCCCGCAACCAGCACTCCCGCTGGTACGCCAACCAGCTCAACCCCGACCTGCCCAACCCGCCCCGGGGCACCCTGGCGGGCGGCCCGAACTCGGCCATCCAGGACCCGATCGCGCAGGCCAACCTCCAGGGCTGCAAGCCGCAGTTCTGCTACATCGACCACATCGAGTCGTGGGCGACCAACGAGCTGACGATCAACTGGAACGCCCCGCTGTCGTGGATCTCGGCCTTCATCGCCGACCAGGGCGACGGCTCGGTGACGGCTCCCGGCTCGTGTGAGGTGACCTACCAGATCCACGGCACGTGGCCGACCGGCTTCTCGACCCAGGTGACGATCAAGAACACCGGTGCCGCCGCGATCGACGGCTGGAACCTGAAGTGGTCGTTCCTGGGCGGGCAGAAGCTCGACCACGGCTGGAACGCCGACTACTCGCAGTCGGGCGCGACCCTGACCGCGAAGAACCTGTCCCACAACAAGAAGATCCACCCCGGCTCGTCGATCACCTTCGGCTTCAACGGCGTCGGCGCCCCGGGCGCCAACCCCGTGCCGGACCTGTTCCTCCTGAACGGCAAGGCCTGCGCCTAAGCCGACCCCCGGGCCCGTGGCTCTTCCGGGGGAGCCACGGGCCCGGTCTTTCAGGCACGTTCACAACGCGGGACACGCCCGGCCTCCGGCCGTCCGTGTCTCGCTCTACTCTTTCTCCGTGCTGAACGACATCCACGTCGACGACGCGGTCCGCGCGCTCCGGCCCGACTTCGCCGCCCTCCTCATCGAGGCCACCGGCTTCGTCAACGGCCCCTCCGACGACCGGTCGAGGAAGTGGCTGGCCAAGGCGGCCGAGCGGGCCGCGCCGCTCGACGACAAGAAGATCGAGTCCTGGCGCGACGCCTACCGCGCGTTCGGCGCCAAGCCGTCCCGCACCCGCCCGTCGGTCGACGCCCTGATCCGCCGCATGCCGCTGCCCGAGATCAACCTGGTCGTCGACGCCTACAACTCCGTGTCGGTGCGCCACACGCTCCCCATCGGCGGCGAGGACCTGCGCCGCTACGAGGGCCCGGCCCGGCTGGTCCGCGCCGCCGGGGACGAGAAGTCCGACGAGGCGCTGGGCGAGCCCGAGCAGGGCGAGGTGATCTGGCGCGACGACGCGGGGGTGACCTGCCGGCGGTGGAACTGGCGTCAGGGCGTCCGCACCCGCATCACCGAGGAAACGGTCGACGCGATTTTCATCCTCGAACGACTGGCCCCCATGACCATGGCGGAACTGGCCGCAGCAGGCGAGGAACTGGTCACGTTGCTGCACTTGATCAGCCCTGATGTCCGAACTTCAAGTCGCACAATCAGCTAGAATTACGACCAATATGACGAAAAGGGGACCTCGCCCTGACCAGCCGGTGAGGGTGCCTCTACCATCCTGGAGGGCTACCCGTGCGTGACCAGTTCGGACAGTCCTGGGAGCATAAGCGGGAGCCACGCGCCGGACGGCTCTCGTCACCTGGCTGGACGAGTAGCCTTGGACAGGTTCCTTTACATCAACGCCGATCTGCGGAAGAGGGCGATTTCCGCCGTGTCGTCTGAGTCGTCGCGGACAAACCCGCTGGCAAGCTTCGGACAGAACGAATGGCTTGTCGACGAGCTGTACCAAAAGTACCTTCAGGACCCCGAGTCGGTTGACAAGGCCTGGTGGCACTTCTTCGCGGATTACAACGGGCAGGGCAAGGTCGCCCCGCCGGGCGACGCGACGCCGGCCGCCGCTCCCACACCCGCAGCACCGGCCGCGCCTCCGCAGCCGCCGAAGGCCCCCGTGCCTGAGAAGAAGGCCCCCGCCGCAGCCAAGCCCGCCGCCAAGGCAGAGGCGCCCAAGGCGCCCGTCGGCGCGGTCGAGGAGAAGCTGCGCGGCGCCGCCGCCCGCACCGCCCTCAACATGGAGGCGTCGCTGGCGATCCCGACCGCGACGAGCGTGCGGGCCGTGCCGGCCAAGCTGCTGATCGACAACCGGATCGTGATCAACAACCACCTCTCCCGCGGGCGCGGTGGCAAGATCTCCTTCACCCACCTCATCGGCTACGCCATCGTGCGGGCCCTTGAGGCCATGCCGGAGATGAACTACGCCTACGGCCAGATCGACGGCAAGCCGGCGATCGTCCGGCCCGAGCACGTCGGGCTGGGGCTGGCGATCGACGTCCAGAAGAGCGACGGAACGCGCCAATTGCTGGTGCCGTCGATCAAGGCCGCCGAGACGCTCGACTTCCAGCACTTCTGGATGGCCTACGAAGACATCGTCCGCAAGGCGCGCTCCGGCAAGCTCGGCGTCGACGACTTCCAGGGCACCTCGATCTCGCTGACCAACCCCGGCACCATCGGCACGGTCCACTCGGTGCCGCGCCTGATGCCCGGCCAGGGCACGATCATCGGCGTCGGCGCGATGGAATACCCGGCCGAATACCAGGGCGCCTCGGCCGAGACGCTCTCGCGGCTGGCCATCAGCAAGGTGATGACGCTCACCAGCACCTACGACCACCGCATCATCCAAGGTGCGCAGTCGGGTGACTTCCTGCGGCGCATCCACCAGCTGCTGCTGGGCGCCGACGGCTTCTACGACGACATCTTCGAGTCGCTGCGGATCCCCTACGAGCCGGTCCGCTGGACCGCCGACGTGTCGGCCTCCCACGACGACGACGTCGCCAAGTCGGCCCGCGTCATCGAGCTGATCCACGCCTACCGCGTGCGCGGCCACCTGATGGCCGACACCGACCCGCTGGAATACCGCCAGCGCAAGCACCCCGACCTCGACATCACCAAGCACGGCCTCACCCTGTGGGACCTGGAGCGCGAGTTCCCGACCGGCGGTTTCGGCGGCCGGGCGCTGATGACGCTGCGCGAGGTCCTCGGGGTGCTGCGCGACTCCTACTGCCGCACGGTCGGCATCGAGTACATGCACATCCAGAACCCCGAAGAGCGGGCCTGGATCCAGGCGCGGGTCGAGAAGCCCCACGCCAAGCCCGACCGCGACGAGCAGCTCCACGTGCTGGCGCGGCTCAACACCGCCGAGGCGTTCGAGACCTTCCTGCAGACGAAGTACGTCGGCCAGAAGCGCTTCTCCCTCGAAGGCGGCGAGTCGCTGATCCCGCTGCTCGACTCGGTGATCGCGGCGGCGGCCGACGAGCAGCTCGACGAGGTCGTCATCGGCATGGCCCACCGCGGCCGTCTCAACGTGCTGGCCAACATCGTCGGCAAGTCCTACGCCCAGGTGTTCGGCGAGTTCGAGGGCAACCTCGACCCGCGCAGCGCCCACGGCTCGGGCGACGTGAAATACCACCTGGGCGCCGACGGCGACTTCGTGTCGCCGTCGGGCAAGCGCATCAAGGCGTCGGTCGTCGCCAACCCGTCCCACCTGGAAGCGGTCGACCCCGTCCTCGAAGGCGTCGTGCGCGCCAAGCAGGACCTGCTGGAGATGGGCCCCGAGGGCTTCACCGTCCTGCCGGTGCTGGTCCACGGCGACGCGGCCTTCGCGGGCCAGGGCGTGGTGGCCGAGACGCTGCACCTGTCGCAGCTCCGCGGCTACCGCACCGGCGGCACCGTCCACATCGTGGTCAACAACCAGGTCGGCTTCACCACCAGCCCGGAGGCCTCGCGTTCGTCGGTCTACGCCACCGACGTCGCGCGCATGATCCAGGCGCCGATCTTCCACGTGAACGGCGACGACCCCGAGGCGGTCGTCCGGGTCGGCAAGCTGGCCTACGAATACCGCCAGGCGTTCCGCAAGGACGTCGTGATCGACATGATCTGCTACCGGCGCCGGGGCCACAACGAGATGGACAACCCCAGCTTCACCCAGCCGCTCATGTACGACCTGATCGACGCCAAGCGCTCCACCCGCAAGCTCTACACCGAGGCCCTGATCGGCCGCGGCGACATCACGGTCGAAGACGCCGAGCAGGCGCTGCGCGACTACCAGGAGCAGTTGGAGCGGGCCTTCACCGAGACCCGCGACGCCGCCAAGAAGCCGCTCGAAGAGGGCGCGGTCGTCAAGCCGCCCACCGACGAGCTGATCGTGTGGAGCCACGACGACACCAAGACGGCCATCTCCGAGGAGACCGTCAAGCGGGTCATCGACACCCAGCTCACGCTGCCCGAGGGCTTCACCGTCCACCCGAGGCTCAACCCGGTGCTCCAGCGGCGCGGCGCGATGATCGAGGAGGACGCGATCGACTGGGCGACCGGCGAGATGCTGGCGTTCGGTTCGCTCCTGCTCGACGGCCACCCCGTCCGCCTGGCAGGCCAGGACTCGCGGCGCGGCACCTTCGGCCAGCGCCACGCGGTGCTGGTCGACCGGGTCACCGGCGAAGACCACACCCCGCTGAAGGCGTTCAACGAGGGCGTCACGAAGTTCTACGTCTACGACTCGCTGCTGAGCGAGTTCGCGGCGCTGGGCTTCGAATACGGCTACAGCGTGGTCCGGCCCGAGGCGCTGGTCATGTGGGAGGCGCAGTTCGGCGACTTCGTCAACGGCGCCCAGTCGATCATCGACGAGTTCATCTCGTCCGGTGAGCAGAAGTGGGGCCAGCGGTCGTCGGTCGTGCTGCTGCTGCCGCACGGCTACGAGGGTCAGGGTCCCGACCACTCCTCGGCCCGCATCGAGCGTTTCCTGCAGATCTGCGCGCTCGACAACATGACCGTGGCCCAGCCGACGACCCCGGCGAACTACTTCCACCTGCTGCGCTGGCAGTCGTTGTCCGACCGGCGCAAGCCGCTGGTCGTGTTCACGCCCAAGTCGCTGCTGCGCCAAAAGGCGGCGGCGTCGGCGACCGCGGAGTTCACCTCCGGCACCTTCCAGCCGGTGCTCGGTGACACCACCGTCGACCCGGCGGGCGTCCGGAAGGTCGTCCTGTGCTCCGGCAAGATCTACTACGATCTGGCCGCCGCACGGGACAAGGGCGGCCACACCGACACGGCGATCCTCCGGATGGAGCGGCTCTTCCCGTTCCCCGAGCAGCCGCTGAAGGCCGAGCTGGCCCGCTACGCCGACGACGTCGAGCTCGTGTGGGCGCAGGACGAACCGGTCAACATGGGCCCGTGGCCCTACCTGGCGCTGAAGATGACCGAGCGGCCCGAGGTGCTCAACGGCCGGCGGCTGCGGCGGGTCTCGCGGGCGGCGAACTCCTCGCCGGCCGCCGGTTCCCACAGCACCCACGACGACGAACTCCACACCATCATCACCGAGATCTTCGGTTAGACGACGTCACAACCCAGCGGGAGGCCCTCCACTGCGGGGGCCTCTCGCCGTTTCCGGGAGCTTTCATGTACTTCACCGACAGGGGCATCGAGGAACTGGTCGAGCGCCGGGGCGAGGAGGAGGTGCAGATGGTCTGGCTGGCCGAGCGGCTGCGCGAGTTCGTCGACCTCAACCCCGAGTTCGAGACGCCGGTCGAGCGCCTGGCGACCTGGCTGGCCCGGCTCGACGACGACGAGGACTGAACGCGATACATCTTGACTTTCCACGAACGCGACATATCGTGTCTGTAGGCAGTTCGTGGAAGGGGCGGCGTCATGCCGAGATGGACCATCGACAAACCCGACCAGCTCACGTTCGATCCGGTCGACCGGTTGAGCGTGCGCATCGTGGCCGGTCACCTCGCGGTGCTGGCCAGTGACGGCCCGCCCGGCCTGGAGATCAGCGAGATCGGCAGCGTCCCCCTCGTCGTCGAGCAGGAGGGCGGCCGGCTCACCGTCACCTACGGCGACCTCACCTGGGAGGGCGTGCTCGGCTGGTTGCGCTCGGGTGGCGGGCGGAGCTGCGTGATCACCCTGACGGTCCCCAAGACGTGCCGGGTGGAGGCGGGGGTGATCTCCGCGGGGGCGGTGATCGCCGGCTTCGAGACGCAGACCCGGGTGCGCAGCGTGACGGGCGACATCATCCTCGACGGCGTGAGCGGCGACGTCCACGCCGAGACCGTCTCGGGCTCGGTCGAGAGCCGCGCCCTCGCCGGCGACCTGGCGTTCACCAGCGTCTCGGGCGAGCTGACCGTCGCCGACGGGGTGCCGAGGCGCCTGCGCGGCAACACCGTGAGCGGCGCCATCACCGCCGACCTGACCCTCGGCCCGACCGGCCACGTCACGCTCAACACGGTCTCGGGCTCGATCTGGGTGCGGCTCCCGCGCGCCACCGACAGCGACGTGACCTTCCGCTCGATGTCGGGCAATCTGGAGTCCGCCTTCCCGGGTCTC
This sequence comes from Herbidospora yilanensis, assembly GCF_001570565.1. Taxonomy (GTDB): domain Bacteria; phylum Actinomycetota; class Actinomycetes; order Streptosporangiales; family Streptosporangiaceae; genus Herbidospora; species Herbidospora yilanensis. Next base: position 8,810 of record NZ_BBXE01000023.1, on the reverse strand, counting down.
ACGTACAACGGCCACCCCGGCACCAAGACCCTCACCGGTCGTCTCGGCGGTGGCATGGCCACGCTCAGCGCGACCACCGTCTCGGGCGGCGTGACCCTGCTCAGTAAGGAAACAGAATGAGTCCCGTCTTCGGCCACGGCAGGCTCCGGCTCTACCTGCTCAAACTGCTGGAGGAGAGCCCCCGCCACGGCTACGAGGTCATCCGCCTGCTCCAAGACCGCTTCCTCGGCGTCTACTCCCCCTCCCCCGGCACGATCTACCCGCGCCTGGCGCGGCTGGAGGAGGAGGGCCTGGTCACCCACGAGGTCGTCGACGGCAAGAAGGTCTTCACCCTCACCGACAAGGGCCGCGCCGAACTGAACGCCCGCCTCGACGAACTCGCCGACCTGGAACGCGAGATCACCGCCTCGGTCCAGGACATCGCCCGCGAGGTCAAAGAGGACGTCCGCCAGACCGTGCGCTCCCTGCGCCACGAACTGACCACGATGGCCCGAAACATCAACCAGGAGACGACCGGCTCGGCCCGCGACACACGCGAGGAGTGGAAGCGCCAGCGCGACCGGCAGAAGGCGGAATGGTCCCGCCAGAAGCAGCAGTGGAAGGCGGAGTCGGAACGCTGGAAGGGCGAGTGGCAGCGCATCTGGACCGACACGTGGGCCATGACGGGATTCCCGGCGCCCCCGAACGGCACGGTCGACGACGAGCGGGCCACGGCCAACGACGCGGAACTCGGCCAGTATCTGGCCGATTTCGTGGCCGCCGTCCGCTCGGAGGCGGCCGACACCAGGCTCGGCGACGACGACCTGGCGGCCTGCAAGGCGGTCCTCGACGACACGGCGACCCGCCTGCGGTCGATCCTCGACCCCGACGGCTGATCTCCGCTGGGTGGAGCTCACCTGTGCGTCGGGTGCGGCCCGTCACGCCGTTCACGGTCGTTCCGTTACGGCTCCGCCCGGCCGGCCCCGCCCGCCGTCCCCGGACCTCCCCGCGGCCGGCGCCGACCGGCCGCGCCCGCACCGCCCGGCCACGGGGAGTCGGCCGGCCGCCCTAGGGAGTGAAGACGATCTTCCCGAACACGTCGCCCCCGGCCATGGCCGCCACGCCCTCGCGGGCCTCGGTCAGCGGGAGCACCCGGTCGACCAGCGGGCGCACACCCGTCTGCTCCAGGAAGACCGCGAGTCTGCCCAGTTGGTCGCGGGTGCCCATGGTCGAGCCGATGATCTGCTTCTGCAGGAAGAAGACCTGGGCCAGTTTGGTGGGGGCGACCATGCCGCTGGTCGCGCCGCAGATCACCACCCGGCCGCCGGGCCGCAGCGACGAGATCGAGTGGTCCCAGGTCGCCTCCCCCACGCTCTCCATCACGGCGTCGACCCGCTCGGGCAGCCGTCCGCCGGTCTCGAACACCTGGTCGGCGCCCAGTTCCAGCGCCTTGCCCCGCTTGGCCTCCGACCGGCTCGTCGCCCAGACGCGATAGCCGGCGGCCCGGCCCAGGGTGATCAGCGCGGTCGACACGCCCCCACCCGCGCCCTGGACCAGGACCGTCGATCCGGGCTCCAGCCCGGACTTCTCGAACAACATCCGGTAGGCGGTCAGCCAGGCCGTCGGCAGGCAGGCGGCGTGCTCGAACGAGAGAGCCGCGGGTTTGGGCACCAGGTTCCGCTTGGGCACCACGACCTTCTCCGCGAAGGTGCCCTGGTGGAGCTCGGAGAGCAGCGTCCGCCGGGGATCGAGGGTCTCGTCGCCGTTGACCGGCGTGCCGATGACCGAGTGCACGATCACCTCGTTGCCCGCCTCGTCGACCCCGGCCGCGTCCGTGCCGAGCGTCATCGGCAGCCGGTCGGGGCTGATGCCGATCCCGCGCAGGGTGAACAGGTCGTGGTGGTTGAGCGAGGCGGCCCTGACGGTCACCGTCGTCCAGCCGTCGGGGACGGCGGGCTCGGGCCGCTCGCCCACGGTCAGACCCTTCAGCGGGTCGTTCGGATCGGTCTGCGAAGCCGTTACTGCGATCATGGCAGAACATTACTCTATCCCTGTTACGAGAGTGACAAAAGGGACTGAGACCCGCCGCGAATAATACGTAAACCGAAATGGCAAACCAGGGATCACCTGCGAGGACGCCATTCATAACGGCAGCGCATGAATAACGGTAAGGCCAATTGACCCAGCCCTCTCGTTATATCTAGGGCGTTGACCGCGATCGCGTCATTAACGTTCGGAGCTGTTTCCACGTATTTGGGACGCACCCTCAATTCGTCCCAAGGGAAAGGACTTCGATGATCTCCCGAGCACGACGTCTCTCCATCCCCGTCGCCGGCGCGCTGGTCGCGTTCGGCGCCGTGGGCACCGCCTCGTCGGCCACGGCCACGGCCCCCAGTGACGTGACCCAGAAGGCGGCCCCCACCACGGCCGCCGCCGCGGCGCAGTTCTGGACCCCCGACCGGCTCCGCGCCGCGAAGGACCGCACCGAGGAGCTGGGCAACGCGGTGAAGGGCTCGGGCCGTCCGAGCACCCCCGAGCCCGACGGCAAGGCCGGTGTGGTCCCGCCGATCGGCGGCGAGAAGGCGGGCACGCCCGCCAGCAAGCAGGTCAACCTGCCCAACACGGTCGGCCGGGTGTTCTTCACCCTGCCCGGCAAGAACCCGCTCGACCCGAAGAGCTGGAAGTACTGCTCCGGCACCTCGATCCAGGGCAAGTTCCGCAACGTCGTGGCCACCGCCGGCCACTGCGTGTACGACCCGGCCAGCAACCGCTTCTACGACAACTGGGTGTTCATCCCGTCGTACTGGGATGGCACGCAGGCGTGGAACGGCAAGGCGCCCTACGGCATCTACCCGGCCACCTGGTACCAGGCGCACGACGACTTCGTGGTCAAGGAGGACTACGACTACGACTACGCGTTCGTCAACGTCGCCTCCGGCTACAAGGCGAGCTGGGAGAAGGTCGACGGCAAGTACAAGCTCGTCAAGACCTCCGTCGGCCGCCTCGGCGACAACGTCGGCGGCCAGGGCTTCACCTGGAACCGCAGCACCAAGACCAACGTCTTCTCGTTCGGCTACCCGGCCGGCCCGCACCCCGACGGCGACCGTCCGTTCAGCGGCAAGACGATGAAGTGGTGCTACGGCCAGACCGCCGCCATGCCGGCCGCGCCGAAGTACAACGTCCAGGAGCACGTCGGCATCAAGTGCGGCATGACCGCCGGCGCCAGCGGCGGCCCCCTGCTCTGGAACTACAAGAGCAAGACCCGTTCCGGCTACCTCTACGGCGTCAACAGCATCGCCTGGGACACCGACGGCAACGACCGGTACGACCGGCTCTCCTCGCCCTACTTCAACGGCGAGACCTACGACGTCTACAAGGTCGCGGCGAACCGCTGGACCGCGTGACACGACCTCGCACCGGGTGCCCGGGGGACGTTCTTCGTCTCCCGGGCACTTTCCTTTACACGGGCCGTAGCTTCGGCCCGATCTACTCGGACGGGTCAGAGGGCCGTTCGGTTCCCCCGAATTCATAACGAGACAGCCAAGAACCTGTGCCTGATCACTGGTGATCTGGAAAAATCACCCCTTACGATCGATACCTCCGTCACGAGACCCCCGAGAGGCCCCCATGACCAGGCGGATCACCCTTGCCGCGGGCGGCGTCGCCGCCGCGCTGGGTGCCGCCGCGCTCCTCTCGATCTGGACGCCGACCTCGGTTCCCGCCATCGCGGCCCCGCCCACGGCGCCCCTGATGGAGGTCTCGGCCAAGGAGGCCGCGCCACCGGCCGAGCGGCACCTCGGCAAGGGCGTCATGGCCTATCCCCTCGCGGCGACCGGCGGAGACATGCAGAAGGTCGCCGCCTACTGGACGCCCGAGCGGCTGAAGGAGGCCAGCACCTACGTCCCGGCCTCCAAGCCGGCCACCGGGGCGCGGCAGGCCCCCTCGATGGCGGAGCTCTCCCGCCAGAGCACGACGACGACCTCGGCCCGCGCGCTCGCGCCCTCCCAGCAGCCGATGGTCGGCAAGGTCTTCTTCAAGCTGGGCGACAAGGAGTACTGGTGCTCCGGCTCGGTCGTCCACTCCAAGAACCGCAACCTGGTCGCCACGGCCGGCCACTGCGGCTGGTCGCTGGGCCAGAACAAGCCCGTGGAGAACTGGGTCTTCATCCCGTCCTACGCGGGCGGCTCCACCGACGCGGGCATCTACGTCGGCCACACGCTCTACCTGCACGAAGACTTCTCGGGCGCGGGCGACTACGACCGCGACTACGCCTTCGTGACCGTCTACCGGGGTTTCACCTGGAAGGGCGACCAGCGGGTGCAGGGCGGCCGGCTCGAAGACAAGGTCGGCGCGTTCCAGTTCGCCTCGACGAAGGGCCGCTCGCGTCCGGTGTCGGTGTTCGGCTACCCGGCCGGCGCCCACCCCGACGGCAGCCGCCCCTTCGACGGCCAGGTCGTCCGGTCCTGTTCCGGCACGACCAGGGCCACCGCCGCGACGGCGCCCACCTATCTCCTGGAGAACGGCGTCCTGCTGAACCCGTGCCCGTTCACGGCGGGCGCGAGCGGCGGCCCGTGGGTGCTCGGCTGGGATCCGGCGAAGAAGACCGGGTTCCTCAACGGCGTGACCAGCCTGACGTGGAACATCGACGCCGACGGCAAGCTCGACGCGGCGTCCTCCCCCTACTTCAACACGATCACCGCGCGGGTCTACCAGCAGGCCGCCAAGCAGGCCACGGCCTGAGCAAGCGCCTTGCAACCGCGAATAAAGCAGGGATAAAGCGCACGAACCTACCTTCATCACAGCACACCCTCTGTAATGAAGGAGCACCACCATGCGAACCCGAGCGAAGCACCTCGCCCTCCTCGGCGCCACCGCCGGCCTTCTCGGCGCGGCCCTGGCCGTCCCGTCCGCGGCCGTCGCCACTCCCGACGAGGCGTCCGACCCGCTGGCCGGCAGCGGCATCGCCGCCTGGAACGTCGTCGCCTTCTGGTACGGCCAGTCGAAGGCCAACCTGAACGCCGCCACCCCCTACGACGTCGAGACCAAGGTCGTCGCCAAGCACCTGTCGAAGGGCGGCCCGTCCGCCGACGGCAAGCCCGGCCTCGTCTCCCCGATCGGCGGCGCGGGCTCCACCTCGTCCAAGAACGTCAACCTGCCCCGCACCACCGGCAAGGTCTTCTTCCTGGACGCCGACAAGAACCCCCGCTGGTGCACCGCCACCTCGCTCCAGTCGAAGTACAAGAACCTGGTCGCCACCGCCGGGCACTGCGTCTACGACACCGAGTCGAACGCCGCCACGATGAAGTACTGGGTGTTCGTCCCGGCCTACTACCAGGGCAAGACCCCCTACGGCATCTACGTCGGCAAGCAGGCCTTCACCCACTACGACTTCGACGTCTACGAGGACTTCGACCGCAACTACGCCTTCGTCACCGTCTACAACGGCCTGAAGGCCCCGCACGACGGCGGCCCGCTCGACGGCGACTGGAAGAAGGTCTCCAAGAGCGAGTGGGACAAGTACCGCTCCTACGGCACCTACCCGTGGATCGTCGACAAGTACACGAAGAAGGTCGGCTCGAAGTACTACATCTGGAAGTTCGTCGACGCGGGCCGCCTGGGCGACAACGTGGGCGGCCAGGGCTTCGCGTACAACCAGAAGAGGAACGTGAAGGACTACGTCTTCGGCTACCCGAGCGGGTCACACCCCGACGGCAACCACGCCTACACGGGCCAGACCCAGAAGTGGTGCTACGGGACCACGTTCCCGGCCTCCGCGCCGGCCATCAAGGCGGAGGAGCTGCTCGGCGTCAAGTGCAGCTTCACCGGCGAGGGCTCGTCGGGCTCGGCCTGGATGTACAAGTACAGCAACACCAGCCGCAAGGGTTACCTGAACGGCGTCACCGCCGCGGTGTCCGACACCGACGGCAACGACCGCATCGACGTCAGCCTCTCGCCCTACTTCGACGGAGAGACCTACGGCATCTACAAGCACGCGGCGAACCTGTGGTCGGGTTCGATCGCCTAGGACGACGAGGGGCCCGGCCGCATCTGGCCGGGCCCTTTTTTCATGCGCGAGAGAATTAGACGTACATAGACGGATTTCGGTGCCATGGAAAAATGTGATTCGGGTCACATTTAGACCAAGATCCGACTGGCGTCAGTCAAGTTCCCACCTGCGACGATGCGTGCACAACGGCCCCAAAGGCCCGGTGAAGCCGCTTTGGACACGCGGAACATCCCGCATATCGTCCTGACGGTCCCTTTACCAACGCATGGAGCACCCTTGAAGCGCACCCTCGCCCTCTCCGGTGTGGCAGCCGGCCTGCTGGCCTCCGCCCTCGTCGCCCAGCCCGCCTCGGCGGCCGGCGACGTGGCGAGCGACCCTCTGGCCAAGACCTCGCTCGCGGCCAAGAACGTCGTCGCCTACTGGTTCGCCAACAGGTACGCCAACCTGGTCGGCTCGACCCCCTACAACGCCGAGACGACCATCAAGGTCAACAAGCACGTCTCCACCGGCGGCCCCGCGGCCGACGGAAAGCCTGGAACGGTCCCCGCCATCGGCGACGAGGCCAAGTCGGGCGGTTCCTCCAAGAACGTCAACCTCCCCCGCACCACCGGCAAGGTGTTCTTCCGCGGCGGCGACGGCAAGCCCCACTGGTGCACCGCCACCTCGCTGCAGTCGAAGTACAAGAACCTGGTGGCCACCGCCGGAAGCTGCGTCTACGACACGGTGACCAACAAGGCCACCCTCGACTACTGGGTCTTCGTGCCCGGCTACTACCAGGGCAAGACCCCCTGGGGCATCTACGTCGGCAAGACCGCCTACACCCACTACGACTTCGACGTCTACGAGGACGGCGACCGCAACTACGCGTTCGTCACCGTCTACAACGGCCTCAAGGCCCCGGCGTCGGGCCTGCCCGCCAAGGGCAGCGAGTTCGCCAAGTGGATGCGGACCGAGAACACCAAGGAAGTCTCCAAGTCCGAGTGGGAGACCTACAGCAAGGCCATCCGCTCGCCCGGCCCGATCAAGGGCAAGTACTACGTGATCCGCTTCACCGACGCCGGCCGCCTCGGCGACAACGTCGGCGGCCAGGGCCTGGCCTACAACCAGAAGGTCGGCACGAACGTCTACGTCTTCGGCTACCCGAGCGGCTCCCACCCGGACGGCAACCACGCCTACACCGGCCACACGCTCAAGTGGAGCTACGGCAAGACGTTCAAGGCCAAGGCGTCGGCCGTGAAGGCCGAGGAGCTGATCGGCGTGAAGTCGTCGTTCACCGGCCAGGGCTCGCTGGGCTCGGCGTGGTTGTCGCAGTACAAGAGCGCCCGCCGCCTCGGCTACCTGAACGGCCTGACCAGCGGGGTGTCCGACACCGACGGCAACAGGCGCATCGACACGAGCGTCTCGGCCTACTTCGACGGCGAGACCTACGGCGTCTACAAGGCCGCCGCCAACGTGTGGAGCGGCTCGATCGCGTAGTCGTCTCCACGGTCGAGGGCCCGGTCGATTGGACCGGGCCCTTTGCCGTTCGCGACCGGTTCCACTGATTCGATGTGATTCGCATCACATTCCCAGTGTCTTCTCAGCAACCTGTGGTTCCCTACGCCATTCGCCGGTCACATCTCGATGGCATCGGAGCTGCGCTTCCATCCCTTTGGTCGCATTGACAGATCTGTCAACACCAGGTCATCAACATCACGGACAGATCTCCGTCACTCAGGGTGATCAACAAGACTCACGGATCACTTCAGTCACCGAAGATCGCGGCTGTAAGGTCCACTCATCCCTTTCCTGACGCATGGGACGCAAGATGCGGCCCACGTACAGACCAAGGAGTTCCCCCATGAAGCGCACTCTCGCCCTCGGTGGCGTGGCGGCGGGCCTGCTGGCCTCCGCCCTCGTCACCCAGCCGGCTTCCGCCGCCGGTGACGTCGCCAGCACCCCGCTGGCCTCCACCGGCATCGCGGCGCAGAACATCGTCGCCTACTGGACGGCCAACAAGGCCGCCAACCTCGTGGGCGCGACCCCCTACGACGTGGAGACCCAGGTCGTCGGGAAGCACGTCTCGACCGGTGGCCCGACCGCCGACACCAAGCCGGGGATCGTTCCCGCCATCGGTGACGAGAAGAAGGTCACCAGCACCTCGAAGAACGTCAACCTGCCCAAGACCACGGGCAAGGTGTTCTTCACCGGTGCGAACGGTGAGCCGCACTGGTGCACCGCCACCTCCGTTCAGGCCGCGTACAAGAACCTTGTCGCGACCGCCGGCCACTGCGTCTACGACGTCGTGTCCAACAAGGCGACCCTGAACAACTGGATCTTCGTCCCCGGTTACTACCAGGGCAAGACCCCGTGGGGCATCTACGTGGGTAAGCAGGCCTTCACCCACTACGACTTCGACGTGTACGAGGACGGCGACCGCAACTACGCGTTCGTCACCGTGTACAACGGTCTGAAGGCCCCGCACGACGGCCCCGCCTTCGGCGGCAAGACGCCTTCCCCCATCGCTGGGGGCGGCGAGGGCTGGAACGACCTCGGTGGCTGGCAGAAGGTCTCCAAGGAGGTCTACGACCAGTACTGGGGCTGGGACACCTTCAAGGGTGACACGTTCAAGTGGAAGATCGTGGACAAGCCGGGCGAGAAGGACGACGTCTACGTCTACTTCGTCTGGAAGTTCGTGGACGCTGGCCGTCTCGGCGACAACGTCGGTGGCCAGGGCCTCGCGTACAACCAGAAGGTCGGCCAGTCGGTCTACGTCTTCGGCTACCCGAGCGGCAAGCACCCGGACGGCAACCACGCCTACTCGGGCCACACGCTCAAGTGGAGC
>NZ_BBXE01000022.1 GCF_001570565.1 Herbidospora yilanensis | reverse complement strand
CCCACGATGTGGCGCCTCGGCAAGCGTGTCGGGATCGTCAATTCAGAGTAAGGATGGGGTAAGGTCGCGTCCCTGCGGTTCGGTAAAGCCCGATCGGGTAGTTCACGGTTGCTCGGCGGTTGCTCATTGGCATGCGATATGACGCGGCACGGGCCACCACCGACCGGCACTAACTCAGGGATGAGAGCGGGCAAAACGGTAGGACTCGGCACGCCGCGATAGCTGACGGCACGGAACCCGCCAACTTTTAATCCGTAGGTTCAGGGTTCGAATCCCTGGCGCCCCACTCTTGTCCCGGTTTGACCGTTGACTTTGTCCCTGTTGGGGAATCTCGACGGCGAGGCGGGATCGACGTGTTTGCTCGCCGGTTGCTCATTGGTACCTCCCCGGAGTGGGAACATCGCTAAGGGCATTCACGTCAAGCCGAACGTAGATCACGTCCACAGAACACCCCGCGTAAGCGGGCCCGGCAGCATCCTTCCTCCCTAGACAGGTCAGCTGAGGGCCAAGCCCTGGTCTAAGCGCCAAGGTCCGGGGGGAACTTCGTGCAGGAGGGCAGCCGTTTCGGCGACCCTCCTGGAACGGATCGTTGTGCTTGTTCGCGCGTTCACCCTCTCTCCTGTCCTCACCGCGACAACCGCCGCGTCTGTTACGTCTGCCGTGTCTGTCGAACCCGGCCCGAGATGGGGTCATGCCACCTCCGCCGGGAGCGTCCGTGTGTCGTAGGACCGCTGGCACATCGTGGCCTGTGTCAACAGGCCGACAACCTGTACGTCGAGGCCGAAAGCGCGGCCCCGATCCTCGGCATCCACGCCGCTGCCGACGCCAACGGAGCCGAGTGTGGCTGTGGGGGGAACAGCACCATCTTTGGAATCAGGGGTGTCACGAGGCGCTGCGAACATCTGGTCTGGGCCACCAGCCACGTCAAGCAGTAGCCACTCACAGGTGCCGTCAACGGATGCCTCGGGACATCTGCGAAGACGTCTTCGGCATGTCTGGACGACCCAAACGCCAGAGGGCTGGGCCGTACGGCGTCAGCCCCCTGTGGTCTTCCACCAGGAACTCGACCAGCTCGTGCCGGGCATCGTCTATTTCGCCGAGTCATCCGCAGAGATGAAGAACGCTTGGCCAGGCTTCCGCGACTTTCACCCGCAACCTCAACACCTCGATTGCAGATCTTGCACCGGTGGCTGACAGCCGACGGCTCGCGGGCCGGGCCGCCGCCCCCACGCGGAGAAAGCCGAGCCTGCCCTCCCTGCTTGTTTGATCCAAAAATGGATATCTGGGGGTTTCAGGCAGCCACCCGGACCCATTGACTGGATCTATAGCGATTCAGACCGGGGGTTGATCTTAGGGCTATGGCTGACGGCGCGTGACCGAGGCTTCTCGGTGGCTCACCGACCGCTGATCAGCCTGTTGTTCGTCAGCCTTTGGTCGTGGTGGACGCTGGGCTCCGCGATCGTGATTTGGAGTGGCGATCGGCTACGGCGTTCAGCGCAGGGCGTTCGCATCGCCGCCCGCGATCGTCGCCGGCAGGCGAGTGCGAAATCCGCTTCACGACAAATTCAGATAGGCCGGTGCAGACGGTCGCGGAGTCGTGTTCGACCTTCTGGCTGGGAAGTCCGACGGCGCATTGCGGCCGAGATCAGCGAAACCCGGCAGGGATGGGCCAGACCACGCGGAACCGTGAGGGGACATGGCGATGGCGAAGGCAGTGGGCATCGATCTGGGCACGACGAACTCCGTGATCGCGACGACCGAGGACGGCCATCCAACGGTCATCCCGAACGCCGAGGGGTCGCGGACCACACCGTCGGTGGTTGGTTTCACCGACCAGGGTGAGGTCCTGGTCGGCCAGATGGCCCGCCGTCAGGCGATCCTGAATCCGAAGGGGACGATCTACTCGGCCAAGCGGTTCATGGGCCGGCGCTTCGAGGAGGTTCGCGACGAGACCAAGGCGGTCTCGTTCGACGTCGCGGCAGGTCCCGACGGGGCCGTGCGGTTCAAGGTCAAGGACAGGCAGTACGCGCCGGAGGAGATCTCGGCGTTCGTGCTGAGGAAGCTGGTGGCCGACGCGGCGAAGTTCCTGGGCGAGAAGGTCACCGAGGCCGTCATCACCGTGCCCGCCTACTTCAACGACGCCCAGCGGCAGGCCACAAAGGACGCCGGGAAGATCGCCGGCGTGGAGGTCCTGCGCATCATCAACGAGCCGACCGCGGCGGCTCTGGCCTACGGCCTGGACAAGAAGGGCAGCGAGACCGTCCTCGTCTTCGACTTGGGCGGCGGGACCTTCGACGTCAGCATTCTCGACATCGGCGATGGCGTGATCGAGGTCCGCGCCACGGCTGGGGACACCCATCTGGGCGGCGACGACTTCGACCGCCGGATCGTGGACCACCTGGCCGACGAGTTCCAGCGTCAGGACGGCATCGACCTGCGCGCCGACCCCCAGGCCCTGCAGCGGCTCTTCGAGGCGGCCGAGAAGGCCAAGGTTGAGCTGTCGGCCGTCAGCCAGACCCAGATCAGCCTCCCGTTCATCACGGCGGACGCGAACGGGCCCAAGCACCTGAACACCACGCTGATGCGGTCCACGTTCGAGCAGATCACCACCGACCTGATCGAGCGGGTCAAGGGCCCGGTCGAGCAGGCCATGGGCGACGCCAAGCTGACCTCGGCCGATCTCGACGAGGTGATCCTGGTCGGCGGATCCACCCGCATGCCCGCGGTGCAGCAGACGGTGCGCCGCATGACGGGCAAGGACCCCAACATGACGGTCAACCCCGACGAGGTCGTGGCGCTCGGTGCGGCGGTGCAGGCGGCCGTCATCAGGGGCGAGGTCAAGGACGTCGTGCTGCTCGACGTCACCCCGCTCTCGCTCGGAGTGGAGACGCTCGGCGGTCTCATGACGAAGGTCATCGAACGGAACACCACGATCCCGGCCCGCCGGACCGAGATCTTCAGTACCGCCGAGGACAACCAGTCGGCCGTCGACGTGGTCATCCTGCAGGGCGAGCGGGAACGCGCCGCCGACAACCGGGTGCTCGGCCGGTTCCGCCTGGAGAACATCCGGCCCGCGCCACGCGGGGTGCCGCAGGTCGAGGTCACCTTCGACATCGACGCGAACGGCATCCTCAACGTGACCGCCAAGGACAAGGACACCGGAGCCGAGCAGCGCATCACGATCAGCGAGAGCTCCAACCTGGACACCAGCGAGATCGACCGGATGATCGCCGACGCCGAGCGACACCGCGCCGACGACGTCGCTCTCCGCGAGGCGGTCGACGCCCGCAACGAGCTGGACTCGGTCGCCTACCAGGTGGAGCGGCGCCTGTCCGAGCTCGGGGACGCCGTCCCGGTGCACGAGAAGGCCCGCGCGGAACAGTTGATCGCCGACGCCCGCCAGGCCATCAAGGAGGAGGGGCCCGCCGATCGGCTGCGCGTCCTGGCCGGAGAGCTCCAGCAGGTCTTCCACGCACTGGGCGCCGGCGCTCAGCCGGGACAACCCGGGCAGCAGCCGGGGCAGCCCGGCGCGGGCGGGCCGGACGACGACGTGATCGACGCTGAGTTCACCAGGCCGGAGTGACATGACCGACAAGGACAGAGATCCACGTCAGGGTCAGGTTCCGACGGCCGAGGCCATGGAGGCCGAAACCGGCGCTCCCCGTGAGGACACCGAAACGGGGGCCGACACGGACGCCCGGCTGGAGGAGCTGCACGACCGGTGGCTACGCGCGACCGCGGAGCTCGACAACCTCCGTAAGCGGACGGCCCGGGACCTCGCCAGGCAGCGGCTCGACGAACGGGCCAGGGTCGCCGCGGAGTGGCTGCCGGTCGTCGACAACCTCGAACTGGCACTGCGGCACGCCGACGGCGACACCAGCGCGGTGATCGAGGGCGTCCGGGCCGTCCGCGACCAGGCGGTGGCCGTGCTCGCGCGGCTGGGCTTCCCGCGCGTCGAGGAGCTCGGGGCCCGGTTCGACCCCGCCAGGCACGAGGCCGTGAGCACGGTGGAGGACCCGGAGGCCGAGCCGGGCACGGTCGTCGCGGTCGTACGGCCCGGCTACGGCGAGGGCCCCGACCAGTTGCGCCCCGCGTCGGTCGTCGTGTCGACCAAGGCGGAGGACTGATGGCCGATCGCGACTTCTACGAGATCCTCGGGGTGCCGCGAACGGCCGGCCGCGAGGAGATCCAGCGGGCCTACCGCAAGCTCGCGCGCTCCTATCATCCCGACGTCAACAAGGACCCGAGCGCCGAGGACCGCTTCAAGGAGGTGTCGGAGGCCTACGAGGTGCTGTCCGATCCGGAGACCCGGCGGCGCTACGACGCGTTCGGCCGGGACTTCCGGCAGGTGCCCGAGGGAGTGGACCCGGCGGCGTACGCCCGGGCCCGAGCCGGGGCGGGCACGGGGGGCCGGGCCGGATGGGCACGCGGTCCGGCCGGGCAGGAGGTCCGGTTCGAGACCGGGGAGGGCGTCGACTTCGAGGACCTGTTCGGCGGCATGTTCGGAGGTCGCGCAGGACGCGCGGGCCGCGGCTGGGGGCCGATGCCCGGCGCCGACCAGGAGGCCGAGCTGCCGCTGACGGTCGAGGAGGCCTACCGCGGCGGCCGCCGCACGATCACCCTGCCCCGCGCCGGAGGTTCCCGGACGCTGGAGGTCACGATCCCCCGGGGCGTCCGGGACGGGCAACGGATCCGGCTCGCGGATCAGGGCGGCGAGAGCGCCGGCGGCGCGAAGAGGGGCGACCTCTATCTGATCGCGCGAATCACTGATCATCCCCGCTACCGCGTCGAGGGACGGGACATCCATGTCCAGCTTCCCCTCACCCCGTCGGAGGCCGCGCTGGGCGCGACCGTGGCGGTCGAGACCCCCGGTGGCGAGGCGAAGGTCAAGGTGCCGCCCGGTTCCTCCTCCGGACGCCGCCTGCGCCTGCGGGGGCAGGGCATGCCCCATCCCCGCGGCGCTCCCGGGGACCTGTTCGCCGAGGTCCGGGTCATGGTCCCCCGCACGCTGAGCGCCGAGGAGCGCCGCCTCTATGAGCGGCTGGCCGACGTCTCCGGCTTCGACCCGCGCGCCGAATCGGAAGGGAGGACCCGGCCATGAGCCATCCGCTTGTCCGGCTGCCACGCCTGGGCCTGGAATCCTTCGCGCGGGCGACCGGTCTGCATCCGGAGTTGGTGCGCCGCCTGGTCACGCTCGGCCTGATCGACGCCTTCCGCGACCCGGCGGGGGACCTGTGCTTCCCGCCCTCCCAGCTCGCCGCCGCCGGGCGCCTCCAGCGGCTGCACACGCAACTGGCTGTCAACTACGCCTCTCTGGGCCTGGTGGCGGACCTGCTCGATCGCATCGCGGAGCTCGAAGCGGCTCTGCGGACCCGCACGAGAACTCCGGGAGGCACGCCGTGGACGTGAACCGCCTTACTCAGAAGTCGCAGGAGGCCCTGCAGGGCGCCCAGACCAAGGCGACCCGCTTCGGCCACACCGAGGTCGACGGCGAGCATCTCCTGTCCGCGTTGCTGGACCAGCCACAGGGGCTGGCCCCCCGCCTGCTCTCGGCCGCCGGCGCCGACGCGGACAAGTTGGCGCTGGAGGTGGAGGCCGAGCTGGAACGTCGGCCCCGCGTGACCGGTCCCGGCGCCGCACCCGGCCAGGTGTACCTGACCCAGCGGCTGTCCCGCCTGCTGGAGGCGGCCGATCGGGAGGCCAGGAGGCTGAGGGACGAGTACGTCTCGGTCGAGCATCTGCTGCTGGCGCTGCTCGACGAAGGGCCGGACACCTCGGCCGGACGGCTGCTCAGAGCGCACGGGCTGAACCGCGAGCGTTTCCTGGAGGTCCTCACGCAGGTGCGCGGCAACCAGCGCGTGACCTCCGCCACCCCCGAGGTCGCCTACGAGGCCCTGGAGAAGTACGGTCGCGACCTGGTGGCCGCCGCCAGGGCGGACAAACTCGACCCGGTGATCGGCCGCGACGGCGAGATCCGCAGGGTCGTGCAGATCCTGTCGCGCAAGACCAAGAACAATCCCGTTCTCATCGGCGATCCGGGCGTCGGCAAGACCGCGATCGTCGAGGGCCTCGCCCAGCGCATCGCCCGGGGTGACGTCCCAGAGGGCCTGAAGGACAAGACGATCTTCAGTCTCGACGTGGGCGCCCTCGTCGCGGGGGCGAAATACCGCGGCGAGTTCGAGGAACGCCTCAAGGCCGTGCTGACCGAGGTCACCTCGGCGGAAGGCCGGATCCTGCTGTTCGTCGACGAGGTCCACAACGTCGTCGGCGCGGGCGCGGCCGAGGGCTCCATGGACGCGGGGAACATGCTGAAGCCGATGCTGGCCCGCGGGGAACTCCACATGATCGGCGCCACGACGGTCACCGAATACCGCAAGCACATCGAGAAGGACGCCGCGCTGGAGCGCCGCTTCCAGCCCGTCTTCGTGGACGAGCCGTCGGTGGAGGACTCCGTCTCCATCCTGCGCGGCCTGCGCGAGCGCCTTGAGGTCTTCCACGGCGTGAAGATCGCCGACAACGCCGTCGTCGCGTCGGTCGTGCTGAGCCATCGCTACATCAGCGACCGCTTCCTGCCCGACAAGGCGATCGACCTGGTCGACGAGGCGTGCGCGATGCTCCGTACGGAGATCGACTCCATGCCGGCCGAGCTGGACGAACTCACACGCCGGGTGATGCGCCTGGAGATCGAGGAGGCGGCCCTCGCCGACGAGGACGACCCGGCGAGCCGGACCCGCCTGGAGGCGCTGCGCGCCGAGCTCGCCGACGTGCGCGCCCAGGCCGACGCCATGCGCGCCCAGTGGGAGGCCGAGCGGCACGCCCTGCACAAGGTGCAGCAACTGCGCCAGGAGATCGAGATGGTCCGGCGTGAGGCCGAACAGGCCGAGCGCGTGTACGACCTGAACCGCGCCGCCGAGCTGATGCACGGCAGGCTCCCCGAGCTGGAACGCAAGCTGGAGGTCGCGGAGACGCAGCTGGAATCCAAGCAGGGTGCGGGACGGCTGCTCCGTGAGGTCGTGACGGAAGAGGAGATCGCCGGAATCGTGTCCCGCTGGACCGGCATCCCGGTCAGCAGGCTCCAGGAGGGCGAGCGGGGCAAACTGCTGCACCTCGACCAGATCCTGCACGAGCGCGTCATCGGTCAGGACGAGGCCGTGCAGGCGGTCGCCGACGCGATCATCCGGGCGCGTTCCGGGATCAAGGACCCGCGCCGGCCCATCGGCTCGTTCGTCTTCCTCGGCCCGACCGGCGTCGGGAAGACCGAACTGGCCAAGACCCTCGCCGAGGCGTTGTTCGACACCCAGGACAACATCGTCCGCGTCGACATGAGCGAGTACCAGGAGCGCCACACGGTCAGCCGGCTGGTCGGCGCCCCGCCCGGATACATCGGCTACGAGGAGGGCGGCCAGCTCACCGAGGCCGTCCGGCGCAAGCCGTACTCGGTCGTGCTGTTCGACGAGATCGAGAAGGCGCACACGGACGTCTTCAACACGCTGCTGCAGGTGCTCGACGACGGACGGCTCACCGACGCCCAGGGCCGTACGGTCGACTTCCGCAACACCGTGATCATCATGACGTCCAACATCGGCTCGCACTTCCTGAGCGAGAAGGCCGGCCCGGCGGGCGAGATCGACCCCGAGGTCCGCGAGATGGTGATGGCCGAACTGCGCGCACGGTTCCGGCCCGAGTTCCTCAACCGGATCGACGACATCGTGCTGTTCAAACCGCTCACCGAGCCGGAGATCGAGCAGATCGTGGCACTGATGTTCACCGAGATCAGGAGCCGGCTCACCGAACGCGGGATGACGCTGGAGGTCACACCCGATGCCGTGCGCTTCATCGCCGAGCAGGGCTTCGACCCCGTCTACGGCGCACGTCCGCTGCGCCGTTTCATCGCCCGCGAGGTCGAGACCCGCGTCGCCCGCGCCCTGGTCGCCGGCGACGTCCACGACGGCGCGGTCATCCGGGTCGGGATGACCGGCGGCACACTCTCGGTGGCGTATGAGAATCCGGAGGTCTGACCATGCGCCGGCCACCTGAACTCCGAGAGACGCCGGACCCGCAGGGGGCCTACCCGAGGCTGAGCGACGCGCAGCTCCAGGCGCTGGCCCCGCACGGTGAGCGGCGCCGGGTCCGCCAGAACGAGGTCCTGTACGCCGAAGGTCTTCCGTGCGCCGAATTCTTCGCCGTCCTGGCCGGCAAGGTCGCGACGGTCGAGGGATTCGGAGGAGACAACCGGGTGATCGGCGTCCACGGGGCAGGCCGGTTCCTGGGAGAGCTCAACGTCCTCACCGGCCAGGTGGGCTTCGTCACCGGCGTGGTGGCCGAGGACGGCGAGGTCCTCGCCGTGCCGGCGGACGCGCTCCGCCGCCTGGTCGCCGGGAATCCGGAACTCGGCGACCTGATCCTGCGGGCCTACCTCATCCGCCGCACGATGCTCATCGGACTGGGGGCCGGATTCCGCATCATCGGTTCCTGCTTCTCGGCCGACTCCCGACGGCTGCGCGAGTTCGCGGCGCGCAACCGGCTGCCGCACCGGTGGATCGACCTCGAGCAGGACCACGAGGCGGAGCGGTTCCTGCGGAGCATGGACGTCACCCCGGAGGAGACCCCGGTCGTGATCTTGCGCGGCGAGACGGTGCTCCGCAACCCCAGCACCACGGAGCTGGCCCGGGCGATCGGGCTCCCCGCGCCACGGGTGCGGCAGGCCCGATGCGACCTGCTCGTCGTCGGGGCCGGACCGGCGGGCCTGGCGGCGGCGGTCTACGGGGCGTCGGAGGGCCTCGCGACGCTGGCCCTGGAGAACGTCGCGACGGGCGGCCAGGCGGGCACCTCCTCCCGGATCGAGAACTACCTCGGCTTCCCGGCCGGGATATCCGGCGGCGAACTGGCGGAGCGGTCGGTGATCCAGGCCGACAAGTTCGGGGCGCGGCTCCTCGTCCCCGCACAGGCATGCGGACTGCACCTCGACGCGGATGATCACGTCGTCACCGTCCGGGACGGCGGCGCGATCCACGCGCGCACCCTGATCATCGCGACCGGCGTCCGCTATCGGCGGCTCGACGTCCCGAACCTGGAAAGGTTCGAGTCCACGAGCGTCTACTACGCGGCGACCATGTTCGAAGCCCAGATGTGCGAGCGGGACCCGATCGTCGTCGTGGGCGGAGGCAACTCGGCCGGTCAGGCCGCCCTGTTCCTGGCCCGGCACGCCGCCGGTGTCCGGCTGCTCGTGCGGGAGGACGCGCTGTCCAGGAGCATGTCCCGCTACCTGGCCGTCGAGATCGAACGGCACCCCCGGATCCAGATCATGCTGAACACCGAGGTCCGGGAGCTGATCGGCGAGGAGAAGCTCACCGCGGTCAGCGCCGAGAACAACCGCACCGGCGAGCGTTCCACGATCGAGGCCCGCGCGATGTTCATCTTCATCGGCGCGGAGCCGTACACCACCTGGCTGGCCGACGAGATCGCGCTCGACCCGAAGGGCTACATCCTGACGGGCGCGGACGCCACCCGGTCCGGCAGGCAGGACACGCCCGACTCCGCCGGTCGGCCGTTCCCGCTGGAGACGAGCAGGGCGGGCGTGTTCGCGGCCGGGGACGTGCGGAGCGGCTCGGTCAAGCGGGTGGCCGCGGCGGTCGGCGAAGGCGCCATGGCCGTACGGCTGATCCACGACTATCTCCAGGCCGGAGAGTGACTCCGGGCCGGAAGGAAGGAGACCTCCATGGTTCTCATGGCGGTGCCGAGATTCGAACGGTTCTTCCGCAGCGCCGCAGGTGTCGACGTCGACAAGAACGACCTCCGGCGCTACGGCGACTTCGTGAACGACAAGGTCCACGATCTCCTGGTGATGGGCCAGGCCCACGCCAAGGCGAACCGTCGCGACGTCATCGAACCCTCCGATCTACCCGTCACCAAGGGCCTCCAGGAGAGCATCCACCGGTTCCGGAGCCTCGACGAGGACATCGAGCTGAAACCCATCCTGGAGCAGCTCGCCAAACTGCCTCCGCTGGACCTGTCGATCGGCGAGGAGACCGTCGGCCGCCTGCCCGAGATCGTCGGCGGCCTGTCAGTGGCACTGGCTCAAACTCTCAAGATCGTGGATCCGGACGTGAAGAACCCCGCGACCGAGCAGTGGGAGCGCACGATGAGCGTCTTCGACCTGCTGCTCTGATGTCCCGCCGGCGAATGAGGAAGAAGGAATGAACCATTGACCTGCTGCACGGCGCATGGGCAAGGCGATCCTTCGCAAAACAACTGCATGCGAGGAAATCATGAAAGCAGTCGTATACAACGGACCTCGACAGGTCGACGTCGAGCAGGTCCCTGACGCCCGCATCGAGCAGCCCACCGACGTCCTGGTCCGCATCACCACGACCAACATCTGCGGGTCGGACCTGCACATGTACGAAGGCAGGACCGACTTCGAGACAGGCCGGATCCTCGGCCACGAGAACCTCGGCGAGGTGGTCGAGATCGGGTCGGCCGTCCACAACGTCCGCGTCGGCGACGTGGTCTGCATGCCGTTCAACGTCTCGTGCGGCTTCTGTGAGAACTGCGAGAAGGGCCTGACGGCCTACTGCCTCACCACCAATCCCGAGCCGGGCATGGCCGGAGCGGCCTACGGTTTCGCGGACATGGGGCCCTACAGCGGCGGCCAGGCCGAGCTGTTGCGGGTGCCGTTCGGCGACGTCAACTGCCTCGTCCTCCCGGAGGACGCACGGGAGAAGCAGAACGACTACGTGATGCTCGCCGACATCTGGCCGACCGGCTGGCACGCGACCCAACTCGCCCAGGTGGAGGCGGGCGACACAGTCGTGATCTACGGAGCCGGGCCCGTGGGGCTGATGGCGGCCTACTCCGCCACGCTCAAGAGCGCGAGCAAGGTCATGGTCGTCGACCGCCACCCCGACCGGCTCACCAAAGCCGAGGAGATCGGCGCGATCGCGATCGACGACTCCAAGGCGTCACCGGTCGACCAGGTCATGGAGCTCACCGACGGCCTGGGCGCCGACCGGGGTTGCGAGTGCGTGGGTTACCAGGCGCACGACCCGCAGGGGCACGAGCACCCCAACATGACGCTCAACAACCTCGTCAAATCGGTCAAGTTCACCGGGACCATCGGCGTCGTGGGCGTCTACATCCCGTCGGACCCCGGCAGCCCGGACGATCTCTTCAAGCAGGGCGAGGTCGCCTTCGACTACGGGATGTTCTGGTTCAAGGGCCAGATGATCGGCAACGGCCAGTGCAACGTGAAGAACTACAACCGGAAGCTCTCCAGGCTCATCCACGCGGGGAAGGCCCGGCCGTCCTGGGTCGTCTCACATGAACTGAACCTGGACGACGCACCGGGTGGCTACGAGCACTTCGACCGGCGGGATCCCGGCTGGACCAAGGTCGTCATCCACCCCGACCAGCTCAACTGAGCCACAGCGGCCGGCCCCCCGGATGGGGACCGGCCGCTCGGCCGCCGTCAGGGTTTGAGCACGACCTTCTCGCAGTGGTCCTGCTTGTTCTTGAAGAGCTCGAAGCCGCGCTCCGCGTCGTCGAGCGGCAGCCTGTGGGTGATGATCCGGGTCGGGTCGATCTCCCCGCGCTCGATGCGCCCCAGCAGCGGCTTCATGTAGCGCTGCACGTGGCACTGCCCGGTACGCAGGGTCAGCGCCCGGTTCATCCACGCGCCGGCCGGGAACTTGTCCACCAGACCTCCGTAGACGCCGATCACCGAGACCACGCCGCCGCTGCGGCACGACATGATCGCCTGGCGCAGCGCGTGCGGACGGTCGCTCTCCGCCCGTACGGCCTGCTTGACGCGGTCGTAGGTGGCGATGTGGGCGCTGCCGTGGGTGGCCTCCAGGCCGACGGCGTCGATGCACTTGTCCGGTCCCCGGCCTCCGGTCAGTTCGAGCAGCCGCGACCTCACGTCGACCTCGTCGAAGTTCACCGGCGTGTGGCCCGCCCGTTCGGCCATCTCCAGCCGGTAGGGCTCCTTGTCGATGGCGATGACCTTGGCGGCGCCGAGTACCCGGGCGCTGTCCATGGCGAACTGGCCGACCGGGCCGGCCCCCCACACGGCCACCACGTCGCTGGGCTGGATGTCGCACATCTCGGCGCCCATGTAGCCGGTGGGCAGGATGTCGGACAGGAACAGCACCTGCTCGTCGGCCACATCGGACTCGATCTTGAGCGGGCCGACGTCGGCGAACGGCACCCGCGCGTACTGCGCCTGACCGCCCGCGAAGCCGCCGGTCAGATGCGAATAGCCGAAGATCCCGGCGACCGGGTGACCGAACATCTTCTCCGCGATCCCGGCGTTGGGATTGGTGTTCTCGCAGCAGGAGTACAGCTCGGCGGCACAGGCGCCGCACGCGCCGCAGGCGATCGGGAACGGCACGACGACCCGGTCCCCGACGCGCAGCCGCTCCGGATCGACGCCAGGGCCGACCTCGACCACCTCGCCCATGAACTCGTGGCCCATGACGTCGCCGTCCTGCATCGTGGGCACGTACCCGTCGACCAGGTGCAGGTCCGAACCGCAGATCGCGGTGGAGGTGATCCGTACGATGGCGTCGCGCCTGTTCAGGATCCTCGGGTCCGGCACGTCACGGACCTCGACCTTGTTGCGGCCCGCCCAGGTGTTCGCCCTCATGCCTCCGCCCCCTTCGCGAACTCGGCGTCCGACAACGGCTGCGCCGGACGCTGCGGGAACTCCTCGCGGGCCCGCTTGCCCCACGGGGCGCCGTCCGACCGGACCACCTCACCGGTCTCCAGGACCTGCTTGAGCCGGCGCAGGTCGTCGTCGAGTTGCTGGTGCGGTTCCTCGCCGAAGTACTTGGCGACCGCCTTGCCGATCGTGCCGCCCGGAATGTCGTACACCAGGCTGATGTGCACCTCAGTGCTCACACCGTCCGGGGCCGGCACGAACCGGACCGTGCCGGCGTTCGGCACGTCGGCGTCGCCGATCGACCGCCACCCGATCTTCTCGCCGGGCGTCTCGTCGAGGATCTCCGCGTCCCACTGGACGTCCTTGCCGAACGGGGCGTTGGCGACCCAGTGGCTCGTACGGTCACCGGTGGTACGGACCTCCTCGAGATGCGCCATGAACGTCGGCAGGTTCTCCAGATCGCGCCAGAACGCGTAGACCTCCGATACGGGTTTGCGAATGGTCGTCGTGGCCGTCAGTTCCATGAGTTCTCCTCTGCGTGTGCCTCGCACCACCAGCAGAGAGCAGATCTCGGTCCACCACCGTGATCCCGGCGGCGACGCCGGTGACACCGACGGGCCGCCGCCGAATGCGCTCGCCCTCGTGGGCGCTGGCCGGCCGAGCGAGATCAGGTTGACCGCGTCACCCGTGATCCAGGCCGCGGCAGTTCAAGTTGGGCGTACCCCTTGAAATGCCACCAAACCCACCCATCGATCGCGGCAGAAATCGCTCACTTACCCAGGCCGCCGCGACCCCAGGGGCGGCTCCCGGCACACGCGCGTGCCCTTCGAGGTGCGCGCTTTGGGGACCCGTTCGAGTGCGGACTCCACCCACTTCCTCGAATGTCGCCAATTCGGCTGCCGGCGAGGTGAGCGACATCCCCAACGGCAATGGCAACACTTACAACAGTGGCAACGAGGCCGTCAGCCGCCCCCGGGTTGGATGCCCTCCCGGGCCAACCGTAGGTATCTGCGATGCACCGTCCAGACCGTAGAGATCGCGCCTTTAATCCGTAGGTTCAGGGTTCGAATCCTTGGCGCCCCACCCATGTGACCTGCGACTTTACCTGTTTCGGTAGTCGGCGGATCACGGCGCGAGTCACTGTGGGGCACATGTGAGTCACATCTGCGCCGGGTCCTTGGTGGTTCGGGCCGTTTTGCGGGCGGCGGACATCACCAGCTGGGCGGTCTTCCGGGCACTGTCGTGATAGAGCTGCGGCAGGACGCTCAACATCAGCCCCGACCGGCGGCTCCTGGAGTCAACCCATCAGCGCCTCCACCCAAGCCGGTGCGCTTCAGAGAGACCTTCGTAACCGCCGTCATCGTCGAGGCCCACGACGGCGAGATCTCCATCCTGAACTGCGGACACCCCCCCACCCCTGGTGATCCGCCAAGTCGGACGGTCCGTCCTGCTCGAACCCGAGGAGGACAGCCCTCCTCTCGGTCTGGCCGGGCTGGGACTCCCCGGGCCCAAGCCACTGCGGGTGCCCTTCACGCAGGGAGACCAGATGCTCCTCTACACCGACGGCGTGATCGAAGCCCGCGACGGAGGCGGGGCGTTCTACCTGTTGACCGACCGCCTCGCCCTTCTCGGCCAGGCCGATCCCCAAAAGGCAGTGGACGATCTCCGGGCTGACCTGGTGGACCACGTCGGCGGTCCGCTGCCCGACGATGCGGCGATGCTGCTGGTGCGACGATGAATCCCCAGCCCTCTTCGCCGACGAGGGCGACAGCACGCGTTTCTCCGCCCGGACGCGAGGGTAGATCAAGGCCGCGCTGAGATGCCGGACGGTGCCAGACTCACCAGATGGGCCAGCGATCCCCCGCGTTCTGCTGTTTCGGTGATGGCACGTGAGGTCGGGGGACGCAAACGTGGAATACGGCAGTACCTTCGGCGCAGCGTGAACGAGGTTATCGACGCTCTGGTCGGCGCTCCGGAGCGGGCGTTGCTGGCCGCAGTCAAGATCCTGGCGCTGTTCGTCACCGCCGTGGTGGCCTTCCGGCTCACCGGGCGGCGCGCGCTGACCGAGCTAGCGCCTTTCGACTTCGTCACCGCCGTGGCGGTTGGGGCGCTGATCGGGCGGACCGCCACAGCGACCGATGCTTCCTGGCTGGACGGAGCCGTCGCTCTGATCACCCTCCTGCTGGCCCATCTGGTGGTCGTCCACCTGCGGTTCATGCCTGGGGTCCGCCGCGTGGCCGACCCGTCACCGCACCTGCTCGTCCATGACGGGAAGGTGCTTCAGCATGCCCTGCGACGCTGCGGACTGACGCGGTCGGATCTGGACATCGTCCTGCGCCGGCATGGCGTCACCGAACTCGATGCCGTCCGCCTCGCGGTGTTCGAGCCGAACGGCGCGATCTCCCTCGTCACCCGTACAGAGGACGCGCGACCGTCGGCTTAGACGACCCGGCGTGACACGATGCCGGTGCCGACGTCGTGTCCGCGCCACAGGTCGAAGCGCTCGCCGGGGCGCAGGTATTCGGCGGCCTCGTCATCGGAGACGAGCATGGTCACGATGTGGAACGTGTCGCCCGGCGCCAACGGCTCCCAGTCGTCGGTGGAGATCGCCGCGGCGAAGGGGTGCCTGCCGGCCGTGCCCGCCTCCTGATCACGCGCGCATACCGTCAGCACCTGTGAACGGTGCGGCAGCGCGCGGTCGAGCCCGCCCTGCTCGGGCGGGAGAAGTGTGATCAACGCTCGTACTCTGGTCATCGGTTTCGACCTCCCAAGCTTCGCCCGGGCCTGCATGCCGCACGGGACCTGCTACGCCGACCGGCTCGGCGTTCTTCCAGTGACACCCGGACCTTCCGGGTGGATCACCGTGGAGCGTCAGACCGACCAGATCCGGCTCCACCTGCTGCGCCACCCGACCGACGCGCCGGTGTTCTGGCGAGAGGTCTACGTGCGCGACCACATCATGGAAGAGCGGTTCTTCACACTGGCCGAGCTTGCCTTTTCCCGGTTGTTGGTTGCCTCGTCGCTGAGTTTCCGGCGTTTCAGGGGGGCGTACGCCGAGGTGCTGCCCTGGCTGGTCCGGCTGCTGGGCGCGGTCAACGACCACTTCGCCCAGGAGCTCGCCCAGCGAGGCGGAGATCAGAACCAGGTCATGGCCCGCTTCTCCGTGCTCGGCCTGGACATCTCACCGGAGAGCCCTCAGACGAAGAAGAACGCCAAGGCCCGGGCTGAACGGCTTGTCCCGTACGAGGATGCGCAGTATCGATGCGAGTGGCACGGCAAACGGGTCTGGGACCGTGATCGGGTGCACTTCTCCCTGCCGATCGCCGAGCACGACGGGCGAATCCTCATCGGCGCGTTCGTAGGCCATCTGTCAACGTGAAAGCGCCCGCCCCCAAGCGGGAAACGGGCGCTGCTCAAAAGGTGTTACTCGACGTCCACGGCCGGGCCGCCCGGGCGGCAGCGCATGACCCGATCCCCCGACTGGAGATCGGGACGGTTCACCTGACGGCGCAATACGGCGATCTGATGGCGAAGCACCACGATCTCGGCCGCCTTGTCCCGGTCACCGCGACCCAGCAAAACCCAGGAACTGAAGACACGCCCGAGGATGAGGTAGAGGGAGGACCACAACACCATCAGCAGGATGCTCGAGACCTCCTCATGCTTGAGTCGCGAACTCCCAGGTACACCACAGGGTTTGCTCATTCGCCGCCGAGCAGCTCGGCAGCGCGCAGCGACGTCGTCAGCTGTTCCTCAACGAGATCTCCCGCTCGGGGCGCTTTGATGGTCCCGTCCGCGTGAGGGTGCAGGCCGAGCAGAGCCGCCTGAAGCGGGTCGGCCAGCTGGGGCAAGTCGTCAATGAC
The DNA here is from genome assembly GCF_001570565.1 of Herbidospora yilanensis. GTDB lineage: Bacteria > Actinomycetota > Actinomycetes > Streptosporangiales > Streptosporangiaceae > Herbidospora > Herbidospora yilanensis. Next base: position 230,923 of record NZ_BBXE01000022.1, on the reverse strand, counting down.
GCCCCGCAGGTAGTCGGCTGCCATGGTGAGGATGGCTGTGCCCCACTCCTCGAGCGCGTGCTCGCTCAGGTCGACGGTCTCACTGCCGTGATCGTCGACGAGCACGCCGTCCTGGCCCAGGATGTCGAGCAGGCCCTCAAGCTGGGGCTTGCCGTCGGCCAGCCGAATCTGACGGGTGACCGGATCGTAGGCCGCGCTCAGGCAGTGTTCACCTCGGCGCACCAACAGCTCTTCGATGCCGTCTTCCCACGTCGATCGCTCCAGCTTGTTCCACCCGGCGCTGGACAGCACGACTTCCACACAGTCCATGACGGGTTCGGAGTAGTGATCGATGCCGTGGGTCCCGTACATCCGCTCGTGGATCTCTCCGGCCGGACCGCCGCCCTGGTCTGCGACGCTCGCCACCTCCCCGATGGTGACGATCGAGGCGAGGAGCGCGGCAGCCTCCGGGAACTGGGTGTCAGGGCAGCCATCACGGTGACACCAGCCTTCTCCCGGGCACGAAAGGATCACCCGCCGCACTGAGGCGACCGTGTCCGTTCCGTCGGCGACGCGGGTGACGCACAGGAGGTAGCTGTGCAGGGGGCTGGGGCTGTCCGTCAGCCCTTCGATACCGTTGAGGGCGCCGCCGTACACGTACACGATCAAGCCGCTCTGGCCCTGACCCGCCCAGCCGGCGACAGCTGCCCGGGCGGTGACCAGCACGGGCACATCGAAGCTCGGGTCCCAGGCATTCAAGCGCCAGCGAGGGCTGAACCGCCAGTCGCCTGACGACTCCAGAGCCAGGGCGAGCGTCTCATCGTGCTGGTGGATGTCGTCGGTGACCGTCAGGCCTCCGAGGGTCACCGAAGTGGCCAGAAGTTCGCTCGCCACTCCCGCGTCCTGGGCGGCGGACAGCGGCTTCGCCTGCTCGGGTAACCACCAGCCCATACCTTCGGGGATCAGTGCCTCGTTGGCCTGAGCGTCAATCAGAACGGTTCTCCCCGGGCCTTTGCCACCGGTGAGGCCCAGGAACGCGCACAAGGCCGCTTCCCATTCTCCGATCCCGCCGGGCGGCATGGCCAGCTCCGGCCGGTCCCAGTCCTCGGCGGGCAGGAGAACCTCTACGCCGCCGAGCTCGGCGAGAGCGCTGATCGTGAGCGGCCGTTCAGGCTGGATCTCTGTCGGATCGGGTCGCGGCACCGGGATCGGTTTTCCACTCTGGGCGCGCTCGACTCAGCCCACTTCCCGGGTTGTCCTCTCGTGTTCCAGCTCAAGTATTCGCAACCGTCTCACTGCCGGGGACAAGCATTACGTGTCATTCCAGCACGCGGATCCGCTCGGTCTCCCTACCGTCCCAGCGATTGCGCTTGGCCGCCGCACGAGATCGCCCGGCCAACTCGCCGCTGAGGCGGGACCGCTCGATGCACCATTCAACCCATGCAGGCAGGACGTCCAAGGCGGCTTCCGCGTACTTCGTCTCATAGCTGTCGGTGAGGAGGATCACCGCGTGCTTGATCCGGTGTGGTGAGCAGGCGTAGTAGCCCGGGGGCGGGGTCATCGCCCATTCGTAGGCCAAGGTGGAGGCGTCCTGCCGGTCGGGCACGAGACCACCCCTCTTCCCCAGCCAGGTCATGAAGTCCTCGACAAGAACCGGGACATCGGGCAGTGAGCGGTCCCCGACGGCTGGTGGGCGGGTGAGCAGGGCCAGTGCCCGCTGACGCAGCCGGAACTGCTCCGCGGTGAACTCGGGTGATTCGAACTCCAGCAGCATGGCGCCGAAGGGGCCCGACGGAACCGCGGAGGTGAGCAGGCGTTCCGCCGTGGCCAGGTCGCATGAGGTGGGTTCGGCGGACGCGGCGGCCACACCGACGGCGGCGCGCCATTCGGTGACGGCCGCTTCGAGCGAGTCGTGGACCCCGGCGGCGACGGCGTTGTCGGTGCCGCATTGGTCGATGTCCCAGGAGTACCAGTGCCGGTCCTCCGTGCCCCAGGCGAAGGGGGCGATCAGGGCGAACCTCGACCCGTATCCGTCGGTGAGCATGACCGGGTCGCCGGCCGGTTGCGCCGGACCGGTGTCGACCGGCCCGGGCGGGGCCAGGCCTGCTCCCGCGATCGCGTCATGGGCGGTGGCGCACGCCCGGCGCACCGCCGTGGGGAGATCTGGCACCCCGGATGAGGTGGAGATGCTCGGTGTCATGGCGGCCAGGCCGTGGAGGAAGTGCCACAGGCCCTGCCACTCGGCCCCGCTCGCGACCGCGGCCCGCAGGTCGTCGGCGGCCCTGCCCGCCAGCGCGGCGAGCCAGTCGTCGTGGAAGAACCCCATCTCTTCGGTCTGCATGCGAGCCCAATATTCGGCGCCCACGATTGTCGCGGCGGCGTTCTCCCGTTCCAGAGGCGAATCCGCAGCGAGGGTCACGGCCGACCCGATGATGGCATCGTGCGAGGCCGGCCACCACGGAGCCGATTGGCCCGGCACCATCCTGGACAGCAGGTGCTGTCCGGCGCCCTGGCGTCCAACCGCGAGCTGCGCCGCCCGGCGCGCGGGATTCCCACTCAGCCGGTGACCGCCCGGCTTCCCTTTTCTCTTCTTCGCCACACCGGAACTTTAGACGTCGCATCGTGAAGCGGGCCGGAACTCGAAGTGCTTGAGCCCGCACTTCAATGTCCCCGGCCAGATGTCGGGAACGATTCGGCGGCACTTTCGCATGGGACGAGTCGGCCGTTGCAGGCGATCTGCTGGCTATTGTGGTCGACCGTGGCTCCCGACATCCCTCGCGCCCGCTTGGACGAATTGATCGCTGAAGCGACCGTCGACGCCTACAGCGAGGAGGAGCAGCGGAGCGCATTCGCCGCAGTCCTCCACGAAGAGATCGAAACGCCGTTCCAGACGACCGTGCTGGGCGTCCCCGTCACCGTAACCGCGATCACCGATGCGCCCGGAACCGGCATCGCCGCCGTCTGCCGCAGCGGGAAACACCGGCAGCTGATCGGCATCCTGGACCTGCCGCTGCCCGATCCTCCCCCTGCGGGAGCCGAATGGATCGCCGCCTACCGGCGCTGGAACAGGTGAGCACATGAGCGAATACCAGTACTACGAGTTCCTTGCCCTGGACCAGCCGTTGACCGACCGGCAGCAGGCCGAATTGCGAGAACTGTCGACCAGAGCGGAGATCACGGCCACCAGCTTCACCAACGACTACCAGTGGGGCGATTTCAAAGGCGACCCGAACGTACTGATGGAGCGCTACTACGACGCCCATCTCCACTACGCCGACTGGGGCACCCGCCGCCTCATGCTCCGCCTCCCGGCCTCACTGCTCGATCTGGCCACCGCCGAGCGATACTTCGTGGACGAGCGGGTGCACGGGTGGACCTCCGACGATCACGTGATCATCGAAATGGTCAGTGAAGAGGAAGAGGAGAGCTGGGAACTCGACCTCGACCTCGAACACGTGTTGTCCTCCCTGGTCGGAATCCGCGCCGAACTGGCCGCGGGCGACCTGCGCCCGCTGTATCTGGCGTGGCTGTCGGCCTACGGCGCCTGGGAGCGCGACGAGGACGCCTTCGACTACGACGAGGAGGACGAGCCCGAGCCTCCCGTCCCAGCCGGCCTCGGCGCGCTGACCGCCGCCCAGCGCACGCTGGCCGAATTCCTGCGGCTGGACGACCTCCTGCTGATGGTGGCCTCGCAGGCCAGCCCGGAGGCGCCCGCCACCGTCGACAACGGCGACCGGGCCGCGCTGAGCGCATGGATAAAAGCACTGCCCGAGGCCCGCAAGGACTCCCTGCTGCTGCGCGTGGCCACCGGACAGGCGGCACGCGTGGAGTTGGAGTTACGGCGGGAGTTCGCCGGTCCCGCCGCCACCGCCGACGGGCCGCACCGCACGGTCGGGCAGCTACTGGACGCCGCCGACCGGATGCGACAGGACCGCGACCGCCAGGAGGCCGCTTTGCGGGAGGCCGAACGAGAGCGGCGGGAACAGCGGCGCGCACAAGCTCACGAACGCCGCCTCACCCAACTCGCCGAGGAAGGCGAGAAGGCCTGGACCCGAGTGGAGGCTTACATAGCCACCAAGAAGCCACGTGACTACGACCAAGCGGTCACCGTGCTCGACGACCTACGCGAACTGGCCTCCCGCGACAACCAGCCGGAAGAGTTCACCCTGCGGCTCACCCGCCTGCGGGAACGCCACCAGAAGAAACCCAGCCTGATCAAACGTCTCGACGACGCCGGATTGACGGGGAAATGATTCTGGCAGCCGGAGAAACGAGGGATCTACCTCCTCGACACCAACGTGGTAGCCGAGCTCACGACCAGGCCGAAACCCGACCCGAACGTCGTCGCCTGGTTCCGGGCGATCCCAACGCCGAACCTGAGATCGAAGCCGGCGTCACGGCCGTCAGCGATCCTGTGCGCAGAGCGCAATACGACCAGGCGCTGGCGCAGATCCGGATCGACTACCAGGGCCGGAACGCAGTGGACGGCGAACGGGAGCGGGGGCCTACCTCGCCATCCATAAGACCCTCAAGAGCGCCGGAACCCGCATCGACCCACCCGACGCGCTGATCAGCGCGACCGCGCTGGCCAACAACTGGACATTGGCCAGCCGTAACACCCGGCACCTGGCCCGAACCGGCGCCCATGTCGAGAATCCATGGGAGGAACGTTCCGCGTAGGAAATCCCAATAGCGGTTCGGTAAAGCCCGGCCGTATGGCCGATGGTTGCTCGGCGGCTGAGTTTCCGCACCCCACAGGGCACTGGCAGCGAAGGCTTCCTTTCAGTCGAGAATGAGCGCAAGCACGGCCTTGGCCGCCGCGGGCTCGACGACCGCCAACTCCGGCAGCACATCCGGCCAGCGGCCGTCCGCAAGGATCTTCACCATCAGGCCGCGGACGAAGGAGCGTACCTCGCGCCGTTCAGGGTCGGGTGGCGTTCCAAGCAGCGCGCGGATCAGATCGATGTCGGTCACCATGCCGCTCTTCTCTGCGAGGATGAATCGCGCCACCTCGACCGCTGTCTCCGGGGCAGCGGAAGCGAGCGCGAGGATCCACGCAAACATGTGGGGATTCGGAGACACGTAGGAGAAGGTTCCCCCCGGCGGATTCACGGCCTCCGGGTTGGCTGCGCCAATGGCCGCGAGCCGCCGGAGCGCTCGGTGCCAGGCCTCCTCACCAGGCGGGACATGCCGCTCATCCAGTAGGTGCGTAACATGTTCGGGGGCAAAGCGGAGCAGCGCGGCGGATCTGATCAGTCGCTCGCAGATCGGCTCGATCCGCCGGGGCGCGTAGATGCCGATGATCCCCTCGTCCGCCGCCGCGAGCAGGGCCAGAGCGCGATCTGCTTGCTCCGGTGGAAGTTCGGCCGTTACCTTCACAACGTCCGCGAACTGATCGAGGTTCATCGGGAGGCGCGACGGGCGGACCGCACTGACCGCCATCTCGGCCAGGGCATCCGCCTGCATGGGTTCGGTTCGGGCCAGGACGGCAGACATCCGGGCGGCGTCCCTCGCTGAGACGACCAGACCGTCCTGGGTCCGCAGGATCGTGTGCACCAGCCGCGTGGCTTCCTCGGGTTCAGTTGATGAACAGGCCGTGGCGAGATCGAGCAGCAGCCGTACATCGCCATCGGCCTCCCGCTCGGCCTCCTGTATCCAGCCCAGCCGGGCCAACGCGATGACGAGGGGAGCTCGCCGTCGCTCCCGGACGGATACTTGCTGGGCGGCGAGCTCGGCCCGTACGCCCAGCCGATCGGCTGATGACGAATGGAGACCGACGACGGTGAGGGCAAGCCGCGCCAGGACCCCTGCGTCGGACACGGTGTTCGGGGCTGCAGCGGCGAGGTCCACCAGTGCGTCGCGGTGCTCGGGAAGATTCGCTGGGTCGTTGGCGAAGATCGCGGCCAGCACGTCAGCCCGGGTGTTCGGGTCGAACGCGTCCGGCCGCAGGAGCCTACGTGCCTCGTACACTCCAACTTCCCGCGTCAGGACGGCGGCCAGCCGGGACCAGCTTCTGCGATCATGGAAGGCGGCCGAATCGTTAGGCAGGGCGGCGCGGCGCGCTGCCAGAGCAGCGGAACCCCGCGGCGGATCGTGCGCGGCGAGCAGCGCGAGCACTGTAAGATCCGCCTCTGCCGAGTCGGGGCGATCCGTCAGCCGGAACTCGAGGTCGTCAAGGAAGCGTCCCGCCTCGTCTTCGAGTGCGAGGATCGACCCCAGGAAGAGGTACTCCGCCGCCGAGGCGATCGTCTCCTGCGGCCAGACCCCCCAGGGCTCCTTGATCAACCGATGTGGTGGTGCACCGGTCGGATAGCCACGAAAGAAGTCGGTGTCGAGGACCGCTATTCTCAGCAATCCCCGGGTGTTGAGGGGCGGCAGCGTGTCGAAGAGCTCCCATGCCCGGTGAACCCGGCGCAGCCGTCCGGCGGCGGCAGCCCGATCATTCACCGCCGGCGGCTCGGTCCCCGGATCGCCCATCGCACAGCTCCGCAGCGCCTCGTCCAGGGTGCGTTCTGCGTCGCCTGAACCGAGTCGTACTTCGTAGAGCGCCGCCCACACGAAAACCAATTCCTCGGTGAAGCTGGACCGCGCAAGTTCCTCAGCTCCGTCGTACCGGCCCGCGGCGACGAGCGCCCGCCCGTATCGGGCCAGATCCCGTCCGCTGAGGTACTCGGCCATGCGGGCGGCCCTTGACAGCTCGCCGAGTCCCACCCAGACCGCCGACAACTCGCCGGGGACGCGCGCGCCGCGCTCGGTCAGACGGCTCCACTCGACAGATAGGACCGCGTGCGGGACCAGGCTCGACTCGTCGGAGAGGGCCTGCTTGGCGGCGGCCACCTCGGCGAGGGACTCGTGGTCGGTGCGGGTGAGGGCGAGCATGCGCTCGTGACGGGCGCGGTCGGTGGCCAAGCCGAGGAGGCGATCGCGATCGCCGGAGGCGGCAACCAAGCGGCCGTAGGGCGCGAAGAGGTACGCGGGTGTGTCGTCCGGCCAGCCCGCGTCGCGGTAGCGGTCGGCCCAGCGGTGGAGTCGGGCGCGGAAGGACGGCAGGTCGGCGGCGAGGGTCCGCTCGGCGACCCTGCGGAGGGTTTCGTGGGCGAACAGATAAACCTCGGCCTGTCCTCGGTGAGAGCGCGAGCCGAGGCTGCGGCCGAACGCGCTCTCGATGCGCCAGCCGATCTCGGACGGGCGGACACCAGTGAGCTCCGCCAGGTCGGTAGCGGTCAGGCCGCCGACGCTCGCTGTGATCAGACCGGCAATGTCATAGCCGGTGTCATCGCCCTGGAGCATGTCTTTGAGCTCCTCGCGGGCGGCCACTTCCAAATCTCGCGCGAAGGGTGAGGGGGCGAGGTGGTGAACCCGGCAGGAACGGAGCGGATGGTCGCTCGGGACATCGCCTGGAATTCCGGGATGCGGACGGCTCAGGACGAGCACGCGAAGATTGTCGGGCGGCCGGGGCGGCAGCAGCCGAGCGATGCTGGGCTTGGTACCACTGTCCTCGTCCAGCCCGTCGATGATCATGAGCAGGCGCTGGCCACGTTCGGCGCAACGGGCGGCGGCCTTCTCCGCCAGGAAGGGGAGCGGGTTGCCGACGGCGGGAACGGATCGTTCGGCGATTTCCGCGAGCTGCATGCTCATTGCGGCGGTGTAGGCGGCGGCGTCGGACTGCCCGGCCAGCCGCGCGGTCACAAAAAACGACGCGACCCGCAGACCACTCGGCTCCTGAAGCGCGAACGTCGAGGCCAAGGCCGTCTTTCCTGACCAGGGACCCGCCTGCCACCACTGGTAGGGCTCCCTGCCCGAGCAGAACTCGAGCAGCGCGGTCAGTTCTTCACTCCGTTCCAGCAGTTCCCGTGGCGCAATCGAACGGACCTCGGCCCAGTGCACCTCCATCGCGTCCGTGATCGGCGACGACGACAAAACGCTTGTCAGCGCGGTCCGAGAGCCGGGTAGGCCGAGGGCAGCCCTCAGGTCGTCGGAGTCCGTCCCGTAGAGGGAGTCGAGGCGGGTTGCCTCCAGGCGGCCAGGCCCCTCGGCCGGGTGGTGGTCGGTGATCACCGCGATGAGCCGACCCGCCGAGAAGACCGGAGCACCCGACATGCCCTCCCACGGGGAGCGCTCGGCGTCCGGCGGCGGGACGTCCACCCGGATCTCCAGGGTGCCCGAACGACGGTTGGACAGGATCGGGACCGAGCCCGTGAAGTGGGCGAGGTCGCGGTAGCTCGATGCTTCGTCCTCGCGCAGCTTGAACCGCGGGAAGCCGAGGCCCTCACAGGCGACTACGGCGGCAACATCGCCCCACGTGCCTCCAACGCTGCCGTAGGACACGCCGGGCACGGCATCGGAACGGTCGATGGCCAAGACAGCCAAATCCAACGGCTCGTGCACGGCCAGGACGGTGGCGCCGACCGTCCACTCCGCAGGGGTGTCGGCCTCGCAGCGGACCCTGATCGTCGCGGCTTCGCGCGTCACATGGGCGGCCGTCAGGATGGCGGTGGTGCCGATCCGGTAGCCCGACCCTCGGCGACCCGTACCGTCGGGGAGGGTGACGATGATCTCGGCGGCGCGGGAGGCCGTGAGACCCTCACCGCTCATTCGGTTCGGCGGCGCCAGAGATCTCAGGGCGGCGGCCGGTGGCGGTGAGCTTGGGGTCCAGGGTCAGCTTGATGCGCTGGGTGGTGACGTCGCCGAGCTTCCCAGTGCCATTGGCCTCGACGACCCAGATCTTCACCTTGCCGCCTGCCGAGACCTCGCGGGTGACGGCAACGGTTACCTCTAGTTCGATCGGGCCGACGCCGAAGCGGAGCTCCTCGTCCGCGCCGTCGGCAAGTGCCCGGTTGAGTTCCGCCCGGAGCCCCATGACCACCTGCGCTAGTTCGATCATCCACCGTCCCCTATTCACGAGTTGGTAAAACTGTAGCGGCAGAATGGGCGTTTTAGTGGTAAAAGCCACAGCGGCGAAGCTGCTATCACACAGTCTGAGAACACAAGATAGAGTCCTGCTCCGGTGTCACCGGCCCTGTGGGGCACAAAACCCGAATATAGCCTCTGACCTGCGGTTATGTCCGCTTCATATATGCGGCCCGCCGGTACTGAGTGGTCAGACTGTCGAGTGCCTGTCGACGCTGCAGGCGGACCTGATCGAGGTCGCTGGGTGTAGCAGGGACATCTGATGGTTGAGGCGGCCGACGGTCTCGTGAGCGACGGGGGACGGTGCAGGTTGTAATGGCGTTCGTATGCCTGCAGGACTCTGTGGAGATGGCCTTCACCGTAGATCAGCAGCCGATCGGTGTATTCCTGTCGAACGGTGCCGACCCAGCGCTCGGCTATCGCGTTGGCCTTGTGGGTGCGAAAACCCGGATTCAGGCTCGGGTCTGCGGTCATTCACTCCGTCTATGTGGCTCTGTGCCTGCCGAAAATTCCATCCAATGCAGTTCAAGCGACATGTGAGTACTCGTGGAGGATTCCGTCCAGCCGGTCTCGCCGCCGGATGGCCAAGCTCGCGATCCGTTCCTGATCGATGATCGGATCCGGGACGGGACGCAGCGGGGCCGCCTGAGCGAGGGCTTGATGGGCGCGGTGCCGGTTGTAGAACTCTTCGTACTCGCGCAGAGCAGGCAGCGGTCGAGTAGTTCGCGGCGGCAGGACTGCACCCACCGTTCCATGATCGCGTTCATCCTCGGCATCCGGATACCGGTGAGCACGGTCTGAATGTCGGCCTGAGCCAGGATTTCGTCCATGAGCGCGGGGAACTTGCCGTCCCGGCCGCGGCCGGCCGCCAAGCACTCCTGGTGCTGGTCCATCTCCGTAAGGGCGAGACGTTCGCCCAGATGGCAGCGGGCTTCGGTGTGTCGGCGGCGACCGCCTGGCGGTATGTGCGGGAGGTCGTGAACCTGCTGTCGGCCCGCTCCCCGAAACTGGCCGCCGCGCTGCGCAAGGCCGGCAAGGACGGGCTGCGGCACCTGATCCTGGACGGCACCCTGATCCGTACCGACCGCGTGCGGGCCGACCGGCCGTACTACTCGGCCAAACATCGCACGCACGGGATGAACATCCAGGGCATCGCCGGTCCCGGCGGTGAGCTGGTGTGGACGTCGGGCGCCTTACCGGGTAAGACCCACGACCTGACGGCCGCCCGGATCTGGGGCATCCCCCGCCACCTGCGCACGGCCGGGATCTCACCCTGGCCGACAAGGCCTACCAGGGCATCCACAAGGAAGCGGCGGTGGTGATCACGCCGGACCAGGGCAAGGACAAACCCGAACCGCAGAAGGCGGCCAACCGGTCGCACGCCCGGCTACGCGGACCAGGCGAACGCGCGAACGCCCAGCTCAAAAGCTGGCGCATCCTGCACCGGTTACGGTGCGGCCCGTCCAAAGCCGGTCACCTGGTCAAAGCCGTCGCCGTCCTTCAAAACCACCGAGTCGCCCGAGGATGAAAAAGGCTCAGTGCACTCCAGCGCGCTGCGAAGATCTTCCCGCCATTGGTGGGCGCTGCGATTCACCCGGAGAAATACTGCTGTGGGGGGTGGTAATGGATGTGGGCTTCCTCGCGTCCGGCGTGTAGACGCACCCACCTCACGGCCTGTCTCGTGGCAAGCCTGACGCTTGGGCTTTCTTCGTGCGGCCCCGCAGTCTCCACCTCTGCCCCGCTCGGCGTTTCCATGCCACTCGCCGTGTCGACGCCAACCGGACGGCCCCCTTCACCGACGCCTACCCCCGGCATGAAAGGCATGCCCGTCGGAAATGGCCTGACCGCCCAGCAGGGTGGCTACGCCCTCAAATCGGCTATCGCCACCCTCCCGGCCGGCAAGAGGGCTCTCTACCGGTTCGCCATCACCGGCCCCGGTGGCAGGCCGGTCACCCGCTTCGCCCTTACGCAGACCATGCGGCTGCACTTCTACACCATCCGCTCGGACCTGACCGGCTTCCAGCACCTGCACCCTGTCATGGCCCGCGACGGCACCTGGACCGCTGATCTGGCCGCTCTGCGGCCCGGTCACTGGCGGATGTACACCCAGTTCACCCCGGACACCGGACCGGGCAGAGGTCAGGATTTCGTTCTCAGCCGCCCGGTCACCGTCCCCGGCACCGCTTCCACCACCGCCCTGCCGGCGGCCTCGTCGTCCACCACGGTCGACGGCTACGTCCTCACTCTTCACGGCGACCTGAGGGCCGGCCTGGCGAGCCCGCTCACCGTGACGGTCCGCAGGAACGGTGAACCGGTCACCGACCTGCGGCCCTACCTGGACACCTACGCCCACCTGACCGCATTTCACCAAGGTGACCAGGCTTTCGCCCACTTCCATCCGCGGAACAAGGTCACGGGTGATCACGGCGGGCCCACGCTGGAATTCATGACCGACCTGCCCACGTCCGGCAACTGGCGGTTGTTCCTGCAGTTCCAGACCGCCGACGTCCTCCATACGGCCGCGGTCACCCTGTACGTCGGCTGAGCGGGACTCGAAATAGGCAGGTCCTGACCTAAGTCCCCGCCCGGCCGCTCCTTCCGCGACGAAGAGTGGTGCTATCGGAGGTGGTCACGATGATGTACGGATACGGCATCGGCATGGGGTGGATGATCATTTTCAGTCTCGTCTGGCTCGTGCTGCTCGGTGCGGTCGTCTGGGCGGCCATCCGGCTCGCGCAGGGCTGGGGAGGCAAGGAGCGCGCACAGGAGCCGGCGGATACGCCGGAGGAGATCCTTGCGCGCAGGTTCGCCCGTGGCGAGATCGACGAGCCGACCTATGACGCGGCTCGGGAACGGCTCTCGGTCCGGCGATCACGATGAGGGCGGCGACGCGCGACCGTTGGTTCCCGCTCACGGTCCTGGTGGTCGCGCTGAGCCTCCTGCTCGGCTCCATCGTGTGGGTGGCCAACGGCATCACCGCGGGTCCCGGATGGGGCGGCGCGGCGCCGGGGGCGGGGCCGATCCGCGATGCGGGCGGTGCCTGGCGGGCGGCCCAGCGGGTCGCGAACGGGTGGGGACTGCGGGTCCACGAGGTCATGCAGTTCACCAACGGCTACTACGCCCAGCTCGTCGACGGTTCGGGCAGGGGCGCCACGGAGGTGCTCATCAATCCTGATGATGGGACCGTCCAGGTGGAGTGGGGTCCCGCGATGATGTGGAACACCCGCTTCGGGATGCACCCCGCCCGGCAGCAGGTCGCCGTCATCGGATCGCAGGAGGCGCGCGGGATCGCCGACCGGTGGCTCAACGAGAACGAACCCGGGCTCCGGGCTGGAGAGGCCGAGGCGTTCCCCGGTTACTTCACCCTTCACACGATGCGGAAAGGCGAGATCGTCGGCATGTTGTCGGTGCAGGCGTCCAGTGGAGCGGTGTGGTATCACACCTGGCACGGCCGGTTCGTGCGCATGCTCGAAGAGGGTGCCTCCGATCCGCACGGTCATGATCCCGGCGGGCGGAACGCGGCGAGCACGGTGGCCGCGATGTAGCCTCCCGCCTCTTCCGGAGCCAGCCGGGCGGCGTTGATCTCGTCGGCGGCGTGGTGCATGACGCTGTGCATCACGCCGACCAGCCATTCGGTGGGGAGGTCGTCGCGGAAGACCCCCTCGGCACGGCCACGCTCGACGAGTTTCTGCACGCGTTCCGCCGGGCCCGCGTGCAGGGTGCGGATCCGATCGGGTGAGAGCACACTCTGCGCGGCCTGCAGCAACGACCGGGAGCGGTCGACCAGTTGCCAGCTTGAGTCGATCAGCCGGGTGAGCGCCTCGCCGGGGTCGCCCGCCAGATCCACTTCGTCGAGGGAGGAACGTCCCTGTTCGATGGCGTGGGCGAGGGCCGCGTCGACCAGGTCGGCGCGGTTGGGGAAGTGGCCGTACACGGTGACGCGGCCGACCCCCGCGGCCTTGGCGATCTCGCTCACGCTGGCGTCCGGGTCGCGGCTCAGCGCCTCCACCGCCGCTTGGAGGATCACCGCGATGCTGCGCTGGGCGTCCGCGCGCCGGCCCGCCGTCTCTGCCATCCGACCTCCTTGTCGAACACCACTGTACGAGTTAGCCTCTCGAATGAGATAACTCGTACATCGATGTTCGACTTAGGAGTGTCATGGGGACACCTGTCCACCCCGGCCGCTGGCGCATGCTGGCGCTGCTGGGCGTCGCCCAGTTCATGCTCATCCTGGACGTCACGGTGGTGGCCATCGCGCTGCCGCACATCGGGGACGACCTCGGTCTGGCTCGCGACAGCCTGACGTGGGTGGTGAGCGCGTACACCCTGATGTTCGGCGGATTCATGCTGCTCGGCGGCAGAGCCGCCGACCTCTTGGGCGCGCGGCGGGTGGTTCTCGCCGGCCTCTTACTGTTCACGGTCGCCTCGCTGGTCACCGGCCTGGCCCAGAACGCCCCGATGCTCATCGGCGGCCGGATCGCCCAGGGTCTCGGAGCGGCGATGCTCTCCCCTGCCGCGTTGTCGGTGGTGACCAGGACCTTCCAGGGCGAGGAGCTCAACAAGGCGCTGGGCGTCTGGTCGGCCCTCGGCGGGGGCGGCTCCGCGGTCGGCGTCCTGCTCGGCGGCGTGCTGACCGGAGGGCCCGGCTGGCAGTGGGTCTTCTACGTCAACGTGCCGATCGGCGTGGTCGTCTTCGCCGCCCTCAGCCGCACGTTGCCGGTCGAGTTGCCCGCCGGCCCCCGCGCGCGGCTGGATCTGCCGGGTGCGCTGCTGGTCACTCTCGGTACCGGTACGGTCATCTACGCGCTCATCGGGGCCGGGGACCGCGGCTGGGCATCACTCGTCACACTCGGGCTGCTGGCCGGGGCGTTCATCCTGTACGGGGTGTTCGTCGCGGTCCAGCGCGCCTCCCGCTCGCCGCTGATGGACCTGCGGATCCTCACCCGGCGTCCGGTGATCTCGGGTGTGTTCCTGATCCTCGTGGCCACCGCGCTGATGATCTCGGTGTTCTTCCTGGGCTCCTTCTACCTCCAGCACTACGAGGGCTTCGGAGCGCTGCGGACCGGCTTGATGTTCCTGCCGATCGCCGTCGCCACGATCGTCGGCGCCCAGGTCGCCGGGCGCCTCGTCGGTAGGGTCGGCGCGCGGGCGATCGCGGTCGTCAGCCTGCTGGTCGCGGCGGCCGGGATCGCGGTCCCGGCCTTCCTCCAGGGGCCGGCGCTGGTGGTCTTCGGCGTCAGCGTGGGCGCGGCGGGCATCGGCGCCGCCTTCGTCGCCTCCTCGACGACCGCCCTCTCACAGGTCGCCCATCACGAGGCGGGCCTGGCCTCCGGCCTGCTCAGCACGTTCCACGAGTTCGGCGCCTCCCTCGGCGTCGCCGTGGTGTCCAGCATCGCCGCCGCGAGCCTCGCCGGGAACACCGACGTCGGCTTCGCCCATGCCTTCACCTTCGCCGCCGTCACAGCCGCCGTGTCGGCCCTGCTCGCCCTGCTCGTCGTGCCGGGCAGGAGAGCGGCGGTCACCGCGCGGGGCGGCGACGGTCAGGAACTCCCCTTCGGCGGATAGACGCGGAGTGCCGCCTCCAGCGCCGCGGCCTCCTCAGGAGTGAGCCGCTCCAGGAAGTGGACCAGGGTCGCCGCCGTGTTGGCGCCCGACGCGAGAACCTCGCGCATCAACTGGGCGGTGTAGGCCTCCTTCGAGGCGACCGGCTCGTAGACATAGGCGCGGCCCACCGGCTCCCGGCGGAGCAGGCCCTTGGTGCGCAGGTTGTCCATCACCGTCATCACGGTGGTGTACGCGATCTCCCGGTCCTTTCGAAGATCCTCCAGGACGAACCGCACCGACGCCGGCCGACGGTAGGACCACAGCCGGTCCATGATCACGGCTTCCAGATCTCCCAGGCCCCGCATCGCCCGCATCGTCTCGGCCCCCTGATCCCGTGATGCCGACCGGGATCGTAGTCGGAGTCTCCATTGATACCTTCCGGCGCCAATCCGGCCGTACAGATCACGGATCTTCTGTACCATTTCGTGACCCCGAACTACGAGGAGACCTAGTAGTGCCCTTACGGACGCGAGCCAGACTCCTCCAGATGATCGCGGGTGGTCTCGCGCTCACCGTTCTGGCCAGCCCGAGCCAGGTCGCCGCCGAGCCGCGGCCCACCCTCGCGCAGGTCCGCGCCAAGCTCGTCAAGCTCAACGAACAGGCCGACGAGGTGGTCGAGCAGTACAACCAGGCGGAGGAGGCCGTCACCGCGGCCGACAAGAAGTACCGGTCGCTCAACGCGACCCTGAAGAAGAATTCCGCGCACCTCGACGGCCTCAAGCGGCAGCTCGTGTCCCTCGCGGTGGGCAGGTTCCAGACCGGCGGGTTCGCCGGCGCCCGGATGTTCGCCTCCCCCGGCGGCAGTGATCGGGCGATGGACCAGATGCTCCTGGTCGACCAGATCGCCCGCACCCAAAGCGAGGTGCTGCGGGCCTACGAGGCCACGTCGGCCGACCTTCGCGAGCGGCGTGACCAGGCCAAGGTCGTGCTGACCGAAACCGACGCCGCGCGGGACAAGCTCGGGCGGGAGAAGAAGAAGGTCGAAGGGCTCATCCGCGAACAGACCAAACTGCTCAGGCGGCTCAACACCTACCGGGTCGGCAACCCCAACGGCTCCGGGGTCAAGTACACGGGTTCGGCCTCGGGCGATGCCCGGACCGCGCTGCAGTTCGCCTTCGCCCAGATCGGCAAGCCCTATCAGTACGGCTCCGAGGGGCCGGGGTCGTGGGACTGTTCCAGTCTCACCCAGGCCGCGTGGGCCAGCGCGGGGGTCCAGCTTCCCCGCACGACGTACACGCAGTGGGCCTGGGGAGCGGGCCGCCGCGTCTCGCTCGACGCGCTCCAGCCCGGCGACCTGCTGTTCAGCAACGGGCTGGGACACATGGGGATGTACGCCGGCGACGGCAAGATGGTCCACGCCCCCCAAACGGGCGACGTGGTCAAGGTGGTCGACCTCGACGCCTACTGGCGCGGGCGCCTGCTGGGCGCGGTGCGCCCCTGATCGTCCGGCGGCCGTCAGCCGAGCGCGATCTCCCGCAGCGCCCGGGCGAACAGGTCGACGTCGTCGCGTGAGGTGAACAGCGCGGGCGTCACCCTGACGCAGTCCCCGCCGGACACCCCGCCACGCCGGACGGTGAAGATGCGGTGGCGCTCGAAGAGGCGGTCGACGATCGCCTGGTTGTCCGCCTCGGTGGTGCGGCCGGTGATCCGGAAGGCGGTGATCGCGCCGTACATCGACGGGTCCTCGGGGGTGAGGATCTCCACGTTCGGCAGGTCGCGGACCTGGTGCACCCAGCGGTCCCGCAGGTAGCGCAGCCGCGCCTCCTTCGCCGGGGCGCCGAGCGCGTTGTGGAAGTCCAGGGCCGTCCCCACGCTGAGGACGGGCGCGACGTCCATGGTCCCGGAGTGGACCCGGGAGCGGATGTCACTCGCCGGGTAGGTCTCGTCGGCGAAGACCGGATCGACGTCGGCCAGCCGGCTCTTCCTGATGTGGAGGAACCCGCTGCCCAGCGGCGCGCCGATCCACTTGTGCAGGGAGAACACCCCGAAGTCGGCGTCCAGGTCGGGGATGGTGAAGTCGAGGTGGCCCCACGAGTGGGCGGCGTCGACGATGACGTCCACGTTCCTCTCGCGGGCCATCGCGATGATCTCCCGAACCGGCAGGACCAATCCGGTCCGGTTGTTCATGTGGCTGACCAGCAGCAACCGGAGCCGCGGAGTGGACGACAGCGCCTTGGCGTACACGTCGAGCACGGCCCGCCGGGTCGCCGGTTCGGGGATGACCAGCCTTTCGACCCGCACGCCCCGCCGCCCGATCAGCCACTTCATCGCGTACTGGCCGCTGTGGTAGTCGAGGTCGGAGTACATGACCACATCACCGGGGGCCAGCCGCCGGTAGCCGGTGATCAGGTTCTGGAGCGCCTCGGTGCCACCGCGGGTGAGGGCGATCTCCTCGCCCGAGACGCCGAGCAGAGCGCCGACGCGGGCCGCGATCTCCTCGGCCTGTTTCTTGTACGAGGTCCGCAACAACCTGCTGTTCTGCTCGTTGAGCACATCGACATGCCGGTGATAGGCCAGCCTGACGGGCTCGGGCATGCTGCCGAAATAGCCGTTCTCCAGGTTGACGAAGTCGGGGCTGACCTTGAACTGGCGGGCCACGGCCCGCCAGAACTCCTCATCCCGGGCGACCTGCTCCGGCGTGCCGTCCGGACGCGGGACGACGCCGGCACCCGCCTTAGCGGGAGTGGTCAGGAACGACATCGACAGACCGGTGATCATCGCACGGCGCGACAGGGCCATCGCCTCTCCTCATGAACGTGAGGGGGGATCTGTCCTGTTCATCGAGTATGCGGGACCGACAGCGCCCACAGAGGCATCCCGCGCGATCGGCGTTGACCGCGCCCCTAAAAGAACGGAAAAGCCGACGGCGGGGCCGCCTGTCCAGCAGGTCCCCTCTGATCACTCTCTGTTACGTTGCGTGACGATGACGAGTGTCAGCCGTGACGTCCAGCCAGGTCCACGCGGGATCGCGTGGCTGGCGGTGCTGCTCGGCGCGCTGTTGCTGGCCCACGTGTGGGCCCACTCGATGACGCCCGTCTACGACGATGCGGGCCCCGCCCTCACCGGCACGTGTGTCGAGGACACCGGGCCCGACGACCACGAGCATCACCACGACGGGATGATCCACGGCGACGCTTTCGGATCGCCCGCCGACACCTGCTCGGCGGTCAGACCTCCCGCCGTCGTGCTGATCTTCGCCGCCGCCTCCTTCGCCCCGGCGATCCCGGTGTTGCGGCGAGCGCCGTGCCGGAGCCCGTGCGGCCATCGGGCCCGGGCCATCGACAACCACACGCTTGAGGTCTACCGGCCCTGAGCGGATCGCGAAATGCGATCCGTCCCAAGGTCAACGACATCGAATCGAGCGTTTCAGCATGTGCACTCAATCGATTCCGCCGCTCAACCTCGCCTGCCTCGTGGGCGGCACTCCGGTGTACCGGATCAGCGATCCGTTCGCTCCTCCGGGCCGAGGCTTCTGGGCCAAGCTGGAGGCGCTGAATCCCGGCGGGATCAAAGACCGGGCCGCACTCCACATCGTCGAACGCGCCAGGGCACGGGGTGACCTGGCCCCCGGCGCGATGATCGTGGAGTCCACCTCCGGCACGTTCGGGCTGGGCCTGGCCCTCGCCGGCATCGTGTACGGCCATCCCGTCACCGTGGTCGGCGATCCCGGCATGGAAGCCCTGATCCACCGCCTGCTCACCGCCTACGGCGTCCGCGTCGACACCGTGACGGAGCCACACCCCGTCGGCGGCTGGCAGCAGGCCCGCCTCGACCGGGTGGCCGCGCTGCTGGCGGAGCATCCGGGCGCGTACTGCCCGAACCAGTACGACAATCCCGACAACGTCGACGCCTACGCGCGCCTGGCCGACGAACTGATCGAGCAGCTCGGGCACGTCGACGTGCTCGTGTGCAGCGTGGGCACCGGCGGCCACTCCGCCGGAGTCACGAAGGCGCTGCGCCGTCACAATCCGCGGTTCAGCCTGGTCGGCGTGGACGCGATCGGCTCGACCATTTTCGGCCAGCCGTCGCGGCCCCGGCTGATGCGCGGGCTGGGCAGCAGCGTCCACCCGCGCAACGTCGCCCATGAGGAGTTCGACGAGATCCACTGGGTGGCCCCGCACGAGGCGGTCTGGGCCTGCCGCACCCTGGCGTCCACCCACTACGTGACCGGCGGCTGGAGCGTCGGCGCGGTGACGGTCGTCGCATCGTGGCTGGCCAGGACCATGCCGGCGGATACGCGCATCGCCGCGATCTTCCCCGACGGCCCGGCCCGCTACTACACGACCGTCTACGACGACACGTACTGCGCCGAACACGGCCTGATGGGCCGCCCGCCCGCCGACGAACCCGATGAGATCAAGACGCCGCAGGAGGCCGAGGTGTCGCGCTGGACCCGGATGGTGAAGCGCTGATGTGGCGCCGCTTCCGATCCTTCGACCGGCCCGTGCGGTTGCTCATGGTCAACCAGCTGACCATCAACGTCGCCTTCTACATGTTGATGCCCTACCTCGCCGGCCACCTGTCCGACGGGCTGGGCATGGCGGCGTGGACGGTCGGCCTGGTGCTCGGCGTCCGCAACCTCAGCCAGCAGGGCCTGTTCCTGCTCGGCGGCACCCTCGCCGACCGGCTGGGCTACCGCCCGGTCATCATCGCCGGATGCCTGCTGAGGACCCTCGGGTTCGGCCTGCTCGGGTTCGCTTCCTCGTTGCCGGTGCTGCTCACGGCCTCGGCCCTGACCGGCTTCGCGGGGGCGCTGTTCAATCCGGCCGTACGGGCGTACCTCGCCCACAACGCCGGAGAGCGCCGGTTGGAGGCGTTCTCGTTGTTCAACGTCTTCTACCAAGCCGGGATCCTGCTCGGGCCGCTGATCGGACTCGCCCTCATGGCAGCGGATTTCCGCCTGGTGTGCAGCGTGGCGGCCGGGCTGTTCGCCGCGCTCACCATCCTGCAACTGCTGGCCCTGCCGCCGTGCCCGGTCGCGGCGAAATCCGAGAAGGGCGTTCTGGACGACTGGCGAACCGTCCTGACGAACCGGCCGTTCGTGCTGTTCGCCGGTGCGATGACCGGTTCGTACGTGATGTCGTTCCAGGTCTACCTCGCCCTGCCGCTGGCCCTCGACGATCCGGGCCGCGTGACCATGTTGTTCGTGGTCTCGGGCGGCGTCGCGCTCCTCGGGCAACTTCGTATCACCGACTGGGCCCGGCGGCGATGGACTCCCGCGCAGGCCATGACGTGGGGACTGGCGCTCATGGGCGCGGCGTTCGTGCCGCCGGCTCTGACCGCCTCGGCGGATGCGGCGGTCCTGGTCTGCGCGGCCCTGCTCGGCGTCGGCACCGCGCTGGCGTACCCGTTCGAGATGGACACCGTGGTCGCCCTGGCCGGCGGCCGACTCGTGGCCACCCACTACGGGCTCTACAACTCGATCTCCGGCGTCGGCGTCACCGTGGGGAACCTGGTCGTGGGACTGCTGCTGGACACGTCCAGCCAGGTGATCACCTGGGTGGCCTTGACCGGCCTCGGAGCGGGCTGCGCCGTGAGCATCCGCCTTCTGGAACGGCTGGGTATGACCGCTCCGGCCACCACCCCGGCCTGAGGTGAGCTGGACAGGCCCGGACCATGGGCCTGTCCTTCCTCGGCTAGATCAAGGTGCTCCAGTACGGCCAGAACCGCACCCCGATCAGAGCGACGATCAGCAGGTACCAGCCCACCAGGACGGCCAGGTGGTAGCTCGACAACAGCCACGCCACCGGCCTGCGGCGCAGGTTGTGGAGGGTGACGTACAGGAAGAGGGGGATCGTGACCGCCCAGACCACCATGCAGTAGGGGCACAGCGCGCCGATGACGTACAGGCTCTGGTAGACGAGCCAGTGCACGAAGACCACACCGAACGTCACCCCGGCCTGCAGCCCCAGCCAGACCCAGCGGGGGAGCGCGGCACCGGCCAGCAGCACCACACCGATCGTCGTGACCACGGCGAACGACACGATGCCCAGCAGCGGGTTCGGGAAGCCGAACACCTCCGCCTGCGGCGTGACCATCACCGAACCGCACGACAGGACCGGGTTGAGGCTGCAACTCGGCACGTACGCGGGATCTTTGAGCAGCGCGATCTTCTCGACGGCGAGGACGAACGCGGCCACCAGGCCGAACAGGCCGCCGGCCGCCAGCAGGCGAGGCAGGAGCCGGGGGTAGGGCTCGTCGTCGCCTTCGCGCGACACGAGGGGTTCAGCCTGCGAGAGCTGCATCGATGGCCGCCTTGAACTCTTCCTCCGACTGCGGCTGGATCTTCTTCTCGTTCAGGAAGAACGTCGGGGTTCCGCCCACGCCCAGCGCCTCACCGTCGGCCACGTCCTTCTTGACCCGCGCCAGCGTCGCGGGGTCGTCGTAGGCCTTGTCCCAGGCCGCCATGTCGAGGCCCATCTCCTCGGCGAAGCCACGGAAGAGGGGGTCGGCGGGCACCTGCTTCTCGCCCCACTGCTTCTGCGTCTCGTACATCTTCTTGTACATGTCGTCGAACTTGCCCTGCCGCGCCGAGGCCTCGACCGCCCGCGCCGCGCGTTCGGCGTTGAAGTGGCTGGGGATCGGGAAGTAGCGGGCGACGAAGGTGACCTTGCCTTCGTACTGCTCGCGCAGGCTTTCGACCAGCGGGAAGTACGCCAGGCACGCCTCGCACTCGAAGTCGAGGAACTCGACCAGGGTCACCTTGCCGTCGGGAGCCGTCTGGAGCCGGTGGCTGTCGGCGCGGACGTACTGGGTCTCGCCGGCCGCCAGAGTGGCGTTCGGGTCGCGTGTCGCCCGGTCGACGAACACGAAGGCCACCGCGACGAGCACGAACGCCGCGACGACCGCGAGCGTGGCCTTGAGGTTGCGCCGGCGCGCGTCCTGCTTCCTGACGTCGGCCCGCATGGAGTCGATCTTCGCTCGCCGGGTCCTGGCCCGGTCTTCTGACGTCGTCACCACAGTCCTTCCGCTGTAATTTCTACTCAATGTAGAAGATAGCCGGAAGTTCTATGAACCGTAGAAGCAAGAGTGGCTCACACCCGGTGTGGACGCCATAAAGTTCGCCGCGCCGGTCACCTCACCGGTTCCAGGCACGCGGCCTCCCGTTTGACCACCAGGCCGAAACTCAGCAGGTCGGACAGGGCGTGGGCCAACCGGTCGTCGGTGAGCTCGTAGCCGTCCGGCCCGCCGCGCACCAGACCGCATCCTTCGAGGCAGGCCAGATGTACGGCCACCTCCGCCGGGGTGGCCGTCAGCCGTTCGGCCAGCTCGTCGACGCCGCGTGAGCCGGTGACCAGGGCGATGAGGATGCGCCGCCGTTCCGGGACGAGCAGGGCACGGCCCAGGCGGTCCATGCCGCCCTCGCGCGCGGCCGGGTAGCTGGGGCCGTGGGCGTCATCGCAGTGCCCGGAGTCGTCGGCCAGATTCATGTCGAGGGTGACGTGCTGGATCCCGAAACGCTCCCGGAGGAGCCGGCTCAGGCCGCCGCGGACGTCGCGCATGTTCACACCGGCCTCGATCAGGACGTGGGCGGACAGGGAGGGATAGCCGCTGGTCACCGTCCACACGTGGAGGTCGTGGACCTCCACGACGTGGTCCTGCGCGGCCAGGGCCGAGCCGATCGCGTCGGGGTTCAGGCCCTTCGGGGCGGCCTGGAGGAAGATGCGCCCCGACTCGCGCAGCAGACCGACGGCGGCCTTGGCCATGAGCAGGGCCACGACCAGGGCGGCCACCGCGTCGGCGCGTTGCCAGCCGGTCAGCCAGACGACCACCCCGGCCACCGCGGTGGCGATGAAGGCGAACATGTCGTTGAGGATGTGCTGGTAGGCGCCCTCGACGTTGAGGCTCTGACGGTTGGCCTTGGAGAGCAACCACGTACAGGCGGCGTTGACGGCGATGCCGGCCAGGGCGGTGTAGAGGACGAGCGGCCCTTCGACCGGCTGCGGGTCGATGAGG
The DNA here is from genome assembly GCF_001570565.1 of Herbidospora yilanensis. Taxonomy (GTDB): domain Bacteria; phylum Actinomycetota; class Actinomycetes; order Streptosporangiales; family Streptosporangiaceae; genus Herbidospora; species Herbidospora yilanensis. The sequence continues at coordinate 208,474 of NZ_BBXE01000022.1, read as the reverse complement.
CGGCGCACGCCCTCGTACAGGAAATAGGCCACCAGGACGAGGAAGGTGGCCCCGTTGAGCTGGGCCGAGAGGATCTCGGCCCGCTTCCAGCCGAAGGTGTACGCGCCCTTGGCGGGCCGGGCGGCGAGGCGCATCGCGATCAGCGCCAGGACGATCGAGCTGGCGTCGGTCAGCATGTGCCCGGCGTCGGAGATCAGGGCCAAGGAGTTGGCCATGATCCCGATCACCACCTCGCCCGCCATGAAGACGACGAGCAGGAGCAGCGCCAGCGTCAGATAACGCCGATCGGCACCCGGGGCGACACCGTGTCCGTGGCCATGACCATGGCCGTGCCCGTGGCCGTGATCGTGTTCGTGCTCCTGGGAATTCCTCCGGGCCATGGCTCCTACCTCGACATCCTCAATATCTGCTCAACTGTTCATACGTTGATATCACTCGGCGAGGCAGGGTGTCCGGCCTTCACGACATAGGGTTGGGCGTATGCAAAGTTCTTCATCTGTGCAGCCGACGGATATCGACGGTTGCGCGACGAAGGTGGTGGATCCCGAACGGGTCGCCGCCGTCCAGTCGCGCATGCCGCCGGAGGCCGACCTGGTCGACACGGCCGACATCTTCGGCCTGCTGGCCGACCCCCGCCGCCTCAGCCTCCTGCTCGCCCTGCTGGAGGGCGAGATGTGCGTGTGCGACCTCGCCGTCGTCAGCGGGCTCAGCGAGTCGGCCACCTCACACGCCCTGCGCCTGCTGCGCGCCCACCGGGTCGTGTCGGTGCGCCGAACCGGTCGCATGGCCTACTACCGGCTCGACGACGCGCACGTGCGGATGCTGCTCGACCTGGCCGTCGCGCACACCGAGCACACCGACGCCATCCACCCCGAACGCGACGAGCCCCCTCTCACCGGGCGTTGAGGATCGCCTGCACGCGGTCGCGGTGCAGGTCGATCGCTCGCTGGAGATCCCGGTGAGCTTCACTCAGATCGGCGTCGGGCTCTTCCCCGGATCGGCCGGGCCCGGACAACCGGGCGCGCAGTTCCCCGTTCTCCCGCAGCAGCGCGCCGACCGCGGCTTCGGCCCTGGCCATGAAGTCGTCGACCTCACGCGGGTTGTAGCCGACCTTGAACCGGACCGTGGTGAAGATCGTGTGATGGATCTCCACCGGGGTGAGGACCTCGCGATCCCCGACGAACATGCCGGGATCGAGGTGTGGGATCGCCTCGTGGCCCATGGACGTCACCGCCTTCACCTGTATGGTTGAACAGATTTTCAGACCTTACTGAGGTCGCGATCGTCACAGCAGCCGGACATCGCAATGTGCCGGATCACACGGGATGTGACGGGTTCACGTCCCGCGCCCGATCGGGTCGAGCCGGGCGAGCAGGTAACGGCGTTGCGCGTCGTCGAGGTCTCCGATGTGCGTGCCCCCGCCGATGCGGCCACGCCGCAACATGGCCACGATCGCGTCGGGCTCGTAACCGGGCAGCGCCTGCAGGAGCCAGCCGATGTGGGTGCTGACCGTCACGACGTCGGTCCGGTCGAGGATCTGCCGGAACCCGATACGCCCCTCGGCGAAGGCGGCGCGCAGATCGCCGCGCGTGGCCGGCGCGAAGACCACGGGGGTCGGTTCGGGGGTCGGTGCGGGTTTCGCCGCCACCGGCGGTGCGGGTCGTTCCCCGGGCGCCATGAGATTCGGCACTCCGAAGACCAGGCCGACGGCCGCCGCGACGACGGCGCCGCCGCCCAGCCACTCCCCCGGGGTCAGCCTTCCGGCCCGGGTCGAGCGAGCGAGCTTCAGCCCGACGATCGCCGTCCTGAGCAGGATTCCCGCGATCAGTCCGAGCAGCAGCGGGATCGCCTGCTCGGGCAGGGCCACCACCTCGGCCGTGAGCACGCCGACCGCGGGACTGACGCAGGACAACGCCAGCCAGGGCGCCAGCGGCCGTGCCGCGACGTCGATCATCGCCGCCAGGGCCACCCCCTCGCTCGCGGAGTGCACCATCAGCGCGATCACGACGACGAGGGACGCGGCGAGGGCGAGAGTGGCCCCTTCGACCACCCGGTGCGCCGACAGGGCGACGGCGGTCCCGACCCCGCCGGCCAGCGCCGCACCCGCTCGGGGGCGGTGGAAGCCCGGCGCGTGCCGGAGCCCCACCTCGTGCCCGTGGCCGTGCCCGCACCCGTTCCGGGTGAAGTAGGCGATGACCAGGAAGCCGAAGAGCCCGGCTCCGGCCACCCACCAGAGGGGCACGCCCGATTCGACGGCCTCCTCATAGGCATCCGGCAGGAGGTCGGCCAGGGCGGTCATCAACATCAGCGCGGAGGCCACCCCGAGCACGACGCTGATCCGCCGGACGTTCCGGCGGGCCGCCCACGCCCCCGCCGTCGTGCTCAGCGCCACGAGCAGGACGGCCACCCATACCGTCCAGTCCTGAGGACCGTCGGCGGTGTGCGCCGCCAGCCCCGTTCCGAGAAAAACCATGTCGCGGCCCTTTCGCGAGTGCGGCGGGAAGGCGTGGCCGACCGGCCACCGGCCGGCCACGATCGATCAAGCCGAGCGCGGACTAGTGCTCGTGGGGGTGGTCGTGCTCGTGGCACTCGGTCTCGGCCGGGTGTTCCGACTCGACGCAGTCCTCGTCGTCGGCGTGCTGATGTGGCTCGATCATGGGCGTTCCCTTCTCTGATTATTACGGAGCGTCATGTCCATGTGACAGTCAGTCAAACATATGAGCAGGTGTTCAGGAGTTCAATCGGCCCTCTTGTACGGCCGCCACCCGAGTTCTGGAGAGATGCGCAGGGGACACGGACACGCCTCGGGCCGTCGTCGATGGCGTCTGGCGGTGTGGTTCGTGCTCGTCGGCGCGGTCTTCCCCGTGGAGCCCGTTACCGGCCGGCTCCCTGGCGTTGCCGGCATTCGCGCTCGTCGGCGCGGTCCTCATCGTGGAGCTTGGTCCTGGCGGTGCTGTCGGACGCGGGCCAGATGAACACCGGCGTCATCACCCTCGGCGCGGCACTGGTGGCCGCCGGCCTGGCTTCCCGCCCCGACCGCACGAGGCGTCGCGCCTAGGGTTCCCAGCGGGCCGAGGGGCTTCGTGGGCGCGTGCCCGGACCAGAATTCGGCGGCCGGAATGCCGGTGAGTCCACCCCGGTCCCGGCACGGATCACGCCCTCGCCCAGGCGGAGACGAGGGGCCGCCGTCGGGTGCCCCCCGGCAGCCCTGCCGCCGCCTGGACGGCGACGTCGGCGCTCAGGTCCTCGGCGCTCGGCGTAGGAGCGCGGGTGCTGCTCAGGTCAGGCCGTTGAACGCCTCGACCAGGGTCGGCAGGACGGCCGCCGCGAGTCCGCCCGCCACCAGGTTGAAGCGTGCGCCGACGTTGAGCGCGGCGAGGACGAACAGGACGAACGCGATCAGGTAGCAGATCAGCTCGAACACGGCCATGTCAGGCACCTCCGAATAGGGACGCGACCGCTTCCGGGTCGGCGAGAACTCCGGTGCTGCCCCCGTGTCGAGGAGTTGATCGTCTTACCGGCGATCAATTTCGGGCTGTGCGGATGGTGGCGGAGCGGAATCCGCTCCGCCACCCCGTCAGGGCCGGTTCAGCGCCGGTGGCCCTTGAAGACGCTCTTCGGGATGTAGCCGGTCACGACCTGGGTGCGGTCGACGACCTCGGCGTTGTGGTAGTTCACCGCGATCGAGGCGAACGAGTAGGCCTTGGGGACGGTCAGGCCCTGGGTCGTGACCAGGAAGTCGACGGTCTTCTCGACCGCGATCCGCATGGCGCGGTCGAGGTCCCAGTGGATGCCCATCATGATCCAGTGGTCGTCGGTCTCGGCCCACGGCAGTTCCGTCGTCGTGCCCTTGATCAGGGTGACGCGGAACGTGCCCGACAGCGAGTGTTCGACGGCGGTGCCGCTGACCTCGCCGTCGCCCTGGCAACTGTGCGGGTCGCCGATGAAGATCTGCGCGCCGGGCTGGAAGACCGGCAGGTAGAGCGTCGTGCCGACGTTGAGGTCGCGGACGTCCATGTTGCCGCCGAACTTGCCGGGAGGGGTCGAGTTCTGCACCCCGGTGGCCGGTGGGGGCTCGTTCTCGGTGTTGCCGATGAACTCGCCCGTGGGCGAGGCGACCGCGATGATTCCCATGAACTTGTGGGTCGGGATGATGATGTCGTCGGCGAAGAAGACGACCTCCTCGCCGCGGTGCATGCCGGTCCGGTAGAGGTGGGTGCGGACGTCGGGCCACACTCCGGCCGGGAGGCCGGGCGGGATGTCGGCGGGTATGTCGAGGCCCTGGTCGCCTTCGCGCCACCCGGGGTAGAACGTGGCCATGACGCCGCCGGTCGGAGCGGTGTTGTTGAAGCCGTAGGGCACCCGGGTGTCGACGCCGAGGATGTCGATCGCGATGGTGTCGCCCGGCTCCGCGCCTTCGACGTAGATGGGGCCGGTCAGGACGTGGCCGCCGTATCGTCGGCCGGTGGCCTCGCGGTCCCGGAGCGTCTGCCAGAAGGCGATGCCGTCGGGCAGGATCTCGTTCGGTTTGACCCCGAAGGCGCCGAAGTAGTCGTTCGGGTGGATGGCGGGGTTGGTGAAGCCCTGGTGGGAGAGGGTGTCGACGCGGACGGTCTGGCCTGACCTCATCGTGAGGCCGGGCGTCGAGCCGATCGGGTAGCCGCCCCAGTGGAGTTTGTCCGGGGTGGATTTGAGGTGGTGGTCCCACTTTTCGGGCTTGGGACGGCCGGGGCCTCCCTTGTCACCCGGCGAGGCCTTGGCGGGGGCGGGGACGGCGGCCGCGAAGGTCGCGGCCAGACCGGCGGCCAGCAGGCTTCGACGGCTTGCCGAGCTCCAGTGCTTGGTGGAAATGGTGGACTCCCATCCGTGACACGAGCTCCGCAGGCCCGACCGCAGCCGCTCCCGGGGGCTCGGATGGCCCTACGACGATCATCGGGGGTGGCTCCACAGTGACCGGCGGGTGTTTCGGCCGGTTAACGGTCATGCAAAATCCGGTCGGGTCAGAGCTGTTCCTCACGACCGGCTCCCTGCGGCGCGGCGTTGATCCATCCTGCGGGCGACCGCGCGGCACCAGGGCACCACGGCGACCAGCAGGGCCGCCGCGGCATATGCGGCCGTGCCCGTTTCGGTCACGTAGGCGACCGCCCCGGCCGCGGCGACACCCAGCCATTCCCACCGCCCGTCGAGCGCGACGAGGGCGACGACCAGCAGGGCGTACCAGGAGTAGCCGGGTGTGAGCAGCAGGAAGGCGGTGCCCGTGACGGTCAGTGCGCCGGTCCAGGGCCGTGCCGGGTCTCCTTTGATCATCGTGTACGCCGCCACGCAGACCATCGCCACCACCACGACCGGCGGCGCCCAGGCGTCGGGGAGCAACCAGCGGATCAGGGAGTATCGGCCGTCGGTGGCGTCCTGGTAGCCCTCTTCGGCCGTGTATCCCATGAGGTAGCCGAACACCGACGCCTTCGAGGCCAGCAGGTAGGGCAGGTAGGCGGCTGCCACCACCAGCCCGGCGGGGACGAGGACCGCCAGGGCGTCGCGTGGCCGGCGTACCCGGGAGAGGGCGCCGGGCAGCAGCAGGGCGGGGAGGAACTTCGCGGCGATGGCCGCGCCCAGCAGGGCTCCCCCGGCGACGCGCCGGCGGGCCACGACGACGATCCCGGCGACCGCGAGCAGGACGGCGAGCACGTCGGCGTGCGCGTTGTTGACCGCCTCGACCGGCACCGCCGGGCACCAGGCCCACAGGCCCGCCGCGCGGGCCCCGGCCGTGCGGACCAGCAGCAGCGTCGTCGCCATGGCCAGCAGCAGGCCGCCGACCTGGAGTGGCTTGGTGCGGGCGCCGGCGGGCGACAGCGTGTGGACGACCAGGAAGTAGGTCTCGGCCACCGGCGGATAGATCGTCGGCACCCCGGGACGGTTGATGCGGGTGCAGCCGCCCTCCGGCAACCAGGACAGGTAGGTCTGCGAGCAGGCGGCGCGTTCCGGGAACAACCATCGGTCGCGCAGGCCGGCGAGGGCGGGGTCGGCCGGGGGATGGTCGTACGGGGAGATCCCGGCGGCCTGGACACGGCCGTCCCAGGCGTAGCGGTAGGAGTCGGTGCTGGTCCGGGGGCCGTCCAGGAGGCCGGTCGCCCCCACGGCGAGGCCGCCCGCGATCACCAGCGCGGCGGCCCGGCGCGCGGGGACGCGCCGCAGCGACCACGCCGCCGCCGCGAACAGCGCCCAGCACACGGCGTACCAGGCGGTCAGGCCCGCCGGGTCGGCGAGTTGCCCGGCGCGGGTGACCGCGCAGGCCACGGCGGCGACCAGGGCGCAGAGCAGGACGACGGTGAGTCTCACCCGGCCACACTGGCGTGCGCACCGCCCGGAATGACCACCGCGCGATCGGACGTCCGGGTTTCGTAAGGTGTCCGTCCGGGCTGATCGGGGCCTCGGCGCGGTTGCATGGGAGCCATGAGATCCGCGCTTCCGCAGTTCAGGGGGCGGTTGCACGACCCCCGGACCGCCGTCGCGATCGGCCGCTGGCTCGGGGCGGCGATCGTCGTCTGCTTCCTGACCGGGCTGATCAGCCACGTGCTCCAGCACCCGCCCGGCTGGATGACCGGTCTGCTGCCGACCCGGCCCGTATGGGGCTACCGGCTGACGCAGGGGCTGCACGTCGCGTCGGGGCTGGCGGCGATCGTCCTGGTCATGGCGAAGTTGTGGACGGTCTACCCCCGGCTGTTCGCCTGGCCGCCGTTCCGGTCGTTCACCCATCTGGTCGAGCGGCTGACGATCGCCCTCCTCGTGGCGGCGACGGTGTTCGAGCTGTTCACCGGGCTGATCAACATCCTCCAGTGGTATCCGTGGCCGTTCTCGTTCACCCAGACCCACTACGCCGTCGCCTGGATCGTCGCCGGTTCGCTGCTGCTCCACCTGGCCCTGAAGGCGCCGCTGATCAGAGCCCACTGGAGGAGGAAGACCTCCGACGTGGACGCGGCCGACCGCCGGGCCCTGCTCGCCGGGGTCGGCGCGGCCGTGGGCGCGGTCACCCTCACCACCGCCGGGCAGGCGTTCGCCCCGTTGCGCGCCTTCGACCTGCTCGCGCCCCGCGACCCCGGGATCGCGACCCAGGGCGTTCCCGTCAACCGGACGGCCGCCGCCGCCCAGGTCACCTACGCCTCGGCTGCGGGCTGGGCGCTGGAGGTGGCCGGGCCGGCCCCGTACCGGATCACGCTTGCGGAGCTGAACGCGCTGGCTCAGCGGCGGGTGCGCCTGCCGATCGCCTGCGTCGAGGGGTGGAGTGCCGACGCCTGGTGGACCGGCGTGCCGATCCGCGACCTGCTGAGCCGGGCGGGCATACCGCCGGGCACGGCGCTGCGGGTGAGCTCGATGGAGGTGTGGGGCTACTACCGGACCACGGTGATGCCCGCCCCGTATGCCGACGACCCCCAGACCCTCCTCGCGCTGCGCCTCAACGACGAGGTCCTCTCCCTCGACCACGGCTACCCGGCCCGGATCATCGCCCCCAACCGGCCGGGTGTGCTCCAGACCAAGTGGGTGTCCCGGCTGGAGGCGCTGTGAGGATCACCTTGGGCGCGGCCGGGGTCGTGCTGATCGCGGCCGGGCTGTTCTTCCTGCTGCCGCTGCCGGGACTGTGGGGCGTCGTCGCCGGGTTCGCCGGCGCGATCGTGCTGCACGACGCGATCATCGGGCCGGTGGTCCTGCTGGCCGGGTTGCTGGTGGCGCGGCTGCCCGACCGGGTGGTGGTGCGCGGAGCGCTGATCACCATGGGCGCGCTCACCCTGATCACGGTGCCCGTGCTGCTGCGCCCCGGCCCTCGGCCGAATCCGACGGTGCTCGCGCAGCCCTACGGGCTCAACCTGCTGATCTGCCTGGTTGTAGTGGCCGTGGTCGCGGTCGTGCTGGTGCTGGTCCGGCGTCGGCGCTGACCAGTTCGACGAACCGCCGTCCGGCGACCGACCACTCGTCGGCGGGCGACCAGCCCGCCGTCGCGGCGTGTCTGGTGAGGGCCGCCGGGCCGACCCTGGCCCAGCGGAAGGGGGCACCGAGGCCGCCCCTGCCGTCGTCGAGGCGGACCTCGTGGTGTTCGTCCACCTCGACCGGGTCGGCCTCGGCGATCAGCCGGCCGTCGGGGGCGGTCAGTTCGGCCATGCGGCGCAGCAGGGCGACCGGGTCGCCGCCGATGCCGATGTTGCCGTCGACGAGCAGGGCCGTGGTCCAGCGGCCCGCGCCGGGGAGCGGGTCGAACACCGACCGGCACAGGGCCATGCCGCCCCGGCGGCGGGTTCCGGCGACGGCCGCCGGGCTGATGTCGACGCCGAGCGTGCGGTGGCCCTGTTCGGCGAGGGCGGCGACCAGGCGTCCGGGGCCGCAGCCGACGTCCAGGACGGTGCCCCGGCACCGGGCCAGCACCGATCGGTCGGCGGCGTCGGCGACCGAGCACCAGCGCTCGACGTCGAGCGGGAACCGCCGGCCGTCGGCGCGGCGCAGGAACAGCGGGCCGCGCCCGGCCCGCAGGGCGAGGGCGTAGGGGTCGTCGTGCCAGGTCACCGCAGGGCCGCCGAGAGCGACAGGTGCGTCTGGGCGAACCGGGTCCAGGGCGCCTGGGCGGCCACTTCCCGGGCGTCGGCGGCGGTGTCGACGTCGCGCAGGCCCGGGAGTTCCCCGACCCTCAGGTGCCGGAGCCGCGCGCGTTGCGCGGCTCCGGTCTCCGGCACCGACATCGGCACGCCGAGCAGCAGGGCCGGATCGGGCTTCCGGAGGCCGAGGGCCCAGAAGCCGCCGTCGGCCGCCGGGCCGAACCAGGCGTCGTACCGGCTGAAATCCAGGGCGGGTTCGAGCAGGCCGGGGGTGACCTGCGGGGTGTCCATGCCGATCAGCAGGGCCGGGCCGGCGCAGTCGGCGAACGCGGCGGCCAGGCGTTCGGCCAGGCCGCCGCCGCACTGCGGCCGGATCTCCACGCCCGGTGGTGTCCAGGGGCCGGGAGAGCCGTCGAGCACGAGCACGTGGTGGTCGGCCGGGGTGTGCACGACCGCGGAGAGGGTGTCGGCCAGAGACGCCTCGGCGAGCGCCGCCGCCTCCGACGGGGTGAACGGCGGGGTCAGCCGGGTCTTCACCCGTCCCGGCACGGGCTCCTTGGCGATCACGAGCAGGGTCGTCATCCGGCCAGCACCTTCCGCATGTCCATGACGGCCTGGAACGTTCCCCGCCACGTGCCGGTGACCTTGGACTTCCCGCTGCGGGGCAGGTAGGGCACGTCGACTTCGCGGATCCGCCAGCCCTCGTCGGCGGCGCGGACCACCATCTCCAGCGGGTAGCCGCTGCGCCGGTCGGTGAGGCCCAGTTTGAGCAGCGCCTCCCGCCGGGCCGCCCGCAACGGCCCGATGTCCCCGAGCCGCACACCGGTCCGGCGTCTGACCAGATGCGACAACGCCCGGTTCCCGGCCCGCGCGTGCGCGGGCCACACCCCGCGCGACTGCGGGCGGCGGCGTCCCAGCACCAGGTCGTCGCCTTCTTCGAGCTTCTGTACGAACCCCGTCAGCAGCCCCGGATCGAGCGAGGCGTCACAGTCGCAGAAACAGACGACCTCCGCTGTCGCCGCCACGAGCCCCGCGTGACACGCCGCCCCGAACCCGCGCCGGGCCTCGGGCACCACGGTCGCGTCCAGGGAGCGGGCGATCTCCGCCGATCCGTCGGTCGAGCCGTTGTCCACGACCAGGGCCCGCCAGCCGGGCGGGATGCGTTCGAGCACCCACGGCAGGGCCTCGGCCTCGTCCAGGCAGGGCAGCACGACGTCCACAGTTGGTTGGATCACACCCGCCACCGTAGGAAGAAGCGGGCCGGATTTCGGCGGTGGAGTCCTTACGAAACGCGGACGCCGTCCGTCATGCCCGCTCTCAGATGTCAGGCTGGGCTCATGAGGATCCTGGTCGTGGAGGACGACCCGACCGTCGCCGGTGTCGTCTCCGACTACCTGCTGCGCGCCGGCCACACCGTCGACCGGGCCGCCGACGGCCCCACGGGGCTCGACCGGGCCATCGGGGGCGGCCCCGACCTGGTGGTGCTCGACCTGATGTTGCCCGGCCTCGACGGGCTGGAGGTCTGCCGCCGCCTGCGCGCCGCGAGCCCGGTGCCGGTGATCATGCTGACCGCGCGGGGCGAGGAGGACGACCGCATCGCCGGGCTGGAGGTGGGGGCCGACGACTACGTCACCAAACCGTTCAGCCCCCGTGAGCTGGTGCTGCGTGTCGAGTCGGTGCTGCGGCGCAGCCGGGCGGCCGTCCCGGCCGTGCGCGAGCGGCTGGGCGCGGCCGGGCTCACGCTCGACCCGGAGACCCACCGCGCCGCCAAGGACGGTGTCGAGCTGGCGCTGACGTTGCGTGAGTTCGACCTGCTGGCCCACTTCCTGTCGCATCCCTATCGGGCGCACACCCGCGAGGAGCTGATGCGGGAGGTGTGGGGCTGGGACTTCGGCGACCTGTCGACGGTGACCGTCCACGTCAGACGGCTGCGCGCCAAGGTCGAGGACGATCCCGCCCAGCCCCGTCTGATCCACACGGTGTGGGGGGTCGGCTACCGCTTCGACCCCGGATTCGACCCCGGACTCGACCCCGGACTCGACCCCGGACTCGAACAGGGGCGGCCGGAATGAAGGACGTGCTGCTCATCGCGCTGTTCGCGCTCGGCGGGGCGGCGCTGGCCGGGCTGGCGGGGGCGGGCGTGCTGATGTTCCTGCGGCGGCGGTCGGTGGCGGTCTCGCTGATCGTGGTGGCGGTCGTCGCGGTCACCGCCATGCTCGCCGGGACGCTCTCCGTGGCGTGGGCGATGTTCCTGTCGCCGCACGACCTGTGGGTGGTGACGCTGGTGGTCGCGATGGCCGCCGTGGTGTCGCTGGTGACCGCGCTGGTGCTGGGCCGCTGGGTGGTCGCCCGCAGCCGCGACCTGGCCAGGGCCGCCCGCGACTTCGGCGACGGCGGCGACTTCGCCGCGCCGGCCGCCCCGGCCACCGCCGAACTGGCCGACCTCGCCCGGGAGCTGGCCGCCACCAGCGAGAAGCTGGCCGCCTCCCGGCAGCGCGAGAGGGCGCTGGAGGCCTCGCGGCGTGAGCTGGTCGCCTGGATCTCCCACGACCTGCGCACCCCCCTCACCGGTCTGCGCGCCATGGCCGAAGCCCTGGAGGACGGCGTCGCGGCCGATCCGGGCCGTTACCACCGGCAGATCCGGGCCGAGGTCGAGCGGCTGACCGCGATGGTCGGCGACCTGTTCGAGTTGTCGCGCCTCCACGCGGGGGCGTTCACCCCCGTACCGAGCCGGATGTCCCTGCGCGACCTGGCCGCCGACGCGCTGCTGGGCGCCGGGCCGCTGGCCGACGAGCGCGGGGTGCGGCTGGTGGGCGAGGAGATCGACCACGTGCCGGTCGAGGTCGACGGCAAGGAGATGACCCGCGTTCTGGCCAACCTGCTGGTCAACGCCATCAGGCACACCCCGGCCGACGGCACGGTCGCGGTGACCGCCACCCGCCGCGGCGACAGCGCGGTCCTGGCGGTCACCGACGCGTGCGGCGGCATCCCGGCCGACGACCTGCCCCGGGTCTTCGACACCGGCTGGCGCGGCACCGCCGCCCGCACCCCGCCCGCCGGGGCCGGGCTCGGGCTGGCGATCGTGCGCGGCATCGTCGAGGCCCACGCGGGACAGGCCGACGTGCGCAACGTGCCGGGCGGTTGCCGGTTCGAGGTCACCCTGCCGCTGGTGACCTGAGCGGCGCGCGGGCGAACTCCGCGACCCCGTCCGCGAACTCCACCTCGGGCTTCCAGCCCAGCGCCTCCCGCGCCCGGGAGGAGTCGGCGGTGATGTGCCGCACGTCGCCCAGCCGGTATTCACCCGTGACGACCGGCGCCGGCCCGCCGAACGCCCCGGCGAGGGCGGCGGCCATCTCGCCGACCGTGTGAGGCTCGCCGCTGCCCACGTTGTAGGCGGTGTGGCCCTCTCCCCCGGCGGCGGTCAGCGCCGCCGCGTTGGCCCGCGCGACATCCCCGACGTGCACGAAGTCACGGCGCTGCCCGCCGTCCTCGAAGACCGTGGGGGCCTGGCCGCGCTCAAGCGCCGACCGGAAGAACGAGGCGACCCCGGCATAGGGGGTGTCGCTCGGCATGCCCGGCCCGTAGACGTTGTGGTAGCGCAGCGACACCGCCCGGCCGCCGGTCGCCCGCGCCCACGACGCGGCCAGATGCTCCTGGGCGAGTTTGGTGGTGGCGTAGACGTTGCGGGGATCGGCCGGCGCGTCCTCGGAGACCAGACCGGAAACCAGCCCGGCGCCGCAACGCGGGCAGCACGGCTCGAACCGCCCCGCCGCCAGGTCGGCGACCGCCCGGGGACCGGGCCGCACCACGCCGTGGACCGCGCAGGTGTAGCGGCCCTCTCCGTACACGACCATGGAACCCGCCTGGACCAGCAGGGTCACCCCCGCGCGCGCCATCTCGGCCAGGAGCACGGCGGTGCCCAGGTCGTTGCAGGAGACGTAGCCGGGCACGTCGCCGAAATCCGCGCCGAGCCCGACCATGGCCGCCTGGTGACAGACCGCGCCCACCCCGCGCAGTGCGCCGGCCACCGCCGCCGCGTCCCGGACGTCCCCCTTGACGAACTCGGCGTCGGGGAGCACGGGTTCGCCGGGGTGGACGGCCGGGAGGAGGGCGTCGAACACCACCGGTTCATGGCCCGCGGCGGTCAGGGCGGTGACGACGTGGGAGCCGATGAACCCGGCTCCTCCGGTGACGAGTACACGCATGACGGCGACGCTACGGAACCGGACGAGCCGGGCGGGGTTCGCGGAGCCCGGCGTAAGACTTTCGTCATCGGTGCGGCAGTTCGTGACAACACGATCACGAATAGTACTGACAATGGAAGTTTCGGACTGTAAACAGCGATGTTCGGTAAATATTGCGGTCTCTCTTGATGCAGATCTGTTCCGGCGTCGGTGCCGATTTCACCTCATCGTGGGGAAGTGGCAGATCTCCTCACGAACAAAGGCAGTTGCTCCATGGTCAAGCGAGCCGTCGCAATCGTCGTCCCCTCCCTCGCCACATTAGTCGGATTAACATTTCCCGCACAGGCGGTGACGTCGCAGCAAAAGCTTTCCGCACTTTCCACCTTCAGCCAGCCGACCTCCGCGAGCGCCGGCAGTTGGCGGGCCGCCTGGCAGAACCAGGGCGCCTGGGCCGACTACGGGTTCGACTGGTCGACCGACCTGTGCTCCACCAGCCCCGACCAGCCGCTCGGCTTCGACTTCCGGATGCCGTGCCGCCGCCACGACTTCGGCTACCGCAACTACAAGGCCGTGGGCCAGTTCCCGGCGAACAAGTCGCGTGTCGACGACGCCTTCTACTTCGACATGAAGCAGGTCTGCGCGGGATATTCGACCGTGCCCCGGAACACCTGCAACGGCGTGGCCTGGACCTATTACCAGGCGGTCAAGCAGTTCGGCGCGCTCAACGTCACCGAAGCGCAGATCGAACGAGTCCGCCAGGCCGCCGAGCAGGCGGCACAGCCCGCCGACGGTTGACACTGACGTCGGGATTCGCCGTTCAGGGCCTCACGTCCGGTTGACGGCCGGCGACGACCGGGACAGGCCCAGCCCGAGGGCGATCATGACGACGCCCAGAACCAGGTGGAGCCAGTTGTCGGCCGTGTTGAGCGGGACGAAGTTGGCGCCGCTCGCGCGGTCGACCAGCAGTCCGTACACGAGCAGGATCAGATAGATCACCCCGCCTCCGACGAAGAAGGCGCGGGAGGCGTCCCAGGTCCGGGAGGCCGCCAGGCCCCATACGCCGAACAGCAGGTGGACGATGTTGTGCAGGACCGACACCTGGAAGACGCCCAGCAGCATCGCCTGGGAGTGGTGGCCTGCGAACCGCATCATGTCGTAGTTCGTGGTGACGCCCGGAATGAAGCCGAGGATCCCCACCACCAGGAACACCACGCCGAAGATCAACGCGGCCTGTCGGAGCGGGGACGTCGTACGGGACGGCGTTTGAGTCCTCATGAGCTCTCCTGTTGACAGACAGGCAGTGCTCGGCAGCGCGACTGTTGTGCTGACCACCCGCCATACCCCCTCGAACCCATCGCAAACGACGCGTTAGCCCCCCGGAGACCCCGGGTAGCTTCGCACCGGGCCGAACAACGCGCCCCTTCATCGACTGCCGAGAACGAGGCCCATCCGCATCCCCTGCGGTACGCAGAGGAGGAAGGGGAAGAAGATGGCAGCGAAACCGAATCCGATCCAGTTGCAGAAGGATCTGTCGGGTGTCGACTATCCCGCCCGGCGCGGCGACCTGGTCGACGCGGCCCGCTCCCATGGGGCCGACGACACCACCGTCAAGGCGCTTCAGTCGATTCCCGATCGCGAGTACGACGGGCCCAACGCGGTGAGCAAGGCCGTCAGCGAGGGCTGACCGTGGGTTCCGGGGGAGCGGCGACGACGACCGGTGACGCGCGGGTGACGACGGTCGTGGTCACCCGTGACCGTCGCGCGGAGCTGGAGCGCTCGCTCCCCCACCACGATTCGCCCGTCATCGTGGTCGACAACGGCTCGACCGACGGCAGCGCCGCCATGATCCGGGCCCGTTTCCCGCACCATCGGCTCGTCGAGGCGGGTGAGAACCTCGGCGCCGCCGCCCGCAACATCGGGGTGCGGCTCGCCACCACGCCCTACGTCGCCTTCGCCGACGACGACTCGTGGTGGGCGCCGGGCGCGCTGGCACGGGGCGCCGACCTCATGGACGCCTCTCCTCGGCTGGCCGTGCTCGCGGCCCGGGTGCTGGTCGGGGCCGGCGAGGTCGTCGACCCTGTCTGCGCGGAGATGGCCCGATCGCCGCTTCCGCGTGCGCCCGATCTCCCGGGGCCCAGTGTCCTGGGGTTTCTCGCGTGTGGCGCGGTGGTGCGGCGGAACGCGTTCCTGGCCGCCGGCGGCTTCGACGACGTGATCTTCTTCATGGGCGAGGAGGAGCGGCTCGCCCTGGACATCGCCGCAGGTGACTGGGGGTTGTCCTATGTCGAGGAGGTCGTCGCGCACCATCATCCCTGTCCCGCGCGCGATCCCCTCCGGCGGCAGGTCCTCCTCCGCCGCAACGCCCTGCTCACCGCCGTGCTGCGGCGGCCCTGGACGGTCGTCGCCCGTGCCGCCCTGACGATGACGCACACGGGCCCGGCCGGGTGGCGGGGCCTCGGCGAGGCCGTCACGCGGCTGCCCCGGGCGCTGGCCCGGCGGCGCGGCCTGCCCGCACAGGTGGAGACGGCCCGCCGATCGCTGGACGCCGTCCCATGAAGACTTGGCACCCCCTCGACCTTCAAGACGGACATAACGGGTAAGGCGGGGAAATGCGTATCGGAGCAGTGGATATCGGGTTGGACCTGGCCCACCGCACGACGAAGCCCGAGACCGCCGAGGCCAGGAAATGACGACCGGCCGGATCGCCGAACCGTGGGGGGCCCGCACCCCTTACGGTCCGGGCGAACCGTGGCCGGTCCGGGTCGACCACCACCTGGCCGAGGGGCTGGAACCCGGCGACGTCGACTTCTGGGTGCCGAGCGCCGCGATTCTGCACAGCAACGGCGACGGCCTGGAGATCGCGGTCAAGGACGGCCGCGTCGCCGGGGTCCGGGGCCGGGCCGACGACCGGGTCAACCACGGCCGGGTGGACCCGAAGGACCTGTTCGGCTGGCAGGCCAACAACTCCCCCGACCGCCTCACCAGGCCCCTGGTCAGGGAGAACGGCCGTCTGGTCGAGGCGAGCTGGGACACCGCGCTGGGCCGGGTGACCGGCCGGGTCAGGGAGTTGCTCGACGAGCAGGGGCCGAGCGCGGTCGCCTTCTACACGAGCGGCCAGCTCTTCCTTGAGGAGTACTACACCCTGGGCCTGATCGCCCACGGCGGCCTGGGCACCAACCATGTCGACGGCAACACCCGCCTGTGCACGGCGACCGCCGCGGCGGCCCTGAAGGAGTCGTTCGGCTGCGACGGTCAGCCGGGCAGTTATGCCGACATCGACCACGCCGACGTCATCTGCCTCTACGGCCACAACATGGCCGCGACCCAGACGGTCACCTGGAGCCGCATCCTCGACCGGCTGGCCGGCCCCCGCCCGCCCGCCCTGATCTGCGTCGACCCGCGCACGACACCCGTGGCCGAGGCCGCGACCGTCCACCTGGCCAACCGGCCGGGCACCAACGTGGCCCTGATGAACGGCCTCCTGCACGAGATCATCGAGAACGGGTGGATCGATCGGGCCTACGTCGACGCCCACACGGTCGGCTTCGACGAGCTCCGGCATATGGTCTCCGACTATCCGCTGGAGAAGGCCGCGCTGATCTGCGAGGTGCCCGAAGACGACCTGCGCCGGGCCGCGGTGCTCATGGGCACCGCCGAGCGGCTGCTGTCGACCGTGTTGCAGGGCTTCTACCAGGCCAACCAGGCCACCGCCGCGTCGGTGCAGGTCAACAACGTCCATCTGGTGCGCGGCATGCTCGGCCGCCCCGGCTGCGGCGTGCTCCAGATGAACGGCCAGCCGACCGCGCAGAACAACCGCGAGTGCGGCGCCGATGGCGACCTGCCCGGCTTCCGCAACTGGTCGAACCCCGCGCACGTCGCCGACCTGGCCCGGATCTGGAACATCGACCCGCTCGACATCCCGAGCTACTCGCCGCCGACCCACGCGATGCAGATCTTCCGCTACGTGGAAGAGGGCTCGATCAGGTTCCTGTACGTCATCGGCACCAACCCCGCCGTCTCCCTCCCGGAACTGCGCCGCATCCGGGAGATCCTCAACCGGGAGGACCTGTTCCTGGTCGTCCAGGACCTCTTCCCGACCGAGACCACCGAACTGGCCGACGTGGTGCTCCCGGCCGCCGCCTGGGGCGAGAAGACCGGCGCCTTCACCAACGCCGACCGGACCGTCCACCTGTCGGAGCAGGCCGTCGAGCCTCCCGGGGTCGCCCGGTCGGACCTGGACATCCTGATCGAGTTCGCCGCCCGGCTCGGCCTGACCGACCGCGACGGGGAGCCCCTGGTCAAGTGGCACGACCCCGAGAGCGCGTTCGAGGCCTGGAAGGAGTGCTCCCGCGGCCGCCCGTGTGACTACAGCGGGCTGACCTACGAGAAGCTCCGCGGGGGCGGCGTGCAGTGGCCCTGCACCGAGGAGCGACCCGACGGCACAGAGCGCCTCTACGTGGACGGCGCGTTCCTGGCCGCTCCCGACTACTGCGAGAGCTACGGCCGCGACCTGATCACCGGCGCCCCGTTCGAGGCCGCCGACTACCGCGCGCTGAACCCCGGCGGCAAGGCCGTCATCCGGACGGCCGAATACGTCGCCCCGCACGAGTCCCCCGGCGGCGACTTCCCGTTCTGGCTGACCACCGGCCGATCGCTCTACCAGTTCCACACCCGCACCAAGACCGGCCGGACACCCGAACTCCAGGCGGCCGCCCCGGAGGTCTGGGCGGAGTTGTCCGCTGACGACGCCGGGCGGCTCGGCCTGGCCGAAGGCGACCTCGTGCGGGTGACGACTCCGCGCGGCGCGGTCATCGCGCCCCTGCGCGTCACCGGGATCCGGCCGGGCGTGGTCTTCCTGCCCTTCCACTACGGCTACTGGGACCGCGCCGGAGACGGCCACGACCGGGCGGCCAACGAGCTGACACTCACCGACTGGGACCCGGTCTCCAAGCAGCCGATCTTCAAGACCGCCGCCGCCCGGGTCGAGAAGGGGGAACGGCCGTGAAGTTCCACCTGCTGCTCGACGAGCTGCACCGGTCGGAGGACGAGCTGACCCGGGCCCTGCTCACCATGGCCGACCACCACAGAGCCGACCACGAGACCTTCCACGTGGCCCGCGACCTGGCCGCCTGGTCGGCCGGGCACCTGCGGTTGCTCGCCCCGGCGGGCAAGGAGTTCGGGCTCGACCTGACGCCTTCGGAGGAGCCCGTGGCCCTGACGCGCGACTGGCTCGGCCACCGGGAGCCCTCCGTGTTGCTGCTGGCCGACTTCCGCCATCTCTACCGGCTGGCGGCCGGGGTGTCGGTCGACTGGGAACTGCTGGCCCAGGCCGCCCAGGGCGCGCGGCGGGCCGACCTGCTGTCGCTCGCCGAGCACTGCCACCCGCAGACGCTCCGCCAGCTCCGCTGGGCCAACGCCCGGCTGAAGGACTCGGCGACCCAGGCGCTCGTGAGCTGAGCGGTTGTTCACAAGTTGAGGGAGCACATCATGAAGGCAGTCACCTGGCACGGCAAGCGCGACGTCCGCGTCGACGAGGTCGCCGACCCGGCGATCAAGGAACCGAACGACGCGATCATCAAGGTCACCTCGACCGCGATCTGCGGCTCCGACCTGCACCTGTACGAACTGTTCGGCCCGTTCATCGAGGAGGGCGACATCCTCGGCCACGAGGCCATGGGCATCGTCGAAGAGGTCGGCCCGGAGGTCACCCACATCAAGCCCGGCGACCGGGTGGTGATCCCGTTCAACATCTCGTGCGGCCACTGCCACACCTGCGACCAGCGGCTCTACGCCCAGTGCGAGACCACCCAGGTCCGCGAGCAGGGCAAGGGCGCCGCCCTGTTCGGCTACACCAGGCTCTACGGCGAGGTCCCGGGCGGCCAGGCCGAGTACCTGCGTGTGCCGCAGGCCCAGTTCGGCCCGATCAAGGTGCCCGAGGGCCCGCCCGACGAACGCTTCCTGTTCCTGTCGGACGTGCTGCCCACGTCCTGGCAGGCGGTCGCCTTCGCCGACGTGCCCGAGGGCGGCTCGGTGGCGGTGCTCGGCCTCGGCCCGATCGGCCAGATGTCCGCCCGCATCGCCCGCCACCTCGGCCATCGCGTGATCGGCGTCGACGGGGTGCGGGAGCGGCTGGAGATGGCCCGCCGCCACGGCGTCGAGACCGTCGACGCCTCCGAGGTCGACGACGTCCAGGCACGCATCCTGGACATGACCGGCGGGCGCGGCGCCGACTCCGTGATCGACGCGGTCGGCATGGAGGCGCACGGGTCACCCGTGGCCAAGGCCGCCCAGACCATGACCACTCTCCTGCCCGACAAGCTCGCCGCCCCGATCATGTCGACGGCCGGCGTCGACCGCCTGAGCGCGCTCCACACCGCCTTCGACGCGGTCCGCCGCGGCGGCACCGTCTCGATCTCCGGCGTGTACGCCGGCATGAGCGACCCGATGCCGATGCTCAAGCTGTTCGACAAGGGCATCACGCTGCGCATGGGCCAGGCCCACGTCAAACGCTGGATCGACGACCTGATGCCCCTGGTCACCGACGACGCCGACCCGCTGGGCGTGATGGACCTGACCACCCACAGGCTCCCGCTGGAACAGGCGCCGGAGGCGTACAAGACGTTCCAGAAGAAGCGCGACGGGGCGATCAAGATCGTGCTTTCTCCGGGTCGTGGCCCCAGTTCATGAGCGAGTAGCGCCACGGCGTGCCGCTGACGTCGCCACTCGGGCGCTGGGCCAGGTGGCGGCGCACGTAGCCGGTCACCTTGCGCATGTGCGCCCGGTCGGCGTCGGTGAGCTCGCCCTTGCGTTTGCGCAGGATCTCGACGATCCTGCGCCCCGACTCGTGGCCGGTCGACTCGCCGCCGCCGGTCTTCTGGCCGACGCTCTTGGACTCGTCGGTGCCGAGCCACTTCTCCAGTTCGGCGGCCGTCATGTTGACCGCGCCGTCGAAACCCTCGTCACCCGTCGTCATCGAGGGCCTCCGGCTTGTGTACGGCGGTCCGCCCGCTCTTGTCGCTGCGCACGCGGTACTGCGGCTCGTCCGGCGAGGCGTCGACCGTGCGGCCCGATTCCTCGGTCCGCTTGGTGATCTTCTTCTCGACCTTGCCGTGGACGGTCTGACCGTGGCTCTTCCACGTGACTTCGTCACCTTTGGACGGTTCGTCCTTTTTGGTCATGTGGCCGCCTTACCCCGTCCCCCGCGATCAACGCGGATTCACGGGTACGGGCCGCGATCAGTCGACGCTGTCCGGGAAGAGGACGGGGCGCCACTGCAACGTCGAGCGGATCAGGTCGTTGGTCACGTGGTCCATGAAGCGGGCGACGGACTCGAGGCGCTGCCCCGCCGGGGTCTCCCGCCCCAGCACCTCGACACCCTGCCGGGCCGCCACGACGACACGGTCGTTCGCGCGGGCGCTGGCCAGCATCGACTGATACCAGAGGTCGAGGTCGACGACGTAGCGCTCGCGGCGGTCGTGCTGACGTTCCCGCCGGACGAGGGCCCGGCTTTCCAGGAAGGCGATGGATTTCGAGATGGACGCCGGGCTGACCTGAAGGCGCCGGACGAGCTCGGCGGCGGTCATCCCGCCGCTGTCGCTGACGTAGAGGCAGGTCAGGATCCGCGACATCATGCGCGGCAGCCCCGACTCGACGAACGAGGTCGTGAACGACTCCTCGAAGTCGCGCACGGCCTCGGGATCGCGGCCGTAGGCGTCGGGCTCCGCCGATGGAGTGCCGGCGGGTGACCGTTTGCGGCGGTGGGCACGGCGTTCGGTGGCCCGGTGGGCCATCTCGGCGCGGTAGGCGGCCGGCCCGCCGTTGCGCATGACCTCACGCGTGACGGTCGACGTGGGCCGGCCCAGCCCCCGGGCGATCTCCGCGTAGGCCAGCCCGTCGGCCAGCCCCGCGGCGATCTGCTGACGCTCCTGCTGACTGAGTCTTCCTCCCGGCATCGGGCCACGCCCCTTCCCTCGACTGCTCGACGTTGCCGATTATGGCGTTCACTTAAACTCATTGCAACACAGAGCGATCCTGCATTGCGTTCACGTGCACGACCATTGCAATGATTTCACCACTTTGAGCTGCTGTAATGCACTTCTAAAGCAACGAGCTAGTTGAAGGATTCGCGAACGCAACATAGCCTTTCCAATGTCAGAAACACAGCGGACACCACGGAGCACAACATGCAGAAGTTCGACACCCCCCAGGCCATCACCGCCAAGATCTCCGTCCCGATGGGGCTCGTCCGGATCGTCGCCGGCGACCGCGCGGACACCGTCGTCGACGTCCGGCCCGGCAACCCCGGCGGCGCGATCGACGTCAAGGCGGCCGAGCAGACCACCGTCGCCTTCGACGGCGGAATCCTGGAGGTCAGGGCTCCCGAAGGGCCCCGGTTCGGCAAGAGCGGCTCGGTGGAGGTGACCGTCGAGTTGCCGGCCGGATCGGCGATCGAGGGCAGCGGCATGGCCACCGACTTCCGGACCGAAGGCCGCTTCGGCGGCAACCGGGTCCAGACCGCCAGGGGCGACATCTCCCTCGGCATCGTCGACGGGCCCGTCATCGCCGACACCGCGCAGGGCGACATCCGCGTCGCCGAGGCCGTCAGCGGCCTGCTCGACCTGAAGACCAGCGCCGGCACGATCGAGGTCGGGGTCGCGGCGGGCGTCTCGGCGGGACTCCAGGCGACCACCGGTCACGGCACCCTGCGCGACCTCCGCCAGAAGTTCGACGGGAACCTCACCGTCGACATCCGCGCCGTCACCTCCTACGGCGACATCGTCGTCCGCGGCAACTGAACCGCTCAGGGTTCCGGGGTGCCCGGCAGGGTGAACACATGGAGGCCACGGGCGCCCCCCGGCGACCAGCATGCGCGACCAATGCCGCCACACCGCACCTCGGCGACGCAAGATCAGTAGGTGTCGGCGATCTGGGCTCTGGTGGCGGGGCTGAGGCCTTTGAGCAGACGGCCCGACCGGCCGTCGGACGACGCCTTGAGCAGCCCGGCGATCACCGCCGGCGGCACGTGCTCCAGCACCTCGCAGGCACGGGCCAGGGTCATCGCCTCAACGAGCCGCGTCGCCGCCACGGTGACACCGAGCACGCCGAGCAACGCCCCGGCCGTGCGCTCGCCGGTGTGCGAGAGCAGGCGCACACCCTGGTCGGGCGGCAGAACGCCCAGCACCGCCGCCGCCCCGTCCGGACGCATGAGCCCGAGGATGCGCCCGGCCCGCTCCAGGGGCAGGGCCCTCAGCGTCGCGGCCACCTCGTGGGGGCGAGTCGTCACCAGGTCGTCGAGTTCCTGGGCCGCTCCGCGCGGCTCCATCCGCCCGATGGATACGGCGGGCCGACCCGAACCGTCTGCGGCGTCGGCCCCGCGTGGGCCACCTCGCCGGGGATGGGCGGCCTCTCGGGGCGGGACCGGACCACGGCGCTGGGAGGGACCGATCTGGCTGGGCGCGGCCGGACCACCCTTTGCATGAGGATCCAACTGCCCAGAGTCAGCCAAGCCACCCTGCCCAAGGGGATCCAACTGCCTAGAGGCGGCCAGGCCACCCCCCGCATGAGGATCCGACTGCCCAGAGGCGGCCGACCCACCCTGCCCAAGGGGATCCGACTGGCTGGACGCGGCCGACCCACCCTGTGCACGAGGACCCGACTGCCCAGAGGCGGCCGACCCACCCTGCCCATGGGGATTCGACTGCACGGGCCTGCCCGAGCCGCCCCGCCCGTCAGGATCCGATCGCCCAGAGGCCTCCCGGCGCCGAGCCTGAAGGTCAGAAGGCGCGCCCGAGTCGCCCTGCGCACGAGGCCGCACCGGCCCGCCCCGCGCGCCGGGTTCCGATCGCCGGGGAGCCGCCCGGTCGCGCGGGTCCGGCCGCCCGGACGCGGTCGGGCCGCGCCGCGCGGGAGAACCCGGCTCCCGTGGGGCGATGATCCTGTCCAGGCGGGCGGCCAGCGTCTCGGCCGAAATGCGGCGGCCGGGATCCTTCGGCAGGACGGCCGTCAGGGCGTCGTACAGAGGACCGGGTCTGCGGGGTGGTGGCAGGGGGTCGTTCAGGATGGCCAGGAAGGTGGCGGGGAAGCTGCCGCGCCGGAACGGGGAGTGTCCCTCCAGGGCGTGGATGAAGGTCACACCGAAGGACCACAGGTCGGCCGCCGGGGACTGGGCGCGGTCGTTGACCCGTTCGGGGGCCATGTATTCGACCGTGCCGAGCAGCAGGCCGGTCGCGGTGACGCCGGTCTCGCCGACGATGCGGGCGATCCCGAAGTCGACCAGGCACACGTGCTCGTCCCGGGTGACCACGATGTTCGCGGGCTTGATGTCGCGGTGCAGCACGCCGACCCGGTGGACGGCCATCAGGCCGCCCAGCACCTGGCGGGCCAGGGTGGCCACCTCGCGCTCGGTGCGCGGGCCGCGCTCCATCCACTCTTCGAGCGTGGCGCCCTCGATGTAGGCCATCACGATCCACGGGGCGCCGTCGTCGTCGAGGAACCAGTCGTGGACGGGGACCACCGCCGGGTGGTGGACGGACGCGGCGGCCCGCGCCTCGCGCAGGGCGCGCTGGCGCTGTGTCTCGACGGCCTCCTTGTGGCCGGACAGGGTGATGCGTTTGAGCGCCACCTTCCGGCCGAGCATGGTGTCGCGGGCCACCCAGACGGTGCCCATGCCACCTGCGCCGAGCTGACGGATCAGCTCGTACCTGTCGTTGATCATCCTGCTGTCAGTGGTCGTCGTCGGGCAGCAGTTCCACGCCGCCGGGGCGGTCGATGCTCGACAGTCGCGCGGCCCTGGTGTCGTTCATCCGGCGCAGCGCGTCGTCGTCGCGCATGCCGCCCGCCGGGTCGGGGCGGTCTTCGACGCTGGTGCCGTTGGGGCCGCGCGGGCCCGGCGACTTCCAGTTGTCGCCCGTGTCGGACGGCCGGGACCAGACACCCCACACGTTCCACGACCCGCCGGGATCGGGTTCGCCGCCCTCACCATGAGGGCCGCCCTCGTTGAAGGCGCTGCGGGCCTTGCGGTATTCGTCCTTCTCCGCGAGGGCGAGCACCCGCTCGTAGTTGCCCGGCCGCATCATGAGCTTGATCGTCACCGGCAGGCACTCGATGAGCAGGAACAGCAGGAACAGCACGGTCCGGGCGGTGCTGAGCGTGGTGTCCTTGCCGGTGACCTCGTTGAGGGCCTGGAGCCGGATCAGCAGGCCGTTGGTGACGAGGTTCTCCTCGTCGAAGACGGCCTGCAGGTCGGACTGCCGCTGCACCGCCAGGTCGAGTTGCTCCTGCGCCTTCGGCAGCGCCTCGCGGGCGCTGGCCAGCCTGCTCTCCTTCGCGTCGGCGCCGGCGGCGGTGAGCTCCTGCTTGCGGCTCTCGATCTGCCGGTTCAGGTCGGCGATGCGGGCCTGGCTCCGGTCGTAGGCCTTCTTGCTGCTCTGGGCGAGGGGGCCGTCGCCCTTCTTGGTGCAGCCGTCGCCGCCGTAGAGCTGGCACTGCCATTCCTTGTAGTGCTTTTCGGACTGTTTCTCGGCGCTTGCCCGCTCGGCCTGCAGTGACTTGATCTTGGTGTCCTGCGAGGGGTCGACCGGAACGTCTCCGCCGGACGAAATGACCTGCTGCAGCCGGGTCACGTCGGCGCGGAGCTCGTCGACGCTCTTGCCCACCGTGCCCTGGGACTGCTCTCGGGCGAACTCTTCGGCACGCTGCTGCTTGATTTCTACGATTTGTGCATCGATTTCCGATTTGAAGATTTGCAGCACCAATGGCGTCGAGATGACGGCGCCGAGCAGGACGGCCATGAGAAGACGCGGCACCGCCAGCGCGAAACGGCGCGGGCTGTCGCTCCGCATCGTGGTGACCAGCCACCGGTCGAGGCTCAGGATCATCAGACCCCAGACCAGCGCGGTCGGCACGGCCAGCCAGATGCCGACGTCGAGGGCGCTCACCAGGGCGAAACACATCGAGATCACGGCGATCACCGCCGTGGTCAGCACCGCTCCGCCGACACCTTCGAATTTCGCGGTCTCGCCTTTACAACGTGCCAGGACATCAGGCCGCGCCCCGGATAACGCGATCAGAAAGCGCCTCATGTTTTCCCCACCCGTGAAGCTTCACGTTCTGTGCTGGGTCTAGATCCTCGCAGTCACGGCCAACCCCCGCTAGCCTATCTGCATTATCGCACTTCGCTTTAAACCGGGACGTTCGCGCAATGATCTGATAGTCGGTCATATCGTCGGGACACCTATTTACGGCACCACCCCGACCCTATTAATGACACTCCGCAATTGACGACACCCTCGGAGGCGCACCCGGTGCCCGACCCCGACAACGATCTCCTTCGCAAGGCGCTCGCCAAGGCCGTGGCGGGTCTCCCCGGAAGCGGCAGGCTGAGCGTGGTGGAGGTGGCCGCCGACGGGCTCACCTCGTTCAAGATCGTCCGCGACGACCACGGGGTCCCCCGAGGCCGCCGATGGCACTCGTCGTGGACCGAACTGGGCCAGGAGCGCGCGGCCCTGCTCCGGGCGGCCGACGTCGACCCCGGCGACGACGCGCTGCTCGTCTGCTCGTCCCCCGGCGGCGCCCCGGCCGACGAGGCGTTCGAGTGGCTCCGGGAGGCCCGTCCCGACGCGCCGACGCTGCGTGTCGACGCCTCCGTGGCCGCGGTGATCACCGAGGTGCTGCGCGACGATCCGCTGACCCGCTCCTACGATCTGGTCGTCTTACGCCCCCGCGCCGACGGGACCCTGGAACTCGCCACGGTGCCGCTGTTCCCCGTGCAGGCCCGGCCCGGCGCGACCATGACGATGACACTCCACTGCGAACAGGGCGGCCCGAACGGCACCGCCTTCGCGGTGGTCACCTGGCAGGGCCAGGAGCCCCTTCTGCTGTCGGTGGCCTCCGGGACGCTCCACCCGGGGTCCTACAACGTCACCGCCGAACTCCGGCGGCCCGGCCGGGTGCGGTTCAGCGGCCTGCCGCCGCTGGCCGACGACCACCGCGGCTGGGCGGAGCTGATCGCCGGCATCCCCGCCCGGCTGCCCGCGCGCCCTTCCGACGCCGGACACCTCATCTGCGCGATCGAGGTCTGCGGGGCCGAGCCGAAGGTGGCCGAACGGGTGGGCCGGGCCCGTCAGGTGGTCTCGACGTTGTCGGGCCGGCCCGGGTTGTCGGTCTCGGTGGTGGCGTACGGGGCGCACTCGTTCGACCGGGCGGTGAAGGACTCCCCCGTCGAGGTGCGGGCCTGGCGCGTCGACGTCGCCGCCGCCCAGGACGCCCTCGACGAGCTGGAGGAACGCGGCGCGATCACCCAGGGCTACCCCTACCACCCGCACGCCGCCCAGGTCGAGGACATGCTGGTCGCCGTCGAACGGCGGCTCTCCCGTGACCCGGCGTCGCCGGTCGCGCTGCTGACCATCGGCGACCGGCCTCCGCACCCGCCGAAGCTCGACACCTCCCGGGTGCTGCCCTGCCCCCACCGGCACGACTGGAGGGCCGCCGCCACCCGGCTGGAGCAGTCGCGGCAGGTCGTCTTCGGCGCGATCGTCGACTACCAGTCGGGAGACCGGCTGTCGCGGGTGTGGCGGCAGCTCGGATCGGCCGCGCTGGCGAACTTCGACGCGCTCGACATCCGAGGGCTCATCTCCGGTCTCGGGCTCGTCCCCGACGCCGTCCCTGTCCCGTTCCCCCTGATCGACGTGGAGTACTGAACACATGCAGCCCGAATCGCCCCGCCACCACATCGCCATGTGGGGCGCTCCCGGTAGTGGCAAGACGACGCTGCTGGCCGCGCTCTCCATCGCGCTGAACCGCCGCGAGGACGACTGGAAGATCATCGGGCAGAACCCGGAGTCCACCGCCTACCTGACCGAGATGACGAGCGCGCTGACCTCCGGGAAGGAGTTCCCCGAGGCCAGCACCGCCCTGGAGACCTTCCAGTGGGCGCTGATCGGCCCGGCGCGGCGGAGCCTGTTCCGGCGGCAGTCGAAGCACGCGTCCACCACGATCGGGCTGACCATGGTCGACGCGCCGGGCGGCCACTTCGCGCCCGGCAAACGGACCGGCCGGTCGGGCGGCGCCGAGGAACGGCAGGAGGAGCTGATGGCCAACCTCACCCAGAGCCGCGGCATCGTGTTCCTCTTCGACCCCATCCGGGAGTTCGAAGTCGGCGACGCCTACGACCACCTCCACGGCCCGTTGAACCGGCTGGCCGAGAAGATGCTGGAGAGCAACGAGTTCATCGGCGGCAAGCTGCCCCACCACATCGCGGTGTGCATCACCAAGTTCGACGACCCCCGGGTCCTCCAGACCGCGCAGAAACGCGGCCTCATCGAGCTGGACGACCGGCACCGGTTCCCCCGCGTCGGCAGCGACGAGGCCCGCGACCTGTTCGGCCAGCTCTCCCGGGTCTCGGCCACCGGAACCGCCGACATGGTGATCAACTCTCTCGACAAGTTCTTCCACGAGAGCCACATCAAGTTCTACGTGACCTCGTCGATCGGCTTCTACGTCAATCCGCAGACCGAGACGTTCGACTGGAACGACTACCTGAACCTGATCCCCGACGAGTCCGACCACGCGGCGCTGCGGATCAGGGGGCCCGTCTACCCGATCAACGTGGTGGAGCCGATGTTGTGGCTCGGTGAGCGCCTGGCCCGGCAGGGGCGGTCGCGATGACCGACAGCCCCGTGACCGTCCGCCACGTGACCGTCGACTACGAGTGGGCGCTGGAGGGCAAACCGCCGGGCAGCTACAACGACTACGAGGTGCTGAGCCACAGCGACGGGCTCAGCCTCGGCATCTTCGACGAGATCAGGAGCCGCTACGCCACCGGCGCGACCGGCGACCAGCCCCAGGTGACCATCGCCTTCGCGGGCACCCGGCAACCCGACGAGGGGATCTCCTACTACGTGGTGCTCGCCCTCCAGAACGAGTGGTCGGGCCACCGCGACGGCACCAACCGCAAGATCTACCGCACCCGCTGGTACTACATCCCCTACGACCAGCTCGCCGGCCATCGGGTGAGTTACGAGGCCCTGTACGACGCCTTCAAGGACCTCGCCGACACCCGGCCCCCCACCGTCGCGGTCCGGGCGCACGCCCGCCTTCCCGGCGACGACGAACTCTACGGCGACGCCACGAGCGCCGCCGCGCTCCTGATGACCGGCAGGCACGTGTGCGTGCTCGGCGCCGACGGCGTCTCGATGATCGAACGCCTGCGGTTCGTCGACGAGGTCGCGGCGCTGCTCCCCTACGGGATGCGCACCCGGCTGACCGCCGCCACCTGGGTCAGCGCGACCGCGGGCCACAAGATCAGGTTGTCGTTCGCGAAACACGCCGCCGAGGGCACCCACGTCGTCACCTGGAGACAGGGGGCGCCCATGCCCGCCGCCGAACCGCTGGCCAGGGAGTACGCCGCCCTGCTGAGCGGTCGCCGGGTGCCGTCCAGGGAGCTCGTGGAGCGGCTGGCGGAGAAGACCTCCCCCATCTCGTTCGACGAGACGGGTTGTCTCAAGGCGCGCATCCTGCTCGAAGAGTGCGCGCTGCCGGACGCCGAACGGGTATCGCGGGTCGTCCCCGAGGAACCCCGGGAACGCGACACCCTTCCGAAGCAGGCGCCGCCGCTCCCGCTCGAACGTGCGCCGATCACCAGGCTCGTCGGGTCACTCCGCATGGCGACGCAGAACTCGGAGGTGACCGACCGGCTCCGCGCCCTGCTCGATGCCATCGAGACCCGCGAGGACCGGCTGGTCCTCCAGTCGGCCCTCTACGAGCACCACTGCTTCGAATCCCCGGTCGGCAGGTTCGACGATCCGGAACCCCGCTACACGGAGATGGCGAAGGCGGCCTTCACCGCCGACACCTGCCGGACGGAGATCGCCGA
Organism: Herbidospora yilanensis; assembly: GCF_001570565.1. Classification (GTDB taxonomy): domain Bacteria; phylum Actinomycetota; class Actinomycetes; order Streptosporangiales; family Streptosporangiaceae; genus Herbidospora; species Herbidospora yilanensis. The sequence continues at coordinate 179,840 of NZ_BBXE01000022.1, read as the reverse complement.
CGCCCTGCTGGACAGGTCGACCACCCCGAAGCAGGTCAAGAACGTCATCAGGTCGATGCGCGGCCAGCGGTCCTGGTGGCAGCGGGTGCTGCCCGGCAGGGCGGCGAAGTACGTCTTCAGCGTGGGCGCGCTCATGATCGGCCTGGTGCTCTTCTTCTTCGCGACGCTCGGCATCTTCTCCGGCCCGGACGAGAACGTCGCGGCGCCCGACGACACCACGACGGCCGTCGTCACGGAGTTCCGGCGGTTGATCACCGTCCACGCCGAACAGCGCGACCGCTATCTGGCCGACATCTACGCCCAGATGTTGCGCAACCAGGGCTACAGGTCCGAGGTGCGGGAGTTCCCCGATCTCGATCCCGCTCACCCGCACCTCGTGATCACCGCCGGCACGGCCGGCTACCCCGGTTACCACGCGCTGCTGAACCCGCCGCCGATCCAGAACGTTCTGATCTTCAATCCCGAGAGGATCGAGGCGGACCGGCTTCCTGAGGCGCTCGCCTCGGCGAAGACCGTCGTCGCGGTCCGCACCGACTTCCCCGACGCCGAGAAGTTCAAGTCGCGCTACCCCGCCCCCGAAGTGGTGCTCCTGCCGCAGGAGGACATCGTCGGGGCGGTCGAGCGGGGAGACGTCACCCTGGCGATCCTGCCGGCCGGCATGGCCGTCCCCTTCGAACGGTCCGCCCTGCTCGACGAGGTGCTGCCGGCCCGGACGGTCCACGTGCTGGGCCACGACCTCCCGGCCGGTGTCGAGGCGAGCCTCGAAGGCGTCTCCGACCGGCTGATCGAGGCGTGGCAGACCGGGCCGGGCCGGGGCGATCCGCAGGAGTCGGCGCGGGAGTCGGCGAACGTGCTCATGAAACCCGTGCTCTCGCCGGCGGTCACGAAGACCCCCCTCCTGCCGCCTCCCGGCGACGCGCACGGCGTCTCCGTCGACCTCGGCAGCGTCGGACTGCTGCTGGGCGCACTGCTGCTCATGATGGCCGGGATGGTCGCGCTGTTCCGCTCGTCGTCGTACGCCCCCGGCGGTCGTGAGCGCTGATCAGCGGCGGGCCGCCGGAGCCGCCGGGTTCGGACGTGGCCGTTCGATCCAGCCCGAGTCCACCGCGATCCGCACTGCGTCCGTCCGGTTCCTGGCCCCCGTCTTGGTGATGATGTTGGAGATGTAGTTCCGCACCGTCGCCGCCGACAGGTGCAGTTCCGCCGCGATCTCGCCCGTCGTCGCCCCCAGCCCGACCAGGTTGAGCACGTCGGACTCGCGGTCGGTCAGCAACGACGACGTCGCGGTCATCGCGGCCACCGCCAGAGAGGCGTCGATCACCCGTTCGCCGGCCGCGATGCGCCGGATGCTCTCGGCCAGGCGCTCGGTCGGGGCGTCTTTCAGCAGGAAGCCGCTCGCCCCGGCGTCCATCGCCTTCTTCAGCAGCGTCACCTGGGCCAGGGCGGTCAGGATCAGCACGCGGCACGCCGGGAGGGCGCGGCGCAGGCGGCTGGTGGCCTCGATGCCGTCGACGCCGGGCATCTCGATGTCCAGGACCGCGACATCCGGCAGGGCCGCCAGGGCCCTGGCCACGACCCGGTCGCCCCGGTCGGCCTCCGCGACCACCTCGATGTCGTCGGTCAGGTTCAGCAGCACGGTGAGCGCGCCTCGGACGACGCCGTGGTCTTCAGCCAGCAGGACACGAATCAATGCTGATCACTCTCTCCTGGTCGTGCACGGCGGGCAACCACACCCGCACCTCGAATCCGCCTTCTTCGGTCTCCCCCGCGGTCAGCTCCCCGCCGAGCCGGTCCACCCGTTGCCTGAGACCCGCCAATCCCGTTCCGCGCCCCGGACCTCCGCGCCGGGCGCCGTCGTTGCGTACCAGCAGCAGGATGCGGCCGTCGGCGCGGCCGAGTTCTATCAGGCAGGAACGGGCGTCGCTGTGGCGGACGATGTTCGTCGCGGTCTCCCGGACGATCCAGCCGAGTGTGTCACCCGTCTCCTCGTCTATCTCGCTGATGCCCAGCCGCAGGTCGCAGGTCGCGCCGGCCAGTTCCAGGAGCGCGACGGCCGAGGACAGTTCGGCGCCGACGCTCAGGGAGCGCCTGGCCGCGACCACGTCGCCGACCTCGGCCCGCGCCTCGCCCGCTATGGCGATCGTCGCCTTGATCTCCTCCACCGCCCGGCCTCTGTCCCGGTCGACCATCGCCAGGGCGATCTCGGTCTTGAGGCTGATCGAGGCCAGGGTCTGGCCCAGGAGGTCGTGCAGTTCCCCGGCCATGCGGATGCGATCCTGGTCGACGGCCATCTCGGCCAGTGTCGCCCGGATCTCCCGCAACTCCCGCACGAACCGCGCGTAGTGGACGATGCCCGCCGCCACGACGGCGGCGACCAGCACTCCGGCGCTGTTCTGCAACCCCTCCGTCGGCAGGCCGGTGCGCAGCGCCAGGGTGAGCGGGAACTCGGCCACGGCCACCACGACCAGGACGGCGACCGCCATGCGGAACGGAAGCAGGAGGAGCCCGGCGGTGCCCACGATCAGCGGTGTGTAGATCCAGACGCCGCCCAGGATCGGGAACGAGCCGTAGACGACCACGGCGAACAGGGCGAAGGTCCGCAGGCCGCGGGGACCCGGGCCGCTGCCCGCTATGTGGCCCGCCACGACGCGGGTGTAGACCGCCAGCAGGCCGGCCAGGAGCACACCGGACACTGCCGCCTGCTCGACGTGGCCGACGATCAGGAACGCGAGCGGGGTGAGTGCCCACAACGCGCCCGTCACCGCGACGACGCCCGTGGACAACCATCTGACCTGCGCTTCGGTTTCGTGAGCCACGAGGGTCTCCGCAAACGTCCCAGGCGTCAACTTTCGTACTGATCGTGACGCTTCCGGCGACCGCGATCAACCGTTGGCGTCGATCGAACTGTCCGTTAACCAGCCGTTGACGCGGGCGATACGCACCGCTTCCTCATCCGTACGGGCGCCCGTCTTCAGCCGGGCGGCGGCCAGGTAGTTGCGGATCGTGTGGGCCGACAGTCCGAGGCTGCCCCGCAGATCGTTGCCGCCCTGGCCGGCGGCCAGCGCCGACAGGACGCTGATCTCCCGTGCGGTCAGCGGGTTGGTGTTGGTTTCGGTCTCGCCGCCGTCGTCGGCGAGGTCCATGTCGATGTACCGTTCACCCCTCGCGACGGCGCGGATGGCGTCGGTGAGACGGTGGGCGGGGGCGTCCTTGACCAGGAAGCCCTTGACGCCGGCGGCCATCGCGCGGTCGAAGTTGCCCGGCGTGCCGACGCTGGTGAGGATCAGCACCGGCGGGGGCTGCTCCAGCTCCCTGATGAGGCCGGCCGCCTCCAGGCCGTCGATGCCGGGCAGGCCGATGTCGAGGAGGGCCACGTCGGGCCTGCTGCCGACGACGGCCGGGAGGATCTCGTCGCCCCGCGACACCTCCTCGATGACGCGGATGTCCCGCTCCTCCGACAGGAGGGCGATCAGGGCGCCTCTGATGAGGTCGTGGTCCTCAGCGATAAGAACTCTGATCATTTCCGGTCTCCTGTGGCAGAGGTGAGAGTGGCCGCCATCGGGCGGCCGGGAACGTCCAGAGAGAGGGTGAACCAGCCGTCTTCGATGTGGCGTCCGCAGCTTCCGCCGACCTGGGTGAGTCGTTCGTCGAGACCGGCCAGGCCGCTGCCGCCGACGTTGTCCCGTGACTTCACGGCGTCGTTCTCGCGTACGCCGTCGTTCGCGACGGTGACGAGGACGCGGTCGCCCTCGGTGTCGACGTGGAGCAGGCAGACGGTGGCGTCGCTGTGCCGCAGCAGGTTGGTGGCCGCTTCCCGGACCGCCCACGCCAGGGCCACCCGCACGTCCGGGGAGAGGGTGGCGGGCAGGTCGGCGAAGTCGCAGCGCACGCCCGCCGTCTCCAGGACCTTGCGCACGCCGCTCAGTTCCCGTTCCAGCGACATCTCGCGGTAGCCCTTGACCACTGCGCGCACGTCGTGGAGCGAGCGCCGGGCGATGTCGTGGATCTCGGCCAGTTCGCCGTGCAGCCGCTTGACCTGGCTCGCGGGGATCCGCATCGACAGTTCGGTGCGCATGGCGATGACCGACAGGTTGTGGCCGAGCACGTCGTGCAGTTCGCGGGCGAACCTGAGCCGCTCCTCGGTGATGGCGAGCCGGGCCAGTTCCTCCCGGGTGCGCTGGAGTTCGCCGAGCAGCGTCGCGAAGATCGTCAGGCCGGCCAGCGCGCCCGCCGTCAGGGTGTTCTGCAACGAGCTGAAGAGCACCCAGTTCACGTCGTGGCCGATCGAGAGGACCGCGTTCAGCACGTGGGCGGCGAAGAAGCCCGTCCAGGCCCGCCAGCCCCGCAGCGTGATCGCGTACGCGAACGGAAGCATGAACCCGATGCTCAGCCACGAGTAACCGGCCGCGAACGGCATTGCGACGGCCAGCACCGTCATCGTGGCCAGCACGAACAGATCCCGCCGGGCGCTGCGGTGGAGCACGGCCCGGACGCCGAGCCACAGATAGCAGCCGGTCAGCCCGGTGATCAGCAACACCGCGACGGCCCCCCGGGCGCCCGGGAACCGGCCGAGCGCCTCCAGCAGCGGCACGGCGGCGAAGGCCGCCATGCCGACGGAGAACACGGCCGCGCCGATGCGTGCGAGCCGGACGGTGGCCGGCCCCACGCCCGTCAGCCTCTCCGGGGCTCCCACTTGAACCACCTCTTCGCGACGAGCAGCGACAGGACGAGCCAGGCGGCGAGGACCAGCCAGGCCGGCCACATCACGGCGAATCCCTCCAGCACCCCGACCTCCGGCGGCACCGCGGAACCGGCGTGGCCGACGTGGTCGCGCCCCAGGTAGGCGGTGCTCACCCCCTCGGCGACCCGCGTGAACGGCAGGAAGGAGGAGGCGATCCGGAGCCAGTCGGGAAAGGCCGAGACGGGGTAGACGAACCCGGACAGGCCGATGGTGAGCATCAGGAACGGCAGGCTGACCACGATGGTGGAGCCCTGCGCCGGGATCCGGCCGCTCACCGCGATCGCCATGGCGGCGAACACCGCCAGCGCCAGCACCATCGTGACCGCGAGCAGGAGCGGGTTGGCCGGCAGCGCGATGCCGTGGACCGCGTTCGCCACCGCGACGATGGCCACGACCTGGAACAGCCCGATCGACACGATGGTCAGGATCTCGCCGCCGAAGATGGCCAGTTCGGGGAGCTCGGTGCCGCGCAGCCGCTTGAGGATCAGCGCCTGCCGCTTCAGGACGAACGACTCCACCAGCGTCATGAAGCCGAGGATCCCGGCCCCCATCACGATCAGGCCGACGATCACGGCGACGTGGACGGGCGTGCCGCCGCGCTCCCCGTCGGGGATGGTCGACGGGAGGAAGGCGGCGAACAGGATCGGGAAGCCCAGGGCGACGCCGACCGACACGGGGGTGCGCCAGAACAGCTTCAGCGTGAGCCGGAAGTGGGAGAGCGTGTGGGTGGTCATGCCTCGGCCACCTCCATGAAGATCTCCTCAAGGGTCGCCTGGCGGACGTCGAGGCCGCCGATCCGCACTCCGCCGGCGGCGGCCCAGCCGAGCACCGCGTGCGCGACCGCCTCGGGCTCGGCCGTGAGGATCACGCACCGGCCGCCCGTCACGGTGAGCACGTCGGCCGCACCCACCGGCAGGCCCTCGACGCTCGTGCCGGCGGGCACGTCGAAGGCGACCCGGCCGGAACCCCGGCCGAGCACCTCGGCCATCGTGCCGTGGACGACGATCCTGCCCTTGTCCATGATCGCCACCCGGGCGGCCAGATCCTGCGCCTCTTCGAGGTAGTGGGTGGTCAGCAGCACCGTCGTCCCCTGGTCGGCCAGGTCTTTGACCAGATCGCGGATGCGCCGGCGGGCCTCGGGGTCGAGGCCGGTCGTGGGTTCGTCCAGGAACAGGAGTTCGGGGTGGCCGAGCGTGGCCAGGGCGATGTCGAGTTTGCGCCGCTCGCCACCGGACATCTGCTTGACCCGGGTCCTGGCCTGGCCGGTGAGCCCGACCAGTTCCAGCGCCTCGGCCACCGAACGCGCGTCGGAGGTGAAGCGCCGCCAGGCCGTGACCGTCTCGGCGGCCGACAACTCGCCGATCAGGCCCGAGTCCTGCAGGACGAGACCGACTCGGGACCGCAGCGGGCCGCGGTCGGCGGGGTCGTGGCCGAACACCCGCGCGCTGCCGCCGGAGGGCCGCAGGTAACCCTCCAGGATCTCGATCGTGGTGGTCTTCCCGGCCCCGTTGGTGCCGAGCAGGGCGAACACCTCGCCCTTCTGTACGTCGAAGGAGATCCCGTCGACGGCGGTGTAGGCGCCGTAACGCTTGCGGAGATCCTCGACCTCGATCACGGTCTCGGTCATGTCTCACCCCCGGCGATGAAGGTGGAAAGGGTGACGGAACTGACCGTCGCGGCGCCCGAACCGGCCGTGTCGAGGTTGGCGATGTCGAACTCGCCCTCGGGCTTCTCGGGCAGCGGCGGGGTCGGCACGCCCTTGGGATAGACGATGCCGTACTGACTCAGCACGAGCCTGGGCTCGGTCTCATAGCGGTTGCGGAGCTCCCCGTCGTCCCACGCGGCCGCGATCAGGCGGGCGAACTTCCTGCGATCCTCGTCTCCGAGGATGTAGATGCTCTCGGCCAACGGAGCTCCTCTGTTCTTCGGTAGCCGGGTCGTCCACCTGCGACGATCCCAAACGCGGCCGGACACGGGCAGATACAGACGACACCGGTCACCCATGACGGACATCACACGGAGCCGATGATGAAGTCTCCGACCGACGACTCCTCGGCCCAGTCGAGCCCGAACGTGCGGGCCGCCAGGTCGGCGTCGCCGCTGCCCAGCCCGCAGGGGGCCAGGCCCATCGCGGTGGCCACGAGATAGAAGGTCTGGTAGAGCACGCCGACGGTCTTGAGCGTGGCGGCGTAGGCGAGCGCCGAGTATTTCCAGTTCATCCGGCGGAAGCGGGAGGTGATGGTGATGAGCACGTCGGGCCGGGCGATGCCGCCGGTCGCCATCGAGGCGATGGCCAGCATCGCCCGCGCGTCCCCGGGCCGGGCCGGCAACCGGATCAGGCGGTGGCCGAGCGGGTCGTAGTAGTAGACGCCGTTCTCCAGGCCCTCGCACCGGTCGACGGTGAGGTAGAGCTCCAGTTCGTAGACGGCGCCGCCGCCGGGATAGGGGCGGGTGCTCGATTCGTAGGGGGCGCCGGGCTGGGGCGGGACGACGCCCCGTACCCGCGCGGCGCGGTAGAGGAACTCGCCGAGCTGGCCGACGGTCAGCCCCGTGTCCCCGTACTGACGGATGGACCTGCGGCCTTCGAGCACGGCGGTGAAGGACGGCCCGTCGGCGTCGAGCGACGGCCGGACCAGCTCGATCGCCTCGCCCTCGGGCAGTTTCTTGAGCGCCGGTTCCGGTTCCTCCTGGAATCGGTACGTCGCGCCGAAAGGCTCGTCGTGCCGGCCCACCCGGGTCCGGCTGTGGAAGAGCAGGTCGTGGAAGTCCCACCCGCGCAACGCCGGGTCGTCGGGTTCGCCCGGGTCGCAGAAGCCGGTGGCGAGCAGCAGCCGCAGCGCCTCGGGCGCCTCCGCCAGGGGAACTCCGCGGCTCAGGGCCGCGAGCAGCGGCATGGCCTCGCCGGTCAGCTCGATCCGGTGCCTGGCCAGCGGCGACTCCAGAACCAGCCCGTCGCCGGCGCGGCGGACCAGCGCGAACCGCGACAACCGCACGATCGTCTCGGCGGCGGGGTCGGGCAGGGTGAAGCCCGCGTCGCGGGCGATCGGGACGGCCCGCAGCAGCGGGTCGACCCCGTGCACCAGCACCGGGCGCAACCGGTCGAGGACCAGGTAGAGCAGCGCGACCTCTTCGGCGGCGCCGCCTTCCGCCAGCAGTTTCCCGGCCAGGTCGTCGTCGGAGACCACGACGCCCGGCAGCTCGCCGAGCAGCGCCGCGATGCCGGGCGTCAGGCCGCGGGCCGAGACCGAACCGAACGGGTTGGCGACGGTCAGGACGCCGTCCTGCCAGGTGACGGCGGCGTCCGCGCGCAGGCCGATCACAGGAACATCGTGATGGGGTTCATCTGCTCCTCCGGGGTGGGCTCGGCGAGCCAGCCGAGCCGGACGGGCACGTCGTAGAGGCGGCCGGCCCCCATGCGACGCCAGAAGTGCCGCAGTCCGGGCACCACGACCTTGACCACGGGCAGCCCGATGTCCGGCCGGGTCTGGTCGAGCACGAGCATCTCCATGCCGCGCTCCTCCACCACCCTGCGGGCCTCGGCGACGTCGTCGAGCAGGTCTCCGGTGTCGCGGGGGGCGTACGCCGAGGCGGCGACGGTTCCCTCGGGGGTCAGATAGGGGTGGTCCTCTATGCGGGCCTCCCGCCACCACCTGGTCTGGTCGCCCTCGTGGAAGCGGTAGCGGGTGCGGCCGTCGGGGGCGACGTCGATGACGGCGGGGATGAACTGGTTCATCTCGGCCAGCGCCCGCTGGACGGCGATACGCGGGTCGAAGTGGGCGCCGAAGGCCATGAGAACGTCCTCGGTCGGCGCGTCGGGCCGCCAGCTCACCGCGGCGGCGACCGGGATGCCGAGGTCGTTGGTCACGTCGAGGACGTGCATGCGGCGGCCGAGGCCGGCGTACACCTCCTGGTAGGCGGTCATCCACGGGTCGCGGAAGCTGTCGAGGTCGAAGGCGGGACGCCGCACGCGGTTGTACCACCAGATGCCGACGGCGTCGCGTTCGACGAGCTCCATGAAGCCCTGGAGCACCGCGTCCTCCAGTGAGGAGCCGGCGGCGTTGCCGTTGGAGTCGGCCCACGCGTAGACCGGGCCGGTGTGATGCCGGTCGTGGTGGTAGTAGTACAGGTAGCTGGTCGGCAGGTACCGGTGCCGCCGCTCGGTCAGCGACCAGAGCGGCGACCACTCCATGACGGCGTCCTCGTCGAGGGGGTCGTTGACGAAGTCGTAGTTGGAGACCCTGCCGAGCTCGTGACGGTCGGCGTATTGCGCGGGGCTGTAGAGCGCGGCCGCGTTCGGGTGGATGGCCGCCTCGCCCAGTTCGCGGTAGGTCGCGTCGCGGCGCGGCTCGTCGCCCTGGAAGATGCCCGAATAGCGTTCCATCGCCTCGCACATGGCGCTGACCCTGGCCTGGAGGTCGGTGGTGCCCTTGCCGGCGCTCTGGCTGCGCAGGCCGGCCCGCAGCCCGTCGAGGTTGTGGATCTGCCGGGAGAAGTTGTGGCCGGCGACGTAGGTCTTCACGAACGGGACGTCGGTCTCGACCCGGGTCAGCTCCTTGACCACGCCGCTGATGGGGCTGATCAGGTGCTCGTACTTCTCCAGGGTCTCTTCGGGGTGGTGGGAGCGGTGTCCGCCGTCGGCGGTGAAGCCCTTGGGGCGGGAGGCCAGTTCGATCGGGCGCGACTGCGACATGATCGCGGGGTCGCCGCACTCAGGACACTGCGGGCGGCGGGTCAGCCGGTGCCGGACGGTGCCGAGCCGCTGGGTGTCGAAGGTGATCACGTCGTGCTGCTGCTCGCTGCGCGCGCCCGCCAGCCACTTGAGCACCTCGGCGGTGACCAGGCGCAGGCCCGTGTCGCGGGTCAGCGGCAGGTCGGCGACCGGCAGGGCCAGCGGCCGGGCGCTGCGCAACCGGTTCTCCAGGTACGACATCGTCTGCCGGTGCCCCTCCATCCGCTGCGTCAGGCACCGCCAGCAGCCGGTCTCCCCCGGCTGGAAGACGGGCCCGAGCCACAGGAAGGGGCCGACGGGCCGGGCCAGCAGCCACGGCTCGCCGGCGGCGAGGTGCTCCCTGTTGATCTCGGCCAGTTCCGGGCGCAGGTAGTCGTCGGTGAGCACGACGGTCAGCCCGCCCTCGTCCACCACGCCGACGCCCTCGCCCGCGAGCAGCCGCTTCAGCTCCTCGCCCGGCACGTCGCCCACGGTCACCACCCGGGCGGCGCCCGTCCGGACGCCCTCGGCCGCCGCGTCACCCTCCAGACCGGCCATCTCCCAGTAGGCGGCCGTGCCCCGGTCGAGCTCGTCGGCCACGTCGACCAGCAGGTTCCGCGACCTGAGCTGGTGCAGCACGTAGAAGACGTGCTCCGGCGGCAGGTCGGCCTCGACGGCGGTCAGGATGTCGTCGATGTCGTGCTTGCCGTCGAGCAGGCCCGCGACCACCTCTATCGAGCGGCCGGTGAGCAGGTGCAGGTCGCGCTCGGAGATCAGGAAGACCCCTTCTCCGTCGACGACCTCCACGCGGAAGTGGCGGCGGAATCCCGGTCTGGCGTCCATGGCGTTCCCTTCAGTGCACGAGACGGAGCGAGGCGACCTGGTCGTCGGCCAGCCGCAACAGGGTGAGCCCGGCGGCGGCCAGCCCGTCGACCGCCGAGAGGGCCATGCGGTCGGCCCGCCGCCGGTCGGCGAACCAGCGGCCGGTGTGGTCGCGGCGGCGCAGCAGTTCCTCGGCCAGCCCGCCGGCCGAGCGGGTCAGCGTGTCGTCGCCGGTCAGGCGGGCGGTGTGGATGGCGACCTCGGCGTCCACCACGAGCGCGGCGCAGGAGCGGCCGGCGATGGGGGCGCAGTGCCGGGCGACGCGTTCGCGCAGATCGTCGGGCACCTCACCGGTGAGGGTGTGGGCGGTGGCGACGGCCGCCAGCAGCGAACCGGGGGTGTCGAGTGAGAAGGGGTGGGCCAGCAGCGGCCCGGCCGCCGTCCCGGTCTCGCCCAGCGCCGCCGCGCTGGAGGCCAGCGCCCACACCAGCCCGTCGACGCCGGCGGGCAGCCCGCCCAGGATGGGCACGTCCACGGGGTAGGGCAGCTTGGGGCGTCCGTTCGAGGTGAACTCGGCCAGCAGCTCCTCGTGCAGCCGGGCGGCCAGCGCGTCGGCGGCCGGGACCCCCGCCGGCGCGGCCTCGCGCAGTTTGTGCAGGGCCAGCAGCAACCCCGCGCGGCCCAGCACCGGCTCGGCCGACGTGACGCCCTTGAGCTCGGTCTCGGCCAGCGGCAGCAGGTCGGCCGCCCGCTCGACCAGCCGGGCGTCGCCCAGGGCGTCGCCGCATCGGCTCAGCGCGTAGATCGCGGAGCCGACGCCGACGAACGCGCCGACGGCGGCGATGCCGCCGTTCATCCTGCGGTAGAAGGCCGACTGGGGGGCCAGCGTGACGAACTCGACCGTGGCGTCCAGCGCTTCCTGGGCGGCGGTCCAGTGGGCGGGGGCGCCGGTGTTGGCGTACAGCTCGGAGAGGAAGACGGCCAGGCCGGCGGTGCCGGTGAGCAGGTCGCCGTGGAGGGGTTCGACCTGGTCGAGACCGTGGGCCGGGTAGTTGACCACGCCCAGCCACGCCGAGCGGTCGGCGCCCAGCGACACGGCGGCGTCGAGCACCTCGCCCGCCACCTCGGCGGCGCGGGCCAGCAAGGTCTCGGACGGAGGGCCGTCCGGCCGGCCGGAGAGCTCGAAGGCGTGGAAGCCGATCTCGCGGATCGACCTCGGGCGGCGTCCCGGGCCGGGGAAGGAGGTGGGCAGGTCGCCCGCGCCGGTGATGTCGAGACAGGTCTCCAGCACGGCGACGTGCTCGTCGAGGGGGAACCCGGCCAGGTCGGCGACCCGGTCCTGGAGACGCCGCCAGGCCGTGCCGGCGAAGTGGCCGGGGATCTCGGCGCCGTCGGGGGTGAAGACCGAGTCGGAGGATGGTCTCGACATGAAGAGCGGGACGTCCATGCGGCGGAACGCGTCGATCTCCTGCTCGATGATCTCCAGGATGTCGGTGCGGTCGGGGTCGACCCGGAGGGTGCCCATGGCGCTGCGGAAGAGGTGGGCCAGGATGACCTCGCGGGCCACGCCGTCGACCAGGGCGGCCGGGCTGACGCTCATGCGCAGCATGTCGACGCAGTCGAAGGTGCTGCGCCAGATGTAGCGCACCGGCGCGTCCTCCAGCAGCGCCAGCGGGCCGCGCGCGTCGGCGAGCAGTTCCCGGTTGCGGGCCAGGCACTCCTGCATCTGGCGGTAGCCCTCGGCGACCTCGTCGGCGTAGTCGCGCGGGTCGGCCAGCTCGCCCGCGCCCCAGGTCGGGCGGTAGGGCGGGGCCTCCCAGCCGTACGGGAACCCGGCCGAGTTCTTGGCGACCTGCTCCTGGAGGGCGGCCAGGCAGCCGATGTCCTGGGCCTGCACGCCGCCCGCGATCACGCGGGGGAACGTGACGACGGCCGTCTTCACGACCGTGTCCTCGACCCGGCCCCACATCGACGTGATGCGGTCGCCGATGAGGGCCGGCTTGCTGATCCGGGCCTGCAGGACGTTCTCCAGATCGATGAACGCCGGCGTCTCGCCGATCGCCACCAGGTTGTCGGCCCACAGGTCGCGGCATTCGAGGAACTGCGCCAGCCGGGCGAACATGCCCAGGCGGGTGTAGTAGCGGCGGACGCTGGCCTCGTCGGTGCCGGGCTCGGCGGCGACGTACTCCTCCCACCCGTAGCCGTCGCGCAGGAAGACCTTGCGGGTGTGCAACGCGAGTGGCAGTCCGTGGTTGTTCAGCAGCGTGCACACGTCCATCAGCCCGGCCACCGAGCGCAGGTCCTTGGGCTTGTAGACGACACGCTCGCCCGAGGCGAAGGTGAGCAGCGTGACCACGCGGCCGTGGTTGTGCAGGTCGCCCGAGTCGCCCGAGTAGCCCGTCACCGGACCGGGCGCGGCCCAGCCCCACAACTCGCGGCGCAGCTCCGGCAGGTCGGCGCGGAGCCGGTCGAACATCTCGTGGACCACCCGCCGCCACTGCAGGCACGTCATGCCCATCACGTACGCCAGGCCCGGCAGGGTCTCCAGCCGGTCGAGCCAGCCGGCCTGGCTGACGTCGAGGCCGGGGCTCTGGAGCCAGGCCGACACGTCGTTGCGGGTCCCGGCGAGCTGCGCCTCGAAGGCGAATCCGGCGAAGCACACCTGCGTCAGGCGCTCGATGAGCTGTCCCGCGATGTCCTCTCGCGCCTCCGGCGTCACCGGGACGCCGCGCACCGTGCCGTCCTTGATGTCGACGAGCCGGTTCACCGCGCGCCGGAACGCCACGAACGGCGCCCCGGGGCGGCCGGTGGCCGGGTCGGAGGCCGCGGTGGGCGGCTGCGCCAGCAGGAAGTCGACCAGCGCGTATCCCCAGTCGGGCAGCCGGCGCGGGTCGGCGAGCTGAACGTCGACCAGTCCGGCGCCGAGGTCGCGGCCGGAGCGCCTGCGGTGGTGCAGCAGCGCCCGCTTGGCGACGTCGTCGTCGCCGACGGCCGCCTTGAGCCAGCGTTGGGTGCGCTCGGACGTCTGGCGCCGCCCCCGTCCCGCGACGGGGACGAAGTGGTCGCCCGACACCCGCTCGTGGAAGGGCGCGGCGGCGGCCAGCACCGCCATCAGCCGTTCGTCGCCGCCGGGGACGGCGAGGAGCCCGTCGCTCTGCGCCTCGGCGTCGTGCTGGTGAACTGTTACCGGCATCTCAGACCTCCTGTCGGCGGACCATGCGGGCGAAGAGCTCGTTGGCGTCCATGAGCCCGTCGAAGGAGCCGTTGGCGACGACCCTGCCCTGGTCGAGTACGTAGATCCGATCCGCCGACCTGATGGTGCTCAGCCGGTGCGCGATCACGATCCTGGTGATGTCAAGCTCGGCGATCCTCCGGCTGACCAGCGCCTGGGTGACGTTGTCGAGGGCGCTGGTGGCCTCGTCGAGGATGAGGATGCGAGGGCGTTTCACCAGCGCCCTGGCGATGAGCAGGCGCTGGAGCTGGCCGCCGGAGAAGGTGGCGTTGTCCTCGCTGACGACGGTGTGCATGCCCATCGGCAACACGGCGATGTCGCCGTCGAGGTCGGCCAGGCGGGCGGCCCGCCAGGCGTCCTCCTCCTTGGCCCCCGGCACGTCGCCGATGATGTTCTCCAGGATCGAGCCCCGGAGCACGCGGGCCTGCTGCATCACCACGCCCACCTGGGCACGGACCCGGCGCAGGTCGAGGTCGCGCAGGTCGCCGCCGTCGTAGAGCACCTGGCCCGTGCGCGGCGGCTCGAAGCCGAGGAGCAGCCGTACGATCGTCGACTTGCCCGCGCCGGAGGGACCGGTGACCGCGACGAACTCGCCGGGACGGAACACCATGGAGACGTCCTCGACGATCCGCTGGGCGGTGCCGGGGTAGGCGAAGGAGACGCCGCTGAGCCGCACCAGGCCGGTCAGCTCGCCCGGGTCCTTCGCGCCAGGAGGCGTCTCGGGGGCCCGCTCCAGCAGCGGCTTCAGCCGGGCGAACCTCGGCAGCAGCGCGAAGGCCGCCTCGACCGCGCGGTTCACCTGCCCGAGCGCGAGCACGAACTGGCCCAGCGCCACGGCGGCGATCACGAAGGAGGCGGCGGGCACGCCGAACGAGAGCCCGGTGACGGCCAGCACGAGCAGCAGCGTCGGCTGGGCCGCCGCGCCCACGGCGGCCGACAGGGCGGCCTGGCGGCGCGACGCGGCGGCGGCCTTCTGCTGGGTGGCGAACAGCCGCGACCACAGTCCGAAGACCTGCGACTCCCGGCCCGCCACATGGATCTTGTCGATCGCGCTGAGGCAGGAGTACAGAAGCGAGTAGACCTTGCCGTACTGCTCGTGCATGACCAGTTCGTGCCGCTGCTGGCGGACGGCGAGCGCGGCCAGCAGGGCGAGCAGGACCAGCACCCCGCCGAGCGCGGCCAGCGCCAGCCGCCAGTCGACGGTCACCAGGATCAGCAGGCCGAGCAGCGAGAAGACGCCGCCGAGCAGCGAGTTGACGGCCGCCTCGCCGAGCGACTTGCGCATGTCGGCCACGGCGTTGGCGCGCTGCACCAGGTCGCCCGAGCTGTATTGGGCGTAGAACGGCAGGTCGAGCGAGATGAGATGGCTCCAGACCGCCGGTTCGAGCCGTTCCTGGAGGCGGCCCTGCACTCGCACGAGCACCGCGTTGCGCACGGCGAGGAGCATGGCGGAGGCGATGACCGCGCCCGCGATGAGGAGCGCGGTCCAGATCATCGCGGGCCGGTCGGCGGGGTTCTGCGCCGTCCGCAGCAGCACGAAGGTGAGCATCGGCACGCCGAGCGCGAGCACGGCCGCGCCGCCCCCGGCGGCCAGCAGCCAGGCGAGTTCCCGGCCCGCGCCGCGCAGCCCGAATCTGAGCAGGCCGAGCGGTGAGCCGATGCCCTCGTCGAGCGGCGGGTAGAGCTGCCAGGCGCCGGGGGCGAGCGCGGCGGCGACCTCGGCGTCCACCCGGCGCACGCCCTTCGACGGGTCGGCGAGCCGGTAGCCGCCGCCGCGCGGCAGCAGCGCCACCGGCCGGTCCCCGTCGCGGGTGAAGGCGATCATCGGGACGGTGGCGTCGCGCCACCAGCGGCCTTCCAGGGTGACCCGGCGGTGCCGGACGCGGGACGCGTCGAGCGCGGCGGTGAGCGGGTCGCCGGCGCCGGGGCCGAAGTCGCGCGCGGTGAACCCGCAGTGCGCGGCCAGCGCCTTCACCACCTCGGTGGCGTGGCCGGCCTCGGTGCGCGGGTTGTCGGAGGGAGGCCTGGCCCCGGCCGCGACCGCGATGTCGGCGAAGGAACGCGCCAGGGTGTCGCCGGTGTCCCGCACCCGGGCGGCTCGCCAGTTGTCGCGGTCGGCGTCCTCGGCCTCGGCCAGCAGGAGCACCTGCGTCAGCGCGCCCCGGTGGAGTTCGCGCAGCTCCCGGTCGCTGGGCCGTCCTTCGGCGCCGGGGACGTTGAGGCGGCGGACCCAGGAGGAGACCACGTCGGGGTCGCGGCGCACGCGGCGGACCGATGTGCCCTCCGCGGGCGCCGCCAGGACGGTGTAGCCGCCGGGCATGTCGGTGGCCGCGAAACCGTGCATGAGCTGGCCGCTCTCCACCCTCATGACCCGGTGGCGGGGACCCTGGCCGTCGACGGGCGACAACAGGACGTCCACGGAGCCGCTGACCACACGCCAGACGGCGTAGGGGTCGATCAGCTCGATCTCGCTGACGGGGTATCCGTTCATGACGCTTCCTCGACGAGCGCGCGGTAGTGGCCGGGGACGGCGATGAGCTCCGGGTGGGTGCCGCGCTGCACGACCCTCCCCCGGTCGAGCACGAGGATCAGGTCGCTGTCGCGCACGGTGCTGAGGCGGTGCGCGATGACGACGCTGGTACACCCCCTGGCCTTCACGTTCGCGTCGACCAGCGCCTCGGTCTCGGCGTCGAGCGCGCTGGTGGCCTCGTCGAGCACCAGCACCGACGGCGACAACGCGAGCGCGCGGGCGATCTCCAGCCGCTGCCGCTCGCCGCCGGACAGGTTCCGGCCGCGCTCCTGGATCCAGCCGCCGTCCAGACCGCCCCTGCGGTGCACGACTCCGGCCAGGTCGGCGTCGGCCAGCGCCCGGTTCAGCCGGTACGCGGGCACGGTCGGATCCCAGAGCGTCAGATTGTCGGCCACGGTGCCCTCGAACACCTGGAGGTTCTGCTCGACGTACCCGATGGAGGTGGAGAGTGCCTCCCGGGGCCAGCCCTCCCTTGGCACGCCGTCGAGGAGGATCTCCCCCGACCACGGCCGGACGGCCCCGGTGAGCAGGCGGGCGACGGTGGATTTGCCGCTGCCGGTGCGGCCCACGATCGCGACCCGGCGGCCGGGCTCGATCCGGAACGACAGGCCCTGGATGACCGGCCCGTGCTGGTGGTCGTAGCCGAAGGTGACCTCGTCGAACTCGACCGCGCCGCGCAGCCCGCCGGGTCTGCCGGGGGCCTGCGGGAGGGCGGCGTACTGCGGGTCGGGCGGCACGCTGAGGGCGTCGTCGAGCATGCTCGTCTGGGCGACCGCGATCTGCGCCTCGGCCCCCAGCCCGACCAGCGCGGTCACCGGCACGAGGAATGCGCCGACGAGGAGCTGGGCGGCGATCACGGTCTCCATCGTGACCTCGCCGCCGGCCATCAGCACCGCGCCGGTGATCACCATCGCCGCCCCGGCGAGCGAGCCGAGCGCGGCCGGCACCACCAGGAGCGCCTGCGTGACCCGCATCAGGTCCTGGGTGGCCGACAGGGCCTTGGCCGACAGGCCGGCCCATTTGGCGAAGAACCAGCCCTCGGCGCCGTCGGCCTTGAGCGACTCGGCCATCGAGACGCCGTTGAACGCCATCGCGTCGCGGCGGTGCTCGTCGAAGATGAGCCGCTGCTGGTGCGGCGCGGCCCGGCTGGAGACCAGCCGCATCGCGATCACGTTGACCGCCGCCAACACCCCGGCGACCAGCGCGAACGCCGGGTGGAAGGCGAACAGGACGGAGATGTGCAGCACCATCGTCAGCACGGCCGCGACCGCCGTGGCGGCCCGGTCGGACAGCAGCAGGGCGAGCCCCGCGCCGAAGGAGGTCTTGGTGACGATGCCGCCGGTCATCCGCCGGTGGAAGAATTCGCCGGGCAGCCGCAGCAGCCGCCACATGTGCCGGCCCGACAGGTCGGCCGCCATCGCGGTCTGCACCGCGCCGAGCATGCGCTGCTGGGTCCACACGCCGACCAGGGTGAACGCGGCGCCGGCCAGCAGCCCGAGCAGCACCGGCGCCGACCACGCCGTGTTGCCGGCGATCAGCACCTCACCGAGCAGCAACCGGGTGAGCAGCGACGTCGCCACCGCGGGCAGCGCCAGCACGACCGCCATGACGGCCACCGCGACCAGCGTCGAGAGGTAGGGGCGGACCTTCGCCAGCAACGACCGGGCCAGCGGATACCGCTTCCCGCCGGGGGTGAAGCCCTCGCCCGGCCTGGGCACCAGCACGACCCCGCTGAACCGCTTCCTGAAGTCGTCCCTGGTCAGCCGGATCCGGCCGACGGCCGGGTCGTTGACGTACGCCCACCGCTTGCGCAGACCTTCGAGCACCACGTAGTGCCGGTGGTCCACGAAGATCATCGCGGGCACCTTGAAGGTCTCCAGCTCGTCGGCGTCCACCCGCCAGGCCCCGATGTCGAAGCCGTACTTCTCGGCCGCCTTCTTGATCCCCGCGCCCGACAGGCCGTCGCGGCCGACGCCGCAGCTCTCCCTGATCTCGTGCACCGGGACCCGCAGGCCGTGGAAGGCGAAGATCATGCTCAGGCAGGCCGGGCCGCAGTCCGCGTCCTCCATCTGGGGACGCCGCTCGGTGCGTACGGGCTTGTGCCTGGTCGCCGTCTCAGCCACGGCTCCCCCCGCCGAACAGGGCGTCGACGGGACGGACGACGTCGACGGTGATCTCCCCGGCCACGGGGGTGAGGGTCGCGCCGGGCCAGGCCGGGCGGTCGAGGTCGACGGTCACCAGGTAGCCGGGTTGGAGGGCGTCGCCGTACAGGGGGCGGAGCTGCTCACCGGAGACGGGATAGACGTCGACGGCGCTGACCCGGCCCGGACCGGCGCCGGGCACGGTGACGGCCTGGCCGCCGGCCAGCGAGCCGACACGTTCGGGGCCGACGACGAGCAGGGCCCGAAGCGACCCGGCGGCCGGGTCGACGACCGCGACGGTCGCACCGGCTCCCACGGTGGTGCCCGGCGCGACGGTGCGCAGCACCCGCCCGCTCGCCGTGCCGGTGACGACGCGGCGGGCGCCGTCGCCGCCGTGGATGACCGCCAGCGGCGTCGCCGGGGTCACCTCCTGACCCGCGCGGACGAGCACCTCGGCCAGGCTGCCCGGCACGGGCGCGGCGACCGGGACGGGCCCGTCCCCCGCCACCAGCACGCCCCGGGCCACGACCACGTCGCGGACCTGGCCCCACCAGACCCAGCCGGCCCCGCACCCCGCCACCAGGACCAGCGCGGCGGCGGCGAGCCAGGCCTTGGTCCGGACGGTGGAGACGAGCTGGTCGATCCGCTCGCCCCCCGACGTCTCGACCGCGGTCGTGGTCATCGCTCGACGTCCGGCTGCAGGCAGAAGCAGATGCTGAGCATGCAGGGCGGAGGCACGGACTCGGGGCTGCCGAACGTCTCGACGACGAGTTCGCCGGGGCTCGGGGGCAGGGCCGGGGCGCTGGTGCCGGCGGCGAGGTGGATGTCGTATTCGGCGAGGACCTCCGCGGGCTCGCGTTCGTAGCGCAGCCGCAGGCCGGCGTCGGACCACGAGCGCGCGATGAGTTCGCCGAATCCTCTGCGCTGAGCGGTGTTCCAGCCGATCGTCTCTACAGTCATCACAGGCCTCCCGCGACGGGGTATGAGATGCTTCGACGGCGGGGTGGTGAGCATCTGGACTGCCCACCACCTCGCCCGTTTGGTGCTCAGAGGCTCAGGTGGTCTGCCCGGAGAAACATCCGGTGGGGCAGCTCACGGTGCCGATCGTGCCGAGGGCGCCGCCGGCCGACGACTCCAGGCTTTCGAGGTCGATGCTCTGGTCAGGACGGTCGGGCAGTTCGGGGGTGGGCAGTTCTCCGGGCCAGTCGACACCCGCTCCGGCGAGGGTGGCGCGTGGGTCGCGTGCGTAGTCGGTTCTGATCGATTCGTCCGACCAGGCGCGGGCGAAGAACCGGGCGAGCTGGGTGCGCAGCTCGTGGGGCAGCGTGGGGTCATCCGGCATGATCTGTGTCCTCAGGTCGGGGAAGTGGACCGCCTGTGACACTCAGTTTTTGCGATCAGTGGTGGGTCGGCCAGAACCAACTAACACGGGCGAAAAGTGATATTCATCATGTGGCGTGACGGGTGAGCCGCTGCTCCCTGTGGGCGAACTCGCGCATCTCGCGCTGGGCTTCGCGGGCCACGGCGAGCATGCCGCGCAGCTCCTTCTTGAGGGTCTCGGCGTCGCCGTCGGCGCCGGTGAGGATCTCGCGCCCGAGTACCGCGATCGTGTCGAGCCTGCTGCCGAGGATGCCCTCCAGTTCCCGCATCGCCCGCGCCCGCTGCGCCGCCACCTCGACGGCGACCAGCTCGGCCCTGGTCTCGTAGAGCACCCGCGCCATCTCGGCGAACCGCGTCAGAGCCACCAGCGGGATGGACGAGATCACCACGGTCATGATCCACGTCACCGCCGAGGGAAGGTCGTCGCCGAGGGCCAGCGACTTGCCCCCCTCCACGACGACCACCAGCGCGAACGAGGGCAACGCCCAGGGCCGGGGCAGGAACACGAGCGTCATCGCCGCGAGGAAGACCCCGGCGGCGGCCCACCACTCGCCCAGGATCGGCAGCGGCAGATAGGCCAGGAGCACCATCGCGCCCAGGATCCATCTGCGCCGGCGTCCGGGCCGGAAGCTCGCGGTGGCGTAGAGGCCGATGACCGCCGTCGCCAGGACCACGGCCAGTGCCGCGCGGACGGGGGGGTCCTGCAGGTAGTGGGCGTACGTGCGGGACATCAAGAAGATCGAGAACGCCACAACGGCGGCGCGTCCGATCCGCACCTCCAGGGGTGCGCGAGCGGCCGTCCGCTGTTGGGTCACCAACGGATCATGACAATCCGGGTCGAAGAAGGCAACGGGTGTTCCGCTGGACGTCTTGGGGGCGCGCAGGCGGGCCCGCGCCCCCAAGACAGGTCAAGCGGCGACGGTCACGAGTTGGTGGTGTAGAGCGTGGCGACGGTGCCGACACACTGGATGCAGGACACGCAGCTCGGCTCCTGCGCGCCGGCCGCGACCTCCAGCTCCTCCAGCTCGAATTCGCCTTCGGGACGGACGGGCAGCGGCGGCGTGGGCACACCCGCGGGGTAGCCGATGCCGTATTCGGCGAGCATCACGCGGGGCTCGTGCCCGTAGCGGGTCTTGACCGCGTCGTCGGACCACGCGGCCGCGACCAGCCGGGAGAACCTCTTACGATCCTCGTCGCCGAGGACGTAGACGCTCTCGGCCACTACGACACCGAGCCGCAGCCGTAGGTCGAAGCGGTGCCGAGGCAGCCGCCGATGGTGCTGATCGAGCTGGCGGAGCCCAGGCAGCCCTCGGCCTCGGCGCCGGCCGCGACCTCGAGCTCCTCGACCGAGAACTCGCCCTCGGGGCGGGCGGGCAGCGGCGGCGTGGCGACGCCCTCGGGGTAGCTGATGCCGTACTCGGCCAGCATCACGCGGGGCTCGTGGCCGTAGCGGGTCTTGACGCCGCCGTCCGACCACGCGGCGGCGACCAGACGGGCGAACTTCTTACGGTCTTCGTCACCGAGAATGTAGATGCTTTCGGCCATGGGGCACGCTCCTTCTGCATCGGCTCGTCACCGAGATCCGGCGGAGTGGCAGCGGGCCTCTGGACTGACCGCTACCGCTTGTCACATGTCCTAGATTCGTCATGTTCGCGCCTGGCAACCAGAAACAACTAACACCAGCCCTGGGTGATAACTGTCATGCGAAAACAGTGACACTCCCCCGAGCAGGGCTTCCGCGTGGGCCCGGACCGGCCGCCGGCATCCCGGCGGGGACGCTCTCGGTCCGGAGCGTCACTCACACGCGGGGGTTACGGCGTGGTGGGAATGGCGCGGGGCGGGCAGTACGACGGGTTGGGCGAGCCCCACCACGGGTCGCCGTTGTAGGCGTTCCAGCGGCAGCTGATGGTCGCGGTGGCGTTGTAGTGGCAGATGATCTGGCCGTAGCCCTGGACCCACGAGTGGATCCAGCGGGCGGTGCCGGTGTCGTCGACGATCGACCACGGACACATGTAGGGGGTGGTCGGGTTCGCCTGGGCGGGCCCGGCGAACAGGATGAGCGGGACGGCGGCGGCCGCCGCGACCGCTCCCATCGCGGCGGCGATGCGCTTACGGATCAACGTTGTTCCCTTCTTGGCGTGATGTCGAAAACTGTCGACGCGATGAACGTAACAGTGTGACGAGATCACGCAAAGACTGGATGTCGAAGGGAATGCTTGCTAATCTCCTACGCTGCCTCGGAGATGCCGCGGAGGTGCCTCCAGGCGAGTTCGAGCACGGCCGCGCCGGCCGCCTGCATGGGCTCGCGGGTGACGTACCGGGCGACCGACTCCTCGTCGAACGGGACCCCCTTCGTCGCCTGCCCCTCGTCGTTCGCGCCGGTCATCCCGCCGAAGACGGCGTCGAAGACGCGCGCCTCGACGACGGTGACGGCCAGGATGTCGGTGGCGAAGGTCAGCGGGTCGACGCCGACGCCCAGAACCAGCGACCGCAGGTCGCCGTTCTCGCGGGCGTCGGTCAGCCGCCGGTAGAGCGGCCAGGTCTCGTAGTCGAAGGCGGGGCCGTAGTGCTCCGGCCGCCCGAGGAACTCCTCGGCGTATTCGCGGACCACACACTTCCACAGGTCGAAGTCGGCCCTCTCGGCCTGCGGGCCCTCCTCTGACGGCTGGAACACCCCGACCGGCATGACCTGGAACAACCCTCCGCCGTGCGCGACCAGTGCGGGGTCACGCCAGTGCAGCACGAAGGTGATCTCACCGGTCTCGCGGTCGTGCCGCAGGGTCAGCATCGAGATCGCGGGATGCGCGGGCCGGGCCCGCAGCTCGGTCGGATCGGGAACCAGCCGCCGCAACGGCAGCCCGCCCGCCGAACCCGCCAGGGACGCGGCGGCGAACTCGTGGGCGACGGCCTCGCCCACGTTGACGGCGTCGAAGTACATCCCCCGGGTGAAGGTCAGCTCCGGCCAGGTCACGTCGAGGAGCCGGTAGCAGGTGCGGTTCTCGAAGAGTCTCGGCCGGTCGAAGGCGGCCATCGCCTCGGCGTAGGTCGGGTCGCCGGGCATCCGCGGGCCGGCCGGCACCGGTTCGTCGGTCCAGCGCAGCACGACCTCGCGCAGGTCGAGGGGTTGCGGCAGGGACCACGCAGGGCGGGTCAGCAGGCGGGTGGAGCCCACTCGGGGCAGGTCGGGGTAGAGCGGGTCGGCCAGCCGGGCCAGGTCGTGGCGGTTCGTGTTGAGGTGACGGCGGACCTCGCGCCAGGAGTTCATTCGGGCAACACTAAGGGCTCCGGCAGGGGGATCCGGAGCCCTCGGTCCGTCAGGTCAGACGCGGTCGGCGGCGATCAGCAGGTATTGGAAGCTGCCGTTCTTGTAGGCGTTCAGGAACGCCTCCTCGATCCCCGTCACCAGGTGGGACTTGGCCCGCAGTTCCCAGTAGGGGATGGTGGCCGCCGTCAGGTCGACGACGCTGACGGGGACCAGCCGGTTGTTGGCCATCTCCTTGAAGTATTGGCTGCGGGGATGGATGTCGCAGATGTAGTGGGCGTTGATCTGGCTGATCGCCTTCGACGGCAGGCCGTAGGCGTCGTTGTAGCAGCCGGTGATGGTCACGTAGCGCCCGCCGCGCGCCAGCAGGCGCGAGTGCTCCCTGAACAGGAGGGCGAGCTCGACGTACATGGTGCTCTCGTTGTTCCAGATCGCCTGGTATGAGCCCGTCTCGAAGCCGGTGTCGAGCATGTTGCGCAGGTGGAAACGCACCCGGTCGTCGACGCCGCGCAGTTTCGCCTGCTCGTTGGCGAAGTCGACCTGCGATTCGGAGATGGAGATGCCGTCGACGTGGCAGCCGTACCGCAGATTGGCGACCAGCGACGAGCCGCCGCGGCCCGAGCCGGCGTCGAGGAGGCGGTGGTGCGGTTTGATGTCGCCCAGGTGGCTCAGCAGGAAGTCGGACTGGGCCGACTCCAGGCGGTGGAGCTCCCTGGTCATGCGCTCTTCGCGGGTCTCCCCCGGCCCCTCCAAGACCGACCAGTCGACGTCGCCGATGCCGTAGTGATGGTGGTAGATGCCGTCGACCTCGCCCAGGCGGAGATTCACTGGGTTTTTCTCGGTGTTCCAATAATCAGCCACGGAGCGCTGGTAATCGCTTTGGGTGATGGTCACCGAACGAATTTCCTTTCGCTATCTGTACCTGTCGCTGGATCCGTGCCATTCGAGACAGCCGGCCATCCACGCCTGGGCGCCGCGCAGGAAACGCTGGAGTTCCGTGGAGGGAACGGCGGCCAGTGATTTCTGGCTGGCTTCGAAGCCCCGGACGAAGTCGTTGTGGAGGGCAACGGCTCGTTCGGTCGCCTCGCGGACAGAACATTTCTCCTCTGCGGCGATGAGCAGCACCACATTGGAGTCGGGCAGTTCGTCGGCGGCCTCCTTCTCCGCCGAATAGAGGTCGTTGACGATGACGCTGGCGGTCCCGGCCTGCATGAGCGCCGTGTGGAACCGCCGGTCGGCGAAGAGGTCTGCGGGGAGGGCGTATTCGCCCACCACGTCGATGAGCACCATCGACGTGTAGAAGCTGTCGTGTTGCCGGGCGGCCAGGTAACGCCACACCGGCGGCGGCGCCTCGAAGTAACGCCAGGCGGCGTAGGCGGTCCAGCTCACGAACATCTGCGAGGTGATGTTGCAGGTCCGCATCACCTGCGACGGGGTGGCGTGGCGGCTCAGGTGGGCGGTGGCCGACCGGAGCGCGCGCAGCACCGGGTCGGCGGCGATCGCCTCTTCGAGTTGCGCGGTGTAGGCGCCGGCCGGTGGCGGCGGGTCCATCGCCGAGGTGACCAGGGCCAGCCTGGGCGGCAGCTCGGTCGGGGTGGCGCCCAGGTCGGTCTCGTCGGCGTAGTAGTCGTCGGCGGCCCACCAGGCGGCGTTCATCTGGGCGGCGATCAGGATCTGGTCGGGTTCGTCGGTGTCGGCGTGGGCGAGGGTGGCCAGGCGGCCGAAGCCGGCGTCGCGGAAGGTGTCGATGCGGCCCTCGTGGAGGCCGACGCTCTCGGCCCACACGACCAGGCGGCGGTTGACCTCTTCGCCGAGGGCGTCGTTCACCCGCACCGTGTCGGGGACGTAGAGCGGCGGGTGACTGCCGTCGCCCCACTCCCTCTCCCGGTAGGGCAGCGGGGTGAGGCCGTAGCGGCGGACGACCAGCGTCGGATCGAGTGAGGGCGAGGGCGGCTGGTGCCCGTCGACGATCGCCGGGATCTCAGGCGGATCGGCGGCGGGGACCCGGAGTGCGGAGGTGCCCAGGCCGGTCGGGCCCGGCAACCGTCCCGATGGAGTTTCGCTCGACTCGGGCATCAAGCCCCCTCCTGGAATTCACCGAATTCACGAGCAGTCTTTTTCGGCGCGTCTTCCATAGGCAATAGAATGCACAATGAGGCCCCCGAAAAGAAAAGCGATCCCCCGTCTCGCCGCCAATACTAAAGGCCACCCCACGGTCACGCAATGGTCATCCATTGTGTCCGCCTTATACCGAAATATGCGGCTAATTCACAGCCGGACGACGATTCCCGTCAAACCGTTCAGCACCGCCGCCACGCCCAACCCGCCGGCGGCGCTGATCGCGGTCGTGGCGGGCTGGTTCGTCGTGACGCGCGGCGTGAGGAGCGCGAGGACGCCCGGGTGCGGGAGGCGGTCGAGGCGGCCCTGCGAAACGCCGGGTGGCCCCGCGCCGATCGAAAGACTGTGACCGACGCACACGACGACTTACTCGACCTCGTCACCGACATCGCCCAATGGCGGGTGCCCCCCGGGCACTGGGAGACGATCGGCGGCCTGCTCGACCTGGCCGCCGCGTCGCTGGACGAGCCCGCGGCCCTGCGGCTCGTGCTGGAGGAGCTGGAGAACGCGGGGCAGGGCCGGATCACCAAGATCGGCTCGCCGCCGATCGTGCCGCCGCCCCCGCCCGTGCGGGAACGGTTGAATCAGTTGGTCCACGAGCTCTCCGGCCCGAAGAAGTGAGCACCGTGGAGCAGCAGTTCGTGGTCCACCTGTACGCCACCCTCGAATCGGCCCCCGCGTTCCGCCAGCTCTGGGCGGCGTGCCGGAAGGCGTTCGGGCTGACCGAGAAGATCCTCGATCTCCCCCTCGAAGTGCCCGTGTCGAGCGGCTACCCGGCCGGGGCCGAGGCGGCGCTGGCCGCCGCGGGGCGGGGCGACTCCCAGGCGATCGTGCGCGTCCACCACGACGTGTTCGTCCTGTCGGTGGGGCTGACCGGAGGCGACTGGCAGACCTGGGACGCCGACTGGTCGGAGGTGGTCGGCCACCGTGACTTCCTCGGCGAGGCCCGGCTCTTCCTCGCCCACGGCGGCGGCGTCCGGTCGGAGCCCCACTGGCTGGGGCCGGTGACGACGTCCGACGGTCTGGCCGTCTGGGAGCGCGGCGGAGACGTCGACTACCGCCGGACCCGCCGCTTCCTGATCGCCTTCGAGGACGACCCGGTCGCCAGCGCCTTCGTCTGGAGCCGGGGCACCCCGGAGATCCCGCCGCTGGCCCGCTATCTCCTGCACGCCGCCAAGATGCGCTACGAGCTGGGCGTCTGGCTCCGCGACGGCGGCGGGCGGCCGGTCCCCGGCACCTTCGACGTCGGGCGGCGGGTGGGCGACATCCGCCGGATGCGGCGATCCGTCGACATCGCCGCCGACAACATGCTCCGGTCGTTCGACGTGACCCCGCTGCTGCTCCAGGGCGGCCCGTTCGCCGACGACGCCGACCTGGCGAGGTCGTTGATCGAACGGCTCGACGACGACGCGCGGTACCTGCACGACTCGATCGACCCGGCCGTCGTCGTGCCCGAGGTGGGGGGCCGGGACGTGTTCATCGTGCACGGGCGCGACCTCCAGGCCCGCGACGCCGTCTTCACGCTGCTCCGGGCGCTCGACCTGCGCCCGCTGGAGTGGGAGACGCTGGTCGCGCGGACGGGCGGGCAGCCGTGGCCGTACATCGGCGACGTGCTGCTCCAGACGATGCCCCACGTCCAGGCGATCGTGGTGCTGATGACGCCGGACGACCTCGTCCACCTGCATCCCGACTTCGGGCCGGAACGGCCGGTCTCCCAGGCGCGCCCGAACGTGCTCATCGAGCTCGGCATGGCGTACGCGCTGCGGCCGAAGAACCTGGTCGTGCTGACGTTCGGGGCGATGCGGCCGATCAGCGACATCGACGGGCGCAACTTCGTGACCGTCTCCGACGACGTGCTGTTCCGGACAAGGCTGGCCCACCGCCTCAAGCTGGCGGGTTGTCCCGTCGACCTGTCGGGCGGCGACTGGCTGACGGCCGGCGACTTCGGCGACCAGGAGTCCTACGAGCGGGGAGTGGGCCATCACCTGCCGTGATGCGTGAACGCCGCCCAGAGCGCCGGGGACGCCGGGTAACGCTCGCGCATCCGCTCGACGGCGGCGTGCAGGGCGTACGGGATCCGGTCGAGGCCGGGCAGGGCCGCGCCGTAGACCTGGTCGGCGACCTTGGCGGCGATCCGGTCCTTCACCTGCCACAGACTGCCGACGACCTGGGCATATCCGGCGACCTGGAACGCCCCGGCCAGGTGGACGGCCTCGTCGGCCAGGCCCAGTCGGGTGGCGCCGGTCTCGCAGGCCGACAGGTAGGCGAGCCCGGCGCCCGACAGGTCGAGCCGGGCGATCTCGCCGACGGTCAGCCGCTCCCCGGCCAGTTCGATGCCGCCGTTCCACGGCTCCGCGTCAGTGGCCGCGTGGGCGGCGACGTGCACGACCGAGCTGGCGGGCATCGCCGTGAGGATGGCGGCGGCCCGGGAGGGCGTGCCGACCGCGATCCCGGCCCTCTCCAGATGGCCGGCGACCTTCTCCAGTTCCCGCACGGTGCCGGGCAGCGGCGGCAGCCCGTCGGCCTCGGGCACGGAGACGATGAGCGCGCCGCCCCCGCCGGGACGCCGGGTGCGCGAGTGGCCGAGCGCCTGAACGGTCGCCGTGTACGACGACACCACCCGGTCGGCGACGCACGGGCCGCCGTCGAGGTGCCGGCCGGCGGCGTGCAGCGGCAGTGACGCCAGGGTGCCGACCGGGCACCACCACAAGCGCGATCCGGGGGCCGGGTCGAGCGCGGCCAGCACGGGCCCGGCCACCACGTCCCACAACCACGCCAGCAGGGCGAGCAGGAACGGGTTCCCGGGCGCGGAGTCGGCGTCGAGCCCCCGCGCCCAGGCGAGGGCCCGGTCATGGGCGAGGTCGGGCAGCGGGACGTGCCGCACCCCTCCGGGGGTCACGATCAGCGCGTCGCCCCGCCAGACCGAGGCGCTGACCAGCACGATCGGCCCTTCGGCGGCCTGCGCCAGCAGCCGGTCGACACTCGGCGGGGCGAGGAAGCCGGGGTGGTCGCGCCGGATCCGGGCGACGTGGTCGTCGAACGCCCGCGAAAGCCGGAGCCGCTCCCCCGACGAGTCGAGCAGCGGCAGGTGTCCCGGTCTCTCCTCGGTCTCGGCGGTCAGCAGGTCGCGGAGCCGCAGGAACTCCGCCGCGTCCGCCGGGTCGAGGTCACGCAGGTCCGACCGCATCAGCAGGGCCTCGCCGAGCAGCAGCACCCGCGACTGTTCGAGGTAGGTCAGCGCGCGGCCCGGATCACCGGCGTCGAGCGCCGCCGCCGCGGCCTCGGAGGCCAGCCCGTCGTGCCGGCCGAGCGCCCGGGTGCGGCCCGCCTGCGCCAGCCGCCACGACGCGACGGCGGGGAACAGCGCGACCGCCCGGTCCATCGCGCCGAGGGCGGCGGCGTGGTCGCCCAGTCCGGCGTGGGCGTAGGCCAGCGCCCGGCAGGCCTCGATCCGGTGTTGCGGAGCCGACCCCTCGTCCCGGGCTCCCCGGTCGAGGATGTCCACGGCCTCCCGGGCGTCGGCCTCGGTCTCCCGGCCGAGCAGCGCGCACCCGGCGCGGAACGCGATCTCGGCGTCGGTCGAGAGCGCGGCGGCCCGCCGCCCGGTCTCCACCGCCTCGTCGAGGTCGCCCACCTGCAGAAGCGCCCACGAGAGCGAGGAGAGCCGCCGCGCGTGCCCCGGCGAGAGCCGCACCGTCCGCCGCGCGACCTCGACGATCTCCCGGCGCACCTCCGCGTCGCCGCCGAGCGCGTCGTCGTACCGGGACAGGCAGTGCCGCAGCGAGTCGAGGCGGACGACCAGGCCCGGCTCGTCCCCCGGCTGCGCCACCGCCCGCCGGGCCAGCTCGACGGCCTCGGCGAACTCGTGTTTCGCCCGCAACACGACGCTGAGCGTGTTGAGCACCGCGCCGAGCACGGGACTGCCCTCGGGCAGCAGGGCCACCGCCTCGCGTCCCGTCGCGGCGGCCTCGTCGAGCAGGCGGGCCTCGCCGGTCTGGTCGTACAGGGCGAACAGGCACTCGGTCATCCGGGCCAGGCAACCGGCCCGCGCCGGATGCCCGCCGGGCAGCAGCCCCGACGCCTCCTGAAGGGTGACCACCGCCTCCCTGAGCAGCTCGGGGTCGGCGAGGGCGCCGAGGTGCGCGGCGAGATTGCTCAGATGGGCGGCCCGCTCGGGCGCGCCGTGCGGGGTCACGGCGACACAGGCCCGGCCGTATTCCAGCGCCCGATGCAGTTTCGGTACGTCGGAAGCCGCCTTCCCCAGCTCGAACAGCGCCGCCCCCGCGACGTTCAGATAGGCGGCCAGCCGGGGATCGGCCGGATCGGCGCCGGCCACCGCCTTCTCCGCCGCCCGCGCCGCCGCTTCGAGATCGGCGAGCCCACCCCGGTCCATGAGCGCGGTGGCCCAGCTCATCAGATAGAGGGGCTCGTCCGGTACGTCCGCCACCACGCCCTCCAGCAACGCGCGGCTCTCCTCAAGGGTCTCGACCGCGCCGTCACGGAGATGGGCGCTACGCAACATGACGGCGTAGTCGTGGCGTAACCGGGCGCTCCCGGGCATGGCGTCGAGCGCCCGGCGGGCCGCGTCGAGCGCCTCGGCGAGGGAGCCGGGGTCACCCGTCAGCTCGTGGCGGCGGTGCGCCATCCGCGAGAGGTTCGCCAGACAGTGGACCCGGAACTCGGTGCCCTCCCCGGCGACGTCCACGGCGACCCGGGCCCGCACGATGGCCTGGTCGAGCAGCAAGGGATCGAGCGTGGCCTCGTGGAGCATCGCGAACACGACGCTCAGGGCCCCCGGATCCCCCGCCTCCGGCCCGCCCTCGCCTGTGAGCAGCCGCTTCTGGCAGAGGGCCTCGGCGTACACCTCCGCCAGCGGCCCCCGCCAGGGCGCGTCGGGATGACTGGCGGCGTAGGCGTCCAGGAACGCTCCAAGCGCGTCGTCGAAGCGGGACTCGTCACCCGCCGCCGCGCCCGCCGTGACCAGGCGGACGATCTCGTTCAACCGATCTGCCGACATCGTTCGATTCTCGCGAGTACCCACATTTCGGCGCCTGTCATCCGAGTAACGGACAGCCGGCGGACCCGGAAGTTCAGGGTCCCGGTGAAGGTGATCGACGCGAAGACCCGCTACCGCCGGGGTGGGCGGCCCGCGAAACCGCCCGACCAGGCCCAGAGGTGCGCGCCGAGGCCGGCGCCGGCGGCGAGGCCTATGGGGAGTGCCGCCGTGCCGAGGGCACCCTTGAGGAGGAAGGCCAGCGCGGCGCCGGAGCCCAGGCTCACCACGGCGAGCAGCAGCGACGGCCACGTGGACTCGGGCGGCGCCGACGAGACGCGCGGCCCGTCGTGCACGACCCGGGCGCGGCCCGCCGGCCACAACCGGCCGCCGTCGGGGAGGTCGATGACGGCCCGGCGCAGCGGTCCCCGGCCGAGGCGGATGTCCACGACGGCGCCGTCGGCCAGTCGTTCCAGGGCGGGGCTCCACAACACGGGCTGGAGCAGCGTTCGGGGGAGGTCGGAATCCCACGGGTCGAGTTCGATCAGGTGCCGGGAGAGCACCCTGTTCTCGTGCCCGGCGTCCTCGTCGCCGATCGGGGTCCGGTGCCGGGCCCGTGCGCGGGTCACCGGGGCGTCGGCGGCCGAGGCGGTGAAGTAGGCGCGGACCGCCCAGCAGGCCAGCAGGAGGATCCCGAGCGGGAGCAGGACGTGCCGGACCTCACTCGGCGTGGTGTCGATCGCCGGAGGGGGCGGTTGGTCCCTGACGTGCTGGCCGTACACCTCGTCCGGATGGATCGTGCCGGCCGGTGTGAGGAGGAGCAGCCCGAAGCGGTCGCCGGGTGCGAACAGCGCCGGGTCGTGGACGACGAAGCGGACGGACTTCTCCGCGCCCCCGCCGTCTCGATAGGCCACGTCGATCTGGCCGGTGTCCTGGCTGGAGCGGAGGACCGTCCCGGCGAGCCCGAAGTAACGGGGCTGCCGGTCGATCAGGTGGTCGAGCGCGAGGATCGCGCCGCCGAGGCAGAGCGTCATGACGGTCACGCCGATCGCCACGACGTGCCCTCCGGAGTAACGCCTCATACCTGGAGGACGAAGCGTTACATTCCGGAGGTTCCGTCAACGGTTGCCGATTTGCGCCCGCTTCTAACGCACCGGTGCGCGCCGGCCTCGGACCAGCACGAAGAACACCACGACCGCGGCCGCGACCGCGCCGCCGATGATGCCGATCTGGAGCAGCGGGAGTTCCGAAGCGCTCTCCTCGGCCGCCATCGCGCGCTCGGCCATCTTGGCCGTCGTCACCGGTTCGGTCGTGGGCACGTTGGGGACCTCGCCCGAGGTCACCTTGATGGAGGCCTGGGCCTTGCTCGGCTTCGTGGCCTTCACGGTGACCTTCCACTCGCCGTCCGGCAGAAGCTCGGCCGGGTTGTAGAGGTTCTGGCCCTCGGGGGCCGACATCAGCGGCACGGGGCCGAAGGTGCGGCTGCCGTCGGAGCTCTCCGCGAACAGGGTCGCGGCGACCACTTCGGTGACGGGCGTGCCGTCCTTCTTCCAGGTCACCAGGACGTTCACGTTACGGCCGCCGTCGCCGGCCACCTCCAGCTTGATCGGGCCGTCCGCTGCGGCCATGGCCTGCTGCGCGCCGAGCAGCAGGCCGAGACCGGCCAGCACGACGGCCAGGGCGTACCTCAGTGCCTTGTTCATTCGTGGGGGTCCCTTCATCTGACTGGGAAAACACGGGTGCCCCGCGCGCACTACGGCGCGCGGGGCACCCCACTATCAAAGGTTGTACTGCGAACTTCCGGTTAGACCGGGTTGCCGCCGTTCTCAACGATCAGCGCGTTGGCGTCACGGATGAGCGTGTCCTTCACGACGACGTTGGTCACGTTCTTCGGGTCGTTGACCGCCTCGATGAAGCGAGTGAGCTTCTTGACGATCTTCTTCTGGTCCCGCTCGCGGCCCTTGTCCTCCGACACCATGACCTTGTTGATGTCGTCCTGAAGCTTCGCCGCGGCCTTGGCCGACAGGGTGCCGGCGGCCTGGAAGCGAGCGATCAGGGCGGAGATCTCCTCGGTCGAGGTGACCGTCTTGAACTTGACGGACTGCGAGTAGACGCCACCGGCGTTGGTCTCGACGGTCACGGTGAGCGTGTGCTCGCCGAGAGCCAGGCGGTAGAGCTCGACGACCGCACCGGACGTCAACGGCTGGCCGTCGAGCGTGCCGGTGACCGTCTTGATGCCGGAGCCGGCGATCTCCCAGGCGATGGTGACGTCCTGGCTGTCGCCGTACTCGGCACCCTCGGCCACACCGGAGATGAGGATGGTGGGCTCGTTCTCCTCGATCTTGATGGTGGCGGCCTTGGTCTCCTCGACGTTGCCGGCCTTGTCGGTGGCGCGGTACTGGAGCTGGTGATCGCCGACGCCGCTGACGTTGACCGCAGCGGTGTAGGCGGTCCAGGCGCCGCCGTCGAGGGCGTACTCGATCTTCTCGACACCCGAGGTGGCGTCGGTCGCCGCGAGGGTCACCGGGACCGTGTCCTGGCTCACCGGGAGGAAGTCCGCGGTGGTGACAGGGGCGGTCACGTCGACCTTGAGCGCGAGCGACTTGGTCGCCTCGGTGTTGCCGGCCTTGTCCACCGAACGGTAGTTCACGGTGTGGTTGCCGTCACCGGCGACCGCGAACGAGTCCGCGTAGGTGGTCCAGGCGCCGCCGTCGACCTGGTACTCGGTCTTGGCGATACCGCTGCCGCCGGCGTTGTCCGTGCCCGCGAGCGTGACGAGGACGGCGCTGGTGAACCAGCCGGAGGCCGCCGGAGCAGCCGGGTTGGTCGTGGCGGTGGTGGTGGGAGCGGTCGTGTCGGCCGCACTGGCCTTGGTCAGCGTGAAGTAGTCGAACTTGACCGTCTTCGCAGCCTGCTGGTTGGTGCCGATGGTGTAGACACCGATCTTCGGAGTGCCGACCGCGGTGTTGCTGACGGTCGCCGACATGTCGGTCCAGGTGGTGCCGTTGGTCGAGTACGAACCCTGGAAGACCGTGCCGGTCTTCTTCAGGCGCAGCCAGACCACACCGGTGCCCGGGTTGGCGTTGGGCTGCGGGTTCTGGACGGTGCCGGCGACCTCGCTACGCAGCTCGACGCCACGCACCACGGTCGCACCGGCGGCGTTGGTGGTGAGCAGGTCGAACTTCACGTAGTTGTCGTCGTCGGTGTACACCATCAGGCCGCCCTGCTGGTACTGCTCGCTCAGCGCCGAAGCGTCGACCTTCGTCTCCAGGGTCCAGTCACCCGAGGGCGCGGTCTGGAGGATGAAGTTCTTCGGACCGGAGTTGCCGGTGCCGTAGATGTCGCCGGTGGTGGTGGTGAGCTCCAGGTTGCCGCCGGTGACCTTGGCGGTGGTGGAGTCCGGACGGACGATGGCGTTCCAGCGGCACGGGTCGATCGTGGTGCCGTTGAAGTCGTCGTTCGGGTCGGTGTTACCGGCGGTGTCGTCCGGCGTGATGCTGAACCAGTCGAACTTGGCGTCCACGACCGCGCGCTGACCGGTGTTCGCGAAGGACACGAGGCCGATGCGCGGGTTGGTGATGCCGGCCAGCTGCTTGGTCTCCGACATCGCCGTGAAGGTGGTGCCGTCGGCCGAGTAGGAGGCGTTCAGGTTGCTGCCGTTGCTGGAGAACCGGACGTAGAACGTGTCCGGGAAGGCGTCTCCGAGGTTGGCGGTGTTGCTCGCCGTGACCTCGTTGGGAACGCCCGCCTCTTCGCGGATGAACTGGAAGATACGCTGCGCGTGGTCAGGCGTGGCGTTCGCGGCGCGACCCTGGATGACCATCTTGGCGTAGTTGTCGTCGTCGCCGTACACGACCAGACCGGCCTGCTGGTACTGCTGGTCGGCGCGCATGGTGACCTTGGCGGTCGCGGTCCAGGCACCCGAGGGGAGGGGCTGGAGCACGACGTTGCTCACCGGCGTGGAGTTGTTGGTGCCGTAGATGTCGGTCAGCGAGGTCGGGATGACCAGCGAGCCGTCCACGACCTTGAGGTCCTGGTTCTCACGGAGAACCGACCAGCGGGTGCGGTTGAGGTCGCTGCCCAGGAAGTCGTCCGAACGGCCCGAGAAGCAGGTGACGTTCGGAGCTTCGACCTTGACGTTGACCGAGGCGGTGTTCGACGAGCCCTTGGCGTCGGTCACCGTGACGGTGGCGACGTAGGTGCCGGGCGCGTTGTAGGTGTAGCTCGCGTTCGCCGTGGTGGGCTGCGGGGCGCCGGTGACGCCGAAGTTCCACTTGTACGTGAGCGGGGTGTCGCCGTCGGGGTCGGACGCGGTGGAGGTGAAGTCCACCTTCAGCGGCGCGGTGCCCGTCAGCGGGGTGCCGGTCGCGGTGATCGTCGGGCGCTGGTTGTCGGTGACGCCCTTGCCGACGAAGTCGACCCAGTTGAAGTTGAGCAGGTAGTCGCCGTTACCGGCGGAAGCCGGCTTGCGGACGATGAAGTACAGCGGCCCGGAGGTCGCCGGGACGTTGGTCAGCGGGACCGAGACGTCCTTGAAGGTCTGCCAGCCACCCGAGGGGGTGATGTCGACCGAGCCGACCAGCGTGCCCGTGTTGGGGTTGCCGGCCTTGATCTGCACCGTGCCGCCGGGACCGGCGGACGAGACGCGGAGGGTCACCGAGTCGATGCCCGACAGGTTCACCGGGTTGTAGGCCCAGAAGTCACCGTCGTTGGTGAAACCGATGTTCAGGT
The DNA here is from genome assembly GCF_001570565.1 of Herbidospora yilanensis. GTDB lineage: Bacteria > Actinomycetota > Actinomycetes > Streptosporangiales > Streptosporangiaceae > Herbidospora > Herbidospora yilanensis. The sequence continues at coordinate 145,182 of NZ_BBXE01000022.1, read as the reverse complement.
TTCCGCCCAGCGGGTCGGTGGTCGTCTCGGTCGCGACACCGGGGGTGTCGGTACCGGTGCCGCCCTGGACCCGGCCGGTCTCGGTGAAGTGCTCGGCCTGCTTGCGCTTCGGCTGGAGGATGACCTCCGAACGGCCGGTCAGCGAACCGGCGCCACCCGCGCCACCCTTGTCGGCGTAGGTCGCCTCAAGAATGTAGTAGAGGTTGTCGTTGATGCCGTGGCCGCTGTCCGACAGCGTCTGGATGGTGCCCGAGCAACCGGTCTTCTGGTCGAGCGGGTGACCGTGGCTGTCGTGGCCCAGGTAGGCCTGCAGCTGCACCTTGGTGCAGTCGATCGTGCCGTCCTCGGCGTCGGTGGCGGTGATGGTGTACTTCACCTGGTCACCGAACTCGAAGAACCCACCTGCCGGGGGCAGGGTGATGTTCACGACCGGGCGGGTGTTGCCGGCCACGATCGGGACGTTGGCGTGCGCCACCGCGCCCAGGCTGTTCTTCACGGTGAGGACCGCGCTGTAGTTGCCCGGCTGGGTGTAGGTGTACGACGGGTTGGCGGCCGTCGAGTCGACGGTGCCGTTGTTGTCGAAGTCCCACTCCAGGGTGATCGGCTGGCCGTCGGGGTCGCGCGAGCCCTCGCTGGAGAAGTTGACGGTCAGCGGAGCCGGGCCGTCGGTCTTGTCAGCGGTGATCTTCGCGATCGGCGGGCGGCTGCCCTTGACGTACTCGATGCGGTAGATGCCCGAGTCGGCGTTGTCGCCGCCGAAGCCCGAACCCCACTCGATCAGGTAGAGCGCACCGTCAGGACCGAACTTGAGGTCCATCGGACGCTTGAAGCTCATCGAGCTCAGGATCTGGTTGATCTTGAGCTGCTGGGTGCCGGCCTCGTTGAGCTGGAACGAGAACATCTTGTTCGTGTTCCACTCGCCGAAGATGGCCTTGCCGTCCCAGTAGGCCGGCCACTTGACGGGCGAGTTCAGCGCCTCGTCGAAGCGGTAGACCGGGCCGGCCATCGGGGCGCCGCCGTTCAGCTCCGGGAAGTTGTTGGCGTCGGCGCTGCTGACGTACCAGATGCTCGCGGCCTTGGCGGCGGGCAGGTTGGTCAGACCGGTGTTGTTCGGCGACTCGTTGACCGGCGCGGCGCAGTTGAACGCCGAGCCCGAGGCCTTGGTCTGGAAGTTGTAGTCGATGTACGGCGTGTTGTTGCCCACGCAGTACGGCCAGCCGTAGTTGCCGGCGGCGCTGAGGAGGTTCCACTCGACCGTGCCGCGGGGACCGCGGGTGGCACTCGCGGAGCCGGCGTCAGGTCCGTAGTCGGCCACCATGACGTGACCGGTCTTCGGGTCCAGACCCATGCGGAACGGGTTACGGAAGCCCATGCCGTAGATCTCGGGCCTGGTCTTCTCGGTGCCCGGCGGGAAGAGGTTGCCGGCCGGGATGGTGTACGTGCCGTCGGGCTGCGGCGTGATGCGCAGGACCTTGCCGCTCAGATCGTTGGTGTTGCCCGAGGTGCGCTGGGCGTCCCAGGAGGAACGGCCGGACTGCTCGTCGATCGGGGTGTAGCCGTCCGACGCGAACGGGTTGGTGTTGTCACCGGTGGCCAGCCACAGGTCACCCGTCTTGTGGTCCATCAGCATGCCGCCGCCGTGGTGGCAGCACTCGGCCCGCTGGACCGGCACGTTCAGGACGACCTTCTCACTCGCGAAGTCGATCGTGTCGCCGACGACCGTGAACCGGCTCAGCCGGTCGACGTTCCCACCGGTGGCGGGCGAGTAGAAGAGGTACACCCACTTGGTGGTGTCGAAGTCCTTGTCCAGGGCGAGGCCCAGGAGACCCGACTCGTTGGCGGTGAAGACGTTCAGCTTGCCGGCGGTGACCGTGGAGCCGTTCGGCTTGATGATCTTGATGTCGCCGAGGCGGTCGATGTAGAAGACCCGCCCGTCCTTGGCGATGTCGGTCATCATCGGGTTCGCCGTGTTGTCGTCGAGGGTGACCTTCTCGTAGCTGCCGCTGAGACCAGCGGAGCAGTCGGCCTTCTCGACGCCGGCGGCGGTCCGGATACCACCGAGGAGCATCTTCGTGAAGTTGGCCTCCACGTAGCTGTCCTTGGTGTGACCGAGGCCGGTGTACCAGGAACGGCCGCCGTCGAAGTCCTGACACCAGGAGATCGGGTGGTCGTTGCCCTGGGTGGAGCCGGTGTACGACTTCTGGTTCATCGACTGCAGGACGTGCACGCTGCTACGCGGGTTCGCCTGGAAGTCGTACCACTCGTCGGTCCGGGTCCACGAGATCGGCAGGTGCGAGGTCGACGGGTGGGCCTTGTCCTCGGTGACGACCGTCGCCTGCTGGATGGCGGGGTGCGACTTGAAGTACGCGCCCACCAGCCGCCGGAACCAGTCCCAGCTGTAACCGCCGTCGGAGGCCGCGTGGATGCCCACGAAGCCGCCGCCCGCCTTGATGTAGCGCTCGAAGGCGGCCTTCTGGTCCGCCGTGCTCACCGGGTCGCCGGTGGTCGAGTTGAAGATGACGGCCTTGTACTGCGCCAGGTTGGCGTCAGTGAACTGGGCGCTGTCCTCGGTCACGTCGACCGCGAAGTTGTTCTCGGTGCCGAGCTTCTGGATGGCCGCGTTGCCGTCCGGGATCGCGTCGTGCCGGAAACCCGTCGTCTTCGAGAAGACGAGGACCTTGAAGTCGGGTTCAGCGGCTGCGCTGGCCGGAGCAGCGGAGAAGGCCAGGACGGGCATGGGCAGCATGAGAGCTGCCGATGCGACCGCCACGGTCCGGCGCAGGGAGATTTTTCTCTTAAAAGGCAGGATCTCGGAGAGCCTGGCCCACGTTCGAGAACGTGGTGACATGGGGAATCCCTTTCCTGACTGGGGATGTCAGGCAAGCGAGCGCCGCCTCGCTGGTGCCACTTGTGTTACATGGGGGGTGTTGCGGTATTGCAAGGGCTGGAGGGTGCCACCTCCAGGCTTGTGGGGGCCGGCGCCGTCAGTGAGGCGCCAGCCGGGGAATCGGATCAGGGATCATGGTCGGATGGTCCATGAGCCGGTTGACGACCACGCTCGCGGCGCCGCGAGCGGCGGCGCCGAAGCCGAGGTCGGAGGCCACGAACCGGCACTGGCTGGCTGATCGCGCCACGACCAGCCGTTCCAGTTCGGCCTGTGCGGGGGGGAGCAGCCATTCGGCGAGCGTGGCGAAGTAACCGCCGACGACGATGACACGCGGGTTGAACAGGTTGGCGAGGATCGAGCCGCCGAGCCCGAGCCACTTGCCCACCTGGGCGACCGCCTCAGCCATCCGGCTGTCACCCGCGGTCAGTCCTCTGGCGATCTCGATCGCCCGCTCCTCCGGGTCGGAGGCCGGGAGCGAGGTCTCCGGGTGTGCTGCCTTCATGAGCGCGGCGAGCCCCACCTTGGTCTCCAGGCAGCCGTGCCTCCCGCAACCACAGCGGGAACCGCCCGGATCGACCGGCAGGTGGCCGATCTCGCCGGAGAAGCCGTCCGCACCGCGGAGCAGCTTCCCGTCGAGCACGATGCCGCCGCCCACGCCGACCTCGCCCGTCAGGTAAACGAGGTGGGACGTGCCCGCGGCGACGCCGGAGGTGTGTTCGGCCAGTGCCGCGAGATTCGCGTCGTTGTCGACCGTGACGGGGACCCGCCACGGTCCGAGGGCCGCGGAGAGCCGCGCGGCCAGGGGTAGATCGTGCCAGCCCAGGTTCGGGGCGAGGGTGACGACACCGTTCGCCACGTCGACCAGACCGGGGACCGCCACGCTCAGCCCGGCGGGCGTGGCCCCGGCCGCCTTCATCGCCTCGACGGCCTCCAGAGCCACCCGGCCGAGCTGGCGCAGGGAGAGATCGGGACCGCCGGCCATGGCGTCGAAGGCGATCCGCCGTTCGACGAGCACCTGGCCGCTGAGGTCGGACCCGTGTGCGGAGATGTAGTCGACATTGATCTCCAAACCCAGCGCGCCGACGTGGGCGCCGTGCAGTGTGACGGGCCGCCGGGGGCGGCCGATCGCCCCGGCGTGCTCGGTGCCGGTCTCCCGGACGAGTCGCCGGTCGAGGAGTTCGGCCACCAGGTTGGAGACCGTGGCCCGGTGCAGGCCGGTGGCCTCCGCGATGTCGGCCCGGGATTGCGCCGGGTGATCACGCAGGTGGCGTAACACGAGGGAAAGGTTGGTCTGCCGGAGCATCGGTGCGCTGCTCGGCAGGGCGGTGCCGGCCGCGCGGGCGCTGCGATGTGGATGCGTCACGCGGTCACCCGCCTTTCATTTGTCTCGGCAATCAATTAATGAGGTTTGTAACACGCACGTGTCTGGAGCGCACCGTGTGAACGGATAACGAGTTGACATCGACGAATAACCGCAGGTCGCAGGCTTGTGCGGCGCGTAACTGGACCGTTACAAAGCGAGGCGTCCGAGTTCGATGGGAGCGCAACCCTTTAGTTTGGCTACCCGTTCAAACCAATCCGCCTGAGCTTCTGGGCGGCCACTGAGCCCGCTGGGGCGGTGTAGACGAGCAGCGCCTGGCTCTGGTCGGGATCCATGAGCGTCTGGCAGTCGAGGTCGAGCAGGCCCAGCTCAGGATGGGTGAACCGCTTCCTGGCGCACGCCGGACCGGGCACCGGATGCTCACGCCAGAGTGCGGCGAACTCGGGGCTGCGGGCCAGCAGCGTCCGCACGATATCGCCCGCGCGGGAGTTCTCGCCGTCCCGCGTGTGGATCCGGAGGAGGTCGGCGGCCAGTTCCCGGCCCACCGTGGCGTGATCGTCGACCGGATGAATCTTTCGTACGGCCGGATCGTCGAACCACCGGTAGTGGAGGCTGGCCGACAGGCCTTCGTGGGCGAGGCCGTCGCCGAGGAGCTCGCGGGCCAGCGGGGTCTGGCGGAGGGTCTCGCCCAGGTCGGTGACCACGAGCGCGGCGGCGTCGGCGGGAAGGTTCTCGAAGATCCGCTCCATGCCGGGGTTGACGCCCCTCGTGGCCTTCATGCGGGGCCGGACGGCGTAGCCGCCGAGGCGGAGCAGGTGGTCGCGCTCCTGGTCGGTGAGCCGCAGGGCGCGGGCGATGGCGGCGAGCATCTGCTCCGACGGCTGCGGGCCGCGCTGCTGCTCGATCCGGCTGTAGTAGTCGGTCGACATGGCCGACAGGGCGGCGACCTCCTCGCGGCGCAGCCCGCCCGTCCGGCGGCGTGAGCCGCGCGGCAGGCCCACGTCCTCGGGCTGGAGCGCCTCGCGCCGGGTGCGCAGGAAGTCGGCGAGTCGGGCCCGTTGCATGTTCCGGTCAACAACCTCCGGACCTGGGCTGATTCCGCTGAGGCACGGACACTTCGTCCCTGGATGCGGGTTCCGGCACCCGGCAGGTTCGACGGTATGACAACAATCCCCGTGTACAACCCCGCCACCGGCGACGTGGTCGCCGAGGTGCCCGCGGGCACCGCCGCCGACGTCGACCGGGCGGTGGCCGCCGCCCGTGCCGCACTCCCCTCCTGGGCCGCGACCGACCCCCTCGACCGGGCGGCGGTCGTGGGCCGCATCGGGGCGGGCATCGCCGCCCGTACCGACGAACTCGCCGCCCTCATCACCGCCGAGATGGGCGCTCCGGTCAGCCTGGCCCGCACGGCGCAGATCCAGTTCCCGGTGGCCGTCGCCCAGTCGTTCGCCACCCTGGCGGAGAGCTTCGCCTGGACCGAGGAGATCGGCGCCTCGCTGGTCGTCCGGGAGCCGATCGGCGTCGTCGGCGCGATCACGCCGTGGAACTTCCCGCTCCAGCAGATCGTCTCGAAGCTCGCCCCCGCGCTGGTCGCGGGCGACACGGTCGTCTGGAAGCCGTCGGAGATCGCGCCGCTCACGGCTCGTGTGCTGGCCGAGATCGCCGCCGAGGCCGGCCTGCCGGCCGGCGTCTTCAACGTCGTGTACGGCACCGGCGACGTCGTCGGCGAGGCGATCTCCGCCCACCCCGGCATCGACATGATCTCCTTCACCGGCTCGACCAGGGCCGGCCGCCGGATCGGCTCGGTGGCCGCCGAGACGGTCAAGCGGGTCGCCCTGGAACTGGGCGGCAAGGGCGCCAACGTGATCCTCGACGGCGCCGACCTCGACGTGGCCGTTCCCCAGAGCGTGGCCAGGGCCTTCGCCAACGGCGGCCAGGTCTGCGGCTCGTGGCCCCGGCTGCTGGTGCCCGCCGGCCTCCAGGAGGAGGTCGTGGCCCGTGCGGTGGCGGTCGCCGAGACCTACACCGTCGGGGATCCCCTCCTGGAGACCACGATGATCGGCCCGATGGCGTCGGAGGCGCACCGGGACAAGGTGCACGGCTACATCGAGCGCGGCGTCGCCGACGGCGCCCGCCTGGTCTTCGGCGGCCCCGGACGGCCCTTCGACAAGGGCGCCTACGTCCGGCCCACGATCTTCGCCGACGTCGACCCCGCGTCGGTCATCGCCCAGGAGGAGATCTTCGGGCCGGTGCTGACGGTCATCCCCTACCGGGACACCGAGGAGGCCGTGGCCATCGCCAACGGCACCAGCTACGGCCTGACCGGCGGCGTCTTCGGCCCCGACGAGGAGGCCCGCGCGGTCGCGCGGCGGATCCGGGCCGGCCAGGTCGACGTCAACGGCGGCCACTGGAACGCGCTCGCCCCCTTCGGCGGCTACCGCCAGTCGGGCAACGGCCGCGAGTTCGGCCGCCTCGGGCTGGAGGAGTTCCTGGAGGTCAAGTCGATCCAGCTTTGAGGGGCGGCCGACCACGCCGCCGGCACCCATGTGCGCATGGAGGCCGGCGGCGGGCGGGCCCAGGATCAGACGGTTCGGCAGGTCACCGTGGGCGCGGTGCCCGCGTTGCCCGAGGCGAGGAAGCCGAACGTCGCCGACGCGCCCGCGCCCAGCGCGCCGTTGTACGACACGTTCCGCGCCGTCACGTTCGAGCCGCTGCTCGTCACCGTGGCGTTCCACGACTGGCTGATCGACTGGCCGCTCGGCCACGTCCAGGTCGCCTGCCAGCCGGAGATGGGCGCCGAACCCGCCGTCACCGTCACGTCGGCCTGGAAGCCGCCGCCCCACGTCGAGGTCACCCGGTACGTCGCCGAGCAGCCCTGGCCCGGGTTCGGGGTGGGCGTGGGCGTGGGGGTCGGGGTGGGGGTCGGCGTGGGCGTGGGGGTGGGCGTCGGGGTCGGCGTGGGGGTCGGGCTCGGGGTGGAGTTGCCGCCGACGAAGTTCACGTCGCTGCAGAAGTAGTACGACTGGTCCATGTGGCTGGCCTGCCAGACCGTGAACACGATGTGGCGGCCCGAGCGGCCGGGCGCGTTGACCTCGACGGGGGTGGTCGCGCCGGTCGGCACGCGGCCCACCTGGCCGACCAGTTCCAGGTCGCTCCACTTCAGTGGCGTCGTCAGCGCGTTGAAGCCCTGCTTGGTGGCGTACACGCGGATGTAGTCGGCGCCGTGGATGGCCTGGTCGGTCATGTTCAGGGTGAAACGGGTGGGCTTGTCGACGGTCTTCCACGCGCCGAGGGTGTCCATCGCGTTGTAGCGGCCGTTGAAGGTCCGGCCGCCGCTGCAGAGCTGGCCGTCGGGGACGGCGGCCTGGTGGTTGCCGGCCACCTGCTCGCGGTAGAGGCCGTTCCAGTTCCACATGGCCTGGACGTCGTACTGCCAGGCCTGATAGCACATCGGGTCCTGCTGGGCCATCGCCGGGTTCTGGTGGTCAGTGCCCCAGCGCTGCCAGCAGCCGTAGTTGCGGCTCGGCGGGTCGGTGACGGAGCCGTGGGCGTTCGCGGTCGCGACGAGTGCTGTGGCGAAGAGTGCCAGGGCGCCCAGGGCCGCGAGCAGGGTCCGGGAGAGCGTGTGCACGTGCTCCTCCTAGGAGAGGTGTGGGGGAGCGCCCAACGTCTCCTAACTCGTTGTCAGGGACAACAGTGATGCTTCAGCCCTACCGCCCGAACTGGGAAATCTTCAGAAAGCAACTGAACGATTCAGAGACACTAGTCACACTTTGACCGGTTCGCTAACGTGCCCCAAGTGACAGTCCAGCAGGAAGCCCCCGCCCGTCAGGACGACAACGAACCCCGCCACTGGCTCGCGGTGCGACCGCGCCTCGTCGTGGCGAGTGGGTTGATGCTCTTCCTGGAGTTGTCGCTGATCCGGTGGACCGGGTCCAACGTCGTCCATCTGAGTTATTTCACCAACTTCGTCCTGCTGGGGTCGTTCCTCGGCATCGGGCTCGGGTTCCTGCGGGTGGGGCGCACGAAACGGCAGCCCTACTACTCGCCGGTCCTGCTGGCCGTGCTGGTGCTGGTCATCAGCTTCTTCCCGGTGCACGTCAACCGGGAGGCGCAGGGCATCCTCTACTTCACCAGCCTGGAGACGAGCGGGCCGCCGGCCTGGCTGATCCTGCCGGTCATCTTCGTGGTGGTCGCGCTGGTGCTGATGGGGCCGGCCGAGCTGGTCGCCCAGTGTTTCCCGAAGCTCGACCGGCTTGAGGCGTACCGGTGGGACCTCGTCGGGTCGCTCTGCGGCATCGGGTTGTTCACGCTGCTGTCGTTCCTGAGCGCGCCGCCGCTGGCGTGGGGGCTCGTGGTCGCGATCGGCTACTTCGTGGTGATGCGGCCCCAGCGCATCCTCACCGGGGTCGCGCTGGCCGTGCCGTCGCTGCTGGTCATCGCGGCGCTGGCCATCGAGACGTTCTCCGCCGGGGCCCTCTGGTCGCCCTACTACAAGGTCACCACCGAAGCGTTCCAGAACCAGGGCGTCGACGTCCTGGACATCCAGGTCAACGGCATCCCCCATCAGCAGGCGATCCCGGCGGCCAAGCGGCTGGAGTGGGAGCAGCAGTACGGCATGCCCTACCAGCGCTCCGTCGCCGCAGGCGAGCAGCGGCTCGACGACGTGCTGATCGTCGGCGCGGGCAGCGGCACCGACGTCGCGATCTCGCTGCTGAAGGGCGCCAAGCACGTCGACGCGGTCGAGATCGACCCGAAGCTGCGGCAACTCGGCGGGGAGTTCCACCCCGACAAGCCCTACTCCGACCCGCGCGTGACCACCCACATCAACGACGGCCGGGCGTTCCTGGAGCGCACCGACAAGAAGTACGACCTGATCCTCTTCGCCCTGCCCGACTCGCTGACCCTGGTGTCGGGCGCGAGTTCGCTGCGGCTGGAGAGCTACCTGTTCACCGAGCAGGCGATGGAGGCGGCGAAGGCCCACCTGAAGCCGGGTGGCGCGTTCTCGATGTACAACTACTACCGCGAGACCTGGCTGATCGACCGGCTCGCGTCGACCGCGCAGGCGGCGTTCGGGCACAAGCCGTGCGTCGACTTCACCGGCTGGGGCGGCCAGGCCGTCATCACCGCCGGGCTCACCCCCGCCGACCAGGCCTGTGCCGGCGAATGGGGCGGCGCCGCCGCGGGCACGCCCGCGCCGACCAGCGACGACCGGCCGTTCCTCTACCTGAGCACCGGCTCGATCCCGTCGCTCTACATCATCGCGCTGGGCCTGATCCTGCTGGTCAGCCTCTTCGCGGTGCGCGCCGTGGCGGGGCCGTTCGGGCAGATGCGGCCCTACGCCGACCTGTTCCTGCTCGGCGTCGGGTTCATGTTGCTGGAGACCAAGAGCATCACCGGCTTCGCGCTGCTGTTCGGCACGACCTGGGTGGTGAACGCCATCGTCTTCGCGGGCGTCCTGGTCGCGGTGCTCGCCGCGGTCGAGGTGACGCGCCGCTTCCGCACCCCGTCCCTTCCGGTCATGTACGGCGTGATCGCGGTCGGCCTGGTCATCGGGTGGCTCGTGCCGAACTCGTGGTTGTTGTCGTTGCCGCTGGCGCTGCGCATCCCGGTGGCGGTGGCCATCGCGTTCCTGCCGATCTTCGCGGCCAACGTGGTGTTCGCCAAGCGGTTCACCGACACCGACGACTCGACCACCGCCTTCGGCGCCAACCTGCTCGGCGCGATGGTCGGCGGCTGCCTCGAATACGCCGCCCTGGTGCTCGGCTACAACTCGCTGCTGATCGTGGCGGGCCTGCTCTACCTGGGGGCGTTCGTGCTGCTGCCGCGCACCGCACGGGCGCTGACGTGATCGACTTCTACCGCGAGAACGGATACGCGCTGGTCAAAGGGCTTCTCACCCGAGAGGAGGCGGCGGCCTACCGCCGGGAGACGCACGAGCTGATCTCCCGGCTGCGGGCGGCCGACCCCACGTGGGCGGTGGCCAGGAAGCTGACCGAGCGGCACACCGAGCTGCGGCACTGCCACGACGCGCAGTTCCACGCCGCCGCGTTCTCGCGGCTCATCGTCGACCCCCGGTTCACCGGCGTGGCCGCCGAGGTCGTGGGCTCGCCGAACGTCCAGCTCCACCACACGAAGATCTTCGTCAAGCCGGCCGGGCGCGGCTCGCCGTTCCCGATGCACCAGGACGCCGCGCACTTCCCGCACACCCGCCACACGATGGCCGCCGCCATCTTCCACTTCGACGACGCCCCCGAGGAGAAGGGTTGTGTACGGGTGGTGCCCGGCAGCCACCACGCCGGCCCGCTCCCCCACGTCGAGGAGGGCGGCTGGCACCTGCCGCTCGACGAGTGGCCGTTGTCGTCGGCGGTCCCCGTCGAGGCCGAGGCCGGTGACGTGTTGTTCCTCAGCTACCTGCTGGTGCACGGGTCGGGGGTGAACACCTCCGGCGAAGACCGCACCACCTTCCTGGTGCAGTTCCGCGACCCGGAGGACGAACCGGCCGACGACGTGCACCAGTCACGGGGTCAGGGCATGATGCTGCGCGGGTTCGCACGATGACGGCGTACCGCACACGCCACCGCGGCGCACACCAGAGCGGGTGAGCGGCCTTCCCGGGCGTGCCGGGCCGCGCCCATCTGCTCGCGACCACGTGCCCCATGGCGAACACCGCGACGTGTGTCAGATGCGCGCAACCGCCCCGGGCGGGGCTTGCAATCCGCGTACAGCGGACGGAAAGCGGAGTGATAGTGGCTTGGGTCACTCTTCAGATGTCCAAAGTAGGAAGTGCGGGCGCAAATCCGCGGATTCGTTCGTTTGATGATCCAGGAGCTCACCTGAGAGGTCGCGATGATGTGTCAGCATCAGCCCCGATGTCCGTCCCCCGACGCCTCCGACCGCGTTTCCGCCCACGTCGTGGCGGCCCACCCGGAACAGGGCTGGAGCCTGCTGTGCAACGGCGTCGTGCTGTTCGAGGACCTCGGCCTGCTGCTCCCCGACGGCAGCGCCGCGCGCTGACCCTCGTTACGCCCCATGCCTCCCGGGCAAGGGTGAGGCATGACGAACGGGGATCTCTACGCGTACGCCGACCTGCTCGACGGGGATGAGAAGCACGTCATCGAGCGGGTACGCGAGTTCATGACCGATCGGGTCGCGCCGATCGCCGACGACCAGTGGACCAGGGCCGAGTTCCCACACCAGCTCGTGCCCGAGTTCGGCAAACTCGACGTCGCGGGCCTCGCCTTCCAGGGCGCGCGCAGCCTGCTGACCGGTTTCGTCGTCTTGGAGATGAACCGGGTCGACCCCTCGTGGGGCACCTTCTTCGGGGTGCACGCGGGCCTGGCCATGGGCAGCGTCGCCCGGCTGGGCTCCGATGAGCAGCGGGAGCGCTGGCTCCCTCGGATGGCCGCGATGAACAAGATCGGCGCCTTCGCGCTGACCGAGCCGACCGGCGGATCGGACGTCGCCGCCGGACTCCGCACCACCGCCCGTCGTGAGGGCGACACATGGGTGCTCAACGGGGCCAAACGCTGGATCGGCAACGCGACGTTCGCCGACCACGTCATCCTGTGGGCCAAGGACGAGGGCGACGGGCAGGTCAAGGGGTTCGTGGTCGACCGCGGTTCCCCGGGGTTCACCGCCACGAAGATCGAGAACAAGATCGCTCTGCGGACCGTCCAGAACGCCGACATCACGCTGGAGAACGTGCTCGTGCCGGAGGAGAACCGGCTGGCCGGGGCCTCCTCGTTCAAGGACACCGCGGCGATCCTGCGGCAGACGCGGGGCGGCGTCGCCTGGCAGGCCGTCGGGTGCATGATCGGCGCTTATGAGCGGGCGCTGGCGTACTCGAAGGAGCGCGAGCAGTTCGGGCGGCCCATCGCGTCGTTCCAGCTCGTGCAGGATCTGCTGGTGCGCATGCTCGGCAACGTGACCTCCTCTCTCGGCATGGTGGTACGCCTGGCGCAACTCCAGGACGACGGCGTCTACCGCGACGAGCACTCGGCGCTGGCCAAGGCGTTCTGCACGGCCCGGATGCGCGAGGCCGTCGGGTGGGGGCGGGAGATCATGGCCGGGAACGGGATCGTGCTCGACTACGGCATGGGCCGGTTCGTCGCCGACTCCGAGGCCATCTACAGCTACGAGGGCACCCGGGAGATCAACACCCTGATCGTCGGCCGGGCCGTCACGGGCGAGAGCGCGTTCGTCTAGGCCGCCCAGAGACGTCGCACGCTCCCGGTCACCGGGCCGGGAGCGGGGGCGGGCGGGCCGGTCCGTACGAACACGGGTCTTCCGGGGAACGCCGTCGCGCCCGACCTGATGACGTAGTCGACCTCGGTGGTGAGCAGCGACGGCCGGCGCATCAGGCCCAGGGTGGTGCGGATCTGGAGGTCGGCGAACGACGCGCCCAGGCAGCGGCGCTGGCCGACGCCGTAGGGCAGGAACGCGTAGGGGGAGACCTTCGCGCCGGTCCAGCGGGACGGGCGGTAGACCCCCGGGTCGGGGAAGGACGCCGGGTCGTGGTGTTCGAGCAGCGGCGCGGCGAACGCGAGCGCGCCCTTCGGGATCACGGTGGGCCCGACTTCGATGTCGCGGGCCACCCGGCGCGGCAGGCTGAACGGGACGGTCGGGATCAGCCGCTGCGACTCGCGGACGGCCGCGTCGAGGTCGTGCTCGGTGCCGGGGAACGGGCCGGGGGTGCCGAGGATCGTCAGCAGCGCCCACGTCATCGACATGGCGGTGGTCTCGAAACCGGCCGCGAACAGGCCGTGCAGCTCACCGGCGATCTCCGGGGTGCTGAGCCGGTCGCCGTTCTCGTCGACGGTGTGGCAGAGGATCGACAGGGCGTCGCGTCGCGGTTCGTCGGCGCGTTTGCGCTCGATGAGCAGCTCCAGCCGGTCGTAGACCGAGGCCAGGTGGCGCAACCAGCGGCCGTGCGGGGTCCAGGCGGCCTCGCTCCGGAACAGCAGCACCAGCGGGTTCTGGAAGGCCCGGAGCAACCGCGCGACGTCGTTCGCCAGCCGGACGTTGGCCTCGTCGACGTCGATGCCGAGCAGGCAGACCAGCATGTTCGCGCGGGTGACGTCGAGGAACTCGGCCGCCATGTCGAACGGCTCGCCGTCGCCCCGCGCGAAGCGGGACCGTTTGAACGTCTCGGCGAAGACCGTTCCGTAGTGGTCCATCGCGCTCTTGTGCGTGATCGGCATCAGCAGGCGGCGCGAGCGGCGGTGCCGGTCGCCGTTGAAGGTGATGACCGCGTCGAACATCTTCGACCAGGGGCGGCCCTTCGGGAGGGCGAAGATGCCGTCGCTGAGCCGCTCGAACACGTCGTTCTCGGTGAAGTAACCGCGTGCGCCCTCCTCGCCGCGGAGCAACACGACCGACCCATTTCCGCCGGTCAGCGGGATGACGGGGCCCGGGAACCGGGAGGCGACGCGGTCGAGGGCGTACCAGGCGTTGTGCCGGAGGAATCGGAGGTTGTTGACGATCGGGATGCCACGTGGCCCGGCCGCGTCGATCCGCAGCGAGGTGTCGAACGTCTTCGCCATGCCCACACTTTCCGTCCGCTGATACGGAGCGTATGCGCGGTCCAGGGCCCGATCAAGAAAACTTCATGTGAACGGGCGGGCCCCCAGGGGAGGACCCGCCCGCGTCGATCACTTACTCAGGGACTACCGGCCGCCCTTGAGGACGGTCTTCGACAGGTCGATCAGGGCCGACTGGAGGCGGGCCTGAGCGGGGTCGGACTTCTTCAGCAGGGCGGCGGCGGTCTTCAGGGCCACCGAAGCCAGCAGCTTCTTGTGACGGTCCTTCAGACGCTGGGCCTCGTCGATCAGGGCGTCGACGGCCTTGGCCTGGAGCTTGTCCAGACCGGCGCGCTCGGCCTGCACCTGGTAGGCGCGGACGAGCTCGAAGCTCGACTCCCACGACAGACGCGGCTGGCCCTGCGCGTTGAACAGGTTCAGCGTGACGGTCTTCGCGGCGTCGATCTCCTCCTGGGCCACGGCGGTGGTCGGGACCAGCTTGAAGGCGTCGAAACCACGCGCGATCTCGGTGCCGTAGATCTGGCCGTTGTACCAGTACGCCGACCAGAAGCCACCGAGGACGAGCGCGGCGGCGTTCACCGGGCCGCGGTCGAAGTAGCCGAGCTCCTTCGGGTTGGCCGAGTCGGTGAAGTCCCAGAGCGAGATGCCGCCCTGGTACCACGCCTGGACCATGATGTCGCGACCGGGGATCGGGACCAGCGAGCCGTTGTGGGCCACGCAGTTCTCGGCCGTCGTCTGGGGCGCCGGGAGCTTGTAGTAGCTCTGGAACACCAGCTTGCCGTCCACGATGTTGTAGATGGAGTTGGCACCCCACGACGGCAGGTCAGTGGTACGGCAGCGAGCGCCGGAGCCCCCGCCCCACTCGTCGGTGAAGACGACCTTGGTGCCGTCGTTGTTGAAGGTCGCCGAGTGCCAGTAGGCGTAGTTCGGGTCGGCGACCGCGTCCAGGCGCTTGGGGTTCTCCGGGTCCTTGATGTCGAGCAGGATGCCGTTGCCCGCGCAGGCTCCGGCGGCCAGCCCGATCTCCGGGTACGCGGTGATGTCGTGGCACTGGTTGGTCACGGGGCGGGGCGACCAGTTCGTGCCCGACGGGTGCTGCGCCGTCGGCGGGGTGTTCTGCAGGCCGTCGATCGCGCCGGTCTCCGGGTTGGCGAACAGGCGCGGCTGGGCCACGACCGCGGCGGTCTCCGGGTTCTTCAGCGGGACCTTGATGACCTCGATCCGCCACAGGGAGGTGTTCGGGTCGGTCGCCGCGGTGTTGGCGCAACCGGCGAGCTCGTCACCGGACCGGACACTGGAGGTGCCCTGAACGTAGACGTAGACGTTCTTCTTGTCCTTGGGGCTGGTCACGACCGTGTGGGTGTGCGAACCACGGCAGGTCTGCACGGCCGCCACCTGCGTGGGGGCGTTGATGTCGCTGATGTCGAAGACGCGGACACCGCGGAACCGCTCGGGGTTCACGGTGCCGGGAGCACCCTGCGTGCCGCAGTCGATGCGGCCGCGGGTCTCCTCGACCGACATGAACAGCAGGTTCCCGTAGACGGACAGGTCACCCTGACCACCCGGGCACACCACCGACGTCTTCAGCACCGGATCGGCGCCGGTGCTGATGTCGTAGATGTTGAACCCGTTGTAGTTGCCCGCGAAGGCGTAGTTCCCGCTGAACGCCAGGTCGGAGTTGGCGAACGAGGAGCTGCCCGGGCTGTCGGGGTTGACGAACCCGGCGGGCTTGTCGTTGTGCTTGGTCAGTTCGAGGCCGCTGGCGGCGGACTGTGCGTCCAGCCAGCCGGCTCCGAGGCCGACACGCGGATCATCGGCGGCCTGCGCGGCGGTGGGCAGGAAGCCCGCCACTAACGCTCCGGCAGCGGCGATGACCCCGAGAGTGCGTAGTCGCAAGGGGCCGTCCCTTCAAGTTGGAAACCGGCCGCCCTGGATTTCAGGGCAGCGGTCCTATGTGGTATTTCACCGCGTACCGTAAACCGAAAGGGTCTTGATGTTCTATACGTAGACATATCTACTTTTCCGGACAGATGCCGACGGTACAGCGGAAGCAGCCCCACACCATGAGCCAATTGCGTCACCTGAGCGCGTTACTGCTGGTCTCCGGCCTGGTCCTCGCCGGTTGCAGCGAGGACGCCCCGCCTCCGGCCCCGAACGCGCCGGTGGTCGTCCAGCCCGGCGCTCCCGGGCAGGCCGGCAGGACGCTCCCGGGCACCGCCGTGCCCTCCGTCAGCGAGGCCCCGTTCACCGCCGCCGACGTGATCTTCTTCCAGGGGATGATCCCCCACCACGGACAGGCGCTCCGGATGACCTCGCTCGTGCCCTCGCGCACCAAGAACCGCGACGTGACCCTGATCGCCAAGCGCATCTCGGCCACGCAGGAGGACGAGATGACGCAGATGCGGAAGTGGCTGACGTCCCGAGGGCAGGACGTGCCGTCGACGGACCACGGCCACGGGGCCGGCGAACTGATGCCCGGGATGCTCACCGAAGACCAGTTCGACCGGCTGGAGAAGGCGAAGGACGGCGAGTTCGACCGTCTCTTCACCCAGTTCATGATCGGCCACCACATGGGCGCCCTGGAGATGGTGGAGAAGTTGTTCGCCGCCGACGGCGGCCAGGAGACCGAAACCTACGTCTTCGCCACCCACATCGACTCTGACCAGCGCATCGAGATCGACCGGATGCAGCAGTTGCTGGCCACGATGGGCGGCCCGATCGAATGAGGCGCCCCGGAGAGACCTGCACCGCCCGGGTGATGACCCGGGCGGTGGAGGCGGGAGCCGCTAGGGGCTAGTCCCAGTAGTAGTACTCCTCGACGACGTAGTCGTCGTCCCAGCCGTCCCAGTCGTCGTAGTAGTAGTCGTCGTAGTAGTAGTCGTCGTCCCAGTCCCAGTCGTCGTAGGTCGTGGACGCGGGCTGGGTGACCGTGCTCACCGCGGTAGTGGTCGCGGTGGTGGCCGTCTCGGCATCCGCCGCTGAGATGGGCCCCAGGACCAGGGCCGCCGCACCGAGGACTCCCGCCCCCACCGTCGCGACTCGCTTACCGTACATGGCTTCTCCTCCTAGGATTCGCCTGGCTTGCCCCTCCAGGCTTCCCGACGACCGGCAAGCGGCGCGAGAGGGCGTGGCCTTCATTTGACGGGAGGCGGGCGAGGTTCTGGGGGCGGGTTGAGGGGGTGCTTTTATGTACGGCTTATTGGGCTACGTCCAAGTGCGGCGCACATGGGGGTCGATTGGGGCCGAATGGGGAGAATGTTCGGGAAGCCCTTGGGCGGCGACGGTCCGGCCCACCACGTGTCGGTAAAGCACTTACGCGGCCCTTATGCCACCGGCCTTCCCCGAACATGATCCACCGCCCGGGCGATCACCCGGGCGGTGGAGACCGCCTCAGTACCACCAGCCGTGGTTGTGGTTGTGGTGGTGATTGTGGTGGTTGTGATGGTTGTGGTGGTTGTGGTGGTGCCCGTAGTCGTCCCAGTGATGGTAGGTCGGGAACACGATCGCCGACGTGCTCGCCGCCGTCGTGGTCGCCGGGGTCGCGGCCTCGGCGGCCGACGCCGCCGACACCGGGGCCAGGACCAGGGCCGCCGCGCCGAGGAACCCGGCCCCCGCCATCGCGACTCGCCGCTTTCCGTCCATGGGCTTCTCCTCTGGATCGTCCCGACGTTGGTTTACACTTCTACTTTTTTCTTGTCGGGGCGGAATCGCGAGCGATATGCGCCGATTTGAAGGTGGTTTGCGGAGGTTGTGTGCGATGTTGGGTTTGATTTCCCTGGGGACGTCACGCGAGGCCGTTCATTGACCTTCAGGAAAGAGGCGTGAGAGGGACACAGATCAAAATGGCGACTTTCGCCGTGGTGCGGGGAGTTCGCCCTTCACACGGAGGTAACGACGAGCGCGCTCCGCCTGCCGACGGCCCAGATCGCCAGGGCGACGACCGACGCGACCATCCCGGCCAGGCAGATCGCCCGCCACTGCCCCACCGACCACAACACCGAGGCCGCCGCCGATCCGATCGCGCCGCCCACGAAGTTGCCCGTCACGAACGCCGTGTTCAGCCGGCTGCGGGCCTCGTGGGACACCGCGAAGATGCGCGTCTGGTTCAGGATGTTGAGGCCCTGCATCCCCGCGTCGATCAGCACGACGACCACGACCACGAGCGCCGCCGACCGGCCGGCGAACCAGGCCAGGCCGAACGACACCAGGACCACCACCCAGCCGAGCCCGGTCGCGGGCAACGACCAGCCCCGGTCGTGCAGGCGGCCCGCCCGCTGGGCGGCCAGAGCGCCGGTCAGGCCCGCCAGGCCGAACAGGCCGATCACGGAGACCGGGTAGTCGAAGGGCGGCGAGCTCAGCAGGAAGGTCAGCGACGTCCAGAACATGGTGAAGATCGCGAAGCCCGTGCAGGAGAGGGCGAGGGTCCACCGGACCACCCGCTCGCGACGGACCGACGAGAACACCGACGCGATCAACCGGTGGTAGGGCAGCCGGGTCTTGGGCTCCATCTCGGGGACCGCCCGGTAGAGCAGCAGCGCCAGGATCAGGGCCAGGACCGACGCCGCGAGGAAGATGGTGCGCCAACCGGCGAACTCGGCGACCAGGCCGCTGATCGTCCGGCTGAGCAGGATGCCCGTCAGGATGCCCGCCGTCACGGCGCCGACCACGTGGCCGCGCCGCTCCGGATCGGCCAGGTCGCCCGCCAGCGGGGTGAGCAGTTGCCCGGCCACGGTCGTGATCCCCATGAGCGTGATCGCGCCCAGCAGCAGGCCGAACGTGGGGGCCAGCGCGCACAGCACCAGCATCACCGCGGACACCACCAGCATCAGCGGAATCAGCTTCCGCCGGTTGAGCACGTCGCCCAGCGGGACGAAGAGCAGGATGCCCACCGCGTAACCGACCTGGGTGGCCGTCACCAGCAGGCCCGCACCGGCCGTGGAGGAGCCCAGGTCGGCGGCGATGAAGTCGAGGAGGGGCTGGGCCCAGTAGAGGTTGCCGACCGCCGCGCCTCCGGCGACGGCGAAGAGAAAGGTCAGGCCCGGGGTCATGACCTGCGGTCGCGCTTTCACCCGCGACATGCTCGCACGCGCCCGGCCACCGCCCCGAGCGGGGGTCACAGGTGGGCCGGACTCACGCCTCGGTCGAGCCGAGCACCTGGGCCAGCGCCCGTCGCCCCGACACCCCGAGCTTCGTGTAGACCCGGCCCAGGTGGTTGTTGACCGTCCGCAACGACAGGTCGAGCCGGTCGGCGACCGCCCGGCCCGACAGGCCCGACGCCACCAGCTTGGCGATCTGGAGCTCCCGCGGTGTCAGCGTGGAATCGCCTGACAGGTCCGACTGCGGCGTCCTCGCCCCGCCGCAGTCGGTCAGCAGTTCCCTGGCCAGCGTCTGCGCGCTGGTGGCGGCCGTCCGTCGTCCGGCCGCCACGAGTAACCGATAGGAGGTCGCGGCGCATTCGGCCCCGGCCAGCGTGTGTCCGAGGCGGGCCAGCGTTCCGGCCGACTCCAGCAGCAGATCAGGGTCCTCTTCCGCGTGGGCGGCGGCCATGGCGGCGAACGCCCTGGTCACCGAGGTCGGGGTGGTGACGGAGAGTTCGGCCAGGCGGTCGCGGGCCGCGCCGGCGGCGCCCATCCGGCAGGCGTCGGCCAGGGCGTGCGCCTCCAGCAGGGGCGCGCCGGCCCGGCGGGCCTCCTTCGCGGCGGTGAGCGCGCGGTCGGCGGCGAGCGGCAGGTCGGAGGCGGCGACGGCGGCCCAGGCGCGGTTGCGGTTGATCCACGGGTCGACCAGGGCGCCGGGCGGGGCCGGGGTCTCCTCCATCCGGGCCAGCCACTGGTCGACCCCGGCGGTGTCGCCCGCCATGGCGTGGGCGCCGACGAGTTCCGACAGGTAGAGACGCTGGAGGCGGAGCGGGTCGTGGCCTTCGAGCAGCACGATCGACTCGCGGAGCGCCTGCTGGGCCAGGGTCGTCCGGCCCTGGGCCTTGGCGACGATGCCGCGCAGGCCCGTCCAGATGCCGACCGTCTGCGGGAGCTGGGTCCGGACCGCCTCCTGGTAGCCCGCCTCGACGGCGGCGGCGGCGTCGACGAGCGCGCCCGACAACACCAGGGCCACGCACCGCACGCTGCGCACCTGCGCCTGGGCCCGCGGCAGGGTGTTGCGGTGCTCGACGGCGATGTGCAGCCCGGTCGCGGCGGCCTGGTCGACGAGCCGCCGGTCGCCCGTGAGGCCCGCGGCCACCATGACCGCCGTCGCGGCCCAGGTGACGGCGCGGGGCGGGAGCTGCGGGTCGGGCAGGGCCAGCAGTGCGCTCCCGACCGCGATCGACCGGGCGACGTCGCCCTCCAGCAGGACGATCCACGTCGACACCGCCTCGGCGGCGCGTTCGCCGGGCGGGTGGCCGCCGGCCGGGGCGGCCTCGCGGTGCCAGTAGTCGATGCGTTCCTGCAACATCGCGCGGCGGTCGGAGCTCTCCTCGTCGACGCACTCCTCCGGCTCGGGCAGCATCCCGGCCGCCGCCTCGTAGCGGCCCTGCCAGGCCAGCACCTCGGCCAGCGTCAGGTCGGCGTCGACGCCTCCCCCGGCCTCGCGGGTGGCCATGGCGAGCCGCTCGGCCATGTCGAACTCCAGGTGCTCGGCCGCCTGGCGGGCCCCCGCGAGCAGTTCCCCCACCGAGGAGCCGAGCCCGGCCCGCTGCCGCGAGACGGCCAGTTCGAGCGCGTCGTCGGCGCGGCGGCGCGGGGTCTTGGCGAGCGACTCGGCCAGGCTCTCCCAGATCGCCCGGTGCCGCGCCCGGGGCATCCGGGCCCTGATCACTCCGGCGTAGGCCGGGATGGTGAGCCGGGTCTGGATACGCTGGCCGGAGCGTTCGAGCAGAACGAGCCCCCGGCGTTCGGCCTCGACGACCGCCGCGTGGCCCGTGATCGACTCCACCACTGACTGGCCGAGCGGCTCCTTGCAGGCCAGCACCTCCAGAACGCTCAGCACGGCCGCGTCGTCGACGTCCATCTGGGCCTCGATGAGGTCGCCCAGCCGGCCGGTGACCCGCAGGTGCCCCTCCAGGTGCCACAGGCCGTCGACGGTACGGAGGGACCCTCCCTCCAGGGCCGACTGCACCAGTTCGTACAACACCAGGGGGTTGCCCGCCGACAGGCGGCGCAGGCTGCGCCGGGTGACCGCGTCGAGGGGGCCGCCGAGGCCGCGTTCGAGCACGGTGTCGATCTCGTCGTCGCCGAGGGGCCCGAGTTCCACCCGGCGGGCGACCCGTTCCTTCCAGAGCGCGGTGACCACGTCGGGCGCGGCCTGGCCCTGCCGGACGGTCAGCACCACGAACGTGCGGGTGTGCACGGCGAGCTGGAAGACCAGCGCGGCCGAGGCCGGGTCGAGCAGGTGGGCGTCGTCGACCACCAGCACCGGCCGCCGTCCGCCGGGGGCGCCGAACCGTGCCACGATCCGGGCGAAGGTGCCGGCCGCGTCGCCCGGCGGGGCCAGGTGGAGCAGGGCGCCGAGCGAGATCGTGCCGGCCGCCCGGGTGCCGGTCGCCGAGGAGACGGGGTGACCCGCGGCCGTCAGCCGGGTCGCCGCCTCCTTGACCAGTCGGGTGCGGCCCACCCCCGGCGGGCCGACGACCACGACGCCTTCGACGTCCGGCTGCGCCGCCGATTCGGTGATGACACGCAGGGCGGCGGCGCGTCCGACGAGCGGCCATGAACTTCTGGGGCGCGCGTCAGGTCCCATTTCGTCCCTTCGAATGCCGCGGTGACGATTCGAGTAGACGAGAGCTTGACTGACTGGCGCCATGTCAAGAAATGTCAGAAATCTGGCGCAATTCGGTCATTGCCGGGAGCCAGGGGCGAGGGTATTTACGCGCGACGCGGCCGTGGTTCCAGTGGTGGACCCGCCCTCAGGAAAGGGTCAGCAGTTCGTCGGCCAGTGCCAGCAGCTTCAGCGCCGCGACGTCGCGGGGGCCGTCGCCGCTGGGCGGGCGGTCGCTCAGCCGCCGCAGCACGACCTGCGGGTCGATCTGCGCGCGCGGTTCGCTGTGCCTGACCCGGAGCAGGAACTCCAGGCCACAGGCGGCCTGGGTGGCGAACATGCCCAGCAACTCGATGTCGTCGAGGTCGCTGCGCGACTCGGCCCGGTCGAGCACCTCCAGCACGCCCACGCACTCCTCGAACCTGATCAGCGGCGCGGCCATGATCGTGGCGGGCACGTAGCCGGTCGACTCGGCGGCGTCCTGGTCGAACGTGGTCGTCTTGAGGTCGTCGGCGACCATCGGCTGGCCGCTGGTGGCGACCCAGCCCGCGATGCCCGTCCCGGCCGGGAACCGGCTGCCCACCAGCTCCTTCTCCCCCTCGCCGGAGACGGCCTCGAAGACCAGCTCGCCGGTTTCCGGGTCGACCAGGAAGATCGACGCGGCGGCCGCGCCGAACATGTGGCGGGCCACCTCCACGATCGACTGCAGCAACTTGCGTTCGGTGCTGTCGAAGTCCTCAGAGGACATCAGGCTCTCCGTTCTGCGTGGTGTTGTCCGCGGCGAGATAGAGCACGGTCTTGAGCTGGAACGGCGTCAGCCAGGGGTGCTTGCTCAGGATGAGCGCGCAGATCCCGGCGATGTGGGGGGCGGCGAAACTGTTGCCGGTGCTGCGCACCACCTTGCCGCCCGCCCACGCCACCGGGACCCTGACGCCGCGGGCGTGGAACTCGGCGGGTGGCGACGGGTTGTAGAAGTAGGTCATCGGGTCGGCCTGGTCGTGGCTGGCCACGCTGACCACCGAGGAGAACGTCCACGGGAAGCTGAGCACCGGCATGTTGTGCGCGGCGGCCACCAGCAGGCAGCGCCGGAAGTAGGCCCGGTCGGCGAGCTCCTGGAGGGTGTGCCGGAAGTCCGACTTCGTGGTCGACAGGCTCATGTTGATCACGTCGAAGCCGGCCTCGATCGCCCACCGCAGGCCCGTCAGCAACGCGTCGCCGCTGCCGTTCTTGCCGTCGGTGAGCACCCGCAGCGAGCTGATCGAGGCGCCCGGCGCGACCTGGCGGATCACCGACGCGCAGGCGGTGCCGTGCCCGGCCGGGTCGTGCGGTTCACACTCGACGACCGACGACCTCCCGGCGTCGTCGGCGACCACCTGGTAGGACGCCTCCAGCCCGCCGACGTGCGGATGGTCGGCCTGGACGCCGGTGTCCAGCACGCAGACGCGCACGCCCGTGCCGTCGGCGCCACCGTAGGCCCACTCCTTGTCGACCGACTCCAGGCGGCTGATCTCGAACGGTTCCGGCGCGGCCCGGCGGGTCGCCAGCCCCCAGGCCGGCACTCCGGGGAAGTGGTCGCGCTGGGCCCGCCGCCAGGGCGGCAGCGGCGGGTTGGTCGGCGTCAGGGTCACAGGTCCCCCAGCAGGTCGCGGGTCCGGTGGGCGAGCAGACTCGCCCCTTTGTCGTCGTATGCGCCGAGCGCGTCGCGGAGCGCCCCGGACGGGTCGCCCCCGGCCGCCCGCCGGACCTGGGCGACCTCGACGAGGATGTCCCCGCGCAGACAGGGATCGTCGGTCGTCTCCACGAGCTCGGCGGCCCGATCGGCGAGGCGCAGGGCTTCCGCCAGAACCGCACCCCGGTCGGCCGTAGGGTCCACATTCCACGCGGCGCTCCGGTCGGCGCCTGGTTCGACGCTTCTGGCGGTGCTCATGTCGGCAGTGGGGTCGGCGCTTCCCCCGGTGCTCATGTCGGCGATCGGGCCGGGGTCGTGGGTGGCCGACTGGGCGGTGATGGCGGCGCGCAGGGCGAGCGCGGTGACCTCGCCTCTGAGCTGGCGCGGACCCTCGCGGCGGGCGAGTTCGCGGGCGGCCGATCGGGGGTCGCCCATTCTCAGGGTCTCGCGGGCGGCGTAGATCTCCAGCGTGGTGGCCGCGCCGCCGTGTCCGGCGTCGTGGAGGGCGGCGGCGGCGTCGCGGAACAGCGCGCGGGCCTGCTCGTGGTCGCCGGCCAGGGACTCGACCAGGCCGCGGACCTGGGTGACCGCGATGGCGGGCAGGCCCAGGTCGAGCTCGTCGACGTAGCGGGCCGCCGTGTCGAGGGTCTCCCGGGCGGCCGCCGAATCGCCGGAGAGCCCGAGCAGCCGGGCCTTCGTGAGCAGGACCGGGACCAGCAGCGCTCGGTCGCCGACGAACCGTTCCAGCAGGTCGGCGCAGAGGGCGAGGCCTTCGCCGACCGGCGTCGGCGACCACTGGACCAGCTCGCACAACCCGCCGAGCAGGCGGTCCTCCTCGTAGCGGTCGCCCATCGCGCGGGCGCGGGCGAGGCCGTCGCGCAGCGCCCGGTCGGCGGCGCCGAACCGGCCCGCGTCGATGTGCGTCCAGGCTTCGAGCTGGTGGAAGCGGCACCAGCCGAAGTCGTCGGCCGGTTCCAGCCGGTCTCTCAGCGCTTCCGGGTCGGTGCCGCGGCCGGTGCGCACGCCCAGCATCTCGCGCTGGATCGTGCAGGTCAGCGCGGTGCGCGCGTCGCCGGGGAGCATCTCTTCGGCGACGTCGAGCGCGGCGGCGGCGTTGAACGCCTCTCCCCGCGCGAGCTCCGCGTCGCTGATCAGGATCGCCAGCCGGCGGTGCTCCTCGCGGCCCTTGGGCAGGATCTCCCGGCCGCGTTCGAGCAGGGCGATGGCGGCCGGGAGGTCCCTGCGGTGCAGGGCCTCGCCGCCGTCGCGGATCAGCGCGGTCGCGGCGCGGTCGGTGAGCTCGTCGAGCAGCGGGTCGAAGGGGCGGACCTCACGGGTGAAGCGGCAGGCGGCGAGCAGGTGGCGGCTGATGTCGCCGGACGTCCAGCTCCGGAACGGGGTGTCGTCGGCGGCCTCCTGCTCGCCGAGCCAGTCGGCGAGGCGGCGGTGCCAGTCGGCGCGCAGTTCCTTGCTGGTCAGCGAGTAGACGGTCTCGCGGGTGAGGGTCTGGGTGAACTCGTAGGCGCCGGGCTGGCCGCCGCGCCTGATCAGGCGGTCGCGCTGGAGGCTGCGGGCCGGTCCGCCGGAGGTCCCGGACGACATGCCCGCGCCGAGCATCTCGACCTGGCCGAGGGTGAACTTCTGCCCGATGGTGGCGGCCCGCTCCAGCACGTCGCGTTCGTCGCCACCGAGCCGGTCGAGCCGGGCGCCCAGCAGCGCGGTGATCGTGGGCGGCAACGAGCCGTCGCCCTCGGTCAGCGTCTCCAGCATCAGCTCGGCGAACAGCGGGTTGCCGTCGCTGCTGACGGCCACCCGCCGGTGCAGCGTGTCGTCGGCGTGCGCCAGCACCTCGGCGCGCTCGTTCACGAGTTCCCGTACGAGCCGCGCGATCTCGTCACCGCCCAACGGCCCCAGCTCCAGCGACATCCCGCAGGTGATGCCGCCGCCCCAGCCCGGCCGCAGCTCATAGATCTCCGGCCGGGCCACGCAGACGAACAGCACCGGCACGTCGGTCAACCACGCCACGCAGTCGTCGACCAGTTCGAGCAGGGTCGGCTCGGCCCACTGGAGGTTGTCGAGCACCACCACGAGCGGGCGGCTGTCGGCCATCACCTCCAGGAAGCTGCGGACCGCGCGGGCGATCTCGGCGACGCCCGGGGTCTGGCCGTTGCCCGCCAGGGCTCTCAGGGTGCGCTCACCGTCGGGGCCGACGGCCGCCGCGACCGCGGGCCAGTCGCCGTTGACGTCTTCGAGCATCTCGGCGATCGGGCGGTAGGTCGCGCCGATGCCGTACGACGGGCAGCGCCCCGTCAGCACCCGCACGCCCGGCGGGAGCCGGTGCAGGAACTCGCGCACCAGCCGCGACTTCCCGATGCCCGGCACGCCCAGGAGGGTCGCCATCCCGCACGACCGTTCCCTGATCACGCGTTCGTGCAGGCGGGTGAGCTGGGCGAGCTCCTCGTCGCGGCCGATCAGCGGGACGGTGTCGGCGCCCGCCTCACCGGCGCGGTCGGGTTCGACGTCGACCAGGCGCCAGGCGCGGACGGGGTCCTTCTTGCCCTTCAGCGTGAGCGGCGGGACCTCCTCCATGACCGCGTGCTGGCGGACCAGCCGGGCGACGTCGTCGCCGAGGAGGATCTCGCCCTCCTTCGCGGCCGACTGGATGCGGGCGGCGGTGTTGACCGTGTCGCCGATGACGCGGACGTCGGTGCCGGTGTTGCCGACCACCATGACCTCGCCGAACGCCACCCCGACGTGCGCCCCGATGCGGACGCCGACGGTCCGCTCCAGTTGGTCGGCCAGCTCGTACACCGATTTCATCGCGCCGTGGGCGGCGAGCACCGCGCGCAGCGCGTCGTCCTCGCGGCTGAGCGGGATGCCGAAGACGGCCATGACGGCGTCGCCGATGTACTTCTCGATCACGCCGCCGTTGGCGAAGATCGCCTCCCGGCATCCGGCGTAGTAGCGCTCCAGGATCTGCATGAGCAACTCGGGGTCGAGACGCTCCGCGAGTTCGGTCGACCCGGACAGGTCGATGAACAGGACCACGATGTGACGACGCGCCGGCCTCGACCCCTGCATGCTCAGACCAGCTTCAATTCCTGGCCCTCAACTTCGGGCGCGACGTCGTCGAGACGCCTCTTGATCGAGTTGAGCAGGGTGACCTCGGTCTGGTTGAGCGAGGCGAACACGTCGCGCTGCCGCTCGTCGAGCAGGTCGATGGGGTGCCCTGCGGCACGTAGGTCGGCCAGTGCGTCGTACGCCCCCGAACCGGTTCTGTTCATCACTCGTCCTCACCGCGTCACGTCTGAAAAGTCCGCTTTTGCGTAAGTCTGGAAGCGAACCAGGCGATCGGCCAACCCCACATTCGTGGGGTCTTCGCAGCAGGTCAGCCCACATTCGTGGGGTTGTCCGGCCCGCGCGTCACCGGCACATACTCGACTCGCAACGCAAGCCCAATCGCTAGAGAGGTGAAGGCATGTCCTTCGATCCCACTGAGGAACTGCGTCAGGCCGGCATTCTCAACTCCCAGCTCGCCGCCGAGGTCGAGGAGGCGTTCGCCACCCTGACCCGTGAAGAGGTCGACCTGCTCATCTCCCTCAAGGACAAGCTGCCGAACGCCCTCCCGGGCGTGCTGGCCGGTGTCTCGGCCGGCGCGAGCGCCGACGGCGAGTGGTCCGAGCCCGAGGTCGTCGCCCACACGATGGCCGCTGCGGCCGACTGCCTCTGCGGTGCCTGGTCGGGCTCCGGCTCCGGTGCGGCCAACTAGGTAAACGCCTGTTCGCGGACGCGGCCCCGGACGCCGAAAGCGGGGCCGCGTCCACGCGGTGACGAGGGAGGGAGAGCGACATGCCGGGGAAGCTGGTCAAGAACCGCGCCCTGTTCGAGGTCCCCGAGGGCCTCACTTATTTCGTACACGACGACAGACGTCTCGTGGTCAACCCGCACTCGGGCGGCCGGGTGGTGCTGACGTCGCGGGAGTTCGGCGTGCTGACCGCCCTCGCCCGCGCGCTCCCCCTCGACGAGACGCTGGAGAACGAGAAGGCCCTGGCCAAGCTGATCCTGAACTACGTCGTCTACTACGACGGCCACCGCCCGAACGTGGCCTTCCAGGAGCCGAAGCTCAAGCAGGCCTACTACGCGATCACCGACGGCTGCAACCTGCGCTGCCCCTACTGCTACGCCTCGTCGGAGAAGTGCCTCCCGAACGAGCTGAAGACCGCCGAGTCGCTGCGCCTGATCGAGGAGATCGCCGAGTTCGGCGCCGAGTACGTCATCTTCACCGGCGGCGAGCCGATGCTCCGCAAGGACCTGTTCCAGATCGTCGAGCACGCCAGGTCACTGGGCCTGAAGTGCAACATCGTCACCAACGCGACGATGATCAGGAAGCTGGAGACGGCGCAGCGGTTCGCCGACCTGTTCAACTCGGTCACCGTGAGCGTCGACGGCGGCACCGCCGAGACGCACGACCGCACCCGCGGCGCGGGCTCGTTCGCCAAGACCCACAAGGCGCTCCGGTTGCTGAACCAGGTGGGCGTCGTCCCGAAGATCAACCACATCGTGACGTCGGAGAACATCGACGAGCTTGAGGACTTCGCCCAGTTCGTCGAGGGGCTGGAGGTCCACAGCATCCGGCTGATGTACCACAACAAGCTCGGCCGGGGCGTGACCGACAAGGCCGACTTCGGGTGGCAGGACCACATGCGGATCCAGGAGATCGCGTGGACCTCCCCGGCGGCCGGCAAGCTCAGCCCCGACGGCCCGAGGCCGCTCGGCCCGTGTGCCGTGAAGGCCAACTGCGGCATGGGCGGCAACGAGATCTACATCAACTCGCTCGGCGACGTCTACCCGTGCAAGCTGGTCACCGGCCACGAGCACTACGCGGGCAACGTGCGCGAGCAGTCGCTGGCCGAGATCTTCGGCGCGCCGGTGCTGAAGGAGATGCGCACCAGCTCGGTGCTGGGCGGCGAATACCACGCCGACTGCGCCCGCTGCTACATCAAGGCGTCGTGCGGCGGCGGCTGCCGGGCCTCCCACATGGCCGAGTCGCTCGACATCAAGCGCAACAGCCGCCACCAGTGCCGGATCCTGCGCCACGGCATCGCCACCCAGCTCTGGCTGGAGTCGGGCGCGACCGGCGCGGACCTGGCCGCGGGCAACGACGTCATGACCACCCCGCGCCTGGTGGCCGACGACACGATCCACCCGGTCTTCGATGACTGGACCCGCTATGTCCCGCCGATGCGCGAGCCGATCAAGGTCGGCAAGCTGCTCCCCATCACCCCGGTCTGAGCAAGGAGTGACGATGGCACTGACGATCAGCGACGCCGTGATCTGGCAGGAGACCGCCGACGGCGTGTCGCTCTACCACACCGAGACCGGCGCGTTCTCGACCCTGAACGAGACCGGCTCCAAGATCTGGATGATGGTCGAGCAGACCGGCGAGCGCGAGCCGATCGCGTTGTCGATGTCCCGCGCCTACGCGCGCGGGAACGACGCCGTGAGCCGCCGCATCGTGACCGAGGTCAACCAGTTCATCGGCTCGATGGTCGAGAACGGCATGCTCCTCGAAGAGGCGTGATGACCCGTGTTGTGGTCCTGGGCGGCGGACTGGCCGGGGTGCTGGCCGCCGTCGCGCTGACCCGGCACGCGGACCAGGTCGTGGTCCTCGAAAGCGACCACTACCCGGCCGGCCCCCGCCCGAGGCGGGGGCTGCCGCAGTCCCACCACAACCACGTGCTGGTGACCGGCGGCATCCGGGCCCTGGACGAACTCCTGCCCGGGGTCGTGGACGACCTCCTGAACGCCGGCGCCCACCGCCGCAACATGCCCGGCGACTGCCTGATCTTCTCCGGCGAGGGCTGGTTCCACCGTGTCCGCACCGAGGCCGACCTGATCGCCTGCAGCCGGCCGCTCCTGGACGAGGTGGTCAGAAGGCACGCCGGCATAGAGGTCGTCCAGGGGGTGCGGGCGGCCGGCCTGACCGGCGACGCGGGGAAGGTCACCGGCGTCCGCGTCGCCACCACACCCGGCGGAACCCTCGCGGGCCGGCCGAGCGAGGTCGCGGGGCTCCGCGCCACGACCGGCGCGAGCGGTTCCCAGACGACAGGCCGGCCGAGCGAGGTCACGGGACTCCGCACCACGACCGGCGCGACGCTCGCCGACCTGCCGGACATCGCCCGAACGGGACTGATCCGCGCCGATCTTGTGGTCGACGCCACCGGCCGGCGTTCCCAGGCCCCCGGCTGGCTGGCCGCACTCGGCGTCCCGGCGATCGAAGAGGTCAGGGTCCCGTCCGGGGTCTCCTACGCCACCCGCCTCTACGAGGGCCCAGGCGACATCCCCGCCGTGATGGTCCACCCCAAATACGCCCCCGCCAGGGGCGGCACGTTGTTCCCCATCGAGGGCGGCCGGTGGATCGTCACGATGACCGGCGACCCCCCACTCGACGAGGCGGGCTTCCTCGCGTACGCGCGAGAGCTCAGGGACCCCGTGATCGCCGACCTGATCGCGAAGGCGAAACCCGCCGGGCCGATCCGCCCCTGTCACGACACCGCCAACCGGCGCCGCTATTTCGAGAACGCCGAACTCCCGGAGGGTTTCCTGGCCGTCGGGGACAGCGTCGTCACGGTCAACCCGGTCTACTCGCACGGCATGTCGGTGGCCGCCATGACCGCGTCGCGGATCGCGAAGGAGGGGCCCGGTCAGCGGGCCGTCGCCGAGGTGGCCGACCGGTCGTGGCGGATGGCCGTGGCGGAGCCGCGCAAGGGCGGCAACGCCAAGGTGGGCCGGGCGGTGCTGAGCAGCCCGGGGCTGGCCGCCGAGTTGTTCCACGGCCAGGCGCTCATCCCGGCCGTCCGCGACCACCATGCCGTCTTCCGGGCCATGGTCGACGACCTGGCCGAGCCGCTGACCGCCGAGCAGGCGATCAGCCAGTTCGCCTGGGCGCGATGAAGCCGAGCTCGTAGGCGATGCCGACCGCGTGGGCGCGGTTGGCCGCCTGGAGCTTGTCGAGGATCCTGGCCAGGTGTGACCGCACGGTCCCGGCCCCGATGCCCAGCCGGTCGGCGATCTGGGCGTTCGACAGGCCGGTGGCGACCAGGGCGAGCACCTCGGCCTCCCGGCGGGTGAGCGCGGCCAGGTGGTGGTCGACCCCGGTCATCGCGCCCGCGATGCGGTCTCTGAGCCGGGTGATCATCGCCGTGGAGATGAACGTGTGCCCGGCCGCGACGAGCCGGATCGCCGGCACGATCTCGGCGAAGAGCGAGCGGCGGTGGACGAACCCGCCGACCCCCTCCCGCAGCGCCCGCCCGAGCAACTCCTCGTCGAGCTCGTCGGCGACCAGCACGACGTGGGTGCGGCAGCGTGTCAGCGCCTCGACCGCGAGGGCGAAGTCGACCCCCGAGTCGAGCAGCGCGGCGCTGACCACGACCACCCGTGGCCGTTGCCGGGCGACCAGGTCGCTCAGCCGGGTCCCGGCGCCGGCCTCGCCGACGACGTGGACGCCGTTGCCCATGTGCAGCGATCCTCTGAGCCTGGCCCGAACCCCCCGGTCCGGATCGCCGACGACCACCCTGACGGGCATCGCCTCGACCGAGAGGGCCAATTCGGCCTGATGTGTCACCTGACCACCTGAATTGCCCGTTTCTGCAACACAGGCACAGGATGCGCGCATATGAAAATGCTCACCAGAGCAGTGAACTTACTCATGAGAGCCGCCCGCAGGCCCGGCATACTCATGCGGCTCAGTCTCCCGCGGCCTCCACGACCCTGATCGACGACCCGCCCAGACGCTCGCCGACCTGCGTCAACGTGAAGCCGGCGGCGGCCAGGAGGGCGGCGAACTCCGCCCGGGTGCGTTCGCGGCCCCCGGTGTAGACGAGCATCGCGACGTCGCTCATCACCACACCCGGCGCCTCCTCCGCGGTGAGCCGCTCGGGCATGACCGGCTCGACGACCAGCAACCGCCCGCCCGGCCGCAGCGCCTTGCGGCACCCCCGCAGCAGCCGGACGCAGGTGTCGTCGTCCCAGTCGTGCAGGATGCCCTTGAGGACGATGACGTCGCCGTCGGGCACGGCGTCGAAGAAGTCGCCGTGCTCGACCCGGCACCGGTCGGCGACCTCCGCCAGCACGTGCGCGGCGTCGGCCGCGCCTTCGGCCGAGTCGAAGAGCACACCCCGCGCGTCGGGGGTCCGCGCCAGGATCGACGCCAGGAGGGTGCCGTTGCCGCCGCCGACGTCCACGACGGTCCGGCCCGAGAAGTCGAACGCGATGAGGTCGGCGACCTGGCCGGTGCCCTCGCGCATCGCGGTGTTGAAGACGGTGGAGAGTTCCGGCGCGCCGGCGAGGTGCTCGAAGAGCGGCTTCCCGTGCACGTGGTCCCAGGCCGTCTCGCCGGTCCGCACCGACTCGGTCAGCGCGCCCCACGCCCGCCACGTGGCCGGGTCGCCCAGCAGCAGCACGCTCGACCTGATCGACCGGGGGTGGCCCGTGCGCAGCGGCTGGCCGAAGGCCGACAGGGCGTAGCGGTCCGGCGGGATCTCGACGGCCACGTCGAGCACGACCAGCGCGCGCAGCAGACGGCGCAGCGCTTCGGGATCGGCCCCCACCCGACCGGCCAGGGCCCCGGCGTCGATCGGGCCTCTGGCCAGCACGTCGGGCAGGCCGAGCTTCGTGGCGGCGTACAGGATCTGGGAACCGGCGAAGCCGAAGGCCATGGCCGAGAGATTCTTCATGGGCCCACTCGCAGGGGAAGGCGGCGCACGCCGTGGATGAACAGGTCGGGGGTCCACTCCAGGCCGTCGGGATCGGCGGCGAGCTCCAGCGGGCGGCGCACCAGCGCGCCGATCGCGGCCCGCGCCTGGAGCCGGGCCAGCGCCGCGCCCAGGCAGAAGTGGATGCCGTGGCCGAGGCCGAGATGCCGGTTGGGGGTGCGGGCGACGTCGAACACGTCGGGGTCGGGGAAGACCGCCGGGTCGCGGTTGGCGGCCAGCAGCACCGGGACGATCAGGTCGCCCTTGGGGACGACCACGTCGCCGAAGGTCACGTCGGTGAGCGCGTAGAGCGGCCGGGAATGCCCGACCGGCCCGTTGAACCGCATGATCTCCTCGACCGCCGAGTCGATCAGCTCGGGGTTCGCGCGCAGCCTGCGCAGTTCCCCGGGATGCCGCAGCAGTTCCAGCACCCCGTTGCCGATCAGGTTGACCGTCGTCTCGTCCCCCGCCATGACCAGTTGGAACACGCTCGACACGA
This sequence comes from Herbidospora yilanensis, assembly GCF_001570565.1. GTDB lineage: Bacteria > Actinomycetota > Actinomycetes > Streptosporangiales > Streptosporangiaceae > Herbidospora > Herbidospora yilanensis. The sequence goes on along the minus strand of NZ_BBXE01000022.1, from coordinate 112,759 downwards.
GCTCCTCGTGGTCGAGCTCGGGGCTCAGCGCGAGGCGGGTGAGCAGGTCGCCGCGCGGCTGCTCGCGCCGCTCCGCCACGCGCTTCTCGATGTAGCGGACGAAGGCCAGCCCGGCCACCCTGATCCTCGGCGCGTGGTAGCTGCGCAACATCGCGTCGCTCCAGACCCGCAGCCGGGCCGCGTCCGCCGCGGGGAAGCCGATGAGATCGGCCATCACCAGGATCGGCAGCGGCAGCGCGAGCTGCTCGATCACGTCGACCTCGCCGTCGAGGCCGGCGACCAGCTCGGCGGTGATCTCACCGATACGCCGGTCGAGCCGCGCGACCGTGCGCGGCCCGAACGCGGGCGCCATCAGCCGCCGCAACCGGGTGTGGTCGGGCGGGTCGAGGTTGAACATGTTCCGGCGCACCATCGCGAGCGGGTCGTCCACGCCCTCGTGCACCACGACCTGCCGCCCGATGTCCGGGTCGAGCAGGGCCCGCTGCACGTCGGCGTACCGGGTGAGATACCAGGCGCCGCCGATCCTGACGACCGGCGTCTCCTCGCGCATCCGGTGGAGGACCGGATGGGGATCCGCACGCGGGATCCGCATCAGCGTCCCCGCTGGGCGTCCAGGGGGAAGAACGGCGTGACGGTGCGGCCGAGGTCGTCCATGCCGTAGAAGCCGCGCCGGGCCATCTCGACGTGCGGCGGCGCGGTCTTCCAGTGCCGCAGGAACAACCGGGCGCAGAACTCCGGCGGCGGCGTGGCCGCCCTGGCCGTGGCCCGCGCCGTCTCGGCGGCGTCGACGAGGTCGCTCCACTCGGGCCACTTCGGGTGCCGGCGCAGCCGGTCGAGCACCGCCCGCCGCCAGTCCTCCGACTGCCAGACCGGCCAGACCCGCGTCATGACGAGGCGGAGCCGCTCGGCCATGCCGAGCACGTTCTCGTGAGGGGTCAGCCATTTCGCCAGCTCGGGGGGCAGTTCGTCGCCGTACACGCCGAGCTTCTCCCGGGCATGGGTCTCGCCGCCGAAGCCGGCGAGCAGTTCCGCCAGGACGGAGGTGTGCACCTCGGGATACTCCGGCGCGAACAGCCGGGCGGCGTTCATGACGTCGAGGTCGCGGGCCGACCGCCACTTCAGCGCCTCGTAGTGGGTGATCCCGGTCAGCGCGATGTCGGCCGACCAGGCCCCGGCGACGTCGGTTCCCGGACCGGCCACCGCCTCCAGGGCCGCCAGCGCGTCGAGCCGTTTGACGTCCCACTTCTCTTCTCTCAGTACGGCCAGCGCCGCCCGGTCGGCCGGATCGACCGCCTCTTCGAGCTCCTCCCACGACCGGTGCGTGAACGGCCGCGCCTTGGCGGCGGCGACGATCCGTTCGCCCGTCCCGGCGTCGACCGTGCCCTGGGCCACCCCGTGACGGAGGTTGACCAGGGCGACCGTGGCGACCGGGTAGCCGCGCTCGGCCGGGCCGTGCAGCACGGCGACCTCGTCGTCGCCGTCGACCGCGCCGGAGGAGAACATCTCGTAGACCTCGCCCACCCCGGTCATCCCGAACGGGGCGAGCTCGGCCGCCCGGAGCGCCCCCATCGAGGCCGCGCCGATGACGTGCACACCCTCGTTGAGCAGCCAGAGGATCTCCTTGTGCCCGACGGACAGCCGCTCGCGGTAGTAGCCGTCGATGATGATGGCGGTGTCGTCGGGGCTCCACTCCTCCTTGAGCAGGTCGCCCCGCGCGGCGGGCGGCACGACGCGGGCGCCGGGCAGGACGGCGTGCACGTCGTCGGCCGACAGGGTCGGTCCCGTGTAGACGACCACCTTCATCAGAACACCTCCGGGATGACGCGGCTGCCGGGGGCCAGCACGCGGGCCACCGGCACGCCGATGTCCGCGCGGGTCAGGTCGGCCACCATGGGCGCGTGCCCGAAGGCGACGGCGGCGCGTTTCACGACGTCGTCCAGGTCGTCGACGAGGCTTCCGCGCGCGGGCGCCTCCTGGATCCCGGCCCCGCCCTCGACGAGCGCCGGATATTCGCCGGCCAGTTGGCTCTGCGCGCCCGCCTTGAGGTCGTCGCGGGCGCCCGAGATGTAGGCCAGCCGCGACTGCGCCGCCTCCGTGACGGCCCGGGACAGGGCGATCTCGGCGCTGAGATGGCACCCGTAGCCCATGAAGGGCGGCGGATAGTCGTCGCAGGTGATCCTGACGACGAAGACGGAGAGCCCGGTGGGCGAGGGCACCGACCGGCACTCCATCGTGACGCGGGCGCGGGCCATCAGCTCGCAGAGCACGTCGATCACCGGTGCGCCCATCGACCGGGCGTCGACGATCTCGCCCTTGTCGCGGCCGGTCAGCCATCCGGTGACGGCGTCGCGTTCGACCACCTCGTAGAGCGCGTGAAGTGTGGCCTCGACGAGCGTGTTCCCGCTGGCCAGGCCGTTGGTCGACTCGAAGAACACCGGCGCGTTCCAGCCCGTCCTGCGGGTCAGCCGGAACACGACCGTGTCACGGGGAACCAGGGTCTCACTTCCGTCGACGAGCGACCGGCCGGGCACCCAGGCGATGGGCAGCCCCTCGTGCAGGACGGTCGGGGACGACAGCGGCAGCGCCGCCACGTCGTAGCCGAGGTCGAGTTCCCTCGGCGGCGAGACGGTGTGGGCGTGCATCGGCTGCTCGGCGTGCCAGAGCTCGATCGACTCCATCATCGCCGACAGTCTCGCCAGGTCGGGGGTGACCCCCTTGCCCTGGGAGACCGCCAGCGTGCGGGACGCCGGCCGGATCGCCTGGAAGGTCGGGATGCCGATGTGGTCGAGCCGGGTGATGTCGGCCACCCGGGTGATCCCGACCAACGGGGCGGCCCGCCCGGCCATCTCCAGCGTCCGGGCCGGTCCGACCGCCCGGTCGGTGCCGGGTAACAGCACCTTCGAGGCGTCGGCCTCCGAGCGCAGCCAGGTCGTGTCGGACATCGTCTCGCCCCCTCGGAAATCAGATGTTGCGGGCCCGGTTCAGCAGCGCCCGGCCGCCGATCGAGTAGCCGACGATCGCCATCACGGCCAGGATCGCCATGTCGCGCCCGGCCTCCGCGAAGCCGAACAGGCTGGCGTCGCGCATGCCGTTGATGGCGTAGGTGAGCGGGTTGACGTGGGAGAACCACTGCAGGACCGTCGGCATGCTGTCGTAGGTGTACATCGACGGCGCGCTGAACACGAGGACCGGCAGCGACAGGTTCGAGCCGACCATGAAGGCCTGGTAGTCGGTGACCGTGATGGCCGCCGCCAGATAGAGCCCGTTGATGGCCAGCGACGCCAGCGCCAGGGTCACCAGCAGGGCCAGCCAGCCCTCCAGGTCGAACGGGAACTCGAAGATCAGCACGGCCGCGATGAGACCGAGCAGGCTCTGCCCGAGCACCAGCGACACACCGGCGATCATCTTGCCCATCAGGAACCGCGACCTTCTCAGCGGGTACGACCAGAGCTGCGTCGCCACCCCGCTCATCTCCTCCTGGAAGATCGCCATGGCGGAGGTGCCGGCCGCGCTGACCACCGACATGCCCAGCGTCATCGGCAGCAGGAACACCGCGAACCCGACGGCCAGGCCCTTGTACTCCACGGTCTGCACCAGGTTGCTCAGCGAGGTGTTGACCAGCAGCAAGTAGATGAGCATCGGGGCCAGGCCTAGGATCAGGTAGACCCGGTTGCGGGCCAGCAGCGCCCACTCGCGGTAGACCACGGCCCCAAGATCGGCCTGACGGGCGGTGCCGGGCGGCGGCGGCTTGTGGTCGAAGGCCAGCAGGTCGGTCGGGGTGCTCACGCGGTCACCTTCTCCGTCATCCGCAGGAACGCCTCTTCGAGGGAGTCGGAGACGGTCGACACGCCGGTGACCGCGAGACCGGCCAGCGCGGGCAGCACCTCCCGGGCCTTGGCCCCGTGGATGCGCACCTCGTTCTCGCCCGTCGAGATCTCGTGACCGGCGCCCCGCGCCCAGTCCTCGACCGCCTGCCGGGCCGACTCGTCCTCCACGCTGACCTGGACGTGGGTGCTGCCGAACTCCTCGACGATCTCGCGGGGCTTGGCGAACCTGACCACCTGGCCCTTGTTGATGACCAGGACCCGCTGGCAGTTGCGCTCCAGTTCCTCGATGTGGTGGGTCGTCCACAGGATGGTGACGCCGTGCTCCTCACGCAGCCAGGTGACGAACTTCTCGACCTGGCGGCGTCCGGCGACGTCGAGACCGGCCGACGGCTCGTCGAGGATCAGCAGCCGGGGGATGCTGAGCAGCGCCCTGACCAACTGGAGGCGCTGGCGCTGACCACCCGAGAGCTGGAAGCACATCCGGTCGAGGGCCTCGGTCAGGCCCAGGAACTCGGCCACCTCCATCGCCCACGGTTCGACCGCGCGCCACTTCAGGCCGCGGAACCTGGCCGCGATGTGCAGGTTGTCGAGCGCGGGCAACATCATGTCGAACGGCGCGGTCTGGTGCATCGCACCGATGCCGCTCTTGGCCTCGACCGGCTGGCGGACCGGGTCGACGCCGAACACGCGGATGTCCCCGGAGGTAGGTGCGGTGACACCGCAGATCAATTTGATGAGACTCGTCTTACCGGCGCCGTTGGGGCCGAGCAGTCCGCAGGTCTCACCTGGCGCGATGTCGAACGACACGTCGTCGACCGCGGGCCGGCTCATTCCCTTGTACTGCTTGGTAAGCCCCGTGGCCGTCACCACGTCACTCATGGCTTGAGTATGGGCTGGTGATCAGTGGGCCGGACAACCCCACGAAAGTGGGCTTATGCCGAACGGCAGAGGCCTGATTGTGTCTCCCGGCCGCGTGCGAACACCATCGGCCCATGGACACGGGCTCGTACACCCTGCGGATGCCGGCGGCGGCGCGCGGCGTGAGCTGGCTGCTGCCCGACGAAAGCGATCCCCGGACCGTGTTGCCGTGCGTGGTGCTCGCCGACCGCGCCGGCATGGGCGAGTTCGCCGGGCTGCAACGCGGGCTGCGCGCGCTGGGCGTGCCGAGTGTGCGCATCGACGCCGGTTCGGTCGCCGCGCTGACCCGCCACGAAGACGGCTCCCTCACCATCGACGGCCGCCGCATCCTGCCGACGGTGACCTGGGTGCGGCACTTCGCGGCGTTCGCCGGCGGCGACGCCCGTTCCCTGTTCCGCGCCGAGTCATGGGTCGCCCTGGTCGACCAGGTGACGGCCCTCTCGTCGGTACGCGTCCCCGACGGCCTCGACCCCGGCAGGCTGGCCCAGCTCGACGGCGCGGCCAAGGCCGGCATCCGGGTGCCGCGCACGATCGTCACCACCGACCCGGGCAGCGCCGCGTTCCCCTGCCGGAAGATCGTCGTCAAGGCGCTGAGCAGGCACTTCGTGGAGGCCGAGCCGAACCTGCTCGAAGGCGTCTTCCCGGAGATCGCCGACCGGACCGCCTTCCACGCGCGGGACGTGCCGATGATCGTCCAGGAGTACATCGAGCACACCGCCGAGCTGCGGGTCTACCACGTGGACGGCGAGATCAGGGCCTTCCGGGTCGAGAAGCCGTCACCCGCGGCGATCTGGCGCGACGAGGGCTCGGTGAGCGTCGCGCCCGTCACCGCGCCCGCGGAGGTGGCCGAGGCCGTGCACCGCCTGGCCGAGGTGTGGGGGCTGCGCTACGGCGCCTTCGACTTCCTGCTGACCGGCGACGGCCCGGTGTTCCTGGAGGTCAACCCCGACGGCGACTGGCGCTGGTTCGAGTCGAAGGCGGGCGTCGACGACGTCTCGATGGCCACGCTGGCGATGGTCCGCCGGCTGCACCGCGAGAACACCCGCGTCGACCTGTCGGGCTTCCTCCTGCTGGGCGGCCGGGCCACGGCGCTGGACGGCCGCGTGCTCGGGCCGCTCGACATCCGCGTCGGCGGCGTGCCCGTCCACATCAGCGCCAGGAAGTCGCGCCTGCTGGCCGCGATCCTGTTGTCGAACCCGAACGAGGTGATCCCGACCGACCACCTCATCGACTCCCTCTGGGAGGGCCGCCCCCCGGCGACGGCCCGCAAGAACCTCCAGGTGTACGTCTCGGAGCTGCGCAAACGCCTCGGCGACCGCATCGCCTTCGAGGGCTGGGGCTACCGCCTGGACGCCCGCCGCGACGAACTCGACCTCCTCCGCTTCCGCGACCTGGCGGCGGCCGGGCGCGAGATGCGCCGCCGGGGCGCGGGCGACGCGGCCCTGCACCTGCTCGACCGGGCCCTCGACCTGTGGCGGGGACGGCCGCTGGCCGAGTTCGCCGGCATCCCCCTGGTCGACGAGACGGTGGCCCGCTGCACCGACCTCCATCTGGCGGTGAACGAGGACTGGGCCGAGCTCCAGATCGAACGCGGCGCCTTCGTCGAGGTGCTGACCAGGCTCGACGACCTGGCCGCCTTCTTCCCCGCCCGCGAACGCCTGATCGCCGCCCGGATGACCGCCCTGGCGGGCTGCGGCCGGGCCCCCGAGGCGCTCGCCCAGTTCGAGGCGGTCCGCCGCCGGCTGGCCGGAGAACTGGGCATCGATCCCAGCCCCGTGCTCAAGCGGCTCTACACGTCGATCCTGACGGGCAAACCGGCCGCAAGGCCTCGCAATACCGGCGGTTAAGCGCGCGAACCTACGCTCGAAACGAAAGCGATCACGCGAGGAGTTCATTCATGGATCTTGCGTACGACGACCTGATAAATGATCGCGACCGATGGCTGATCGTCATGCTGGCCCGGGGTTACACGACCACCCGGATCGCCCGCGAGATGCACCTCAGCCGGCACACCGTGGCCGAACGCATCAGCAAACTCCTCGACCAGTTCGCCTGCTCCAACCGAAGTCAGCTCGTGGCCTATTCGTACGCCCACCGGTTCCTCAACGTGGGGGTGTGGCCCCCGGGAGTGCGGCGCTGAGCCCTTCGGGCGGCGGCGTGCGCGCGGTGTTCATCACCATGGCCAGCGTCGTGTAGTAGCCGGCCGTGGCGACCGCCGCGACCACCCGCTCCTCGCCGAAGACCGCCACCGCTTCGGCGTAGACGGCGTCGGAGACGTCCTTCGTGCGCTGCAACTCGTCGACCAGATCCCACAACACGGCCAGGCGACCGTCCCGCGGGCGCTCGGCTCTGCCGATGGCCTCCACGTCGGCGGGCGGCACACCCTTGGCCAGGGCGATCGGATGGTGGAAGGCCCACTCGTAGGGCTGGTCCCAGTGCCTGGCCACGGTGAGGACGACCACCTCGACGAGGTCCTCGTCGAGCACGCCGCCGAACCGGATCGCCTCCCCGACGAGCTGCAGCCGCGTCATCAGCTCAGGGCTGCGCAACAACGGCACGAACGGGCCGGAGATCTCGCCGCGCGGGCCCGCCGCGATCCGATCGATCGCGGCCCGCTGGGCCGGGGTCGGGTCGGCGGGGAAGGGCAGACGGTTCGTATCAGTGGTCACTTATATAAAGTAGTCGGATGCACGCCTTCGACGTCCTGGGAGACCCCGTCAGGCGGCGGATCCTCGAACTGCTCGCCGACGGGGAACGGCCCGCCGGGGAGGTGGGCGCGGTCGTCCAGGCGGAGTTCGGCATCACCCAGCCGGCCGTCTCGCAGCACCTCCGGGTGCTGCGCGAGAACGGGTTCGCCACCGTGCGGGTCGACGGGGCGCGGCGGCTCTACGCGGTCGACCCCGCGCCGCTGGCCGAGATCGACCGCTGGCTGACCCGGTACCGGAAGGGTCAGCCGCTGTAGGCGGCGGTGCAGCCGCCGTCGCCGGAATCGGGCTTGCCCTCTGCCACGACCACGCCGTCGACGGTGATCTGACAGGTCAGCTTCACGCCGTCGACCGCCTCGGCCGCCACGTTCAGGTCGTCGAGGCCGGCGAGGTCGAGCTCCTTCTCGAAGGGCAACACCAAGCCCTTGCCGGAGGCGACCTCGCTGCCTTCGGCGTTCATCAGTAAGTCGGCGGCGGTCGCGTCGGGCCGGTCGGCGACCACCTTCATCACCACCTCGTGGATGTCGGACTCGTCGTCGAGCCCCGCCGGCGGCGGCACCCAGGCCGACTCCGGCGACGGGTCGTCCCCGTCGTCGTCGTCGAACGCGGCGGGCAACGCCACCAGGGTGAACAGCAACGCGGCGCCGGTCACGACGGTGATGATCGTGCCGGTGTTGCGGTCTTCGCGGCCCTGTTCCCTGGCCCGTCTGCCGAGCACGGCGAAGGCCAGCGCCGGGATCCACATGAGCCCGAAACTCGCGAACCCGAGAGCGAAGCTGACCCAGGCGGCGGTCCGGTAGGCCTTGCCCACGTCGCGGTCGCGCTGCGGCGGGTGGTAGACGGGAGGCGCGTAGGCGACCGGAGGAGGAGGTGGCGGCGGCGTGTAGAAGTGGGCCGAGGGCATCAGGGGCATGCCCGGGATCGGCGGCAGGTCGTGCATCAGCTCGTTGAGATCGCCCCAGGTCACAGCGGTCTGCGCGGCCGCCAGCCGGGTCGAGAGTTCCTGGTCGTCGAGCCGCCCGACGGCGTAGTGCTCACGCAGAACGGCGCAGGCGCGGTCGCGCTCCACGTCGGATACACGCATGTGCTGCATTTCCGACCTCCCCTGTGTGCCATCCAAACTAGCCAACCGCCATGGCGGGATTCGGGGGATTTTCCGAGAGAATCGGCTCCGGTGAATCGGCCTTGGGGTTCTCCGAGTTTGTCGGTCGGTGTGCCTAAGGTCCGGGGGCATGATCTCACCGACGCGGGCGTTCGGCCACGCCGCGCCTTCGACCCCCAAGTTCTTCAGCGGTCCCGCCGTGCGGCGGATCCTCGACCTGATCCGGCGCAACCAGGTCCACGAGCTCGGCAGCCGCCTGCTCACCCTGACCGAGGCCGAACGCGGCGAGATCGGCCGCGAACTACCCGGCCTGGTGAAAGACCTGCGCGCCGAGAAGACGGCCGAGCTCGCGCGGCGCGACTACGACGCCGACTGGGAGCGCGCCTGGGACGAAGGCTTCGAGATCGACGAGATGCTCGACGAACTGGCCTCCGCCCTGCTGCTGGCCGGCATCGGCACCATCACCGGCCCGGCCGCCGCCGTCTCGTTCATCACCGGCCGCGACGTCAACCGCCGCTGGGCCGTCGGCGTCAACGTCGCCGACGCCGTCAGGGTCGCCGCGTCCCGCCCAGTCGAGTGGCAACGCGACGTCGCCGTACGGCTCGCGCGCCGCATCCGCCGTCCGAACGACCGCGTCGCGCCCCTGGCGGTGGCTCTGCTGCGCGCCTCGGGCGCCGAACCGCCCGACCACGACCCGCTGGTGGCCGCGTGGTTGCGGATGATGACCCACCCCGACGACCCTCTGACGTCGTGCCTCCTGCCGCGGATCTTCGACGCCGAGGGCGCGGGCCGCGAACTGCGCGACGAACGCCTGACCCCCGCGCCCACCCGATGGCTGGCCCGGGTCCGCGGAGACGTGCCCCGCGACCGGGCGATCGACGGCTGCGTGAGCCGCTTCCTGCGCGGCGGCGAGGCGCAGGACCTCCGCTTCTTCGTCCGCCTCCACGACCTGCTCGCCCCGACCCCCGAGGAGACGGGTGCACGCCTGCGCGACTATCTGCGGCTGCTGCCCTCCTCGCCCGGCCCGGTGGCCGAACTCGCCGCGAAGCAGATCAAGGCGGTGTTCCCGATCGAGCGTGCCGACCTGGTCGAAGCGGTCGAGTCGCTGACGTTCCGGGCCGAGGCGAAACTGGCCACGATCGGCCTGCGCTGGCTCGACGCCGAGCTCAGGCGCACCCCGTCGGCGGTGGCCGAGTTCGGGCCGGCGCTGGTGACGGCGTACGGCCACACGTCGTTCAACGTCCAGTCGCGGGCGGTCGACCTGACTCTCAAACACGTGACCGACGGCTCGCTCGTCGCCGACGGGATCGCGACCCTGCCCGCCGACCTGGCCGCCCGCCTGTCGGCCCGCTTCTCCGCCGGGCCCCAGGCCGAGCAGCCCACGGAGGTGTGACGCCTCTGCTATCGACACCGACTGGACCCCGGCCCGGCCAGGGTCCCGCCGGTCCCATGGTCCCGGCCGGGCCGCAGGGAGAGCCGGGTCCCCGCGAGAAGCAGGGGCTCATCGGCGCGCAGGGTGTCCAGGGGTCCCGGGTGTGAAGGGCGACCGGGGTCCCCGGGGTGAGCGCGGAGCCGCGGGGGCCGACGGCATCGCCGGGTTGCAGAAGGTCGTCGCGGCCACCAGATATCCGGCCAACACGGCCGGCACGACCATCGCCAAGCGCCCGGCCGGCAAGGTGCTGCTCGACCCGCTGCTCTACTCGCAGACGGGTGGGCCGCTCGACGACGCCTTGAGCGTCCTGTTCCCGGTCAACAACACCAACGGCTACGTCACGGCGCTCTGCGGCAGCCGTAAGAGACGGACTTATCGCCTATGGGTTAGTTTGACGGCCATGATCAGTGGTGGAGCATGAAGCCGTGCCCCAACCAAGATCACAGTCGTCCGGCCCGTCCGTTGGAACGGTCCTGACATGAGAAAGTCGCGCAGCTCCTCACCGGTACGCAAGAGCAAACGGGAGCCGATCCTCGTCGAGGCGCCGGCCGAGACGATCGAGATCCACGAGATCGACCGGCCGCCGGTGCTGGAGCAGGTGGTGCGCGACTACGCCTATCCGAACACCTCGATCGTCGTCCGGCTCGACTACCGCGCCACCTCGGCCCTGCTCGACCAGGTCGGGATGGCGGGGTCTCTGCAGCACCTCTGCGCGGCGCTCGGGCAGGCCAACCCCGAGCTGGGCCGGCAACTGGTGGAGCGGTTCACCCCGGTCCAGCTCGCCTGGTTGTTGCGGGCGTTGACGATCTACGACCAGAACGCCGGGAAGCTGACCGAGCTGGGCGTCGACCTCTCCACGGTCGTGCGGCGGCTGCTCAGGATGGTCCGGCGCAATGTGCTCACGCAGCCGGGCACGGCCGGGAACGGGTTCGAGAACGAGGTCGTCCTGTGCGGCGGCTGGATGCAGGCCTCGTTGTGCGCGACGCCGCTGAAGGCGGAGCCGGAGGTCCTCAGGACGCTCAACACGCTCTACTTCCCCGGCGGGCTGCCGGGCAGGCGGCAGGTCATCGGGGCGCTGCACCCCGAACTGCTGCGCACGGGGCTGGAGAAGGCCTTGACCACGGTGCTCGACCAGCAGCTCAGTCCCTGGGACCCGCCACCCGGCGAACGGCTCGAACGGGTCGACTTCACCGAGATGGCGAAGATCGCCGACTTCCTGCAGGAGTTCATCTGCACGGTCCTCGCCCCCTTCCCGCTGTCCTACGCCGACGGCCCCCTCTACGGCGCCCCTTACTCGGGCTGCCTGGCCAGTTCGGAGGAGGTGCCCGTCGACAACGACCGGCTGCTCGGCTGGATGTGGAACCGGGGCACCCGCGTCGGACGCGACCCCGCCTACGAGGCGCCCATGACGGCGGCCAACTACCATCCGGGCCGGCCGGCCGACCAGGAGGCGCTGGGGCGGATCTACGCCGAACTGCTGAGCGACGCCGAGTTCGCCCGGAAGGTGACCAAGCTGATCAACCACACGCCGCAGCACGCGGCCGCCGACGGCATGACCTATCTGCTGCCCTGCTATCCGAACCCGGCCGTGCAGTCGCGGGTGAACTGCCGGTGGCGGATGACCCGCACCATGATCCACGAGTTCATGCACCGCATCACCCACCCCGACGTGGTCGCCGCCGCGGAGCACGTCCACCAGCCGCAGATCCTCAAGGAGGGTTTCGTCGAGGTCTTCACGGCGCTCGTGCTGCGGCGGTTGTCCGAACGCGCCGCGAACGACCCGGAGACGCGGAACCTGATCCTCGGCCCCGGCACGCCGTGGGCGCCCGCCCCCGACGCCTACCTCAAGGTCGGCTACGGCCAGGACGGCCTCGACGCGCAGCAGATCGCCGACGCGCTCGGCCGGGGCAACGTGGCGATCGGCTACTTCCTCGGCGACCTGAAACGCCTGGCGATCATGGAGCCGCAGTGATCACCCCGACCGACGCTCTCCAAGGACGGCAGATGACGCTGACCAAGACCAAGCGCGGCGCCGACACCCCGGGGCTGGCCGAGCGGCTGCGCCACGGCGCCGAGGCGGCGTTCCGGTCGCTGGAGGCCGAACTGCTGGGCGACGGCCCGTTCGGCTCCCACTGGAGCAACGTCGCCGCCATGTCCCTGCCGCAGCAGGCCTGGCTGATCCACGCCCTCCACCTGCTGACCCGCAACCCGGCCGACTACCAGCGGTCGCCCGCCGTGGCCCGGCTGGTCGGCCACGCCCGCCGGTACACCGCCGAACCGGGCGGCGACGCCTTCGAGCACGAGGTGCTGGCCGTGAGCGGCTGGACCGAGGCGGTCCTGCCCGCCAGGCTCACCCTGCCGGAGCCCGCCGGGCTGTCCGTCGTACCGGCCGACCGCGAATGGATCTCCGAGGAGGTCGGCCGCCGCCTCGCCGCCGCACCCGAAGGCTTCCTCGACCCGCTCGCCGCCGCCGACCTGGGCGCCGCCGTGCAGGCCGCGCTCCGCGCCGAGTTCCCCGGCAACCGCTACGACGGCCCGCTCTACGACGGTTACGACCTGGGCTCCCGCGTCCGCGACTCCGTCGAGTCGCCCGACGGCGCGGCGGCGCGGGCGGCCTATGTGGCGATGCTCGGCGGCGACCCGGCCGTGCTCGGTTCCGACACCGGATTGGCCGGCCGGGTCGGGCGGCTGATCACCCGGGACGCATCCCACGGGCCGGGGCGGGAGGTGTTCGTCCCGGTGGCGGACAAGGCGCTGCTGACCCACGCCTTTCTCCATGTGCTGGCCCATCCGGGGTTCCGCGAGCGGGCCGGGTGGCTGGAGGAGGACCTGGTCACCCTGTTCACCGCCGAATACGGCGACGGCACGCCACCAACCGAGGGCCCGGCGGTGACGCTGCTGGAGGAACTCGGGTCCGACCGGCTGAAAGTGGCGTTCTTCTTCGGCCGGACCGAGTACCTCGGCATCTAGATCTTGTCGGGGATCAGGTGCCGGTGCCTGGCCGAGGCGTGCACGCCCTCCTCCGACAACGCCGCCGTGATCAGATCGCTCAGTTTCTGCCGGCTCGCCACCACCGGGTTGTCGGCCAGCACCTTCGCGACGGTGGCGGCGCGGGTCTCGGTGAAGCTGAGGCCCTCGGAGTCGGGCAGGTAGTCCTCGGCCTCCTCCGCCCACGAGACGGCCTGGGTGATCGTGGAGTAGAACGGGCTGACGGTCAGCCCCGCCTCCCCCTGCGGGACGGCCCCGGAGATCGCCCGCACGAGGGCGTCGCCGACGACGTCGGATTCGTCCCTGGAGGTGGGGTCGATGGCGTAGTAGACGACCATCTTGTCGTGCTTGACGTTCCGCTGGGGGTCGGCCCAGTTGGACAGGAACATCTTGAACTGGTGGAACCGGCGGCCGATCACGGGGTGGTCGAACAACGCGCCCAGGGCGTAACCGATCTCCAGCGCGGTCTGCTGGCTCTGCACGTTCACCACCAGCCGCCGGGAGCGGTAACGCAGATCCTGCGGCTGGGGGTAGCGGCGGTTGAGCACCCGGAAGTAGTCGCCGGCGGCGAGGGCGGCGGAGAACTGCCCCCCGGAGGCGGCCGACTGGTTCTCCACCTCCCACCGGCCCGCGCCCGCCACGATGAAATCCTCGACCTGACGCCGGGTGACCGGCTCGGTGAGATATCCGGGACCGCCGACCCCCATCAGGCGGTAGACCTCCGACCGCACGTCCTCCCCGTCGACGTCGATCCGGGCGCCCCCGTTCTCCGGGTCGTAGTAACGCTTGTAGAGGTCGCTGATGAACAGTCCGTCCCGTGCGCCGTTCCGCCGGTAACGGGCGCCCCGCGCGGGAACGTTTTCCCGGACGCCCGTCGGCGACGCCACCACGTCGGACACGACCGGACGGCGGTAGGGCACCGTGATGGAAGCCGGTCGCGACTTCGCGGTGGAGCCAGACGAACTGGACGAACTGGACGAACTGGAGGAGCTCGACGAACCGTCGGCGGTGATGACGCCGTCGTCCTTCTTCTTCTTGCGGCCCTTCTTCTTCTTGAACGTCATGGTCTGCTCCGCTCGGTCAGCTGTGCCGGTGGCGCTGGTTCCACGGGATGCCCGCGACGTCGAAGGCGTCGAACACCGCCTCGGCCAGGGCCGCGGCGTTCGGCATCGCCTCGTCGGTGTCGAGGATCTCCCTGATGAGAGAGGCGCGGGTGTCGGTGAAGCTCATCCCCTCGGCCCCCGGCATGAAGTGCTGGGCGTCCTCGGCCCAGGTGACCGCTTCGGCCACCCGGGAGTAGAACGGGCTGGTCAGCATGACGGCCTGGTCGGGCGGCAACATCGAGTTGATCGCGGCGAGCAACCGGTCGCCGACGACGTCGGGGCCGCCGTCCTGGGCGTCGTCTGCGGTCAGGTAGTAGAGCACCAGCTTGTCGGTCTTGACCGGGCTCTCCGCGGGAGCCTCGGAGAGGAAGACCTTGACCTTCTCGAAGTAGGGGCCCACCTCTTCGTCGGCGAACAGCGTGGTCAGCCCGGCGGTCAGCGACAGAGCCGCCTCCTGGGTCCGCACGTTGACCGCCAGCCGGCGCATCCGCCGGGCGTTCCGGCCGGGGTCGAACGTGTGCTGGAGGTTGGCGACGTGGAAGTAGTCTCCCGCCGCGGCGGCCTGCTGGAGGTCGGGGTTGTCCTGCGGGAAGGTGACGAAGCTCTTGTTCCGCAGGCCGAGGGAGGCGAGGGCGGCGATCGAGCCCTCTTCGAGCGGGACGCGCAGGTAGTCGGCCTCCTGGAGAGGGTCGTCGGTGCTCATCAGGCCGTAGAGCATGCTCTCGCTCATCGAGCGGTCGCGGGCGCCGCTCGCGTCGTAGTAGACCTCCCACAGGGCTTGGAAGAACTCCATGTCGCGCTGGTAGTTCACCGATCGCCGGTCGGCGTCGGTCAGCGTCTCGCCCTGCCGGCGGGGGGACGCCGGGCCGGGCAGCGGGGCTGGTTCTGGCACGTCCCACAGGCGCAGCGGCGGAACGTCGCCGACCTCCTCCTGCGGTTGGACCAGATCGTCCACCAGGTCGTCCACCGGATCGGGCTCCGGCGTGCGAGCCTCGGGCGCGCTGCCGGAACGGGGCCGGGGCCCGGCCTGCGGCCGGACCGGGGCCGACTTGCCGCGTTTCTTCTTGAACGCCATGGGGCTCCTCGTCAGGACAGGCCGATGAATTCGGTACGGCCCAGGAAGTAGGCGGCCTTCAGCCGGTCGGGCCCGACCGTCTCGTAGAGCTCGACGGCGGCGGCGCCGGAGGAGCCGTAGCCGATGTCGGCGACCTCGGGCAGCAGGTCGGCGGTGAGCACGTCGGCGACGCCCTCGACCAGGATCTGCGGGTCGGCCGTCTCGGCGGCCCGCGCCAGGTAGTGGGGGTGCGCGAGGCGGTGCAGGAACTCGTGCGCCAGCGTCCGCCGCAGGTCCGGTGCTCGGGCGATCGTCGCCGGCACGTACACCGGGCTCCGCAGCCCGCTCTGGTGGGACGGGCTGACCTCGATCAGCTCGGCGACCAGGTCGTCGAGCTCCGGCGACCCGGCCAGCCAGCCCTTGAGCAGCGTGTCGAGTTCCTCGCGGTGGACGGCGTCGTCATAGCCGTCGAGCATGCCCCCGGCGGCCGGGTCACGGCCGAGCAGGTGGACCTGCCGCCGCAGGTGGTCGAGCCGGTCGAAGTCGCCGGTCGGCCGCAGGGCCGACGGGAGCACGTTGTCGGCGAACACCCAGCCCTCGTGCAGCGGCCCGTCGGCCCGCGCCATCGCCCACATGGACGGGTCGGCGCGGACGAGTGCCTCGATCTCCCCGGCGGCCTGCCCGATCAGGTCGAGGTCGTCGAACCCGTCCGGCTCAGCCGCCGCGTCTCGCACCTCGATGAGCCGTCGGGCCAGCAGCGGGAGCAACTCCCTGGTGAGCCGGTCGGGGTCGAACCGGCCGACGGCGGGGAAGAAGGGGCCCGGCCGGGGCCTGGCCAGCGACGCCGGGAGGGCGGCCTCCAGCCAGCCGGAGACGGTGAGGATCTCGTACTCGAAGCCGGTGTCGCCGGGTTCGTGGCGGCGTCTGACCGCCTGGTCGACCAGGAGCGAGCAGGCGCGGGCGCCGTCGAAGCCGGGACCGGCCCCGTCGATGTTCTCCAGCAGCAGGTCGAGGCCACGCAGGATCCACTGCTGGGCGGCGGCGTCCAGCCCGGCCACGTCGATCCACCGGGACGCGAAGTCGTCGTCGGACCGGCCGCGCAGCCGGGATTCGCGGGTGCGGAAGCCGTTCTCCACGTCGGGCGGGGCGGCGGGCAGGTCGCGTTTGGTCTTGACTAGGGACATGTGGGTCACCTACAGGCCGATGAATTTGACGGCGCCCAGGAAGTAGGCGGCCATCAGGTTGTCCATGCCCACCAGGGCCTTGATGATCTTCGCCTTCTCGCCGGCGGTGCCGTAGCCGACCTCCAGGTGTTTGGCGGCGGGTTCCTCGAAGGGTTCGCCGCCGAGGATCAGTTGCCGGATCTCTCCGTTGCTCCGCACCTCGTTGACGAGCTCGGCGAAGAAGTGGGCGGTGAGCAGGTCGGTCAGCCCCTCGGTCAGCACCTGGCCCTCGCCGATGACCCGGGAGGCCTCCGTCAGGTTCTGGTGGGTGAGGGCGTGCATGAACTCGTGGATCAGCGTGCGGGACTGCCGCCAGCGGAACTGGACCCGGCTGACCACCTTCGTGCTGGGGAAGAGGGGCTGCACCATGATCTTGCCCTGCCCCTTGGCACAGCAGGCGGTCAGCTTGCTGACGGCCGTGAGCGCCTTCTTGAAATCCGAGTCGCCCAGCAGGTCGGTGTAGATCTTCTGCAGCGCCTCCCGGTCCTGCGGGCGTGCCGGGTCGAAGTGCGCCGTCACGAAGGGGGCGCCGTAGCTCTTGCCCCAGCCGACGAGCTGGCCCCGGTTCATGAGCCAGCCGAGCAGTTCGGGCTCGTCTCCCGGCTTGCTCAGCGTGCTGACGATCTGTTTCTCGTAGGTCCAGCCGTTGTGGTAGAGGCTGTCGACGGCCGCCAGCGGGAAGGTGCCGAAGCGGTCCTTCAGCCACTTCTGCAGGAAGCCGGCCACCTTGGCGATGTCGTCGATGGAGTTGAACGCCAGCGGCTTGCCCGTTTCCCGCCAGGCCTTGTACTCGCTCTTCACGACCTGCCGCAGCAGGTACTTGAGCTGGGTGTCCAGCCCCCGGGCATCGAGCGGCGGGAGGATCCGGATCTCCCCGCGTTCCGTCCTGTCCGGGTGGTAGAGCGACAGCAGTTTGAGGACGGTGCCGCTGGAGGGCGGCAGGAGGCCCGCCAGCAGCTTGCCCTCGACGAACCCGCCGACCTGGAGGATCTGCATCTCGAACCCGTGGGAGGGGGCCGAGATCGACATCCGGCTCTGCTTCTTGGCCATCGCGATGAGCCGCTCGACCGCCTTCTTCGGGTCGACCCCCATGGCCGACAACGCCTCGGCGTTGTCGGAGAGCAGGCACAACGCCCGCATCACCCAGACGGTCATGCGCGGGTCGGACGCGCCGTACAACTGCATGAACTTGACGCCCATCGGCAGGGGGCGACCCATGATCTGTTCCATCCGGGCGTCGATGAAGGCGGCCTCCTCGCCCTCCTTCATCCGCCGGAGCGGGCCATAGTCGATCTTCAGGGTGATGCCGAGCTGGTTCACCGGCAGGTAGACCGCGTCGTCGGCCCCCGGGAGCTGGAGGACCTCCTCCATCTCCCTGATCATCTGGAGCACGTCGGGTGAGATGCCCTGCTCGGCGTCCGACTCCCCCGACTCGCTCGACTCCTGCGGGTCGTCGGGGATCACCACCACCTTCTCCGGCTCCGACGAGGACGACGAGCTCCCCTCGCCGGGCCGCCGGATGTGGATCGTGACGTCGCCGCGGGCCGGGCGCTGAGTGGGGGTGGACCGCAACCACGGTGTCCGGGTCGAGCTGATGGTCGTGGTCGTGTTCGAGGAGTTCGACGAGGAGTTGGACGTCGGCTGCTGCCGCCTCGCCGGGGTGCGCACCAGCCCGAAGATCCCGGCCAGGCTGAAGCCGGGCGACGGCACCCGGTTCCCGGTCTGGGAAGCGGGCGTCGTCGTGGTGGTGGTGTTCTGCGGCTTCTTCTTTTTCTTCTTCAGCATCACAACGCCCTGTAGGTGAGGATCAGCCCGGCGTTGAGCAGCGCCTCGCGGTCGCCGTCGCCGGTGAACGTCAGCTCCTCGGCCCGCAGGCCCGGCACCCGGAGCATGGTCCCGTCGTTGACGGCCTGGCCGTTCAGCAGCAACCGGGCCGAACCCCAGTCGGCCAGGTCGTAGCGGGCGTACAGGCCGGTGAGCTGGACGCCGACGATGTCGGGGAACAGGTCGGGCGACAGCGGCAGCACCAGGTCTCCGCCGTCGGCGAAGGCCTGCCACTCGGCCGGGAACTCCCCGGCGACGTCGATGTAGCGGGCGGCGGCATACGGCTTGCGCATGCCCCTGACCGCGTTGGCGAAGACGTCGCCGCCCTGCTCGGCGGTGTACTTGACCAGCAGCGTCACGTCGAACAGGTCCCACGGACGGCGGCCGGTGACCTCCATCTTCCACGTCGAGACCGCGCCGGTGCCCTCGAAGGGGAGATAACGCTCGTCGTCGAAGCGGAGCTCGAACAGGCCGTTGTTGTCGCGGTGCTCCTCGGTGTCCGACAGGGCGATCTGCTGGGTCGGCCGCCAGTCGGACCTGATCGACGCCGGCATGTCGCCCTTGGCGTCGAGCAGGTAGCGCACCGCCTTCGGGTCGGGGGTGAGGATCGTCTTGTGCCCGGTCTGGGTGAGCACGGCGTTGACCTCCAGCGGGCCGTCGGGGCCGTCGAAGACCACCGAGACGGTCTTGATGCGGCGTGCGTAGTGGCCGGGGAAGTCGCGGTCGAACAGCGCCTCGGTGAGCGCGAACTCGCAGCGGCCGTCGTTCTTCAGGTTCAGCACGGCCAGCGGGTCGAGCTGGAGCAGCGAGATCCGCTTGGTGATCTCGAAGCCCCGGCCGTCGGCCGAGACGTAGGCGTTGCCCAGGCGTTCGAGGTCGACGCCGAGGGCCTCGCCCGCGAGCAGGCCGGAGCGGCGGCTCTCCCAGTAGACCGGCTGGATGTAGGAGTCGCTCATGCCCTGTTCGTACTGGTAGGCGCGTTCGGCCGCCTTGGCGGTCTCGTGGGCGAGGCCGTAGCTGGCGAAGTACATCTGGGCCAGGCGGCCGGCCTGCCACTGGTAGAGCTCGGCGTTGGTGAACTTGCCGGTGAGGAAGGTGGCGACCGCCTCCAGGTCGGCGATCTCCTGGTCGATGATCTCCAGGTCGCGCTGGGCCTGGGCGAGCTGGGCCCGCGCCGAGGCGACCTGGTGACCCAGTTCGCGGTAGTCGGCCTTGGCCAGCATGACCTGGTAGGCCCACTCGTCTTCCTGGCGTTCCTGTTCGACGCGCACCCCGTAGAGCTCGCCCAGGACGCTGAGGCCTTCGCCGAGCGCCTCGGCGATCTCGGCTCCGGTCTCCATGACCTTGCCGACCTGCTCGCCGCCGATCATCGTGCCGAGGATGAACGGACCGGCCAGCACCTGCGGCGCGGCGAACGCGATGGCCGCGCCGACCTTCAGGCCCGCGCCCGTCAGGTGGGCGGCGGCGGCGGCCGTCATGATGTCGAGCTGCGACCGCTGGAGCGAGGTCAGCCCGTCGGCGATCTGCTTCTCGTAGTACTTCTGCCGCGCCTCGGCCGCCTCGCGGGAGGCCTCCATCTGGGCGAGGAACTCGGTGGCCACCTCGACCTGGGCCTCGCGGACGGCCCGGGTCATCTGCCGGATGTTGGCCTCCTGCCGGTTCTGCAGGACCGAGAGCTCCTCGGCGTCGCGGCGTTCGAGCACGCTGAGCAGTTCGCCGCCGAAGGCGCGCAGCCGGTCGACGAGGTCCTGCGCCTTGCGGTGCAGGAAGCCGAACCGGTAGTGCGGCACCGGCCCCGCCAGACCGGCGCTGACCTGGTCGGGGGTGAGCCCGGCGGCGGCCCCTCTGACCAGCGCCATCACGTCGGCGGGCGGCTCGAACAGCGGCAGCGGACGGCTGACGCCGAGGATGTCGAGCGAGGCCCTGATCTTGCGCAGCCGATCTTCGACCCGGTCCCAGTATTCGCCGAGCACGGCGTTGCCCGGGATGAAGAAGTAGCCGTCGGCCACGCCCCGGTGGATGGCCCCCATGCCGTCGAGCAGGCTGCCGCCCGCCGTGACGCGCTCGGCGTAGGGGTCGCCCTCTTCGGCCGGGTCGAGCTCCGCGTAGGCCCGCACGGTCGGCAGACGCCGCCGCCCGACGCCCTGCGGCCGGTCGCCGAGCAGGTCGTAGGCGAGGATGTAGAGCATCCGCGCCTCGTCGACCGACTCCATCGTGTACTGCCGGAACAACAGGTCGCCCCAGTCGAGCAGGTTGTCGACGTAGGCCATCACGACCGCCCGCCGGTAGGCGGTGGGCCGCAGCGCGGCGATGGCGTGCGGGTCGAACGGGTCGTCGAGGTAGGCCTTCAGCAGCGCGCCCCGGTCGCCCATGAGGTCGTACTGGCGGCGCAGGCGGGCGATCATGCCGACCTTCTCGCGCAGCCGGTCGTGCGTCGCGAACGGCTGCGCCCGGTCGGCCAGGCCGTCGAGGAGGGCCAGATCATCGGGGGTGCAGGCGCGGGCGTGGTCGAACAGCGGGGCCAGCGTCTCCAGGTCGGCCAGCAGCGGCGCCATGTCGACGCCGACCTGGGCGGGCAGGTTGCGCAGGTCGATCCGGCAGCCCTCGACGAGCGCCCGCAGGTCGATCGCGAGGAACGGCAGGAACCGCCAGTAGCGCTCCGGCTCGGTGGGGTCGAAGACGAACTCGTACCAGCGTTTGGCGTCCTCGAAGCGCTGGGCCGCGTTGAGCGCCTGGGCGATGAGCATCGGCGCGTGGAAGAAGATCTCCCAGTAGTAGCGGCCGTTGGCGCTCTGGAAGTCGATGTGGCTGCTCGCCGGCACGCCCGCCAGGTCGTCGAGCACCCGGATGACGGTGGTGCCGGAGCCCGACGTGCTGAAGGAGGGCAGTTCGTCGATCTCCTGGGTCTCCGGCGCGAGCAGCGCCGGGACCCCGCCGACCAGCAGGCGGCGGTTCAGTTCGAACGCGGTGCTGGAGGTGAGCCGGACGATCTCGTGCGGCACCGACGCCCACTCGTAGGGCCGCTCCAGCACGCCGCCCTTCGGGTTGACCGCGAAGTTGACGCCGAGGAACAGGATGAGCTCGGCGTCGGTGTCCATGGCGCCGTTGTAGGTGCCGACGAAGTCGGGCGGCAGGGAGCGCCAGTTGCCCTCGATCGGGACGAAGTCCTTGATCGCGGTGAGCTCCCTGTCGGCCGGGATCACCGTGTAGGCGTCTCCGGCGAAGACGTAGCGCTGGTCGCCGCGTTTGAAGGTGGCGTCGATCTCCCGCGGCAGGGTCTTCGGGTAGCCCGCGTCGGCGACGGCCGGGATGTCGTTGCCGGTCATCGTGTAGCGGAACAGGTCGAGGCCGCTGACCAGGTAGAGGTGGTCGCCGTCGACGTAGGCGGCGTCGACCGACCCGCCGAGGTTGAGCCCGGTCGAGACACGCCCGAGGGGCCGCGTCGGCCGGGGGGTGGTGTCGGTGCCGGCGGTGTAGGTGTCGTCGCCGAAGTAGTAGGGCGTGCCGGACATGTCGATCGCCGACCTGATCTTGCGGTCGCCGGGGAGCTCGTCGGGGTTGCCCTTGAGGTCGCGCGGATAGTCCTTGTCGGGGCTGTGCTGACCGACGTCGGAGTACTTCGAGTAGGTGGAGTCGAAGATCAGGAAGAGCGTCGTGCCCCGCGTGAGGGTGGCCTGCACCCGCGACTTGTTGCCCCAGCGGCTCGCCACCTTGGTGGTGGCCGAGAACGCGCCCGATCCGACGTCGCGGGTGATCAGGTCGGAGCCGTTGATGAAGTACTCGGTGCCGCCCATCGTGAACGCGGCGTTGATCGAGTTCCACTTGGGCAGGTCGTCGGGGTTGTCCCTGATGAGCTTCGGATATCCGAGGTCCATCCGGTTCAGGCCGGTGAAGCGGTAGTACTCCGCGCCCGTGAATATGAAGTAGTGGCCGTCGCGCACCAGGACCGCGTCGACCCGGCCGGTCCGGGCCAGTTCCGACTCGCCGACGTCGCCCCACCGGTCGGCGATCTTCTCCGTGGTGGTGCGGATCCCGCCGGTGGCCTTGATGACGACGAAGTCGGGGCCGTTGAAGTAGTAGCGGGAGTCGCCGCGCTGGAAACCCGCGTCGATCTTGGTCCACTGGGCCGCGCCGGTCCGGTTGCCGCCCTGGCCGGGCAGCCGGTGGTTGTTCTCCTTCAGCGGCAGGACCTGCGCGTCCTCGCCGGGGTCGGCGGTGATCGGGCGGACCAGGAAGCTGCCGCCCTTGTGGTCGACGCTGAACCACGGCCCGTCGGTCGACTCGGCCGGCATGTTGAACCGGATCAGGCCGCCGACCGCCTCGGCGAACACCTTGCCCAGGCCGATCGGGCGAGGCTGGGCGGCCGGGGCCTCGATCGGGAGGGCGTACAACTCGGGAGTGAGCGCGTGTGACGTGGTGAAAGCATCGCCCGCGGCCCGGTAGGCGGCGGAGACCACGATCGAGTCGTGGGTGCCCTTGCCCGGCACGGTCGACGACGCCCGCACGGTCAGCTCGTCGACGACGATCACGCCGTCGTGCAGCGCGCCCGCCGGGAGGGTCTGCGGGGCGACCCACTCGCGGTTGAGGTTCTGGAAGGAGTAGCAGACCCTCACCCGCTTCTTGGGCGGCGGGGCCGAGACGCTCTGCTCGTCACCCTTGGTCGTGGCGGTGATGACGGTCTTGCCGGTGTCCTCGGGGGCGACCGACTCGACGATCGTCCAGAAGACGAAGACCCGGCCGAAGGCGTGCACGGGGTGCACCTGCTCGGCCTCGATCTGCACGTCGACGCGCGACCACGGCTCCCAGCTCGCCGACAGGCGCTCGCCGTCGCGGAACTCGGCCTCGCGGAAGTACCACCGGCGCGGTTCGGTGCGGGTGCGGCCGAACAACACGAGCTGGCGGGTGCCCTCGGGGTCGTCGTCGGCCCTGTAGACGTAGGCGCCGGCGATGGCCAGGCGGCTGACCTCGGTGTACTCGTCGAGGTAACGCTTGTAGGCGCGCTGCACCGACTCGGCGGTGATCTCGCCCTGGAGGAGGTCGTCCTCCAGTTCCTTGAACGCCGGGGTCTTGGTGTCGCGCAGCTCGGGGCGGATGTAGTTCTCCGGGTAGAGGAAGACCTTACGGTTGGCCTCCCAGATCCGGTAGTTCTTCAGCCACGTCCACCAGGTGCGCAGCCTCGGCTTGACGTCCTCTTCCGCGGTGAGTTCTTCCAGGTCGAGCAGGTAGCGGTGCAGGTAGAGCTGGGTGGCGGCGATGGCCTCACGGATGCGGGAGGTGACGCCCTCCTTGCCCATCTGGACGTCGATGAGGGCGTGCTCGTAGATCTCGGCGGCGGTGGCCAGTTCGGGGTGCAGGTGCAGCACGGCCGGGACCAGCGCGTCGCGTTTGAGCACGTTGAGGTCGTTGTGCGCCAGCGGCACGGCGGCCTCGGGCAGCAGCGCCTCCAGGGTGTCGGCGGTCGCGCCGTGGAGCTTCGACGGCCCCGCGCCGGTCTTGGCGGCGACCGCGAACAGGCGGACCAGCTTGAGCAGGAACTCGATCTCGAAGCGTTCGTCCTCCACCGGGAACTCGGTGATCAGGCCCGCGTTGCGCTTGGCCCAGCGGAGTTCCTCGACGTCCCAGGGGAAGATCTCGGCCAGCTTCTCGTACGGCTCCGCCGCGCCCTTGGCCAGCAGTTCCGCGAGCCCGCTGTGGCGGCGGGTCAGGTCGGCGAACTCGGTGATCGTGTAGACGTCGGACAGGCGGTAGTCGGCGGCGTCCGACCAGCGGTGCCGGAACAGTTGCGGGAAGGTGCGGTCGACCACGTCGAGGCGGCCGGAGTAGCGCACGTACCGGTCGTCCTTGACGAGATAGGTGGCCTCGCCCAGCGTGAACGCGCCGGTGACGCCCTCTTCGAACGTGCGGGGCAGGTCGCCGAAGTCGTCGCGGATCGTCCGGGGGAAACCCTCGTCGGCGTGCTTCAGGTCGGCCGAGGAGTAGCGGACGTACTGGCCGCCCCGGAACACGTAGAGCTCGCCCCGCGCCGAGACGAACGCCGCGTCGACGACCGAGCCGTCGGCGAAGTCGTTGCGGATCTTCCCGAACGTCGTGGCGACGTCGCCCAGCGTGTCGCCCGCGATGAACCTGGCGCCCTTGAAGAAGTGGGCGACGCCCTCCCGCAGGAAGGCGGCGTCGACCCCGTCCTGGAACTCGGGCGGCAGGTCCCAGTCGCTCGCGATCGTGCGCGGGAAGCCCTCGTCGACGTAGAGGTAGTCGGCGCCGGTGTAGCGGACGTACTGGTCGCCGGAGAACAGATAGGTGTGCTGCCCCCGGACCAGCGCGGCGTCCACCTTCCGCCGGTCGACGACGGTGTTGCGGACCCGGCCGAGCAGCCCGAGCGGGTAGGTCGCGGTCAGCGCCGTCGACACGGCGAACACGGTGTCGCCGACGACGAGATGGGCGGTGCGGCCGTTGGCCACCGCCGCCGTCACGGGGCCGTCCAGCACGGCGTCCTCGAACGCCTCCGGCAGCCCGGCGAAGGCGGCCTCCCGGCGCAGCTCGACCGAGATCGGCTTCGGGTAGCCCGGGTCGGTGTAGCGGTATTCGGCGCCGGTGTAGCGGACGTACTGCGACCCCCCGAACACATAGGTGTGCCCGCCGAAGACCACGGCCGAGTCGACGCGGGAGCCGAACGGGTTGACCGACCGGCCCCACCGCGACCGGATCTCCTCCGGCGCGGAGAAGGCGCGGTCGGCGTAGCGGGTGTAGGTCTCGGTGAAGAAGAAGTACGTCGCACCGTCGGCCCCGGTGAACGCCGACCTCAGCCGGTCGCCGGTCGCGACGGAGAAGCCGCGCCACACGCGCTCGATCGGCCGGGGGTAGGACCAGAGGCCGGTCGCCTCGCTGAACTGCACGCAGCGTTCCCCGGCGAGCAGCACCATCGTGTCGCCCTCGAAGATCACCGCGTCGGGCATCGGGAACCCGTCGGGCGCCTTCCAGAACGTCTCGTCGGTCAGCGTCGGGTAACCCGGGTCGGGGGTGGTGTACGCCCCCTCGTCGCCGGTGTAGACGAGGTGCCGCATCATGCCGGACGCGTCCGGCCGCTCGAACACGTAGGTCTTGCCGTCGCGGTAGTAGGCCAGCGCCACGCCGGTCAGCCCGCCCCAGTGGTCGGCGATGAGCCTCGGCTCGCCGTCGATCACGTCGGGCGAGTCCGCGTAGACGACGAACTGGTCGCCGGAGAAGAGATAGGTGCGCCCGTCGCGGCCGACGAACGCGGCGTCGACCGAGTTGTCCTGGTAGATCGTGTTGCGCGGGCGGCCCCACTCTTCGTCGAGCGGGTAGTCCTTGCCGACGGCCGTGTTGAAGCACATCGGGCCCTTGAACAGGTAGACGTTGCCGTCGGCCCCGGTCAGCACGGCGTCGAGGCCGGTCTGGTAGCCGGCCGGGACGGTCCGCAGCGCCGGCGGGCGGATCTCCTCGCTGAAGACGGGCCCTTCGAGCGCGTGCTGCCGCCGCCACCCGGCCGAGGTCTGCACCATGACCGAGCCGTTGTCGACGTAGGCCGCCGTGATGCCCGGGATCGAGTAGGAGCGGGTGAGGGAGTCGGACACCGCGTGCCACCGGTCGCCCCGGAACAGGTAGACGGTCCGCCCGTCGGCGAACGCCGCGTCGATCCCGTCGAGGTCGACGGTCAGCGCCTTCAGCCTCGGCTCCGACTTCAGCGACGACAACGCCTTCGGGTAGCCGAACTCGACGCGGTCGTAGTCGTGGTCGCGGTAGCGGACGTACTGCCCGCCGGAGAAGAGATAGGTGTAGGTGTGCGTCGACTCGATCCCGTCGGCCTTCTCGGTCACGTCGACGACGAGCGTCGCGTCGACCCGGCCGGTGCGCTGGATCGTGTTGACGACGTTGCCCCAGAAGTTCGCCGTCGTCGCCGGATAGCGGTCGTCGATCTCGCTGTAGTCGGCGGTGGAGTAACGCACGTACTCGGAGCCCGAGAAGACGTACGTCTTGCCGTCCTTGCCGACGAAGGCGGCGTCGACCTCCTCGAACGGGATGCTGTCCCACCGGTCGCTCAGCGGCATCGGCTCCGACCACCAGCGGTGGCGGTTGTCGAAGACGGCGAAGTGGCCGCCGCTGAACAGGCAGGTCTCGTTGTCGCGGCCGGTGAAGACGGCGTCGATCGAGCCGAACGAGTCGGGCAGGTTCAGCCAGTTCTCCGCCAGCGGCTTCGGATAGCCCTCGTCGGGCCGGGTGTAGTCGCGGGTGGAGTAGCGGACGTAGAAGGGGGTGTCGTCGCCGTACACCTTGATCCGGTCGCCGACGCGGCGGATGATCAGCCCGATGTTCCCCTCGGCGACCACCTGCCACTGCGGGGCCGCCCCGGTCACGGGCGTGGTGGCGCCGACGGTGACGCCGTGGGCCTGGAGGCGGCGGCGCAGGGCGGGCGAGCAGGTGCCGTCGGCGAGCTCGGCCTCGTAGTCGGCGGGCAGGTCGAGGATCAGGCCGACCGGGCCGAACAGGTGGGCGGAGCCGTCCATGACGAACGCGGCGTCGACCCGGTCGAGACCGCCCCAGTCGCCCTCGATCGCCCGCGGGTAGCCGGGGTCGACGACCGAGTAGTCGGCGGAGGAGTAGCGGATGTACCGGTCGCCGCTGAACAGGTAGGTCTTGCCGTCGAGGCCGACGAACGCGGCGTCGACCCGGCCGCCGGGCAGCGCCTCGTTCGGCACGCCCCAGACGTCGGCGGTCGACCCGATCTGGCCGCCGGGCAGCGAGACGGTCTTGCCGTCTTTGAACAGGTGGACGGTGTCGCCGACCGCGAACGCCGCCTCGACGGCGCTCTCGAACTTGACCGGCAGGCCCGGCCGCCAGGTCTCGATCCGTTGCGGGTAGCCGTCGGCGACCCGGACCTCGTCGTTCTCGGGGTCGTCGGTGTAGCGGATCACCTGGTTCCCGGCGAACAGCAGGTAGCCCTCGGCGTCGGCGTAGGCCGCGTCGACACGGGCCGCGCCGTCGAAGGCGTTGCGGATCCGGCCCCAGCGGTCGGTGATCGGCTGCTCCTGCAGCCCGTCGAAGGTCCGGTCGCCGGAGAAGACGTGGGTGCGGCCGTCGTGGCCGTGGAAGACGGCGTCGACGGCGTCGCGGAAGCGTTCGGGGAGCGGGCCGTCGCCCTGCCACCACTCGGCGATCGACCTCGGGAAGCCCTCGTCGGCCACGGTGAACGGGCCGTCGGCGGAGTAGCGCAGGTACTGGTCGCCGGTGAACAGGTGGGTGCGGCCCTCGGCGTCGACGTAGGCGCCGTCGATCTTCTTGGGGGCGGTGAAGCCGTTGCGCACCGCGCCCCAGGTCTGCGCCTTCGGCGCCCAGCGGGTCTCGCCCCTCGCGCGGGTGAAGGCGTGCGACTTCCCGTCGTCGCCCCGGCCGATCAGCCAGTCGGCGCCGTCGCGGGTGAACGCGGCGTCGATCGCGGTCAGCCGGGAGAAGCGGGGCGACAACTCGGTGAGCGCCTTCGGCCGCTGGTCGACGAGCTGGTGACCGGCGGAGTAGGTCCAGTAGGAGCCGCCCCTGAACAGGTGGATCAGGCCGTCGTGGCCGGTCAGCAGGGCGTCGAAACGGTCGACGCCGCGTGGCAGCGCGAGCGGCTCGGGGAACTTGCCGGCCAGGTCCTGGTCGCGGAAGGCGACGGCGACCTCGTCGACGTCGAGGCCGAGCTTGGCCGCCAGCCGGGCGAACCGGCGCAACCGCCGGTAGACCCGCCGGAAGTCGGGGCCGGCCGGCCCCTTGACCGCGGGGGCGACCAGCACGTCGAGGGCCCCGGGCGCGACCGCCGCGCCAATGGCCTCGACGACCTGCGAAGACACCCCGAATACGTCCTGGAGCACGTTGAGCAGCGTGCGGTGCTGGCGGCTCGCGAGGTCGCCGAGGGTGGCGGCGATCTCAGTGATCGCGGCCAGTTGCTCCTTGGCGGCGGCGTGCAGCACGAAGAAGACGTCTTTGGCGTAGTCGTCGACGCCCGGCAGGCTGAAGTCGAGCGCGCTGGTGACCTGCCGGAAGTAGCCGAGCCGCGCCTGGGGGACGGCCAGTGCGGGCGTCAGGTGCCCGGCCTCGACCAGCATCTCGACCAGCCGGGGCCGCTCGTCGTCGTCGAAGCCCAGCTCGCTCAGGGCGTCCAGGTCGATCCGGTAGGGCGCCTGGGCGCGGGTCAGCGCCGCGATCCGCTCGAAGACGAGCTCCCCGTCCCCGTCGGTGAAGCCCTCGCCCAGGTCGATGGTGCCCTCGGCGTCGTCGAGCTCCGCGCGCAGCTCCTCGTGGATCCGCCCGTCGCGGGTGATCGGCCCTTCGAGCCGCCGCACGACCCGGGCCGCCATGGCCTCGTCGGCCGCGCCGGCGAAGTCGTCGGGGGTGACCAGGTGCATCTCGGCCTTGACCGCGGCCAGTTGCGCCTTGATCGCGTCGAGGACGACCCGGCGGAGCGGATAGAACTCCAGCGCGATCCCGAAGTCGGCGACGTCGAGCACGGCGAGCGCCGCCTTGTCGGTGAAGCACAGGTCGGCGTCGACGAAGCCGTTGAAGCGCAGGCTCCGGGCGAGCGAGTCGAACTGCTCGGCGGTGAGCTTCAACTCGGCGAACGCGGCGGGGTCGAGCTCGATCCTGGCCGTCCGGTAGGCCGACACCCGGTCTCGCAGCAGCGCGAGCACGGCGGGGGCCACGTCGTCGAGCGGCGCGTTCACCCGGAACTCGGTCACGTTGGCCGGCTCGGCGAAGAAGTCGGGGTCGGTGACGTCGCCCTCGTCGCCGAGGTGGCCGTTGTGGACCAGGTTGTCGTAGAGCTCGGCGCGCTCGGCCTCGGTCAGCTCGGGCAACACGCCCGCCAGGTCGGAGGGGTAGAAGGCGTTCTGGAGCCCGGCGATCACGGTGAACAACTCGTCGCGGTGGGCGGCGAAGTCGCCGGCGAGGGTGAGCCGGTCGGGCAGGTCTTCGGTGGCGAGCAGCCCGTCGGGCCGCAGCACCCCCCGGATCACCAGATTGGAGAAGATCTTGGACGTCAGCCGGTCGGCCAGCCCGAGCCCCTCGAAGTCGCCCTTGGCCAGCACGCCGAGGGCGTCGACCGCGTCGTGGGCGGCGGTGGCGACGGTCGCCGGGTCGAGCCGCAGCAGGCGCGGGTCGTGCGGGGAGACCACGCCGTCGCGGTGGGCCGCCAGGACGTCGTGGACCACCCGGGCGGCCCGTTCGTCGAACCGGTCGGAGACGAACACCCCGGGGGTCAGCGCCACGGCGGCGAACTGGTCGGCGATCGAGGCGATGACCTCGGCCTGCTCGGCCTCCGACTCGGGTGTGGCCGGTTCGCCGAGGATGCCCGTGAGGTCGTCGCCGGCGAACCCCCACACCCGCATCCAGGCCACCACCTCGACGAGGGTCTGGGCCAGCCAGAGCGAGGAGACCGGGTCGTCGTCGCGTTCGAGCATCCGGTGGACGTCGGCCGACGAGGGCGCGAGCACCGGCAGCACCGGGAAGGTCGAGTGGCGCTCGATGGCGGGGTCGTTCTCCAGCGCGGTCAGCACCGCGAACAACTCGGCCACCGACAATCCGAGGTGCCCGGTGATCCGGGCGACCCGGTGGAGGACGACGATCGAGGCGCGGCTGATCTCCCGGTCGAACGGGCTCTCCTCCAGCGGCCCGGCGTAGAGGTCGCGGAACCGGCGTACGGTCTCGACCAGCTCTGACTCGGCCAAATCGATGGAACGTGCCAATTCGCGGCGGAACGTCCGGTTCTGCGGGGCGAGGATGTCGCCGGCCGGCCGCGGCAGGTCGCCGACCTCGGCCGGGAGGGTGCGTGTGGTCAGCGACTCGACCAAGTCGAACGGAACGTCGTGGGTGCGGTGCAGGTGGGCCGCGGCGGCCACCGCGCGTAAGGTCCCGGCGTCGAGGACCGAGGTGAAGGCGCCGACGACCCGGTCGAGGTCGGTGAACGACAGGCCGGTCTTCTTCGCCAGCCGGATGAACCGGTGGGCCCGGTCGAGCCAGACGTCGGGCACGGCGCCGCCGTCGCGGAGCACCAGCGTCCGGCCGTCTTCGCCGACCTCGACCACCGCGCCCTGATGGACGAAAGTACCCGAAAGGGAACGTTCCACCTCGGGATCGCCGTAGAGGAGCTCGGTCAGCTCCGCGCCGGTGAGGGAGGTCGCCTCCAGGAAACGCTCGACGTCGTGCAGCACCGAGATCGGCTCGTCGTGGAGCCCGTAGGCCTCGGACAACCCGGCCGCGTCGGTGCGCGGGGTGGTGATGACGGCGACGTCGTGTTCGGTCAGGCCCAGGTAGTCGCGGGTGACCCGGTCGCGGTCGACCTTGGCGGCGAACAGCCGGTAGAACTCGACCGGGTCGACGCCCAGGTAGCGCAGGTAGGTGGTGAACCGGGCCGCGTCGAGCGAGAACGGCAGCGCGAGCGGGTGCTTGAGGCCGGGCAGCCGCCCGTAGGGGTCGTCGCCGACCAGCGCCTCCAGCACCTCGTTGACGATGTCGAGGTAGGGCACCGTCGTGGAGGTGTTCTCCTCGTCGAGCGGGATCTTCCCGATGCCGGGGCGGCGGCGCAGCAGCGCGACGTCGTGGAAGGTCTCCTGCAGGAAGGTGAGCAGATCGGTCAGATAGGCCGCTGGGGAGTAGACCGAGCGCGCCTCATCTCCCGTCCGCAGATCGAGTTCTCCGAAGAGTCGTTCATAGCTCGGGATCGAAGCATCGCTACGCACGCGGAAGTCCCCTCCATCGACGGCCCCCGAATCGGCCGCCCCATGCTCGCCGATCCGGCAAAGAAGAGCTATCTACCGAAACGGTGACAACTTCGATCACTTGGGTTTGTCCGGCGATGCGAGACTGGGCGCCATGACCGGAAATCTCGGCACATGAACGTCGTCCGTCCTGATGTCACCCTCGACCAGGCCCGAGAGATCGCGCACACCCGCTTCGGCGTCCGAGGCGAGGTCAGGGAGGTCGGCAGCAACCAGGACCGCAACTACGTCGTCGACGGCCGGTTCCTGCTGAAGGTCGCCAACGCGGGCTACACCGACGCCGAACTCGACGCCCAGGACGCCGCCCTGCTGCACCTCGCCGGCCGGATGACGGTCCCCGAACCCCGGCCCGCGACCGGCGGCGGATACGTCGCCCGGTTCGGCGACGGGCTGCGGGCGCGGCTGCTGACGTTCGTGCCGGGCACGCCCCTGATCGAGCACGCCTATCTCGCGCCCGTGGTCGTCGGACGGCTCGGCGACCTGGCCGGGCGGCTCGTGGCCAACCTCGCCGACCTCGACCACCCCGGGCTCGACCGTGTCTCCCAATGGGATCTGCGCCGGGCCCGGACCGAGATCGACCAGATGATCGGCTCGTTGTCGACCGGCCGCGACCTGGTGCGCCGGGCCGCCGACCTGGCCTGCGACCGGCTGGAGGCGCTGGCCGGGAACCTGCGGACGCAGGCCGTCCACGGCGACCTCACCGACGACAACGTGGTCTGCTCGATCGGCCCCGACGGGCGTCCGGTCCCCGAGGGCGTGATCGACTTCGGCGACCTCGGGCACGGCTGGATCGTCGGCGAACTCGCGGTGACCTGCGCGTCGCTGCTGCACCACGCGCCGGAACGGCCGCTGGCCATCCTCCCGGCGGTGCGCGCCTTCCAGCGGGTCGTGCCGCTGACCGGCGACGAACTGGCCGCGCTCTGGCCGGCGATCGTGGCGCGCACGGCGGTGCTGGTGGTCAGCGGGGTCCACCAGGCGCTGCTGGAGCCCGACAACGACTACGCGACCGAGCGGCAGGACGCCGAGTTCCGCGCCTTCGAGACCGCGTCGAGCCTGCCGTTCGAGGTGGCCGAGGCGGCGTTCCGGGAGACTCCCCCGGCCCGGTTCACCGGGGCGCCGATCGTGCCGGTGCTGCCGGTGCTGCCGGTGCGGGACCTGTCGGTGACGAGCGATCTGCCGGGCGGGGTGCTGGAGTCGTACACGCCGGAAGAGGGCGTCGCCCATCGGGCCGGCGAACCGAGGCTGACCGAGACCCGGATCCACTCCTTCGACGCGCCCGCGACGGTGCCGCTCGGCGTCGAGTCGCGCCTCCCGGCGGGCACCGCCGTGCACGCGCCCTTCGACGGCGAGGTGTATCTGGGGGTGCTGCGCGGCGCCACCCTCGACCTGCGGCTGAGCGGGGTCGAGACATGGGAGGGGCCGGTCCGCGCGGGCGACCAGTTCGGGTTCGTCTCCGGTCCGGTCTACGCGACCCTCTGCTCGGTGCGGGACCTCGAACCCCCCGCCTTCGTCACCCCCGAGGAGTCGGCCGCCTGGCAGGCGATCTGCCCCGACCCGGGCCCCCTCTTCGGCATCCGCCCGGCCCCCGAACCGGCCCGCTTCTCCCGCGACGCCCTCGCCGACGTCCAGGAGCACTATTACGCCGACCCGCCCCGGATCGAGCGCGGCTGGCGGCAGCACCTCACCGACACGAACGGCCGCACCTACCTCGACATGGTGAACAACGTCGCCGCCATCGGCCACGCCCACCCGCGCCTCACCGAGGCGGTGTCGAGGCAGCTCGCCCTGCTGAACACCAACTCGCGGTTCAACTACCGCGCCATCGCCGAGTTCTCCCGCCGGCTGGCCGACCTGGCCCCCGATCCGCTCGACACGGTGTTCCTGGTCAACAGCGGGTCGGAGGCGGTGGACCTGGCGCTGCGGCTGGTCCAGGTCGCCACCGGCCGCGAGGAGATGCTCTGCGTCGCCGAGGCCTACCACGGCTGGACGATGGCCTCCGACGCCGTCAGCACGTCCACGGCCGACAACCCCGCCGCCATGGCCACCCGCCCGGCCTGGGTCCGCCCGGTCCCGGCCCCGCACCGCGACCCCGACGCGCTCGCCAAGGCCCTCGCCATGGTCGGCGAACCGGCGGGCTTCATCGCCGAGGCCTTCTACGGCAACGCGGGCGGGATCCCGCTCCCCGACGGCTACCTCGCCGCCGTCTACGCCGAGGTGCGCGCGAAGGGCGGTCTGTGCGTCGCGGACGAGGTCCAGGTCGGCTACGGCCGCCTGGGCCGCCACTTCTGGGGCTTCGAGCAGCAGGGCGTCGTCCCCGACGTGATCACGATCGCCAAGGCCATGGGCAACGGCCACCCGCTGGGCGCGGTCATCACCACCCGGGAGATCGCCGAGACCTACCGCAGGGTCGGCTACTTCTTCTCCAGCGCCGGCGGCAGCCCCGTGAGCTGCGTCACCGGCATGACCGTGCTCGACGTCATCGAGCAGGAGGGCCTCCAGGCCAACGCAGCCCGAGTCGGCGACCACCTGCGCGACCTGATGGAGACGCTGGCCGCCGAGCACCCGATCATCGGCGCGGTGCACGGCCTCGGCCTCTACATGGGGGTCGAGCTGAACCGGCCCGACGGCTCCCCGGCCACCGAGGAGACCTCGGCGATCTGCGACCGGATGCTGGAGCTCGGCGTGGTCGTCCAGCCGACCGGCGACCACCTGAACATCCTGAAGATCAAACCGCCGATGGTGCTGACGGAGGACAGCGCCGCCTTCTTCGCCGCCGCCCTGGCCCGCGCTCTGTCGGAGGGTTGGTGAATCCCCTGGCCGGGGCACTGGACGGGGTATGAATCCCCGTCGCTGGCGCGCTCTGGCCGTCTGCCTCGTCCCGGCGTTCATGACGCTGCTGGACGTCTCGATCGTCAACGTCGCGCTCCCCGACATCCAGGCGGGGATCGGCGCCAGCGACAGCGGCCTCCAGTGGGTGGTCTCCGGATACGCCCTCACCTTCGGCCTCGCCCTCATCCCCGGCGGGCGGCTGGGCGACGCGCGCAGCCGCCGGGCGGTGTTCATGTGGGGCATCGTGTTGTTCACCGCCGCGAGCGCGGCCTGCGGCGCGGCCCAGAACGAGTGGTGGCTGATCATCGCCCGACTGATCCAGGGGGCCGCGGGAGCCCTGATGATGCCGCAGGTCAGCGGCTACATCCAGGAGATGTTCCAGGGGGCGGAACGCGGCCGGGCCTTCGGCTATCTGGGCGCGGTGATCGGCCTGTCCACCGCCGTGGGCCCGCTGCTGGGCGGCGTGCTGATCCAGATCTTCGGCGAGGAGAACGGCTGGCGCTGGGTCTTCTACGTCAACCTGCCGATCGGCCTGCTGTCGCTGCCCTTCGCGCTGCGCATGCTGCCCGCCGTCAACCTGCGCCGCACGCTCAAGCCCGGGTTCGACCCGGTCGGCGTGCTGCTGCTGGCCGTCGGGCTGCTGCTGGTCCTGCTGCCGTTCCTGCAGAACCAGCAGTGGCCGGGCGCGGCGAAGTGGCTGCTCGTGCCGGCCGGGGTGGCCGTGCTGGCCGGGTTCGTGGGGTGGGAACTGCGGGCGGCCCGGCGGATCGAGCCGCTGGTGCACATGGACCTGTTCCTGTCGCGGGCGTTCACACTCGGCGGGCTGATCGGCGTGCTCTACTTCGCCGGGTTCACCGCGATCTTCTTCGTGTTCACGCTGTTCCTGCAGAAGGGCCTGGGCTATTCGGCGCTGATGGCCGGGGTCGCCTCGGTCCCGTTCGCGATCGGCTCGGGCATCGCCGCCGGGCTCAGCGGACGGCTGGTGCACCGCTACGGGCGGGCGCTGGTCGCCTGGGGGCTGTTCATCGTGGCCGTCGGGTTCGTGGCCACGATGCTGGCCGTGCACGAGGTGCCCGGGCGACACGCGGGGTGGGCGGCGGCCGGGCCGCTGCTGCTGTCGGGCATCGGCAGCGGGCTCGTCATCTCGCCCAACCAGACCCTCACGCTCAGCCACGTGCCGGTCAGGCGGGCGGGCAGCGCGGGGGGCGTGTTGCAGACCTGGCAGCGGATCGGGTCGGCGGCCGGGATCGCGGCCGTCGGCGCGGTCTATTTCGCCCACCTTGCGACCTCGCGCGGCGACTGGGCCGAGAGCTTCCAGGTCGCCATGCTCACCTCGGCCGCCTTCGTGGTGGCCGCGCTGCTCGTCGCCCTCTACGACCTGTTCGGGCCCGGCCGGTAGGTCAGCTCGACCACCCCCTGACCGAACGGCCGGGTCTCGATGAGCCGCAGGTCCATCGTGAGATCGGGCGGGAACAGCGGGGTGCCGCCCCCGACGACGACCGGGTTCAGGTAGAGCCGGTATTCGTCGATCAGGTCGTGCCGCATGAACTGCGCCATCAGGTTCGCGCCGCCGAGCGCCATGCCGGCCCCGGACGTCGCCTTCAGCTCCCTGACCCACTCAGGGTCGAACTCGCGCACCACCTCGGTGTTCCAGCGGTCCTCCTCCAGGGTGCGGGAGAAGACGTACTTCTTCTTGGAGCGCCAGATCTCGGCGAAGTCGGCGATCTCCCGGGTGGCCGCCGGGTCGTCGTCGGCGGTCGGCCAGTAGTCGGCCATCAACTGGTGGGTGACCCGCCCGTCGATGAAGGCGCTCAGCGGAGCGAGCAGTTCGTTGAGGTGGCGGTGCAGCTCGGCGTCGACACGGTGCCAGGAGATGTCCCGGCCGGGCCCCTCCATGTAGCCGTCGAGCGACACCGCCGAAGTGATCATGATCTTCCGCATGCCACCAGGCTAGCTAGTGGGTCGCGTCCAGCGCCGCCCTCTGTTCGGTCGTCAGCTCCAGGTCGACGGCCGCCAGGTTCTCCTCAAGCTGGGCCAGGGACGAGGCGCCCGCCAGCGGGATGATCGGCACCTCGTGCCCCATCTGCCAGGCGAGCACGACCTGGTTCGCGGTCGCCCCGGTCTCGGCGGCGATCTCGCGGACCTTCGCGAGCCGGGCCTCCGTGCCGGGGTGCCGGTAATCGGGCGGGAACTCCTTGTCGGTCCGCGTGTAGCGGCCCGACATCAGCGGCGAGTAGGCCACCAGCACGAGCTCCCGCTCTTCCTTCAGGTACGTCACCAGGTCGGGCCCCGCCGACCCGAGGTTGCCGTCGCGGAACAGCGCGTCGGGTATGTCCACCCGGGGGCGCACGTAGCTGTGGGCGTACTGGAGGATCTCGTAGCCGGGCAGCCCCCGCTGCCTGGCCACGGCGCGGGCCCGCTCGACCCGCCAGGCGGCGTGGTTGCTGACCCCGAGCATGCCGACCAGCCCCTCGGCGACCAAAGCGGCGAAGCCCTCGACCGTCTCCTCGACCGGGGTGCGGTGGTCCTCGATGTGCGAGTAGAGGACGTCGATCCGGTCGAGGCCCATGCGCTCCATGCTGCGCTCGGCCGACTCCCGGATGACCTTCGCCGACAGCCCCTCGGCGTTGTCGGTGTAGCTCGTGCCGGGCGCCAGCGGCCGGGCCCCGACCTTGGTGGCGATCACGATCTCGTCGCCCACCCCCCGCGACCTCCGCCAGCGGCCGAGCAGTTCCTCGCTGTGGCCGCCCTGGCTCCCGTCGGTCCAGAAGGCGTAGTTGCCCGAGGTGTCGATGAAGGTGCCGCCCGCCTCCACGAACCGGTCGAGGATGGCGAAGCTGGTCGCCTCGTCGGTCACCGAGCCGAACAACATCGCCCCCAGCGACAGCACGCTCACCTCGCGCCGCGTCGCGGGCGTGGCGCCGATCGTGCGGTATCTCATGTGTTCCTCCCGTCGTCGCGACCGAGTCTGCGTGCTGGACCGCGCTCCAGGTCAAGCCGGTACGTCACGACAAATACCGAAATGTCAGGGCGGGTGATTCCGGGAACTCCAACGTATTCGTCATGGGAAGACAACCTTTCCCCTATTCACGGCATCCTGTGGCGTGTTCCCTCGTCATTCGGAGTGCTCATGCCCCGCGTCGCCGTCGCAATTTCCGTCATATTAGTTATGTCGGGCCTGGGGTTATACGTCCTGTTTTGGACAGATAGCCGGACACCGTGCGAAGCCGCCGTCGAAATCGTCGCCCAGATTCAGGAGATTGATCCGAAAAGTCCGAATCTCGCCGCCACACTCACCGCGATCGACGGCCTGGTGGGAGGCCGCCTCGACGACGTCTCCGATCGCGCGAACCCCGTGCTCACCGCAGATCTGACGCGTCTGCGCTCCGCTCTGCGGGGGTTGACGGCCGAGGATTTGAGCGATCCGGCCAGCGAGGTCCGCGGGACGATGACGAACGTCCTCTCATGTCAGAACGTCGGCGCTTTTCCTGCGCAATAGAAACTCGTTTACGTTCGTTAGCTATGTCCAGCTTTTCGCTTTTTGGTACGCCGGGCACCCTACTCAGCATTACGGAATCAATTCAGATCCCGTAATTCGGATGCACGTACAAAAGAGCATGGACTGACATGACTTTTCAGGATAAAGGGCGCGAGCTCGGTCGCCGCGCCGTACGCGGCGCCAAGGCGCTCGCCGTCGCCGTGGCGGCGAGCGGCCTGGTTCTCACCGGGGCCACCGGCGTCAGCGCCACCAGCTCCGTCGGCACCGGCGCGAGCGTGCTCAGCGACAACATCGGCTGGGTCGACTGGAAGTACAAGGAGAAGCGGCCGCTGAAGCGCGTCAAGATCAAGGTGATCAAGCGCTTCCGCCACCACCACCACAGGCACCACCGCTTCTTCCACCGTCACCACCGCCAGCACTTCGTCCACCGCTCGCACCACCACTGTGACCACGGCCACCACGGCCACCACGGCTGGGACGGCGACGGCGGCGGCTGGAGCGACGACGAGGGCGGCTGGGGCGCGACCGGCGGCTGGGGCGGCGACGGCGACTGGGGCCACGGCTACGGCGACCGCTGCAACCACCACCACCACGTGCACGAGCGGCACCACCACCGCCGCGACCACCACCGCTTCGAAGAGCACCACAAGCACCACAAGAAGAAGCACCGTCACCACCACGAAGAGGAAGAGCACCACGGTCACCACGGCCACCACGGCCACCACGACCGCGGCTGGGACGACAACAACGACCGCGGCTGGGACAACAACGACCAGGGCGGCTGGGACAACAACGAGCAGAACGGCTGGGACGACAACCAGCAGCAGGGCGGCTGGGAGGACAACCAGCAGCAGCAGCCGCAGCCGCAGCCGCAGGTCGCGCCGCAGGCTCAGCAGGGCGTTCAGGTCCCCGGCGCTCAGCAGGGGGCCCAAAACCCTAACGTGCCCGCCAACTCCACGGCCCCGATGCGGGCACAGAGTGTGGCGGGGTGGCACGACGACCCGCGTTGGAAGAAGCCCATCGTCATCCGCGGCCCGCGTGGCCCGATGGGGCCGGTGGGTCCGCGTGGCCCGGTTGGCCCCAGCGGCCCGATGGGACCGCGTGGTCCGTTCGGGCCTTCGGGACAGGTCGGTCCCCAGGGCCCGGCTGGACCGGCGGGTGGCCCCGCTGGTCCGCAGGGTCCGCAGGGCCCCGCGGGCCCGGCTGGACCTCAGGGTCCCGCGGGTACGAACGGCACTCAGGGCCCGGCGGGCCCCGAGGGCCCGGCTGGACCGCAGGGTCCGGTCGGTCCCCAGGGTCCGATCGGTGAGACGGGTCTGATCGGCCCGGCCGGCCCGGTCGGCCCGGCGGGTGCGCCCGGCACGCCCGGTGCGCAGGGCCCGGCGGGCCCGGTGGGCCCGGCAGGTCCCGTGGGCGGTCTCGGCCCGGTGGGCCCGGCTGGCCCCGTGGGCCCGGCCGGTCCGGAAGGCGCCGCCGGTCCGGTGGGCCCCGTTGGACCCGTGGGTCCGGTGGGTGCTCCCGGCACGCCCGGCACGCCCGGCGCGACCGGTCCGGCGGGCCCCCAGGGTCCGGTCGGACCCGCGGGCCCGGGTGGCCCGGCGGGTGCGCCCGGCACTCCTGGTGCGACCGGCCCGGCCGGTCCGGCAGGCGCCCAGGGCCCGGCAGGGCCCGTGGGCCCGGCCGGCCCGGAGGGTCCGATCGGTGCGACCGGCGCGGCCGGTCCGGCGGGCACTCAGGGCCCGGCCGGCCCGGTTGGTCCGGCAGGTCCTGTCGGTCCGGCGGGTGCGCCCGGCCTGACCGGTGCGACCGGTGCGACCGGTGCGACCGGCCCCGCCGGTCCGCAGGGTCCGGCCGGTCCGCAGGGTCCGGCCGGACCCGGGTCGGGGACGTCGGTGTCGCTGTCGCCCCTGCTCCTCGACACCCTCCAGGTGTCGGTCCGGCCGAACGGCGACACGTGGATCCGCGACCCGCGGACCACGCCGATGTGGCACAACCTCTCCACGCTGGCCAACTACCCGAACAACGTGCACTCGGTATCGACAGAGGTCATCGTCGACGCTCTGATCCCGTACCTGCACGTCTCGGTTCAGACCACCTCCGGTGGCATCCACCGGACGGTCTGCACCGTGGGTCTGCCCGTCCCGGTCGTCGGGGGCTTCTTCGCTCCCGGTGACCCGCTGGGCCCGCCGGCTTACCCGGCGAACTGCACCGCGTGGGTCGACCAGACGCCTCCGCTTCGCATGGCCACCTGAGTCTCCGACTCGGGTTCCATGAGAACTGACGGCTGAAAGGTCAGGGGGCCGCGTATCCCTTCGGGGGTGCGCGGCCCTTCTGCGTACCCGGAACCTTCCACTAACATCGGGTGATTTCTGTCGCCTTCGGGGGGTTTCGGGTGTCCTATACGGCTACGCGCTGGGCCTGCTACACCGGCTACGTCACCCAAGCCATCGTGAACAACCTCGCCCCTCTGCTGTTCATCGTGTTCCAGACCGCCTACGGGCTGCCGCTGGAAATGCTCGGACGTCTGGTGCTGCTGAACTTCGGCGCCCAGCT
Organism: Herbidospora yilanensis; assembly: GCF_001570565.1. Lineage (GTDB taxonomy): Bacteria > Actinomycetota > Actinomycetes > Streptosporangiales > Streptosporangiaceae > Herbidospora > Herbidospora yilanensis. The sequence goes on along the minus strand of NZ_BBXE01000022.1, from coordinate 72,935 downwards.
CCTGACCGACATCATCGCGGTGCGCTACGTCGACCGGCTCGGCTACCGGGGGCCGCTCGTGCTGGCCCACGTGATGTCGGCGGCCGGGCTGGTGCTGCTCGCGGTGGCGCCGTTCGTCGCGCCGACGCCCTACATCGGGTTGTGCGTCGCGGTGGTCGTCTACGCCATCGGCGGCGGGCTGCTGGAGGTGCTGGTCAGCCCGGTCGTCGACGCGCTGCCCGCGCCGCAGGAGGGCAAGGCGGCGGCGATGAGCCTGCTGCACTCGTTCTACTGCTGGGGGCAGGTCGCGGTGGTCGCCGGGTCGACGCTGCTGCTGGCCGGGATCGGCCGCGAGGCCTGGTACGTGCTGCCGCTGATCTGGGCGCTGGTGCCGCTGGCGAACCTGGTGGCGTTCCTGCGGGTGCCGATGCCCGAGACCGTGCCCGACGCGCACCGGACGTCATTGGCGTCGCTGTTCCGGACGCCCGCGTTCGTCGCCGCGATGGTGCTGATGCTGGCGGCGGGCGCGTCGGAGCTGACGATGTCGCAGTGGTCGTCGTTGTTCGCCGAGGAAGGGCTCGGGGCCTCGAAGGTCTGGGGCGACCTGGCCGGGCCGTGCCTCTTCGCGGTGCTGATGGGCATCGGGCGCATCGTCTACGGGCTGTTCGGGGAGAAGATCCCCCTGGTGCCGGCGATGGTCTTCTCGGGCGCGCTGGCGACGCTCTGCTACCTGCTCGCGAGCCTGTCGGCCAACCCCGTGCTGGCCTTCGTGGGCTGCGCGTTGTGCGGGTTCGCGGTGAGTCTCCTCTGGCCGGGCACGTTCAGTCTCGCGTCGGCGCGGTTCCCGCTCGGCGGCGCGGCGATGTTCGGCGTGCTGGCCGTCTTCGGCGACCTCGGCGCGGCGGTCGGCCCGTGGACCACGGGCGCCGTGGCGGACGCGACCGGCGGCGGGCTGAGCACCGGGCTCCTGGCCGGGATCGCCTTTCCCGTGCTGGTCGTCGTGGTCTCTCTCGCGTACGGCGCCATGACTCACAAGTCGGTTGGGCGCATGTGACCGTACCGTGACGAGGCGGACTCTTGACGCTCGTCTATGTTAACGCTCACAGTCGACACGGCAGACCAAGCTTCACTCTGATTCCCGGCCGGGCAAATTGTGTGAGCGCTAACAAATACGGAAGGGACTTGGCCTTGTTCAAGAAGATCATGGCTCTGATGGCGGTCGGCGTGCTCGCGACCGCGTGTGGCGGCGGCAGTGAGACGACGGCCGAGGGCGGCGCCCCCGCCAGCGGTGGCGGCGACTCGACGATCACCATGGGCTTCGCCCAGGTGGGCGCCGAGAGTGGCTGGCGTACCGCCAACACCAAGTCGGTGCAGGAGTCGGCCAAGGCGGCCGGGATCGACCTCAAGTTCTCCGACGCGCAGCAGAAGCAGGAGAACCAGATCAAGGCGATCCGGTCGTACATCCAGCAGAAGGTCGACGTCATCGCCTTCTCGCCGGTGGTCGAGTCGGGCTGGGACACGGTGCTCCAGGAGGCCAAGGCCGCGAACATCCCGGTCATCCTGACCGACCGCGCGGTCGACTCGGCCGACAAGACGCTGTACAAGACCTTCCTCGGGTCCGACTTCGTCGAAGAGGGCAAGAAGGCCGGCCAGTGGCTGGTCGAGCAGTACGCCTCCGAGACCGGCGACGTGAACATCGTCGAGCTCCAGGGCACCACCGGCTCGGCCCCCGCCAACGACCGCAAGGCGGGCTTCGCCGAGGTCATCGGCGCCGACCCCAAGTTCAAGGTGATCGCCTCCCAGAGCGGCGACTTCACCCGCGCCAAGGGCAAGGAGGTCATGGACGCCTTCCTGAAGGCCAACCCGGACATCGACGTGCTCTACGCGCACAACGACGACATGGGCCTGGGCGCCATCGAGGCGATCGAGGGCGCGGGCAAGGTGCCCGGCAAGGACATCAAGATCATCACGGTCGACGCCGTCAAGGACGGCATGCAGGCGCTCGCCGACGGAAAGATCAACTACATCGTCGAGTGCTCCCCGCTGCTCGGCCCGCAGCTGATGGACCTGGCCAAGAAGGTCCTCGCCGGTGAGACGGTGCCCGAGCGGGTCGTCACCGAGGAGACCACCTTCACCCAGGAGCAGGCCAAGCAGGCCCTGCCGACCCGCCAGTACTAGGAGCCGGGGGCCGTCCCGCCCTGAGATCGGGGCGGCCCCTTTTCCAATCGAAGGAAATGCGCATGGCTGAAGCGATCCTGCGGATGACCGGGATCGGCAAGGAGTTCCCGGGCGTCCGGGCCCTGGACGGCGTGGACTTCCGGCTGCTGCCCGGCGAGGTGCACGCCCTCATGGGCGAGAACGGGGCCGGGAAGTCGACCCTGATCAAGGTGCTGACCGGGGTCTACTCGATCGACAGCGGAGAGATCGAGCTGGCCGGCGAGCGAGTGGCCTTCACCGGCCCGCTGGAGGCCCAGAAGGCCGGCATCAGCACGGTCTACCAGGAGGTCAACCTCTGCCCGAACCTGTCGGTCGCCGAGAACGTCTTCATCGGGCGCGAACCCCGCCGGTTCGGCCGGATCCGCTGGCGCGAGATGCGCCGCCGGGCCGCGGACCTGCTCACCCGGCTCGACCTGGCGATCGACGTCGCCAAGCCGCTGAGCCACTACTCGCTGGCGATCCAGCAGATGGTCGCCATCGCGCGGGCCATCGACGTGGACGCCCGGGTGCTGATCCTCGACGAGCCGACGTCCTCCCTCGACGCCGGCGAGGTCGCGCAGCTCTTCCGGGTGATGCGCCGCCTGAAGGAGCAGGGCATCGCGATCCTGTTCGTGTCGCACTTCCTCGACCAGATCTACGAGATCGCCGACCGCATGACGATCCTGCGCAACGGCCGCCTCGTCGGCGAGTACGTCACCGCCGAACTCCCCCAGGTCGAACTGGTCGGCAAGATGATCGGCCGCGAGCTGGCCGAGCTGGAGCGCCTCGACGACCGGCCGCCGGCCCGCACCTCCGACACGCTCGTGGAGGCCGCCGAACTCGGCGGCAGGGTGGCCCCCTTCTCGCTGACCATCCGCGAGGGCGAGGTCGTGGGCCTCGCCGGGCTGCTCGGCTCGGGCCGCACCGAGATCGCCCGGCTGCTGTTCGGCGCCGACCACGCCGCGACCGGCACCCTGCGCATCGGCGGCGACCAGGTCACCCTGCGCACCCCGCGCGCCGCGATGGCCCGGGGCGTGGCGTTCTGCTCGGAGAACCGGCGCGAAGAGGGCCTGATCCCGGAGCTGACCGTACGGGAGAACCTCATCCTGGCCCTGCAGGCCCGCCGCGGCTGGAGCCGCCCGGTGCCGCGCAAGAAGCAGGACGAACTGGTCGCCAAGTACATCAAGGCGCTGAACATCCGCCCGGACAACCCGGAGATGCTCATCAGGAACCTGTCCGGCGGCAACCAGCAGAAGGTGCTGCTGGCCCGCTGGCTCATCCTCGAACCGCGCCTGCTCATCCTCGACGAACCCACCCGGGGCATCGACGTCGGCGCCAAGGCCGAGATCCAGAAGCTGGTCGTCGAGCTCTCCGACGGCGGCATGGCGGTCCTATTCATCTCCGCCGAACTCGACGAGGTGCTCCGGCTCAGCCACAAGGTCGCCGTGCTCCGGGACCGGCGGCTGGTCGCCGAGTTGCCCAACGACGACACCCTGACGACGGACGTGCTCATGGAGACGATCGCGAGCGGGGGAGCCAAATGAAGCGCCTCGCCTGGCCGGCGGGCATCCTGGCCGCCCTCCTCCTGGTCAACCTGATCTTCACCGACCACTTCTTCCAGATCGAGATCAAGGACGGCCACCTCTACGGCAGCCTGATCGACATCTTCCGGTTCGGCGCCCCGCTCATCCTGGTCGCCCTGGGCATGACGCTGGTCATCGCGACCAAGGGCATCGACCTGTCGGTGGGCTCGGTGGTGGCCATCGCCGGCGCGATGGCGTGCCTGCAGATCAGCACCCTCCCGTCGCAGGACTCGATCGGCGGCGTGCTCGGCGCGATCGGCATCGCCCTCGGCCTGGCCGTGGCGCTGGGCATCGGCAACGGCTTCCTGGTCGCGATCGTCGGCATCCAGCCGATCATCGCGACGCTGATCCTGATGGTCGCCGGGCGCGGACTGGCCCAGCTCATCACCGACGGCCAGATCATCACGATCAACAGCGCCCCCTACAAGCTCGTCGGCGGCGGCTACTGGCTGACCCTGCCGTTCGGCATCATCATCGTGGCCGTCGTGCTGGCGCTGATCGCGTTCGTCACCCGCCGGCTGGCCCTCGGCCTGCTGATCGAGTCGGTCGGCGGCAACGCCGAGGCGAGCCGCCTGTCCGGCATCCGGGCCCGCGGCCTGCTGATCGTCGTGTACGCCTTCTGCGCCCTCTGCGCCGGCATCGCCGGCCTGATGATCAGCTCCAACGTGTCCAGCGCCGACGGCAACAACGCCGGCCTGTGGATCGAGCTCGACGCCATCCTCGCCGTCGTCATCGGCGGCACCTCGCTGGCCGGCGGCCGGTTCTCCCTCGGCGGCACGGTGCTGGGCGCCCTCATCATCCAGACCCTGACCACGACGATCTACTCCATCGGCGTGCCGCCGGAGACGACGCTGCTGTTCAAGGCGCTCGTCGTGACGATCGTCTGCCTGCTCCAGTCGCCGGCGTTCCGGGCCAAGGTCTTCCGATCCCGTAGAAAACCGGCCCCGCCGACGGTGCCCGCCGGGGAGAAAGTGACGGTCCGCACGTGAAAACCCTGGCACTCCCCCGCCAGTTGCCCGGCCGGCTGCCGCGCAACTACCTGCCCGTCCTGGTCACCGGGGCGCTGTTCATCGCGATGTTCACCGCCGGCGGGATCCGCTATGAGGGCTTCGCGACCGGCCAGATCATCCTGAACGTCTTCATCGACAACGCGTTCCTGCTGGTCGTGGCCGTGGGCATGACCTTCGTCATCCTCACCGGGGGCATCGACCTGTCGGTCGGCTCGGTGGTGGCGCTGACCACGATGATCGCGGCCTCCCTGCTGCCGTCGACACCGTCCTTCCTGGTGATCCTGCTGGTCCTGGCGATCGGCGGGGTGCTGGGCGCGGCGATGGGCGCGATCATCCACTACTTCGAGATCCAGCCGTTCATCGTGACCCTCGCCGGGATGTTCCTGGCCCGGGGCCTGTGCTACACGATCGGCACCGACTCGATCCCCATCACCGACCCGACCTTCACGGCCATCGCGCAGACGCGCATCGACCTCGCCCCCGAGCTCTGGATCTCCCCCACGGTGCTGATCGCGCTGGCGGTGGTGCTCGTGGCGACGTACACGCTGCACTACACGCGGCTGGGGAGGAACGTCTACGCGGTCGGCGGCAACGAGCAGTCGGCGCTGCTCATGGGTCTTCCGGTGGCCCGGACCAAGATCGCCGTCTACACCGTCAGCGGCCTGTGCTCCGCGCTCGGCGGCCTGCTGCTCTCGTTCTACATGCTCTCGGGCTACGGCCTGCACGCCGTCGGCATGGAGCTCGACGCCATCGCGGCGGTCGTCATCGGCGGCACGCTGCTGACCGGCGGCTCGGGCTACCTGCTCGGAACGGTTCTCGGTGTGCTCGTGCTGGGCCTGATCCAGACGGTCATCAGCTTCGAGGGCACCCTCAGCTCGTGGTGGACCAAGATCGTTATCGGTCTCCTGCTCCTGGTCTTCATCCTTCTCCAGCGCCTCATTGTGACGACAGGAGTCTCGCGTGAACGATGACAGTTATGTGGTGGGAGTCGACTACGGCACCCTTTCCGGCCGGGCCGTCGTGGTCCGGGTCCGGGACGGGGCCGAACTCGGCTCCGCCGTCCATGAATACGCCCAGGGGGTGATCTCCGGCCCCACCCCCGACTGGGCGCTCCAGTCGCCCGACGACTGGCGCGACGTGCTGCGCATCGCCGTGCCCAAGGCGGTCGAGTCGGCCGGGGTGGCGCCGTCGGAGGTGATCGGCATCGCCACCGACTTCACCGCCTGCACGATCCTGCCCGCCCTGGCCGACGGGACCCCGCTCAGCGACCGGTTCCCGGACCGGCCGCACGCGTGGCCCAAGTTGTGGAAGCACCACGCGGCGCAGTCCCACGCCGACCGGATCAACGAGCTGGCCGCCGAACGCGGCGAGCCGTGGTTGCCCCGGTACGGCGGGAAGATCTCCTCGGAGTGGGCGTTCGCCAAGGGCCTCCAGCTCCTCGAAGAGGACCCGGAGCTCTACGCGCTGGCCGACCGCTGGATCGAGGCGGCCGACTGGATCATCTGGGAGCTCAGCGGCGTCGAGACCCGCAACGTCTGCACCGCCGGATACAAGGCCATCCACCAGGACGGCGCCTACCCCTCCGAGGAGTTCCTGGCCGCGCTGAACCCCGGGTTCGCCGGCTTCACCGCCAAGCTCGGCTCCGAACTGGCGCCGCTGGGTGGTCGGGCGGGGTCGTTGTCGGCCAAGGGCGCCGAGTGGACCGGGCTGCCCGAGGGCATCGCGGTCGCGGTCGGCAACGTCGACGCCCACGTGACGGCCGCCGCGGCCGACGCGGTGCGGCCCGGCCAGATGGTCGCGATCATGGGCACCTCGACGTGCCTGGTCATGAACGGGGAGAACCTGGCCGAGGTCCCCGGCATGTGCGGCGTGGTGCGCGACGGGATCGTTCCAGGCCTGTGGGGCTACGAGGCCGGGCAGTCGGCCGTCGGCGACATCTTCGCCTGGTTCGTCGACAACAACGTGCCGGCCTCCTACGCGGCCGACGCCGCCGCGGCGGGCGTCTCGGTCCACGAGCATCTGACGTCGCTGGCGGCCGGGCAGGCCGTCGGCGCCCACGGACTGGTCGCGCTCGACTGGTTCGGCGGCAACCGGTCGGTCCTCGTCGACCACGATCTTTCGGGAGTGGTCGTGGGTCAGACGTTGTCCACCAAGCCGGAAGACGTCTACCGGGCGCTGCTGGAGTCGACCGCGTTCGGCTGCCGCGTCATCGTGGAGACCTTCGAGGCGTCCGGCGTGCCGGTCGACGAACTCGTGGTCGCCGGCGGCCTGCTGAAGAACACCTTCCTCATGCAGACCTACGCCGACGTGCTGCGCAAGCCGCTGTCGGTGATCGACTCCGACCAGGGACCGGCGCTGGGCTCGGCCATCCACGCCGCGGTGGCGGCCGGGGCCTACCCCGACATCCCCTCCGCGGCGGCGGCGATGGGCAAGCGGATCGCGGACGCGTACACCCCCGATCCCGAGCGGGCCGCGGCCTACGACCGGCTCTACGCCGAATACCGCGCCCTGCACGACCACTTCGCCGACGGGGCCGTGCTCCACCGGCTGCGCGCGATCCGGAACGAGGCGTCCAAGTGAAGAAGACCGTCTGCGCCCTGCATTCGGAACTGGTCAGGTATGGCCTGGTGGCCTGGACGGCGGGCAACGTCTCCGGCCGGATCCCGGGCGAGGACCTGTTCGTCATCAAGCCCAGCGGCGTCTCCTACGACGACCTGACCCCCGACTCGATGGTCGTCTGCGACCTCGACGGCAACCTGGTCGAGGGCGACTACGCGCCCTCCAGCGACACCGCCGCGCACGCCTACATCTACCGGCACATGCCCGAGGTCGGCGGCGTCGTCCACACCCACTCGACCTACGCCTCCGCCTGGGCCGCGCGCGGCGAGGCGATCCCGTGTGTGCTGACGGCGATGGCCGACGAGTTCGGCGGCGAGATCCCCATCGGCCCGTTCGCGCTGATCGGCGGCGACGACATCGGCCGCGGCCTCGTCGACACCCTGAAGGGCCACCGCTCCCCGGCGGTCCTGATGCAGAACCACGGGGTCTTCACCATCGGCGCCACCCCCAAGGCCGCCGTCAAGGCGGCCGTGATGTGCGAGGACGTCGCCCGGACCGTGCACGTCGCCCGCCAGCTCGGCTCCGTCATCCCCATCGAGCCGAAACACATCGACGCTCTGTACGACCGCTACCAGAACGTCTACGGACAGAGGAGTTCCAAGTGAAACTGTGGTTCCTGACCGGCAGCCAGTCCCTCTACGGAGACGAGACGCTTGCCCAGGTCGCCGACCAGTCGCGGGCGATCGCGACCGAGTTGGGCCACGCCCTGCCGTTCGATCTGGAGTGGAAGCCGGTCCTCCTCGACGCGACGTCCATCCGCAACGTGATGCTCGCCGCCAACGCCGACGACGAGTGCGGCGGCGTCATCGCGTGGATGCACACCTTCTCCCCCGCGAAGATGTGGATCGCCGGCCTGGACGCCCTGCGCAAGCCGCTGCTGCACCTGCACACGCAGGCCAACCGCGAGCTGCCGTGGGCGACCATCGACATGGACTTCATGAACCTGAACCAGGCCGCCCACGGCGACCGCGAGTTCGGCTACGTGCAGTCGCGCCTGGGGGTGGCCCGCAAGACCGTGACCGGTCACGTCTCCGACCCGGCGGTGGCCGAGCGGATCTCGGCGTGGGCACGCGCGGCGGCCGGCCGGGCCGAGGTCGGCTCGCTGAAGCTCGCCCGCTTCGGCGACAACATGCGCGACGTGGCGGTGACCGAGGGCGACAAGGTCGAGGGCCAGCCCCGCTTCCGCGTCTCGGTCAACACCTACGGCGTGAACGACCTGGTCGCGGTGGTCGACGCCCAGGCCGACGCCGACGTGACCGCCCTGGTGAAGGAGTACGAGGAGCTCTACGACGTCGCCGCCGAACTGCGCAGCGAGGGCGCCCGGCACGAGTCGCTGCGCTACGCGGCCCGCATCGAGCTCGGCCTGCGCACCTTTCTGACCGAGGGCGGCTTCAAGGCGTTCACCACCAACTTCGAGGACCTCGGCGGCCTGCGCCAGCTCCCCGGCCTGGCGGTGCAGCGCCTGATGGCCGACGGCTACGGCTTCGGCGGCGAGGGCGACTGGAAGACCTCGGTGTTGCTCAGGACGCTGAAGGCGATGGTGCCCGGGGGCGGTACCTCGTTCATGGAGGACTACACCTACCACCTGACGCCGAACGAGGAGCTCATCCTCGGCGCCCACATGCTGGAGGTCTGCCCGAGCATCGCCGCCGGGAAGCCGTCGTGCGAGATCCACCCGCTCGGCATCGGCGGCAGGGAGGACCCGGTCCGCCTGGTCTTCGACGCGGCCCCCGGCCCGGCGGTCGTCATCGGCCTGGCCGACATGGGCGAGCGCTTCCGCCTGATCGCCAACGAGATCGACGTGGTCGAGCCGCTGGAGGCGCTGCCCAACCTCCCGGTCGCCCGCGCCGTCTGGAAGCCCCGCCCCGACCTGCGCACCTCCTCGGAGTCGTGGCTGACCGCCGGGGCGCCGCACCACACGGTGTTGTCGGCTGCGGTCGGCGCGGAGGAACTGCACGACTTCGCCGACATGCTCGGCGTGGAGCTCCTCCTGATCGACGCGGACACCACCACCCGCCAGTTCGCCAAGGAACTGCGCTGGAACCAGGCCTACTACCGCCTGTCGCAGGGATTCTGACAACGACTCCCGCACGGCGGCCCGCCAGGTCGACGATCGTGTCGGCCTGGCGGCTTAGGTTGGGGGCATGCTGCTCCGCGAGCTGGAATATCTCGTCGCGCTGGCCCGCGAGCGCCACTTCGCCCGCGCCGCCGAGGCGTGCCACGTCTCCCAGCCCTCGTTGTCGGCGGGCATCCGCCGCCTGGAGACCGACCTCGACGTCACCCTGGTCAGAAGGGGCCGCCGGTTCACCAGCCTGACCGAAGAGGGCGAGCGGGTGCTCCTGTGGGCCCACCGCATCCTCGCCGACCTCGACGGGCTGCGCGACGACCTCGACCAGATGCGGGCCGGCGTCTCTGGCACGCTCCGGCTCGGCGCCATCCCCACCGCGCTCGCGACCGCGTCCCTGCTCACCACCCCTTTCTGCGCACGCCACCCGCGCGCCCGCATCTCCCTGAGCAGCCTGTCGTCGCGGGAGATCCACCGGCGGCTGACCGACTTCGAGATCGACGCCGCGCTCACCTACCTCGACGGCGAGGACGGCGAGGACGGCGAGCGGGCCATCCCGCTCTACGAGGAGCGCTACCTGCTGCTCACCCCCGACGACGGCGAACTGGCCGACCGCCCGAGGGTCCGCTGGACCGAGGTGGCGGCGCTGCCGCTCTGCCTGCTCGGCCAGGAGATGCGCAACCGCCGCATCCTCGACGGCCTGTTCCACGACGCGGGGGCGGCGGTGGTCCCGGCGATCGAGACCGACAGCGTGTCGGCGCTGTTCGCGCACGTCGCCACCCACCGCTGGTCGAGCGTGATCGCCCACGCGTGGCTGCACATGATCGGCGTGCCCGACGGCATGCGGATCATCCCGATGGAGACTCCGCCGCGTTCACCCCGGATCGGCCTGGTCACCGCCGAGCGGTCGCCGGAGCCGGTGGTGGTCCGGGCGCTGCTCGACGTCGCCCGAGGTCTCGATCTCCGCGCGGCCCTCGACACCACCCTGCGGGGTCACCTGGGCCGATAGGCGACGCCTATCGGCGATAGCGACATACGCTTTGACCTGCTACGGGGCCTCTTGAAGGCTGGCCTTAGACACCATCGTGGCGGACGAGAGGCGATACCCATGGCCAAGGTCCTGTGTGTGCTCTACGACGACCCGACCGACGGCTATCCGAAGGAGTACGCGCGCGACGCGTTGCCGCAGTTGACCCACTATCCGGACGGGCAGACCCTGCCGACCCCGTCGGGCATCGACTTCCCCCCGGGCGTGCTGCTCGGCAGCGTGTCGGGGGAGCTGGGGCTGCGCAACTTCCTGGAGGACAACGGCCACACGCTGGTCATCACCTCCGACAAGGACGGCGTCGACTCGGTGTTCGACCGCGAGCTGCCGGACGCCGACATCGTGATCTCGCAGCCGTTCTGGCCGGCGTACATGACGCCGGAGCGGTTCGAGAAGGCCCGGAACCTCAAACTGATCATCACCGCCGGCATCGGCTCCGACCACATCGACCTCGACGCGGCGGCGGAGAAGGGCGTCACGGTCGCCGAGATCACCTACTCCAACAGCATCAGCGTCTCCGAACACGTCGTGATGATGATCCTGTCGCTGGTCCGCGACTACCTGCCCGCGTGGGAGGTCGTCAAGGAGGGCGGCTGGAACATCGCCGACGTCGTCAAGCGGTCGTACGACCTCGAAGGCATGCACGTCGGGACCGTCGCGGCGGGCCGCATCGGGCTGGCCGTGCTGAAGCGGCTGGCGCCGTTCGACGTCCACCTCCACTACACCGACCGTCACCGGCTGCCGCGCGAGGTCGAGGAGAGCCTGAACCTGACCTGGCACGAGAGCGCCGCCGACATGGTCCCGGTGTGCGACGTCGTCACGATCAACGCGCCGCTCCACCCGGAGACCGAGGGCCTGTTCGGCGAGGAGCTGCTGTCCACCATGAAGCGGGGGGCCTACCTGATCAACACCGCCCGGGGCCAGATCGCCGACCGTGACGCGATCGTGCGGGCCCTCCAGAGCGGCCGGCTCGCCGGTTACGCGGGCGACGTGTGGTACCCGCAACCGGCCCCGCCCGACCACCCGTGGCGCACCATGCCCCACCACGGGATGACGCCGCACATGTCGGGCTCCTCCCTGACGGCCCAGACCCGCTACGCGGCGGGCACCCGGGAGATCCTGGAGTGCTTCTTCGAGGGCCGCCCGATCCGCGAGGAGTACCTGATCATGGCGGGCGGGCATCTCGCGGGGGTGGGCGCCCACTCGTACTCGACCAAGAAGTAGCTACAGTCACCGGGGTGACGATCGTTCGTTCCCTGGTGCTGTTCGCCCTCGCCGCCGTGGCCGAGATCGGCGGCGCGTGGCTGGTCTGGCAGGGCGTGCGGGAAGACCGCGGGCTCGTCTGGGCCGGGGCCGGAGTGATCGCGCTGGGGGTCTACGGGTTCGTCGCGACGCTCCAGCCCTCGGCCGAGTTCGGCCGGATCCTGGCCGCCTACGGCGGGGTGTTCGTGGCCGGGTCGCTGGTGTGGGGCATCGTCTTCGACGGCTTCCGGCCCGACCGGTGGGACCTGATCGGGGCCGGGATCTGCCTGCTCGGGGTGCTGGTCATCATGTATGCGCCACGAGGATGAGGATCCCGATCCCGATGAGCACGATCGGGAAGAGCACGTGCCCCCACCGGGCCAGCGCCTTCGCGACGACGGGCCGGGTGGCCAGGAACCGGCCGGCCAGGCAGAGCACGCCCACCATGACCAGGAAGACGACCACGTAGACGACGACACCCTGGGTGGCGAAGACAGGGACGTACACGCCGATGTTGTCGCCGCCGTTGGCGAAGGTGATGCCGGCGATGGCGAGGATGCCGGTAGGGGCCTTTTCTGGGGAGTCGTCGTTGTTCCTGAGCTCCCACAGGGCCTTGAGACCCAGCGCGAGCGGGATCAACCCGAGCCATCTGATCATCCCGTCGGGCAGCGCCGCCGCGCCGAGGGAGACCACGACGGAGACCGCGAGGATCGCGGCGAATCCGAGGTATTGCCCCAGAACGATGCGCAGTGCCGTGGTCTGGGTAAAGAAGAGGGCGATCAGTACGAGATCATCCACATTCGTAATGGCGAAAAGGCCGATGGCCTGGCCGACGGTGCCCGCGTTCACCCGGCTATCCTGCACCTTTTCCGGATACGCTCAGCACGTGGCGATCCGGAACTCACACTGCACCTTCTGCGGCGCCTCCTACGCGCTCGACCAGCCCTGGCCCCGCCTCTGCGCCGCCTGCGGCAACACCTCCTACCAGAACCCGCTGCCGGTGGCCGTCATGGTGCTGCCGGTCGACGAGGGCCTGCTCGTCGTCCGGCGGGCGATCGAACCCCGGCTCGGGCGGCTCGCCCTCCCGGGCGGCTTCGTCGACATCGGCGAGTCGTGGCAGCAGGCCGCCGCGCGTGAGCTCTTCGAGGAGACCGGCATCGAGGTCTCCGCCGCCGACGTGACGCTGTTCGACGTGCTCAGCGCCCCCGACGGCACGGTTCTCGTCTTCGGCCGGGGCCCCGCCCTGTCGAGCACGGACCTCCCGGTGTTCACTCCCACTCCGGAGACCTCCGAGTGGCTGGTCGTGAAGGAGCCACAAGAGCTGGCGTTCCCCCTGCACTCGCAGGTCATGGCCGCCTACTTCGCCGCGACGTAGCGTGTTCTCCGCCGACGACGTCGTCCGTGACTTCGGCACCTCGGGCGACGAACCTGGCACCGCGAGCGCGGCCGGCCTGCGCTGGCTCGCCGACGAGGTCGACGCCTCCCCCTCCGGGGCCTGGTCGGCGCGGCTGGCCGCCGTGACGTGCGACGTGCCCCGGCTGGTCGACCTGCTCGACCACCCGTCGCCCGGCCTGCGGCGGGTGGTGGCCTTCGTGCTCTCGTACGCCCCCGACCCCGCCCTCGGCCCGTTGTTGCGCGGCCACATGGAGGTCGAGCCCGACATGGCCGCCGGCATGGCGACCCTGGTCGCGTTGTCGCGGCACCCCGCCCAGGTCCCCTTCGTACGGGGATATCTGCGCTCCGAGCAGCCGGAACTGCGCTTCGGCGCGGCGTTCGGGCTGCTGATCCGGGCCGGCGAGACCGACGGCGAGTCGGTCACCCAGCTCGCCCTGTGCGCCGACGACGGCGTGGCGAACTGCGCCGAGCGGCTGCCCTGGATGGACCCCGAATGGGACACGGTGACCGGCGTGGTGTGCGAGCGGCTGCGCTGCCGCCCCGACGCGCTGGGCCGCCTGCTGACCATCCTGCTCAGCCGCAAGCGCCCGCCGGCGGCCTGCTGCTGGGAGGCGGCCGGCCTGGCCGCGCAGAGCGACCACGGCCGCTCGCTGGGGCCGCTGGTTCTCGCGCTGACCGACCACCCCGACTTCAGCGTGCGGCAGGCGGCGCTGCGGAACATCGTGGCCTGGATCGACGAACCGGGCTACCTCGACCGGGTGGCCGAACTCGCCGACGACCCCGACCTGGGCGAGATCGCGATGTGCGTGCTGGTGAAGCAGGGCGACCCGCGTTGTGTCCCGGCGCTGCGGCGGATGATCGCCGGCCCGCTGGGCGGTTTCGTGAACGCCCCGCCCGACTGGGTCGAGCAGAACGTCAGCCGCGACCTGGTGCTCCGCACGGCGGCCCCGTTCGCCGACGACCTGCTCCCGGCGGTGGCGGAACGCCTGGAGGGCGATCTGACCCCCCATGAGGAGAAGGTGCTGGTCCAGGGCTTCGGCGAGACGGTGCTCACCCGCTGGTTGTCGCGGCTGCGCGGCCCGGCCAGAGACCGTCTGCGCAGGATCCTGGGCTGAGGCCCGGTCAGCTCGGGTCGCAGGGCTCGGTGTTCGCCGCGGGGTCGTGGGCCCTGACCTCGCCGATGGCCCACTCGGCCCATTCCTGGTGGAGGCGGTTGGAGCGCAGGCCCCATTCGAGGGCCAGCCGCCCGTAGACCGTGAAGTTGTCCTGGTGTGGCTCGATCATCTTGCCGACCTCGGCCAGGCGCTCGGCCTCGGCCTCGGCCGCCTGTTGCTGTTCGCGCAGGTAGGCGATGGCGTCGTCGGCGGAGATCTGGCCGAAGAAGAAGACCCGCAGCAGCATGTCGTAGCGCCGGATCGGCGTGGGCTTCACGTTGAGCAGCCAGTGGCGCAGCTCTTCGCGCCCGGCGTCGGTGACGGCGTATTCCTTGCGCCCCCGGGCGCCCTCCGACTGAACCGTGATCAGTCCGGCGTCGGCGAGGCGGCCGAGTTCCCCATAGAGCTGGCTCTGCGTGGCGGGCCACACGTTGGCCAATGACTTCTCGAAGAGTTTCAGCAGGTCATAACCGCTGGCGGGACCTTCGGACAGCAGCCCGAGCAGGGCATGGCGCAGGCTCATGTCCGGCACTCTACCTGTATGCGTTGACATGTCATGAATGGAAGGTCTACCTTCGACATGTCACTACTGGAACGTCAGAGGAGCGCGACATGGCGAAGAGCTACCTGGAAGGGCACCTCGCACCGGTGCCCGACGAGATCGAGGCGTTCGACCTTCCCGTCACCGGGACGCTGCCGCCCGAGCTGACCGGCCGCTACTTCCGCAACGGCCCCAACCCGCTGCCCGGCCAGGACCCCGGCCACTGGTTCGCCGGCGACGGCATGATCCACGGCGTCCGGCTCAGGAACGGCAGGGCCGAGTGGTATCGCAACCGCTGGGTCAAGACCACCCGCCTCACCGAGGGCGCCCGGCTCGTCGGCGACGAGGGCGCGCTCGACCTGGCCGCCGTCCCGGCGAACACCAACGTCATCCGGCACGCCGACCGGATCTTCGCGCTGGTGGAGGCCGGGCTTCCCTACGAGATGAGCCCCGAACTCGACACCCTGGGCCCGGTCGACTTCGGCGGCCGGCTGACCACGGCGATGACGGCCCACCCGAAGGAAGACCCGATCACCGGCGACCTGTTCTCCTTCGGCTACGGCTTCTCCGCGCCCTACCTGACCTACCACCGCCTGTCGAAGGAGGGCGTCCTGGTCGAAAGCCGGGAGATCCCCGTCCCCGGGCCGACCATGATGCACGACTTCGCGATCACCGAGAATCACGTCGTCTGGCTCGACCTGCCGGTCGTGTTCGACCTCGACCTGGCGTTCAAGGGCCAGGGCCTGCCCTACCGCTGGGACGACCACTACGGCGCCCGCATCGGCTACATGCGCAAGTCGGGCGGCCCGGTGACCTGGGTCGACGTCGACCCCTGCTACGTCTTCCACGTCGGCAACGCCCGCGAGGACGCCGCCGGGAACATCGTGGTCGACGCGGTCCGCTACTCACCGGGGACCTTCACCGGCATGTGGGGCCACATCAGCGGGACCGCCAACCCCGCCTACGAGACGGTCGGCTCACGACTGCACCGCTGGACGATCTCCGGCGCCACCGCGAAGGAGGAGGAACTCGACGACCGGCGCGTCGAGTTCCCGACCATCAACGACGCCCGCACGGGCCTCGACGGCCGCTACGTCTACGCGGTGACCGGCGGCGAGATCGTCAAGTACGACCTGACCTCCGGCGCCGTGCGCGTCCACGAGGCCGACGGTCCGGGCGAGGCGGTCTTCGTGCCCCGGGGCGAGGCGGAGGACGACGGCTGGCTCGTCTCCATCGTCAACACCGAGGGCGGTTCCGACCTGCTCGTCCTCGACGCCCACGACCTCGGCCACGTCGCCTCGGTCCACCTGCCGCGCCGGGTGCCGCGCGGCTTCCACGGCCACTGGCTGGCCGACTAGACCTCTTGTGGACGGCCGAGGGATCTGGCGGGAGCCGTAAAGAAAAAGGCCGGAAGCCGCGGATCTCCGCGGCGAGAAGCGACGCGGGCGGCTACCCCTCCCGGCGGGCCTTGGCCCGGCGTTTGCCCTCGTGCATGGCCTGCACCCGGGCCACCGGGATCGTGTGGCCGTGCTCGATGAGGTCGGCGGGCAGGGTCTGCGGCTCTGGCATCAGGGCCGCCCACAGGTCCTCGTCCGGAAGAGGGGTCTTGATGGTGAAATCGAGGGGGGTGACCGATGCCAGATCGTCCCAGGCCACCGGGTGGGAGACCGGCACCTCCGGTCTGATGCGGGGCGAGTAGGCCGCGACGATGGTCGCGCCCCCGGCGCGGGTCGAATCGAGGAAGACCTTGCCCTCCCGGTCTTCGCGGATGAACGCGGTCGTCGCGATCTCGGGTCCCAGCCTCTCGGCCCGGACCGCCAGGGCGCGCGTGGCGGCGGCCACGTCCTCGAACGACGGGGCGCCGGCCAGCGGCACCAGGATGTGCACGCCCTTCGAGCCGCTCGTCTTCACCGCCGCTTCGAGGCCGTCGTCGGTGAGCGCCTGGCGTACCAGCGAAGCGGCCTTCACCACCACGTCGAAGCCCGCACCCTCGGGCGGGTCGAGGTCGAGGACCAGGTGGGTCTGGTGCGGCTCCCCCGACGACCGGTAGAGCTGCGCGTGGTATTCGACGGCGCGCTGGTTGCCGAACCAGAGCAGGGTGCGGCGGTCGTCGCAGACCGGATAGCGCACCTCGCGCTTGGACGCCTCAGCCCAGATCTCCTCGGTGCGGATCCACGCGGGGGCGTACTTGGGCAGGTTCTTCTGCATGAAGGGCGGCTGCCCCGGCCTGACCCGCATGACCGACAGCGGCCGGTCGCGCAGGCCCGGCAACATCCGCGCCGAGACGGCGTCGAGGTAGTCGATCAGGTCGCGCTTGGTGGCGTTCGCGCCGTCGAAGAGCCCCGCGTCGAGATTGCTCAGCTCGACGCCGTCACGTTCCTCACCCTTGGCCATCCGTCAACACTAGGTCGTCACGCACGCCCGATTCGAGCAGCACCTCCCGGTAGTGCGTGAGAAGTTCCGCGCAGACGGCGTTCCAGGTCCGGTCTTCGACCGACGCCCGCGCCGCCTCGCCCATCCGTCGCCGCGCGTCGGCGTCGGCGACCAGCCGCTCGACCGCGTCGCGCATGGCGGCGGGCTCGTCGGCCTGGTAGAGCAGTCCGGTACGGCCGTCGCGAACCAGGTCGAGCGGTCCGCCCGCGGCCGCCGCCACCACCGGCACCCCGGAGGCGAGCGACTCCTGGACCGCCTGAGAGAAGGTCTCGTTGCCGCCCGGGTGCACGAACACGTCGAACGAGGCGACCAGTTCGTGCAGTTCGGGGCCGGTCCTGAGCCCCGTGAAGACGGCGCGCGGGATGAGTTTCCCGAGCGCCTCCCTGGCCGGCCCGTCGCCGACCACCACGAGCTGCACGCCGGGGATGTCGGCGACCCCGGCCAGCAGGTGCACCCGCTTGTCGGCGGCGACCCGGCCGACGTAGCCGACGACGACCTCCCCGCCGGGCGCCAGCTCCCGGCGCAGCGTGTCGGAGCGGCGGCCGGGGTGGAACCCGGTCAGGTCGACGCCGCGCCCCCAGCGGGCCAGCCGCGGGATCCCGTTGGCGCGCAGCTCGTTCAGCGTCGCGCTCGACGGGGCGAGGGTGCGCGCGGCCGCGCCGTGGATGGCGCGCAGCCGGCGCCAGATGAACGGCCCGGCGACCCGCAACCCGTACTGGCGGGCGAAGCCCACCAGGTCGGTCTGGAAGACCGCGACGACCGGGATGCCGAGGCGGCCCGCGGCCCGGATCCCGGACGCGCCGAGCACCGCCGGGGAGGCGAGATGGATGATGTCCGGCCGGAACCGCTGCAACGTGCGCAGCACCAGGCGGCTCGGCAGCCCGGCGCGGAAGTCCCGGTAGAAGGGCAGGGCGAGGGCCGGCGTGGCCACGACGGGGAACCCCGCGTAGCTGGCCGGCCCAGGGTCGGGAGCCATGACGAGCGCCTCGTGGCCGTTGACGGCGAGGTGGTCGAGCAGGCGGCAGACGGAGTTCGTCACCCCGTTGACCTGGGGCAGGAACGATTCGGAGATGACGGCGACCCTCATGTCGAGTGCACCTTCAAGAATCCGGCCACCGAAGCGGCCCAACTGAAGCGTTCGGCGCGTCGCCGCGCCAGATCCCGGCGGTCGCCACGGCCGAGCAGATCCTGCACGGCGTCGGCGTAGGCCCCGGGATGACCGGAGACGCATCTCCCCGCGAGACCGATGACCTCCCCGAGGGCGCTGCGCCGATCGGCCACCACCGGGGTCCCTGAGGCCAGCGCCTCCAGGGCGGCCAGGCCGAACGTCTCGGCGGGGCCCGGGGCGATGGCGATGTCGGCGGTCGCCAGCAGGGTGGCGAGACCGGCCCGGTCGGCGAGATGACCGAGGAACCTGACCGGCAGTCCTTCGGCCCGGCGTTCCAGCCGGGCCCGCAGCGGTCCCTCGCCCGCCACCGCGAGCACCGCGTTCACCCCGCGGCGCCGCAACTCCGCGAGGGCGTCGACGGCCCGGTGGGGTCTCTTCTCGATCGACAACCGGGAGCAGACGACCAGCAGCACCTCGTCGGGGCGCGCCAGCCGGTCGCGGGTGGCCTGATCGAAGTTGTCGGGGGTGAACCGGTCGAGGTCCACGCCAAGGGGGACATGGGTGATGTTCGGCGCGCCGATCCGGCGAAACTCGGCCGCCGCCCAGTTGGTCGTGCAGACGACGGTGTCGTACGACCGCGCGGTCGCCCTGTTCAGCGGATCGGCGAGCGGCGGCAGCAGCGCGGCCAGGCTCTCGTGCGAGACCATGACCGACCCGACGCCGCGCTCCCGCGCCCAGCGCCCGGTCCACCGCAACGTCGACCGGTCGGAGACCTCGATCCGGTCGGGCTTGATCTGTTCGAGCACACGCCGGACCGCCCCGCGCGCGGTGATGACCTGATAGCCGCCGGTCCCCGGCACGATCCGTCCGGGGAGGGTGATGACCAGCCCCGCCTCCGACTCCCGGACCGACGCGATCGACCCGGGGACGACGAGGAACGGCTCATGACCCGCGGCGGCGTAGCCCGCCCCGAGCTCGGCCAGTGCGGTACGCAGCCCACCAGAGGTTGCCGTGACGAAGTTGGCGAGCCGCACGATCTTCACGGCAGAAGTGTGGCAATCGCGAGTAAATCACCCGAAAAGGGCGAATGACCGCAGCGAGGCTAAACGCCGGGTTTCTGGGCGAGCTGATCGAGCGCCTTCGCCATGTGCTTGACGTGGTCGTCGGTGAGCTCGTCAGGGGACATGCCGCCGGCGTCGAGCTTGTCGACGAGGGTCTGCTTCGTGACCACGACGGCGGCGTGGTGGGCGTGCTCTTCACTGACGATGCGCACCCGACCGTCTTCGACGACCAGCGCGGCGTCGGGAATCTCGGAGGCGAGCAGGGACCGGATGTCGTGGGGCTCAACCATGGCCATGATCCGATCTGTGCCCGACGGAAGCGCCGACGAACGTGGGAGACCAGCCGGAGGGGGAACACGCAGGCCATGGCGATGGTCCATCCGAACACTAAGTTCTTCTTGACAATAAAAGTTGTCGGTGAAAGGCTACGGACATCGGCCCCCGCAACGGGGACCACCTCTCAAGGAGCAGACATGCGGAAGATCGTCTCGGGCCTCTTCATCTCCCTCGACGGCGTCGTCGAGGCCCCCGACCAGTGGCACTTCCCCTACTTCAACGACGAGATGGGCGAAGCGGTCGACGCCACCGTCGCCAACGCCGACGCGGTCCTGTTCGGCCGCCGCACCTTCACCGACTTCCAGAGCTACTGGCCCGATCAGGGCCCGGAGGTGCCGTTCTCCAGCTTCATCAACAACGTCCGCAAGTACGTCGTGTCGACGACCCTGACGGAGACGACGTGGGCCGACTCGTCGATCATCTCGGGTGACGTGGCGGCTCAGATCCGTGAGCTGAAGGCGTCGGAGGGGAAGGACATCTCGATCACCGGGAGCGGGACGCTGGTGATGTGGCTGCTGCGGCAGGGGCTGCTCGACGAACTGCGGCTGCTGGTGCACCCGATCATCGTGGGCGAGGGGAAGAAGCGGCTGTTCGACGACGGGGAGCGGCTGGGGCTGGAACTCGTTGACCTGAAGGTCTTCAAGAACGGCGTGACGCACCAGATTTACGCCAAGGCAGACATTCCGGAGAACCCGATGGAGTTCTGAGCATGAGGACGAGCCATGGGTGGCGGCCGGCGCGGAGGACCTTGAACGGGGCGGCGGGGGTCCGCCCCTGGCGGCGGTGTCGGCCCCGAGCCGTTGAACGCCGCCGCCAGGTCACTCCTCTTTATGCCGGTAACAGCGTCTGGTTCCCGAAGTTCCCCGGCAGCCGTTCGTCGGCGGGCCCCTGGGTCACCGCGCGGACCAGCAGTTCACCCCCCACGAACGCCCCCCGCCACGACCCGCCGAACCCGCCGAACAACTCTTCACGGTCACCCCGCGAGCGGGGCGTGTTGTGCCCCACCTTGAAGGCCCGCACCTCGGAGGCGAGTCGTGACGCGGTGCGGATGTCGTCGCACGAGATGGTCGCGACCAGGGCCCCGTTGCTGGCGTTCATCGCCGCGAGCAGCTCGGCTTCGGTGTCGACGAGCACCACCGTGTCGACCGGGCCGAACGGTTCGGCGTGGAACAGCGGTGAGGAGCGAGGCGGCGCGAGGATCGCCACCGGGGCCATGTAGGCCGAGATGTCCTGCCCCGGCAGGAACCGCCCGTCATCCAGCGCTCCCCGGAACAGTGGCACGCCGCCCTTGGAAATCGCCTCGTCGACCTGGTCGGCCAGGTCTTTCACCTTGGCGTTGTTGATCAGCGGGCCGAAGTCGAGCTCCGGCAGCGGGTCGTCGGCCGACTCGACGGCGAGGGGATGCCCGAATCGCACCCCTTGCACGGCGGGCAGGTAGGCCGCCAGGAAGTGGTCGAACGCCGACCGCTGCACGATGAACCTCGGGTAGGCCGTGCACCGCTGTTTGGCGTAGTCGTAGGTCTTGCGGATCTGGCCGGTCAGGGTGGCCCAGTCGCTGTATTCCCAGACCCCCCAGCAGTTGAGGCCCTCCTGTTCGAGGATGTGCCGCCGCCCGAGGTCGGCCAGCGACGTGGCGACCTGGCCGCCGGTGTCGCGGCCGCCGACGAAGGACACGCAGCCGATCTCCTGGCCGCGCACCAGCACCCGCGACAACTCCGACCCGCTCCCCGACACGAGGGTCAGCGGGAGGCCTTCGCGGACGGCGAGCGCGGTCGCGAGGGTCAGGCAGGAAAGGCCGCCGTCAGTGGGGGTCTTGGCGATGGCGGCGTTGCCGGCCAGGACCTGCACCAGCATGGCGTGCATGAGCACGCTCATCGGGTAGTTCCAGCTCGCGATGTTGGAGACCGGACCGGCCAGGGGGACGCGGCCGTCGGTCATGCGGGCGATCTCGCCGACATACCAGCGGACGCCCTCGATGCACCGGTCGACGTCGGCGGTCGCGAGCTTCCACGGTTTGCCGATCTCCCAGACCAGCAGCAGCGACAGCAGGTCGCGGTGGGCCTCCATCGCGTCGAGCGCGGCCGACACCCGGGCGGCGCGTTCGGCCACGGGGGTGTGCCGCCAGCGGCGGTGTTCGTCGACGGCGGCGTGGACGGCCCGCGCGGCGGCCGAACGGTCGAGGCGGGGCGGCCCGGCGATGGACGTGCCGTCGACCGGGGTGACGGCGGGGGTGGTGCGGCCGTCGCGGTGCCAGATGCCTCCCCAGTGGTTGAGCACCCGGTCGTCGTTGAACGCCTCGGGGGCCAGGTCGACGCAGCGGCCGTAGGCGTCGGACCAGGCCGTGCCCGGTTTGAGCATGAGCGGCATGGCTGTCGTCCCTCTCAGTCGGACCAGTCGATGTCTTCGGCCAGCACGGGCAGCGGCTCGAACTCCTTGACGGCGTCGAGCGACGGGCCCATCGCGGCGTTGGCCTCGCGTTCGACCATGACCTCGACCAGCACCGGAAGCCGTGAGCGGTGGGCTTCGGCGGTGGCCCATTCGAGGGCGGGCCGGATGTCGCCGGGCTCCTCGACCCGGCGGGCCGGGCAGCCGAAGGCCTCCATGGCCTTCACGTGGTCGATGCCGCCCTCGCCGTAGTGGAGGTCGACGGCGAAGTTCATGTCGTAGGGGATCTCGGCCTGCCGGATCAGCCCCAGGTATTCGTTGTTGATCATGACGATGACGAACGGGATCTGGTATTGCGCGGCGACCGCGACCTCTTCCATCAGGAACTGGAAGGAGTAGTCGCCGACGACCACGACGACCTCGCGGTCGGGGTGGGCGCACTTCACGCCCATCGCCGCCGGCACCTCCCAGCCCAGCGGCCCGGCCTGGCCGCAGACGAGGTAGCGGCGCGGCAGGTAGGTCTTCTGGAACTGGCCCGACCAGATCTGGTAGAGCCCGATGGCGGTCACGAAGGTCGTGTCGGGGCCGTAGAACTCGTTGAGCTCCCGGAACACCCGCGGTGGCTTGATCGGCACCTCGTCGAAGTCGTCGCGGCGCGGGAGTGTCCGCCGTAGTTCGCCGACCCGGTGGGCCCACGCCGACGCGCGTCTGGCCTTGCCGCGGCTCTGCGCCTCGGTGGCCATCGCCGCCAGCGTCGGCCGGGCGTGCCCGACGACCCCGAGGTCGGGCTCGAAGACCCGGCCGATCTGGGTCGGCTCGATGTCGACGTGGATGAACTGGCGGCCCTTGCGGTAGACGTCGAGGTCGCCGGTGTGCCGGTCGCCGAATCGGGCGCCGACCGCCAGCACCAGGTCGCTCTCGAGGAACGCCGCGTTGCCCCACCGGGTCTGGGTCTGGATGCCGGCCATGCCGGCGAACAGCGGGTGGTCTTCGGGGAAGGCGCCCTTGCCCATCAGGGTGACCTGGACCGGCACCTGGAGGTGTTCGGCCAGCGCCCGCAGCTCGGTCGAGGCGTCGGCGATGACGACGCCGCCGCCCGCGAGGATGAGCGGGCGTTCGGCGGCCGACAACATGTCGACCGCCGCCGCGACGGCCTTGGGTAAGGGTTGCGGCACGTCGACGGGCAGCGGCGCGTCGAGCTCGGGGTCGTAGAGGCAGGTGCCGCGCTGGACGTCGATCGGCAGGTCGATCAGGACCGGCCCCGGCCGCCCCGACCGGGCGATGCGGAACGCCTCGCGGAACACCCACGCGGCCTGCGCGGGCTCTTTGAGCTGGACCGCCCACTTGGTCACCGGCTTGGCGATCTCGACGATGTCGACCGCCTGAAAGGCCTCCTGATGGAGCTTGCTCCGCGCGGCCTGGCCGGTGATGCAGATCATCGGGATCGAGTCGGCCAGCGCCGTGTAGAGCCCGGTGATCATGTTGGTGCCCGCCGGGCCGGAGGTGCCGATGCAGACGCCGACGTTCCCGGTGACCCGCGCCCAGCCGTCGGCGGCGTGGGTGCCGCCCTCTTCGTGGCGGACCGTGATGTGCTTGATCGAACTGTGCTGAAGGGCCGCGTAGAGCGGCAGGATCGCCGCGCCCGGGATGCCGAAGACGGTGTCGACGCCTTCGCTCTCCATCACCGCGACGGCCGCCTCCATGCAGGGGATCCGCTTCACGAATTGATCCTTTCGATCACTTTCAGCAGGGCGGAGTGGTCGAGCGCGCCGTGGCCCTGGGCCCTGGCCGCCGCGATGAGCTGGGCGACCAGCGCCGTCATGGGCAGCGCGACTCCGGCCTCGCGGGCGGCGGCGGTGGCGATGCCCATGTCTTTGTGGTGCAGGTCGACGCGGAAGCCCGGCTGGAAGCTGCGCTCGATCATGGAGTGGCGCTTGAGCTCCAGGATCCGCGACCCGGCCAGGCCGCCCGCGAGCACGTCGAGGCCCGCCTTCGGGTCGACGCCCGAGGCCTCCAGCAGCACGATCGCCTCGGCGACCAGGGCGTAGGTTCCGCCGACGACGAGCTGGTTGGCGGCCTTGACGGTCTGCCCGGCCCCGGCGGGCCCCACGTGGACGATCGTGGTGCCGAGCACCCGCAGGATCTCCCGGGCCGACTCGACGTCTTCGGCCCGGCCCCCGATCATGATCGACAGAGTGCCGTCGACCGCGCCCTTCTCCCCGCCGCTGACGGGCGCGTCGATGGCGTGTACGCCCTTCACCACCGCCGCCTGCGCGACCCGGCGCGAGGTCTCGGGACGGATGGTGCTCATGTCGATCAGGAGCAGCCCCGCCGGGGCGTGTTCGAGCACCCCGCCCTCGCCGAAGACGACCTCTTCGACCTGCGGGGAGTCGGGCAGCATGGTGATCACCACATGGGCCTGCGAGACCGCCTCGCCGATGCTCGCCGCGGCCTTGCCGCCGAGCTCGGCCAGTTCGTCGAGCCGGGTGGTGCTGACGTCGTAGCCGACCACGGTGTGCCCGGCCCGGACGAGGTTGACGGCCATGGGCGTGCCCATGATGCCGAGGCCGATGAAGCCGATGTTCATCCGTTCCTCCAGGCGAAACTGTCGGCGCTCGGGCCGACCGGACGGTATTCGAGGCCCACGTGGCCGTCGTAGCCGGTGGCCGCCAGCCGGGCGAAGATCCGGTCGTAGGGCATGGCGCCGGTGCCCGGCTGCCCCCGCCCCGGATCGTCGGCGATCTGCACGTGACCGAACCGCTCCCACTGGCGGCCGATCAGGTCGAGGACGTCTTCTCCCATGCGGTGCAGGTGGTAGAGGTCGGCCAGGAACCCGACGTTGGCCACGCCCACCTGGTCGAGCAGCCGGAACGCCTCCTCGGACGAGACGATCGGGTAGGCCGGGCTCTCATGGGAGTTGAGCGCCTCGACCAGCACCATCGCCCCGGCCTGGTCGGCCACCTCGGCGGCGTAGAGCAGGTTCTCCACCGCGATGGCCCGGTGGACCTCTACGGACACGTCGGGTTCGGCGTTGCCGTAGAGCGCGTTCAGCCGCCGGCACCCGAGCGACTCGGCCAGCCCCACGGCGACCTCGACGTTGGCCCGGAACCGCGCCGACCCGCCGGGGGAGGAGACCAGACCGCGGTCGCCCTGGGCCATGTCGCCCGCGTCGAAGTTGAGCCCGACGAGCCGGACCCCGGCATCGTCGACGGCCGTGCGCAGCCGGTCGAGTTCGAGCTCGGACGGTTGCGGACCGTCGAACGGCCACCACAACTCGACGGCGTCGAACCCGGCCTTCGCGGCGGCCTCGAACCGTTCGAGCAGCGGCAGCTCGGTGAACAGAATCGACAGGTTGACGTCGAACCTGAGCGTGTTCATGCGGCCTCCAGCAGCGCGCGCATGAGCCGGGCGGTCTCGCTGGGGGTGCGGCCGACGCTGACGCCGACCTTCTCCAGGGCCTCTTTCTTGGCCTGGGCGGTGCCGGCCGAGCCGGAGATGATCGCGCCCGCGTGGCCCATCGTCTTGCCCTCGGGCGCGGTGAACCCGGCGACATAGGCGACGACCGGCTTGGTGACGTGCTGCTCGATGTAGGCGGCGGCGCGTTCTTCGGCGTCGCCGCCGATCTCGCCGATCATGACGATCGCGTCGGTGTCGGGGTCGTCTTGGAAGGCGCGCAGACAGTCGATGTGGGTGGTGCCGATGACCGGGTCGCCGCCGATCCCCACCGCCGTGGAGAACCCGAGGTCGCGGAGCTCGTACATGAGCTGGTAGGTCAGGGTGCCCGACTTGGACACCAGGCCGATGCGCCCGGGCGCGGTGATGTCGGCCGGGATGATGCCGGCGTTGGAGGCGCCGGGCGAGATCAGGCCGGGGCAGTTGGGCCCGATGATCCGGGTCGTGCTCTGCCTGGCCAGGGTCAGGAACTCGAGACTGTCGTGTACGGGCACGCCTTCGGTGATCACCACGCACAACCCGATCCCGGCGTCGACCGCTTCGAGGACCGCGCCCTTGGTGAACCGGGGCGGCACGAACACCACCGACACGTCGGCGCCGGTCGAATCCATCGCCTCGGCGACCGACGAGAACACCGGGATGCCCTGATGGACCAGGCCGCCCTTGCCCGGCGTCACCCCGGCCACGACGTTGGTGCCCGCGGCGACCATGCGGGCGGTGTGCCTGCCGCCTTCGGCGCCGGTCATGCCCTGCACGACGACGCGGCTGTCCTTGCTCAGGAAGATCGACATTCTGGGGGTCTCCTCACGCGGCCGCGTTGGCCAGCCTGGCCGCCTCTTCGGCGGCGCCGTCCATGGTCGGGACCTGCCGGACGGCGGGGTGTGCGGCCTGATCGAGGATCCGGCGGCCCGCCTCGGCGTTGTTGCCGTCGAGCCGCACCACGATCGGGTGGGTCGCACCCTGCTCGCCGAGCGTGGCGAGGGCGGCCACGATGCCGTCGGCCACCGCGTCACAGGCGGTGATCCCGCCGAACACGTTGACCAGCACCGATTTCACGTCGGGGTCGGACAGGATGACGCCGAGGCCGTCGGCCATGACCTGGGCGGAGGCGCCACCGCCGATGTCGAGGAAGTTGGCGGGCCTGGCGCCGGCCTGCGCGACGACGTCGAGGGTGCTCATGACGAGCCCCGCGCCGTTGCCGATGACGCCGACGGACCCGTCGAGCTTGACGTAGTTGAGGCCCTTGGCCTTGGCCCGGCTCTCCAGATCGTCACCGCCCGTGGTTTCGCCGGCGGGGCGTTCGTGCCGGTAGTCGGCGTTCTCGTCGAGCGTGACCTTGCCGTCGAGGGCGAGCACGCGGCCGTCGGCGGTGCGGGCCAGCGGGTTGACCTCGACGAGCACGGCGTCTTCACCGGCCATGACCTTCCATAAGCCGACGAGGATGCCGGCCGCCTCGCCCGCGACGTCGGCGGGCAGGCCCGCCTCGGTGACGATGAAGGTCGCCGTCTCGTGGTCGACCCCGCGCAGCGGATCGATCGGCACTTTGACCAGCGCGCCCGGATCGGTGGCCGCCAGTTCCTCGATCTCCATGCCGCCCGAGGCCGAGCACATCGCCAGGAACGACCCGGCCGCGCGATCGACCAGGAAGGCCGCGTAGTACTCCTCGGCCGGCACGTTGGCCACCTCGACGAGGACCCGCCGGGTCAGGTGACCCTTGATGTCCATCCCGAGGATCGCCCGCGCGGCGTCTTCCGCCGCGGCCGGGCCGGGAGCGGGCTTGATGCCGCCGGCCTTGCCGCGGCCGCCCGTCTTCACCTGGGCCTTGACCACGACCGGCCCGGCCAGCTCGGCGGCTATGGCGCGCGCCTCCTCGGGCGTCGCCGCCACCGCCCCCTCGGGGACGGGAACGCCGTAGCGCGCGAACAGCTCCTTCGCCTGGTGCTCGAACAGGTCCATCGGGCCTCCCTCAACGCATCTTGTAGACGGTATACCGTATGGAACCGAGGTCGTAAACCCCTCTCGACAAGAGGCGATGCTTGGGATATTCCATACGGTATGCAGGATACATTGGAAGTCAGAGACTGGCGCGGACGGCTCTACCAGGTGGGCCCGGCGGCCCCACAGATCACCGGGCGTCCCAGATCGGCGATGGTGTGGCCCGCCATGGCGGCCATGGCCGCGGTCGGCCCGATGCAATACGGCTACGCCGCCCTCGCCCCGTCGATCGCCCGCGCCCACGGCACCTCCGCCGCCGAGGTCCTGCTTCCGCTGGCGGTCTGGCTCACCTGCCAGGCCGCCGTCGCGCTGCCCGCGACCCGCCTGCTCTCGCGCGGGGTCGTCGGCGTCCGCGTCGCCCTCTGGCTGGGCGCCCTCCTCTGCGCCCTGGCGATCCCGTCGCTCACCGCTCCGGGCGTCCCGCTGCTGGTGGGTTACGGCCTGCTCGGCGGCACCGGCGCCGGGCTCGTCTACGCCGCCTGCACCGAGACCATCGCCCGCTGGTATCCCGAACGCCCGGGGGTGCGGGTCGCCTTCGTGACCGGCGCCTACTCGTGCAGCGCGCTTCCGCTCGCCCTCGACCTGCGCTTATGGCCGGTCATGGCCGGCTTCGGCCTGGCCGCGATCGCGTGGGCGGCGGCCGTCCTCCGCACTCCGCCCGCCAATTGGTGGCCTCCGGAGATCGACCCGCGCGCGTGGGCGCTCGACCGGCGGGTCCTCCACCGCCAGCCCCGCGCCGCCCGCCAGTTCTCGCTGGGCGAGGCGGTCCGCACGCCGACGCTGGTCGTGCTGACCGTGATCCTCGTCGGCGCGGGCGCGGTCGCCATCTTCGACGTGATCGCCCTGGCCTTCCTCGGCCCCACGCCGCCGTGGCTCGCCCTGGCCGTCCTGCTGGCCCTGACCGGCGCCGGCCGGGCGGCGGCGGTCCCCCTGGCGGAGCACTTCGGCCGCGTCAAGGTGCTGGCCTCGGCCCTGGTGCTGCTGGCGCTGGCCCAGGGCATGCTGGCCGTCGCCGCCGCGGTCGCCGCGGCCCACATGGTCGCGGTGGCGGCCGCGATCCCGGCGGGCGTGGGCGGCGGCGCGATCTACCCGCTCATCGCGGCGCTGGTGCGGGAGTACTTCGGCGAAGACCGCGTCCACGGGATCCACGGCCTGGTCTACACGGCCAAGGCCGTGGCGGGCCCGGCCGGGGTGGGCCTGACGATCATGGCACTGCCCGGCCTGGCGGCCGGCGCGGGAGCGCCCGTCTTCGTGGCGGCGACCCTCATCGCCGCCACGACCGCCCTGCTCTGCACCACCCTGCGACGGCCGGGAGTGCCGGCCACTCTTCCCGCCCCGTCTCTGTAAAGACCGTTACGAATTGCGACAGGCCGATGTGAGCGATGTCACGGCCAGCGATAATGTCTGGAATGTATGCTGTAGGCAGTCGACGACAAACATTTTAGTGGTCGTTTCCAGGAGTTGAGAAACCCGATGCTCGCCAACCAGGGCTCCACCGCGAAGATCGTTCGTCCCACAACCCTGCGGGAGAGCGTTTTGGAGAGGATCCTCGAGCTCATCATCATCGGCAGCCTGAAGCCGGGTCAGCACCTGGTCGAGAACGAGCTTGCCGACAACCTCGGCGTCTCCCGCCAGCCGGTCAGAGAGGCCCTCCAGTTGCTGAGCGGCGAGGGCTGGGTCGACCTGCGGCCCGGCCACGGCGCCTATGTCCACTCCCCCACGGTCGAGGAAGCCGACCAGCTCCTCGCCGTCCGCACGCTGCTGGAAACGGAGTCGGCCCGCCTGGCCGCCCGCAACCCAGACAAGACCGACATCTCCGACCTGCGCGACATCTGCAACCGTGGCCTCGCCGCCTGCGTGGCCGACGACGTCGACGCCGCCGTCGCCGCGAACAGCGAGCTCCACACCGCCGTGGTGAACATGTCGGGCAACCGCGTCCTGGCCGACCTGACCTCACAGGTCGCCCGCCGGGTGCGCTGGTATCACACCCCCGTGGCCCGCCACCGAGGCCGGGCCTCGTGGGAGGAGCACGCCGCCCTGATCGACGCGATCGAGGCCGGCGACGAGGACGTCGCCGCCGACATCATGCGCCGCCACACCGAGCACACCCGTCAGTCCTACCTGGAGTCCCGCGCCCAGCACCCGGTGGAGGAGCCCCCGGCCCCCATCCGCCGCCGCCGGCCGCGCGCGGTATCCGGCTGAACCGACGTCGAGCGAGCCCGTCCAGGGAGGAAAGAATGGCCGGCCTATAAACCGGCCACTCATTCCCGAACGATGACCTCCAATCGGCGGAAGTGCGCCGAGCGTTCGAGAATGCGAGCTGAGGGCCGAAAGCGATCTGCGGCGGCAGACGCTCATCGGCAAGGCGGTGAGCCGTCCGGGCACCGAACCGCACGGACGGTGCAGCACACCCTGGGACCTCCGAAAGAAATCGTCGCTTGAAATCCAGGCGAACCCTATTCATCAGCACGGAGCGATACGTCGCGGCCGCCGTCGGCGCGTCACTTTCAGTAATCCGTGCCTGACGGAACAAAATCCGGGAATCGTCGGAATCACCGCAGTGTTTCCACGTGTGAAACCCGGCCCTAATGCCACACCGGGAAACTTGGCAGGGATTCCGGATATGGAATACCGCCAAGCCGTTCCGCACCATGACCCGCCGGTCGCCCGCACCGGGCAGCCGGCGCCCCCAGATTCCCCCGGACCTTCCGGGGTAGTGGAGACAGTCCCGAAGGAGGTGTATTCGCATGAAGTCGTTCTTCGAGAAGCTGCGCGCCTTCGAGGGCCCGCTGGGCGCCTCGGCCGACGGCCGCCCGATGGGGCTGGGCCTCGCCAGCGCGCTGCGGAAGGCGCGTTCCGCCGATGGCGTCGAGAGCCACGTCCGCCAGTGGGCCACCGAGCCCGTCAAGGCCGAGCAGCGCTGACCCGCCCCCAGCCTCCGGCGTCATCCGGGGGCGAAACCCAACACTGATGCACTGAGGTGAAGCGGCCCCCGTGGGGAGGAACCCACGGAGGCCGCGTGAAGCCGGGTGAAGCCGGGTGAAACGGGTCAGCCTTCGATGTCGGCCTTCGGGCGGTCCTCCTCGCCCGCGTCGTCTTTGGGGGCCGCGGGCTCGGCCGCGGCGCGGCGGTCGTCCATGCGGGTCTTGATCAGGCTGGCGACGGTGGTCACGATCAGGGTCCCGATGATCACTCCGAGGCTGACCACGATCGGCACCTCGGGCGCCCACGAGACGCCGTCGTGGTGCAGGGCCTCCATGATCAGCTTCACGCCGATGAAGGCGAGCACGACCGACAGGCCCTTGCTCAGGTAGACGAGCCGGTCGAGCAGGCCGCCGATCAGGAAGAAGAGCTGGCGCAGGCCCATCAGCGCGAACGCGTTGGCGGTGAACACGATGTAGGGCTCGCGGGTCAGGCCGAAGATGGCCGGGATCGAGTCGAGGGCGAACAACAGGTCGGTGGTGCCGATCGCCACCATGACGATCAGCATCGGGGTCACCACGCGGCGGCCGTCGACGCGGGCGGTCATCGCGGCGCCGTGGTACTTGTCGGTCGAGGGCAGGACCCGGCGGACCGTGCGCAGGGCGATGTTCTCGGAGAACTCGGCCTCTTCCTCCTCGTGGCCGATCAGCTTCCACGCCGTGTAGATCAGGAAGGCGCCGAAGATGTAGAAGAGCCAGTCGAACCGGGAGATCGCTCCGGCGCCGGCGGCGATGAAGCCGCCCCGCATGAACAGGGCGATGATGATGCCGATCAGCAGGACCTTCTGGCGATACTTCCGCGGCACCTGGAACCGGCTCATGATTATGAGGAAGACGAACAGGTTGTCGACGCTCAGTGAGTATTCGGTGATCCATCCGGCGAAGAACTCTCCGCCGTGGTCGCCGCCCCACAGGACCCAGAGGCCGATGCCGAACACGACGGCCAGGCCCACATAGAACAGGACCCAGCTCACGCACTCGCGGAAAGACGGTTCATGCGGGTTGCGTGCGACCAGCCAGAAGTCGAACGCGAGCACGAGGGCGAATCCCGCGACCGTGGCCACCCAGACCCAGGCGGGAAGGTTCATCGGACTCCTTTCGTCTGGCCCTTTCCACGTGCCTTCCGGTTACGGCGTTGGTGGTCGAGGGCCTCGGCGTGCTCGATATAGCGCTGAAGCAGGGTACGCGCCACGGGGTTGCGTCCTGCCAACCGGATCAGCCAATGGGGCATGAGCCGTTCGTGGAGCCAGACGAAACCGATCGCGAAACCCAGGCTGACCAGCGCCTGATAGGCGAGGAAGCCCGCCACGCCGCCCGCGAGGACGACCTGGCCGTCGATGACGAGTCCGGTGCCGACCTCCTGGGTCAGCCGGGAGAGCGGGAAGGCCAGCAGCCAGAACAGCCCGGCGGGGGCGAACAGGCCCGGCCGGAACGGGCCGCCGAGCCCGCACAGAGTGCTGAAGAGGCCGCCGAACAGGCCCAGCGGGAGGGCGAGCGTGAGCGCCGAGACGGCGGCCCAACCGGCGGGCTGCCCTGCGATGAGGGTCAGCCCGCCGGCCATGGCGCCGCCGACGGCTCCGATCGCGAAGCCGGGGAGGGCGAGCTCCGCGGCGTGCCGGATGGAGGGTCGGTCGGTCGCCATGTCAGCCGACCACGACGCCGTAGGCGAAGAGGCTGTAGAGGAGCATGCCGAGGTAGAAGACGGCGCCGAAGCCGATGATCAGGTTCGACCACCACTTGGGGCGGATCGGTTTCGGCAACATGCGGTTGTTCACCAGGAGCAGTGTCACGCAGTAGGCGCCCATGGCGAACGTCGACAGGAACGCCAGCGTGTCGAGGATGCCGCTCGGTCCGTCGGCCGGGCCGAACAGCAGGATCAGGATGCCGAACGCGATGACGCCCCACAGGAAGGCCGCGTAGAGGTGCGACATGCGCATCTTCTTGGCGCCCTTGACGAAGTGGTAGGTCATGTCGGCCTGGCCGCGCGAGAACGAGTCGAACAGGCCGAGGGTCGCGTTGAGACCGATGAGCGAGATGAAGCCGAGGAAGATGACGCCGAGGACCGAGCTGCCCGCCGAGGCGAACGAGTCGGCCATGGCCGACAGGGCGGCCTCGCGCTCACCGTTCGCGATGATCTCCTTGACGCCCGGCGTCTGCCGCGTCGCCGCCTGCGCGATCACCGTGAACGAGATGGTGACCAGCATGGTGACGCCCCAGAAGAGCAATAAGGCGTCGAAGGTGACCCAGCGGCGCCAGCCGCGCCACTTCTTCATCTCCTCGGGGTTGTTCGTGTCGAACATGAAGCCCCGCGAGGGCATCTGCTCTTCTTCGCCGGCGTGGCGCAGGCCGCGGATCTGCGGAATGTGCGCGCCCATGCCGGCGCCGGAGTCACGCAGGTGCAGGGTGTACCACATCTGCTGCATTCCGGACGGACCGGCGAAGGCGATCGACCCCACGATCACCGGGAACCACGCGGCCGACAACGCCCCGTCGGGGATGTAGCCGATGGCGAACATGCCCGAGACGGTGCTGACGACGTCGCCCCAGGTGCCGACCATGGCGGCGACGATCGCGGTGCCGATGACCAGCGCCCCGATCAGGATCGACAGCAGGCTTTCGAGCAGGCTGTAGATGACCTTGGCGAGGCTGAAGACCACCCCGACCAGGAGCAGGCCGCATACCGCGGTCACTGTCCATGGGATGCCGGTTATCTCCTCGAACGCCGCCGCGCCCGCCGACAGGTGGCCAGGCCAGATGTAGACGGCTATGGCGACGACGAAGAAGAACCACATCAGCGGCTTGAAGACCCGCGCCGCGCCGAAGAAGATGCTCTCGCCGGTCGCCATGGCGTAGCGGGCCATCTCCAGCATGACGACGGCCTGCAGGGTCACGCCGACGAGGAACAGCCAGCGGATCTCCGGCCCGAACAGCAGCACCAACCGGGGCCACATGTACGACTCGCCCATGCCCACGCCGAGCGCGACGAGGAACACGGTGGGTCCGAGGATGTGCACCGACGGGGGCGCGTCGGGCAGGGTGCGGATGGGCATCGGCTCCAGCTTGCCCGCCCGCCACACTTTCTCTTCTTGTCCTGCGGTGGCAGCCGTGGGTTCGGTCGCCGGTGTACTTGACGTGTCCACGTATGGACCTCCTCGGGAGTTGATTGGTCCCGCCTGTCCCCGATTCGCCCCCCTCTTGGGTCTCCGGCCCTGGTCACCGGAGCGTCGTGCGCCGGCCCGCCGTGCTCAGGTGCGGCGGGCCGCCGCGGTGGTGGTGCGGGTGGTGCGTCAGCCGGGCATGAGTCCCGCCGCCCTGGCCCAGCGGTATTTCGCGCCGAGCACGGCCACGGGCTTCTCCGTGGTGTAGGGGTAGGCGACCACGCCGTGGTCGAAGAGGTATTCGCAGGCCTCTTCGACCTCGGTGTCACCGGCCAGTGAGGCGACGACCGGCTTGTGGTTGCCCTTGGCCCTTTCCTCGGCCACGACGCGCGCGACCAGTTCGGCGAAGACCATCGGGGGGGTGACGATGGTGTGCCAGTAACCGAGCACGAGCGCGTGGATCCGGGGGTCGGTGAGGCCCAGCCTGAGAGTGTTCTCGTAGGTCGAGGGCGGCTCGCCGCCCGTGATGTCGATCGGGTTGCCCGCCGCTCCGAACGGCGGGATGTAGGCGCGGAACGCCTCGTCGAGGTCGGGCGGGATCTCCATGAGAGTCAGCCCGTTGTCGACGCAGGCGTCGGAGAGGAGCACACCGGAGCCGCCCGCTCCGGTGATGATCACGACGTTCTCTCCCTGCGGGGTCGGCATGATCGGCAGGGATCGGGCGTATTCCAGCATGTCGTTGAGCCCGGGGGCACGGACCACACCGGCGTGCCGGAGGATGTCGTCGTAGACCTTGTCGTCACCGGCGAGCGCGCCGGTGTGGGACCCGGCGGCCTTGGCGCCCATGGCGGTCCGGCCCGCCTTGAGCACGATCACCGGCTTCTCCTTGACGACCCGCTGGACGGCCTCGACGAAGCCTCTGCCGTCTTTGAGGTCTTCGAGGTGCATGGCGACGCACTTGGTGTTGTCGTCCTGCTCGAAGAAGGTGAGGAGGTCGTCTTCGTCGACGTCGGCCTTGTTGCCGACCCCGACGATCGCGGAGACGCCCATGCGGGTGGTGCGGCTGAAGCCCAGGATCGCCATCCCGATGCCGCCGCTCTGGGAGGTCAGCGCGACGTGTCCTTGCACGTCGTAGGGGGTGCAGAAGGTCGCGCAGAGGTTCTCGGGGGTGTAGTAGTAGCCGTAGATGTTGGGGCCCAGCATGCGTACGCCGTGCTTGCGGGCGATCTCGACGACCTCCTGCTGGCCCTCGACGTTGCCGGTCTCGGCGAAGCCCGAGGGGATCATGATGGCGCCGGCGACGCCCTTCTCGCCCGCGGCCTCCAGAGCGGCCGGCACGAACGCGGCCGGGATGGCGAAGACCGCGACGTCGATCTCGCCGGGCACGTCGGCGATGCTCGGGTAGGCGGGTAAGCCGAGGATCTCGGAGGACTTCGGGTTGATCGGGTAGATGTTGCCCCGGAAGCCGCCGTTGATCAGGTTGCGCATGACCGAGTTGCCGATCTTCCCGGTCTCGCCCGAGGCGCCGATGACGGCGACGGCGCGGGGGTGGAAGATGCGGTTCATCTTGGCGAGGATCTCCTCGCGCGGGATGCGCGGGGTCTCCACCGGCGGTTCGGCCGAGAGGATGATGCGCACGTCGGCGGCCACGGCGCCGTTCACGGACGCGAAGACGGGGTTGAGGTCGACCTCGGCGATCTCGGGGAAGTCGGCGACCAGCGCGCCGACGCGTTCGATCATGGTCGACAGAGCCGCCCGGTCGGCCGGTGCGGCTCCGCGGGCCCCACGCAGCACTTCGGCCGCCTTGATGTCGTCCAGCATCGCCAGGGAATCATGCACTGTTAGGGGGGCGAGCCGGAAGGTCACATCCTTTAACACTTCGACCAACGTTCCGCCGAGGCCGAACGCGACCACCTTGCCGAAGGTCGGATCGGTCACCGCGCCGATGATCACCTCGTGGCCGCCGCCGACCATCTGCTGCACCTGGACGCCGTCGATGACGGCCCCGGCGTCGTAGGCCTGGGCGTTGGCGATGATCTGGTCGTAGCCGGCGCGTACGGCCTCGGCCGAGCCCACGCCCACCAGGACGCCGCCGGCCTCGGTCTTGTGCAGGATGTCCGGGGAGACGATCTTCAGCACGACCGGGAACCCGATCGAGGTGGCCAGCTCGACGGCGTGGTCGGCCGACGTCGCCAGGCCCTCGCCGGGGGTGGCGATGCCGTAGGCGTCGCAGACGAGCTTGCCCTCGGGGGCGGTGAGCGCGGTGCGCCCCTCGGCCCGTGCCTTGTCCAGGATCTCCCGGACTTCTGCCGACATCTCAGATCACTCCGTTCGTCTTCAGCTCGGCCAGCTCCTCGGCCGTGACCCCGAGCCGCGTGTAGATCTCGTCGTTGTGCTCTCCGAGCAGCGGCGGCGTCGTGATGTCGACCGGGGAGTCGGAGAGCTGAAGGGGGCTGCCGACCGTCGTGAACTCCCCGCGCGCGGGGTGGGGGACGGTGACGACCGCGCCCTCGGCGCGCAGCGACTCGTCGTCGATGAGCTCGGCGGTGGACAGGATCGGCCCGCACGGCACGTTGGCCGCGTTGAGCCGGTCGAGGACGGTCCATTTGTCGTGCTGGCTCGACCACTCTTCGATGAGCTGGAACATCTTGTCGAGCTTGTTGAGCCGCGCCTCGGGGGTGGCCCACTCGGGGTCGTCGGCCAGCTCCGGGCGGCCGATGATCTCGGATACGGGCTTCCAGCCGACCGGCTGGACGATGACGTAGATGTAGTCGTTGGGCCCGCCGGGCGCGCACCTGACCGCCCAGCCCGGCTGACCGCCGCCGGAGGCGTTGCCCGACCGGGGCACCTCGGTGCCGAAGGTCCGGTTCGGATATTCCTTGAGGGGGCCGTGGGCCAGCCGCTGCTGGTCGCGCAGCTTGACCCGGCACAGGTTGAGCACGGCGTGCTGCATGGCGACCTGCACCCGCTGCCCCTGGCCGGTGGACTCGCGCTGGTAGAGCGCGGCCAGGATGCCGGCGACGGCGTGGACGCCGGTGCCGGAGTCGCCGATCTGCGCGCCGGTGGCCAGCGGCGGGCCGTCTTCGAACCCGGTGGTGGCCATCGAGCCGCCCATCGCCTGGGCGATGACCTCGTAGGCCTTGAACTTGGCGTACCTCCCGCCGCCGAAGCCCTTGATGGAGGCGTAGACGAGGCGGGGGTTGAGCTCCTGGAGCCGCTCCCAGGGGAAGCCCATGCGGTCGACCGCGCCGGGGCCGAAGTTCTCGACCAGGACGTCGGACTCCTGCACGAGCTTGACGAACAGCTCCTTGCCGCGCTCGCTCTTCATGTTCAGCGTGATGGAGCGCTTGTTGCAGTTGAGCATCGTGAAATAGAGGCTGTCGACACCGGGCACGTCACGCAGTTGGCTCCGGGTGATGTCGCCGGTGGGGGCCTCCAGCTTGACGACGTCGGCGCCGAGCCACGCGAGCAGCTGCGTCGCGGACGGGCCCGACTGCACATGGGTCATGTCGAGGACGCGAACGCCCTCCAAGGCCTTGGGCATGCCGCTCCCTACTTGTACATCGTCTGGTTCATGGTCCCGGGGGCGTAGACGTCGGGGTCGACCCACACGTTGATCAGCGCGGGCTTGCCCGACTCACGGGCGCGCTCCAGCGCCGGGCGGATGTCGGCGGGGTCGCGGACCTCTTCGCCGTAGCCGCCGAGCATGCGGGCGAACTCGTCGTAGCGGACGTCGCCGAGGGTGTTGCCGACACGGCCGCGGTCTTGCCCGTATTTGGCGGCCTGGCCGTAGCGGATCTGGTTCATCGACGAGTTGTTGCCGATGACGCCGATGAACGGCAGGTCGAAGCGGACCATCGTCTCGAAGTCCCACCCGGTGAGGGAGAAGGCGCCGTCGCCGAACAGGCACAACACCTCCTTGTCGGGCTCGGCGTACTTGGCGGCCATCGCGAAGGCGACGCCGACGCCGAGGGTGCCGAGGGGGCCCGGGTCCATCCAGTGGCCGGGCGACTTGGGCTGCACGACCTGGCCGGAGAAGGTGACGATGTCGCCGCCGTCGCCGATGTAGATGGTGTCTTCGGTGAGGAACTCGTTGATCTCGTGGACCAGCCGGTAGGGGTCGATCGGCGCGGCCGCCGAGAGCTGGCGCGGGAGCCGCTTCTCGAAGGCCTGGGTCTCGACCGCGCGCAGCTCCTCGATCCACTCCTTGCGCTTGGCGGCGCCGTTGTCGACCCGGCCGGAGGCGGCCTGCGCGGCGGCGGCCAGGATGAGCCCCGCGTCGCCGACGATGCCGAGGTCGATGTCGCGGTTCTTGCCGACGGTGCGGTAGTCGAGGTCGATCTGCACGACGTTGGCCGTGCTGGACAGCCGCTTGCCGTAGCCCATGCGGAAGTCGAACGGGGTGCCGACGATGATGATGAGGTCGGCCTCGTTGAACGCGTAGCGGCGCGAGAGCTGGAAGTGGTGGGGGTCGCCGGGCGGGAGGGTGCCCCGGCCGCTGCCGTTCATGTAGGCGGGCACGTTGAGTGCGCGGACGAAGTCGATCGCGGCGTCGGTGCCGCGGGTCGTCCAGACCTGGCTGCCGAGGAGCACGCAGGGCTTCTCCGAGTGGACGAGCAGGTCGGCCAGGCGCTCGATCGCCTCGGGGTCGCCGGCCTGGCGGGTGGAGGCGCGGTAGCGGCCGGCCTGGGGGATTCGGGCCTTGGCCACCGGGACGCTGGCGTCGAGCACGTCGCGCGGGATCTCGAGGAACGACGGGCCGGGCGCGCCGTTGTAGCACTCGCGGAACGCCATCGACACGATGTCGGCCACCCGCTCGGTGGAGGGCACCGTCGCGGCGAACTTGGTGATCGGGGTCATCATGTCGACGTGGGGCAGGTCCTGCAGCGAGCCCATCTTGTGCTGGCTCAGGGCGCCCTGGCCGCCGATGAGCAACATCGGGCTCTCGGCGCGGAAGGCGTTGGCCACGCCCGTCACCGCGTCGGTGGTGCCGGGCCCCGCGGTGACCACGGCGCAACCGGGCTTGCCGGTGATGCGCGCGTAGCCGTCGGCCGCGTGGGCGGCGACCTGCTCGTGGCGCACGTCGATCACGTCGATGCCCTCGTCGACACAGCCGTCGTAGATGTCGATGATGTGGCCGCCGCAGAGGGTGAAGATCACGTCGATCCCCTCCGCCTTGAGCGCCTTAGCGACCAGGTGACCACCGGAGATCTGGTCCGGGGCTGGTTCCGTCATCAGGGCCGTCCTCTCAAAGACGTTTCTGCTTGCGTCTACGCCATACTGCATACCGTATGAGGAACATGGTTACCCCCGGCTTCCGAGGATGTCCATACCTTTCCGGCGGGTTACAAGATTTCGAACCGGTTACCGCAGGGGCAGCGCGAGAAGCTCCACCGGGCCGCCCTCCCAGCCGGGCGGGATCACGGCCAGGGCGTCGGCCATCGCCGCACCTCGCAGCGACCCGGGCTGGTCGTGGCCCACCGGGATCGCGCCGCGCGCCGATCTCCAGACGGGCACCAGGCGGGTGTCGCGCCGATGAGCGCGCACCGGCCCGGCGACGGCGCTGAGCTCGCCTTCGGGCTCGGGCCGCCCGTCAAGGGCACGCAACACCGGCACCAGCAGCGTCATCGCGGCCGCCAGGGCGGCGAAGGGATTGCCGGGCAGCCCGACCACCAGCCGCCCTCCCGGAAGCCGGGCGAGGGCCTGCGGATGGCCGGGCCGCACCGCGACGCCGTCGACCAGGACCGCCGCGCCGAGCCGGCCGAGCACGCCGCGCAGGTGATCGGCCGGCCCCTTCGACGACGCGCCGCAGACCACGACGACGTCGGCCCCTGGTTCCCCGAGGGCGGCCTCCAGCACCCCGGCCCCGTCGGGCAGGTGGCGCGGCGGCAGCGCCTCGCCCCCGGCCGAGGCGATCAGCGGCGGCAGCATCGGCCCCATCGCGTCGCGCACGAGCCCGGCCCCCGGAACCCCCGAGCCCACCACCTCGTCACCGGTGACCAGCACCGACACGACGGGCCGCGGCCGCACCCACAGGGTGTCGTGGCCGAGCCCGGCGGCCAGCCCGAGCACCGCCGGCGTGACCAGTGCCCCGGAGGTCAGCACGACCTCGCCCTCGGAGACGTTCTCCCCCCGCCGCCTGATGTGCCTGCCCGGCTCACACGGCCCGCCGATCACCGGCCCGGCCCGCTCCGTCTTTTCGTACGGCACCACGCAGACCGCCCCCTCGGGCACGGGCGCCCCCGTGGCGATCTCCACGGCCTCGCCCGGACCGAGTTCCCTCGGGAACGGCGCACCCCCGGCGAGCACGCCGCCGACGACCTGCCACGGGCCGGGGCCGCCGACCGCGTAGCCGTCCATCGCCGACAGGTCCGCGCCCGGCAGGGCCACGAGCGCACGCAGCGCGGCGGCGAGCCGGCGGCCGTGGGCGGACGACAGCGGGACCTCCGCCGCGACCAGCGGCAGCGTGGCCGCGGCGGCGAGCCGGCGGGCGTGATCCCAGGGCAGGTCGGCGTGCCCGGCGGCGTGTTCGGGCCGGGTATGCGACAACACGGTCATCGGTCGACCTCCTTGACGACACCGTTGCCATACCGTATACCGAATGCACTGTCGACGCGAGAACGGAGCTAGTGTGAAGGTCGCTGTTCTTGGCGCCGGCGCCATCGGCGCGTATGTGGGGGCCGCCCTGCATCGCGCCGGCGTCGAGGTGCATCTGATAGCCCGCGGGGAGCATCTCGCGGCCATGCGGAAGTCAGGCGTGCGCGTGCTCAGCCCGCGCGGCGACTTCACCGCCCACCCGCACACCACCGACGATCCCCACGAGGTCGGCCCCGTCGACCACGTCTTCCTCGGCCTGAAGGCCAACTCCTACGCCGCGGCCGGTCAGATGATCGCGCCCATGCTCCACGAGTCCACCAGCCTCATCGCCGCCCAGAACGGCATCCCGTGGTGGTATTTCCACCGGCTCGGCGGCCCCTACGACGGCTACCGCATCGAGAGCGTCGACC
Source organism: Herbidospora yilanensis (assembly GCF_001570565.1). Taxonomy (GTDB): domain Bacteria; phylum Actinomycetota; class Actinomycetes; order Streptosporangiales; family Streptosporangiaceae; genus Herbidospora; species Herbidospora yilanensis. Next base: position 32,249 of record NZ_BBXE01000022.1, on the reverse strand, counting down.
CTGGCGGCTCGGTGACCGAGGCGCTCCCGCTGGAGCGCGCCATCGGCTGCGTCGTCTACGCCGCCACCGAGATCGAGGCCCCCGGCGTGATCCGCCACCTCGAAGGAACCCGCTTCTCCATCGGCGAGCCCAGCGGGCGGTTGTCGCCCAGGTGCGTCGAGTTCAGCAACGCCATGGTCGCCGGCGACCTCAAATGCCCGGTCGAAGCCGATCTGCGCAAAGACATCTGGGTCAAGCTGATGGGCAACGTCGCGTTCAACCCGATCAGCGCGCTCGCCCGCGCGACGATGGCCGGCATCTGCCGCCACACCGGCGCCCGCGAGCTCGTCAGAACCATGATGGAAGAGACGGTCGCGGTCGCCCAGGCGGTCGGCTGCAACCCCCACATCTCGATCGAGCGGCGGCTCGCCGGGGCCGAGAAGGCCGGCGAGCACAAGACCTCCACGCTCCAGGACCTGGAGAAGGGCAAGCCCCTCGAACTCGACGTGCTGCTGTCGGCGGTGGTCGAACTGGCCGGCCTGACCGAGACCCCGGTGCCCACGCTCCGGGCGATCCATGCCGTCACCGATCTGCTCGACACCCAGACCCGGCTTGTTGGCGCCGCATGAGCGGGCATACCGTAGTCTGCATACAGAATGCGAAAGGGTGAGGTCAATGAAGAGGAAGAAGGCCGAGCACTACGACCGGCTGACCCATCCCCTGGTGCGCGAGAACGGTGTGCTGCGGCGGGCCACGTGGGATGAGGCGCTCGACCGCGCGGCCGAGGGGTTCCGGCGCAACGTGGCGGCCCACGGGCCCAACGCCTTCGCCATGTTGTCGTGCGCCCGGTCGACCAACGAGATGAACTACATCGGCCAGAAGTTCACCCGGGTGGTCATCGGCACCAACAACGTCGACTCGTGCAACCGCACCTGCCACGCCCCGAGCGTGGCGGGCCTGTCGGCCGTCTTCGGCAGCGGCGGCGGCACCTCCTCCTACCAGGAGGTCGAAGACGCCGACGTGATCCTGATGTGGGGTTCGGCGGCCCGCAACGCCCACCCCATCTTCTTCCAGCACGTCCTCAAGGGCATCCGCAAGGGCGCCAGGATGTTCGCCGTCGACCCCCGCCGGACCGGCACCGCCCAGTGGGCCGACCGCTGGCTGGGGCTCAACGTCGGCACCGACATCCCGCTCGCCCACGCCGTGGCCCGCGAGATCATCCACGCCGGTCTCCACAACACGACGTTCATCGAGCGCGCCACCGAGGGTTTCGCCGAATACGCCGCCAGCGTCGAACCGTGGACTCTGTCGGCGGCCGAGCAGGTCACCGGCGTGCCCGCCGAGGCGATCCGCGAGATGGCCCACGCCTACGCCCGCGCCGACCGCGCGCAACTGGTGTGGACGCTCGGCATCACCGAACACCACAACGCCACCGACAACGTGCGCGCCCTCATCAACCTGTCCCTGCTGACCGGCCACGTCGGCCGCTACGGCTCGGGCCTGTCGCCGCTGCGCGGCCAGAACAACGTGCAGGGCGGCGGCGACATGGGCGCCATCCCCAACCGTCTCCCCGGCTTCCAAGACATCCTCGACCCCGCGATCCGGGCCCGCTTCGAGTCGGCCTGGCAGGTGCCCATCCAGCCCCGCTACGGCCTCAACCTGACCGAGATGCTCGAGGCCATGGCCGAGGGCGAGGTCACCACCTGCTATCTGATCGGCGAGAACCCGGTCCAGTCCGAGGCCGACTCGCTGAGCTGCGTCAAGCGGCTCAGCATGCTCGACCACCTGGTCGTCCAAGACATCTTCCTGACCAAGACGGCCCAGATGGCCGACGTGGTGCTGCCCGCCGGGGCGGCCTGGTGCGAGTCCGACGGCACCTTCACCAACAGCGAGCGCCGTGTCCAGCGGGTGCGCGCCGCGCTGGTGCCGCCGGGCGAGGCCCGCGACGACATCTGGATCCTGTGCGAGCTGGCCCGCCGGCTCGGCCACGACTGGAACTACTCCGGCGCCGAAGAGGTCTGGGACGAACTGCGTTCGGTCTCGCCCGCCCACTACGGCATGACCTACGAGCGGCTGGCCGAACACCAGGGCATCCAGTGGCCCTGCCCCTCGACCGAGGAGCTCGAACCCCCGTTCCTCCACGGCCGGCTGTGGGAGACCGACCCCGGCAAACGTGGCAGACCGGCGCCGTTCGCGATCCTGCGCCATTCGCCACCGGTCGACCTGCTCGACGACGAATACCCGTTCCGGCTCACCACCGGCCGCCGCCTCGACTCCTACAACACGGGGGTGCAGAGCTCCGGCTTCGCCTCCCCGCTGCGGCGCGGCGAGAACATCGAGTTGTCCCCGGAAGACGCCGCCACGCTGGGCGTCACCGCGGGCGAAGAGGTCCGCGTCTCCTCACGGCGGGGCACCGTCGTGGCCCCGGTCTACATCGACCCGGCGCTGCGTCCCGGCCTGGTCTTCATGACGATGCACTTCCCCGACGAGGTCGACACCAACGCCCTGACGATCGAGGCGACCTGCCCGATCGCCGGAACGGCGGAGTTCAAGGCCGCGGCGGTGCGCATCGACCGCCTCGTTCCCGCGAAGGCCGGGTGACCGACGCATGGATCTTCGGTTCCGCGACGCCGAACCGACCGCCGAGGAGCGCGCCGCAGTCGACGCGCTCCTCGGGGCGCCCTCGTCCGCCTGGGACGGCGGCGACCGCACCGAGTTCGACCTGCGCTTCGCCACGCAGGCCCCCCGGGTGGCACGCGACCGCCGCGACCTGCTGCTGCCCGCCCTCCACGCGGTCAACGACCGGGTCGGCTGGATCAGCGAGGGCGCGCTCGACTACATCTGCCGCCGTCTGACGATCCCGCCGGCCGAGGCCTATTCGGTGGCGACCTTCTACTCGCTGTTCTCCGTCAAGCCCCGCCAGGCGCGGGTGCTCCACGTCTGCACCGACCTCGCGTGCGCGGCCAAGGGCGCCGATGCGGTCCGCCGCGACGTCGAGGAACGCTTCGGCCCACCCGGGGTCTCCTGGCAGCCCAGCCCGTGCCTGGGCCTGTGCGAACGTGCTCCCGCCGCGTTGGCGATCGAGGCGGGCGATCCCCCGGCGAACGCGGTCTACGGGCCGTGCGCCGTCGGGCAGGAGTGGCCGACCACGACGGAAGAACCTCCGGTCGAGGCCGCGGTGCCACAGACCCGACCGCGCGGGCAGACAGGCCCGGATGCCGTTCCGGGTGAGGGCGGCCGGTCGCCCCGGCCCGACGATCTGGTCCTGCTCAGGCGCATCGGCGTCGTCGACCCCCTGAGCCTCGACGACTACCGGGCGACCGGGGGCTACACCGGCTTACGCCGGGCCTTCGAGCTCGGTCCCAACGGGGTCATCCGCGAGGTCCTGGAGTCCGGGCTCGTCGGGCGGGGCGGCGCGGCCTTCCCCACCGGCCGCAAGTGGGAGGCGACCGCGCGGCAGCTCGACCGGCCCCACTACCTCGTCTGCAACGCCGACGAGAGCGAGCCGGGCACCTTCAAAGACCGGGTCCTGATGGAGGGCGACCCGTTCGCCCTGATCGAGGCCATGACCATCGCGGGTTACGCCAACGGCTGCGCCCTCGGCTACCTCTACATCCGGGGCGAGTACCCGCGCGCGCTCAAACGGCTGGAGAACGCGATATCCGTCGCGCGGTCGCGGGGCCTGCTGGGCGACGACATCCTCGGCCAGGGGTTCTCCTTCGACATCGAGATCCGGCGGGGCGCGGGGGCCTACATCTGCGGCGAGGAAACCGCGATCTTCAACTCGATCGAGGGGTTCCGGGGCGAGCCCCGGACCAAGCCCCCGTTCCCGGTGGAGAAGGGCCTGTTCGGCAAGCCCACGGTCGTCAACAACGTCGAGACCCTCGTCAACGTCCCCCACATTCTTGAGATGGGCGCCGCCGCCTACGCGGCCGTCGGCACGTCGTCGTCGACCGGCACCAAGCTGTTCTGCGTCTCGGGCACGGTCGATCGGCCGGGCATCTACGAGGTTCCGTTCGGCGCCAGCCTGCGCGACCTGCTCGACCTCGCCGGGGGCGCGACCGGCGAGCTCCGGGCGGTCCTGCTCGGCGGTGCGGCCGGGGCGTTCGTGCGGGCCGACGAGCTCGACATCCCGCTGACCTTCGAGGGCACCCGCGCCGCCGGGGCCACGCTCGGCTCCGGGGTCGTGCTGGTGCTGAACGACACGGTCGAGCTGCCCGGCGTGCTGCTGCGCATCGCCGAGTTCTTCCGCGACGAGTCGTGCGGCCAGTGCGTGCCCTGCCGGGTCGGCACGGTCCGCCAGGAGGAGGCCCTCCACCGGCTCTCCAAACGGCGCAGCGAGGGCGATCTGGTGCTCCTGCGGGAGGTGGGCCAGGCCATGCGCGACGCCTCGATCTGCGGCCTGGGCCAGACCGCCTGGAACGCCGTCGAATCGGCCATCGACCGGCTTGGAGTGTTCACGGCTAAGGAGAGCTCATGAGCGTCCCCCTGCGTCCGCCACGGCGGCTCATCGAGATCACCGTCGACGGCGAGGCGATGCGCGTCCCCGAAGGCGACACCCTGCTCGACGCCTGCCAGACGGCCGGCAAGGACATCCCGACCCTCTGCTACGGCGACACCCTCAGCCCGAAGAACGCCTGCCGGGTCTGCGTCGTCGAGGTCGAGGGCGCCCGCACCCTCGCCCCGGCGTGCTCCCGCAAGGCCGAACCCGGCATGGTCGTGAAGACCGATTCCGACCGCGCCCGCCACAGCCGCAAGGTGGTGCTGGAGCTGCTCGGCTCCTCGGTCGACCTGTCGACCACTCCCAACGCCAAGGAGTGGATGGCCGAATACGGGGCCGACCCGGCCCGCTTCGGCGAAGACGCCGCCACGGTCGCCGAGCCCCCGAAGGTCGACAACGACCTCTACGTGCGCGACTACGCCAAGTGCATCCTGTGCTACAAGTGCGTCGACGCGTGCGGCGAGCAGTGGCAGAACTCCTTCGCCATCTCGGTCGCCGGGCGCGGCTTCGACGCCACGATCTCCACCGAGTTCGACGCCCCCCTGACCGACTCGGCGTGCGTGTTCTGCGGCAACTGCGTCGAGGTCTGCCCGACGGGCGCGTTGTCGTTCAAGAACGAGTTCGACATGCGCGAGGCCGGCACCTGGGACGAAGATCGGCAGACCCAGACCACCACGATCTGCAGCTACTGCGGCGTGGGCTGCAACCTGACCCTCCACGTGCAGGACAACACGATCGTGAAGGTCACCTCCCCCCACGACAACCCGGTGACCCACGGCAACCTGTGCATCAAGGGGCGGTTCGGCTTCCAGCACGTCCAGAACGTGGCCTCCGATGGGTAGGGTCACCGTCCAGCGGCGGATCCTGCGGCTCCGGGAGACCGGGCACAACCACCGGGTCGACGTGCTGGCCGCCGAGGAACCGCTGGAGATCCGGCTCAACGGCAAGCCGCTCACCATCACGATGCGCACCCCCGGCGACGACTTCGACCTCGCCGCCGGGTTCCTCGTCAGCGAGGGCGTCATCGGCAAGGCGAGCGACATCGAGGCGATCCGCTACTGCGCGGGGGCCCTGGAGAACGGCCAGAACACCTACAACGTGCTCGACGTGCGGCTCACGACGGGCGTACGGCCGCCGGCCACCTCCCTGGAGCGCAACTTCTACACGACCTCGTCGTGCGGCGTCTGCGGCAAGGCCTCGCTCGACGCGGTCCGGACCGTCGCCCGCTGGGACGTCGCCCCCGACGACGTCACGTTCTCCGAAGAGGTCATCGCCGAGTTGCCCGAAAGGCTGCGTACCGCCCAGAAGGTGTTCGACCGGACCGGCGGCCTGCACGCCGCCGGGCTGTTCACGCCGGCCGGGCGGGCGCTGGCCGTCAGAGAGGACGTCGGCCGTCACAACGCGGTCGACAAGCTCGTCGGGTGGGCGCTGCGCGACGACCGGCTGCCCCTTCGGCAAACGGCGCTCATGGTGTCGGGCAGGGCCTCGTTCGAACTCGTCCAGAAGGCCGTCATGGCGGGCGTTCCGGTGCTGGCCGCGGTGTCGGCGCCGTCAAGCTTGGCGGTGGAACTGGCCGCCGAATCCGGGTTGACCCTGCTCGGGTTCGTGCGTGGCCGGTCCATGAACGTCTACTCCGGAGAGGAGCGGATCAGCACGTCATCGTGATACCGCCGCCCGAGGTCAGGGGCATGGCCGGTGGCGTCTTCACGATGGCGGACGGGATGCCGGTCGGTGACACTTCGCCCCCTCACCACCGGCATCCCGAATGCCACATTTCGCCCTGTACGTGAACTTTAAAATCTCTTAGCCGTCTTCGTCCTCACCTAAGGGGATCACTCTCCGTGTCAATGACATGACTTATCGGAGGGGCACCAGAGATGAGAGCCGCGGCGACTGTCGGATTGATCGTGCTGGCCGGGTGTGTGGCATGTGGCGCCAACCAAGGCCAGAAGCCCGCTACGGCGGTCGAGGTCAAACCGGCGGCCATCAAGCCGGTGAGCGCGGCCAACGCGAAGGCGGTCAAGGCCAACGAACTGGGTCAGATCCCGGTCCTGATGTACCACCGCATCATCGAGAACCCGACCACCCAGGACGACCGCACGCCCAAGCAGTTCCGCACCGAGCTCGAACGGCTGGCCAAGGAAGGCTACGTGCCGATCACCGCCGCCGAGTACGTGACCGGGAAGATCGACATTCCGGCCGGGAAGCACCCGGTCGTGCTGACCTTCGACGACTCGTCGCCGTCGCAGGTCACCCTTGACGGGACCGGCACCCCGGCCAAGGACACGGCGGTGGCGATCCTGCTGGAGGCGGGTGCGAAGTACCCGGGCTTCCGCCCGGTGGCCACCTTCTACGTGACGCGCGACATGTTCGGCAAGAGCAGCCCGGCCGAGCAGGCGCAGATCGTCGCCTGGCTGAAGCAGCACGGCATGGAACTCGGCAACCACACGAAAGACCACACCAACCTGATGGGCAAGCCCAAGCAGGTCGTGCTCGACGAGGTCACCGCCGGGCACAAGCTGATCACCGACCTCAACGGCGGCGAGGTCGTCACCTTCGCCCTCCCCTACGGCAACCAGCCGAAGACCAAGGAGTGGGCGCTCAAGGGCTCCGACAAGGGGGTGAAGTACAACTACTCCGGCGTGTTCCTGGCGGGCTACATGCCGGCCCAGTCGCCGTTCAGCGGAGCGTTCGACCCGCTGGGCATCCCGCGCATCCGGTCGATGGACAAGAAGGGCGACTGCGCGAAGTTCTGCTCGACGGGGTGGCTCGACTGGCTGAAGGAGAACCCGGGCGAGCGCTACACCAGTGACGGCGACGCGCGCACGGTCGCGTTCCCGAAGTTCCAGGAGACGATGCTGGCCCCGAGCGCCAAGACAAAGGCACTCGCCTATTAAAAGATCATCTTTCCATCAAGATCGCCTAAGTCCGGTCTGTCCGGGGATCATCGTGGGAATTTCGCCCCCATGCGGACATATATGGTCGTCGGCCTCGGATTCGGGCTGGCGCTGATCACCGGGTCGGCGGCCTTCGCCGACTCGGCGGATAGAAAGCACGGCAACCAGGCCGTGAAAGACCGGCACCACAAGCACGTACAGGAGAACAAGCAGCACGGGCGCCCGACCGTGAACCGTGACCACACACGGGACCGGCGCCCGGTTGCCACCCGCGCCAGCATCCAGCGGCGCGCCGCCATGGGCACGGCCCACCAGCGCGCGGCCTACGCCGCACTCCAGCGGCACGCGGCCCGGGACACCGCCGCCGGGCGCGCGGTCGCCCACCCGGCCGACCAGCACGCCGCTCCCGCGGCGGCACAACGGCGCGCGGCCAACGGCGGGGCGCAACGCCGTGTGGCCCCGAGCACGACGGCCCGGCGCACGGTCACCGGCACGACCGTCCAGCGCGCGGCCTACAACACCACGAACGCACGCACGGTCCTCGGCCACCGCCACTCCGAGGCGAATCACCGGCGCTCGATGACGCCCCGCAGACACCCTGACGGCCGGGACGGCCGCCAGCACATGCGGTTCCACTACACCGACCGCCCGGACGCGCACGACCGACACCATGACGGGCATCCGCGACATCACGACGTCCACGGCGACCGCGCGAACGCACACGGCCGACACCATGACATGCGCGGCGGCCGCCACGACGCGCACGGCCGGCACCACGACATGGACGACAGACGTCATGAGGTGGACACCCGCCACCACAGCACGCACGGCCGGCATCACGACGCGCACGGTCGGCATCACGAGCACCCGAACGCGCACCATGCCCACGCCGCCGCCCACCCCGCCGCCCACAACGGCACGCACCACGCCCACCAGGTCGGCCACCAGCGGCACGAACGTCAACGGCCCCGCCGTCCCGAGGTCATGAAGTTCGGCGACAAGAGCTACCAGATCCGCGCGATGAAGCAGCGCCTGCGCGAGCTCGGCTTCGACTCCGGCGTCGACGACGGCCGTTACGGCGAGACGACCCGTTACGCCGTCTGGGCCTTCCAGAAGGTCAACGGCCTGCGCATGACCAACCGCATCGACCGGGACACCTTGTGGGCGCTCCGCCACCCGCGTCGGGTCAAGCCGCTGGTCCGGCCCAGGGCCACCGACCGGGTCGAGATCGACGTACGGCGTCAGCTTCTCACCGTCTGGCGGGACGGCAAGCCCGATCTGACGACCCACATCTCGACGGGCGCGAACCGGTCGTACTGCGACAACGGTCACTGTGGCTTCGCCCGCACCCCTGCCGGCGACTTCCGGGCGGGGACGCGGGCGCCGGGCTGGACGACGAGTCCGCTCGGCACGATGTTCAACTCGATCTACTTCAACGGCGGCATCGCCATGCACGGATCCTCGGAGGTACCGAAATATCCGGCCTCACACGGATGCATCCGGATTCCGATCCACACCTCAAAGATCATCTACGCCATGGTCAACTCCGGCGAACCGGTCTACGTCCGTGGCGCGCAGAGCAAGTACACCTAAGCCGGTCAGTTCTGATAGGGATCGTGCTCAGCGAGGAGCCGGTCGAGTCTCGCCTGGTCGACCCGGGCCACCACGGCCGACTCCTCCTGCCGGTCGCGGATCACCTTGGCCAGCGTGAACGACGCGGTCACCAGATAGAAGACGCCGACGGCGAAGAACGACCTGATCCAGGGATCGACGGGCAGGTAGGCGACCCCCAGTGTGAGGGCGCCGAGCGCCAGCCCGAACGAGATGACGGACTGCGCGAAATAGGCGGATGTGGTCTTGTTTGGCACGGGCTTGTTCATGGGGCAATGCTGGAGGCCCAGCCTGGGGCCCGACCTGAGCCCCGCAGCCCAAGTTACCGGTGAGTAGCACATGAGTATCCGAGCCGAACTCCGCGCGTACGCCCTCACCCTGCCCGAGGCGTTCGAGGACTTCCCCTGGGACGACGACGCCGTCGTCAAAGTGAACAAGAAGATCTTCCTGTTCCTCGGTTCCCCTGATCGGGGCACGGGCTTCGGCATGAAGCTGGTCGTCGCCCACGGACACGCGCTGAGCGTGCCGGGCGCCATCCCGAGCCGCTACGGCCTGGGCCGGCATGGCTGGGTGACCGTCCCCTACGAGGGCGATCTGCCCGAGATCGACGTGCTCCAGGACTGGGTCGAGGAGAGCTACCGGCTCGTCGCGCCGAAACGGCTCGGCAAGTTGCTCTGACCCAGATGACAACCTAATGTTGTCGATATGGAGCCATCAGAGTTACTCGCCCGCGCACGCAAACGCGCGGCCAACCCCTCTGACCCGCTGGACACCCTGGCCGCAGCCAACGAGCTGAGCCAGGAGATGACCCGCGACGCCGACGCCCTGATCGATCTGGCGGTCCGCGACGCCCGCGCCGCGGGCACCTCCTGGACGGCCATCGGCGACCGCCTCGGCGTGTCGAAGCAGGCCGCCCGTAAGCGCTTCACCCGCAACTTCACCCACCCGTTCTCGGCCCGCAAGACGCGGCGCGCGGCGGCCTGCTCGTTCTGCCGCAAGCCGCCGAACCCACACCTGCACATGGTCTACGGCGAGGGCGGCCGGATCTGCGCCGAATGCGTCGCCTTGGCCGCCGAGATCGTCGCCGACAAGGCCAAGACGCGTTAGGTGACCGTCACCCGGCGCTGATAACGCTCGTCCCGCCAGATGCCCTTGCCGATGATCTCGGCGAGGGTGTCGGCGGCGTCGTACACGTCGACGTAGCGCAGGTAGAGCGGGGTGAACCCGAACCGCATGATGTCGGGGGCGCGGAAGTCGCCGTGCACCCCGTGGTCGAGCAGAGCCCGCATGATCGGGTAGCCGTGCTCGTGCCGGAAGCTGATCTGGCTGCCGCGGGCGACCGGGTCGCGCGGGGTGGCCAGGTCGAGCCCGAGCGGCTCGGTCAACGCGATGAACAGTTCGGTCAGCGCCACGCTCTTGGCCCGCACCGACCTGATGTCGACCTTCTCCCACAGTTCCAGCGAGGCGCCGAGCGCGCTCATCGACAGGATCGGCGGGGTGCCGGCGCCGAAGCGGCGAACGCCGTCGGCGGGCCGGTAGTCGGCCTCGAAGGCGAAGGGCGCGGCGTGCCCGTGCCAGCCGCGCAGCACCGGCTCGGCCTCCGCCAGGTGCGCGGGCGCGCAGTAGAGATAGGCCGGCGCTCCGGGCCCGCCGTTCAGATATTTGTACGTGCACCCGACCGCGAAGTCGGCCGCGCCCACCTCCACGGGCAGCGCCCCGGCGCTGTGGCAGAGGTCCCAGATCACCAGCGCCCCGGCGGCGTGCGCCGACGCGGTGTCGGCGGCCAGGTCGCGCAGCGCGCCGGTCCGGTAGTCGACGTGGGACAGCAGCACCACGGCCACGTCGTCGTCGAGGCGGTCGGCGAGCGAATCGTCGGGACCGAAATCTCGCACGTTCAGGTCGAAGCCCGCCGCGAGCCCCTGGACGGCGTACCGATCGGTCGGAAAGCCCTCCGACTCGACGACGACAGTGCGGCGGCCCGGACGCAGCCGGACGGCCGCCGACATCACTTTGAAGATCGAGACGGAGGTCGACTCTCCGGTGAGCACCGTGCCGGGCCCGGCGCCGATCAGGTTCCCGATCCGGTCGCCGATCACCTCGGGCAGGTCCCACCATCCGGCGGTGTTCCAGCTCTGCCCCAGGTCACGACCCCATTCGGTGGTGACCGTGTGGGAGACGGCCTCGATCGTGCGCCGCGGCAACGCGCCGAGCGAGTTGCCGAGCATGTAGACCACGTTCTCCGGCAGGACGAACTCCGCACGGAAACCGCGAAGGGGGTCGGCGGAGTCGAGCGCGGCACAGCCGGCGCGGGTGATGCTCATGCCAGACATCATCTCCAGAAATATCCTGACTCGGCAGCCCAATGCGTCACCAAGGGTCGGCTTCCCAATGGGCCACCTTCTGGTGACCGTTTACGGCTAAGTTCTTTGTCGCATTTAGACCTGACCGCAAATGCCATGGGGTGTCCGGAACAACGGGCCCGATGGATGCCAAAAAGGACACAGTCATGTTGCTGGCGTGGGATCTATGGGGACATGTCGTCATCGCCACCCTCTTGACCATTCCCGCCGGATGGGGTGTCGCCCACCTGCTCACTCGGCTCCGGGAGCGTTCCAACCACCCGGAACCTGCGCGGACGGCGTACGCGGACGTCTTCATCGTGATCGGCACGGCGCCCTGGCTCTGGATGATCCTCACTCCCGGTGACCCGTCGGCTCCTGACCGGGCGGTCGGTCTGGTCCCGTTTCACGATCTTGCACAGGTTGTGACGGGACCGGCCGGGACGGCGTTCGTGCAGGTCGGAGGCAACCTGCTGGTGTTCGCCGCACTGGGCGCGCTTTTGCCCCTCAGGTCTCAAAAGTTGGCTCGTTTGAAGATCGTCGCGGCCGTCGCGGCGGCCGGATCTCTTACCGTCGAGTTACTTCAATACGGCCTGGAGCTCCACCGTGTGTCGTCAGTCGATGACATCCTGCTGAACACGACAGGTGCGGTCCTGGCTGCGGTCATGACGCAGCGTTGGTGGGCCGGGTGAATAGCGGCTAGGACCGTTCCAGGGTAATGGGCTGCACTAACCGCTGAAGATCGCCACAGGGGCACGATCCGCTCAAATTAGGCTCGGGACCAACCATTCTCTCTGTGCGATCGTGGACAAGACGGGGCAAGTTCTCTGGAGACGCTAACCCCCCGTTGGTGACAGAGGGTGATCAAACGTGACCGAGTCCCCGGTGCATCACGAGCCCCCCATTTACCGGCGTATCGCCGACAGGCTGCGCACGCAGATCCTGTCCGGTGAACTCCGCGATGGGGAGCGGCTACCGGGCGAAAACGCCCTCATGACCGAGTACGGCATCGCCCGCGCCACCGCACGGCAGGCGCTGGCCGTACTCATCAATGAGGGCCTGGCTGTTCCGCGGCGAGGTTCGGGGGTATACGTGAGGCTGTTTCGACCCATCAGGCGACATGGGTCACGCCGTCTGTCCCGTGAACAGTGGGGGCAGGGGCGGGCGATCTGGGATTCCGACACCCGGGGTCGTGCTTACACCGTCGACGAGGTCCACATCGAACGGTTGCCGGCGAGCGAGGACATCGGGCGCGTCCTCGACGTCGACGAGGTCTGGATCCGCCGACGGCGCTACAACGTCGACGGCAGGCCCGTGCAACTGGCCGTCTCCCACTTCCCCGCCGACCTGGTGGAGGGGACCGCCATCACCCTGCCCGACACCGGTCCCGGCGGCGTCTACGCCCGGCTGGGCGACCTCGGATATCTTCCGGCCCACTTCACCGAGGAGTTACGCGCACGCATGCCCCAGCCGCAGGAGGCCGAGCTCCTGCATCTGCCACCGGGGAACCCGATCATCGTCGTCGTGCGCACGGCGTACACCTCGGGAGGCATACCGGTTGAGCTGAACGAGATGACACTCGACGCCGCGTCGTATGTACTCCAGTACGACTTCGATGCGTAGTTCAAGTTGAAAAATCGGACGATAGGTGGACCTGTCCTCCCAGGATCTTGTCTTCTCTAGAGATGTCCCGCACCTTGATAGGGAGACGTCAAGGAGATCGGGGTACACCCGGGGCGGCTCGGCGAGGGAAAGGTGGGCAGATGTCCTTTGACCGGCATCTTGCCGAAATTGCCCGCGAGTATCCGGAATGGACTATCTGGCGGAGCGATGCGGGACGGTGGTGGGCAACCCGCCACCATCCCCTCAGTTCCGCCCAGCGGGAGGCCGGCTGCGCGATGACCATCGACGCGGACGAGCCGGAAGGATTACGCCAGTTGTTACGCGATCAGGAGGAACGTGCCAACACGGCGGATCCTTGACGTGTCTGTCGGACAGATTCCCACCGCAAGCGCGGAAGCCTCCGACCCTATCGGGGGCGGAGGCTTCCGCTTTCTCGTACACAAATTAACCACAGACCCCCGTGGGGGCGCTTTCCACTGGTGCCAGCCAACGAAGAGGCGCTCTCACGGGGCACCACACCGGCCGCCGACGACGCCGGCCGGAGTCGAACAGCGGGTACGACCGGCAGCCGTCCCCGCTCACGATCGGCGATGGGCCCGCCGCCACCCCATTGGCGGGCCCATCTCCACCGCTCACGCGCCGCGGGCATCCATCGGAGGCAGCCCGCGTCGCAGGTCAACCGGCGCGGCCTCGACGGCCGGGTCGTGATCGACGATCACGTGCTCGTCTTCGGAGTCATCCTCCTCGGCGGCCTGATCGGCCAGCACGGCGGGACCGGCGGCGGCCGGGGAAGGCGCGGCTGCCGGCTGCGCGGCCGACGCCGGAACCTCGTCCTCTTCCACCCGCTCGACCGGGAGCTCCTCGTCGATCGACGGAGCCGGCGGCAGCACCGACGCCTCGTCGATCAGCGCACCGGCGGCCTGCTCCCGGTGCAGCAGGTCACCCAGCACGGCGCCGATCTCGTTCAGCCGGCGCATCACCTCGGTGTGGGTGTCGGTCAGATAGACCACACGCCGACCGGTGTGCTCGTCAAGGTAACCCGCACGCTGCTTGGCCGAAGTCAAGGTCTGCTCCGACACCGCGTTCGCCTCGGCCACCAGCTTCTCGGCCTCCAGCGTCGCGGCGGTCACCCGCCGGTCGGCCTCGGCCCGCGCGTCCCGCAACGTCTCCTCGGCCTCGGCGTTGGCCGTCGCCACCTTCTCCTCCGCCTCGGCCCCGGCCTGCGCCAGCAGCCGCTCGGCCGACGCCGTCGCGTCGTGGATGCGCCGCTCGGCCTCCTCCTGCGCCGCCGACCTGATCGAGTCGGCCTGCTCCCGCGCCGTCGACACCACACGGTCGGCCTCGGTCGCCGCCTGGTCGCGCATCTGCGAGGCCGCGCTCTCCGAGGCCTCCTTGTTCGCACGCGCCTCTTCGTGGGCCAGCTTGAGAATCTGGCTCAGTCGCTCGCCCAGCTCGTCGGGGCTCTGCGGAGCCTCGGTCAGCTTCCGGCGGGCCTCGGCGAGCTCCAGCCGGCTCTGCTCGGCTTGGTCGATGGTACGTGCCAGACGCTCCTCAAGATCACGAATCTGGTTCCGGGTGCGGATCATGTAGTCATGCACCTGACGGCGGCTGTATCCACGCATGACGACTTCGAACGAGTCGTCGCTCATGAGGTCGGGGAAACTGTCAGTCTGGTTCGTCATGAAGAGCCTTGGGGGAGATGGCGGGAAGACGTATCAAGACACGACTTTCCTGCCATCAGCGGCGAGGCGCAACCCGAACCCTGTTATTGGCCGAGCCCTCCGGGCTCGGCGGACGCGGGCGCCCTCATGCCCGCGTCTTCCCTCGTCACTACGGTTCGCTTCGCTCTCCCGCGTTCCTCGGTCCGGACGCGGGCGCGCCCGCGTCGGTACCAAAGCGACAAATGTGTGACAGTCGGGCGTGGATGATCAGGACACCGGGTTAGTCACCAGCGGCGGGCTCGGGCGTGACGCCTTGCCTTCTCCATATAGCGGTCTGGGGTTTCCGCGAACGTCGCGACGTCGTCTTCGTCCAGATCTCGGATGATCTTCGCGGGTGAGCCCGCCAACAGCACGCCGCCGGGGAATCGTTTGCCCGGGGTCACCAGTGCGCCCGCGGCCACCAAGGTGCCCGCGCCGATGTAGGCGCCGTTCAGGAGGATGGCGCCGATGCCGATCAGGGCGCCCGTCTCCACGTATGCGCCGTGGACCACCGCCTTGTGGCCGACGCTGACCCTTGGTTCGAGGACCGCGGGGAAGCCGGGGTCGGCGTGGAGGCAGCACAGGTCCTGGACGTTGCACTGGGCGCCGACCTCGATGGACTCGTCGTCTCCCCGTAGCACGCTGCCGTACCAGACGTTCGCGTGCGTGCCGACGCGGACGCGGCCGGCCACGACCGCGCCCGGCGCGATCCACGCCGTCGGATCGATCGACGGCAGGTCGTCGTCCAGAGCGAACACCTCAGCCAACCCAGGCCCCCGTGGTGAAGTTTCCTACATTGATCGCCATGACCGGCGCCGCCACCGCGACATACGCCATGAACGCCCATTTGTTGCGCGCCGCGGCGATGCCGACCCCGATGTAGAGCGGCCACCACAACAACGATGCCCGCCCGACCGACATGTAGAACGAGGACATCGCCAGCAACGCGACCGCCTGGGGTGCCAGGTAGGCGAACTCCGCCCATCTCCGCCGCACCAGTTGCCAGACGATCAGGATGACCAGCACGAACGCCGCGATGATCTCCTCACGATACGACGTCGCGAGCACCGGCTCCTCCAGCGACCGGTTCCAGGTGTTCGTCAGCACCTCGACCGGGTCGACGGGATAGCGCCCCCAGTACTGCGCCTGGGCGGCGTTCCAGGCCATCCAGTCGCCGACCCGGATCTTCAGGAAGATCATGTACGCCAGCACCGGCAACCCCGGCACCACGAGCCAGAACAGCTTCCGCCAGTCGGCGCGCAGCCCGTTCTCCGAGACCAGGAACATGACCGCCAGGCCCAGCGCGAGGAACAACCCGGTGATCCTGATCGACGAGGCGAACGCCGCGCAGACGGCCGCCCACTCCCAGCGGCCCTGACGGGCCAGCAACCAGGCCGGGATCGCCAGCGCCAGGAACGGGGCCTCGGAGTAGCCCGCCCACATGAACACCGCGAACGGCGACAGGAAGAACGCCAGCACCGTCCAGGTGCCCGTCCCCTCCTTGTACGACTCGCTCAGCCGCGACAGGAACACGGCGACCACCGCGCTCCCCACGACCGACACCAGCACGATCAGCAGGTCATAGTTGGGCACCAGCCAGTTGAGATCACGCAGCAGCAGCGGCAGCCCTGGGAAGAACGCCACCAGCTTGGGCGCGTCGGTCATCCCGGGAGCGCCGTCGTAGCCGTATTGGGCGATCGTGATGAAGTTCTCGGCGTCCCAGGGCGTCAGCCGGTCGAGGAGGGGCGCCTCGGTCCGGCCGGGGGCGGCCAGAACCATGTAGACGTACGTCGCGACGTGCCAGCAGAACCAGATGCCCAGCGCGGTCAGGTCGCCTGGTTGGCCGAGCCATCTCCGCCTGGCGGAGGGAACGTTTTCCGGCTGGTCCGCGTCGGTCTTGGCCTGCTGGGTGTCCGTCACGAAGACCATCGAAGTGGAACAACAGCGGACATGCCAAGAGGTTGTGCCGCAGGTCCCCCAGCTCAGAGCCATTTATCCAGCTCAGGCGGGTGAAAGTTTCACATGTTCTAGCATGTGGCTCGTGCAGTTTGACGGTTTCGCGGCCGTGGAGCAGGACGTCCGGGCGATGGTGGCCGACCCGCAGTGGTCGCTCCGCCGGATGGAGTCACGCGCCGAGGCGCTCGCCCGCCGTGGGCTGTCGGCCCACGACGGCTCGTGCTGGATCTTCGGGCTGGGCGCGCGCTGGTACCGGCGCGACGCCGACGGCCAGTGGATGCTGGCGCCGCCCCCGGCCGAGCCCGGGGTGCGCAACACCTGTGTACGCGTCAACCCCGCCATCCCGTGGTGGCTGGTGCCGCAAGGCCCCGACTTCGCGGCCGACCGGGGATCGACGCAGGGGTTCGTGGGGCCCGACGTGCTGCCGGAGGTGGCCGAGCGGATCAGGGCCATCCTGGCGGCCCACCGGGGGCTGAGCCAGGACGACTTCCCGCTCGTCCCGGGCCCGCTGAAAGACCTGTTCGCCCCCGAGGTGACCTCGCCCGTGGCGGTGGTGTGGGGCGTCGTCATGTGGTGCGCCTACGCGCCGGCCTTCGACGGCAACGAGCAGTTGCTGACCATGTTCGGCGAGTTCCTGGGCCGGCCGCTGCCGGGAGACGACTGGGTCAGGTGGCTGCCGGGGGTGCGGCTGGAGTCGTTGCTGGAGCCGTACAGGGAGAGGCTGGCCGCCGGGGCCCACGAGACCGCGCTGCGCCTGGCCGGGCTGGCGGCGGAGGTCGCGACCGTGCTGAGCGACGACCCGCGCTTCCGGCCGCGCGCCCAGGCCCTCACGGTGATGATCGAGCCCCTGCTGCGGCAACCCTGGCTCGACCACGGCCACGTCGACCGGGTGTCAGACCTGGCCAGACACTGGCTGCACCGGTTGCCACCCCATCTGACCAGTACGACCATCCACGAGACCGCCCCGAAGGACCACTTCCAGCACACCTTCTACGACCTGACCGAGGCACTGGGCTACCTGGCCGGCCGGGGCGTCGACCCGCGCCTGGCCGCCGCGAGCCTCCTCGCCTGTGACCTGTCAACGGTGGCTGACGCTCAGGTGACAGATGTCTTCCCCCTGCTCGACGACGAGGTGCGCCGGGCCGCGCGCGAGGCCCTTGACGATTCGGCCCACCCG
Organism: Herbidospora yilanensis; assembly: GCF_001570565.1. Taxonomy (GTDB): domain Bacteria; phylum Actinomycetota; class Actinomycetes; order Streptosporangiales; family Streptosporangiaceae; genus Herbidospora; species Herbidospora yilanensis. Next base: position 14,466 of record NZ_BBXE01000022.1, on the reverse strand, counting down.
CTGAGGGCCCTGTGGCCCGCAGAAGGCGCCCTGCCCGACGTGTTGTCCCCGCCGGGCCGCGAGGCCGCCTCGACACTGCTCGGCGCGGCCTACGCCACAGGTCTGGCATGGTCTGCCATGATCGGCACGGCGGTGCCGGAAAGAGGATTCCCGTTGGCTTCCGCGGTCTCTGGGAAGTTGATTCACGAGCGCGACGACACGGTTCCTTCGCCGTTGCGGATGCCCGGAAGGCCCGTCTCGGAGATCACCTCGGAGTGGTTGTACCACTCCTGACCGCCAGATCCCCCTTACCCCGCAAAGACCGACAAATCATCCTTTAGCAATCAGGTCCCACCCACCTTGGGAAATTGACCGAATTGTGATCGCGCTTAGCGGGAAATGGTTAGTCGAGGGGGGTCCGGTGGCGGGAATGGTCCCGATGGGCCATGTCGCCGAAACCGACGCGGACGTAACCTCGAAGAGGGTGTGGGCTGCGGAAGGAAGGACGACGCGGTGGGGCACGACGACTTGGACTCCCGGGTCCATGACCGTGTCGCGTTGGACGAAATCGCGCTTTACGCCGAGGTTCTGGAGGCCGTCAACTTCACGGATGACCGACTGACCTTGGAGGAGCTCGACAACGCGCTCGGGTTGCGGACTTCGGCGAGTCGCTGAAGCTGAAGATCACAGTCCCGGGCTTCCGGATTTGGGGGCTCGGGATCTGTTATTCCACGGGGGTCAGGCTCTGGAGCGCAAACCATACATCAAGTCCTGCCAGCGGGCGGCGATGGCGATGGCGGCGCGCTGCGTGGCCGATTCGAGCGCCCCGGCGGCCAGCGTCATACGTTTGCGCTCGTCGTCGACCAGCGAGAGCAACGCCCCCGCATAGGCCTCGATCTCCCCGGTCCCCTCGCTGACCAGCACGCTGTCGACCCCGGGACGCACGAACTGGGCCAGCCCCTTCGGGCCGTCGAAGCCCACGATGGGCACCCCCGTGCTGAGCGCCTCGTTCACGGTCATGCCGAGCACCTCGTGGCGCGACGGGACGGCCACGATCGACGCCTTGGCGAACTCGCCGGGCAGGTCGGGAGTGGTGCCCATGAAATAGACGTGGTTGTGCAGGCTGAGCTCGGCCACCAGGGCGCGCAGCCGCTTCTCCTCCGAGCCGGCGCCGTAGAGGCGCAGCCGCCAGTCGGGCCGCTTGTCGGCGACCATCGCGAAGGCCCTGATCAGCCGGTCGAACGCCTTGTCGGCCACCCACCTGCCCCCGGCGCTGATGATCCGGTTGTCCATGCGCGACCTCGGCCACGGGCCCTTGGGCAGCGGGTCGGGGATGGTGTGCACGCTGAGCTCGTCGTCGAGCAGCCGCGTCCACTCGCAGCGCCCGGCGTCGGTGCTGGTCACCACGGCGTCGAGGCGCGGGTAGTAGCGCTGGACGGGGGTCGGCACGGCCGGCCGGGTCCACTCGCGGGCGATCCTGACCACCTCGCGGGGGGCATAGCGGGCCGACTGCACGCTCAGGCCCGGCCGGGCGGTGACCAGCACGTCGGAGCGGATGGCACGCAGCGCCCGCCAGAGGGCGACCTCGGTGCGCACCTGGCCGCGCGGCAGCAGGTGACGGCCGGGCCGGGCGTCGACCAGCCAGCGCAGCCTGATCGCGGGGTCGACGGGGAAGAACGGGGCGTCCCTGGTGCGCTTGACGCTGACCACCTCGACCTGGTGCCCGCTGGTCAGGGCGGCCGCGAGGTTCAGCATCGCCCGTATGTCTCCGCGCATCCCGTACGCGGACGGCACCAGGAACGTGATCTTCACGCCGTGCCCACCTCGAGCCGGAGATGGTCGGCGGGCGAGAAGCTCGGTTTGATCGGGACACCGTCGATCTTCGTCGCCGGATAGTGGACGCGGCGGCGTTTGCCCTCCACGTCGTCGAGGAGCGCTCCCAAAGCCATCGGGCCGTCGACCCCGTCGACTTCGAGGGAGGGCTCCCACACCCCCTCGGAGTCGGGGGTGGCGGCCAGGACGTCGCACAGGGAGAGGGCGGCGTGAAACCGTACACCCTGGACCGTGGCCGTCGCGGTCACGGTGGCGTCACTGTGCCTCAGGGAGAGCCGGGCGCGGTGGTGCTGGTCGTCGTCTCCCAGCCCCGTGTACGCCAGCAGCCCCGTCACCTCGAACCGGCCCTCGCGGAACCAGACCGCCCGCACGTCGGCGACCGGCTCGGCATCGGCGATCTTGATGGCCAGGAAGCCGTTGCGGGTGCGGTAGGCCCGGTAGGACATGGTCCGGCGGCCGAGCGCGTAGGCGTCGAGGCGGTCGAGCGAGAAGCCCGGGTCGACGCTCTGCATGCGGGTGCGGGGACCACTCTGCTGAAGGTAGGCGTCCCAGCGGCCGGGGGTGAGCTTCAATCCCGCCAGCGAGACGGCGACGGTGGCGTCCTTGGCCGGGCGGCCCGGGGTCCCGAGCCGCACCTTCCGTTCCGAGCCGGTGCCGCGGTGCCGGAGCACCAGATGCGTGCCCGCCTCCAGCGGATGGTCGATCGCCATCCGCAGGGAGAGCACGTCGGCAAGAGTCACTTCCGCGTCTGTGACGACCACGGCCACCGTTCAGCCCCCTCCCCGTTGATTGAGCCAACGTTGAGGCTACCGTGATTCTCCCGTTATGTGGAGAACAGGGTGGCGCGCATGTGGCCCTGACCAGCGGATTCGACAATCGATCAATGGTCTAGTCAGCCCTTGATGGATTTGATCAAGAGCTGGGCCACGTCGACGACTTCCAGCGTCTCCTTCGCCTTGCCGCTGTTCTTCTTCTCGTTGATCGCGTCGCCGAGCATCACGAGACAGAACGGGCAGGCGGTGGACACCGTGTCGGGATCGGTGGTGAGCGCCTCGTCGACCCGTTCGGTGTTGATGCGCTTGCCGATGCGCTCCTCCATCCACATCCGCGCACCGCCGGCGCCGCAGCAGAAGCCGCGGTCCTTGTGGCGGTGCATCTCCTGCGTCGTGACGCCGGGCACCTTGGCCATGATGTCGCGCGGCTGCGAGTAGACCTTGTTGTGCCGCCCGAGGAAGCACGGGTCGTGGTAGGTGATCTTCTCCTCGATCGGCGTGATCGGGGTCAGCTTCCCGGTGTCGACCAGATGAGACAACAACTGCGTGTGGTGTACGACCTCGAAGTGCCCGCCGAGCTGCGGATATTCGTTGGCCAGGGTGTTGAAGCAGTGAGGACAGGTGGCCACGATCTTCTTGACCCCGGCCTCGTTGAGCGTCTCGATGTTCTGCTGGGCCAGCATGTTGAACAGGAACTCCATGCCCAGGCGGCGGGCCGGGTCGCCCGTGCACGCCTCCATCGGCCCGAGCACCGCGAACTTCACGCCCGCGATGTGCAGCAGTTCGGCGACCGCCTTGGTGGTCTTCTTCGCCCGGTCTTCGAGCGCGCCCGCGCAGCCGACCCAGAAGAGGTATTCGGTGTCTTCCGGCATCTTCTCGTCGATCATCTCGACCTCGAAGTCGAGCTCCTCGATCCACTCGGCCCGCTTCATCTCGGGCATGCCCCACGGGTTGCCCTTGTTCTCCAGGTTCTTCAGCATCACGCCGGCCTCGGACGGGAAGGCCGACTCGATCATGACCTGGTAGCGGCGCATGTCGAGGATGTGGTCGATGTGCTCGATGTCGACCGGGCACTGCTCGACGCAGGCCCCGCAGTTGGTGCACGACCAGAGCACGTCGGGGTGGATGACGCCCTGCTCGCCGACGAGGGGCTTCTCCAGCAGGGCCAGCACGTCCTGACCGGCGTGGGCGCGCTGCTCCTCGCTCATCAGCAGGTAGGGCGCGACCGCGAAGGCGTGGTCACGCTGGTCGAGGATGAGCATCTTGGGCGACAGCGGCTTGTCGGTGTTCCACGCCGGGCACTGCGACTGGCAGCGGCCGCACTCGGTGCACGTGTAGAAGTCGAGGAAGCCCTTCCAGCTCGTCTCCTCGATCTTGCCGCGGCCGAAGACGTCGGTCTCCGGGTCGGCCTCCTCGAAGTCGAGCACCTTCCCGCCGCTGCGCATCTCCTGGGCCGCGCCCAGACCGTCGGGACGACGGGAGAACAACACGTTCAGCGGGGCGGTGAAGATGTGCAGGTGCTTGGAGTTGACCACGATCACCGCGAAGACCAGCATCAGGCCGATGTGCAGCAGCAGCGCGATCTCTTCCAGCAGTGACGACGTCGGCAGGATCCGCGCCACGAGCTCGGAGACGAACGCCCCCGACTCGTAGGGGAAGTTGCCGGTGTTGATCGCGGCGCCCCGGAACAGGAACAGCGACCAGATGATGTTGAAGATCATGAACAGGATGAGCCACGCGCCGCCCAGGTGGGACCCCGAGAAGCGGGAGTCGCGGCCGAGCTTCGAGGGCGCGTTCCTGATCCGGATCACGGCGAAGGCGACCAGGCCGAGCAGCGCGGCCAGCGCGATGAAGTCCTGCAGGAAGCCCAGCACCGGCCAGCGGCCGATCAGCGGGATGTGGAAGTCGGGCCGCCCGGTGACGGCGCCCTGGATCATCGCGCCGTAGGCTTCCAGATAAACGGTCAAAAGAATGAAAAACGCCCACATGACAAAGAAGTGGGCGATGCCCGAGGGCGTCCACTTGAGCAGCTTCTTCTGCCCGAACACCTCGACCAACTGGGCCTTTATCTCGGTCCCGATGTTCGCGCGGGCGTATTCGATACGTTCGGGCGCCGGTTCGCCGACAGTGGCGAGCCGATAGAGGAAGCCCACCCGCCTGGCCACCACCGCGATCGTCAGCGCCGTCATCAGCAGCCCGATTATGCAGACCAGCAACATTGGGGCCTCCTCATCGCCATCGTGGTCACCATAATCAGACCCTAGAACAAACCTCTAGAAGGCGCTCCGTCAGGGGTCGACATATCGCTGCAACGTGGGCGCGAGCAGGGCGACCAGCTCGTCGGGCGTCGCCGACGCGATCGGCTCGATCTTGACGATATACCGCAACATCACCACGCCGATCATCTGCCCGAAGGCCGCCTCGATCCTGATCGGATCGATGCCCAGCCCCTGGGCGAGCCGCTGGAGCACCGCCTCGCCGAGGAACTCGCGCACCATCGTGGCGGCCTGCTCGTTCGACATCGCCGACCGGATCATCGCGATGATCGGGGCCCGCCGGTCTTCGTCGGAGGCGACCGTCAGGATGAACCTGATCAGCCGCTCCCCCAGCTCCTCGCGCGGCCCGGCCAGGATCATCGGCACCGCCACGCTCGGCTCGACCGGGAACTGCATGGCCGCGACGAACAGGCCCTCCTTCGTGTCGAAATAGTGGTGGACCAGGGCCGGGTCGACGTTCGCCGCACGGGCGATGCCCCGGACCGTCGCCTTGTCGAACCCCTTCTCCGCGAAGACCCCCCGGGCCGCGGTGATGATCTCACCCCGGGTGTCGAGTGATCCGGGCCGTCTGCCGGGCCTGCGCCGCCGCTGTTCCGTCATCCGGCGGGCTCTTTCCTGCCGACCGCGAGGTAAACGCGCATCGGCACGACAAGATCACCACCAGGGCGGACGCGCAGGAGTTCGGCCCGCTCGCGCTCGATCAGCTCGTCGGCCCTTTCCGGGTCGAGCCGGGCCATGTAGGAGTGGGAGCGCAGGTTGGTCAGGAAGACGTCGAGCCGCACGTGACGGGTCCAGTGGACCCACCGGTCGCGGACGTCGAGCCCGCCCTCGGTCATCGCCCGCGCGATGGCCGGCAGGTCCCGGCCCTCGGGCCCGGTGTAGCCCGGCACGTCGGACAACCTGATCTGACATTGGGCCAGCCAGTCGGCCTTGCCGGTGTCGACGGAATTCCACCATCCGGCGACGGCCGTCCTGCTGACCCGCTTGGCCTCCTCGATCGACCGCGCCGGGTCGAGCCAGTGCCACGCCTGGGCGTAGGTCACCAGGTCGGCCGAGCCGTCGCGGAAGGGCAACACGTTGCCGTCGGCCAGCACGGAGGCGCCGTCGTGATAGGCCAGCATGTGCCCGGCGAGATCGGCGGCCACCACCCGGGCGCCCCGCCGCTGCATGCCGCGGGAGGAGATGCCGGTCCCGGCGCCGACGTCGACCACGGTGGCGCCGTCGAGCGTCGTGCCGGACAGTTCGGACAGGGCGTCGTAGAGCGCGGCGGGGTATTCCGGTCGGGCCGCGTCGTACGCCTCGGCCACCCTGGGCGCGTCGAAGACCAGGTGACTCATGGGGTTGTAGCGCTCATTTCCTCGCGGACGAGGCGGCGAAGTTGAGCCGGGCGAAGGCCAGCGCCTCGGCCAGGTCGTCGATCCGCTCGGTGCGGGTCGCCGCCCTCCGCGTGTTGATCTCCAGCACGATCAGCCCACCATAGCCCGCGTTGGCGAGGCGCTCCAGCATGGGAGCGCAGGGCTGGTTGCCCCGTCCCGGTACGAGGTGTTCGTCCTTGTTCGTGGTGCCGACGCCGTCGGCCAGATGAAGGTGGGCCAGCCGGTCGCCCAGCTTGGTGGCCATCTCCATGGCGTCCGACCCGGACACCGCCGTGTGGGACAGGTCGAGGGTGACGTTGGGGAAGTCGTAGTCGAGGGGGTTCCAGTCGGGTGAGTAGGGCACGACCTCGTTGCCCCGGGCCCGGAGGGGGAACATGTTCTCGACCGCGAAGACCACGTCGGTCTCGTCGCGCATGCGGGCCAGCCCGATCTCGAAGTCACGGGCGTAGTCACGCTGCCAGCGGAAAGGGGGATGCACCACGACGGTGCCGGCGCCCAGCCGCTCGGCGGCGGCCTGGGCCTTGCGCAGCTTGAGCCACGGGTCCTTGCCCCACACCCGCTGGGTGACCAGCAGACAGGGCGCGTGGATCGCGAGGATGGGCAGCTCGTAGTGGTCGCGGAGACGCTGGAGCACGTCGACGTCCTGACTGACCGGATCCTGCCCGACCATGATCTCGACGCCGTCGTAACCCAGGCGTGCCGCGAGCTCGAAGGCGTCGGGGGTTCGCTCGGGATAGACCGATGCGGTCGACAACGCGATCTTCGCATTGGGCACCCGGACGACCTCGCTCCTTCCGATATATGTACGCTCGCCACGACTCTTGCTCACCCTGCCAGCCTAAGCGGGCGCGTGTCCGGTCGAGGCGAACCTAGGGTTGCGTCATGGCCAGCATCGTCAAGGGCGCCGTGCCGAGCCCCAACATCTGGAACACCCCCGCCGTCTACGAGCTGGAGAACCACGCGGTCGACCCCGACCGGCAGGTCGAGTCGGCCATGCGCGCCCTCCGCCCGTGGACCGGCGCCACCGTCCTCGACATCGGCTGCGGCACCGGCTACCACCTGCCCGGCCTCGCCCTGGAGGCGTCGTCGGTGATCGGCGTCGAACCCCACGGCGACCTGGCCGCCCTCGCCCGCCGCCGCTGCGCCCGCGTGCCGAACGTGACGGTTCACACGGCGACCGCCCAGGAGATCCCCCTCCCCGACCACTCGGTCGACGTGGCGATGGCCCGCTGGGCCTACTTCTTCGGCCCCGGCTGCGAACCGGGCCTGGCCGAGTTGTCACGGGTCCTGCGAAAGGGCGGCGCGGCCTTCATCGTCGACCTGGACGCGACACGGGGCTCGTTCGGACGCTGGTTCTCGGCAACGGTGCCGACCTACTCACCGGAGGCCGTGGAGGCCTTCTGGGCCCGGCAGGGGTGGTCCCGGCAGGAACTCGACCTGCGGATGGTCTTCGAACGCCGCGCCGACCTGGAAGCGGTCCTGAAGATCGAGTTCGCCCACACGGTCGCGAGGGCGGCCATCGCCGAGACCGAGGGCCTGGAAATCGCCTACCCGAACATCCTGAGATGGCGGCTCTTCTGACCGTCTTGAGATGGCCGCCCTGCTCAGCGTCCCGACATGACCACCCTGCTCAGCGTCCCGGCATGACCGCGCGCTCTGCCCAGCGTTCTGAGACGGTCGCTCTGCTCAGCGGAAGCGGAGCTTTCCTGATTCGCGCGAGCTCACCCCCGGACGCTGGTAAGAGAGGCCCCGTGCGGGTGGCCGGTGACGTTGCGGTTGCCGAATCTGTCGGGGGGCGCCGGTAGCCTGCGGCTCGTGGCTAAAGCGACCAAGGTGTCCTATCGGTGTGGCGAGTGCGGCTGGGTGACCGTCAAATGGGTCGGCCGGTGCGGGGAGTGCCAGGCGTGGGGCACGGTCGAAGAGGCCGGGGTCCGGGCCGGGGTGACCGAGGTCAAGGCGGGCGCGATCACCTCGCCGGCCATCCCGATCGGGCAGGTCAAGGCCGAGGTCGCCCATGCCAGGCCGACCGGGGTGAGCGAGCTCGACCGGGTGCTCGGGGGCGGGCTGGTGCCCGGCGCGGTGGTGCTGCTGGCCGGGGAGCCGGGCATCGGCAAGTCGACGCTGCTGCTTGAGGCTGCGGCCCATGCCGGGCGGCGCGAGACCGTGCTCTATGTGACCGGTGAGGAGTCCGCTTCGCAGGTGCGCATGCGGGCCGACCGAATCGGCGCCGTGGTCGACCACCTCTACCTGGCCGCCGAGACCGATCTGGGCGCCCTGGTCACCCACGTCGAGCGCGTCAACCCGAAGCTGCTGATCGTCGACTCGGTCCAGACCATCGGCTCCACCGAGGCGACCGGCGTGCCGGGCGGGGTCACCCAGGTCCGCGAGGTCGCCGGGAACCTGGTCCGGCTGGCCAAGGAGCGCGGCATGGCGACCGTCCTGGTCGGCCACGTCACCAAAGACGGCTCGATCGCCGGGCCGCGTGTGCTGGAACACCTCGTCGACGTCGTCCTCCACTTCGAGGGTGACCGCAACTCGCGGCTGCGCATGGTCCGGGCGATCAAGAACAGGTTCGGCCCGATCGAAGAGGTCGGCTGCTTCGACCTCCATGAGAAGGGCATCACCGGCATCACCGACCCGAGCGGCCTTTTCGTCTCCCGCCACCCCGAACCCGTGCCGGGCACCTGCGTGACCGTGACGATCGAGGGCACCCGCCCCATCCCCGCCGAACTCCAGGCCCTCGTCGGCCCCACCGAGGCCCCCCAGCCCCGGCGCACCTCCTCCGGCCTCGACTCCTACCGCGTCGCGATGGTCCTGGCCGTCATGGAGCGCCGCCTCAACGCCAAGATCGGCCGCTGTGACGTCTTCACCGCCACCGTCGGCGGCATCCGCCTCACCGACCCGGCCGTCGACCTGGCCCTGATGCTCTCGGTCGTCAGCGCCGCCGGAGACAACCCGCTCCCCCAAGGCCTGATCGCGATGGGCGAGGTCGGGCTGGCCGGAGAGCTGCGCCCGGTCCGGGAGGTCCGCCGCCGCCTCGCCGAGGCCGCCCGCCTGGGCTTCACCCGCGCGCTGGTCCCGGCCGGCTCGATGGAGGTCGTCACCCCGCCCCGCCTCGACCCCGCGCCGAGAAGCCGGCGCGGTGAGGTCGTGGCCGTCCGCGAACCGCTGCGCACCTCCACCTTCGCCCCCGGGTTCACCGTCACCGAGGCGGAGAACGTCTGGGACGCTCTGACACACATCCGGTGAGGAGCCGGTTACGTCGGTAAACTGCGTACTAGCCGTGTGAACCAGCGGGGGTCACTTACGTGCAAAACGACAAACAAGCCGACGAGCGCAGGCGCGCCGTCCTGGCGACGCTCGCCCCGGGAACCATGTTGCGCGACGGGCTCGAGCGCATCCTCCGGGGCCATACCGGCGGTCTGATCGTGCTCGGATACGACCCGACCGTCGAAGAGCTGTGCACCGGAGGGTTCCAGCTCAACGTCGAGTTCACCGCCACGGGCCTGCGGGAACTCGCCAAGATGGACGGCGCGATCGTGCTCGGCGAGGGTGATCACCGCATCCTCCGGGCGGCCGTCCACCTGGTTCCCGATCCCGGCGTGCCCACCGACGAGTCGGGCACCCGCCACCGCACCGCCCAGCGGGTCGCCCGCCAGACCGGCTACCCGGTCGTCGCGATCAGCAAATCCATGCGCATCATCGCCGTCTACCTCGACGGTGTCAGACACGTGCTCGAAGAGTCGGCCGCGATCCTGTCGAAGGCCAACCAGGCGCTGGCCACCCTTGAGCGCTACAAGATGCGCCTCGACGAGGTCTCCGGCACCCTTTCCGCGCTGGAGATCGAAGACCTGGTCACCGTGCGCGACATGGTCGCCGCCGTGCAGCGCATGGAGATGGTCCGGCGCATCGCCCGCGAGATCGAGGGCTACGTCGTCGAACTCGGCACCGACGGCCGCCTGATCTCCCTGCAGCTCGACGAACTGGTCGCCGGGGTCGAAGACGACCGCGCGTTCATCGTCCGCGACTACCTGCCCGACGCCCTCGGCCCCAAGCAGCGCGGCTTCAGCGACGCCCTCCGCGAGCTCGACGACCTGAGCTCCACCGACCTGCTCGACCTGTCACGAGTGGCGGCCATCCTCGGCAGCACCGGCCCCGAGGCCCTCGACTCGCCCGTGAGCCCCCGGGGGTTCCGCCTGCTGGCCCGGGTGCCCCGCCTGCCGGCGTCGATCGTCAACCGTTTGGTCGACCACTTCGGCGGTCTGCAGAAGCTCCTGGCCGCCAGCATCGTCGATCTGCAGATGGTCGGCGGGGTGGGCGAGACGAGAGCCCGCAGCGTGCGGGAGGGCCTGTCCCGCCTGGCCGAGTCCTCGATCTTGGAACGATACGTGTAGATTGCCGCGCCTCCGGCGCGGCGGCTCGGGCCTGTTTGATCGCCGCGCCTCCGGCGCGGGGGCTCGGGCGCCTCCAGCCCCCGTCTTCCCTCGTCACTCCGGTTCGCTTCGCTCTCCTGCGCTCCTCAGTCCAGACGGGGGCGCGCCCTCGCGGGCCATACGACTTATCTCAGGTGGAAGACGTTCTTCTTGCTGCGTAGGCTGCCTGACCTGGCTATTGCCACGTAGGTGCCTTTGCCGGCCACGCTTGATCTTGTGGTGCAGCTTTCGCCTGAGCGGTTGCGGTCCCATTCGATCGAGCGGACGTAGGGGATGCCGCGCTTCAGGGTTTGGCGGTCGACGCCTGAGCCGCTGACGCAGTCGGCGGTCGACCAGATGCGGGCCGGGCCCGAGGTGATGCGCATCTCCAGGGCCCGGGGGCCGACGTCGACCTTGCACGGGGTCTTGGCCGTGTTGACGACGGTCAGCATGAACCCGGGGCGGTCGGCGCCGGTGTAGATCTCGCGGCCGGCGGTCAGGTTGACGACCAGGTCCTTCGGATTACAGGTGCCGCTCTCGCGTTTCGCCGGGGCGCGCGACGGCGTCGGGGTGGCAGACGGCGTGGGCGTACCGGAGGAAGAAGGGCTTGGGGCGGGTGGTGAGGGCAGCGAGACGATCAGCGCGTCGGACCCGCCCTTGGCGGGAGCGGCGCCGGCCAGCGGCGTGTCGGGGCCACTCGTGAAGGCCCAGGCGATTACGGCCCCCACGACGAGCACGCCGGTCAGCACCAGCACTCGGCGCCGCCAGTAGACGTCCGGGCCCTCGACTACCTCACCACGGAAGGTGTCCGGATCCATACTCACAGTATTAATAGACCTGATGGTCTCGGCGGACGCGCCTCGCCGGGGAGCGAGGTCAACTACAGTGCGGAAACGTGGCTCATCCGCTTCACTCCCCCATCCTCGACTGGTATGCCGAGCACAACCGCGACCTCCCCTGGCGCCGCCCCGAGGCGACCCCGTGGGGCATCCTGGTCAGCGAGATCATGCTCCAGCAGACGCCCGTGGTGCGTGTGCTCCCGATCTGGGAGGAGTGGATGGCCCGCTGGCCGACCCCCGAGGCCCTGGCCAAAGAGGCGCCGGGCGAGGCGGTGCGGCACTGGGGCCGCCTCGGCTACCCCCGGCGGGCGCTGAACCTGCACGCCTGCGCCAAGGCGATCACCGCCGATTTCGCCGGTACGGTCCCCGCCACCTACGACGAACTCCGCACCCTCCCCGGCATCGGCGACTACACGGCCGCCGCGGTCGCCAGCTTCGCCTACGGGAAGAGCCACGCGGTCCTCGACACGAACGTCCGCCGGGTCCTGGCCCGCACGATCCGCGGCGAGGAATATCCCCCCAAGGCGACGACCACCCCGGAGAAGCGCCTGGCCGAGTCGCTGATCCCCCCGGTCGGCGCCCCCCGCTGGGCCGTCGCGGTGATGGAACTGGGCGCCCTCGTCTGCACCGCCCGCTCTCCCCGCTGCGCCGACTGCCCGGTCGCCTCCCGCTGCGCCTGGCTGCTGGCCGGAAAGCCCGCCCACGACGGCCCGGAGCGCAAGGGCCAGACCTACGCCGGCACCGACCGCCAGTGCCGCGGCCGCCTGCTGGCCGTCCTGCGCGACGCGCCGGGTCCGGTGGAGAAGGCGCTGCTCGACGCGGTGTGGGCCGATTCGGTCCAGCGAGAACGCGCCCTGGACGGCCTACTCGCCGACGGCTTGGCCGAACTGGTCGACGACGACCTCTACGCCCTGCCCGGCTGACCTGACCCGACGTTCCTCAGGCGGGATCCGGGAAGCGCAGCAGCACCATGGGGTCCTGCTCGTGCCACTCGGCACGGTTGCGGGGCGGCGGCAGCTCGACGCCCGCGATCCCCGCCTCTGCGGAGAGTTCCTCGCGGAGACGATCGAGAAGCTCCTCCGCCTGGGCGATCACCGTGTGGAGATCGTCTGCGGCGTGCACGCTGAGGCCGAGAACAACGGCGCCTTCGTCGGTGAAGGCGATGATCGGGCCGTGTGGCCCCCGGCCCTTGAGGTACAAGGTGAACGAACCGTCGCCGGTACGCAGTTCGTCGAGCACCGCCCAGTCGTCGCCGTCGGCCGCTCCTAAGACGTAGGCACGCCGAAACGCCAACAGATAACGCGCGCTGTGCCCGTCTTCGGCCGCGTAGCGCGCGATGAACCCGCCGAGCAGGCTCGGCCGCGGATCGGCCACCCACACATAAGCGTCGAGGTTCGGCGGCACGGAAACCTCTCGGGAGGGTCAGGCGGCGAGTTTGAGGCCCAACGCCGTCAGGTTGCGTCTGGTCCAGTCGAGGTCGTCGGCCAGGCGGGCCACCAGGGCGGCCGGGCCCTTGGTCTTCGGGGCGACCCACTCGTGGGCCTCGACCTCAAGGTGGGCGCTGCCGTGGACCGCGCCCGACAAAAGCGCGTTGAGCGTGTTGGGGATCTCGTCCATGTTGTTGTGTACGTGCCCCAGTTTGACGACAGGCGCCCCCGCCTGCGCCAGACCGAGGAGAGCCTTTCCGGCCTCCTCCGCGCCGCCACAGGTCAAATGACAGGCGTCCAGGCACACGCCCAGGTGTTCGGAGTCGATGCCGCAGACCCGCTCCAGCGCCTGCTCGGTCGTTTCGAGCACGCAGCCGGGCCACGGCTCGAAGCCGACCCGGATGTGCTTGCCGGTCACGCTGTAGATCCCGCGCAGCTCCCGGGACAGGCGCTCCAGCCGGCGGGAGGCGATGGCGTGCAGGTCGGCGGGCCAGTCGCGGCGCCAGCCGATCGGGATGGTGGAGATCGAGCCGAACCGGACGTCGTCCGGCAGCAGGAAGGCGAGGATCTTGGCCAGCGACATCGTGTAGCGGTAGCGCTCCGGCTTGGCCCAGTCGGGGCCGGGCGTCTCCTGGTGGCGGCCTCCGGTTCCGTTGAGGCTCACCACCTCCAGGCCGCGTTCCTCCAGCGACCGCCGGAGGCGGACCAGCTCGATCCGGTCGGAGACGAGGTGGTCGGCGACCGTGGGCGCCAGCCAGAGGCCGATGCCGAGCCGGTCGACGCCGAGTTTCTTCCGGACCGGCACGGCGTAGCGGGTCAGGTGGGCGATCAGGTTCTCCAGATCTTCCGCCGGGTGAACGCCCGCGTTGTAGGCCAGGTGGACGACGGTTCCGTCGTCGTGGCGCAGCCGCATCGATGCCTCCAAAGGTCCGACTCAGATCCACCCATGTCAGTTGTCCTGATCGCATGGGCCCTGAGTCCCGGGACGCCGGGATTCCAGAGCATGCCGTCGTACGGCACTCCGGAGCGTCCACCCCGCAGTTGATTCGGAGGTACGCCTGCAGGAGGACGTCCCTTCGCTCTACGCAGTGTAGTACTACCTTTGGTGGCGCTGCCACGTAACTTCACCCAGTTGTGACGTGAACGTAAAACAGCGGGCCGCCCCCGGAGGGACGGCCCGCTGGTGAACCGTGTGGCCTACGCGCCCTTGGTGATCGCGTCGACGATCGCGGCGGCGCTGTCGGGAACACCTTCGGCCTTCGCCTCGCCGACGAAGGTGAACTTGGCGGCCTCGCCCTCACCCTCGACGTCGACCTTGACGACCTGGCCGGGGCGCAGCTCGCCGTAGAGGATCTTCTCCGACAACGAGTCCTCCAGCTCACGCTGGATCGTGCGACGGAGCGGGCGAGCGCCGAGCACCGGGTCGTAACCCCGGTCGGCGAGCACCTGCTTGGCGGCCGGGGTCAGCTCCAGGCCCATGTCCCGGTCCTTCAGGCGGGCGTCCACCTGCGCCAGCATCAGGTCGACGATGCGGATGATCTCCGTCATCGT
>NZ_BBXE01000021.1 GCF_001570565.1 Herbidospora yilanensis | reverse complement strand
GCTAGGCCCTGACGAGGATCCTGGTGCCGAGGCCGGCGTCGCGGGCCCGCAGGGCGGCGTCGAACCGGCTCTCGGCCTCCAGCTTCGTCAGCACGTTGCTGACGTGGTTGCGGACCGTCTTCGGCGCCAGGCACATCACCTTGGCGATCTCGGCGTTGCTGCGGCCGTCGGCCAGGTGCTCCAGCACCTCGTGCTCGCGGGTGGTCAGCTCGGGGAAGGTGGTCCGGGCCGACCGCGTGGTCAGCTTCTCCCGCAAGCCGGCGGCCACCTCGCGGGCGAAGACCAGGTGGCCGACCCCGACGGCGCGGATCGCGGCGGCCAGTTCGGCCGGGTGGGCGCTCGTCATGACGTAGCCCCGCGCGCCGGCCCGCATGGCGGCCATCAGGCTGAGCTCGTCGGCGTGCTGGCTGACCACGATGATCTTGACGTCGGGGCAGCGGCGGGCGATGTAGTCGACCTCGTGCAGGAGGGTCAGGTCGATCAGCAGGATGTCGGGACCGAGCTTGACGGCGGCCTTCAGCGCGTCCGGACCGTCGTGGGCCAGAGCCAGCAGCGTGATTCCGGGGGCCTCGGCCAGGGCCCAGCGGACTCCTTCGGTGTAGAGGTAGGTCTCGCCGGCCACGACGACGGTAACGGGTTCGTTCATGGGTCAAAGAGTGGCTTAAGGCTCTTGAGGATGACTTGGCGACCACTTCAGTCACTCTGAGTGACCGCCGGTGAATCATTGGACACATGGATCTTCTCGTCACGCTGAGCTTCATCGTGGCCGTCGTCGCGGGCGCCGACCGGCTGCTGCTCGCCCTGGAGCGGCATGGGCTGGTTCGCTGGCGGCTCTCCGCCCCCCGTCCGGCCGAGCGCGGCGCCCGCCTCGACCACCTGCTCCGGTGAGGCCCGCCCTGTACGACGCCGCCGCCCTGTTCGGCCGGGTCGCGCTGGGAGTCACGTTCATCCAGCACGGCTGGGCCAAGGCCCGCGGCGGCATCGACGCCACCACCCAGGCGATGACGCAGGCGGGCGTGCCCGCCCCGCGCGCGTCGGCCTGGTTCGCCACGGTCGCCGAACTCGGCGGCGGGATCATGCTCGTGCTCGGCCTGCTGACCGCCGTCGCCGGGGCCATGTTGTTCGCGGTGATGTCGGGCGCGTTCCTGTTCGTGCACGTCAAGGACGGCTCGTTCGAACTCGTCACGGCCCTCGGCGCGGTGGCGGTCATGCTCGCCGTGGCCGGTCCCGGCCGGATCTCGCTGGATCGGTACGTCTTCCGACGATGACCGGCGTGCCTCCGGGGAAATGTCGTGGCGCTCCACTATCGTGACCACACCTATGGGTGGACGTCTGGGGCGGGTCGGCCCATACGCGCTCCTGGAGCGCCTGGGCCGTGGTGGCATGGGTGAGGTCTATCTCGCGGCCACCAAACGGGGCGAGCAGGTCGCCCTGAAGATGCTCCGCGAAGCCATCGAAGGCGACGCCGACGCCCGATTACGGCTCGATCGCGAGGTCCGCGCGCTGCGGCGGGTGGAGAGTCCCTACGTGGCGCGGGTCCTCGACGCCGACCTCTCCGGTGACCGGCCCTACCTGGTCATGGAGCACATCGCGGGCGACACCCTGCTCAACGCGGTGAAACGCGACGGGCCGCTGCCCGAGGTGGAGGTCATCCGCCTCGCGCGCGGCCTGGCCACCGCACTGGCGATCATCCACGCCGCCGGGATCGTCCACCGCGACCTGAAACCGGCCAACGTGCTGATCGGCGACGAGGGCCCGGTGCTGATCGACTTCGGCATCGCCCAGGTCCTCGACGCGACCCGGATGACCCAGACCGGGACCTTCCTCGGCACCCCCGGCTACGCCGCGCCCGAGCTCTTCGCCGGCGAACAGGTCGGCGAACCGGCCGACCTGCACGCCTGGGCGGCCACCGTGGCCTTCGCCGCCACCGGCCGCCCCACCTTCGGCGGCGGCTCCGCCGAGTCCCAGATGTACGCCATCCTCCACGGCAAGGCCGACCTCAAGGACGTGCCGCCCGCCCTGCTCCCGCAGATCAGGGCCGCCCTCAACCGCGACCCGGCCAAACGCCCCACCGCCGCGATCCTCGCCGACCGGATGACCCGGCTGGTCCGCGCCGCGGAGGAACACGACGCCCGCGAGAAGGAGGCCCAGGCCGAAGGCGAGACCACCCGGCGTTCCCGCGGCCGCGAGAGCGTGGACGAGCCCGCAGGCCGGGAAACCGACGGAGGCCGCCGAAACCGCGAGAACGGCGGCAGCACCCCCGACGGGCGCCGCGCCCGAGACGGTGTCGGAGGCGGCTCGCCTGACGGCGGGCGCCGCGGCCGGGAATCCGGCGGTCCGAGCTCGGCTGACGGCGGGCGTCGGGGCTGGGACTCCGGCGGTTCGAGTCCGGCTGACGGCGGGCGTCTCGGCCGGGACGCGGCCGCTGCTGGGGCGGCTGACGGTGGCCGTCGTGCCCGGGATGCCGCCGGCACCGGGGCGGCCGACGGTGCGCGCCGTACCCGGGACGCGGCCGGCGCGGGGCCGGCCGAGGGCGGTCGTCGCGCATGGGACGCCGCCGGTTCCGGTTCGGCGGCGGGTGGTCGCGGCCGGGACACGGGTGATTCCGGTTCGGCCGCAGGTGGCCGAGGCCGGGACGCGGGCGGTTCGCAATCGGCTGCGGCCGGCCGGGGCCGGGACGCGAGCGGTTCGGGGTCGCCTGAGGGTGATCGCCGGGCTCGGGATGCCGCGGGTGCCGGTTCGGCCGAGAGTGGCCGTCGCACCCGGGACACGGCCGGTGCCGGTCTGGCCGAAGGTGGCCGCCGGGTCCGGGAGTCCGGCGTTGCCCGGTCCGCCGAGGGCGGCCGTCGCACGCGGGACGCCGCCGGTGCCGGTCCGGCCGAAGGTGGCCGCCGGGCCCGGGACGCCGGCCCGGCCGACTCCGCCGCGCCGTCGGCCGAGTCGCGGCGTACGAAGGACAAGGCCGGCAGGGAAGAGGCCGAGTCGCGGCTCGGGGCCGAGGCCGCGGTGCAGACGCGGCGGAGGCGGAGCGTCAAGCCGCCGCCCGAGGCGGTGCCCACGGGCGGGACCTCGCTGCTGATGCTGGCCGCCGTGGCGGTGCCCTGTGTGATCGCGTGTGTGGTCTACCCGGTCGCCACGTTCGCGGTGACCGGGGTGTTCGTCGTGCTGGCCCGTGCCCTCTGGGTCGGGCACTGGCTGACGAGGAAGCGCCGGCCCGGACGGCTGAAGAAGGCCCTGCGGATCGGGCTGTTCCCGGTGTCGTTCTCGGGTGCGCTGATCGCCGGGGTCGCCTGGCCGGGGCTGCCCGCCGGGGCGCTGGCGTTCGGGGCGTTGTGGGCGACCGCGGGGGGACGGCTGGCCCCCGACTGGTGGAATCAGGCCGTGCCCGTCACGGTCGCGGGGCTGGTCTTCAGCGTGGTCTGCGGCGCGATCATCGGCCGCGAGGTCGAGAAGGTCGGCGCCGAGCTGCCGGAGCTGCGCAGGGAGGGGCTGCGCGCGCTGGCGGTGCTCGGCGGGTTCGTCGCGATCTGCGCCGCCGCCGTCAGGATCGTCGGCTCGCTCTTCTAGTTCTCCCGGCGGGAGAAGCGGTTGAAGATGCGTTCTCCGGCGTTGACCGCGCCCTCGGCGACGTCGCGGAGCACGCCGATGAACGGGTCCTGCGACTGCGACCACGACTCGCGGTAGGACGCCGCGGCGGCCTTGACCTCGTCGGAGATCTTGGCGTTGTGGTCGTCGGTGCGGCGGGGGTAGTCGCCGGTGAGGACGCGGTCGTAGTCGCCGCTTCGGCGCCAGCGGTCGAGCTCGGCGACCCGGGTGACCGCGAACGGGTGGGTGGTGCCCAGCAGGTTGAGCACCTTGAGCAGGCCGTCGCGGACGTCGCCGGCGGTGTCGTATTCGCGGGCCTGGTCGAGGAAGGCCTCGATGTTCATCTCGTGGAGGCGCGAGCCGCCGGCCAGCTTCATCAGGGCGCGCAGCGCGGCCTCGGGGTCCTGACCCGCGAGAAGACCACCACGGTCGGCGGACATCTCGGCCTTGCGGGCCCACTCTTCGAGGGCGGCGACGATCACGCGCAGGCCGATGTAGCCGAGGGGGATCCAGGCGACCCGGGTGGCCAGCCGGGTGAGGATCTGCAGCATCGTGCCGTAGACCGCGTGCCCCGACAGGATGTGGGCCGTCTCGTGGCCGATGACGAACCGCAGTTCCTCCTCGTCGAGCAGGTCGAGACAGCCGGTCGAGACGACGATGAAGGGCTCGTCGAAGCCGATCGCCATCGCGTAGACCTTGGGATCCTGCTGGACGTAGACCTCGGGGATCCGGGCCAGGTCGAGGATGTAGGCGCTGTCGCGGCCCATGTCGTAGAGGCCCCGGAACTGGGTCTCCGACGTGCGGACCGCCGAGGCGAGGAACATCAGGCGCAGCCGCCGCTCGGAGAAGAGCCCGGAGGTGCGCTTGAGCACCGAGTCGAACCCGGTCAGCGAGCGCATCGCCACCAGGGCGGACCGGTCCGCGGGATGCTCGTAGGCGCGGGAGCTGATGCCGGGCAGCGGCGTGCGGGTGCGATCGGGAGTGGTCATGCTCGGCATGCTACGTCGGTGTTTCCCGCGCCGCGCATGAACCCGGTGAGAGGGCGGACGTTATCGTCCGTGCTATGAGAAACGGGGCCACCACCAGGCGGCTTGGCATCATGGGCGGCACCTTCGACCCCATCCACCACGGCCACCTGGTGGCCGCGAGCGAGGTCGCCCACCACTTCGACCTGGACGAGGTCGTCTTCGTCCCGACGGGCCAGCCGTGGCAGAAGGCCGACCGCACGGTCTCGGCCGCCGAGGACCGCTACCTGATGACCGTGATCGCGACCGCGTCGAACCCGCGCTTCTCGGTCAGCCGGGTCGACATCGACCGGCCGGGCCCGACCTACACGATCGACACGCTGCGTGACGTCGCGGCGGCGTACGGGCCGGAGACGGAGCTCTACTTCATCACCGGCGCCGACGCCCTGGCCCAGATACTCGGCTGGCGCGACGCCGAGGAGCTGTTCACGATCGCCCACTTCGTCGGCTGCACCCGGCCCGGCCACCCCCTGCACGATCCGGGCCTGCCGACGGGCAAGGTCAGCCTGATCGAGGTGCCGGCCCTGTCGATCTCGTCGTCGGAGTGCCGGGAGCGCGTGGCCGCCGGGCAGCCCATCTGGTATCTGGTCCCCGACGGCATCGTCCAGTACATCGGCAAGCGGGGTCTTTACCGATAGGGCGGCAATAGGCTTGAAGAGCCCCCCGAGGGGTGGGCACTCTGGGATCACATCCCCGTCATGGAGGAACAGACCACATCGTGACCGCATCTGAACGATCGATCCAGCTCGTTTCGGTCGCCGCCGAGGCCGCGGCCGACAAGCTCGCCGACGACATCGTCGCCTACGACGTGAGCGACCGGCTGGTGATCACCGACGCATTCGTCGTCTGCTCGGCCTCCAACGACCGCCAGGTCCGCGCCATCGTCGACGAGATCGAGGAGCGCCTGCGCGTCGACGCCGAGGCCAAGCCCGTCCGCCGTGAGGGCGAGCGGGAGGGCCGCTGGGTGCTGCTCGACTACATCGACATCGTGGTCCACGTGCAGCACGAGGAGGAGCGCCACTTCTACGGTCTGGAGCGCCTCTGGAAGGACTGCCCGGCCATCGCGCTGCCCGAGAGCGTCGCCCAGGCCGCCGCCCAGCGGGCGCGGGGTGAGGGGTGAGCCGGCGGATCGTCTGCCTCCGGCACGGCCAGACCCGCTGGAACGTCGAACACCGGTTCCAGGGCCACACCGACATCCCGCTCGACGAGACCGGGATCGCCCAGGCGGCCCGGTCGGCGTCGCTGCTGGCCTCGCTCAAGCCGACGAAGATCGTGTCGAGCGATCTGAGCCGGGCCCACGACACCGCCCTCGCGCTCGGGCGGGTGACCGGCCTGCCGGTCACCGTCGACAAGGAGCTGCGCGAACGCGGCGGCGGTGAGTGGGAGGGCCTGACGGGCGACGTCATGGCGGCCCGCTGGCCGGCCGAATACGCCGCCTTCGAGCCTCCGGGCGGCGAGACCGAGGTCGAGGTCGCCACCCGCGTGTCGGCGGCGATGCTCCGCTGGGTCGAGGAGATCGACGACGACGGGCTGCTCGTGGTCGTCTCCCACGGCGCCGCGCTGCGCCTGGGCATGCTCGCCGTGCTCGGGCTGCCGCGCGAGTCGTGGCACACGCTCGGCGGGCTCGGCAACTGCTCGTGGTCGGTGCTCAAGCAGGGCCGCAAGGGCTGGCGGGTCGGCGAGCACAACGCCGGCACCCTCCCCGAACCCGTCAGCAGCGACGACAAACCGGAGTTCCAGGACGACGGCACGCGATAGTGGCCTCCCGGGAAACGGGCTGAGCCTGTAGTCGTTGGGACTATGCACTTGTTGTCCCTCTGGCGACTCAAGTCCTACCTCCGGCCCTTCGCAACCGTCGTCATCGTGAGCTGGCTCGCCGCGGTCGCCGGCATCGCCGCCGGGCTCGCGATCCCCATGGTCGGCAAGGAGATCATCGACGGGCCCATCGCCCGCGGTGACCTCGCCGCCCTGATCCCCCTCGGGCTGCTCGCCCTCGCGCTGGGCGTGGTCGAGGCGGTCATGATCTGGTTCCGCCGCTGGACGCAGGGCGTCGCGGTGTTCGGCGTGGAGACCGCCCTCCGCGACGACCTCTACGCCCACCTCCAGCGGCTGCCGATGAGCTTCCACGACGAGTGGCAGTCGGGACAGCTCCTCTCCCGGGCCACCACCGACCTCGGCACCATCCGCCGCTTCTTCGGGTTCGGCGCGCTGTTCCTCGTCATGAACGTCATCCAGCTCGTCGTGGTGACGGTCCTGCTGCTGAACCTCTACTGGCCACTCGGCCTGCTGGTCGCATTCGCGGCGGTGCCGATCATCCTGGTGTCCAACCGGTTCGAGCGGCGCTACCGGGCGATCTCCCGCACGCTCCAGGACCGGCAGGGCGACCTCGCCACCCACGTCGAGGAGTCGGCGCTCGGCATCCGCACGATCAAGGCGTTCGGGCGCGGCGCCCACGTCTTCTCCCGGTACGACGCCCTCGCGGTGACCGTGAAGGAGACCGCGCTGGGCAAGGTGCGGCTCTCCTCCCGGTTCTTCACCTTCCTGGAGATCGTGCCCAGCGTCACCCTGGCCCTGGTGCTGCTGCTCGGGGCGACGGCCGTCGGCGGGGGAGCGCTGACGCTGGGCGCCCTGGTGGCGTTCACCTCCTTCGTGTTGCAGCTCGTCTGGCCGGTGTCCTCGCTCGGGTTCATCCTGGCCATGGGCCAAGAGGCGATGACCGCCGCCGACCGGGTGCTCGAGGTGCTCGACACCGAGCCCGCCATCGTCGGCGGCACGCTCGTGCTCGACCGGCCACGCGGGCACCTGCGGTTCGAGGGCGCGGGGTTCCGCTTCCCCGGCGCCGACCGGCCCGTGCTCGACGACCTGTGGCTGGAGGTCCGGCCCGGCGAGACCCTCGCCGTCGTCGGGGCGACCGGCTCGGGCAAGACCACGCTCACCGCGCTGGTGCCCCGGCTCCTCGACGTCACCTCGGGCCGGGTGACCATCGACGGCCACGACGTGCGGGACCTGACCCTGCCGTGCCTGCGGTCGATCGTGGCGACGGCGTTCGAGGAGGCGACGCTCTTCTCGATGAGCGTGCGCGAGAACGTGACGCTCGGTCACCGCGACGCCTCCGACGCCGAGGTGCGGGCCGCGCTGGAGGTGGCCCAGGCGACCTTCGCCTACGACCTGCCGTGGGGGCTCGACACCCGGATCGGCGAGCAGGGCATGTCGTTGTCGGGCGGGCAGCGGCAGCGGCTCGCGCTGGCCCGCGCGGTGCTCGGGCGGCCCCGTGTCCTGGTGCTCGACGACACCCTGTCGGCGCTCGACGTCGAGACCGAGGCGCTGGTCGAGGACGCCCTGCGCCACGTGCTGGCCGACGCGACCGGGATCGTGGTCGCCCACCGGGCCTCCACGGTGCTGCTCGCCGACCGGGTCGCCCTCCTCGACGGGGGCACGGTGACCCACGTCGGCACTCACCGGGAGTTACTGGCCCGGGTGCCGGGGTACCGGGCGCTCCTGGCGGCGGAGGAGGTGCTGAGTTGACCGACTGGCGCGGCGTCGCGGCGGAGAACCGCGACGACCTCGACGAGGAGGCGAACGTCCTGCTCCGGGCCCGGTCACGGCGGCTGCTCGGCGATCTGCTGCGCCCGCACCGCCGGGCGATCGGGCTGCTCGTCGTGCTGATCGTGGTGGCGAACGCGGCGGGGCTCTCGATTCCCTACCTGGTGAAGGTCGGCATCGACACCGGGATCCCGCAGGGTCCCCGCACCCTGCTGCTGATCGTGGCGGCCATCCTCGGCTGCGCGCTCGCCCAGGCGCTGACCCGGCAGGCCTTCCTCCGGCTCTCCGGGCAGATCGGGCAGGAGACGCTGCTGGAGCTGCGGCGGCGGGTGTTCGAGCAGTTCCAGCGGCTCTCTCCGGCCTTCCACGAGAAGTACACCTCGGGGCGGGTGATCTCGCGGCTGACCTCCGACGTGGAGGCCATCGCCGAACTGGTCGCGGGCGGCTTCGACGGGCTGATCACGGCCGTGCTGACGCTGTTCGGCACGGCCGTGATGTTGCTGGTCCTCGACGTGCGGCTCGGGCTGGTCGCGCTGGCGCCGTTCCCGGTGCTGTTCCTGATGGCGCGCTGGTTCCGGCGGGCCTCCCTGGTCACCTACCGGCGCAGCCGTGAGGCGGTCGCCGGGGTGATCGTCCACTTCGTGGAGTCGATGACCGGCATCAGGGCGGCCCAGACCTTCCGCCGCGAAGACCGCAACCAGGAGATCTTCGAGGAGCTCGACGAGCGCTACCGGGCCGCCAACCTGGCCGGCATGCGGCTGATCGCGCTGTTCCAGCCGGGCGTGAAGCTGCTCGGCAACGTCACCATCGCGGCGGTGCTGGTCTACGGCGGCTGGCTGGCCGTCCACGGCGAGGTCACCGTCGGGGTGCTGGCCGCGTTCCTGCTGTATCTCCGTCAGTTCTACGAGCCGATGCAGGAGATCAGCCAGTTCTACAACACCCTCCAGTCGGCGGGCGCGGCGCTGGAGAAGTTGTCGGGCGTGCTGGAGGAGCGTCCGGGCGTGCCCGAGCCGCTGGTGCCGGCGCCCCTGCCGGCCGCCCGGGGGGAGGTGAGGTTCCGGGACGTGCGTTTCCACTACCACCCCGACGTCCCGGTGCTGCACCGGCTCGACCTCGTCATCCCCGCCGGTCAGACCGTCGCGGTCGTGGGGGCGACCGGGGCCGGGAAGACGACGCTGGCCAAGCTGATCGCCCGGTTCTACGACCCCGTCACCGGCGGGATCACCCTCGACGGCGTCGACCTGCGCGACCTGGCGGAGGAGGAGCTGCGCCGGGCGGTGGTCATGGTCACGCAGGAGAACTACCTGTTCGGCGGCAGCGTGGCCGACAACATCAGGTTCGGGCGGCCGTCGGCGTCCACCGCCGAGGTCGAGGCGGCCGCGGCGGTGGTCGGCGTGCGGGGGTTCGTCTCCTCACTCGACGGCGAGGCCGGGAAACGGGGCGCCCGCATGTCGGCCGGGCAGCGGCAGCTCGTCGCGTTCGCCCGGGTGTTCCTGGCCGACCCGGCCGTGCTCATCCTCGACGAGGCCACCTCCAGCCTCGACGTGCCGAGCGAACGGCTCGTCCAGCGTGCTCTGCGGACCGTGCTGACGGGCCGGACCGCCCTGATCATCGCCCACCGGCTGTCGACCGTGGAGATCGCCGACCGCGTTCTCGTGATCGACGGCGGCCGGGTGGTCGAAGACGGCCCGCCCGGCGAGCTGATCGCCGCGGCGGGACGGTTCGCGGGCCTGCACCAGGCATGGCTCGACAGCTTGACCTAGTTCGCACTCATTCACCGGATGATGGGTAGATCACGTCTTATGACTCGCTTGGTGGCGCTGGGCGTGGAAGAGGAATTCCACGTCGTCGACCTCGTCAGCCGCCGGCTGACCCCACAGGCCCATGTCGTCCTCGACGGCCTTCCCGGCAAGAGTTTCTCGGCCGAGCTCCAGCAGGCCGTCGTCGAGACCAACAGCACCCCGACCCCCGACCTGGCCGCGCTCCGCGCCGACCTGGTCGAGCTGCGCCGTCGCCTGATCGCCAGCGCCGAACCCCACGGCCTGGGCATCGTCGGCTCCGGCACCGCCCCCCTGCACGGCTCCGGCGGGTTCGAGCTCACCGCCGACGAACGTTACGAATACCTGCTCGACACCTACCAGTACATCGCCCGCGAGCAGTTCATCTGCGGCGGCCAGGTGCACGTGGAGATCACCGACCGCGATCTGGCCGTGCTGGTGGCACAGCGGGTGCAGCCGTGGCTGCCCGTCTTACTGGCCGTCTCGGCGAGTTCGCCCTACTGGTTCGAGACCGACAGCGGCTACGCCAGCAGCCGGACCCTGGCCTGGCAGCGCTGGCCGACCGCCGGGCCGCTCGGGCCGTTCGCGTCGGCGGCCGAATACGACCAGACCGTCGCCGACCTGGTCACCTCCGGGGTGATCGACGACCGGGGGATGGTCTACTTCGACATCCGGTTGTCGGCGCACGTGCCGACGATGGAGCTGCGGGTCTGCGACGCGGTTCCCCGGGTCGACGACATGGTCCTGCTGGCCGGGCTGTTCCGGGCCCTGGTCGTCCGGGAGACCGACGCGGTGGAGGCCGGGACGCCGCCCCGGTTCGACCAGCGGCCCGCGATGTTGCGCGCGGCGACCTGGCGGGCGGCCCGTTCCGGGCTGGGCGGCGACCTCATCTCGCCGCTCACCGGGAAACCGGGCCCGGCCGGGCTGCTGGTGGAGACGCTGCTGGAGGAGTTGCGCCCGACCCTGGAGGCGCTCGGCGACTGGGAGACGGTGTCGGCGCTGGCCCTGGAGGCGGTGCGGCTCGGCGGGTCGGCGGCGCGGCAGCGGGCGGCGTACCGGAAGAAGGGGCAGGCCACCGATGTGGTGGACCTGCTGGTGCGGGAGACCGCCGAAGGCTGAGGGGCCCCGCACCAGCCGGTCCACATCCCGGCGCGGCCGGCGGTCCTGCCGGCCGCGCCGGTGGGTGACCTGTGCCGAGGGCCGCGACCGGCCGCAGGACGCGCGCCATCGCCTGTGAGCTGCACGAACCGGATCAGGCCGGCGGTGTCGGCCGTGGCGCACGGACCGGCATTGGCCACCGGTACCCTGCTGGGCATGTTCTCCGCCTATTCCGGATGGGTGATCGGCGCGGCCCTGCTGCTGGCCGTCGTCTCCCTCGTCACGGCGATCCGGAACCGGCCCATGGGGGCGCTCATCCTGGCCGGGCTGGTCCTGGTCGAGCTGGCCCTCGTCGTGCAGGCCGTGATCGCCCTTCCGAAGGCCGGTCAGGTGACCGAGCAGGCCACTTTCGTCGGCTACCTCATCGGCACGATCGTCATCCCGCCGGCGGCCCTGTGGTGGGGCCGGGCCGAGCGCACCCGCTGGGGGCCCGCGGTGATCGCCGTGGCCGCTTTCACGGCCGGGGTGATGACGGGGCGGTTGTTGCAGTTGTGGGACATGCCGTGACCACCGGGGTCAACACCGGGCCCGGCCGGGTGCTCGTCGCGGTCTACGGGATCTTCGCGCTGGCCGCCTCGGCGCGGGCCGGGGTGCAGATCGCGGCCAAGTTCTCCGAGGCGCCGCTGGCCTACTCGTTGTCGGCGTTCGCGGCGGTCGTCTACATCGTGCTGACCGTGGCGCTGGCCAGGGGGAACGAGCGGCTGGCGGTGGCGGCGTGCCTGATCGAGCTGGCCGGTGTGCTCGTGGTCGGGACCCTGTCGGTCGTCGACTCGCAGGCCTTCCCGCACGCGACCGTGTGGTCGGGCTACGGCAGCGGCTATCTGTTCATCCCGCTCGTGCTGCCCGTGATCGGGCTTCTCTGGTTGTTCGGAACCCGCCGACGCGGGCAGGGGTGACCGTTCCCCGACATTTCAGGAGGAACGGCAGTGAGCACGATCGAACACACGGTGGACGTGGATGTGCCGATCCGTACCGCCTACGACCAGTGGACTCAGTTCGAGTCCTTCCCCGAATTCATGGAAGGCGTGGAGTCGGTCAAGCAGCTTGACGACCGGCGTACGCACTGGGTCGTCGAGATCGCCGGGATCCGGCGCGAGTTCGAGGCCGAGATCACCGAGCAGACCCCCGACCACCGCATCGAATGGCGGTCGCTGGAGCGTCCCCGCCAGTCCGGGACGGTGACCTTCGAGACCCTCGGGGCCGCCGCCTGCCGGGTCACCCTGCGGATGGAGTACGACCCCGAGGGGTTCACCGAGACCATGGGCGACGCGCTGCAGATCGTCCGCATGCGGGTCAACGGCGACCTCGGCCGGTTCAAGGAGTTCATCGAGTCGCGGGGCCACGCGACCGGCGGCTGGCGCGGCGACGTCGGCGACCGGCACGAGCCGGGCGGCACCCTGCCGGGCGACACGACCCTGCCCCCGCCTGGGCCGACGCCCCGCCCTTACGGCAACCCCCGCCACGACGAAGGCCCGCCGCTGACCCCTCCGGTGGCCTGATCCACCCGTGGGCGGCCTCCGGGCCGCCCACATTTATTACAACCAGTTTGCCTAACTGGACAAAGGAGTCCTAAACTTTGTCGAATCATAGGATGATTCGATGAGTGGGGGATTGAGTTAGGCATGGCAGCGATCGCCGCCCGCCGAAGTCGTACCGGATCGATCGCCTGGCTGGTGGCCTTGGGGATCGTGCTGGCCGCGCTGAACCTGCGTACCGCGGTCAGCAGCGTCGGCCCGGTGCTCGACCAGATCAGAGACTCTCTCGGCATGTCGGCGGTGACCGCGGGGGTGCTCACCACGCTGCCGGTCCTCTGCTTCGCCGCCTTCGGCGCGGTGACGCCGGCCCTGTCCCGACGGGCCGGGGAACACCGGCTGCTCGTGGCGGCGCTCGTGCTCACCGGCGTGGGCCTGCTGGTCCGGTCGATGGTCGACGACGTCGCGGTGTTCCTGCTGGCCAGCGCGGTCGCGCTCTCGGGCGGCGCGATCGGCAACGTGCTGATCCCGACGCTGATCAAGCGGCACTTCCCGGCCCGGCCGGGGCCGCTGACCACGCTCTACTCTGTCGGGCTCGCGTTCGGCACGATGATCTCGGCGGCGGCGACCGTGCCGATCCAGAAGGCCGCCGACGGCGACTGGCACGTCGCCCTCGGGGTGTGGGCGGCGCTGGCGGCCGTGGCGGTCATCCCGTGGCTCGCGCTGCTGCGCACCGAGCCCGAGCGCGGGGCCGCCGGCGGGATCCGGCCGGGGGACCTGCTCCGCAACCGGCTCGCCTGGGCCATGGCCGGCTACTTCGGGTCGCAGAGCCTGATCGCGTACGTCATCTTCGGCTGGTTCCCGCAGTTCCTGCTCGACCACGGGTTCACCGGCGAGCAGACCGGCACCGTCATGGCGATCTTCGCCGCGGTCGGCATCCCGGTCTCGCTCGTGGTGCCCGCCCTGGCGACCCGGATGCGCGACCAGCGGCCCCTGATCCTCGGGTTCGCCGCCATCTACGTGATCGGCTTCGCCGGGCTGATGACCGGCCAGGCGATCGTGGTGTGGACGCTGGTGCTGTCGCTGGCCATGGGGTCGTTCCCGCTGGCCCTCGCGCTGCTGGGGCTGCGCACCCGGACCGCCGAGGCCACCGCCGCGTTGTCGGCGTTCGGGCAGAGCGCCGGGTACCTCATCGCCGGGGCCGGGCCCCTCGTGGTCGGCCTGCTCTACCAGGTCTCCGGCGGCTGGACGCTGCCGTTCGCCCTGCTCTTCGTGGTGGTCGCCGCCCAGGCGGTCACCGGGTGGTACGTGGGCGGCGACCGGGTCCTGGACGACGTGCCCGATAATGACAGTCATGGACCTTCGCGCATCGACCCAGGTCACCTATCCCAAGGGCGGGCTGACCGGATCGTCGGAAGTGGTCGCGCGGGTGCCGCTGGGGGGCGGGCACGGAGTGATCGTGGCCCGGACCCCGTTCCACCCACTCGACCACGCGTGGCCCGACCAGCCGGCCGACACCGGCCTGCTCGCCGGAGCCCGGGTGGTCGACTGCCAGACCGGTGCGACTGACGGCCAGACCCTCTACATCGGCGACGAGATCCCCGTGAAGCGGGGCGCCGAGGGGTGGCACTGGCTCGTCGTCCACATCATGGAGGAGCCCATCGAGGGCCAGGTCGAGTTGTGGGTCGACCCCGACCGCCGCCACGGCCTCTCGGCCGGCCACACCGCCTGCCACCTGACGGCGCTGGCGCTCAACGAGGCGCTGGCGCCGCTCTGGCGCAAGGAGGCCCGCGCCGACAGCCTGGGCAACCCCGACTTCGACCAGCTCGCGATCACGTCGTCGCGGATCCTGAACCACGGCAGCCGCGACGTCTACCGGCTGGGCAAGTCGTTGCGGCGCAAGGGCTTCGACCCCGCGGGGCTCGATCTGCCCGCGCTGACCGCGCAGGTGGGCGAGCGGCTCAAGGAGTGGATCGCCGCCGACGCGCCCGTCTGGGTCGACTGCCCCGACGAAGACCTCACCGCCCGCCGGACGTGGCGCTGCCTCCTGCCCGGGACCGAGGCGTCGATTCCCTGCGGGGGCACCCATCTGACCAGCACGGGGGAGCTCAACGCGGTCGCGGTGGAGTTCGCCCTCGACGGCGACGAACTGGCGATGACGACGCGGGTCGCCCGCGGATAGCGGGTTTCGGGCGGGAAATAAGGGTGGCCGCCCGAGGCGACCTGACCTCGCCTCGGGCGACCACTCATTAAGCCTAGGCCATGGGAGGTGGATCGGGCCAATCTGCCCCCATCCTTTACTTCATCTGCCGGGTTTTCCCGATCGACGCGACCGCCCGGCGGGCCGCCTCCAGCGCGCTGTTGACCGCCACCTCGCTCAGCAGGCCGGGCGCCGCGACGCTGTCTCCGGCGAGCCGGACGCCGTCGCCCCGGTCGATGGCCGGACGGTCCCTCCAGGTGAGTCCGGGCAGGTCAAGGGCCCCGGTGCGGCCTGAGGCGAGGGCCTCCCTGCGCCAGGTGACGCGGTCGCGCCAGCGGGGGAGACCGAGGTCGGCGAGCCGCTCCAGACGGGCGATCCCCTCGTTCTTGCCCTCGCCGGGACGCAGGGGCATCTGGAGCTGAATCAGGCTCTCGTTCTCGGGCGCGAGGGTCGGATCGGGCGAGGAGTACCGTTCCAAGAAGCCGCCCTCGTCGAGATCGGAGACCACGAAGGCGTCGGCGGGGTCCCGCGTGAGGCCGAGGTCGAGCAGGGCCGACCGGCCGCTCTCCCACGTCAGGGCCGGGTCGCCGAGGAGGGTGCGGGCGGCGTCCAGGCCGGTGGCGACGATGACGGGGCCCGAGGGCGGTTCGGTGACCCGCGAACCGGTCTCGATCGTGACGCCGAGGTCGCGGGCCCGCGCGGCCATGCGCCCGATCATGCGGCCCCAGCCGCCGACGACGTAGCGGGGGGACGGGAAGCCGGGTCGCGAGACGCGCCGGAACCGGTCCCAGACGAACTTCGCCGACAGGCGGCCCGGGTCGGCCTCGTAGGTGACCACGCCCAGCAGGCCGGCCACGGCGTTCGTCGCCTCCTCGCCCAGGTGGCGCTGTCCCCAGCTCGCGAAACTCTCGTGGACGGGGGCGTCGAGGCCCCGCTTCAGCAGAGCCCTGACCAGGGGGCGCGGAGGGCGGGCGAGCAGACGGGAGTCGTACCGGACCCGGAACTTCCGGAACTCCTTCAGGGTCAGCGACCGGCAGGGCCCGGCCAGGCCGCGCCGGTCGAGCCAGCGGAACGGCGCTCCGTCGGAGTAGAGGACGTGGGTGCCGTCGTTGGCGACGTAGGGTTCGGCGGTCGACCGGGCCCGGCCGCCGAGGGTCCGGTGGGCCTCGTGGAGCAGGACGTCCGCGCCCTCCTCCGCGCAGGCGATGGCCGCAGTGAGGCCGGCGAGCCCGCCGCCGATGATGGTGATCTGTGTCATGCACCCGTGGACGGGCGCGATCTCACAGATGTGACATCTTCTCCGGGTTGGCGACGACGAACACCGTCTGGACCAGCCCGTCGGCCACGACCAGCGAGAAAACCGCCGCCACCCGCCCGTCGGCGTGGACGACGACCGCCGGCCCCCCGTTCACGCTGGCGATCTCGATGGAGAGCTCGGCGTCGAGACCGCCGAGGAAGCGGCTGACGCCGCGCTCGGAGGCGATGGAGATCAGGAACCTGGCCACGTTCACGGCCCCGGCGAGGATGTTCCGCGGCGCCTTGGCCTTGCCGCCGCCGTCGCCGACCAGCGTGACGTCTCGGGCCAGCAGGGCGGTCAGCCCGTCGAGGTCGCCCCCGGCGGCGGCGCTGACGAACCGCTCGGTGATCTCGCGGCGCTCGCCGCGGTCGACGTCGTAGCGGGGCCGCCGCTCCCTGACGTGGTCGCGGGCGCGTTTGGCGAGCTGCCGGACGGCCGCCTCGTCGCGGCCCAGGACGGCGCCGATCTCGGCGTGGCTGTAGCCGAACGCCTCCCTCAGGACGAAGACCGCTCTCTCCAGCGGCGAGAGCGTCTCCAGCACGACCAGGAGCGCCAGCTCGACCGAGTCGGCGAGCTCGGCCTCCTCGGCGACGTCGGGCGTGCTGACGAGCTCCGGGAGCCAGGGGCCGACGTAGGACTCCCGGCGCGTCTTGACGTGCCGGAGCCGGTCGATGGCCAGGTTCGTGGTGACCCGGACGAGATAGGCGCGCTCGTCGTCGGCGTGGCCCTCGGGGAGCTGAGACCAGCGCAGCCAGGCCTCCTGGACGACGTCTTCGGCGTCGGTGACGCTGCCGAGGACGCGGTAGGCGACCCCGAGCAGGACCTTCCGGTGCTCACTGAAAGTCATGACCCCGTAGACGTACCACCTGGACCGGATGTGACACGCATCGTGCGGTATGCCGGGAGCCACTCGTCCCGGTAGGCGGCCTTCATGGAGTCGGGCAGGGAGCTCAGCACACGGTCGGCGAGGTCGTCGGCGGCGGAGTCGAGCATCCAGGGCAGATAGCGGCCGGTGTCGCCGCCCACGCGCTGACGGTGGAGCGCGCCGAAGCGGGCCCACTCCTCCTGGGGGAGGGTGGCGGCGATCAGGGGCAGGGTCTCACGCTCCTCGTGCCGGAGGTGGGCGGTGAGCCGGTCGCGCAGGACGGCCACGTTCTCGGCCAGGTCGCCGGCGGCGCTCGACTCGACGGCGGCCAGGGCGGGGTCGATGACGGCGTGTTCGGCCTCCATGGCGTCGAGGAGGGCCAGGTCGGTCTCCGGGACGACCTTCCGCAGGGCGGGCCACAGGGCGTCGTCTTCCGACGTGTGGTGGATGTGCAGGTAGGTGGTGAACAGATCCCAGGTCACGGTGGCCTTGAGCAGGCCGTCGGGGGTCTCGGTCAGGCGGGCGACCCGATCGAGCTCGCGTCTGAGGGCGTCGTGGAGGGCGTACATCATCGTCATGTCGATGCTCATGTCGCGGACTTTATTATCAACATGCTTAACCGTCAATGAGTTAAGTGTCTTATGCTGTCGAGGTGCGGGAGTACATCGGTTATCTGCTGCGGAGCCTGTACGCCCGCCTCGCGTCCGACGGCTCAGGCCCGCGCGACTACGTGATCCTCGACACGCTCGCCGACCAGGCCGCCGGGTCGCAGCAGGAGCTGGCCGAACGGCTCGGCATCAACCGGACGATCATGGTGAAGCTGATCGACCGGTTGTCGGAGGAGGGCCTCGTCGTCCGGACGGTGAACCCGGCCAACCGGCGTTCCCACGTGATCTCCGTCACCCCCAAGGGCCGCGAGGCGCTCGAAGGGCTGCGCGCCACCATGGCCGCCCGCGACAGCGAGCTCACCGCCGCCCTCACCCCCGCCGAACGCGACCGCTTCACCGAACTGCTCGCCCGGCTCGTCGGCTCCGCCGGCAGCACCGAACACCTCGTCTCCCGGGCCCACTTCCAGCTGCGGCGCCGGGGCGACGCCCTGCTCGCCCACACCGGCATGAAGATGCGCTACCTGGGCCCCCTCATGACCATCGGGCGGCTCGGCCCCTGCCCGCAGCAGCGGCTGGCCGAGACGATGGGCTACACCGAGGCCGCCGCCGCCCAGGTCGTCGACGAACTCGCCGAAGCCGGCCTGGTGGCCCGCGGACAGGACCCGCTCGACCGCCGCCGATACGCCCTCGAACTCACCCCGCTCGGCATGGAGCGGCTGGAAACGGCCCAGGCGTCGGCCGATACGCTGCAAGGAGAGGTGATCGCCGCTCTCGGAGGCCCCGCCGAGGGCGAGGAGTTCAGGGAACTGCTCCGGAGGCTGGTGTGACCGACCGCAAGCCCGTCGGGATGAACTTCGAGATCTGGATCGACCGGCAGATCCGCGAGGCCGCCGCGCGCGGCGAGTTCGACGACCTGCCCGGCACGGGCAAACCGCTGCCCCGCCGCCGCGACGACGAGATGGGCTGGATCAAACGCAAACTCGACGAAGAAGGCCTGGAGTTCCCGCTGCCCGGCGGCCTCGGCCTGCGCCGCGAAGCCGAGAAGGTCAGGGCAGCCGCAGTCGCCGCCCGGTCGGAAGACCAGGCCCGCACCCTCGTCGCCGAGATGAACGACCGCATCAAAGACGCGGTACGCCACCCCATGGCCGGACCGCCCGTCGTCGTCCCCCTCATCGACGAGGACGAGGTCGTCGCCGCCTGGCGCGCCGCCCACCCGCCCGCGCCCCCGAAGGCCGCGGCGGCGCCGCCACCGGCACGAACGTGGTGGCGACGCCTACTCGGCCGCTGACCGCTGAACGCGGGGATCGATGACCAGCGTCGTCGACCGCTCCGCCGCCACCTGCAGCGTCCGGAGCTGCAGCAGCGCCGGGTGCTCCTCCAGGAGCCGGGCCGTGTTCGCCAGCGACCGCAGCGCCGCCGCCTCCGCCCGCGCCTCCTCCAGCACGGCCTTGCCGCGCTCCCGCGCCACGACCGCGTCCATCGCCGCCCGCCGCAGCTCACCCGGCAGCATCAGGTCACGCATCCGGAAGTCGGTGACCTCGATGCCGAGAGGGGCGACCTCCGCGCGTACCGCGTCGAGATCGAGCGTCGCCCGCTCGGCGATCAGCGACTCCAGTTCCACCCCGCCCACGGTGGCGCGCAGCCCCTCCTGCAGCGCGGCGTAGAGGACCGGAACCGGCTTGGCGACCCCGTTCGTGAACGCCACCGGATCGCTCACCAGCCACGACGCCGTCGCCGACACCCGGATCGAGACACCGTCACGGGTCAGGACCTCCTGGCCGGGGACGTGCACGAGCTGAGGCCGCACGTCGACCGTGACATGGGTCGTGCGGCGGGGGTTGTAGCGGTGCCGGCCCGGCCCCAGGAGCCGCTCGAACCGCCCGTCGTGGAAGGCCAGCACACGCTGCCACTCCATCACCGTGATCTTCGCCATTCTGCCCGCTCACCCCTTTTCGCTTCGAGAGGACGGCCTCCGGCGGGGCGTCACGGAGCCACGGGCGGGGGCGTCCCCGTCCAGGACGGGAGCCCGCAGAGCCCAGGCGACCGCATCGAACACGACCCGCCGGAGGTCGCCGCAGGGAATCGAACCCCAAGGTCTTGACGACCTACCAGAGAAGGAGGTGCGCGACGCGATGCGGGGAACGCGACCCGGCGATACCCGGGGCGCCCCTGACCTGCCGGCACCACGATCAACGGTACGGGGCGGGATGCGGCGTATGCGAAGGGATTTCGGGGGGCCGCGCTCGCGTTCACCCCTCGTTCCGGAATCCGCTATGCTGGCACAGCACTCACGCACCACCGAGTGTGGCGGGGCTATAGCGCAGCTGGTAGCGCACTTCCATGGCATGGAAGGGGTCTGGGGTTCGAATCCCCATAGCTCCACTGGCGAATGAATGGCTCGTGGTTGTCGCCCCTTCGGGGTGCCTGCCACGGGCCATTCGCCATTTCTGCACACGGGGGGACGACCCCCCGAACCCCCCGATACGAGAGGGCTGTCGCCCCCTCGTGCTCCCCCTGGTCCGCTCTCGCGGCCCTGGCGTCGCTTCGCTCCGGGTCGCTGTCGCTCCTGGCGAAGGGCTCCGCCCCTCGCGCTCCCTGGGCAGGCCTCGCTTCGCTCGGGCTGTTCTCGCTTCGCTCGGATGGGATTTCAAAACAAGCCTGGTCCGCGGATTCGTGGCTGGGCCAAAGGGGGTTTCTGTTGCTGCATTTCCGCGCTAACCCCGTGAATGCTTTTCCTTGGTCTGCTTGCCTTGCTCGATCGGTTTACCCGCTGCGCTGAACATCTTGATGATTATCGCAGGATCTTCATTCGCTGCCGCGCATGAATCCGAATTTGGATGGGGTGTGGGCGTGGCCGTCGTCTTCATGCCAGTGGCAGATGAGCGCCTGGATGAAATCCGGTCCGTCATTGACGAGAAACAATCGGCTTTCCGGTGAGGCTGGGAGATCGAGCCTGGCGATTCTCTCATCACCGGGGCTGACCTCTTGCAGTGCGAGGCTCTCGTATTCATGTCTGATCCGGGTGTATCTGATGTGCTCGAACATCAGGTCGACTCGTCGGCCATATCCGCGATCCTCCCGGGGAAGGCTTCGAAACAGCATCCTCGAATAGCTGACCGAGTAGGCCCAGAGCCTGAACTCTCGTTCCCATGACGCCGTGAGTGCCATTATTGTCTTTCGTGAGACTCTGAGGGTTGGCCGAGCGGTGGTGGTTCTGGAAGCCCGCCTCTCGCGAGTTGTGAAGCGGGAGACGTGCCCTCAAACAGGTATCCGTGCGCGGAGCCGTTCATGCGGAGCTCGCGGCCGTCCCGCCTGCCGTTCTGCAGATAGATCTCGACGTCGGCGTACCCGAGATCGGTGCACACTGCGCGCAGGTCCGGCATGGAGATGTTCTTGTGGCCGCCGAGGTTCACCGCGCGCAGCAGCATCACACATGGGGTCACGCCCGATTGTCTACCTCGACAGCCGGGACGCCGTGGGCAGGCAGGCGCGGACGCCTCCCTCGGCGCCGCGGGTGAAGAAGGAGATGCGTTGCTCGGCGGAGCCGTGGTCGCCGACGTCGGTCCACGGGGTGCGGTCGCCCATACGGCGCAGGGCGGCGCGGAGTTCGGCCACGTCTCCGTCCTCGAAGAGGAGCGTCTTCTGGGCCGCGGCGCCGAACAGTACCGCGCCGGCGAAGCAGTCGGCCTGTAACTCCTGGGCGCGGGGCACCAGGGAGCGCTGGATCCTGGCCTGGACGGCGTGCCCCCACTCGTGGGCGATGACGAGGTAGACCCAGGCATCACCGGATCGGTAGCCGCCGGCCATGAGGTCGAAGTCCCAGGCGATGAAATCGCCGGGCAGGCAGTAGAAGGCGTTGCCGAAGCCGGTGCGGCTACCACCGCAGGCCGGCGGCTGTCGCACGCCGCGCCGGAAGGAGCCGAAGACCCTGGGAGGCTGATAGGTACCGGTGAAGAAGGTGGTCCAATTGCGGGCCCAGTAGGCGTTCGTCACGTTGATCGCGGTGGTGATGTCGGCGTTGATGTCGTCGGGAACGCGCGGTGCCGCGCTCGCTGGAGTGGCTATGAGCAGGGACGATGTCAGGAGTGCGGCAAGGGCCGCCGATCGGATGCGCATGGAGGTCCCGGTGTCGGTGGGGGATGGGACTCCATTGCAAACGACCTCAACAGAGGCGAATATGGCGTTTTTCATAGACGCGGGAACGATGACGGATGCGCATCAATGGTTTCAACGCCCGGCTTGACCTGACGTAGCTCCGTCTAGGGCCCTCTCACGTGATCCCAGAGCGACTCAAGCTCTGGGGCGTGTCCGGTAGATCACGCGTGAGCCATAACAGGCCTACAGTTGAGAAGTGCAGCAATCGGGTCCCTGGTCAGGGATTTCTTCCGGAACTCGGTTTGTGCGAGCTTCTTTCGTCGCCATGCGGTGCCCGGTGCACGACATCTTCAGCGACGGCGATTTGGTTCACGACTGCGTTCGATTAGGGATGGATTGGCTTCACTTACTGGAAACGGCCCGTGGTCGACACCCTTCGGGCGGCTGTCACGGGCCGTTCTTTTTGCCGATCACGTTTTCTGGCTACGCTCACTTCACTCGAAAGGTGGAGTCCGAGCCGCCCTCATCGATGTGGGAGAGGGACCGCATAGTCCCTAACCGCGCCAGAGGGCTATATGTCAGGTGGTCCTCCAGCCGGAGCTCTTCCCCCCGCGCCAGACGGCCTCGATCGCCACGATCGTCGTGCCGGAGGGCGCGTAGCCTATGCCACAACCGTCCGCGCGGCCGTTGCTGTCGGCGATGTCCTTGATCTGGCCGTTGGAGAGTCTCATGCGGCCGTAGACGCCCACGTTGTCGGGCAGCATGTCACAGGCGTAGAAGACCGTGTGGGTGGAGTTGACCGAGGCCGTTCCGGCCTTGATGTTCCGGTCGTCGTAGACGGTGGCGACCGTCACATGGGCGGATGCCGGCGCGGCGAGCGCCAGCACTCCGATGGCGCTGAGGGCGGCCAGGGCAGAGGTTACCGTTCTCAACGGGGTCTCCTTCGTGATTGTTCGCCATGTTTTCTGACGCGGTCAGAATTGGCGCCGGACTTTCCGGTTCGACGTTGCTGCGGGACTCGACCGAGCCTGCCGTTGAGATCTATATGTTTCCTATATTCGCCATATGGGACCCAGCCGTGGCCTCAATGTGCCTGATCACGGCCCTTGCTCGCTGATACTCGTGTTGTTCTGGGGTCCCGCTGCGAGAGAATCATGGCGCGCGATGAACTTCTGACCGGCCCAGGTTATTGAGGTCGTTACCGGAATCGGCGGCCTCCGGTCATGGCCCCTCTTGATGTGAGAGGGCCTCCGCGTGCTGGAGGCGGCCACAATCTCAGCTGATCTGTTGCCGGGAAACGGGTGAGGAACTTGTGAGTGATGACGTGCTCTCCGTCATTCCGACGGATCCGTGGTGGCGGCCGGGGCAGGAGGCGGCCCACCGGGCCGCTGCGCTCGCGGCCGAGCTGGCCCCCGGGCTGATCGATGACGAGGAGGTCGAGATCGACGTCAGCTGGCACGAGACCATCCAGTTCGTCGACAGCTACTCGAACCTGATGCGGATCACATGTCCGTTGTGCGGGAGCTCCATCGATCTCGAATGGTGGCAGGAGTTCGGCGACGCTCACGCGGATGAGGGGCTGTCGACCTTGGAGGTCCGGGTGCCCTGCTGTTCGGGGTCGACCTCACTGGAGGATCTGCGGTTCGACTGGCCGTGTGGTTTCGCGCGGTTCGAGATCGCCATCTGGAATCCGGACCGCGCGTCATTCGACGACGATGAGCTGGCGGCGCTTGGGGCTGCCCTCGGGCATCCCGTGCGGCAGATCCGCGCTCACATCTGAGGCGGCCCGCACCTGCCCTCCGCTGCCTCAGAAGGTGAGGTCTCTTGCTGTCGAGGTGACTGCGTATCGGTGTGGTGAAGGGCTCTCCGGCCAGTGCGCGCCCGCGCGGCGGAGGCCGGGCACCCGTGTTGACAGAGCTTCGGGTCTTTGGCAGCCTGTTGGCGGTCCGTCCCCGAATCGCCTTTCGGCAATGGTGCCCATCGACACCCCTCCGGGAGCCGGACCTCTACGTGATCAGGAACCAGGAGACCAGACATGGTGGTTGACGACGACATCTCCGGGTGAGACCGGAACTGATCGGCCGCAGGCAGGCGCGCGATGACGCTGCCGCCGTGGCCGTCTCGTCGTTCCCCTGTTTCCTGCTGGGCGGCCCCTGCGCGCCCGCGTTCACGCATGAGGTTTTCGCATGTCCGATGCGTTCGTCGTCTGTTCCAACCTGTCCTTCTCCTGGCCCGACGACACCCCGGTGTTCCAGGATCTCTCCTTCACCGTGCCGGCGGGCCGGACCGGCCTCGTGGCGCCCAACGGCGCCGGGAAGAGCACGCTGCTCAGGCTGATCGCCGGGGAACTGAAGCCGGCGGCCGGGTCGGTCACGGTCGGGGGAGTGCTGGGGTATCTGCCTCAGACGTTGCCTCTGGCCGGGGAGCTGACCGTCGCCGAGGTGCTCGGGATCGCGCCGGTGATCGAGGCTCTGGACGCCATCGAGTCCGGTGACGCCGGCGAGGAGCATTTCACCACGATCGGCAACGACTGGGACGTCGAGGAGCGCACCCGTGCCCAGCTCGACCGGCTGGGGCTCGGTGACGTCTCCTTCGACCGGCCGCTGCGCACGTTCAGCGGCGGGCAGGTCGTCTCGCTCGGGCTGGCGGCGCAGTTGCTGAAGCGGCCCGACGTGCTGCTGCTCGACGAGCCGACCAACAATCTCGACCTCGACGCCCGGCGGCAGCTCTACTCGGTGCTCGAGGGCTGGAGCGGCTGTCTGCTGCTGGTCAGTCACGATCGGGCGCTGCTCGACCGCATGGACCGGATCGCCGAACTCCACCGGGGCGACGTCCAGTTCCACGGCGGGAACTTCACCGACTACGAGGAGGCGGTACGGGCCGCGCGGGAGGTCGCGGAGAAGAACGTCCGCAACGCCGAGCAGGAGGTCAAGCGGGAGAAGCGCGAGCTTCAGCAGGCCCGAGAGCGGGCCGAGCGCCGGGCCGGCAACGCCTCCCGGAACCTCAAGAACGCCGGGCTGCCGAAGATCTTCGCCGGGACGATGAAGCGCAACGCCCAGGAGTCGGCGGGGAAGGCCAACGAGACGCACACCGCCCGGGTGAACCAGGCCAAGGCGCGGCTGGACGAGGCGGGCCGCGCGCTGCGCGACGAGCAGAAGATCACGCTGGAGCTGCCGGGGACCAACGTGCCGGCCGGGCGCACGGTGTTCCTCGGGAAGAACATGCAGGTCCGCTACGACGGGCGGGCCCTCTTCGCCGGGGAGGGCGCCGACCTGACGATCCGGGGGCCCGAGCGCATCGCCCTGACCGGGCCCAACGGGGTCGGCAAGTCGAGCCTCCTGCGGGTGATCGGTGGCGAGCTGGAGGGCGGCGAGACCAGGCGGGCCGACGGGCGGGTCGCCTACCTCTCCCAGCGGCTCGACCTGCTGGACCTCGACCGGACCGTGGCGGAGAACCTGGCCGCGTTCGCGCCGGGGATGCCGCAGGCGCAGCGGATGAACCTGCTCGCCCGCTTCCTGTTCCGGGGGTCCCGCATCCACCTCCCGGTCGGGGCGTTGTCGGGTGGGGAGCGGCTGCGGGCCACCCTGGCCTGCGTCCTGTACGCCGAACCCGCGCCCCAGCTCCTCCTGCTGGACGAACCGACCAACAACCTCGACCTGGTCAGCGTCGCCCAGCTGGAGAGCGCGCTCGCCGCCTACGAAGGGGCGTTCGTGGTGGTCAGCCACGACGAGCGGTTCCTCGCCGAGATCGGGGTGGACCGCTGGTTGCGGCTCTCCGAGGGCCGGCTGCTGGAGACGACCCCGCGGTAGTGCGGCCGGGTCGCCCCGGCCTGCCCGTGCCCGCACGTCCGATCCCCTTGGTGGTGTCGCATGCCTCCTTCAGCCCTGCTCGCCCATGATCTCGTCCGCACGCTCGGCGCCCGGCGGGTGCTCGACGGCGTCTCGCTCACCGCCGCCCCCGGTCACCGGATCGGGCTGGTCGGTGAGAACGGCGCCGGGAAGTCCACCCTGCTGCGGCTGCTCGCGGGGGTGGACGAACCCGACTCCGGCGAGGTCGTCCGGCCCGCCGACCTCGGCTTCCTGCACCAGGAGACGCCGTTCGACGCCGGGGCGACCGTCGCCGACGTGCTCGACGACGCCCTGCGCGAGGCCCGCGACGTCCTGGCGGAACTCGACCGGCTCGCCGGGGCGCTCGCCGACGTACCGCCGGACTCGCCGGGCTACGGCGAGTTGCTCGGCCGGTACGGCGAGCGCCTCGACCACGCGCGTGACCAGGACGCCTGGGACGCCGACCGGCGGGCCGCGATCGTGCTCGACGGGCTCGGCCTCGGGGGTGTGCGGCCCGATCGTGCGCTCGGGTCGTTGTCCGGCGGGCAGCGGGGGCGGCTCGCGCTGGCCGCGCTGCTGGTGCGGCGGCCCTCGGCGCTGCTGCTCGACGAGCCCAGCAACCATCTCGACGACGCGGCGACGGCCTTTCTGGAGGAGCAACTCCGCGGTCTCCCGGGCGTCGTCGTGGTGGCCAGTCACGACCGGGCGTTCCTCGACGCGGTCTGCACCGACCTGATCGACCTCGATCCCGCGGTGGGCGGGCCCGTCCGGTACGGCGGGAACTACAGCGCCTACCAGGCCGAGAAGCGGGCGGAGCGGCGACGGTGGCAGCGGCGCTTCGCCGAGGAGCAGGAGGAGCTCGCCGCGCTGCGCCGGGCGGCCGCCGTCACCGCGCACCAGGTCGCGCCAGGCGGTGTGAGGCGCGACAACGAGAAGATGGGCTACGGCCACACCAGCGGCCGGGTGCAGAACCAGATCTCCCGGCGGGTGCGCGACGCGACTCGGCGGCTCGCCGAGCTGGAGCGCGACCAGGTCCCCGCGCCGCCGGAGCCGCTGAGGTTCCGCGTCGCCGCGCTCGCCACCGAGTCCGCCGACGGGATCCTGGTGTCGCTGCGCGGCGTCCACGTGCCCGGCCGGCTCACGCTTGACCGCCTCGACGTGCCGGCCACCGCGCGGCTGCTGGTCACCGGGCCGAACGGCGCGGGCAAGTCGACCCTGCTCGCGGTGCTGGCCGGGCGGCTGGACGCCCACGGCGAGGTGCGGCGGCGGGGTGGGTTGCGGGTCGGCCTGCTGGCCCAGGACAGCGAGTTCGACCGGCCCGGCCGCACCGTGCGGGAGACCTACGAGGAGGCACTCGGCGCCGGGCGTGCCGCGTCGGTGCCGCTCGACTCCCTCGGCCTGCTCGGCCCCCGCGACCTCGGACGGCGGGTCGGGGAGTTGTCGGTCGGCCAGCGCCGGCGGCTCGCCCTGGCGCTGCTCGTCGCCGACCCGCCCGAGCTGCTGCTGCTCGACGAGCCGACCAACCACCTCTCTCCCCGGCTCTGCGACGAGCTGGAGGAGGCGCTGGGCACCGGACCCGGCGCGATCGTGGTCGCCAGCCACGACCGGTGGTTGCGGTCCCGCTGGCCGGGCGGTGAGCTCCGGTTGTGAACCTCAGCCCGTCACCGGGCCGGTCGCGACCTCGGCGGC
The DNA here is from genome assembly GCF_001570565.1 of Herbidospora yilanensis. Taxonomy (GTDB): domain Bacteria; phylum Actinomycetota; class Actinomycetes; order Streptosporangiales; family Streptosporangiaceae; genus Herbidospora; species Herbidospora yilanensis. The sequence continues at coordinate 225,115 of NZ_BBXE01000021.1, read as the reverse complement.
TCTGCGGTAGACCTCGGCGGTGCCGCCGTCGAAGTAGGCGGAGGTCATCAGGTCGTACCTGCCGTCGCGGTCCTGGTCGACGAAGAGGCCGACCACGCCGTGGAGGTATCCGGCGCGGAGCCGGTTGTTGTACGACCCCAGCATCGGCGCGCCGTCGCCGCCCGCCGCCCAGCCGCTCAACACCCCGACATGGGAGTCCGCGTTGTTGGTGGCCGGGTCGGCCGTGACGTACCGGGAGGAGAGGCGGCCGTAGGTGTACCTCATCGACTCGCCGCTGTAGTCGCCCGTGGGGTAGCCGAAGGTGTAGACCTCGGCGTCCGGGCGTGTGTTGTACCGCAGGCCCTGGCCGCCGACGACGTCGCCGAGCCGGCCCACGTTCTGCGCGGCGGCCGTGTGGTAAAGGCCGCCCTGGATCCATTTCGGGCCGGTGTGGGCGTCGTACTGGGCCGGGGTGACCTGCGTGATCGCGGTCAGGCGCACGCCGTCGTAGACGTTGACGAAGGCGTAGTCCGCGTCCAGGTCCCCGGCGGTGTCGTAATCGTGGTGCGTCCAGGCCCGCATGCCGACGTAGACGCCGTAGGGCGTCTTGCCCGTGTAGGCGGCGGGCACGAACACCCACTTGTCCATCGGCGTGCCGACCCGCGTGGGGTCGTGGACGCAGTGGGCGGCGGTGGCGACCACGTTGCGGTGGGCCGACTCGACCGAGGTGGCCGAGCACCAGCGCTCCCGGCCTTCGTGGTCGACGAAGAACACCTTGCCGACCGTCTTGGGGTGGGTGACCGTGCCGGGGCTCTCGGCGGGGGGTTCGTAACCCGCCTCGTGTCCGGGCTCGACCGTGCCCTGTTCGCCGGAGGGGACGATGGGGCCGGTCCTGGTGAACGCGGGCCGGAGGTTTCCGGGGCCGAAGGCCGTGGCCCGTCGCAGCGCCGCCCCGTTGCCGACGCTCCAGTAACCGGCGACCGCGACCGCCTCGGCGGGGCCGGCGGCCAGGGTGTCGGCCGCCCACCCGCCGGTGGCCGCGGCCGTTCCTTGACCGGAGATCAGCAGGGAGAGTGCGATGCCGACGGCGAATGCCGAGTTTCTCAACACGATGGCCCTTCGGAACGCGCGACGTGGACGCGACGAAACCTAGGGATCATGCTGAACGGACGTCGTCCGCCTGGAGGGGGACCCGGCTTCCGCCGTTCAGATGACGGCGGTGCCCTTCCCGGCACCGCCGCTACCGGTCGTCGTGACGGGTCACGCGTAGAGGAAGTAGTAGCGGTAGCGGCCCTCCCACACGCACGAGTAGTCGTCCCACCAGCCCTGGGCGATGCCGTGGGCGCCGATCCGCTCGCACTCGGCCGACGTCCTGAAGACGCCGGACAACCGGTCGGCGGCGTGGGCCGGGGTGGAGCCGATCAGCACGGACGCTCCGAGAACCACGACGGCCGAGACGAGAACAGCGCGTGCCTTTCGCATTCGTCCTCCTGTGACTGTGGAGATCATGACGGCGGACATTATCACTCACCCCGCGTTAGGGAGAATTGTCACGATTGAATCGGGGCGGCCGCCGCCGTGAAAGTTTCATCGGCGGGGGCGTTGAAGTGGCGTTTGTTCGCGCGCATTCACGTTCGGTGAAACAGATATTACTTTCCGGGGGCTGTCCAATTCCGTACACGGCGGCCTTGAAGGGCCTCGCAGGTGCGTATCCGACGGGCCGTGCAGCGCATGCATGATCTGTACGTCTTCGCGCCGTGTCGATGCGTATGGTCCGGTTCATGCCGCTATGAAAAACGGGTTAAGAAAGTTTTGACCATCGCGACTTATGTGTCATATCGTCTCCCCGCCCATATCGATGGAAGCCGCGACACTCGTGCAGGACGTCGCTGCCGGGGGAGCGGCGATCATCCGACCGACCGGAGTCGCACTATGCAAGCTCGAATACATATGGCCACGGTCGCCGGCATGGTGATGACCATGCTGGCCGTCCTTGGCGTGTCGGTGGCCCTCGCGCCGCCGGCTCACGCGCAGGTGATCTCCGACATCGCCTACGCGCCCGCACAGCCGGCCGGTAGCAGGGGGCACCTGCTGGACCTTCACCTTCCGTCCACCGGGATCACGCCCCGGCCGCTGATCATCTGGCACAGCGGCTCGGCGTGGACCAGCGACGACAGTAAGCCCGGGGCGGCCGACATCGCGGCGATCTTCAACCCGCTGGGCTTCGCGGTGGCCGGTGTCAACGTCCGGTCGAGCGCCCAGGCGATCTTCCCGGCGCAGGTGCACGACATCAAGGCGGCCATCCGCTGGTTGCGCGCCAACGCCGCCACCTACCAGCTCGACCCCAACCGCTTCGCGATGGCTGGCGACTCCTCGGGCGCCTGGCTGACGCAGATGGCCGTCTTCTCGGGCGGCGTGGCGGCGCTGGAGGGCACGCTCGGCACGACCGGCGTCTCCAGCGCGGTGAGCACAGGCCTGGCCTTCTACTCGCCGACCGACTTCCTGCAGATGAACGCGCAGAACCTGCCGACCGGCGGGCTCGACCACGACTCGCCCGCCTCGCCGGAGTCGCTGCTGGTCGGCTGCCCGATCCAGACCTGCCCGGCCGCGGTGGCCGCCGCCAACCCGATGACCTACGTCGACGCCAACGATCCGCCGCTGCTGTTCCTGCACGGCCAGGCCGACTTCCTGGTGCCGCACGGCCAGAGCGTGCTGCTCTTCAACCGGATCAAGGCGCAGTGCGGCAACGCCACGTTCGTCTCGGTCCCGGCGGCCGACCACATGATGGTCCAGATCATGGACCCCGCCCAGTACGGCAACGAGACCGTCCGCACCACCGCGAACTGCGGCGAGACCGTCAGCACCGGCACGCTGAACCCGAGCTGGCCCAACTTCACGACGTGGCTGCGCAGCGGGCTCAAGCTGGGCAACGCCTGCGAGGTGACCTACTCCACCGGCGCCTGGAACGGCGCCTTCAACGGCAGCGTGGTGGTCAAGAACACCGGTGCGAGCCCCGTCCAGGGCTGGACCGTGACGTGGACCTGGTCGGGCAACCAGCAGATCACGAGCGCCTGGAACGCCACGGTGACCCAGGTCGGCAACCAGGTGACGGCCCGCGACGCCGGCCACAACGCCTACATCGGCCCCAACAACAACAGCCAGAGCTTCGGCTTCGCGGCCACCGCGACCGGCACGAACGCCATTCCCGCCCAGTTCAAGATGAACAACATCGTCTGCACGCGAGTGCCCTGAGACGATCCCGCCGGGCCCGACCCGAATGGCGACGGCCCGGCGCCCTTTGATTTCGGAAAAACCACGTCGTGAAGTCGCGGACGCATTTCCGAAACTCAACACGTACTGTCGGGTTCAGCTAACGGAATGTCGCCGACCAGAATCATTGATTTATCCGAGGGCGCGCCCCTAGTGTTGCCCTGGCGGCCCGCCGGCCCATTTCCCGCCTTTTTCGCTGAACGGCCGAGGTGCGTGATATCCCGGGCCCGCGATTAATTCGGACGCTTCCTTTCATGAGTTAGGGGACGTGTGCGTACACCCAACATGTTCGTCAGGAGTCTCGGTGTCTACGTGCCGGAGAGCGTGAGCGTCGAGCACGCGGTCCACGAAGGCTGGTATCCGGCCGAGGAGGCCGAGAAGTTCCGGCAGATCGGCGCGGCGGTGGCCGGTGACATGCCGGCGCCCGAAATGGCGCGGCTCGCGGTCGTGGACGCCTACGAGCGCTGGGGCGAGTCGTCCCCGAAGGAACTCGACCTGCTGCTCTACCCGTCGGTGTGGCACCAGGGCCCGAACGGCTGGCAGCCCCAGCACTACCTGCAGAAGCACCTCCTCGGCGGGCCGGTGCCCGCGTTCGAGATCCGCAGCGGCTGCGTCGGGATGATCAGCTCGCTGGAGCTCGCGGCGAGCTACCTGATGGCCCTGCCGGAACGGCAGACGGCGATGGTCGTCTCCTCCGACAACCACGGCACCCCGCTGGTGGACCGCTGGCGGATGACCCCCGGCGCGCTGATCGGCGACGCCGCCGCGGCGCTCCTCCTCGGCAAGGACCACGGCATGGCCCAGCTCCTGTCGGTGAACGCGACCGTGATCCCGGAGGCCGACGCGGTCAACGACGGCGCCTACCCCCTCTTCCCCCCGGACGCCACCGTCGGCGTCGGCCTGAGCTTCGGCGACCGGCACGAGGAGTTCCGCCAGCGGCTGCTCAAGAAGCAGGGGACCGGCATCCACCTGACGATCCAGAAGACGATGATGCAGCAGGTCGAGCAGACCCTCGACGAAGCCGGCATCGGACTGTCGGACATCACGAAGGTGGCGCTGCCGCACGGCCGCCGCGAGGACCTCGACGGCCAGATGTCCTGGCTCGGCATCGACGAGGACCAGACGACCTGGGACTACGGCCGGCGCGTGGGCCACTGCGGCGCGGTCGACCAGTTCATCGCCTTCGAGCACCTGCTCGCGACCGGCGGTCTCGTGGCCGGCGACCATCTGCTCATGGTCGGGTTCGGCTCCGGGACGTCCTGCGCCGCCGCGGTGTTCAAGGTCATCAAGGAAGGGCCGCGCGCATGACCGACCTCAACCGGAGACTGGTCGACTTCATCCAGGAGAACCTCGTCCAGGACGGCGACGACATCGTCGTCGACGAGACGACCCCGCTCCTCACGTCGGGCCTGCTCGACTCGCTGCGCACCGCGCGGCTGCTGAACTTCCTCCGCAAGGACGTCGGGGTCCCGATCCCCGCCGCCAAGCTCGACTCCGAGAACTTCCAGGACGTCGTGACCATCGCGGCCATGGTCAGAGAGCTCGAAACCGTCTGATGCGCTACGCGGACACGTACCTCGGCGGGGTGGGCGCCTTCGTCCCCCGGACCGTCGTCAGCGTCGAGAAGGCCGTGGCCAAGGGGTGGTACCCGGCCGAAGAGGCCGAGTTGCACAACCTGGCCGGGGCGGTGGTGGCGGGCGACGTACCGGCGCCCGAAATGGCCCTGCACGCGGCCCGCAGCGCGCTGAAGCGCAGCGGGCGCGCGCCCGCCGACGTCGGCCTCCTCCTGTACGCCTCCTCCTGGCACCAGGGACCCGACGGCTGGCCCCCGCACTCCTACCTGCAGCGTCAGCTCGTCGGCGGCGACGTGCTGGCCACCGAGATCCGGCAGGGCTGCAACGGGATGTTCCTCGCCCTGGAACTCGCGGCCGGCCACCTGGCCGCCGTGCCGGGCCGGCGGGCCGCCCTGCTGGTCGCCGCCGACAACTACGGCACCCCGCTGATGGACCGGTGGCGGATGGGCCCCGGCTACATCGGCGGCGACGCCGCCAGCGCGCTCGTGCTCACCAGGGAGCCCGGCTTCGCCCGGTTGACGTCGGTCTGCACGACGACGGTGACCGAGGCCGAGGAACTGCACCGGGGCAGCGAGCCCTTGTTCCCGCCGGGCGTCACGGTCGGCCGCAAGATGAGCTTCGCGGCCAGGAACGAGCAGTTCCGCCAGCAGGTCATGTCCAAGGGCGAGGCCACCGCGGCGCTGTTCAAGATCCAGCGGGCGCTGATGGAGGTCGTCGAGCGTGCCCTGGACGAGAGCGGGATCAAACCCGCCGACCTCACCCGGGTGGCGTTCATGAACTACTCGGAAGAGATCGTCGAACAGCGCTGCATGACCATGCTGGACCTGCCCATGTCCCGCTCGACCTGGGACTACGGCCGCACCATCGGCCACTGCGGGGCCAGCGACCAGGTTCTGTCCCTCGACCACCTGCTGCTGACCGGCCAGTTGGCTCCCGGCGACCACCTGCTGATGCTCGGGACCGGGCCGGGAGTGACCGTCTCCAGCGCCGTGATCAAGATCGTTGACAATCCTCCGTGGGTCTGAACCGAAGGGAACCAACGCAGATGGTCGAACCAGTCGCGGTGATCGGGATAGGCTGCCGCCTTCCCGGCGACGTCCACTCACCGGACGAGTTCTGGGACCTGCTGTGCGCCGGCCGGAACACGACCCGGCCGCTGCCCGCCGACCGCTGGCGCCGGGACGAGAACCGGAGCCCCGAGAACGCCGCCGCGCTGCGCGACGCCGTGCGTCACGGCAGTTTCCTGGACGACATCGAGGGCTTCGACGCGGAGTTCTTCGGCCTGTCGCCCCGCGAGGCGGAACTGATGGACCCCCAGCAGCGGATCCTGATGGAGACCGCGTGGGAGGCACTGGAGCACGCCGGCCTGCCGCCCCACGGGCTGCGCGGCACCGACACCGGCGTGTTCGTCGGCGTCTGCACCGGCGACTACGGCGCCCGCCTCCTGGAGGACCTGCCCCAGATCGAGGCGTGGACCGGGATCGGTGCCGCGACCTGCGCCGTCGCCAACCGCATCTCCTACTCCCTCGACCTTCGCGGGCCCAGCATGGCGATCGACACCGCCTGCTCGGCGTCGCTGGTCGCGCTGCACCTGGCCGCGCAGAGCCTGCGGCTCGGCGAGAACGACGTCGCCCTCGCGGGCGGCGTCAACCTGGTGGTCACCCCCGGCCAGACCCTCACGCTCGGCACGGCCGGCGCGCTGGCCCCCGACGGCCGGTCGAAGTCGTTCGACGCCTCGGCAGACGGCTACGGCCGGGGCGAGGGCGTCGGCGTGGTCGTGCTCAAGCGGCTGTCGGACGCCCGGCGCGACGGCGACCGCATCCTCGCCCTCGTCATCGGCAGCGCCGTCAACCAGGACGGCCACACCCAGGGCATCATGGCCCCCTGCGGCGAGGCCCAGGAACACGTGATGAACCGGGCCTGCAAGCAGGCGGGCGTCGCGCCCTCCACGGTCGACTACATCGAGGCCCACGGCACCGGCACCCGGCTCGGCGACCCCCTTGAGGCGGGCGCGCTCTCCGCCGTGTACGGAACCGGGCGGCCCCCCGGCGACCCGTGCCTCATCGGCTCGGTCAAGTCGAACATCGGTCACCTCGAAGGCGCGGCCGGCATCGCCGGCGTCATCAAGGCGGTGCTCGCCCTCCACCGGGGCTCGATCCCGCCCAACGTGCTGACCAGCCTGAACCCGGCCATCCCGTGGGAGACCTCGGGCCTGCGCGTGGTCACCGAGCAGTCGGAGTGGCCGGCCCGCGACCACCCCCGCCGTGCGGGCGTCTCCAGCTTCGGCTACGGCGGCACGGTCGCCCACATCGTGCTCGAACAGGCCCCCGCCGCCCCGGAGACCCCCGAGGCCGAGACGACCGGAGAGCGGCTGTTCCCGCTGTCGGCCGCCTCGGAGAAGGCGCTGCGGCAGTACGCGGGCCGTTTCGCCGACCACCTCGACAAGGGCGCCGACCTGGCCTCGGCCGGGCACACGCTCGCGCTGCGCCGCACCCACCTGCCCCGGCGCGCCGTCGTGCTCGGCGCCGACCGGAACGACCTGACGGCCGGGCTGCGCCGGCTCGCCGACGACGTGCCGGCCGAGTCGGTCATCACCGGCGACGTGCTGCCCGACCTCGGCCCCGGGCCGGTCTGGGTGTTCTCCGGGCAGGGTTGCCAGTGGCGCGGCATGGGACGGGAACTGCTCGGCGTGCCGGAGTTCGCGTCCCTGGTCGACGAGATCGACCCGATCTTCGTCGAGGAGATCGGCTTCTCCCCCCGCCAGGTCCTGACCGACGGCGAGCTCGACACCATCGACCGCGTCCAGACCATGATCTTCGTGATGCAGCTCGGCCTGGCCCGGTTGTGGACCGCCCACGGGGTCACCCCGGCGGCCGTCATCGGCCACTCCGTCGGCGAACTCGCGGCCGCGGTGACGGCCGGCGCGATGAGCGTCGCCGACGGCGCCCGCCTGATCTGCCGCCGCTCCGCGCTGCTGCGCCAGGCCGAGGGCAAGGGGGCCATGGTCATGGTCGACCTGTCCTTCGAGGAGGCGGCCGACCGGCTGGCCGACCGCGCCGACCTGGTGGCCGCGATCTCGTCGGCCCCCGGCTCCACCGTGTTGTCGGGCGACGTCGACGCGGTCGAGGAGGTGCTCAACGACTGGCCGGCCGAGGGCATCGTGACCCGGCGGGTCGCCTCCGACGTCGCCTTCCACAGCCCGCAGATGACGCCGCTGGCCGTCGCGCTGGCCGCCGGGGTCGCCGACCTCTCGTTCGGGCCGGCGAAGATCCCGATGTACACGACCGCGCTGGCCGACCCCCGCTCGACCGCCGTCCTGGACGGCGCGTACTGGGCGGCCAACCTCCGCGACCCCGTCAGGCTCGCCGCCGCCACCACGGCCGCCGCGCAGGACGGCCACCGCGTGTTCCTGGAGATCTCCCCCCACCCGGTGGTCGCCCACTCGGTGACCGAGACGCTCTCGGAGAACGGCTTCGAGGACGTCTTCGTCGGCACGTCACTGCGCCGCAACCAGCCGGAGCTGCCGACCTTCCTCGCCTCGGTGGGCACCGCGCACTGCCACGGCGTCGACGTCGACTGGACCCGGCTGCAGCCGTCGGGCGGCCTGGCCGACCTGCCGCCGTACGCGTGGCAGCACCGCCGCCACTGGCGCGAGTCGTACACCGAGACCGACAACCGCGGCCACGACGTGGACTCCTACACCCTGCTCGGCGCCGGCACCTCCCTCGCGGGCAGCCGCACCCGGGTGTGGCGGACCAGCGTGCAGGACGCCAACCGCCCCTACCCGGGCAGCCACGCCCTCAACGGCGTCGAGATCGTGCCGGCCGCCGTGCTGGTCAACACGTTCCTGCACGCCGCCGAGGACGAGGACGTCACCCTCACCGACGTCGAGATGATGCACCCCCTGATGACGGCGGAACGCCGCCAGATCCAGGTCGTCCTGGAACCCCCCTCGGTCCGGCTCGCCGCCCGCACCCCCGCCGCCCCCGGCGAGCCCGAACCCGCCTGGCTGGTCCACGTCACCGCGAACGTGGCCGCCCCGGGCCAGGTCAAGCCCGACGTCCTGCCGGACGCCGACGCGCTGACCCCGATCGACCCCGGCTTCGTGCACCAGCGCCTGGCCACCGTCGGCGTCCCCTCGACGGGCTTCGACTGGACGATCGAGACGCTCCTCGGCGGCGACGGAGCCCTCCGCGCGACGGTCCGCACCGACGGCACGCGGAGCTGGGCCCCGGCCCTGGACGCGGTGATGTCGGTCGCCCCCTGCGTCTTCCCCGGTGATCCGGTGCTGCGCATGGTCGTCCACATCGACGAGATGGTGCTGACCGGCACACCCCCCACCACGGTGATCATCGACGCCGCCGTGGACCCGTCCGCGGAGGACACCGCGAGAGCCGTCATCGCCGACGTGGACGGCCGGGTGGTGGGTCACCTGACGGGCCTGCGCTACCCGGTGATCGACGCCCCCCTCCAGGCGGACGAGGACCTCGGAGGCCCGGCGGAGTCGTTCGCCGGCGTGGCGCCGGAGGACCTGCGCGAACGTGTGCTGCCGGAGATCCGGGCGGAGATCGCGACCGTGATGAGACTGGGGCCGGAGGATCTGTCGGTCCGGCGTCCCCTGGTCGAGCAGGGGCTCGACTCGGTGATGACCATCATGGTCCGCCGCCGCCTGGAGAAGCGCTTCGGCTGCCGCCTGCCGGCCACCCTGCTGTGGCAGCAGCCGACCATCTCGGCCATCGCGGACCACCTGGTGGAACTCCTCCTGGCGGCCGTACCGGAGGCGAAGAGGGAGCCCGAGATCGTGCCCGTGTTCGGAGGCTGAGAAGCGGCGGCCCGGGGGTTCGATCCCTCCGGGCCCGTCACTTGAGCGTGAGCTCCTTCTCCGACCTGCCCGGGAACGGTTCGCCGAGGGTGGCCGCCAGTGGCCGGGTCATCTACAGGCCTTGAGGCCGGCCCTCGTCGCGGAGTCCTCCAGGATGCGGTCGGCGCCGCCGTCGTAGGGGTGGAACACGCGCCGCATGTCCAGGTCGGTGATCATGACGTTGCCGATGCCGTCGTCGGCCACGGCCCTGAGCAGGGCGTCGAGGGAACCCGGACGCCGGGTCCGCCGGGTCACCAGCAGATGGGAGTACGAGGGGAACTCCTCGTCGGGGGCGTCGTCGGTGACCGTCATCCACAGTCGCGCCCCGGGGTTCAGGGCGACCGGCTCGGGATGGCGCAGGGGTTCGCCGAACGAGGGTTCGTCCGTGAAGGCGGTGGTGATCACGTAGACGTCCTGGTCGCCGAACAGCTCCGACAACACGGTCTCGTGCCGGTTGAGCAGGATGGCGTACTCGTCCTCTGTGTCCGGGTAGCGCTTGGATTCGGGCGGGCTGTGGAAACGGACCCATCGCGGGCGGCACGCCCACTTGAGCTCATAGGCGACCGGCAGGCACTCCGGCCGGTTCGCCCGCCAGGTCGCGGTGAGTTCCGGCCAGGAGTCGAGCACGCACGTCCACGTCACCGGGCCAGCGTAGGAGGGCGAAAGGGAGATCCGGAGACGGGGTCGCGGTCGTGCACGTCAGGGCGGTCGTGTTCGGCTGTTTTCAGTTCTCGGTCCGCTGAGTTCTCGGGGCGAAATTTCGAATGTACGATGCGGGCGACCTGATCAACGTAAAGGAAACCGCATGTCGAATACGGTCGTCCCATTCGAGTTGTTCAGTCCCGACTATTTCCGTGACCCTTATTCGGTGCTCGACTGGTTGCGGGCGAACTCCCCCGTCCACCGATACGTCTTCCCCGTCGGAAACGTGCCCATGTGGGTCGTGACCAGGTATGACGACGCGATGGCGATCCTCGGCGACACCCGTTTCAGCACGGCCGAGTGGCGCGGCAGCGCCGAATTCCAGGCGTCCGGGCTCTCCGTGAGCGCGGGCACGGTTCTCTCCCAGACCATTCCCGGGCTCGACCCGCCCCAGCACACCAAAGTGCGCCGGTGCGCCATGAGCGCGTTCACGCCGCGCAGCGTCGACCGGTGGCGGGAGGACGTCCGGCGGATCGTCGACGAGACCATGAAAGATTGGGCGGCGGGCCAGGAAAGGGATCTGGTCGCGGAGTTCGCGGCGCTGATCCCCTCCCAGGTGATCTCGACGCGGCTCGGGTTCACGCTGGAGCGCCGGGAGCAGCTCGCGGGCGACGTCGATCTGCTCATCTCGACCGACCCGGCCGACTTCCCGCGCATCCCCGGCGCGCGGGAGCGCATCATCGCCTACGGGCGTGACCTCGTCGCGTTGAAGCGGGCCGAGCCGGGCGACGATCTCACCTCCGCCTTCATCCGGGCCGCCGACGAGGAGGGGCGGATCACCCAGGACGAGCTCGACGCGATGGTCATCATCATGATCATCGCGGGGGTCGGCACGACCAAGATGTTCCTCACCAACGCGATGCTCGCTTTGCTCGACCATCCCGGCCAGCTCAAACTGGTCGTCGACGACCCGGCGATCCTGGCCGGAACGGGCGTCGAGGAGCTGCTCCGCTACGAGTCGCCGGTCGCCTCGACGCCCTGGCGGTTCCCGACCGAGGACGTCCGGATCCGCGACCAGGTCATCGCCGCGGGGGAGCCGGTCATGGTCATGGTCGCGGCGGCCAACCGCGACCCCGGCGTCTTCGACGACCCCCACCGGCTCGACCTCACCCGGACCGGTGTGCGGCATCTCGGGCTCGGCCACGGCATCCACAACTGCCTCGGCGCGGCCGCGGCCCGGCTGATCAGTGAGATGACCCTGGCCACGCTCATCGGGCGGTTCCCGGGCCTGCGGCTGGCGATCCCGCGTGACGAGGTGCGCCGCCACGAGGTCTGGGCGCTGAACGACTACCGCGCGCTGCCGGTGATCCTCTGATGGGCCGGCGTCTGGAGGTCGACCGGGCGTTGTGCTTCGGCACGGGGCTCTGCTCGGCGACCGCGCCGCGGTTGTTCACCCTCGGGGCCGACCACGTCGCCGCCGTGACCACGGGGGAGCTGACCGATCCGGACGACATCACCCTGGCGGAGGAGGTGGCGGAGTGTTGCCCGCGCGAGGCGATCAGCCTGCGGCCGGCGTGACGACGATCAGTTGCCGGGTGGCGCGGGTGAGGGCGACGTACAGATCCCTGGGGCCCGACTCGCGGTAGGCCTCGACGGCGGCGGGGTCGACGACGAGCACGGTGTCGAACTCCAGCCCCCGGGCGTCGGGAGCGGCGACGACGATCGCGCCGCTCCCTTCCAGCGCCTCGGTCCGGCCGGGCGGGGCGATGACGCCGACCAGGCCGTCGACGGCCGTCTGGTCAGGATGACTCCCGGCGGCCCGCCGGAGCTCTTCGCCGATGTCGGCCCCCGCCCACCCATGCCGGCCGTCAGCCGGCGCGCACCAGGCGGAGGAAGGCCTTCAGGCCGGTGATCAGCTCCTGGTTGTCGCTCAGCCCGTCGACGGTCTCGTCGAACTTCCTGGTCATCGTCGTGATCCGCCGGTTCAGGTCGTGGTCGGCGTCCTCCAGGACCGACCGGGCCGCCGCGAGCTCGTTGCGCACCTGCCGCAGCTCCTCGGTCAGCGTCTCGATCGAGGCCTCCAGCGTGGTCCGGGCCTCGACCAGGTCCTTGACGTCGTTGCGCAGCGTCGCCACGTCCTGGCGCGGGTAGTGCAGCTCCTCCATCAGCGTGCCGACCCGGTCCTTCAGGTGGGTCAGGTAGGCGCCGGTGGGCCGGAACAGGGTCGCCAGCAGGTAGAAGCCGGAGAAGTAGTAGCCGACGTACTCCCCGGAGAAGTACGTGACCACCGCGATCACCGCCGCCGAGACCACATGCCCGAGCACCGCCAGCCGCAACATGCGCTTGGCGATGCCCCGGGCCTCGTCCTCACGGGCCTGCGGCACCTCGATGCCGCGCTCCCGCGACAACCTGGTCTCGTGGACGACCCGGCGGGCCGAGAAGTACAGGTTCCACGGCACGGTCAGCAGGATCAGCAACCAGATCAGGCTGACCGCGCCGACGCCGATCGCCAGGACGGTGCTGGGGGCCACGCCGGTCGAGAAGGTCAACCAGGCGGCGAATATCGCGAAAGTCAGAGAAACCAGGAAAATCCACCATTTCATGCCCTAAAGGATCTTCCATCGGCGCGCTCCCCAGCACCGTTTTCGTACTCAGATCGAGTGGGGAATCAGTACCAGTTTCGTCGCAGAACCCATACACCATCGGCGTCCACGGTCACGAGGCGGGTGCCCTGGGTAAGCAGGACCTTGCCCTGACTATCCGGGCCAGGGGACCCCGTCGTCCCACATCCGTTCGGCCTCGGCCGCGAAGCGGTGGAACCAGAGGCCGTCGCGTGGCTCCAGCGCCAGGATCGGCCCGCTCTCGGCCGGGGGACGGTATTCGAAGCGCTGCGCGCAGACGTACCCGCCGTCGATGACCTGCAGGCCCACCGTGGGGACGTGGCGGGTCAGCCGGATCTCCAGGTTCCCCCCGGTGAGCGAGCGCAGATGGTCGAGTTCGGCCAGGACGCCCCGGATGCGCCCGGCCAGCAGCGCGGGATCGGAGCCGCTGTAGCCGATCAGGGCTGCCGCCGCGATGACCGGCTCGTCGTCGGGGTCGACCATCATCGCGAGCAGCGCCAGGGTCGCCGAGATCAGCACCGAGGTCTCGGCCAGCCCGACGACACCGAGGAGGGTGAACGCCAGCGCGACCAGCCCGAGTAGGTAGAGGTCGAGGTTCTCGTCGCGGACGAGCCGGGTCAGGCGCTTCACCCGTACATGATGGCGCGATCAGATCCCCTTCACCGCAAGACTGAACCAGACCGTCTTCCCGCCCGCCACGCGGCTCGTGCCCCATCGGTCGGCGAGCTGGTTCACCACGAACAGGCCGCGCCCGTCGTCGTCGTAGCGGCCGGGTTCGCGCAGCCTCGGCAGGCGGTGGTCGTCGTCGCTCACCTCGCACAGGAGGCTGTCGGTGCGCAGCAGCCGTACCGTGATCGGCCGGGCCGTCGCCCGCACCGCGTTGGTGACCAGCTCGGAGGCCAGCAGCTCGGCCGTCGGGATGAGGGTGTGCAGCCCCCATCCGGCCAGCGTGCGCCGCACCAGCCCGCGCACCCGCGCCGGGGTCTGCGCCTGCGGCTCCAGCAGCCACTGGGCGACGTCGTCGCTGGGGATGCCGGTGAACCGGATCGCCAGCATGGTCACGTCGTCGCGCGCCGGCGCGGCCGGGACCACGCTCGCGCAGACCTCCTCGACCGGCCGCACTCCGGCCAGCCCGCGCCGCAGGCGCTCGACCCCGACGCCGATGTCCTCCCCGCGCTCCTCGACCAGGCCGTCGGTGTAGAGGACGAGCATGCTGTCGTCGTCGGCCGCGATCTCCACCGTCTCGAACGCGTTGCGCCCGAGCCCGATCGGGGTGCCCGCGGGCGGCTGGAGCACCTCGGCCTTGCCGTCGGCGCTCACCAGGATCGGGGGCAGGTGACCGGCGCTGGCGATGGTGCAGCGGCGCAGGACGGGGTCGTACACGCAATAGACACAGGTCGTGATCGTCTGGGCGGCCAGCCGCTGCGCCATCTCGTCGAGCGACTGCAGCACCTGCTCGGCCGGAAGGTCCAGAGAGGCCAGTGTCTGTACGGCTATGCGCAACTGCCCCATGATCGCTGCCGCGTCGAGGCCGTGGCCCATGACGTCACCGACCACCAGGGCCACCCGGGAGCCGGGCAGCGGGATGACGTCGAACCAGTCGCCGCCGACGCGCGCGGCGGCGGGCTGGTAGCGGAACGCGATCTCCAGACCGGGCAGAGAGGGAGGCTGCCCGGGCCGGATCCCCCGTTGCAGGATCTCCAGCGTCTCCAGTTGCCGGCGGTGTAATCGCCCGTGGAAGATCGTCAGCGCCACCGGAACCGCCAGTTGCCCGATGACCAGCACGTCGTCCTGGTCGAACTCGCCGCGTTCACGATCCCGCGCCAGCACCGCGCACCCGATGGCCTCGCCATAGGCCCGCAGCGGCACGGTCAGCAGTCGTCCGCCCACCAGTTCGGGAACCGTGGCCGCCGGATCGCCCGACCAGCGCGAGGGCAGCCGCCCCCGCGGATCGAGCCGGTGCACGGCACCCCCGTCGAGGTAGACGGCGGCGGCGTCGGCCAGCCGGGGCACGGCCGCCTCGCAGAGCAGCCGTGCGGCCTGCTCCGGATCGAGGCAGTCACCGATCGCCCGTGCCGTGTCACCGAGAAAAGCCAGACCCTCGGTGTCGATCACTGTGTCTGAGTCACTGTGTCTTTCAGAACTGGTTCCGCCGGCAGTTGAGGAAGAGCTGGATCTCCGGCGGCGCCTGCGTGGTGGCCGGCGCGTAGGAGATGTCGGTCTCGACGACCACGGTGAACCCGGTCTCCTCGACCAGGGCCCGCAGGTCTTCACGCAGGTAACCGGTGACGCGGACGGGAGCGCCGAGGAACTGGAACGGCACGTCGTCGAGGTCGATCTCGACCATGCTAAGCGCCAGCAGCCCACCGGGCACGATCACGTCGTGGATCTTCTGCAACGCCGTCGCGATGTCGGCCCGCGGCAGCATCAGCAGCGAGAAGAACGCCACCACCGCGTCGAAGCGCCCGAGCGACGCGTCGATCTCGGTGACGTCGCGCTCCAGGAACGTCCCCTCGGGCACGTTCTTGCGCGCCAGGTCGAGCATGACGGGCGAGATGTCGATCCCGGTGACCTCGCAACCCGCGTCGGCGAACTGCTTGGCGGTCGGCTCTCCGGTGCCGCATCCGACGTCGAGCACGCGGGCGCCCGGCTGGAGCTGCTTGATCAGCCACTCCCCGGCAGCGATCTGCCCCTCCTTGTGGGGAAAGGCGTCGTCGTACCGTGACCCGATGCGGTTGAACGCCTCGGCCTGCATAGCCCGGTATTCGTCGCGACTTTGAGCCGAACCGGATTCAGTTGTCATCATGCCGCCATATGGGAGATCGCCGACTTCTGCCCACCAAGTGATAGGCCCTCCTGGCTCACAAGTCAAGATATATCTGCGTTAAATTGACATTTCACGCAAGCGACCTGCGATAACAAGGTTGACTTGACGTGTCGGGCACGTCAATGCTGCGAGTCAGATAAATGTCGGTTTATGGTCGGCAATGCCTCTTGACGTGAAAGGACCCTTCGTGCGCCATCTGTCCTGGGAAGGCTGTCACAACACGAGAGACCTGGGAGGTCTCCCACTTCACGACGGCGGCCAAACACCGTTCGGCGCGCTGGTCCGCTCGGACAATCCCGAACGCCTGACGGCGGCCGGGTGGTCGGCCGCGGTGGCCCATGGAGTACGAACCGTGGTCGACCTCCGCGAGTCCTGTTCGCCGGACCTCCGGCCTCCCGGTCTCATGACGATCAGGATCGACCTGGACGACATGGCCGACGAGCAGGTCTGGCGGCACATCCGCGACAACGAGCTCGACGGGTCGCCGCTCTATTACCGGTACTTCCTGGAGTCCAAGCCCGCCCAGTGCGTGGCCGTGGCGACCGCGGTCGCCCGGGCGCCGGAAGGCGGCGTGCTGGTCCACTGCGGCCTGGGACGCGACCGGACCGGGCTCATCGTCATGCTGCTGCTGTCGCTGGCCGGGGTCACCCGGGACGCGATCGCGGCCGATTACGAGGAGAGCACACCACGGCTGGTCCCGCTCTACGCGGCCCTGGGAATCGACGACCAGACGGCGGAGATCGAGCAGATCCTCCGCGCCAAGGGGACGACCCTGAGAGCCGCCGTGTACGAAGCCCTGAAGGGCTTCGACGCGGAGAGGTACCTCCTGGCGGGAGGCATGGACCCCGATGACGTGCGGGCGCTGAAGACCCGCCTCACCCGGGTGTGACCCGCCGCTCCCGGGCCACCTGCGCGACGAAGAACCTCACGCCGCCATTCGATCCGCCGACCGGCGGGAGGTGGCGATGATGATGGGGGATCATGTGCGAAACCGGTGGAGGGCGCTACAGATGGATCGCAGGGAGCGCGTCGCCGGCGCGATCGTCGGCTCGGCGGTGGGCGACGCCCTCGGCGCCCCCTTCGAGTTCGGCCCTCCGGGCGCGTTCCCGGCCCCGGGCGGCGGAAACGAGATGCGCGGAGGCGGCGGCTGGGACCCCGGCGAGGCAACCGACGACACCCAGATGGCCCTCCACGTCGCCGAATCGCTGCTGGAACGGGGCGGCCTGGACCTTCCCGACGTCTTCGCCCGGTTCCGGCGCTGGGCCGCCGACGACCCGAAGGACATCGGCCTGCAGACCGAAGACGTCCTGACCCGCGACCTGCCCTGGGACCAGGCCGCCGCGGCTCACTACCGCACCAGCCCTCGCGCCGCGGGCAACGGCTCCCTCATGCGGGCCACGACCTCGGCGGTCTACTTCGCCCCGGCCGGCCGCGAGGCCACGATGGACGCAGGCCGTCGCCTCTCCGCCCTCACCCACGGCGACCCGGCGGCAGGGGAGGGCGTCGCCGTCTTCCACGATCTGCTGCGCGTGGCCCTGACCGGCGCCGACCCGCTCCGGGACCTGCCGTGGACCCTCGCCGCCGTCCACCCCGCCCACCGCGACCGATACGCCACGGTCACGGCCGCGGAGTGGCACCCGAGCCGGGCGACGGAGCTCAACGGCGCCGTCTGGCCGTGCCTGGGCTCCGCCCTGTGGGCCCTGCGCACCACCACCGGCTACGAGGCGGCCGTGGGAGCCGCGATCAACCTGGGCGGCGACACCGACACCGTCGCCGCGGTCACCGGCGCCCTGGCCGGAGCCGTCTACGGCCTGCAGGCCATCCCCGCCCGCTGGACGGCGCTCCTGCACGTCCCCCTCCCCGGGAGCGGCGGCCGGACGCTGCGCCTACCGGAACTCCTGGACCTCGCCGACGGGCTCGGTCAAGGGCTGCGAAGCCGGACGATCTCACCATGAGAAAGGCGGTCGTCTGCGCGGCGATGATGACGTTGGTGGCCTGCGGGGCCGCTCTCGAGGAACGCGTCGTGCGGTCCTTCGCCGAGATGGAGCGGGTGGCCCGGACCGCAGGGCCGGACGGTCTCCGCCCGCGGAAGGTCGGCCAGGTCGAGTTCGAGTCCGTCTACCGCGACGGCGACCGCGTCCACTGCGTCGTGGGTGAGGACGGGCCGCACGTGGACCCCTACGGCTATGTCTGGAGCCCGGTGCGCCGACCCGTCGACGACTCCGACCCGGCGGTCGCCTCGTCGTTCGAGCACATCCAGGGCCCGTGGTACCGCTGGAGCGACAGCTACTGAACCGGAGCCGGCCGTCGTGAAAGTTTCATCGGCGCCGGCGGCCCTCCCCGCAACGCGGCTGATCCCTCACGCGGGCGATTTCACCACTGTTGCCAGACAGCCCTCTTGATGCAACATTACCTCAGACGTCAGTCGGCATACGTCATACGTTTGGGATGTCAGGTGACCACATTCCATCTGCTGCGGATTCTTCGTCGGCGTGGCACGGGGCGGACGACCTCGCGACAGGTGATGAACCAGCGAAAGGAAAAGAGCGTGAAGTCAGTCTTATCCACCACCGGGAAGGTGTTGGCGGCGCTCGCGGTGTTCGCCGCCGCCGTGGTGCTCCCGAGCTTGACGGGCGGGGTGGCCTCGGCGGCGACCCAGGCCACCTACTACGTCGCCCCGGACGGCAACGACTCCAACCCCGGCACGATCGCGTCACCGTTCAAGACCCTCCAGCGGGCCAGGGACGTCGTCCGCACGGTGAACTCCAGCATGACCGGCGACATCTACGTCTACCTGCGCGGCGGGACGTACTCGGTCAGCGGCACCATCGACTTCACGCCGGCCGACTCCGGCACGAACGGTTACCGGGTCATCTACGCCGCCTACCAGAACGAGACGCCGATCCTGACCGGCGGCGTCCCGGTGACGGGCTGGACGCAGCACAGCGGCAACATCTGGAAGGCCCCGCTGAACCGGAGCAACAAGCTCCGCGCGCTCTACGTCAACGACAAGCGCGTGTTCATGGCCTCGAAGACCATCGGCTCCGGGGGGTGCACCGGCACCTACAACATCACGGCCGGCCAGGCGTCGTGGGCGTGGGAGTCGGGTTCGCAGTGCGCCGGGTCGCGGTACAGCCTGAACGACTTCCCCGCCGTGGCGACCAACCAGGACGACATCGAGATCGAGACCGGCACGACCTGGACCACCGCGATCGTCGGCGTCCGCACGGTCACCTCCGACGGCTCGAACCGCATCGCGACGTTCCAGCAGCCGGGCGCGGCCATCGCGCAGGGCGCCTTCAACGGCAACGCGCAGGTCGGCGGCACCCACAAGGTCATGAACGCCTACGAGTTCCTCGACCAGCCGGGTGAGTTCTTCTTCGACAAGACCACCAAGACGCTGTACTACTACAAGGCCAGCGCGGAGAACATGTCGACCGCGAGCGTGGTCGCGCCGAACAACGTGACGACCCTCATCAAGGTCGCCGGCACCTCCACCAGCGCCCGCGCCCGGAACATCACCTTCTCGGGCCTCACGGTCCAGCACTCCGACTGGAACCTGTTCAACGTGGCCGGCTCGGTGCTCAAGCAGGCCCAGCAGGGCAACCTCGGCGCGCTCGCCTACGCGAAGCAGAACTTCCACGCCTACTACTACCGCAACGTGGACATGGCGCCCGGCATGATCCAGATCGAGAACGCCGACGGGCTGCTCCTGCAGAACAACCGCATCCAGCACACCGGCGTCGACGGCATCACCATGGCCAACGACGTGGTGAACTCGCAGCTCATCGGGAACTACACCAACGACGTCGCCGGATCGGCCGTCGTCGTGGGCCATCCCCAGCACGTCTACATCGGCGACTACACCTCGTCGAACCGCGAGAAGTACCCCGTGGCGGTCGAGGGCGCGCCCAAGAACATCGAGATCAAGAACAACTACCTCTACGACAGCGCGGTGTTGTTCTACGGGCACAGCCCCATCTCGGCCTACTTCGCCGACGGCCTCTCCGTTCAGCGCAACCGCATCGAGAAGGCCCCGTGGTCGGGCGTCACGCTCGGCTGGGGATGGTGGAACTTCGACGGCTCGTCAGGGTCGATCGCGCCCAACCGGCCGACGACCACGGCGAAGAACAACACCATCAGCCACAACCACTTCATCGACACGGTCCAGCGCCTGAGCGACACCGCTCCCGTCTACACGCTGGGCAACCAGCCGGGAACCACGATCACCAACAACTACATGCAGGGCGTCCCGTCCGGCCACAAGTACGGGCTGCACCCGGACGAGGGCTCGGGCAACATGGTCTTCCGCGACAACGTCCTGAGCGTGGACAAGAACATCACGTGGCTCGTCAACTCCGACGACTTCGGCCGCAAGCACGACCTGAGCATCACGCAGACCTACGGGCCGATCAACAAGGTCTCCAACAAGAACCTGCCGAACAGCACGATCCACGACATCCTCGTGTCGTCGGACTACGTCTGGCCGGCCCCGGCCTACAACATCGCCGTGAACTCCGGCCTCGAAGACGCCTACCGCGGCATCATCCCGCAGAGCAACCTGTCCCTGCCCGACTACGTCCTGCCCGCCAGCACGTACACCGGCAGCGGCCAGACCTCGATCCCCATCCGCAGCACCGGCGACGCGTCCAAGAGCGTCTGGCTGGCCCCCGCGGGCACCACGACCTTCACCGCCGGCGCCACGATGACCAGGGCGGGCGGCACCGCGACGTCCATCGGCGTGCCGACCACCAACGGCGAATACCGTCTCTTCGTCGTGGACGCCCAGGGCAACCGCTCGGCGGCGTCGGCGTCGCTCGTCCGGCAGGGCAGCGGCGGGAGCAGCGGCGGCGGCCAGCAGATCGTCGGCGCCCAGTCGAACCGCTGCGTCGACATCACCGGCGGCTCGGCGACCAACGGCGCGCAGGCCCAGCTGTGGGACTGCGGCACCGGCACCAACCAGCGGCTGACGTACACCTCGGGCAAGCAGCTGCAGGTGTTCGGCAACAAGTGCCTGGACGCCTCGGGCCAGGGCACGACCAACGGCACCCAGGTGATCATCTGGGACTGCAACAACCAGACCAACCAGCAGTGGAACGTCAACTCCAACGGGACGATCACCGGCGTCCAGTCGGGGCTCTGCCTCGACGCCTTCGGCGGCGGCACCGCCAACGGCACGCGGATCATCCTGTGGGCGTGCAACGGCGGCCCGAACCAGCAGTGGAGCCTGCGCAACTGAGGTGATCTTCAAGACCGGGCCGCGGACGGTCACTCCCGGGCCGTCCGCGGCCTGCCGCAGGAAAAAAGGGGCTCCGGTCAGACCGGAGCCCCTTCTGTTCTGCGGTGGCTAAACCGACGTCACGTCAGGAGACGGGTTCGATCCACACGTTGCGGAAGCGGGGGTTCTCGCCCGCGTCGCCGTGGTCCTGGAGGCGGATGCCGCCCGACGCCACGCTCTCCGCGATGTGGTCGCCCGTGCCGCCGTCGACGGACACGTTGTCGTGTACCACCTCGCCGTTCCACACGACCGTCACCCGGGCGTTGTCGACCTTGGCTCCCGTGCTGGTGTAGCGGGCGGCGCGGAAGGTGATGTCGTAGGTCTGCCACGTCCCGGGAGCGGTGGCCCTGTTGCTGGAGGCCGCGCGCTTGTTGTAGATCGAGCCCGCGCCGTTGATCAGGGGCGCGGGGTCACCCGAGGACTCCAGGACCTGGACCTCGTAGCGTTCCTGGAGGAAGACGCCGCTGTTGCCGCGCTGCTGGCCGGTGACCTCCGGCGGGTAGTTGGGCACCAGCCACTCGACGTGGAGCTTGAAGTCGCCGAACGTCTGGCGGGTGCGGATGTCGCCGCCGAGGGACTCGACGGAGCCGTTCGCGATCGGCCAGGTGGCCTGGCCGCCGGCCCGCTTCTCCCACGCCGCCAGGTTCGACCCGTCGAACAGCGTGATCCGCTGCGCGAGCGACACCGAGATGTGGTCGAGGTTGACGTTCCCTCCGTCGCCGGAGTCGTACTTGTACGTGATCTGGTTCGTGCCGCGGACCAGGTTGAGCTGCTCCGTCTGGACGGCCCAGGAGTTCCAGCCGCCCGAGGAGGCCAGCCGCGACTGCTTGACCTTCTCGCCGTTGACGTACACGCTCAACGACCTGACGGTGTCGGCCGCGTAGCGGAGGCCGACGTTGTGCGGGCCGGTCGTGTCGGACCACACGGAGAACGACGTGCTCGCGCCCTCGTTCCAGTAGCCGTCGACGAAGCCCTTGTAGGTGTAGCCCGGGTGGTCCTTGTTCGCCTTCGCGCCGCCGGCCAGCGTGGCGTTCTCGGCCTCGAACACGCGCTGCGCGGCCACGGTGATGTTGTCGAGGTTGACGTGGCCCGTGTCGCCGCTGTCCACCTTGTAGGTGATGAGGTTGGTGCCCTCGGTGAGCGTCAGCGGTTCGACCCGGGTGGCCCACTGCTCCCACGTCACCGTGCTGGGCAGCGGCACCTGCCTGATCTTGGTGCCGTTGACGTACACGCTGACGGACTTGTTGCCGGGCGCCGGGTTCGGGCCGTTGGAGTAGCGCAGGCCGACGTGGTAGGTGCCGTCTCTCGGGACGGTCACGGCGAACTGCGTGGCCGCGCCCTGGTTGCCGTATCCGGCGACGAAGCCGCTGCCCGTGTAGCTCAGGTGGTCGGTGGCCAGGTTCGCGCCGCCGCTGTGCGAGGCGCTCTCGGCCTCGTAGACGGTGTCGGTCTCCGGGCCGTCGACCAGCGTGTTCAGGGTGTACCAGGCCTCGGTGCTCCACAGCGGCCGGCCCGACGCCGAGGCGAACGGGCGCGGCGAGCGCAGGTGCACCACGCGGTCCGCCTTGAGGCCCGTGATCTTCAGCGTGACCTTCTTCCTGTCGGAGGACAGGTCGGCGGAGGTGACGGTCAGCGGCTCCTCGTCGACCTTGGGGCCGCCGTAGGTGGAGGCGGCGGCGTACCGCCACTGGGTGATCTGGTACTTGGTCGCCAGCGACGCGGCGGTCTCGTCCGAGAGGGGCTGCGTGTACTCCAGCTCGAAGCCGCCCGCGATCGCGCGCATCCGCAGCATGTCGAAGGCCTTCTCGTCGCCGGGGGTCAGCTTCTGCAGGCCGTAGTTGAGCTTGCCCGGCTGGCCCCAGTTGCCGCCGGCGCCGAGGCCGCCGGCGTAGATGGCGCCGTCAGGCCCGATGCTGATGCGGTTGACGCCCGCTTCGAGGCCCTGGGTGAGGCGGAAGACCGCGCCCTGGTACTCGCCGTTGACCTTCTCCAGGTAGCCGCGCTGGATGCCGCCGTACGTGACGTCGCCGAACAACATCTGCCCGGCGAACCGGCCCTCCTTCAGCAGCAGCGGGGTGCTGGGGGAGTTGGCGATCTCGTTGTGCGGCAGCCAGAGCACGGGCTTGGTGACGACGTTGTTGTCGAACCGGCCGTCGGGGTTGGTGTAGTGGTTGAAGAACCGCCCCGGCTTGACGTGCACGAGCTTCGAGGCCGGCAACCAGCCGCCCTGGTTGTCCATGACGAACAGGTCGTCGTTCGGACCCCAGCCGAGCCCGTTGGGGGTACGCAGGCCTCCGGCGATGTACTCGACCGCGCCGGTGTCCTTGTTGACCTTGATGGCGGTGCCCCGGTTGGCGGCCGGCTGGGGGTCGGTGGTCGCGCCGCCGTAGTTGATGGCGACGGACAGGTTCAGGTAGAAGTGGCCGTCGCGGTAGAGCAGCCCGAACGCGAACTCGTGGAAGTTGCCGCCGAACGGCCAGGTCGCCACGGTCCGCAGGTTGTCGGCGACCTCGTCGCCGTTGGTGTCGTTCAGCTCGACCAGCCGCGACTTCTCCGACACGTAGAGCTTGCCGTCGACGTACTTGATGCCCATGGGCTCCTGCAGCCCACTGGCGATCTTCTTCGTGGTCACCTGCGCCGCCGAGGTCGCGCCGGTCACGTTGCCGAGCAGGTAGACCTCGCCGAGCCGGTTCTCCGAGCCGCCCCAGGTGGCGATGGCCAGCCGGCCGTCGGGCAGCCAGTCCATGGCGCTCACCTGCGGCTGGAACCCGTTCGGCCGCAGGTCGGTGAGGGTGAAGTCGGGGTGGACCGACGTCAGCGGCAGCCCGTCGCCGGGGGAGTCGGCGCCGCTCTCGCACTCCTTGCGGCCGGGGCCGGTGACCCGCACGACGTCGGCGTCGGTGCTCAGCACCGAGTTCGGCACGAGGGTGAACTGGGAGGAACCCGGGGGCTTCCACTCCAGCTTGAGCTGCTGTCCGTACAGGTGCTCGAAGTGGTCGATGCGCAGCGCGTGGTAGCCGGGGGTCAGGTTGATCGTGCCGTCCACGGCGATCGCCCCGTGCCGCCCGTCGTTGGTGATCACGACGGTGTCGTCGATGCGCAGCCGGGAGCCGTCGTCGCTGGTGAGCCGGAACTCGTACGTCCCGGCGGTGGCGACGGAGATGTTGCCGACGACCTCGGTGACGAACATGTCGGTCAGCCCGAAGTCGGCGTCGGACGTCCAGTCGATCGTGGGCATCAGCTTGTCCACGTTGGGCGTCTGGCCGGGCTTGAGCGTGCAGAGCTTGGACAACTCGACCTGGACGTCATAGGTCCGCAGGGTGACACCCGGCTGCTGCGGCGGCACCGCCGCCCGCGCCTGCGCGGGCACGACGAGGCACGACAGCGCGGTGAGCACTGAGACGGATAACAGGGGTATTTTCCGCATGGCCAGTCCCATCTCGATGAGGGAGCCGCGGTCAGGGCGGCGCAGGGGGGTTACGGCACCGCCGATATGGCCGGCTGAAACGGCGGGTGCCGGTTGCTGTAACACGGGCGTATCAATGCTGCTCTGCGCCGTAATATAGGGCTTGATCGTCGACTTGCCCATAGCCTTTTGCCCAGATCGACAAAAGTTGTGACCTTGTCGGCAGAAGCGCCGCGCGCACGACGTCGGCCTTACGAAGCCACATTCAGACGCGTCTGGGCGACTGCGCCTCCCTCGCGGTCAGGGGCTCCGTCAGGAGGTCTTCGGGCCGACCCTGACCAGCCCCTGCTCGTACGCGAACACCACCGCAGCGACCCGGTCCCGCAGCCCGGCCTTCATCAGGACGCGGGACACATGGGTCTTCACGGTCGCCTCCGCAACGCAGAGGTCCGCGGCGATCTCGGCGTTGGAGCGGCCCCGGCCGATGAGGGTCAGCACCTCGCGTTCCCGGTCGGTGAGCCGGTCGAGGACCTCGGTGTCCCGCTCCGGGACGGTCAGGAAACGCTCGATCAGCCGCCTCGTCACCGCCGGGGCCAGCAGGGCCTGGCCTTCGGCGACCGTCCTGACCGCCTCGGCCAGCCGGCTCGGGGGCGCGTCCTTGAGCAGGAAGCCGCCCGCTCCGGCGCGGAGGGCGTCGTAGACGTACTGGTCGAGGTCGAAGGTGGTGAGGACCAGCACGGCGGGGGCGTGCGGCAGGGCGCGGACGCGGCGGGTGGCCTCGATGCCGTCCAGGCGGGGCATCCGGATGTCCATCAGGACGACGTCCGGGCGGAGCCGCCGGGTCTCCTCGACGGCGGCGAGCCCGTCGGCGGCCTCGCCGGCCACCTCCAGGTCGGCCTGGGCGGCGAGCATCGCGGTCAGGCCCATCCGGGCCAGCGCGTGGTCGTCGGCGACCAGGACGCGGATCACCGGTCCACCTCGAAGGAGATCCGCACGGCGTAGCCGCCGTCGTCCTCCGGGCCCGCCCGGAGGGTGCCGCCGTAGAGGCGGGCGCGTTCCCGCATGCCGATCAGGCCGTGGCCCGGCGGGTTCGGCGGGCCGGACGTGCCGGGGGCGTTGACCACCTCCAGGTCGAGCCGCTCGCCGTAGCCGACGCGCACCCGGGTCGCCGCCGGGCCGGCGTGCCGCCGCACGTTGGTCAGCGCCTCCTGCACGATCCGGTAGGCCGTCAGCTCCAGGCCCGCCGGGAACACGCGCCGGTCGCCCTGCTCCTCGAACGTCACCGGCAGGCCGCCCGCCCTGGCCTGGTCGAGCAGGTCGGGAAGCTGGTCGAGGGACGGCTGGGGGTCGCGGGCGGGATGGTCGTCGGTGCGCAGGGCGTACAGGAGCTGACGCATCTCCCCGAGCGCGGCCCGCGCGGTCTCCGCGACGACGTCCATGTGCGGGCCCGCCTTCTCCGGCGCGACCTCGCGGGCGGCGCCCGCGTTGAGCGCGATGATCGACAGCGAGTGGGCGACGACGTCGTGCAGCTCACGGGCGATGCGCAGGCGCTCCTCGGCGACGGCGGACCGCGCCTTCTCCACCGCCCGCGCCTCGCGGTGCGCGACCAGCAGCCCGGCCGCCCAGGCGGCCGTGACGAAGAAGACCATGATCATGGACGAGGCGAAGTCGGGCGGCGCGGTGTAGTACCGCAAGGTGATCGCCCCGGCCATCCCGCCCACGGCGACGGCCCATCCGGCGACCGCCACCGGCCGGCTGCCGGCGGACAACGCCACGCAGAACGCCAGGATCAGCAGCGAGGGGAACGGGGCGACGGTGGCCGGCACGGCGTCGGTCGTCGCGGCCCGCAGCAGCAGCGCGGCCACGACCACGCCGAGCACCGGCAGCGGCGCCTTCCGGCCCAGCGCCACCGGCACCGTGGTGACCAGCGCGAACCCGATCGCGACCCAGCCCAGCGGGATCGCCTCGGCGACCGCCCACAGGGCGAGACCGGCCGCCGCCACGGGCATCAACGAGCGTCGCACGGACAAAAGGTATCCAGGATTCGGGGTGTTCTGGGGGTTCGTGTCCCGATGTCCACCCGGGGATGTACGGGCCTCAGCCCACGGATGTACCCGTCGGCGACCGGCGGCCGATTCGCCCGGGACGGCCCGTTCTCTAGCGTCGCCGGGGTGATCGTAAGAATCTCCACTCTCGCCGCCGCGCTGGCCATGGCCGTCTCCGGCGTCTTCCAGGCCGTCCGCCCGTTCGACGCCGACCCGCGGGTGCTCGGCGAGGAACATCTGATCCTCGGCCTGTTCGCGGCCGGTCTGGTCCTCAGCATCCCCGGACTGCTGGAGCTGCGCCGCTTCGGGGCCAGGGGCCCATGGGCCGTCGTGGCCGGCCATCTGCTGCTCGCGTTCGGCGCGACCTCGTCCAACGTCAACGGCGCCGACTTCTCCTGGTTCCCGTACGTCGCCGTGCCCGCCAACCTGGCCGTCCTGGCCGGGTCGGTCGTCATGGCGGTCACCCTCTGGCGGGCCGGGCGGTTCCCCCGCCACCTCGCCGCCGCCCTGCCGGTGGTGTGGGCCTGCGAGGTCCCGCTCTCCCAGCTCGGCGGCGGCATCGTCGTCGGGGTCTTCTGGCTGGTGGTCGTGCAGCGGCTGGGCAAGGCGCCCGTGTACGGCGCCGACGTCGGGGAGGTCGTCACGCCCGATTGAGCAGGGCCCTACTCATGCGCGGACATCGTCGTTCCCGCCAGTCTCGGTGCCACAGCGGCAACAGATTGGACACGGCATGCCACAGCACATCCGCAAGTACTGGGGACCGCTCAAGGGACGGGTCCCGCTCAACTTCAACTGGGGTGCGATCAACGTCAACTCGATCGTGCACGTCGCCGCCAGCGAGTACATCCCGGAGTCCGACCCCGACGCGCACGGCGGCTTCGCCGACGCCAACCACCAGCGTTTCATCGGCTCCGCCAACGTGACGGTCTCCAACATCGCACCCCACGGCCCGCCCTGGGACGCCAACCAGGGCGTGACCTTCGTGGTCAACGTGGACTGGCCTCATCCGATCCCCATCGTCACCGACATCACCGTCTTCGACGAGGGCCCGATCGAGATCCAGAACTGACCCGCTCACAACCCCCCGAAGAACCCCCGGAGATCCTGGACGAGCACCTCCGGCGCCAGGTGCGCCGCGTAGTGCCCGGCGGGCTCCTCGTAGGCGTGCCACGACCGGATGTCCTCGTGGTCGCGCTCGGCGAAGGTGCGCATCGACACGAAGTCGCCCTTGAACATCGCCAGCCCGATCGGCACCGTGGTCGGCCCGGCCGGCGCCTCGGCCCTGGCGTCCTCGTAGTAGAAGCGGGTGGCCGAGGTGGCCGTGCCGGTCAGCCAGTAGAGCATGACGTTGGTGAGCACGAAGTCGGGGTCGAGGTCCTCGCCCATGAGCTGCGCGTGCCAGCCGAGCAGCCCGGCGGGCGAGTCGGTGATGGCGTAGGAGAGGGTCTGCGGCTGCTGCGAGTGCAGGATGTTGAACGACATCTTGTTGTCGCGGAACCACGAGAGCACCTTGAGCGCCTCCCGGTCCTCCGGCGTGAGCTTCGCGAACTCCGCGGGATCGCCCGACGGGAACGAGTAGATCTGCGTGACGTGCACGCCGACGACGTGCTCGGGGTCGATCCGCCCCTGCTCGGGAGCGACCAGCGACCCGGCGTCGTTGCCGGCGGTGCCGTACCGGTCATAGCCCAGCCGCCGCATCAGCTCGGCCCACGCCTTCGCCGTACGGAACCGGTTCCACCCCCGCTCCCGGGTGGGGCCGGAGAACCCGAACCCCGGCAGCGACGGGATCACCACGTGAAAGGCCTGCTGCCCGGCCGGCGGCTCGGTGAGCGGCCCGATCACGTCGAGGAACTCCACGACCGACCCCGGCCAGCCGTGGGTGAGCACCAGCGGCAGCGCGTCCGTATGCGGGGAGCGGACGTGCAGGAAATGCACCTTCTGCCCGTCGATCTCGGTCGTGAACTGCGGATGGGCGTTCAGCCTCGCCTCCCACTTCCGCCAGTCGTACGTGTGCCGCCAGCGCTCGGCCAGCTCCTTCACGTAGGCCACCGGCACCCCGTAGTCCCAGCCGGTGTCGGGGATCTGGTCCGGCCACCGGGTGTCGCCGAGCCGGTCGCGGAGATCGTCGAGGACGGCCTGAGGGATGTCGATCCGGAAGGGGATGATCTCTTCGCTCATGACCGCAACGCTACGGAGCCTTCCGGTCAACCTCTGTCCGGAAGGGCCGGCAGAGTGGCGTCCATGCTGGAAACCTCGGCACGCCTGCTCCGCCTGCTGTCGCTCCTGCAAGCCCGGCGCGACTGGCCGGGCCGCGACCTCGCCGACCGCCTGGGCGTCAGCGACCGCACCGTCCGCCGCGACGTCGAACGCCTACGCGACCTGGGCTACCCCGTCCACGCGAGCCGAGGCACCGACGGCGGCTACCGCCTCGGCGCGGGCGCCGCCATGCCACCCCTGCTCCTCGACGACGAGGAGGCCGTCGCCGTCGCGATCGGCCTGCGCACCGCCGTAGGCGGCATGGAGGAGAGCTCCGCCCGCGCGCTGGCCAAACTGGAACAAGTGCTCCCGTCCCGCCTGCGGCACCGCGTCGACGCGCTACGGGCGTCGACCGAACCGGTACCCGCCGACCGCCCTGGCCCGACCGTCGACCCCACCGTGTTGGCCACCCTGGCCACCGCCTGCCGGAACCGGGAACGACTGAGATTCGACTACCGCGCCCACGACGGGTCGAGCACCCTGCGCGGCGTGGAGCCCCATCGGATCGTGTCGTGGGGCCGGCGGTGGTATCTCGTCGCGTGGGACGTCGACCGCGACGACTGGCGGACCTTCCGGGTCGACCGGCTCACTCCCCGGACCCCGACGGGGCCGCGGTTCCCGCCCCGCGACCCGCCGGAGGGCGGCGCGGCCAGCTATGTGGCGCGGGGGGTTTCCTCGGCTGCGTGGCGGCACCGGGCCCGGGTCGTCGTGCACGCGGCCGCTGAGGTGGTGACGGAACGGATCAATCCGGCTGTCGGAGTCGTCGAGGCGATCGACGATGACAGGTGCGTGCTGGACACGGGCGCCGAGAGCATCCAGACGCTGGCGGTCCACCTCGGACTGCTGGATCTGGACTTCGACGTGGCCGAACCACCGGAACTGATCGAATACCTGCGGACGCTGGCCGCCCGGTTCACTCGGGCAGCGGTCGGCGGGGAGAGGCCGCTTCAGGGGCCCGGCCAGGGAACGCGAGGGGCGGAGCCCGCACCGGAGGGTTCGCCCGGTGACACGACGAGGGGCTCGTAGCAGGCCCACAATTCCGTTCCATGGACGTCAATGGATTCTGGGACCTGATCGAACTCTCGGCCCGCGAGTCCACGACCCGCGCCGAACGACTCCGTCTCCTGGAAGACCGCCTCTCCGCCCTTCCCGTCGAAGAGATGGTCGACTTCACGTGTTGGTGGATCGCGATGGCCGATCGCGCCTGCTCATACGACATGTGGGCGACATGCTGGTCGACCTTGGGCAGGCCAGGGACCCACGGGTTCGAATATGCCGTCTCCTGGCTGATCAGCCTGGGCCGCGACGCCTTCGAGACCGTCGCCGACGATCCGGACGCCGTGATCGATCTCCCGCAGGTCCGGCATGTCCTGGAACTGGAACACGTCTACTTCTACGGCCACCGGCGCACATCCTGGTCGAGGGAACGAGCGTTCCGGCTGGTCAGGATCACCAAGAACCGCAGTGATCCGTGGACCGACGACGAACATCCCTCATTCGAGCTGATGCAGTACGTCGCCTATCGCGCATATGAAAAAGTGACCGGACGCGACGACCTGTATGACCGCGTGGAATCCAGGGGAGTGCACGGAAGGTTCCCCTTGCTTCCCGGTATCGAGACGCCCTACCCCTCGATCCCTCATGGCGAGGACTGGGATTTCGAGGATGACGCGGAGTTCGCCCGCCGCCTCCCGCGAACCGTCCATTCCCGACGGACACGATTTCTTTCGCCAGAGCTGAACGTGTCATTCGCCCGGCGTCGCGGAACCGCGTGGCGATGGCGCGGCTGCACCTCTCCCCAGCGCTCCGTCATATGCCGCGCGCAGGATCTCGCGTGGCATATGGCAAGCACTCATGCATAAAACGCCACCCTGCACCAAGCCTGAGAATCAAATTGCAGTGAAGCGAGGCCTGTCCGGGGAGTGGGAGGGCCGGAGCTAAGCAAGGGGCGTGAATGCGCACCAGGGGAGCGCGAGGAGGGCGAAGCTATCTTTTATTTGGGGTTAGGAGGGTCGTCCCGGTCGATGCAAGAGGGAAAATGGCCCGTAACAGTTCGTCCCGAAGGCCGACAACCGCGAGTCATCCATTAGCCCGTGGAATTAGCGCTCGCCTACTCGAACACTCTGTTGCAGCTCTGGGTGTCGCGTTGAGCCGTCGTGACATGCGCAGGCGCTGTCCACAAAGCGATCGCTGGGCGACAAAATGCTGCATCTCAGGCCGTGGTTTCGAGTTCGGTTGGGTCCGTAGGAATACTCTCGCCCTTCTTTTCCGCCTCGATGGGGGAGTGGCGCTGCCGTTTGAGTGCATCGCGTTCGACATCTGGAATTGCCATTGACTCGGCGAGCACGGCGGCGAGCGCATTTATTCGAGTGTTATCTATATCGGT
The DNA here is from genome assembly GCF_001570565.1 of Herbidospora yilanensis. Taxonomy (GTDB): domain Bacteria; phylum Actinomycetota; class Actinomycetes; order Streptosporangiales; family Streptosporangiaceae; genus Herbidospora; species Herbidospora yilanensis. The sequence continues at coordinate 193,970 of NZ_BBXE01000021.1, read as the reverse complement.
GGGAAAGAGCCACTTGATGTTCTCCTCGCGGGTGATGAGGTCGATCATCGAGCGTGTGCTTCTTTCCTGTGAGATCGATACCCGAACGTATCGCACCTGGTCGATTGGGATGACCTGGCAAATCTCGCCCTGCTCGAGGAACGCGTTTGTCCGGCCCGTGATGATGCGGCGATCGGTGACGGCGACAAGTGACTTCGCCGTCGTAGTCGCGAAGATTCCCTTCACTCCGCCGACGATCGCCGAAAAGGTGTCGGGAGCGTCGGGCTCATCGGGGAAGCCGAGGACACGCAGGGTCTCACCGTCCTCAAGAAACCACTGCAAAATGCGAAGGTACGGTTCCAGCGCCACTGATTCGGACGCGCAGACGACGTCCGGAGCCTCCAGCGGAGGGGCTGGCGGATGAAGTGCGTCGGCGAGGGGCTCGATCGCCGCGAGAATCAGCGCGGAGGTCAAGCGGGCCGAACTCGCGTCCTTCCGTTTTCCCGGCAGTGGAAGGGTGGCGCGGCCGGGAAGCTCGACGATGATGCGTAACTCCCGCGTGAGCGAGTCGACGAGGTTCGCCGTCTCGGCGAGAACAGACTCGAGCTCCTTGCCGGTCCGGCGCGCGATGTCCTCGACGAGCCGAGCCTCTCCGGCATCTTCAGGCCCGGCGGCTCTCGCCCTCGCGGCGTGGAGCGCCTGATAACCGATCCACGCCTTGACGGACGACAGGAGGGCGTTGCTGTCGAAGACGATCGCCTCGGCATTCGTCTCGAGATATTCACGGCGGCCACGCGTGTCGAGCCCATGGATCTGCCGGATGTGCCCTCCGACGTTCAGCCGGTAGAGGTCGAGCTGCTTACGCAGGTCCGCCTTCTTGCCGGCGACGGTATCCCACAGGGAAGTCGGGACCGATTCGACTGCTCGCGCCTGCTCGACCACCTCATCGACTGTGGCGACGAGCGCAGTCAGTTCGGCCCACTGCCCGTGGCGGATATCCGTGAGTACCTGGGTCGTCAGCGCGATGTTGGCTTTTACCAAGCCAGAGATCTCACCCAGCTGCATCTGAAGGGCGATCATGGCCAGCGCCGGCCCGATCGCGGCCAAAGTCTGCACCGTGCTCACCGAAGCCAAGGGGATGAAGCGGGCTTGAGCGACGATGCGCCCCGAGGACATCACTGCTCCCAGGTTCGCACCGTCCTTGACGGCGAGCGCTCCTCCTGCCTTCAGGAGAGCAAGTGTCGCGTCACTGATTCTGTAGATCCCCTGCGCGCCCGCAAATGCGTTTCCGAGGTGACCGACCACGGTCGCAGTGTTACCAATCGCAGCGAGGGCTGCGGAGATCCGCTTACGGTCGGCGATCGGCACGAGCCCAAAGTCGATCAGTCCGCGTTTGAGCTCCGCCGGGACTTCACCAAAAACGATGGCAACCCCTGGGAGCACCTCCGCTAAGACCGCGGATGCATCGATATCTGGGTCGGGCGTCGGACCATCCTCCACAGGTGATCCACCGTTATCGGTCTGACCATTTTCCTCGGGCTCGGCGGGCTCGATCGAGTCTGAACGGTCCTGCATACGATCTCCTACCCGCGAGGACGCGCAACGGCCAGTCGTCGGCGTTCACTGCCGGAGTCTACGGCCCCGCACCCTGCGATCTGGAAGCAATCAACGTCCCATCGCCCCCAAGAATGTGAGGGTTCGCCCGCACGATGAGCAGCCGTCTGATGCCGGCTGGGCTTCGCTATGTCATGGGGCAAACTTCGGCATCGCGATCACGCTGTGACCAGCCCACCCGCCACAGAGGATGAAAAGGCTCACTGCACTGGGGTCACACTTCGGCGAGGGTGCCCCTGAATGTCTTTGCCGTTCCGGCCGCCCATCATGTCGGTTGTGGATGGTGTTTAATCATTTCGGAACCGAGACGCCACACCGCACACGGGATTCGCTGAGAGGAATCGTGGTCACGAATGGCGATGAGCACCAACCATGGCTCGGGCCCCGGTGTGATCACGCCGGACGGTTGCTCTGTCGAGTTCTACAGCCTCCTTCCCCCGATGGGCGAGCCATCGATCGTCCACGGCGCCGTGCCGGAGGGCGCGTCGATTCTGGAGCTCGGCTGCGGTACCGGCCGGATTCTGCGGCCTCTCGCCGAACTCGGGCACCCGGTCGTGGGCGTCGATGAGTCGCCGGCCATGCTCGCACGCATCCCTGACCTGCCCACGGTGGCGGCGCGGATCGAAGGCCTGGACCTTGGCCGCGTCTTCGATGCCGTCCTGCTCGCCAGCACCATGATCAACACCGATCCCGAGCAACGGCGCGAATTCCTCAAAACCTGTCGACGACACCTGGGACCCGATGGCGTCGCCATCGTCCAGCAGACCGACCCGAGCTGGTTCGAGACCGTGGAACCGTCCGAGCGCACGCACGACGGCATCCGGCTCGTCCTCAGAGAGGTCCACCGGAATGGAGCCCGCGTCAACGTGGTCGCCGACTACCACGTCGGCGACCAAATCTGGACGCACACCTTCAGTCGTCACCCCATCATCGAGGACGAACTGGCGGCAGACCTCGATGCCGCGGACTTGCGCTTCGACCGTTGGCTCGTACACGACGAGCTCACCTGGTTCACCGCACGACCGAAGTGACACCCCAGGCGACTGGGTCATGGCGCGGCAGATACATGGAGAGACCTGACCGACGCCCGCCGGGATCACTGGTATTCACGGAGTTCGAGGCCGCAACCGGCGCGTGCCGCCCGTGCGGGCAGCGGCACGGTGAGGTCGCCGCTCTCCTGCAGGCAGACGGCGAAGTCCTGCCGGGTGCGTGGCGTCAGGGCATAGCAGCGCCGAGCCCGGATCCACCCGAGCGACCGGGCCACCTCCACCGGATCGTCGCTCTCCACCCAGAGGCCGCGGAACAGGCGTGCTCTCCCGGCAGCTTCGCCTGATCTCCCGGCGGAAGGCCGTGGTCCGGATCAATTACCGATGTTTCCTCCCTGGGGCGGGTCATCCCATTCCCGGAAACGATAGAGCGCGCTTTCGCGATTCAGCAGTTCGGCCGACAGGCGGATTCCGGTGATCCGCTCCATCAGGATGAGGGCGTGGACACGCCAGTCATCCAGGAACTGTTCGCCCGGCACGAGACCCTTGTCTATGTCGGCATATCTCTCGTGCAGATTGAACAGGCCATCGAGATGGTCCTCAATGGCGGCCGTATCGCCTCGGACGTCACCTCCGTAGACGAACGTACACAGGCGCACGCCACCTCGGGCGTAGTGGAGGTCGCCTCGGACGAGGAATTCATTGGCGGTCAGGCAGATGGCCTCGTCGTCGGAAAGTAGCTCAAGCGCCTCGAGTGTTCTGCTTCTGCTGTACTCCACCAAGAGGAACCAGGGAGATTCTTCGGCCAGGAGTATGAACCTGGGCAGTCGGCCATCCATCAGGTCTTTGACCGACTCGATTATCAGGCCACCCAGATCGTTTGAGGAGACATCGAAGACGGCGCCGCCAATCGCGCCGATCACGGAATCGGCCGAAACGGCACGGCACCAGGTGATGGTCAGGTCGCCGAATTCGCCGATTTTAGACAGGTCCGTGTAGTGAGCCTCGCTCTCGGTGGGCAAGGTCGATCCTCTCTGTCCATCCTGCCCACGCGGGTTCGACGGGCAGGTGCTCTACGGGTGTGCAACGGCCGTGACCGAGCGGTTGTGGTGGGCCGTTTGGCGGAACGGTCGGGCGTGCGCCTCTGGGCCACTTCAACGTTCGCGAGAAGTTCGAAGGTCCGGCCGTCGTATCCGACGCACCTACAGACCCATCGCGCCGTTCCTTCACGTCACCCGGGCAAACAGAAACGGCGGTGTCTCGGAAGACACCGCCGTCAATGGACCTACTGCGCTACTCGCCACCGCTCTAGATGAGCAGTGTTCGAGTAGCGAACCTTGGGTGGAGCTAAGGGGATTCGAACCCCTGACCCCCTCCATGCCATGGAGGTGCGCTACCAGCTGCGCTATAGCCCCGAAGGTGTGAGAAGAGTCTATCGGACGGGGGAGGGTGCCTGGGACGTGGAAGCGCCCCCGCCGGCCCTCCTGGTCGTCGTCAAGTCGAGGCCATCTCTCCCCCAAGCTCCGGCCCCCGTTCTCGGCCTGTGCCCGGCCGACACCCCGCCGCGCAGGCGAGAACCCCAGAGCCCCGACCGAAGCGATGACGTCCCCGCGGGACCGGTGTTCCACCGGCCCCGCAGGGTTCCACCCGTGTCGCCGGCCAAACCGGCATGCACGTGATCCGAGGGGGGAACCCATGCCGACATCGCAAGCCCCAACCTGTGGAAGCACCTGCCCGTGTCACACGACTTCAAGAGCCACGCCATGACCACCTTTCCGCCCCATGGGACAGGCTCCCGACCGCCCCTACGCCCTCACCGGACGCTCGGCACCCTGAGGTGAAGGACCCACCAGCCGATCCACCTCCCGGTTCACGACCGTCCCGTCCCCGAGTTGTACGGGGTACCCCTCCCGCGCCCAGTACTCGAACCCGCCGATCATCTCCTTCACCCGGTATCCGAGCCGCGCGAAGGCGGCCCCGCCCTGCTGGGCCCCGTTGCAGCCGGGCCCCCAGCAGTACACGACGACGGTCTGTTCGAACGGCAGCGTCGTCGAGGGGATCTCGCTGACGGGGATGTGCACGGCGCCGGGAACGTGTCCCTGCTCCCAGCTCTCAGGGCTCCGCACGTCGACCACGACGACGCCGGTCACCCCCTCGGCCAGGTCGCGGGCGACGTCGGCCACGTCGGTCTCGACGGCCAGCCGGGCCGCGAAGTGGGCGAACGCCACGGCGGGGGAGGCGGCGGGGGTACGCAGAATCGCTGACATGCCGCCAAGCCTGGCCCACCTCCCCATCGGGCGGCAGTGGCGGAAACGCCCCTTTCCGCTAATATCCCGTCATGTCGCATCGTGTCGCCGTCCTGGCCTTCGACGGCATGGCCCCATTCGAGCTCGGCTGCGTCGTCGAGATCTTCAGTGTGGCCCGGCCCGACGACGTCGAGTGGTACGACCTGACCGTCTGCGCCGAGAGGCCCGGTCCGCTCAGTGTGGTCGGCGGTTTCACGATGACGCCCTCCCATGGCCTCGACGCCTTCGAACGGGCCGGCACCATTGTCATCCCCGGGGTCCGCGACGTCCGGTGCGACGTCTCCCCGGCCCTCGTCGAGGCCGTCCGCTCGGCTCACCGGCGAGGGGCGAGGGTCGTCTCGATCTGCTCGGGAGCCTTCGCGCTGGCCGCCGCCGGGTTGCTCGACGGGCGCACGGCCACCACCCATTGGCGGTACGCCCCCCTGCTCAAGGCCCGCTTCCCGGCCGTGACCGTCACTCCCGACGTGCTCTACGTCGACCACGGCGACGTGCTGACCAGCGCGGGCAGCGCGGCGGGGCTCGATCTGCTGCTCCACCTGGTCAGGACCGACCACGGCCCCACGGTCGCCAACGCGGTGGCCCGCCGCCTGGTCGTCGCGCCGCACCGGGAGGGCGGGCAGGCCCAGTTCATCGAGACGCCGGTCACCCCGACCGAGGAGGACGCCGTCGGCCGGGCCATGGAGTGGGCCCTCACCAGGCTGGCCGGGCCGATCTCCGTGCGGGAGATGGCGCGGCAGGCCGCCATGTCGGAGCGGTCGTTCCTGCGTCACTTCGCCCGGAAGTCGGGCACCAGCCCGCTCAAATGGGTCATCGGACAGCGGGTCGCCGCCAGCCTGCCCCTGCTGGAGGGCACCACGACGCCGGTCGAGGAGATCGCGGCGGCCTGCGGCTTCGACAGCCCGGTCACCTTCCGCCACCACTTCACCCGCGCGATGAAGACCTCGCCCTCGGCGTACCGGAGGGCGTTCCATCTGTCGTCGTCGGGCCTACCTGCGGAAATCCCGGGCAGGGGCGGTCAGTATGAAGAGAATTCTGCAGGTGTTCGTGACCCGCTGGTTGTCGAAGACCCCGTTGGGGATCGCGGTTCTCGGAGCCGGCTGGTTCCTCGGCCGGCGTCGCCGGAAGGCCCGGGAGGCCGAGGAGAACGCCCGGTTCAGACCGGGCCGGCGGCGACAGCCTCAGCGGGCGAGTCGTAGATAGGGATGTGGTCGGCCAGGCCGACCAGTTCCATCACCTTCCGGGGTGAGGGCCGGGGGCCGGTCAGCGCGACGCTGCCGCCCTGGGTCTGGGTGTGGTGGAAGGCGTCGAGGAGCACGCGGATGCCGGCGCTGTCCATGAAGGTCATCTCGGCCAGGTCGAGCACCAGGTGGGCCGAGATCTCCCGGGCACGGGTGACGGCCTGCTGCAGTTGTCCTGTGGTGGTGGCGTCGACGTCCCCGGCCACGGTGATCACGGCATAGGCCCCCGACGGAGCCACGTGAACCCGGAGGTTGTCCATGATCTCCCTCTGTTCGTAACCGCATAAGACCTACCACAGGGAGGCCTCTAATCTGAAACATGTCGCAGTACCGGCGACTTCTCTAGGGTGGGGGTCGCGAATAATGCGAATCCGGTACGACTTGGAGGGCACATGACCTCGGAACCCTTCGGTGACCTTATCGATAGGTGCCGGGCGGCGGAGGACGATCTCGTCCGCCGTTGGCGGGCCGACGTGGCGGCGTCGTTGCGCGGGCGGATCTCGGAGATCGAGCTCGACAAGGAGCTGCGGGAGATCCTCGACGCCGTGTTGTCGGCGGTGGCGTCGGCCGACGGGGCCGACACCCGCTCGGCTGCCTACGGCGAGGTGCGGGCGCTGCTTGTCGACCTGTCCCGGGGGCGGGCCCTGCAGGGGTTCAGTCCGCGTGAGACGGCGATCAGCGTGTTCGCGCTGAAGAAGGCGGTGCGTGACTCGGTCGGGACCGGACCGGAGTTCACGGCCTTCTCCGACGTGATCGACGAGCTCGGGCTGTTCACCTTCGAGAGCTACGCGAAGACCCGTGAAGAGGTGATCTCCAACCAGGCCGAGCAACTGCTCGAACTGGCCACCCCGGTGGTCAAGCTGTGGCAGGGCGTCGTCGCGCTGCCGCTGGTCGGCACGCTCGACTCGGCGCGCGCCCAGGTCGTCATGGAGAAGCTGCTGCAGACGCTGGTCGACACCGGCAGCGAGTACGCGATCATCGACATCACCGGCGTCCCCGCGGTCGACACGCAGGTCGCGCAGCACCTGCTGAAGACGATCGTGGCGGCCCGGCTGATGGGCGCCGAGTGCATCATCTCGGGCATCCGCCCGCAGATCGCGCAGACGATCGTGGCGCTCGGCATCGAGTTCGGCGACATCGCCACCAAGGCCACGCTGGCCGACGCGCTGCTGCTGGCCCTCGGCCGCATCGGGGTCGACGTCACCGCCGAGATGTCCAAGCGCGGCCTGTGATGGAACGCCTTCCGATCCTGAAGATCGGGCAGATGCTGCTGGTCTCCATCCAGGTCGACCTGCGCGACGACATGGTCATCGCGCTCCAGGAGGACCTGGCCGACCGGATCGTCGAGACCGGGGCGCGGGGCGTCGTGATCGACATCACCGCGCTCGACATCGTCGACTCGTTCACCGGCCGGATGCTGGCCACGATCGCGGCCCTGTCGCGGGTGCTCGACGCCGAGACGGTCGTCGTGGGCATGCGCCCGGCGGTCGCGATCACCCTGGTGGAGCTGGGGCTCTCCCTCGACGGGATCAAGACGGCGCTCGACGTGGAGCGTGGCATGCGGCTGCTGAGCTCGGCCCGCGGAACGGCGAGATGACCGCGCAGGAACTTCCGATCTCCGGCGACGCCGACGTCGTCCGGGTCCGTCAGGCGGTGCGGGCGGCGGCCGTCCAGGCCAAGCTGTCGCTGGTCGACCAGACCAAGCTGGTGACGGCGGCCAGCGAGCTGGCCCGCAACACCCTGACCTACGGCGGGGGCGGCGGCGCCCTCGTGGAGCAGGTCGACAACGGTCTGCGCAAGGGCGTGAAGGCGGTCTTCCGCGACAAGGGCCCCGGGATCGCCGACGTCGCGCAGGCGCTGACCGACGGCTTCACGAGCGGCTCGGGCATGGGGCTCGGGCTCGGCGGGGCCCGCCGGCTCGTCGACGAGTTCGCCATCGAGACGGCGCCCGGTGACGGGACCACCGTGACGGTGGTCAAGTGGGCCCGCTGACCGACGTCTGGATCGACGTCACCGAGGAGAGCGCGGTCGGCGCGGTCCGCCGCGCGGCCGTCGACCGGGCGGCGGCGGCCGGGCTGCCGGAGCAGCGGGTCGCCGAGGTCGCCATCGTGGCGGCCGAGCTGGCCGCCAACGTGTGGCGGCACGCGGGCAGCGGGACCGTCCTGGTCCGCCGGGGCACGGGGCACGTCGAGATCGTGGCCGTCGACTCCGGGCCGGGCTTCGACCCGCCGCCGGTCGAGGGGCTGTCGAGCCGGGGCGGGCTGGGCATCGGGCTGGGGGCCATCAGGCGCCTTTCCGACTGGTCCGACGTCTACTCGCGGCCGGGGTCCGGCACCGTCTTCGCGGTCAGGATCGGGGAGGACGGCCCCTTCGAGGTGGCGGGCCTGACCCGGCCGATGCCGGGTGAGGACGCGGGCGGCGACGCCTATGCCTGGCGTGCCGACGACGACGCGTTCACCCTCATGGTCTGCGACGGGCTCGGGCACGGGCCGCTGGCCGCCTCGGCGGCGGTCGCGGCGGTCCGGGCCTTCGAGGACGCCCCCGCCGGGCCGCCCGCCCAGCTCGTGAAGCACGTCCACGGCGAGATCTCGCACACCCGGGGGGTGGCCGTGGCCGTCGCGCAGGCCAGGGGCGGCACGCTGACCTTCGCCGGGCTGGGGAACATCGCGGCGACGCTCGTCCACCGGGGCGACCACCGCGGACTGACCTCCCTGCCGGGCATCGCCGGGCACCGCGCGGCGGCCGTCAGACAGTACGACTACCCCCTTCCTCCCGGGGCACTGATCGTCATGCACACCGACGGACTGCGGCAGCGCTGGACCTTCGGCGAATACCCGGGCCTGGTCACCCGCCGGCCCCTGGTGATCGCCGGCACCCTTCTGCGTGATCTCGGGGTCCGCCGCGACGACGCCGGTGTGCTGGTCGCCAGGATGCCGTCATGACATCCGGCGAGCTGTTGTCGATCGAGGTCAGGGGCGAGGGCGACGTGTTCACGCTGCGGCAGCGCGCCCGCGTGGTGGCCGACGCGGCCGGACTCGACCAGCAGGACCAGGTGCGCCTGGCGACCGCGCTCAGCGAGGTCGGCCGGGAGGTGCTCACCCATGCGGGGGGCGCGAGAATAGCCTTCTCCATCGACGGTCCCCTGCGGGTGCGGGTCCGGGGCTATGGTCCGCTCAGCCCCTCCGCCCCGGGCTTCGCCGCGGCGGCCCGGCTGGTCGACGAAGTCTCGCGCGAGGGGGAGGACGTCATCCTGAGCAAGGGGTTGCCCCCCGGCCGCTACACCGGCGAGTGGCTGCGCGACCTGCGCGCCCGGCTGGCCGGGCTGGCCAAGACGAGCCCGCTCGACGAGCTGCGCGCCCAGAACCACGACCTCATGGCGGCGCTGGAGGACGTCCAGTCGCAGCGCGACGAGCTGGAGGAGACCAACCGGGGCGTGATGGCCCTCTACACCCAGCTCTCCGAGGAGCTCGAACGCACCAACCAGGGTGTGGTGGCCCTCTACGCCGAGCTGGAGGACAAGTCGGCCCGGCTGCGGGAGGCCAGCGAGGCCAAGACCCGGTTCCTGGCCAACGTCAGCCACGAGCTGCGCGCCCCGGCCAGCTCGATCCTGGGCCTGGCCCGCATGCTGCTCGACCTCGGCGAACCCCTCGACGACGAGAAGCGCCGCCAGGCCGAGCTGATCCGCGAGTCGGGCCGCGACCTGCTCAACCTCGTCAACGAGCTGCTCGACCTGGCCAAGGCCGAGTCGGGCCGCCTCGAACCCGAGGTCGTCGACGTGTCGCTGCGCGGCGTGTTGCGCCGCCTCAGGGAGACGCTGCGGCCGATGGCGCGCGAGGGGGTCACGCTGGTCGTCGACGACCCCGACGGCGTGGAGATCCTGCAGACCGACGAGCTGATGCTCACCCACGTGCTGCGCAACCTGCTCACCAACGGGCTGAAGTTCACCGAGCGCGGCGAGGTCAGGGTCGGCGCCCACGCCGACGGCGACCACGTGCTGCTGCGGGTCTCCGACACCGGCATCGGCATCCCGGCCGAGGAGATCGAGCGCATCTTCGAGGAGTTCCACCAGGTCAGAGGCCCCATGCAGACCTCGGTCACGGGCACCGGCCTGGGCCTGCCCTACGCCCGGAGCCTGGTCGCCGTCCTCGGGGGCGAGATGTCGGTCCACAGCGTGGTGGGGGAGGGCACGGTCTTCGAGGTACGCCTCCCGCGCCTCGACCGCGTCCGGCTGGGCCGGGTGGTCGTCGCCGACGACGACGCCGCCTTCCGCACCATGTTGCGCGGCCTCCTCCACGGGGTCGCCGAGGAGATCGAGGACGCCGCCGACGGTTACGCCGCCCTGGCGGCCGTGCGGCGGGCCCGTCCCGACCTGCTCCTGCTCGACCTGCGCATGCCCGGCCTGAGCGGCGAGGAGGTCATCGGGGAGCTGCGCGCCGACCCCGGCCTGGCCGCCACGCCCGTCATCGTGGTCACCTCGGCCGACACGGGCGGGATCGACGGCGTGGCCCTGGACAAGTCGCGCCTGACCCGGGGGGAGTTGCTCCGGGCGGTCGGCGAGATCGGAAGACGCGATGCCTGAACGAATCCTCGTGGTCGACGACATCAGCGCCAACCGCTACGTCATCTCGACCTGGCTCCAGCACTCGGGATACGCGGTCGTCGAGGCCGCCTCCGGGGGTGAGGCGCTCAGGCTGGTCAAGGAGTCGCTGCCCGACCTGGTGCTGCTCGACGTCCGCATGCCCGACATGTCGGGGTTCGAGGTGTGTGAGCGGATCAAGGCCGATCCGGTCAGCGCGGCCGTGCCGGTGATCCACCTGACCGCCTCGGCGGTCGAGGTCGGCGACCGGACCCAGGGCCTCGCGCGCGGCGCCGACGGCTACCTCGTCGAACCGGTCGAACCCGAGGTGCTGCTGGCGACGGTCAACGCGACCCTCCGGTACGCCCGCGCCCGCCGCCAGGCCGAGCGCCTGGCCGGGCGGCTGGCCGGGCTCTCCGACACCACTCTGGCCATCAACATGGCCGGCACCCTCGACGAACTGCTCCGCGCGGCGGCCGAGGGCGCGTTCCGGATGTTCGGCGGGCCCGCCACCGTCTTCGCGCCGACCGAGACGGGGAGCCGCTACGTCATCCGCGACCACGACGGGATGGTCGCGGCCGACTCGCCGCTGCTCGACCCGGGCGGGGTGCCGCGCGGCCCGACGATGCGCACCACCCCCGGGTCCGACTGGGCCGGGGTGCTGGCGCCGTCGGTCGCGGCGGAGGAGGTCAAGGTGGCGCTGGCCCGGGTCCAGGGACGGCCGCCGGTCGGGGTGCTCGTCGAGGCGGCGCTCGCCTTCGGCGACGACGACGCCCATGTGCTCAGCCAGTTCTCGATGGGGGTGGCGCTGGCGGTCGAGGCGCTGCGCTCGATCGACGAGGAGCGGCGCATCGCGCTCACCCTGCAACGGGCCCTGCTGCCCCGATCGCTGCCCGAGGTCGAGGGGGTCGAGCTGGCCGCCCGATACGTCCCGGCCAGCGCCAAGGCCGAGATCGGCGGTGACTTCTACGAGGTCATCGAGATCGGCGGCAAGCTCATGGTCGCGATCGGCGACGTGATGGGCCACTCACTGCACGCCGCGACCGTGATGGCCGAGATCCGGCACGCCGTGCGCGCCTACGCCAGCGAGGGCCACCCGCTCGACGAGATCCTGCGGCAGGTCAACCTGCTGATGCTCCGGTTCCTGCCGCGTGAGCTGGCCACCGTGGCGCTGCTGCTGCTCACCCCGTCGACCGGCGAGATCGTGATGTGCAACGCGGGGCACCTGCCGCCGCTGCTGGTCTCGAAGCGGCGTACCGACTATCTGAGCATGCCCGGACCGCTGCTCGGCGCCCGCCTGCACCGGCCCGGCGAGGGGCGGTTCACCCTCGAACCGGGGGAGGCGCTGGTGCTCGTCACCGACGGGCTGGTGGAGCGCCGTGACCTGACCATCCAAGACGGCATGGCCCGTCTCCAGGAGTTGTCGGGCACCGTCGAAGACGACCTGGAGGCCTACTGCGACCGGGTGATCGACGCGATGATGCGCCCCGATCACGAAGACGACGTCGCGCTGGTGGTGCTGCGCAGGGCGGCCTGAGGCCGGAAGGTCTGGCGGTAGGCGATGGGGGAGACCCCGACCGCCGCGTGCAGGTGCTGGCGCAGCGACACCGCCGTGCCGAACCCGGCCTGCCGGGCCACCTCGTCGACCGGCAGCCCGGTCGTCTCCAGGAGCTGGCGGGCGTGTTCGACACGCTGCCGGTTGAGCCAGCGGGCCGGGGACAGGCCGGTCTCCTCGCGGAACCGGCGGGTGAAGGTGCGCACGCTCATCCGGGCGTGCGCGGCCAGCGCGTTGAGGTCGAGCGGTTCGGCCAGGCGCGACAACATCCAGGCCCGGGTCGACTCGGTCGAGGCCCCCTGGGCGGGCGGCAGCGGGCGTTCGATGAACTGGGCCTGGCCGCCCTCGCGGAACGGCGCGGTCACGCAGCGGCGGGCCACCCGGTTGGCGACCTCGGTGCCGAAGTCGGACCGGATGATGTGCAGGGCCAGGTCGGTGCCGGCCGCCACGCCCGCCGAGGTGAGGATGTCGCCGTCGTCGACGAACAGCACCTCGGGGTTGAGCAGCACGCGGGGGTGGAGCCGCCGGAAGCGGCCGGCGTTGCGCCAGTGGGTGGTCGCCGCGCGCCCGTCGAGCAGCCCGGCCGCCGCCAGCACGAACGCGCCGGTGCAGATCGACACGATGCGCTTGCGCCCGGCCACCGCCCTGAGCGCCTCGGCCACGCCGGGGTCGAGGGAGCCCTCGAAGGGGGGCCCGCCGTGGATACCCGGGACGATCACCGTGTCGGCGTCGTCGAGGAGCGACAGGTCGTGGTCGGGCACGATGGCGTACCCGGCGGCGCAGCGGACCGGCCCGCCGTCGGGCGTGCACGTCTTGACGTCGTAGAGTCGCCGGCGGTCGGCGTCTTCGGCGATGCCGAAGAACTGCCCGGGGACGCCGACGTCCATGGTCGCGAAGTCGTCGAGCACCAGCATGGCCACACGATGAGGCATGGCCCGATTCTTTCACATATTGGCTTATCGGCCACTAGTGGCGTTCGAGGCCCGCTCGGCAGGATGTCCGGCATGACCATCACTCGGGGGCAGACCCGGCCCGCACGCGTGCACCGGGCCTGGATCGTGGGCGGCATCGCCCTGATCGCGATCATCGGCGCGGCCGGGTTCCGGGCCACGCCCGGCGTCCTCATCACGCCGCTGCAGGACGAGTTCGGCTGGTCGCGCGGCACCATCGGGTTCGCCGTGTCGATCAACCTGATGTTCTACGGCCTGACCGCCCCCTTCGCCGCCGCCCTGATGGACCGCTTCGGCATGCGCAGGGTCGTCACCTACGCCCTCGCGCTGGTCGCCCTCGGCAGCGGCGTGACCGTCTTCATGACCGCGAGCTGGCAGCTCGTGCTCTGCTGGGGCGTGCTCGTCGGGCTGGGCACCGGTTCGATGGCGCTGGTCTTCGCCGCGACGCTGACCCAGCGGTGGTTCGTGCGCAGCCGGGGCCTGGTGACCGGCATCCTGACCGCCGGCGGCGCGACCGGGCAGCTCGTCTTCCTGCCGGTGCTCGCGCTGCTCGTCGAGGGAAGCGGCTGGCGGACCGCCGCGCTGGTCGTGGCGGCTTCGGCGCTGGCGGTGGTGCCGCTGGTCTTCTTCCTGCTGCGCGACCACCCCGCCGACGTCGGGCTGCTTCCGTACGGCGCCACCGAGCCCCCGCCGCCCCCCGTCCCCGCCACGGTCGGACCGGCCACGCGGGCGCTGCGGACCCTGCGCGAGGCCGCCCGGACCCGGTCGTTCTGGTATCTGGCCGGCGGGTTCGCCATCTGCGGCGCGTCGACCAACGGGCTGGTCGGCACCCACTTCATCCCGGCCGCCCACGACCACGGCATGGCCGAACCGGTCGCGGCGTCGCTGCTGGCCGTCATCGGGATCTTCGACATCGCCGGGACGATCCTGTCGGGCTGGCTGAGCGACCGCGTCGACGCGCGGGTGCTGCTGGGCGTCTACTACGCCCTGCGGGGCGCGTCGCTGCTGGTCCTGCCCCAGTTGTTCAGCGACTCCGCCCACCCGAGCATGATCGTGTTCATCGTCTTCTACGGCCTCGACTGGGTGGCCACGGTCCCCCCGACGGTGGCGCTCTGCCGCAAGATCTACGGCGACGACGGGCCGATCGTGTTCGGCTGGGTCTTCGCCTCCCACCAGATCGGCGCGGCCTTCGCGGCGACCCTGGCCGGGGTGACCCGCGACCACCTCGGCACCTACGACCTCGCCTGGTACGTGTCGGGCGGGCTCTGCGCGCTCGCCGCCGTCATGTCGATACGGATCGCGCGCGGGGCTGGCAGTATTGGCAGGTGAGCCAATACGTGCTGCCGCTGGTGGTCCGGATCGAACGGGCGACCCCGCCACGGCGTACCGACGCGCTTGAAGCCGCCGCGCTGGCCGTGCTTCGCATGGTCGACGACCACCGATCGGGCGGCGAGGGCGAATGGGCCCAGGCCGTCAGGGGCTGGGAGAGCCAGGGCATCCGCAAGGTGGTCCGCCGGGCCCGCGGCGCCGAATGGACGCGGGTGCTCCAGCTCCCCGGCGAGACGGTGACCGCCGGAACCGCTCTCGTCCGCGTCCACCCGCCCATCCCGCTCGACGGCTGGCCCAAAGACCTGTCGCGGCTGCAGGTGTCCGGCACCGACCTCGACGACCCCGAGCCGCCGGGGCCTCCCGGCGCGCCGTGCGTGTTGTGGATCAACCCCCACCTGGAGATGACCGCAGGCAAGGCGATGGCCCAGGCCGGGCACGCCGCCCAGCTCGCGTGGTGGGCGACCGGGCCGTCCGACCGGGCGGCCTGGCGGGAGATCGGGTTCGCGGTTTCGGTCCGGACCGCCAGCCCCTACGACTGGGCCAAGCTGGCCGAGGCCGACCTGCCGGCCGTCCGCGACGCCGGGTTCACCGAGATCGCGCCGGGCTCGGTGACGGTCGTCGCCACCGCGCCGTGGCTGCGCGAGGGCGGCTTCCGCCCGGCGGGCCGGGGCCCGCTGCGTCACCCCTGAACGGTCAGCACGTCGGCCCAGACCCCTTCCGGCGTCAGCCGCAGGGGCGACGGGCTGTCGTGGACGATCATCAGTTGCCCGTTGCCCAGCAGCGCCAGACCCTCGGGACGGTCGTCGCCGACCCCCGTCGTGAGGTCGGCGACGTGGATCGGCGGGTCGGCGAAGCCGTTGCCGGGCGTCCAGCGCACGATCTTCACCGGGCCGTCGTGGGTCATGGTGGGCCCGGCCAGGATCAGGATCTCCTCGCCGATCGGGCACAGGTCGCGGATGCCCAGGCCGTCGAGGTCGACGAAGTGGGTGCGGTAACGGGCGTCGCCGACCGGCGCGAAGCGCAACCGGCTCCCGTCGTGGGGGTCGGGTTCGGGGCGGATCTCCAGGATGACCGCCCAGCCGCGCAGGACCGGCCCGCGCAGGCCGACGAACACGCGCTCGCCGATGACCGCGATGCCCTCGATGTCGACGCCGTTGTCCTTGCCCGGCAGCCGCAGGAACGGCGCGAGGTGGGGGTCGTGTTCGAGCATGTCGGCCAGGTTGCGTCCCGGCCCGCTCAGGATGGCGGCTCGCCGTGTGCCGTCTCTCAGCACCGGTACGGGCAGGCCGTCGCGGTCGACGAGAGGGAGGCGTACCAGGACGAAGCGGTTCTCCTCGCGCACGACCGTGGCCAGCCGCTTGCGGGCCTTGTCGCCGTTCTGGCCGGGTTTCACCCGCTTGCGCTTGAGGCTGTGGGAGCCGACGGCCCAGAGCCAGCCGTCGGCGCGGGCCAGGCCCTCGATGTCGGCTTCCTCGTCGGGACCGGCGGGCAGGTCGACGAACTCGGCCAGCCGGAACGTCCGGTGATCCTGGAAGGCGCCGTCGCGCCACGTGAGGCGTTCGACCCCCGCCCACTCGTCTCCGGCGACCCAGAGACACCGGCCGTCCTGTCGCACGGCGGAAAGATCGTGATGGATCGCCGATCCCGGGGCGAACCGGAGCTCTACCTGCACCCAGTCATTATGAGCCGCAAACCTCGTTCCCGAAGTGTGATGGCTATCGCACCCCAATTGCCGTGATTTGCCGTACGCTCGCCGACGTGCCACCTGGGGACTATGGGACGAAGGCCACTCCTTCGTACGTTGCGGCGGAAGCGGAGACCAGCCCGTTACCGAAGATCACGATCCCGGACCCTCCACCGCCGCCGTCGACCAAAGGTCTGGGCGATCTGCCCATGCGGCTCGTCTACCGGACCGCCGCCGTCGTCACGGTCGTGGCCGCCGTGGGCGTGGTGACCGCCGCGGTGGTCGTCACCCGCGACGAGCCCGGTGAGGCCGCCGCCGCGCCCGCCCCCAAGGCCGACCCCGTCACGGTCGCCGCGACGACCGCGGCCCCGCCCCCGCCCTCGCCCTCGCCGGTGCTCCCGAGCCCGTCGCCGTCCCCCTCGGTCAGCCCGCTGTCGACCGCGATGACCGACGCGCTCGACGACCCCCGCGTCCCCGAACTCCCCGACGGCCAAGAGAAGCTGCGGACCTTCGCGGGCAAGGCGAGCAAGATCCGTGGCTCGATCAAGGACGAGCGCTCGGGCGTGGCCTTCCCCCGGTTCGCCGGCGACTGGGATCTGGCCTCGGCCTCGCCGTTCGCGTCCCGCCAGCAGTTGCCCAAGGTCAAGGGCTCGGCCTACCGGGGCCTGCTGGTCTCCTGCCCGGTGCCGATCGAGGTGCAGGACGACCTGAAGGACACCGCCTTCCTGGCCGCCCGGTGGACGCTCAACCACCACCCGGCCGGCGCCACCATCAAGTGGACGTCCGCCGACCTGACCGAGATCGACGACCGCCCGGCCTGGGTGCTCGGCTACGACGTCAACTACACGATCAAGGGTGACAAGCGGAAGTCGACCGCCGCGATCGCCCTCGTGGACGTGCCCGGCGCCAAGCCCGCGCTGGTCTTCATCAGCGTCCCGGACAGCCAGAAGAAGAGCTACCGCGACATCAATACGGTGATGAGCAAGATCAAGGTGCTTTAGACGGGGTCCCATCTGGGGAAATATCCCCCTATCCGGACTTCGGGGGGAGTTCCATCATGGCCACGTTGATCGCCATCGCGTATGACGACCTCGGTACCGCCGTCAAGGTCAGGGACAAGCTGTTCCAGTTGCAGCAGGAGCACCTGATCACGCTCACCGACGCCGCCATCGTCGAGCACACGGCCGAGGGCAAGATCAAGATGAAACCCGCCGTCAACATGGCCGCGACCGGCGCGGCCGGCGGCGCGTTGTGGGGCGGCCTGATCGGCCTCATCTTCTTCATGCCGCTGGTCGGCGCGGCCGTCGGCGCCGCCACCGGCGCCCTGGTCGGCGCGAAGACCGACATCGGCGTCGACGACAAGTTCATGAAGGACGTCGCCGAAGGCCTCAAGCCGGGCGGCGCCGCCCTGTTCCTGCTCGTCGAGGACAGCACCCGCGACAAGGTGCTGCCCCAGGTCGCGCCCATGGGCGGCCGCATCATCCACACGTCCCTGACGCAGGAGGCCGAGAACCAGCTCAAGGAGGCCATCGAGGCGGCCCGCCACCACTGACGCCTGCCATCGAGCCGAGGAGCCGACGTGGGTGAGCCGCCGAACGACTTCCGGGAGGGCGACCGCGACCGCCCGGACAGCCGTCCCGAGAAGAGCGGGGACGAGGCGAAGCCCTGGCGGTCCGAAGGACTGCCCCCGCCCAAGCCGAACCGCCCGAAGATCAACTGGTGGCGGTTCGCGCTGACCATGGCGCTCACCTACGCGGCCTTCTTCATCGTCAGCTCGTTCTTCGACGGCCAGCCCCGGCAGACGATCTCCTACACCGAGTTCGCCCGGCAGGTGAACGGCGGGAACGTCAAGGACATCTACGCCACCGGCCTGTCCATCCAGGGCGACCTGAAGAAGGCGCAGCCGATCCCCGGCGACAAGCAGGGCGACACCTTCACCAAGTTCTCCACGGTGGTGCCGGTCTTCGCCAACCAGGAACAGATCTTCCAGCAGCTCAGCCAGCAGAACGTGACCATCCAGGCCGAACCCGCCGACGACCAGCGCGGCACCTTCTGGAACCTGGTGTTGTCCCTGCTGCCCATCCTGCTGCTCGCGGGCGTGTGGGTGTGGCTGATGCGGCGGGCCGGCAACATGATGGGCGGGGGCGGCGGCTTCGGCGGCATCGGCCGCAACCGCGCGGCCAAACCGGTGGAGAGCGGCAAGGTCCGGGTCGACTTCAGCGACGTCGCCGGCATCGACGAGGTCGAGAACGAGCTCGTCGAGATCGTCGACTACCTGAAGGAGCCGGGGAAGTACCGCCGCCTGGGGGCCAAGTTGCCGAAGGGCGTGCTGCTGACGGGCCCGCCGGGCACCGGCAAGACCCTGCTCGCGCGGGCGGTCGCCGGAGAGGCGAGCGTGCCGTTCTTCTCGGCCAGCGCCTCGGAGTTCATCGAGATGATCGTCGGCGTCGGCGCCTCCCGCGTGCGGGAGCTGTTCGACGAGGCCAGGAAGGTGGCCCCGTCGATCGTCTTCATCGACGAGATCGACGCCATCGGGCGGACCCGGGGAGCCTCGACCATAGGGGGCCACGACGAGCGGGAGCAGACCCTCAACCAGGTCCTGACCGAGATGGACGGCTTCACCGGCAACGAGGGCGTCATCGTCATCGCCGCCACCAACCGTCCGGAGGTCCTCGACCCGGCGCTGCTGCGGCCCGGCCGCTTCGACCGCAACATCGTCGTCGCGCCCCCCGACCAGCAGGGCCGCATCGCGATCCTGCGCGTCCACACCCGCGGCGTGCCGCTGTCGCCGGCGGTGCAGCTCCCGGCCATCGCCAAGAGCACACCCGGCATGACCGGCGCCGACCTCGCCAACCTCGTCAACGAGGCCGCGCTGCTGGCCGCCCGCCGCGGCCACAACGCCGTCACTCCGGCCGACTTCGCCGACGCCCTGGAGAAGCTCCAGCTCGGCACGGCCCGCGCCATCGTGATGCCGGAGGAGGAACGCACCCGCACCGCCTACCACGAGGCGGGCCACGCCCTCCTGGGCATGCTGCTGCCGGGCGCCGACCCCGTCCGCAAGATCTCCATCATCCCCCGTGGGCGCGCCCTCGGCGTGACCCTGTCGACCCCGGAGGACGACAGGTACGCCTACGACGAGCGCTACCTGCGCGGCCGCATCACCGGCGCGCTGGGCGGCATGGCCGCCGAGCAGGTGGTGTTCGGCATCGTGACCACGGGCGCCGAGAACGACCTCGAACAGGTCACCTCGATCGCCCGCGGCATGGTCGGCCGCTGGGGCATGTCCCCGCTGATCGGCCCGCTGACCATCCTCCCGACCGAGGGCCCGCCGCAGGCCGCGTCGGCCACCCTGGCCTCCGTCGACGACGAGGCCAGGCGCATCGTCGACGAGTGCTACGCCGACGCGCAGCGCCTCATCTCCGACAACCGCCACCGCCTGGAGGGCATCGTCGCGGCCCTGCTCGACCAGGAGACCCTCGACGAGGCCGACGCCTACGCCGCGGCCGGGCTGACCCGCGACTGACGCCACCACCGCGCGGTCACCGCCACCCCCACGGCGAGCCCGGCGGTCGTCAGCACCCCGCCCTCGCCCAGCAGCCAGGGAGACCGCGGCTGGGTCATGGCCTGCCCGACGAAGTAGGTCGCGGCGTTGAGCGTGGCGTGCACGACCAGCACCGGCCAGATCGACCCGGTCCGGAGCCGGAACCAGACCAGCGGAAACGCCAGCACGATCGTCTGCACGGTGAACCAGAGCAGCGCGTAGGCCAGCGGCACGCCCGGCTCCACGGCCCCCGGCACGAACAGCATCAGCGGCACGTGGAACAGCGCCCACGCGACCCCGACGACGACCGCGACGACGTCGGCGGAGTGGCGCTCCCCGAGCCGCGTGACGAGGAACGAACTCCACCCGAGTTGTTCGCCCAGCGCCAGCACCAGATACGGGACCAGCCCGGGAACGAGCCCCACGACCACGAGGAGCAGGGGCGGCATCGGCAGCCCGTCGGCGCCGAACGAGGCCAGCCCGGTGAGCCATCCCGTGCCGTAGGCGAGGCCGACCCCGATGACGGGGATCGCCCAGGCCGCCAGCAGTGTCCTCGGCGGGACCTTGACGAACCCCCACGGAAACCCGCGCCCCCGGAAGGCGACGGCGGCGGCGATCGCCGGGGCGAGCGCCTGACCGTAGAGGGCGAGCTGGACGAGAATCGGCGCCTCCCCGATGTGGTCGAGGTCGACCCCCTGGGAGACGGCGAAGGCGACGGCGGGGAGCACGAGGACGGGCAGGACGACGGCGAACGTGGTGAGCTGCCGGGATACATCGGTTTTCACGGAAGCAAGCAGACGCGGCCGCCGGTCCCGGCCGCCTGAACGCACGGTCCCGTCAGAGTCCCGGACATGCGGTCGGATCGGCGTGGGTCGGGCCGCACCTTCAGGTTCGGAGAAGTCCGCAGCCGGCCGCGCATTGAATCCGCGGCACTCCCCAGCCGAGCGCACCTCGGAGCGCCCAGGGTCCCGGGGTCCACGGGACCCTGGTCCCATTCCCTCACCTGCGGATATCCCTGACAATTGGCGCATGCCGACCGTCCGATGGCCCTGGATCGTGCCCGTGCTCTGCGCGGCCGCCGTCGTCGTCGGTGTCGTCCTGACCGCCGGCGTCGAGCACGCCGACACCGACTACCTCGTCCTGGACGCCATCGTCGGTCTCACCTACCCCCTGACCGGCGCGCTCATCGTCACCGCCCGCCCCCGCCACCCGGTCGGCTGGCTCTTCTGCCTCGGCGGCGCCGGGCTCGCGCTCCAGGCGCTGGCCGGTGGTTACGCCGCCTTCGGGGAGGCGCACGGCTGGCCCGGCACCCTCGTCGCGGGCTGGATCACGAACTGGGTGTTCCTGACCGGGTTCGGGTCGTTGCTGCTGCTTCCGCTCTACCTGCCCGACGGCCGCCTCCCGTCGAGGCGCTGGCGCCTCCCGGCCGGCCTCATGATCGCCGCGCTCGTGGGGCTGCACGCCGTGCTCATGCTGCGCGACCACATCTGGGTCTGGGGCAGCGAGCGCCCGAACCCCGTCGGCCTCGTCGCGACCGATCCCTACGTCAGCACCGCCTTCGCCGTCGTCGTGACGGTCCTGGGCATCGGCGGCGCGGCGGCGCTGGCCACCCGGCTGCGGCGGGACCTGCGGCGGCTGCTGCCCGTCTTCGCGGCCGTGGTGACCCTCGTGGCGGCGGTGATCGCCGACTCCCTGCTGGCCGCCGAGCCGCAGATCGGGGTGGCGCTGCTGGCCGTGGCGCTGCCGCTCGTCCCCGTCGCCACGGCCGTCTCGATCTTCCGCTACCGGCTGTTCGACATCGAGGTCCTGCTGCGCCGGACCGTCGTCTACACCCTTCTCACCGGCCTGCTGCTGGCTGTCTACCTCGGCGTCGTCGCCACCGCCCACGCGCTCGTGGCCTCGACCGAGACCCTCGTCGCCACCGCCGTGGTCGCGGTCGCGTTCGCGCCGCTGCGGGCCGCGCTGCAGAAGGCGGTGGGCCGGTGGTTGTTCGGCCACCGCGGCGACCCGGTCACCGCGCTCAACCAGTTGGGTGTACGCCTTGAGGCCGCCGCCGACCCCACCCGTCTCCTCGACGACGCGGCCGAAACGGTCGCCTCGACCCTGCGGTTGCCGTGGGTGGCGGTGGTGTCGGCCGACGGGGTGACCGTGTCCGAGACCGGCCGGAGGGTGGGCGGAGCCGTACAGCTCCCCCTGACGGCGAGCGGGCGCCACGAGGGCGAGTTGAGAGCGGCCCCGCGCTCGCCGGGGGAGCCGCTGTCCCGTGCCGACCTGGCCGTGCTCACCGACCTGGCCCGGCACCTGGCGGTCGCGCTGGCGGCGGCCCGGCTGGCGCGCGAGGTGCGCGAGTCACGCGCCGACCTGGTCAAGGCCCGCGAGGAGGAGCGCCGCCGCCTGCGCCGCGACCTGCACGACGGCCTCGGCCCCGGGCTGGCCGCGATCGGCATCGGCCTGTACCTCATCGAGGCGGCGACCCCCGGCGAGGAGGTCAGGAACGTGCGCGAGCTGACCCAGACGCTGGTCGCGGACGTCCGGAGGATCGTCCAGGGCCTGCGTCCACCGGCTCTGGACGAACTCGGACTGGCCGGCGCGCTGGAAGACCTGGCGTTGGACACGATCGGCCCCCAGGTCACCGTCACCGTGTGCGACCTGCCGGAACTCTCGGCGGCGGTGGAGGTGGCGGCCTACCGGATCGTCCAGGAGGCGCTGGCCAATTCCCTGAAGCACGCGCGGGCCGACCACATCGACATCAGCGCGACCGCCGAGGACGGACAATTGACGGTGACCGTCACCGACGACGGCTGCGGCCTGCCCGACCCCCTCGTCGAGGGAGTCGGCAGCGGCAGCATGCGCGAGCGGGCGGCCGAACTCGGCGGCACCCTGCGCCGGACCTCGACGAACGGCACGACAGTGAAGGCGGTGCTCCCGCTGTGAAAGTACTCCTCGCCGACGACCACCCCCTCCTCAGACACGGCCTGCGTGCCCTCCTGGAGCAGGTGGGCGGCGCAGAGGTCGTCGGGGAGGCCTCCGACGGCGAGGAGGCCGTCGAGCTCGCGCTGTCCCTGAACCCGGACGTCGTCGTCATGGACCTCGTGATGCCCGGCGTGGGCGGCCTGGAGGCCACGAGGCGCCTCGTCGACCAGCGCCCCGACCTGGGCGTATTGGTGCTGACCATGTCCGAGGACGACGCGTCGGTCTTCGCCGCGCTCCGCGCCGGCGCCCGGGGCTACGTGCTGAAGGGAACGGGCGGCGAGGACTTCCTCGCCGCCGTCAGCGCGGTCGCCAGGGGCGAGGCCGTCTACGGCCCCGCCGTGGCCAGGCGCATCCGTCGTTTCCTGACGACCGGCCCCGGCACCGGTCCCTTCCCCGAGCTGACCCAGCGGGAGCGCGAGATCCTCGACCTGCTGGCCAACGGCAAGACCAACGCCGAGATCGCCAGGGCGCTGTTCCTCAGCCTGAAGACCGTGAAGAACCACCTGACGAGCGTCTTCGCCAAGCTCCAGGTGGCCGACCGCGCCCAGGCGGTGGTCAGGGCCAGGCAGGCCGGACTCGGCACCTGATCACCCGATGGTGGCCGACCACCGTCCCCGCCTCAGGTGGATCGTCCCGTCGGGGGAGACCGCGGCCTCGGCGCCGTAGAGGGGCAGGGCTCCGTGCTGGAGCCAGTAATCGCGCACCCGGTCGAGTTCGTCCCACAGGCGCCGCGGCCCGCCCTGGTGGACCGTGGCCGGCTCGCCTCCGGCGGACTCGGCGCGGGCCCACGATCCGTCCTCGTGCACCATGAGGGCCGTCCGGACGCCGCCGTCCTCGGTGTGGACGTGTTCGATGTCCGGGACGCCGACCTCCAGCATGCTGCGGATCTCCCACGCGTCCATGAGGTTCAGGATCGGGAACCGGGCGGTCGTCACCTCATCGCCCTCGGCCACCCGGGCCGCCGCCACCCGCCCGGCCAGGCGGGGCGGGTAGTCGGTGCCGGTACGCGTGGTCATGAACATCGCCCAGTCGCGCTCGACCCGGCCGGCCGCGCCACCGTCGGGGGTCTTGACGCCGGTGACGATCAGGCTGGTGTTCGTGATCGTCGTGGCGAACCGGCCGCCGGTCGGCAGCGCCGCCAGCCACGCCGCCGGGATCGGCCGGACCGCGACGGTGGCCACGATCCGGTCGTACTCGCCGGGCAGCGGCGTCGTGGCGTCGCCGTTCACCATCTGGGGCCGGTGGCCCAGCTCGGCGAGGCGGGCCGTCGCCACGTCGACCAGACGGCGTTCGACGTCGATCGAGGTGACGCGGCCGTGGCCCAGCAGCCGGCAGAGCAGCGCGGTGCCGTATCCGCTGCCCGTGCCGACGTCGAGCACGCGGTCGCCCGCGCCGATGCGGGCGTGCCGGAACATGTTCAGCACCAGTCCCGGCAGCGTCGACGACGACGTGGGCCGGCCGCGCGCCGTCCGCCCCTCGGCGGCGTCGTCGGCGTGCAGTTCCCCGATCCGGGTGACCAGGGTCTGGTCGGCGTAGGCGTGCCGGAGCCAGGCGTCCTCGTCGGACGACCCTCGCACGGCGGCCCACCCTTCGGCGTCCGGCCGCCACCAGGCGGGCACCAGCAGGTGGCGCGGCGTCCGGCGACCGCCTCCCGCCACCGGGAGCCGGGATGGGTCACCTGGTCGGCGAGACGGCGTGCGTGCTCAGGCCAGTTCATGGGGGCGTCCCCTCGCTCGGCGGCGAAAGCGTTGATTTGGTGCAAAGCAGGCATTACCCCTAAATCGGGCGGGGCAGATCACTCGCGGAACACTTCTGAAACGGGGGAGAACCGACCGTGAGTCAGTCGAGTCAGTCGATGCACGAAGAGATCATCTCCAAGCTGGGCCCGCAGGGGATCCAGCAGATGGCGTCCCTGCTGGGGACCGACGCCGAGTCCGCCAAGCCGGCCATCCAGGCCTGTCTGGCCACCGTCATCTGCGGCATGGCCCGCAACTGCGGCGAGCCCAAGGGGGCCCAGTCGCTGCGTGCCGCCATGGACGACCACTCGGCCGCCGAGCCCTTCCGGGACATCGCCGCCCTGGCGAACGACCAGGACGGCCAGCGCATCCTGGCCCACGTCCTCGGGGTCCCCGGCAGCCGTCAGGCCGCCGAGGGCATCGCCCAGTTCATGGGCATGAACTCGGGCGCCATCATGAAGATGATGGCCATGGTCGCGCCGATGGCGATGGCCATGATGGCCCAGCGGATCGACGCCAACCACATGGACGCCACGGCGATGGCCCGTGAGCTCCGCCGCCAGGAGTCGGCGATGAGCACGAGCAGCTTCGGCGACATGCTCAGCGGTGTCCTCGGCAAGATCTTCGGTGGCGCTCAGGCGCAGGGTGGTGCCAAGCCGAAGAACAAGCCGCAGCGGGGCCAGCGCGTCTAACGCTCCGCCAGCACTATCACCTTGTCACCGGCCTCGAACACGAGCTCGGCCGACTTGGCAGGGTTGAGCACGACGCCGAAGTGGGGCGCCTCGCTGACGCGGGCCGCCCTCCGGTAGCCGATGGCCGTCTCGCCTCTGCGGCGGGCCGACTCGATCACCGTCGCGAACGTGACGGGACGGCCCTCGGTGACGTAGTCGCTCGCGGGTCTCGGGTAGATCTCCGAGCCGCGCGAGTCGAAGAGGTAGCCGAACACCTCCGACAGGTGCCGGTTCTCGGCCAGTTGCGCGAGCAGCAGGCCGATGACGGTGTCGCTGATGACGATGTCGTCGGCCTCGGTGACCTCGGCGAGTTCGCGGTTGTTCTCGTCGTGCATCTCGCTGACGATCGAGTATCGCTCGTGCATGACGGTCTGCATGTCGCGCAGTTGCAGCAGCGACATCAGCGTGCGCGTGTCGGCGTGGTGGGGCTCGAAGCGGTCGTCCGACAGGACGATGACGTGCTGGTAGAGGCCGACGCTGAGCGATTCGAGGGCGTAGCGGTCGGTGGTCTCGCACTCCTTCACGTTCAGCGTGAGGTTGCGCAGCCCGCCCAGGCCGGAGCCCGCGTCGGGATGTCCCGCCGCCACGTCGAGCACCGACCCCGGTGCGACATAGCCGTCGAGGTAACGCACGATCGTGCTCGCGCGGCCGTTCCACCCGAGCACCAGTGTGCGCTCGGGTTCCAGCCTGGTACGGCCCGCCTGCACGATCGCCGTCTCGTCGACGGCGGCCGGTCGCGCCGCGAGGTCGATCGTGGAGTCGTCCTGGGCGATGACGATGACGTCGTCGCCTTCGGCGATGACCGTCTCGGTGGACGGGTTGAGCTCGACGCCCGTCGCCCTCTTCAGGCCGATGAGCGTCGCGTTCTCGAACGCGCCGAGCGCCTGGCCGTAGGTCCTTCCCGTGAGCGAGGGCACCCTGCGCAGATAGATCTCGCCGTCGTCGAAGTTGAGCAGGTCCATGCAGACGACCGACATGCCCGACTGACGCGACGACTGCACGATGAGCCGCGCGGCCGTGTCGTCGGAGTCGACCAGGTGCACGCCCGGCCCGCCCGCCAGCCGCGCCGCCGCCATGTTGCCCGAGTCGGCGATGGCGGCCACGACCGGCGGATGGTCGCCCCGGCGCTTGGCCAGCGCGAGCAGGGTCTTGATGACGTGGGCGTCGGGATCGTCCCCCGAAGGCGACAACACGACGATCGACCGGGCCGCGCCGAGGTTCATCAGGTCGAGGTCGGCCGACTCGGTCGGACGGCCGGTCCGGCAGACGACGCGGACCCGTCCGGTGTCGGGGATGCGGGCGCGGAGGTCGTCCTCCATCGAGACCTTGTCCTTGTCGGCGAGGATCGCGATCACCGACTTCTGCTCCCGGGCCTTCACGAGCTCGGCGACGATCGTGAAGACCTGGTCGGACCAGCCCAGGACGACGGTGTGCTGCGACTCGATGATCCGCGACCGGCCCTTGCGCAGGTCTTCGACCTTGGTCTTGAGGCCGGCCGAGAGCAGGCCGACGAACAGCGAGACGAAGAACAGGCCGCCGAGCGAGGCGGTGAGCATGATGGCCAGATAGGGCGCGGTGCCCTGGTCGGAGGCGATCTTCCCGGGGCTGAGCGTGCGCATCAGCGAGGCCCAGAGCGCGCCCGGCACCCCGTTCTCGATCTCGCCCGGCGTCAGCCAGACGGCCAGCATCGCCGCCCCGACGACCAGGGCGGCGCAGAACGCGGCCAGCCAGCCGATCAGCGCCCCGGTCCCCCGCGACATGGTGTTGTCGAACCAGTACCGCGCCCTCTCGCGCACACTCGCCTTCGCCACGTGGCCTCCCCGCCGCCGATCAACCCGGACAAGGTACTCCTCATGACCATCAGCCCGCATATCGGTTGACAAACGATGAAAAGGACTTCGGGACTAAGGTGGGCTGACGTGACCGAGCTCATTCTCGCCTCCGCCTCCCCGGCCCGCCTCGGCGTTCTGCGCGCCGCCGGGCTGGAGCCCAAAGTCGTCGTCAGCGGCGTCGACGAGTCGGCGATCACCGCTCCGACCCCGTCCGACCTCGCCTTGGTACTGGCGAAAGCCAAGGCCAGAGCGGTCGCCGAGACGATTTCGGGCCCGGCGCTGGTGATCGGCTGCGACTCCGTGCTGGAGCTCGACGGGGTGGCCTACGGGAAACCCGCGTCGACCGGCGAGGCTACGGAACGGTGGCTCTCCATGCGAGGACGAACCGGACGCCTGCTGACCGGCCACAGCGTGATCGACCTGCCCTCGGGCCGCGAGGCCGCCGAGACGTGCGCGACGACCGTGCGCTTCGGCACCCCGTCGGAGGCCGAGATCACGGCCTACGTGGCGAGCGGCGAGCCGCTGCGGGTCGCGGGCGCCTTCACCCTCGACGGGCTCGGAGGCTGGTTCGTCGAGGGGATCGAGGGAGACCACGGCAACGTGCTGGGCATCTCGCTTCCTCTCGTGCGCCGCCTGCTGGCCGAACTGGGCGTCGAGGTCACCTCGTTGTGGACGCGCGGGTAGCGCGGCCGTCAGGCGGCATGGGCCTCGAACCAGACCGAACCCAGGTCGTGCCCGGCCGTGAGACGCACGTCCGCGTCGAGCGCCGCCGCGAGAAGCCGTAGCAGCGCCACCGTCGGGGTGGTACCGCCCTCTTCGATGCATTCGATCTCGTCGGCCGCGATGCCGGCCCGTTCGGCCAGTTCCGGCACTGACAGGCCGAGTTCGGTGCGGCGGTCGTAGAGGGCCTTGCCGAAGGCCAGGGCCTCTCTGATGGCGATCCGCTCAGGGTCCTCGGGCTGCTCCTTGGGACGGACCCAGCGGGTGTGGAAGCCGGTCATCACACCTGCCTCTCGAAGATCTCGACGGCGCGGCCGTGAGCGCCGTGAGCCAGGCCCGGACTTCGGCTTCGATCTCGAACCCGTACACGGACCGCGACTTTACTCAACGTAGTGGATCGATTGCGAATCGGTGTCGGCGCAACCGTACAAGTCGGTAGATCGCGGTCGGAGCGCGGATTCGCTAGCCTCGCCATCATGGTCGGTGGTGGGCCGGTGCGCAGGCAGGCCGGTGGGTTCTTCGATGGGGTCGGTTTCTATCTGCGGGGGATCGGGTGGATGGCCCGGCATCCCCGCTGGTGGTTGTTCGGGTTGATCCCGGCGTTGATCGCGTTCGCGGTCTTCGCGGGGCTGCTCGTGCTGCTGGCCGTCAACGCCGGCGACGTTGCCGCCTGGATGACGCCGTTCGCCGACGACTGGGGATGGCGGGACCTCTTCCGCACCCTCGTCGGGGTCCTGCTGGTCATCGTCGGGGCCGTGTTGTCGATCGTGTTGTTCACGGCCGCCTCGCTGGCGATCGGCGAGCCGTTCTACGAGAAGATCTCCGAGCAGGTGGAGGAGAGCCTCGGCGGGCCCGTCCACCACGACGACACCCCGCTCGTGCTCGGGATCCTGCGGTCGATCAAAGACAGCCTGGTCACCCTGTGCTACGTCCTGATGTTCACGATCCCGCTGTTCGTGCTGGGGTTCGTGCCGGTCGTCGGGCAGACCGTCGTGCCGGTGATCGGCGCGCTCGTGTCCGGATATTTCCTGACCGTCGAGCTCACCGCGCTCGCCATGGAGCGCCGCGGGGTGCGCCGCAAACACCGGTTCGCCGTGCTGAAGGCGAACCGGGGCATGTCACTCGGGTTCGGGACCGGCGTCT
Source organism: Herbidospora yilanensis (assembly GCF_001570565.1). GTDB lineage: Bacteria > Actinomycetota > Actinomycetes > Streptosporangiales > Streptosporangiaceae > Herbidospora > Herbidospora yilanensis. The sequence continues at coordinate 165,077 of NZ_BBXE01000021.1, read as the reverse complement.
TCGTCACGTTCCTCGTCCCGTTCCTCGCCATCGCCGCGATGCCGTGCGCGGTCGCGGGGGCGGCGATGATGGTGCGCGACCGGATGCTAGTTCAGGGGCCGGGGCAGCCGGCCTTCCAGCCGCCGCCGCGCCGCCTGTAGTTCCGCGATCCCCTCGTCGATCAGGCCGATCCACCTGCGGATCGCCTCGGGAGTGGGCTCGCCGTCGAGCTGGCCCATCAGGTCGCGGACGGCCGTCAGACGGGGCTCCGGCGCGCGGCCCAGGTTGGCCATCAGACCGGCGGTGGCGATCTGGCGGTTGGCGTGGTGGCGGGTGAAGCCCCAGCGCTGCCGGCAGTAGTCCTCGAAGCCCGCGTGGCCGGCCCGGTAAAGCTTCAGGTCGCGGATGCGGGTGAGGGCCTGGCCGACCCGTCCGAGCCCGCCGACCCCGGCCGCCTCGATCTCGGCCTCGGCCTCGGCCAGGGCGGCCCGTTCGGCCGGGGAGAGCGACGGCCTGGCCACCACGCCCCCGGCGAGCCGTTTGAGCACCTGCCCGTGGCACGGCCCGGGGACGCACCAGCACCCGAGGGCCTTGCCGCGCAGCTCGGGGACGCGGGCCAGCAGTTCGGGCCGCTCGGTCAGGTAGGACTCGAAGCGCCGCAACTGCTCGCCGCGCAGCACGTCGTCCTTCTCGTGGGGGTTGGCCCACTCGCTGCGGGTGTCGATGCGGACGTACAGGCCGGCGGTTCTCGCCCACGCGATCAGGTTCGGATGCCCGCGCCGGCGGTTCATGCTGACGATGACCGTCTCCCCGGCCAGCAGGCTCTCCAGCCGGGCCCGCTCGTGGCCGGACCATCCGTCGGTGACCGGAACATCTCGCATGCCCGTCAACGCTGCTCCCCTCGACGCACAACCGTCCCATGCCGCGCGGTTCGTTTTGCGGTTTCCAGAGCTATGCCCACAGCGAACACGGTTTTCCACAGCCGGAACCATGTCCGTTTCCCGTCTCCGGCACACCGGCACGATCGGCCCCATGCCCATCGCCCACCGGCTCCGCCTGTCGTCCCCGGCCGACATCCTGGCGGCCATCCCCTACCTGCTCGGCTTTCACCCCGCCGACAGTCTCGTCGTCATCGGCCTCGAACACACCGCCGTCCGCGTCGCGACCCGCTGGGACCTGCCGCTGCTCCCCGGCGCGCTCGACGACCTGCGGCCGTTGCTCGCCCGGGAGAAGGCCGACGCGACCGTGCTCGCCGCCTACGGCGAGGCGGCCCTGACCGCGCCCGCACTCGACGACGCCGTGCGCTTCCTGGCGGCGGCCGGCGTCGCCGTCCACGACGCGTTACGCACCCATGAGGGCCGCTACTGGTCCCATCTGCGCCCGTGCCCGCCCGAGGGCGTCCACTACGACGCCGCGGCCCATCCCGTCGCGGCCGAGGCGGTGGTGCGCGGCATGGTCGCCCTGCCCGACCGGGCCGCGCTGGAGCGCACGGTCGCGCCCGTGACCGGCGCCGCCCGCACGGCGATGGACCGCGCGACCGAGCAGGCCGAACACGAGGTGTGGGGCTGGGTGGAGAAGGCCGATCCGGCCGCCTACCTGGCCGACGGCATCGCCCGGGTGCGGTCGGCCGTCGAGTGTTACGAACGCGGCGGCCGGTTGTCCGACGACGACGCCGCGCGGCTCGGCCTGGCGTTGTGGCTGGTCCGGGTCCGCGACGAGGCCTGGACTCTCATCGACGACCGGCCCGCCCACCTGACGTTGTGGCGTGACCTGACCCGCCGGTTGTCACCCGGCCTGGTCACCCCTTCGGCGGCGCTGCTGGCGGCCGCGGCCTGGCGGACGGGCGACTGCGCCCTGGCCTCGATGGCGCTCGACCGGGCGCTGGCGGCGGAGCCGCGCTACACGATGGCGCTCATCCTCACCGAGGCCATCGCCCGCCTGCTGACCCCCGACGACGTCGGCGAACGCATGCCGACACCCGAACAACTCGACCGTGAGATGGGACCGCCGCTGATGAGCTGGTTCACTCCGCTCCTGCGCAGGATCGCCGAGCCGCCCGCGTGAACGGTGGCGGCGCGGCTCAGACCCCGTCGGCCTGGCGGCGGCGTTCGTTGTACGCCCTCATCCGGGCCGGATAGCCGGTGAGCTGCACGTCGTAGACGGGCAGCCGCAGATCGCGGGCGACCTTCCGGATGACGGCGGGGGAGCCCACGCGGCGGCGTGTCCATTCGCCGTCGTGGGCGACCGCGACGGCGGTGGTGTCGGTGGCGAAGGTTTCCGGTTCGACGTAGAACTCCACGCCGATGCGGGACTTGGCGAACTCGATCAGCGACTCGATGTCCTGATCGGTGGCCTCCCGGTCGAAACGCTGCACTTTCGGACCTCGGTTACGCCGTAGTCCGTAGCGGTCACGCCATCTCATACCCCTTGTATACCGTCCGATCGGGCGGCGCGCGCCCCTCTGGCGGATCTCCGGGGCGCGTCGGGGTCATCCCCGATACTTCGGCGTGACGGTCTCGGCCACGATGGGAAGAGGCAGACTCGAAAAGACACGTTTCATCGGAGAAAGGCAGGGTTTCATGGCGACGTCGTTCTCACCCGCGGCGACGGGGCGCGGACCTGTGCCACCCGCCCACCTCCGCGTCAGCGACGCCGACCGTGAGCAGGTGGTCGAACACGTCAAGCTGGCCTTCGCCGAGGGGCGCCTCGACAAGGACGAGATGGACCTGCGGCTCGACCACGCCATGACCGCGCAGACCCACGCCGACCTGGTGCCCGTCATGGCCGACCTCTACAACCGCGCGCCCACCCTCACGGCCTACCCGAAGCCCCACGACGAACCGGCCCACGCCGCCGACGCGGCCGACCGGGTGGTGGGCGCCGCCGCCCATCTCATCACCCTGACCGGCCTTTTCGTCGTCGGCCCGCTCATCATGCTGCTGACCGCCGGCCGCACCTCGCCCTACGTCAGGCGGCACGCCATGGAGGCGCTCAACTTCCACCTGACGGTCTTCGGCGCCACGATCCTGCTGCCGTTCACGATCGTCGGCGTCGTCCTGGTGCCGATCTTCTGGGTGCTCGGCCTCGTGTTGTCGATCGTCGGCGGCGTCTCGGCCCTGGCCGACGGCGAGTTCCGCTACCCGCTGACGGTCCGGCTCATCAAGTAAGAGTCTCCGTTCCGTTACGGCTCTCGCCCACCCGGCACCCCTCGCCGCCTCCGCCCCGCGCCGCCCGAGACGCCGACCGGCCGCGCCCGCGTCGCGCCGCGACGGGCAAGTCCCGCCAGAACGCGCACGGCCTCCCGGCGACGGGTCACGAGCCGCAGGGCCGCGCTCGCGGGACCCTCGGCGCGTCAGGCCGGGGGCAGCAGCGCGCGGACCGCTGACACCGTGTCGGCGTCCTCGGCGCGCTTGTCGGGCCGGTAGCGCAGCACCCGGGCGAACCGCAGCGCCATGCCGCCCTCGTAACGCGTCGACCGCTGCACTCCGTCGAAGGCGATCTCGACGACCTGTTCCGGCTTCAGGGGAACCGTCCACTCCGTGGTGGGCCCGTCGGCGAGTTCGAGGAAACGTTCGGTCTGCCACGCGAGCAGTTCGTCGGTCAGGCCCTTGAAGGTCTTGCCGAGCATCACGAACCCGCCCGTGTCGGGGTCGTAGGCGCCCAGGTGCAGGTTCGACAACCTCCCCTCGCGCCGCCCGTGACCCCATTCGGCCGCCAGCACGACCAGGTCGAGGGTGTGCCGGGGCTTGACCTTGATCCAACCGGCGCCGCGCCGCCCGGCCGCGTACACCGTCGCGGGGGACTTGACCACCACGCCCTCGTGGCCTCTGCGGACCGCCTCGGCGAAGAACTCCTCGCCCTCCTCGGCGTCGGCGGTGACCAGCCGGGGCGTGATGAGCGACGGCGGGACGGCGGCGGTGAGGGCCGCGTGGCGGTCGGTGTCGGGCAGGTCGAGCAGGTCGGCGCCGTCGACGCGCAGGGCGTCGAAGAAGAAGACGCTCAGGGGCACCTCGCGCGGCCCGACCTTGGTCGCCACCCGGCTGGAGGTCACCTGGAAGGGCAGCGGGGTGGCGTCGTCGCGCAGGGCGAGGACCTCGCCGTCGAGCACGATGTCGGTCGCCGTGAGGCCGCGGACCGCCTCGACCAGTTCGGGGACCTGCTCGGTGATGTCGTCGAGGGTGCGGGTGAACACGCGCACCTCGTCGCCCGACCGGTGGGCCTGGACGCGGATGCCGTCGAGCTTCCACTCGATCGCCGCCGGGCCGCCGATCTTCTCCAGGGCCGCGGTCACGGTGGGCGCGCTCTGGGCCAGCATCGGGGCGACCGGGCGGCCGACCTCCAGGTGGAAGTCGCGCAGCGCCGTCACCCCGCCGGCCAGCGCGGCCGCCCCCACGGCGGGCAACCAGCCGCGGAGCATCAGCGCGCGGCGCACCTCGGCCGACGGGACGTCGGCGGCCTTGGCGATGGCCTCGATCATGACCCCGTCGAGCGCGCCCTGGCGGAGCTCGCCCGTCAGCAGGCGGCTCAGGAAGGTCTGCTCCTGGCGGGTCGCGGCGCCGAACAACTCGGCGACCAGGGCGCGGCGGGCGGCCTGCGAACCGGCGCCCGACTGGGCCTTGATGCGTTCGAGGAAGGCGTCGATCTGGGTGAGGGTGGCGGTCGCGGCCAGGCGCGGTTCCGGGAGGTCCTGGAGGGAGCGCCAGCCGACGCCGATCTGCCGCTGGGGGAGCTCGCCCGACAGGTAGGCGATGGCGATCTCGGCCTCCTCCGGGCCCACCCGGGCGAGCAGTTCGGCCAGGTGGCGGATCTTCGCCAGCCGGGCCGAGTCGGCCGCGACGGCGGCGGAGGTCCTGGCAAGATCGATCAGCAACACACCGTAATCCTGCCGTACCGGCCCTTCCAATGCCACGGCCCGGCGCCCTCTCGGGGACCGGGCCGTGACGAACGGGCGAACGTCAGCTCACGCCGAGCAGGTCGACGACGAAGATCAGGGTCTCTCCGGGCTTGATGGCCCGTCCGGCGCCCCGGTTGCCGTAGCCCAGGTGCGGCGGGATGGTGAGGCGGCGGCGTCCGCCGACCTTCATGCCGGCCACGCCCTGGTCCCAGCCGGCGATGACCCGGCCGCCGCCGAGGGGGAACTGGAAGGTGTCGCCGCGGTTCCACGAGGCGTCGAACTCCTCGCCGGTGGAGAACGCGACGCCGACGTAGTGCACGCTCACGGTGTGCCCCGGCTTGGCCTCAGGACCGTCGCCGACCACCAGGTCGACGATCTCCAGGTCGGCGGGCGCCTGGCCCTCCGGAAAGTCGATCTCGGGCTTCTCGAGTGCCACGTGGGTCTCCTTGGTTCATGGCGCGCCGTTCGGTTCGCCCGGACACGCCGGCCGGAGTGACGCGCCGCCCCCGACCGGCCGCCGACCGCTCTGCGGGCCGGACCGCACGACTCTACCGGCACCTCCGAGCACCCCGCCGGGCGTGTCGCCCGTCCGGGTCACCGGCGTTTGGCGCCCGCGTCCGCCTCCCGGTCCGCGCCCCTCTCCGCACCGGCGTCCTCGGCGCGGCGCTGGGCCGGGATCTCGTGCTCGGCCGTCGTGCCGTCGGTGGTCGCGGGCGGCACCGGGCCGGCGCTCGGCGGGCGCTCGACGACGACCGTGTCGGCCGGCGCGAGACCGCCCTGGAGGATGGTCTGCGCCCGCTCCCAGACGCCGGAGGTCACCAGGACGTCGTAGCGTCCGGCCACGATCGAGTTGCGGGAGGTGAAGTCGCGGACGCCGCCCTGGAACATGTGACTGGTGAAGCCGAACGCCGCCCCGGCGATCGCGCCCCACAGGATCGACCACAGGACCAGCGCGACGAACGAGGTGGACGTGGTGGTGAACAGGCCCAGGAAGAGGCCGACGACGAGGCCGAAGACCCCGCCGCTGACGGCCCCGGTTAAGGCCGCGCGGCCGTTGGTGAGACGGCCGGTGACCTTCTCCTCCATGCGGAGGTCGGTGCCGACGATGGCGAGTTCCTGGACCGGGAAGCCGGCGTCCGAGAGCGTGTCGACGGTCTTCTGCGCGGCGGTGTAGCGGTCGTAGCTGACGAGCAGGCGCCGGTCCGCCAGAGGCATGGCCGGGCCGTGCGTGGGCGTTTCGTACATCAGGGCCTTCTCCTCAGAGTTCGTGGTGGAAGACCCGCCCTCTACCCGCACGGCCCGGCCAATCACACGAACGGGGTCACCAGCTCTGGTGGAGCGGCATGCCCTCGCTGTATCCCGACGCGCTCTGCACGCCGACGACCGCCCTCTCGTGGAACTCCTGGAGGGTGGTCGCGCCGGCGTACGTACAAGAAGAGCGCAGGCCGGCCACGATCGCGTCGATCTGGTCCTCCACTCCCGGGCGGGCCGGGTCGAGGTACATGCGCGAGGTGGAGATGCCTTCTTCGAACAGCGCCTTGCGGGCCCGGTCGAACGGGGTGTCCTCGGCGGTGCGCAGCTTGACGGCGCGGGCCGAGGCCATGCCGAAGTTCTCCTTGTAGCGGCGGCCGTCGGCGGCGGTGCGGGTGTCGCCGGGCGACTCGAAGGTCCCGGCGAACCAGGAGCCGATCATCACGTTCGACGCCCCGGCGGCCAGCGCGAGCGCGACGTCGCGCGGGTGCCGCACGCCGCCGTCGGCCCACACGTGGCGGCCCAGGCGGCGGGCCTCGCGGGAACATTCGAGCACGGCCGAGAACTGCGGGCGGCCGACGCCGGTCATCATGCGCGTGGTGCACATCGCGCCCGGCCCGACGCCGACCTTGACGATGTCGGCCCCGGCCTCGACCAAATCCCTGACGCCCTCGGCCGTGACGACGTTCCCGGCGGCCACCGGCACCCCGGGATCGAGGTCGCGCACAGCCTTCAACGCGGCGAGCATCTTCTCCTGGTGGCCGTGGGCGGTGTCGACGACGAGCACGTCGGCCCCCGCCTCGACCAGTTCCTTGGCCTTGGCGGCGACGTCGCCGTTGATGCCGACCGCCGCCGCGATCCGCAACCGGCCCGAGCCGTCGACGGCGGGCTGGTAGAGGGTGGCGCGCAGCGCGTTCGTACGGGTGAGGACGCCGACGAGGCGGCCCTGCTCGTCGACGACCGGGGCGAGCTTGTGCCGCCGGTCGTGCAGCAGGTCGAAGGCCGTCTGCGGGTCGATGCCCTCGGGCAGGACCTGCGGTGAGGGCGTCATCACCTCGCCGAGCTGGGTGAACATGTCGACGCCCTGGCAGTCGGCCTCGGTCGTGACCCCGACGGGCCGGTTGTCGAGGTCGACCACGATGACCGCGCCGTGGGCCCGCTTGGGCAGCAGGGTCAGCGCCTCGCCGACGGTGTCGTGGGCGGTGAGGGTGATGGGGGTGTCGTGGACGAGGTCCCGGCTCTTCACCCAGGAGATCACGTCGGAGACGACGTCGATGGGGATGTCCTGCGGGATGACGGTGATGCCGCCGCGCCGGGCGACCGTCTCGGCCATGCGGCGGCCCGCGACGGCGGTCATGTTGGCGACGACGATCGGGATGGTGGTGCCGGTGCCGTCAGGTGAGGACAGGTCGACGGCGAGTCGCGACCCGATGTCCGACCTCGATGGGACCATGAAGACGTCGCTGTAGGTGAGGTCGTACGGCGGGGTCATGTCGTTGAGGAATCGCACGTCTGTCCAGACTACTTGGGTTCCGTAGGATTGCGGCTGATCACCATTCGTCGAGGGGAACGATCTTGATCATTGCCGACAGGCCTGAGCTGCTCGTCGTGGGTTACGCCATCCGCACCACCAACGAGGCCGAGGCCGACCCGGAGCGGGCCCAGCTTCCGGGGTTGTGGCAGCGTGCCGGTGCGCCGGGCGCCTTCGCCCATGTGCCGGGACGGGTCGACGAGAACATCTACGCCGTGCTGACCGACTACGAGAGCGACCACACCGGGGCATACACCCAGGTTATCGGCATAGCCGTGCATACCGCCGCGCGCTTGCCCGAGGGCATGGTCGCCGTCCGGGTGCCCGGCGTGCCCTGCCTCCACCTGGAGGTACGCGGCCCGCTGCCCCAGACGCTGATCGAGGCCTGGCAGTTCCTCTGGCAGCACCCCGACCGGCGCTCGTTCACCACCGACCTGGAGGTCCACCACCAGGCCGGCGTCGACCTCTACATCGCGGCCCGGCCCACCTACTCCGAGGCCGGATAGCCCCACAGGGGTTCGTCGGCCTCGAAGCCGACCGGCTCGCCCCACTGGTTGCGGTAGCTCACCTCGTGGACCGGACGCCGGGGGGCCACGCCCCACCTGCCCGTCGGGTAGCCGAAGGTGACCGTACAGGCGAGTTCCCAGCCCTTCCCCTCCGGCACGGCGAGGATCTTCATCGCCTCCGCGCCGTGGAACAGGCCCAGCACCGTGGTGAGGGCGGTGCCGACGCCGTGGCCCCGGGCCGCGAGCTGGGCGCTCCAGACCGACGGGAAGATCGAGCCGCCGCTGGGGTCGTTGCGGGTGAAGGCGAACAGCAGCAGCGGATAGTCGGCGAAGTGGTCGGCCAGGTGCTGGGACGACTTCATGACGTTGAGCGTGCGCTGGTCGCCGTCGGCCTCGGCGATCTCGCGCTGGCGCTTGTAGTGGCCGGCGTAGAGACGGGCCAGCGCGTCCTGGTAGAGGGGCGCGAGCCGGTCTTTGACCTGCTGGTCGTCGACCAGCAGGAAGCGCCAGCCCTGCGCGTTGCCCCCGCTGGGGGCGCGGACGGCGGCGTCCATGATCTGCTTCTGGACGTCGAGGGGGATGGGGTCGGTTGTGACCCGGCGCATCGCGCGGGTCGTGTAGAGGGCCTCCAGCAGGTCCATCAGGCCAGTACTCCTTGTGCTCGCAGGCGGGTCGCCGTCTCGTCGGGCAGGCCCCACGCGGTCAGGTCGTCGAGGCGGGTGGCGGGGGCCAGGTCGCCGGTCGCGGCGCCCAGCAGGCGGGGCGCGGGGGCCGCCTGGGCCAGGCCGCCGACCTCGACGAAGGTGCCGCGCGCGACGTTGTGGGGATGGTCGGGCGCCTCGGCCAGGTCCAGGACGGGAAAGACGCACGCGTCGGAGTCGGCGAAGACGGCCTCCCACTCGGCGCGGGTGCGCGTCTTGAACGCCTCGGTGAGCCGCTCCCTGATCGCCGGCCAGTTCCGCTCGTCCTGGTCGGGCATGTCGGGCACGCCGAGACGGGCCACCAGCTCGCCCCAGAACTGGGGTTCCAGGGCGCCGACGGCCATGTATCCGCCGTCCTCGGTCTCGTACGTGTCGTACATCGGCGCCCCGCCGTCGAGCAGGTTCGTGCCCCTCGGTCCCCAGAAGCCCGACTGGGTGAGGGAGTAGAACATGGAGAACAGGACGGCCGCCCCGTCGACCATGGCGGCGTCGACCACCCGGCCCCGGCCGGTGCGCTCGCGTTCGATCAGGGCGAGCAGGATGCCGTACGCCAGCATCAGCCCCCCGCCCGCGAAGTCGCCCAGGATGTTGATCGGCGGCGTGGGCCTCTCCCCGGCCCGGCCGAGCTGGGAGAGCACCCCGGAGATCGCGACGTAGTCGATGTCGTGCCCGGCGCGGGGGGCCAGCGGGCCGTCCTGCCCCCACCCGGTCAGCCGTCCGTAGACCAGGCGCTCGTTGACGGCGTGCAGGTCGGCGGGGCCGATGCCGAGGCGTTCGGCCACGCCGGGGCGGAAGACCTCGATCACCGCGTCGGCGTGCCGGGCCAGGTCGAGGAAGGCCGTCACGCCCTCGGGCGACTTCAGGTCGAGCCCGATCGTGCGTTTCCCCCGGTCCATCACTTCACGCCGGGGCCTGTCGGTCACGGCCGGCACCCGGTCGATCCGCAACACGGAGGCGCCGTGGTCGGCCAGCATCATCCCGGCGAACGGGCCCGGGGCGAGCCCGGCCAGTTCCAGCACCCTGATCCCGGCCAGCGGGCCGCCCGTTTCCATGGTCACGAGGCTCAGTAGAACAACATTCGGCAACGACTCGCAACCCGGTCGTGGCGTGTCGGGCGCGGCATGGCAGGCTGAGCGCATGACCGACTTAGGGCGTCCCTGGCGGTTGCTGGCGCTGCCGCCGCTGCCCGCCGACGCGGTTCGCGGGCTCCTGTCCGGTCTGGGGGACCGGATCGACGTCGTCACCCCCGAGACCAGAGACCGGGCCGCCGTGCTCGACCTGCTGCCCGAGGCCGAGATCGTCGTCGGCGACTGGAGTTCCCAGCTCGTGCTCGACGCCGAGGCGGTGGCGCGCGCGCCGAGGCTGGCGTTCGTCCAGCAGCCCGCCGTCGGGGTCGACGGGCACGACCTCGCCGCGCTCGCCGACGCCGGGGTGCCGCTGGCCAACACGGCCGGGGTGAACGCCATCGCGGTCGCCGAATGGTGCGTCGCGGCGGCGTTCGCGCTGGTCCGGCGGCTCGTCCAGGGCGACGCCGCGGTGCGTGCGGGCGACTGGCCGCAGCTCACCCTCCAGCCGAGGGAGCTCTCGTCGTGCAAGGTCGGCCTGGTCGGGTTCGGGCCGATAGGCGCGGCCTGCGCCCGGATGTTCGGGGCGATGGGCTGCGAGGTGGCCTACTGGTCGCGATCTCCCAAGAAGGAGACCTACGGCGCCGCCCGCCAGGACCTCGACCGGCTCGTCGCCACCAGCGACATCGTGGTGATCGTCGTCGCGCTGGCCGAGGAGACGCGGGGCCTGTTCGACGCCGACCGGCTGGCGATGATGAAGCCCGGTTCGTTCCTGGTCAACGCGGCCCGGGGCGGGATCGTCGACGAGAAGGCGCTGATCGAGGCGGGCAACCTGGCCGGGGTGGCGCTCGACGTGTTCACCACGGAGCCGCTGCCGCTCGACGACCCGCTGCGGTCGGACGACCGGATCCTGCTGTCGCCGCACGCCGCCGGGGTGACCCCGCAGTCGACCACGAGGCTCGTCCAGTGTGTGGTCGGGAACCTCGCGGCGGCCGTCGGAGGGGCGCCCGTCATCAACGTGGTGAACGGGGTGAATCCCGTCGTAAAACGCCGTTGACCAGCTGTGGACAGTTTTCCGGTGCTTAACGTGTCGAGTCTGGTATGCGGGGGTTTAGGGGGATATGGTGCGCTTGGGAAGATCTCTATCACGACTACATATGGGGGTGGCGTCATGCCCGAGCGCATGACCAGTATGACCACCCATAGGAGAGCGGTCGAGCAGATTCGCGACTCCTACGCGGCGATTCCCGACGGCTCGGCCCCACGACTGGCCAAAGCCACCACGAACCTCTTCCGTTTCCGTGAGCCGGCCAACGGCGCCAAGCTCTCGGCGCGTGACCTCGACCAGGTCATCAGCGTCGATCCCGAAACGATGACCGCCGAGGTCCAGGGCATGACGACGTACGAGCACCTCGTCGACGCCACGCTGCCCCACGGCCTGATGCCCTACGTGGTGCCGCAGCTCAAGACGATCACGCTGGGCGGCGCGGTCACCGGCCTCGGCATCGAGTCCACGAGCTTCAAGGACGGCCTGCCCCACGAATCCGTGGAGGAGCTGGAGATCCTCACGGGTGACGGGCGCATCCTCGTCGCGCGTGCGGACAACGAGTACGCGGACCTCTTCAACGCCTTCCCGAACTCCTACGGAACGCTCGGCTACGCCCTGCGCATCAAGATCAAGCTCGCGCCGGTCAAGCCGTACGTGAAACTCACCCACCTGCGCTTCGCCGACGCGGCCAAGTGCATGCTGGCCATGCAGGAGATCTGCGACCGGCGGGAGCGCGAGGGCGAGAAGGTCGACTTCGTCGACGGCACCTACCACTCGCCCGACGAGATGTACATCACCATCGGCACCTTCGCCGACCGGGCGCCGTACGCCTCCGACTACACCGGGATGCGCATCTACTGGCAGTCGATGCGCAGCCGCAGCCGCGACTGGCTGACCGTCCGCGACTACCTCTGGCGCTGGGACACCGACTGGTTCTGGTGCTCCCGCGCGTTCGGCGTCCAGCAGCCGCTGGTACGTTCCCTGATGCCCAAGCGCTGGATGCGGTCCGACGTGTACCGCAAGCTGGTCGGGCTCGACCAGCGGCACGGCATCACCGCCCGAATCGACCGCTGGCGGGGCAACCCCCCGCAGGAGTCGGTGATCCAGGACATCGAGGTGCCGATCGATCGCGGCGCCGAGTTCCTGGACTTCTATGTCAACCACGTCGGGATGACCCCCGTGTGGATGTGCCCCCTCAGGGCGACACGCGACTGGTCGCTCTATCCACTGGAGACCGGTCGCCTCTACGTGAACTTCGGATTCTGGGGCATGGTGGCCCTGCCCCGGGGCCAGCAGGACGGCTACTACAACCGCGCGATCGAGCAGGCCGTCCACCAGCTCGAAGGACACAAATCCCTCTACTCGTCGTCCTACTACGAACGCGAGGAGTTCTGGGAGTTCTACAACGGGGAGGCCTACTGGCCGGTCAAGCGGGCGTACGACCCCGGAGGTCGGCTGCTTGACCTGTATGAGAAGTGCGTACGGGGAAGGTGATGCACGCATGACACTCGCCGAGATCTTCGAGAAGGTCGTCGGCACGGGAGCCGGCATCGAGTTCCACGCCTACGACGGGAGCAAAGCGGGCCCGTCGATGGCCGACATCAGAATCGAGGTGAAGTCGCCGGTCGCGGTGGCCTACCTCGCGCAGGCCCCCGGCGAAATGGGACTGGCCAGGGCATACGTGTCCGGGCACCTCGACGTGCACGGCGACATGTATACGCTGCTCGACCGGATGTGGTCGCTCACGATCAACGATCTGCCGCTTTCGGAGAAGGTCGCCGCCATCCGGGCCCTCGGGCCCAAGCCGCTGCTCATGCGGGTGCCGCTGCCCCCGCAGGAGGTGCGGAAGTCGGCGATGGCCAAACTCGGCAGCCGGCACGCCAAACAGCGCGACGCCGAGGCCATCCACCATCACTACGACGTGTCCAACAGGTTCTACGAGTGGGTGCTCGGGCCCTCGATGGCGTACACCTGCGCGGTCTACCCGCGGCAGGACAGCACGCTGGAGGAGGCCCAGTTCGCCAAGTTCGACCTGGTCGCCAAGAAGCTCGACCTGAAGCCCGGCATGCGGCTGCTCGACGTGGGCTGCGGCTGGGGCAGCATGGTCCGCCACGCGGCCAAGGAGTACGGAGTGAAGGCGCTCGGCGTGACGCTGTCCAAGCAGCAGGCCGAGTGGGCGCAGAAGGCCATCGCGGAGGAAGGCCTCGGAGACCTCGCTGAGGTGCGATTCTCCGACTACCGCGACGTACCGGAAGGCGACTTCGATGTGGTCAGCTCCATCGGTCTCACGGAGCACATCGGCGCCAACCAGCTGAAGAGCTACTTCTCATTCCTGTACGGCAAACTCAAGCCGGGCGGCAGGCTGCTCAACCACTGCATCACCCGCCCGTCCGGAAAAGAACGCTCCATCAACCGCACCGGCTTCATCAACCGCTACGTCTTCCCCGACGGGGAACTCGAATCGGTCGGCACGCTGGTCCGCGAGATGGAGGACCTCGGCTACGAGATCCGCCACGAGGAGAACCTGCGCGAGCACTACGCGCTGACCCTCCGCGACTGGTGCCGGAACCTCGACGACCACTGGGACGAGGCCGTGGCCGAAGTCGGCCAGGGCACCGCCCGCGTGTGGCGCCTCTACATGGCGGGCTGCATCGTCGGCTTCGAGCGCAACAAGGTCCAGCTCCACCAGGTGCTCGGCGTCAAGCTCGACGACGACCGCAGGTCCCACGTGCCGCTCCGGCCGGCGCTGGACTGGCCCTGACCGTACGAAGAGAAGACCCCCGGGCCGCGACGCCCGGGGGTCTTCTTCCTTCCTAGGAGTTCAGGTTCACCTTGATGACGCGGTCGGAGCCGTCGGGCTGGCCGCCGTTGTCGTCGGCGTTGCTGGTCGTGATCCAGATCGCCTGCTCGTCGGGCACCCGCTCGACCGCGCGCAGGCGGCCGTAGGCGTCGGCGTAGTAGGAGACCGGGTCGCCCGCCTCGGCGCCGGTGAGCGGGATCGCGTAGAGCCGCTTGCCGCGCAGCGCCGCCATGTAGACGACGTCGTCGACGATCGCGATGCCGCTCGGCGACGCCTCGGCCGTCGACCAGGTCTTCTTCGGGTTGGTCATGCCGGGCTCGGCGCACTCGCCCTCACACGCGGGCCAGCCGTAGTTCTTGCCCGGCTCGATCAGGTTGAGCTCGTCGGTCGAGCTCGCGCCCAGTTCCGCCGACCACAGGCGGCCCTCGGAGTCCCAGGCGAGACCCTGCGCGTTGCGGTGGCCGAGCGAGTAGACGCGGGACCCGTCCGGGTTGCCCTCGGCCGCCTCGCCGGTCTTCGTGATGCGCAGGATCTTGCCGTTCAGCGAGTTCGGGTCCTGCGCCAGGCTGGTCTCCTGCGCGTCGCCGGTGGAGACGTAGAGGAACCCGTCGGGGCCGAACTTCAACCGGCCGCCGTTGTGGTAGGTGCTCTTCCTGATCCCGGTCAGGATCGGCGTGTACGCCGACAGCGACGTGCCGTCGTACTCCATCTTCGCGACGCGGTTGCCGTCGGACGAGGAGTGCATGAAGAACACGTCCTTGTCGCTATCGCCGTTCCACCCCGGCGAGAAGGCCACGCCCATCAGGCCGCCCTCACCGCCGGTCCCCACCGACTCGGGCACCGTCCCGGCCTCGGTCCGGGCGCCGTCCCTGGTCACGCGGAAGACCTTGAAGCTGTCCCGCTCGGTGACCAGCGCGAAGTCACCCGCGGGCGACCAGGCGACGTCCCAGGGGACGGTCCACTGCTGCGAGACCACCTCGGGCGTCCCGGGCGCGCCCTCGCCGCCACCGGGAGCGGTGGGCGTCGGGGTCGGGGTCGGGGTCGGGGTCGGTTCGACGCTCGGGGTGGGATCCACCGGCGGGGTTTCGACCGGAGGTGTGGGTTCGGGCGTCGGGTTCACCGGCGGGGTCTCCACCGGGGGCGTGGGCTCGGGCGTCGGAGTCGCCGGGGGCGTCTCGACCGGGGGAGTGGTGCAGGTCGGCGTCGGCGTCGGTGTGACGGTCGGCGTCTCGGAGACGGTCGGGATGCCGGTGGGGGTCTCGGAGGGAGTGGGCGGCGGGCTCGGCTCCGGAGTCGTGAACGTCGTCGTCTCGGTCGCCGGGATCTGTGCGGGAACCGTCGGGCACGGGGGCGGCGGAGCGCAGGTCGGCGTCGGCGTGACCGTCAGGGACGGCGCCGGTTCCGACGGCCCGCTCGACGGGGTCGGTGTCGGGATCTCGGTCGTCGGCGTGGGGACCGGCGTCTCAGGGAGACCCGACGGGGTCGGCTCGGGGGTCGGCGCCGGGGTCGTGTCCTCCGGGAGGCCCGGCGGGGTCGCCGCAGGCGTCGGCGTCGTGTACTCGGGGAACCCGGGCGCCGTGTCGGTGGGCCGGACGACCTCCAGGTCACACGGCGGCGGCGGTGAGCAGGTCACGGTCGGCGTCGGCTCCGGGACGGGCGGAACACTCTCGCTCGGCGTCGGCAGCGGGCCCGTGGTCGCCTCGGTCTGCGTGCGCGCGGCCACATCCGGCATCGCGGCGGGGGTCTCAGAGGGCGTCACGGACGGCGTCCCAGAGGGGATCGCGGTCGGCGTCTCCGACGGCGGGACCGAGGGTGTGGGCTCGGGGCTCCACGTCGGGCAGGGTTCCGGGACGACGCAGCCGTCGCCGGGCGGGGTCGGCTCCGGCGCGGGCGGCGGTGTCTCCCCGCCCGGCGGCATCGGGCCGACGCACGGCGTCGGCGTGGGCTCGGGTTCCGGCGTGGGTTCCGGCGTGGGCTCGGCGGTGGGCGCCGGGGTGACCGGGAACAGGGTGATGTTGTCGAGGTGGGGGTTGCCCCGCCTCGTGGTGGCGACGATCCGGATCGACGACTCGCCCTCGGGCAGGTCGACCGCCAGGGCGAGGGTGCGCCACCAGCGGGACGGCCGGAACCGCACGTCCTCGGCGACGACCTCGTCGTTCACGAGGAGGTGGGCCTTGAGGGGCCGGCTGGTCAGATAGCGGATGTGGACGTGGTTGTTGCCCGCTGCCGGCGGGGTGACCGTCCACTCGACGAAGTTGCCGCGGCGGTCGGCGCCGTTGACGTAACCACGCCCGGTGTATCCCCGGAGGCGTTTCTGGACCACGCCCCGGGATATGGCGGCCGTCTCGGCTTCGTACCGGATTCCCTTCACATAAGGTGTCGTGCGTTTGGCTGGGGTGCTTGTGCTGGCCGTGGACACGGGCACCATCACCGATCCGGTGATGAGTGCGCCGGTCACGAGCAGCAGTAACGAACCGGTGAGCGCGCGCATGGAGTTGTCTCTCCCCGACATCGACTACGGCGGCACGCGCGCCTCCCTACCCGCTTCGCCAGAGCGGAATCATCTAATTTCGGGCACTGAACGGCCGCGCCGGAACGGAACCGGCGCGGCCCCGGCTGCGTCTCAGCGCAGTTCGCGCTTCAGGATCTTGCCCGTCGCGGTCATCGGGAGCGTGTCGCGGAACTCGACGATGCGCGGGTACTTGTACTGCGCCATCATCTCCTTCCCCCACTCCACCAGCGCCTCCTCGGTGACGGTCGCATCGGGCTTGACGATGACGTAGGCCTTGATCTCCTCGCCGTGCGACTCGTGGGCGACGCCGACGACGGCGGCCAGCGAGACGGCCTCGTGGGTCATCAGCACCTCCTCGATCTCCCGCGGATAGACGTTGAAGCCACCGCGGATGATCATGTCCTTGGCGCGGTCGACGATGAAGTAGTAGCCGTCTTCGTCGCGGGTGGCGATGTCGCCGGTGCGGAACCAGCCGTCGTTCATCACCTCGGCGGTCGCCTCGGGCCGGTTGTAGTAGCCCTTCATGACGTTGTGGCCGCGGATGGCGATCTCGCCGATCTCCTCGGCGGTGTTCCAGGCGGCGTCGATGAGCTTCATCTCGACGCCCCAGATCGGGGTGCCGATCGAGCCGGCCTTCGCCACCCTGCCCGGCTGGTTGAACGAGGCGACGGGCGAGGTCTCCGAGAGCCCGTACCCCTCCAGGATCGGCACCGCGAAGGTGGTCTCGAAGTCCTTCAGCACCTCGACCGGCAGCGCCGCGCCGCCCGAGCAGGCGGTCTTCAGCGTGGTGGGCACCTGCCCGCCGCCGGCGTGGACGGTCGTCAGCAGCGCCCAGTACATGGTGGGCACCCCCGCGAACAGGGTGACGCCCTCGGCGTTCATCAGCCGCAGCGCCTCGACCGGCTCGAACCGGGGCAGCAGCACCAGCGTGGCCCGCCGCCGGAAGCCGCCGTTCATGACGACGGTCTGGCCGAACGAGTGGAACAGCGGCAGCGTCGCCAGATAGACGTCGTCGCCCGCCGACGGGAACATCGTGTCGGCCACCATGGCGTTGAGCAGCATGTTCTGGTGGCTGAGCTCGGCGCCCTTGGGCTGCCCGGTGGTGCCGCTCGTGTAGAGGATGACCGCGGTGTCGGACGGGTCGGTCTGCACGGGCTCGAACTCGCCGCTCATCCCGCCGAGGGCGGCCCAGATGGTCTCGCCGAACTCCGACTCGGTGGCCAGCGGCGTCGCGGGCAGCACGATGAACACCTCGGCGCCCGACGCCTCGAACCCGGCCTTACCGCGCTCGCCGAGGGGCAGCTCGGGGGTGCCCTCGAAGCAGAAGAACGCCTTGGCCTCGGAGTCGTCGAGGTGGTAGGCGATCTCGCGCCCCTGCAGCAGCACGTTCAGCGGTACGACCGTCGCCCCCGCCTTCAGGATGCCGAAGTAGACGAACGGGAAGTAGGGCGAGTTCGGGCACGCCAGGGCGACCTTGTCACCCCGCCCGACGCCCCGTGACACCAGCAGGTTGGCCACCTGGTTGGCCACGGTGTTCACGAACGAGTAGGACAACCGCAGATCACCGAAGACGACGGCGGTGCGGTCGGGCGCCTCCCGGGCGCTGTCCTCCAGCACGATCGACAGGTTGAGCATGGCCTGCATCCTCCAGGGGGTCGACATACCTACCGGTACGTAGGTCACCTTAAAACCTGGACGGGCCGGAATGGGAGGAGTAAGTACGAGGGATGGAGTTCGACTATGTCATCGTCGGAGCGGGTTCGGCCGGCTGCGTGCTGGCCGCCCGGTTGTCGGAGCACGCGTCGGCGACCGTGGCCCTCATCGAGGCCGGCGGCAGCGACCGCAAGCTGGAGGTCCGCATGCCGGCGGGCTTCAGCAAACTGTTCGGCACCAGCTACGACTGGAACTTCACCACCACCCCGCAACCGGGCCTGTCGGGCCGGGAGATCTACTGGCCGAGAGGCCGCATGCTCGGCGGCAGCTCGTCGATGAACGCCATGATGTGGCTCCGCGGCCACCCCCTCGACTACGACCAGTGGGACCTCCCGGGCTGGTCGTACGCCGAGGTCGAGCCCTACTTCCGCCGCGCCGAACACCGCGTCGGCTCCAACGCCGGCGGCGTCTACGGCACCAGCGGCCCGGTCCACGTCTCGGAGCTGCGCTCGCCCAACGAGGCGACCGGCGCGTTCCTGCGGGCGTGCGCCGAACTCGGCATGACGCGGCTCGACGAGCTCAACGGCCCGTCGAACGAGGGTTACGGCCCGACCCCCGTCACCCAGGACCGGGGCCACCGCTGGAGCTGCGCCGACGCCTATCTGCGCCCGGCCATGTCGCGCCCCAACCTGACCGTGCTGACCGCCGCGCAGGTCCACCGCGTCGTGGTCGACGACGGCCGCGCGGTCGCGGTCGAATACGGCGACGGGGCGCGTGTCGTCGCCAGGAAGGAGGTCATCCTGTCGGCCGGCGCGATCGGCTCGCCGCACCTGCTGATGTTGTCGGGCATCGGCGACCCCGACGTGCTGGCGTCGAA
This sequence comes from Herbidospora yilanensis, assembly GCF_001570565.1. Lineage (GTDB taxonomy): Bacteria > Actinomycetota > Actinomycetes > Streptosporangiales > Streptosporangiaceae > Herbidospora > Herbidospora yilanensis. The sequence continues at coordinate 146,261 of NZ_BBXE01000021.1, read as the reverse complement.
CGGCGTCCCGGTGGTGCGCGCCTCGCCCAGCGTCGGCGCGAACCTGATGGACCACCTGGCCACCGGCGCCTACTTCCGCTGCCCGAAGCCCATCACGATGAGCGGCGCGGAGAGCGTGCCGAACCTGCTCAGCTACCTGGTCGGCCGCAAGGGCATGCTGACCTCGAACGTCGCCGAGGCGGTCGCCTTCATCCGGACCTCCGACGCCGAACCGGCCCCCGACGTCGAGCTCATCTTCGCCCCCGCCGTGTTCGTCGACCACGGCCGCACCCCGCCCGCCGGGCACGGCCTGACCGTCGCGGCGGTGTTGCTCCAGCCCGAGTCGCGGGGCCGGGTGACGCTCGACGGCCGCGACCCCGTCATCGACCCCGGCTACCTGACCGAACCCGCCGACCTGCGCAGACTCGTCGACGGGCTCAAGGCCTGCCTGCGCGTCGGCGGGGCCGGGGCGTTGCGGCCCTACGTCGACGGCGCGATCGAGCCGTACACCGATCCGAAGACCGACGACGAGATGGCGAAGTGGGTGCGCGACCGGTCCGAGACGCTCTACCACCCGGTCGGCACCTGCCGCATGGGCGCCGACGAGGAGTCGGTCGTCGACCCCGAGTTGCGGGTGCGCGGCGTCGAGGGGCTGCGGGTGGTCGACGCGTCGGTCATGCCGACGCTGAACCGGGGGCACACCCACGCGCCCGTTGTGATGATCGCCGAGCGCGCGGCAGAGTTGGTATGGCAGCATTAATACCGAATGTCGTTCTGGTTTCCCTCCCCCGGAGGCTCCACTCATGACGATGCCGCCGATCACCTCGGCCGCCGATGTCGACCTGTCGGACTGGGAGTTCTGGAAGCGGCCGATGGCCGACCGGGAACACTCCTTCCAGTTGCTCCGCGACCTCGACAAGCCCGCCTTCTACGCGGAACCCACGGTCTCCTTCGCCGCCCAGGGCCTCGGCTACCACGCCCTGGTGAAGCACGCGGACATCCTGGAGGCCAGCCGGACGCCCGAGGTCTTCTGCTCCGGTGACGGCGGGGCGACCAACATCGTCGACATGCCGCCGGAGTTCGTCGAGTACTTCGGCTCGATGATCAGCATGGACGACCCCCGGCACGCCCGCCTGCGCCGGATCGTGTCCCGGGCGTTCACCCCGAAGATGATCAAGCAGTTCGAGGACGACGTCTCGGTCGCCGCCACCGGGATCGTCGACGACCTGCTGGAGAAGGGCCCCGGGTGCGACTTCGTCGAGGAGGTCGCGGCCCGCCTGCCTCTGAAGATCATCTGCGACATGATGGGCATCCCGGAGAAGGACTACCGGTTCGTCTTCGACCGCTCGAACATGATCCTCGGCGCGCAGGACCCCGAATACGTCAGCGACCCCGAGGCCATCGCCACCGCGCTGCTCACCGCCGGCCTGGAGTTGCAGCAGCTCGTCCAGGACCTGGCCGCCCACCGCGAGAAGAACCCCACCAACGACCTCATCTCGTCGCTGGTCAACGCCAACATCGACGGCGAACGCCTCACGCTGCAGGAGCTCGGCTCGTTCTTCATCCTGCTCGTGGTGGCCGGCAACGAGACCACGAGGAACGCCATCTCGTACGGCCTGCGCCTGCTCACCGTCAACCCCGACCAGAAGGCGCGCTGGCTCACCGACGTCGACGGCCTCGCGCCCGGCGCGGTCGAGGAGATCGTGCGGCTGGCCAGCCCGGTCAACTACATGCGCCGCAAGGTCACCCGCGACCACGTGATGAACGGCAACGAGTACAAGAAGGGCGAGAAGGTCGTCCTCTACTACTGGTCGGCCAACCGCGACGCCGCGGTCTTCGACGACCCGCTGCGGTTCGACATCGGCCGCAACCCCAACCCCCACGTCGGGTTCGGCGGCCCCGGGCCCCACTTCTGCCTCGGGGCCCACCTGGCCCGGCGCGAGATCACCGTCATGTTCCGGGAACTGCTCACCCGGGTGCCCGCCATCGAAGGCGGCTCACCCGAGCGGCTGTTCTCCAGCTTCATCAACGGGACGAAGCACATGACCTGCGAGTTCTAGGACTTCTTGATCGACTTGAGAATCGTGTTGACGTCGGGCAGCAGGTCGTCGCGCAGGTCCGGCACCATCATGTAGACGATCGACGGGACCTCGGCGCCGGTGTTGACCGCGGCCACCACGACCAGGGTCCCGCCGCCGTCGTCGGTCACCTTGTAGGCGGCGGCCTGGCCCAGGCCGCCGGGCAGCTTCTGCGAGCCGACCCTGGCGACCTTGTTGGGCCTCGGGAAGATCGTCTGCCGGGCCTTGAACACCACGCCGTTCAGCACCGGCCGCATGTCGGTCGGCGACTTGTACTGCGAGGCGAGGTCGGCGGGGAGCCGGCCCGTCATGACCGTCGCGAACCACGGCTTGCCCTTGGAAGTGAGCCCGGCGCTGACGTACTGGCGGGTCGAGTAGCCGTAGGTCGACATGACCGTCTGGGTGTCGGCGTCGGTCTTCCACTGGCCGCCGAGCTGCGAGATCGAGATCCCGGCGGTCTCGTCGGTGAGGGTCCCCTTGACGGCCGACTTCTCGCCGTCGTACTCGGGGATGCCGCCCGACGCCGCGGGCGCCGCCGGCTTGGTGGCCGACGGCTTGGCCGAGGGGGCGGGCTGGGCGGTCGTCTCGGCGGCCGAACTGAGCGGCCCGGCCAGGAACGCCCACAGCAGCGCCACGATCAGCGCGACCAGCACCGAGCCGACGAGCGCGAACAGCCAGACCGGCTTGCCCTTCTCGTCGTCGTCATCGTCGGTCGTGTGCTGGCCGTCGCCCCACACGGTCTCCCACAACTCCTGCTGCCGGGCGGCCGGGGGCGTCTTCGGGCCGCTGATCTGGCCCGCGGTGACGAACGGCTTGTAGGGGTCGTCGCCGGGGAGCTGCTGCACCAGGTGCTCGCCCGTGGTCGGGCCGCCGTAGCCGTGCGGCTGCTGCGGCGCGTTCATCGGCGGAGCCGGTTGCTGCGGGGCCTGCGGTGCGGCCTGCGGTGCCGCCGGCGGCGGCGCGGGCTGGCCGGGCGGGCCCATCGTGACCGTGCGGTCGGTGGCGGGCGCGGCGGCCTGGACGGGCGGGAACGGCTGCTGGTCCATCGGCGGCTGGGGCACACGCGGGTCGAACGGGCCGCGCGGGGTGCCGAACGTGGTGGCCGGCTCCTGGTAGGAGAACGACTGCTGCGGGGCCGGCTCGACCGGCCGGGGCGGGAACGACGGGTTCCGCTCCTCGGCGCGGGGGAACACGTTGGGCGCCGAGGCCCAGGGTCCCTCCTCGGGCGGCAGTTCGGGGAAGCCGGGGCCCGTGTTGGTCCGGGCGGGCTGCCGCGCGGCCTGCGGCTCCGGGAAACCCGGCGGGTTCATCGGAGGCGGGAACACCGGTCCGCTGCCGGCCCTGACGGGCGGGAACTCCGGGCCGGGGGACGCGGGGCGGGCCGGGGCGGACGCCGCGCCGAAGGCCGGATAGTCGTCGGCCGGCCCGAACGGGCTCATCGGAGGCGGCGGCGGTGGCGGCACCGGGAACGGCGGATGCTCCTGGAACGGGGCCTGGGGGATCGGCGGGCTCTGCGGGCCGGTCTGGTTCTCGGGCCGGTTCTCAGGCCGGTTCTCAGGCCGGGCGTCGTGCCACGCGGCGACCGGGCTCGGAGGGAACGAGCCGCCGGGTGAAGGGGCCTGCGGGCCGCCGAAGGGCGCGGGCTCCGGCCGGCCGTGGGGTGCGGCGACCGGATTGGGCGGGTACGAGGCGGCGGGCGGCGGCACCTCGGGCCAGGCTGGCGGGACTTCCGGCCAGGCCGGGCCGCGCCGTGGATCACTGTGCTCCGAGGGCATGGAACCTCCCGAGATCATGCCCGAATTAGACGTGCTTGGCATGATCTCATGCGGGCTGGGGGCCGGGGCGGCGAAACTGGAAAAGCCCCCTCTGAACGTCTCGCCCGTGGGGTCGGTGGGCGGATCCTGCATCGGAAGGTCCGCCTGCGGGAGGTCCGGGCCGCGCCTCGGGTCGACAGGGTTCACGAGATGAGGGTAAACGAAAGGGACAACCGAGGTCACAATGGATCTATCACCATCCGATATCGCCACTTTACTCTCGGTGTAAGATCCGCCGCTGTTCGTCGTCCTTCGGCCGCCCCCATTCCCGCTTGCGTTCTGCGCTACCCTTGCTCTATGCGTGCCGCGAACCTGCTTCTTACCGGGCCGCGTCGAGCGAGCTGACAGCAGCCTCGACGCGGCCGCCCCTCGTGCTTCAGCCGGGGGGTTTTCTTATGGGCAGGTGTCGATAATTCAGGAGATCAAACGTGGACGAGCAGGTATACGACCCCCAGGCGATCCAGGCCAAGTGGCAGCCTCGCTGGGAGGAACTGAAGCCCTTCGCCGTCGTGGAGGACGACGCCGACCCGCGGCCGCGGCGCTACATGCTCGACATGTTCCCCTACCCGTCCGGTGACCTGCACATGGGCCACGCCGAGGTGTTCGCCATCGGCGACGTGGTGGCCCGCTACTGGTTCCTGAAGGGCTACAACGTCCTGCACCCGATCGGGTGGGACTCCTTCGGCCTGCCCGCCGAGAACGCGGCCATCAAGCGCAACGCCCACCCGGCCGAGTGGACCTACGGCAACATCGACACGCAGGCCGCCAGCTTCCAGCGCTACGCGATCTCCTTCGACTGGACCCGCCGCCTGCACACCAGCGACGCCGAGTACTACAAGTGGAACCAGTGGCTGTTCACGCGCTTCTTCGAGCGCGGCCTGGCCTACCGCAAGGGCGGCCTGGTCAACTGGTGCCCCAACGACCAGACGGTGCTGGCCAACGAGCAGGTCGTCGCGGGCAAGTGCGAGCGCTGCGGCGCCGACGTCATCCGCCGCGAGCTGACCCAGTGGTACTTCAAGATCACTGAGTACGCCGACCGCCTGGTCGACGACATGGCCCGCCTGGAGGGCGGCTGGCCCGACCGCGTGCTGACCATGCAGCGCAACTGGATCGGCCGCAGCACCGGCGCCGACGTCGAGTTCGAGATCGAGGGCCGCAAAGACCCGGTCACCGTCTACACGACCCGGCCCGACACGCTCTACGGCGCGACGTTCTTCGTCGTCGCCGCCGACGCCCCGCTGGCCGCCGAGATCGTCACCGAAGAACAGCGCCCGGCCTTGGAGGCCTACCGCGCCGAGGTCGCCAAGCTGTCCGACATCGAGCGCATGTCGACCGAGAAGGAGAAGACCGGCGTCTTCCTGGGCGTCCACGCGATCAACCCGGTCAACGGCGAGCGCATCCCGGTCTGGGCCGCCGACTACGTCCTGGCCGACTACGGCCATGGCGCGATCATGGCCGTCCCGGCCCACGACCAGCGCGACCTCGACTTCGCGCTGAAGTTCGACCTGCCGGTGAAGGTCGTCGTGCACACCGGCATGGCCGACCCCGGCGAGACCGGCAAGGCGACGCCGGGCGAGGGCAAGCTGGTCAACTCCGGCCCGCTCGACGGCCTGAGCAAGGCCGAGGCGATCGAGAAGATCGTCGAGATCCTGGCCGGGCGCGGCACCGGCAAGGCCACGGTCAACTTCCGCCTGCGCGACTGGCTGCTGTCCCGCCAGCGGTTCTGGGGCACCCCGATCCCGATCATCCACTGCGGCGAGTGCGGCGAGGTCCCCGTCCCCGACAAGGACCTGCCGGTCGTGCTGCCCGACCTGCGCGGCGAGGCCCTGGCGCCCAAGGGCGTCTCGCCGCTGGCCTCGGCCACCGACTGGGTCAACGTGCCGTGCCCGTCGTGCGGCGGCCCGGCCAAGCGCGACACCGACACGATGGACACCTTCGTCGACAGTTCGTGGTACTTCCTGCGCTACCTCGACCCGAAGTACGACGACGGCCCCTTCGACGTCGCCAAGGCCGAGAAGTGGGGCCCCATCGACCAGTACGTCGGCGGCGTCGAGCACGCGGTGCTGCACCTGCTGTACAGCCGGTTCTTCACCAAGGTCCTCTACGACATGGGCATGATCACCTGGGACGAGCCGTTCCTGCGGCTGCTGAACCAGGGTCAGGTCATCAACGGCGGCAAGGCCATGTCCAAGACCCTGGGCAACGGCGTCGACCTGGGCGTGCAGATCGACAACTTCGGCGTCGACGCGGTCCGGCTGACCATGGTGTTCGCCGGTCCGCCGGAAGACGACATCGACTGGGCCGACGTCTCGCCGGCCGCGTCGCTGAAGTTCCTGGCCCGCGCGCTGCGCGTGATGACCGACGCGTCCGGCGCCGGCACCGACTTCGCGGCCGGTGACCTGGAGCTGCGCAAGGTCGTCCACCGGACCATCGACGAGGTCACCAAGCTGGTCGAGACCCACCGCTTCAACGTGGCGGTCGCCCGCCTGATGGAGCTGACCTCGGCCGCCCGCAAGGCGATCGACTCGGGCCCCGGCGCCGCCGACCCGGCCGTGCGTGAGGCGGCCGAGGCGCTGGCCGTGATGTTGTCGATCGTGGCCCCGTACACGGCGGAGGAAGGCTGGGAGCGGCTGGGCCACCAGCCGTCGGTCGCCCGCGCCACGTGGCCGGTCGCCGACCCGGCGCTGCTGGTGCAGGACTCGGTGACCGCGGTCGTCCAGGTGGCCGGCAAGGTGCGCGACCGGCTGGAAGTTTCACCGGACATCTCGGACACCGATCTGGAGGCGCTGGCCCTGAGCTCCGAGAAGGTCAAGGCCCACCTCGACGGCGCCCCCCGCAAGGTCATCGTGCGGGCCCCCAAGCTGGTCAACATCGTTCCTTAGGAGCAGCATTGACGCCCGAGCCGATATCTCGAACATCGTCGGGCGTGCGGTCAGGGCATGCCTCGGCGGGGCATGCCTGAACCCGTTCCGGCTCGACGGCCAGGCGTGCCCCCCGCCTTGGAGGCACTCTTGTCCAGATTCACCGCCTGGTTGGCGGGGACCGCGCTGATCACCGCGTTACTCGTGGCGATCGGCGCCCCCGCCAACGCGGCCGGCACGGGGACCGGCTACCTGCGGACCAACGGCAACAAGATCGTCGACAGCACCGGCGCGACGGTCCGCCTGACCGGCATCAACTGGTTCGGCATGGAGACCGACAACAAGACCTTCCACGGCCTGTGGGCCAGCGTGACGTGGAAGTCCCAGCTCGACCACATGGCCCAGCTCGGCTACAACACCCTGCGCATCCCGTTCTCGAACGACGCGCTCAAGCCCGGCGCCGTCGCGACCGGCATCAACGACTTCACCAACCCCGACCTCGTCGGCCTGTCTCCCCTGCAGATCCTCGACAAGGTCATCGAGTACGCCGGCTCGAAGGGCATGCGCGTCATCCTCGACCGCCACCGCCCGACCTCCGCCGGCCAGTCGGCCCTCTGGTACACCCCCACGGTCTCGGAGGCGACCTGGATCGCCGACTGGCGCATGCTCGCCCAGCGGTACGCCGGCAACACCACCGTCATCGGGGCCGACCTGCACAACGAACCCCACGCCGACGGCACCAACCCGAACGCCACCGGCGCCTGCTGGGGCTGCGGCGTCGAGTCGCGCGACTGGCGCCTGGCCGCCGAACGTGCCGGAAACGCCATCCTCGCCGTCCAGCCGAACTGGCTGATCTTCGTCGAGGGCGTCTCGTGCCCCTCGGGCGGCCTCTCCAACGTGTGGGACAACGACCCCTCGAACGACGAGGACTGCGGTTGGTGGGGCGGCAACCTCTCCAAGGCCGGACAGTTCCCGGTTCGGCTCAACGTGGCCAACCGGCTCGTGTACTCGCCGCATGAGTACGCGACGTCCGTCTACAACCAGTCGTGGTTCTCCGACCCGAGCTACCCGGCGAACATGCCGGCCATCTGGGACCGGTACTGGGGCTACCTGTACAAGCAGAACATCGCGCCCATCATGATGGGCGAGTTCGGCACCACGATGACGTCGAACGTCGACCGGATCTGGCTGACGGAACTGATGAAGTACACGGGCACGGGCGTGAACGGGATGTCGTTCACCTACTGGTCGTGGAACCCGAACTCGGGCGACACGGGCGGAATCGTGCTGGACGACTGGGTGACGGTCCAGACGGCCAAGCAGAACATCCTGAACCCCTATCTGATCGCGCCGGTGCCCCCGGGCACGACGCCGTCACCTTCGCCCTCGCCCTCGGGTTCGCCCAGCCCGTCGCCCTCGCCTTCACCCTCACCCTCACCCAGCCCTTCGCCTTCCCCCAGCCCGTCGCCCTCACCTTCGCCGTCTCCGGGCGGCTGTGTGGCGACGTACCGGATCATCAACCAGTACCCGGGCGGGTTCCAGGGCGAGGTGACCGTGCGGCCCTCGTCGGCGGCGATCAGCCGGTGGACGGTGCGGTGGAACTTCGCCAACGGACAGACGATCACCCAGTTGTGGAGTGGCGAGCACACCGTGTCCGGATCGCAGGTCACGGTGAACAACTTGCCCTACAACGGCTCGATCGCGGCCAACGGTTCGACGACGTTCGGCTTCAACGGAACCTGGAACGGCACCAACGCGGTGCCTTCTCCGATCACCTGTAGTTGACCATGAACGGCCCGTCGCCCGGTCTTCTGGGCGGCGGGCCGCTTCATCTCATCAGGCGGGAGCTCCGGGGCGCGGTGTGCCGACGAAACACGGGTGCTCGGCGTCCAGCCATTCGGCGGTGAGGCGGAACCCGGTGCGACCCTCGGCGAGGGCCAGGGCGTTCGCCGCCCAGGTGACGGGCTCCGAATCCCCATCGAGCAACGGGAGGTCCCCGACGATCTCCTCCAGGGATATCGGCCCTTCGACCCAGGGCTCGCCGATCCGGCGGATGACCACCAAGGCCTCCCCGTCGGCGGCGTAGCTGAAGGTGTGAAAGCCCGAAGGATGGGACAGCAGCGAGAAGGCGGTTCCTTTTTTGGAGAGTGCCAGGAGCGTGTCGGTCATGGAGCCGCCGTCGCCGAACGGTTCGATGCAGAGGAGCCACGGACCCGCCTTGTCGAGCAGGATCTCGCTGCCGAAGTAGCCGCGTAGCCGGAAATCCTTGGCGGCCGCGGAATGGCAGTCCTCGAACGAAAGCGAGAGCTCGGAATCGGCGTTGCCGCCGAGAATATCGAGGGCCGTCTCGGGTTCCAGACCGGAGACCCAGGTGATGGTTCCCCAGTGGGACAACGAGGATTTGTCGTCGAGCAGCCCGAGATAGTGAGAAACGTCGGTCACATTCGTATTCTGTCGAGAATCTCGTCCAGGATGGGCCCCGACGTGCCGAAGTTGAGCCTGATCCACGTGTCGGGAGCGCCGTAGATCGTGCCGGGCGCCACCTTGACCCGCGCCTCGCGCTCCAGAACGGTCGCGGCGTCGGGAATGCCGGTGTCGATCCAGGCGAGGTAGGTCGCCTCCGGCACCCGGTAGGTCCACCCCGCCGGAAGCCGCTGAGCGAGGGTCTTCCGGTTGCGGTCGAGGACGGCGACGACCCCGTCGAGCCAGGCGTCGCACTCCCGCCAGGCCGCCACCGTGGCCGCCACGCCGAGGACGCTCGGCTGGCCGTACAGGGCCGGCGGGCGGGTCGCCAGCGCCTCCCGGGCCCGCGACGAGCCGATGTGGGCGACGGCGCAGTGCAGGCCGCCCATGTTGAACGCCTTGCTCGCCGACGTGATCGTCACCGTGCGCTCGGGACGGAGCAGGCCGAAGGGGAGGTGCTCGTTGGGCGTGTACACGAGCTCGGCGTGGATCTCGTCGGAGATGACCACGAGGTCGTGCCGGTCGGCGTATTCGGCGATCTCCTCCAGTTCCGTACGGGTGAAGCACCGCCCCGTCGGATTGTGCGGGTTGACCAGGAGCAGCACCCGCGCGCCCCGCGGATCGGCCGGAAGCTCGGCCCGCCAGCCCTCCCCGTCGGGGACCAGCGGAATCGGCACCGGGGGCCGGTTCATCGCCTCCAGCGTCATCAGGAAGGCGTTGTAGGTGGGCGTGTGGGTGAGCACCCCCTCGCCCGGTTCGGTCAGCACGTCGAGCAGGGCCTGCAGCGACTGGTTGAGATCGGTGAAGGGCCGCACGTGGACGGGATCGGGGCGGAACCCGTAGCGGGCGGCCATGCGCTCGGCGAACACCTCGGGCAGGGGGAGGCCGGGCTGCTCCCACGGCCAGTCGGGGTAGCCCATGTCGGTGGCGACCCGGTGCATGATCGCGTCGCGGATGGGGCCGGCCACGGGGAAGTCCATGTCGGCGACCCAGGCGGGGATCAGGTCAGGAGCGGCCTGCGCCCACTTGGTGCCGTCGCGCCTGCGGGCCTGCTCCACCGTCAACTGATCAAAGTCCACGCAAACAGCGTATGACGGGACATCGCAGACCGCATCGGCGTTTACCGCCCCTAGACCGCCCATAGAGCGCAGACAAGCGGAAGGCGCCCGCTCGTGGGAGCAGACGCCTTCGAATGCCTACAGCTTGCGGAGGACGGCCGTGACCTTGCCGAGGACGGTCGCCTCGTCGCCGGGGATCGGCTCGTAGTTGGGGTTGTGGGGGACCAGCCAGACGTGGCCGTCCTTGCGCTTGAAGGTCTTCACGGTCGCCTCGCCGTCGATCATCGCGGCGACGATGTCGCCGTTGTCGGCGACCGGCTGCTGGCGGACGACCACCCAGTCGCCGTCGGCGATGGCGGCCTCGATCATCGAGTCGCCGGAGACCTGGAGGAGGAACAGGGTGCCCTCGCCGACGAGCTGCTTGGGCAGGGCGAAGACGTCTTCGAGGTTCTGCTCGGCCAGGATCGGCCCACCCGCGGCGATGCGCCCGACGAGGGGAACATAGGCCGCCGTCGGACGGTTGAAGGCGGAGTCTTCCACGGCGGCGTCGGGATCGACCCAGAGGACCGGCTCGCCGGGCAGGCGCACCTCAAGGGCGCGCGGGCGATGGGGGTCGCGACGCAGGTAGCCCTTGCGCTGAAGGGCGGTGAGCTGGTGGGACACACTCGACGTGCTCGTGAGCTGCACCGCCTCACCGATCTCGCGCATCGACGGTGGGTAGCCCCGCTGCTGGACCGAGTCGCGGATCACCTCCAGGATCTTGCGCTGCCTGGGGGTGAGCCCGAGCGAGTCGCGGCGGCGAACCGCCAGATCGCTCACGCTCTCGTCGCGCTGGCCGGCCAGCCCGTCGTTGTTCACCTGGGCACCTCCCAATCCGTGTTCCTCACGTCGCACAGAGCGACGCTACCGCGATTCAAGATCAATATCAAACAATTGTTCGATTGCCCTCGAAAACGTCGGTGGCGTGGTGTACAACATCGTACGGGAGTTCGATCGACATCGTGTTCGATTCGCGCGATCTTTCTTCCCTTCTTGCAGGGCAGTCGAGGAGGTTCACGATGAAGCCCACGCGGAAGGACACCCCTGCGACTCCACCCCCACACTCGAACATCCGGCCGCCGAAGGCCGCGCGTCCGCGCCCGGCGGAGCACCCCCATATGAACCCGCACATAAGACGACGCCACCTCACTCTGGTCCCGGCCCTTCCGGGTGGAGACTCCGGCCCTGGCGGGGAACGCACGGTCCGGCCCGCTCCCCGGCCTTCCTCCCTGTCCGCCGCGCGGCGCTGGGGTGATGTCGGCCCGTCGCGCCCCTCGATCCAGGCGGCTCCCGAAGGCGGGCGCGCCGGCGGGAAGCCGGCACCGCCGCTCCGGCTCACCCGGAGGGGCCGGATCGTGCTCGTCGTGCTCATCGCCCTCGTGAGTTTGGCCGTGCTCTGGCTGGGCACACGGGCTGCCGTGACCGCGTCCACCACACGTTCGGTCGAGGGGTCGCCCCGGGTGACGGTCCAGGAGGGCGACACCCTCTGGGAGATCGCCGTGTCGGCCGGCGACGGAGGCGATCCGGGGGTCGTGGTTCGCGAGATCATGGATCTCAACGGTTTATCCGACGCCCTCATCCGGCCAGGCACGACGCTCTATCTCCCCCGCGACGTCCCAGGTCAGTAGGCCTCCGGGACCGGTGGGGTTTGAGTTGCGATCTAGGGGACTCACTTCTAGGGTTGGGGAACCACAACATCTAGTGGTCGTGGTCAACTGAGCGAACCATAGATTGTGTTTCCTTTGCCGCACCTCATCACATGTGGGGGCGTGCGCGAGCGTCTGGTCAGTGAGGAGGCGACGGCGTGCATTGCCCGTTCTGCCGTCATCCCGACACCCGGGTCGTCGACAGCCGGTCGACGGAAGACGGCGGGGCGATTCGCCGACGGCGCACCTGTTCCGAATGCGGGAGACGGTTCACCACGCAGGAGACGGTCCTGCTGATGGTGAGCAAACGCAGCGGGGTGACCGAGGCCTTCTCCAGGGAGAAGGTCATCGCCGGGGTCCGGCGGGCCTGCCAGGGGCGGCCGGTCAGCGAAGACTCGCTCGCGCAGCTCGGGCAGAGGGTCGAGGAGAGCATCCGCGCGTCCGGTGTCGCCGAGATCCCGGCCCACCAGGTCGGCGTCGCGGTCCTCGGGCCGCTGCGCGACCTCGATGAGGTGGCTTATCTACGTTTCGCCTCGGTCTACCGGGGGTTCGAGACCCTCGCCGACTTCGAGGCAGAGATCCAGCAACTCAAGGCACATGCCAAGGGGGAGTCATGACGGAGACGGTCAACGGCACATCCACGCGCGCACGGCGTGGACGGGCCAAGGGGCTGAAGGTGAAGCGGATCTTCACCACCGAGGGCGTCCACCCCTACGACGCGGTCGAGTGGGAGCGCCGTGACGTCGTCATGACCAACTGGCGCGACGGCTCGGTCAACTTCGAGCAGCGCGGGGTCGAGTTCCCGGCGTCGTGGTCGGTCAACGCGGCCAACATCGTGACCACCAAGTACTTCCGCGGCGCGCTCGGCACGCCGCAGCGCGAGTGGAGCCTGAAGCAGCTCGTCGACCGGGTGACCGGCGTCTACACGCGCACCGGCGTCGAGAACGGCTACTTCGCCTCCGACGAAGACGCCGAGATCTTCGACCACGAGCTGAAGCACGCCCTGGTCCACCAGCTCTTCGCGTTCAACTCGCCCGTGTGGTTCAACGTCGGCACCCTCTCGCCGCAGCAGGTCAGCGCCTGTTTCATCCTGGCCGTCGACGACACCATGGAGTCGATCCTCGACTGGTACAAGGAAGAGGGCGTGATCTTCAAGGGCGGTTCGGGTTCGGGGGTGAACCTGTCCCGCATCCGCTCCTCGAAGGAACTGCTCTCCTCGGGCGGCACGGCCAGCGGTCCCGTCTCCTTCATGAGGGGCGCCGACGCGTCGGCCGGCACCATCAAGTCGGGCGGCGCCACCCGCCGGGCGGCCAAGATGGTCGTGCTCGACGTCGACCACCCCGACATCGAGGAGTTCATCGAGACGAAGGCGCGTGAGGAAGACAAGATCCGCGCCCTCCGCGACGCCGGGTTCGACATGGACCTCGGCGGCAAGGACATCGTGTCGGTGCAATACCAGAACGCCAACAACTCGGTCCGCGTCAGCGACGAGTTCATGCGCCAGGTCGAGACCGGCGGCAGGTTCGGCCTGCGCGCCCGCCTCACCCACGAGGTCATCGAGGAGATCGACGCCCGAGACCTGTTCCGCAAGATGGCCAAGGCGGCGTGGGAGTGCGCCGACCCGGGCGTCCAGTACGACGACACGATCAACGACTGGCACACCTGCCCGGAGACGGGCCGGATCACCGCGTCCAACCCCTGCTCGGAGTACGTCCACCTCGACAACTCCTCATGCAACCTGGCGTCGATCAACCTGCTGAAGTTCCTCACCGACGACGACACGTTCGACGTCGCCCGGTTCGTCAAGCTGACCGAGCTGATCATCACCGCGATGGACATCTCGATCACCTTCGCCGACTTCCCGACCGAGAAGATCGGCGAGACCACCCGCGCCTACCGGCAGCTCGGCATCGGCTACGCCAACCTGGGCGCGCTGCTGATGGCCACGGGCCACGCCTACGACTCCGACGGCGGCCGGGCCATCGCCGCGGCGATCACGTCGCTGATGACCGGGGTGTCCTACCGCCGCAGCGCGGAGCTCGCGGGCGTCGTGGGGGCCTACGACGGCTACGAGCGCAACGCCGAACCGCACAAGCGGGTCATGCGCAAGCACGCCGCCGCCAACGACGCGGTCCGCACCATCGACGCGATGGACAAGGCGATCCACGCCGAGGCGACCAGGCAGTGGCAGGAGTGCCTCAAGCTGGGCGAGAAGAACGGCTGGCGCAACGCCCAGGCGTCGCTGCTCGCCCCGACCGGCACCATCGGCCTGATGATGGACTGCGACACCACCGGCATCGAGCCCGACCTGGCCCTGGTCAAGTTCAAGAAGCTCGTCGGCGGCGGCTCGATGCAGATCGTCAACCAGACCATCCCGCGTGCCCTGCGCCAGCTCGGCTACCAGGAGGAGCAGGTCGAGGCGATCGTCGAGTACATCGCCCAGCACTCCCACGTGGTCGGCGCCCCCGGCCTCAAGGAGGCCCACTACGAGGTGTTCGACTGCGCGATGGGCGAGCGGGCGATCGCGCCCATGGGCCACGTCCGGATGATGGCCGCGACCCAGCCGTTCCTGTCGGGCGCGATCTCCAAGACGGTCAACCTGCCCGAGTCGGCGACGATCGACGACATCGAGCAGGTCTACCTCGAAGGCTGGCGTCTGGGCCTGAAGGCCCTGGCCGTCTACCGCGACAACTGCAAGGTCGGCCAGCCGCTGTCGGCCGGCACCAACAAGAAGACCGAAGAGGCCGCGGTCGTCGTCGAGCCCGAGACCAGGGTCATCGAGGTCTCCCGCCCGACCCGCCGCCGCATGCCGAACAGCCGCCCGAGCATCACGACCCGCTTCACGGTCGGCGGCGCGAAGGGCTACATGACCGCCTCGTCCTACCCTGACGACGGTCTCGGCGAGGTCTTCCTGAAGATGTCCAAGCAGGGCTCGACCCTCGCGGGCGTCATGGACGCCTTCTCCGTGGCGATCTCCATCGGTCTCCAGTACGGCGTGCCGCTCGACACCTACGTGCAGAAGTTCGTCAACATGCGCTTCGAGCCGGCCGGCATGACCGACGACCCCGACGTCCGCATGGCGCAGTCGGTGATGGACTACATCTTCCGCCGCCTGGCCCTCGACCACCTGGCCTACGAAGACCGGGCCGCTCTGGGCATCTTCTCGGCCTCCGAGCGCGCCGCCCAGCAGCGCGGCGAAGACCCGGCCGCCCAGCTCGACACCGCCGCGCTGGCCCAGTCGGCCCCGATCGAGCCGCCGGTGAGCAAGCCGGTCCCGGTCGCCGAGCCGGTGAGGGCCTCGCAGCAGGGTCACCTGGAGGGTCACCAGGGCTTCACGGCCGACGCGCCGCTGTGCATGACCTGCGGCACGAAGATGCGGCCGGCCGGTAGCTGCTACGTGTGCGAGGGCTGCGGCAGCACCAGCGGCTGCAGCTGACCTTGAGATTCCCGGGCCGATCGACAGGTCGGCCCGGGAAGTTCCTTTCTTCCGTTACGGCTCCCGCCCACCCCGGCACCGCCCGCCGGCGGCCCGCCGTCACGAGAGGGCGGCCCGCACCGCCTGGACGAGGTTGGCGGCCCTCCTGTCGTCGGCGGCGTGCTTGCCGTGGTTCATGACATAGCCGAAGGCCAACCCCCGGGAAGGGTCCGCGAACCCCAGTGAACCCCCGTAACCCGGGAAGCCGAAGGCCGTCGGGTCATGCCAGAAGTCGTCCGGGCTCGGCAGGCCGAAGCCCAGCCCGATCCTGACCGGCACCCGAAGCACCTTGTCGACCCCGCTGACCTGCTCGGTCGTCGCCGTGGACAGCAGCCCGGGGCTGAGGATCCGGCCGTCGAGCAGGGCCGCGTAGAAGCCCGCGAGCCCCCGGGCGGTGCCCGCGCCGTTCGTCGCGGGAAACTCGGCCGCCAGTTCGGCGGGGTCGTTGTGGTCGAGGAACGGGGTCACGGCCATCGAGGCCCGCATCGTCAGCGACGTCGGGTCGAAGTAGGGGCGCACCGCCTCGGGCAGGGTCGCCGGATCGACCGACATGTCGAGCTTCGGAGCCACGATCCGGGCGACACGCTGGTGTTCCGGCTCCGGCAGCCCGATCCAGAAGTCCAGCCCCAGCGGAGTGGCGATCTCCTCCCGCAGGTACGTCCCGAGCGTCCGCCCCGACACCCGGCGCACCACCTCGCCGACGAGCCAGCCGAAGGTGTGGGCGTGGTAGCCCGGCTCGGTTCCGGGTTCCCACAAGGGCCGCTGCGCCGCCAGGGCGGTGACCACCGGTTCCCAGGCCACCGCCTCGGCGGGGGTGACCGGCTTGTCGAGGGCGGCCAGGCCCGCCTGGTGGGTGAGCAGCCAGCGTACGGGGATCTCGGGTTTGCCGAACTCCGGCCAGTAGGCGGAGACGGGCGCGTCCAGGTCGAGCAGGCCGCGGTCGACGAGGTGCAGGGCGCAGGCGGCGGTGATCGCCTTCGTGGTGGAGAAGACCACCTGGAGGGTGTCCTCGGTCCAGGGGCGGCCGGTCACGGGGTCGGCCACGCCGCCCCAGAGGTCCACGACCTTCTCGCTGCCGACGTAGACGCAGACGGCCGCGCCGATCTCGTCGTGGTGCTCGAAGTTGTCGGTGAACGCGTCCAGGACGGGTTCGAATCCGGGTGCGGTGGTTCCGGGCATGCGTCATCGCCTTCTGGTCGGGTCAGCCTGAATGGGTCAGCGGCGCCAGCTCTCGATGAGCCAGGCGCAGATCTCCGGCTCGGTCATCTCGGGGAACTCCTCGCCGAACGTGGCGAGGGCGCGCAGCGCCTCGTCGCGGTCGAGGCCGCGCTCGACGGCCGCCTTCAGGTAGTCCTGGCGGGCCGCTGACGGGCGTCCGCCGCCGGCGCCGCGGCCGGGCAGGCCCTCGCGCCAGCGCACGATCTCGTCGAGACGGCCGGGACGCCAGCCGGGGGCGCCGTCGATCTCGACGTCGGGGTCGGGGAAGGGGTGGGCGGAGCCTGCGGGGTAGCGGGCCCGCCATTTGTGCACCGCGTGCCGGCTCACCCCCAGCGCCTCGCCGATGCCGAGTACGCCGAGGTATCGCTCGGTCATGGTGCCTCAACTCGTGTGTCCGCCTCCTGGTGGGTCACTTCATACCACGACCGAACATGGTCTCTTCGAGAGACAACGTAGAGCCTCGCCGGTAACGTCGTCAACGATGGAGACGATGTTGCGGCCGGGAATGACACCACCTGCCGCCCGGTTCCCCCAGGTATGGTCATCGGATTCATAGGCAGCGGGCACATCGGGTCGGCGCTGGCGCGGCTGGCCGTCGGCGCGGGGCATTCGGTCGTGATGAGCAACTCGCGCGGGCCGCAGACCCTCGTCGGCCTGGTCGAGTCGCTCGGACCGGCCGCGTCCGCCTCGACCGTGGAGGGGGCGGCCGAGGCGGGCGACATCGTGGTGGTCACGGTGCCGTTCCACGCGTACCGGCGGGTGCCGGTCGAGCCGCTCGCCGGGAAGATCGTGATCGACACGAACAACTACTACTTCGAGCGCGACGGGCGGTTCCCGGAGATCGACTCCGGCGCGAAGACCCCGTCGGGGCTGCTCCAGGAGCACCTGCCGACCTCGCGGGTGGTCAAGGGCTTCAACAACATCATGGCCGCCCACCTGCTGTCCGACGGCACCCCGCCGGGCACGCCGAACCGGCGGGCGCTGCCGATCGCGGGCGACGACCCCGAGGCGAAGCGGGTCGTCGCCGACCTGACCGACTCCTTCGGCTTCGACGTCGTGGACGTCGGCCCGCTGTCCGAAGGCTGGCGGCACGACCGCGACCGGCCCGCCTACGTCTCCCGCTTCAACGCCGAGGAACTGCGCGCGGCGCTCGCCAAGGCCTGAGCGGCCGGACGGCTCCGGACCTCTGCGGTCCGATCCGGATTTTTCGGGGTGTCAACGGACCGAAATTCGGTCAGACCGGTCGTCGGTGTGGTAAGCACTGACCATGATCGAAGTTGCGGACGGGGTCTGGATCCGCCGGCACGCCGAGCTCGACCTCACCCTCGGGCTGGTCGTGGGCCAGACCGGCTGTCTGGTCGTCGACACCGGCATCGACGAGGCCTTCGGCCAAGCCTGGGCCCACGCGATCAGGGAGGTCACCGACCTGCCCTGGACGGTCGTGCTGACCCACGCCCACTTCGACCACGCCTTCGGCACGGCGGCCTTCGGGAGCTGCTTCGCCACCGAGGGCTGCCGGGAGGCCCTCGTCGACACCGCCCAGAAGCAGGTCGCCGAGTGGTCGGGGCAGTTCCCCGGCGTCGCGACCGCCCCGATCGTGTTGCCGCTGCGCGCGCCGTTCAGCGTCGACCTCGGCGGCAGGGAGGTCCTGCTCGGCCACCCCGGGCCCGGCCACACCGGCCACGACCTGACCGTCCACGTGCCCGACGTGGGGGTGCTGTTCGCGGGCGACCTCGTGGAGCAGGGGGCGCCGCCGCAGTTCGGCGACTCCTACCCGGGCGCGTGGCCCATGGCGCTGGAGAAGATGCTGGAGGCCGCGCCCGACGTGATCGTGCCGGGCCACGGCGACCCGGTGACGCCCGACTTCGTCGAGCGGCAGCGAGCGGAGATCACCGAGATCGTCACACTCTGTGAGCGGCTGCACCGTGGGGAGATCGACCTCGAAGGGGCCGTGGCACGATCGCCGTACCCGCGGAAGACCCTTGAGGACGCGCTGGCCAGGACTATCCGGCGTCGTCCTCTTCGAAGGCCAGACGGTCGCTGAGCCAGCGGTGGAACTTGATCGCCGACCTCACCCAGTGGGCGACGATCGTCATCAGGTGTTCGTAGGTGACCCCGGCGCCGATGTAGAGCTGGGCGTCGCCGATCACCCGTATCACGCCGTTGTCGGGTGTGAAGGCGTAGACCTTGGGCCACATCGTGTCGGCGTTCCACTCGTTGAGCGCGGTGAGCAGCAGCGGCTTCTCGTCGACGGAGTAGTGGCGGTCGTAGAAGGTGCGGATCGTGAAGAGGTCGCCTTCTGATCCGAACAGGAAGAAGACCGTGAGCGCCTCGGTGGAGATCGCGAGGTCGCCGTCTGCGTCGAAGGTGAAGTCGATGTCGAGTTCGTTGAGGATCTCGATGATCAGTTCCTGGTCGGGCTGGACGACGGCCGGGGAATGGCTCACCCCCCCATCCTGACAGACCTCGGCCCCGGATTCATGAGCCTGTGGGGTGAGTTCGTTCAGCGCGTCGCGATGGGGTATGGATCCGGAAAATGCCTCAAAAGGTGGGAAACCATCATGGACGGTACGATTCTCGTCACCGGCGGCACCGGAATCCTGGGCCGTCAGGTCATCGCGGACCTTCGGCGGGCGGGCCGGGAGGTCCGGAATCTGGCCCGTAGCGCCGACGGACCCTACCGAGGCGATCTGGTCACCGGCCAGGGGGTCGCCCAGGCGGCCGAGGGCGTCGGCACGGTCGTCCACCTGGCCAGCAAGCCGCCCGGCAAGACCGACGTCCAGGCGGCCCGCAACCTGCTGAAGGCGCTGGCGCCCGGCACCCACGTCGTCTACATCTCGATCGTGGGGGTCGACCGGCATCCCTACTCGTACTACCAGGTCAAATACGCGGTGGAGCAGCTCGTCGAGGCCTCCGGGCTGCCGTACACGATCCTGCGGACCACCCAGTTCCACGACTTCATGGCCTCGCTGTGCCGGACGGTCACCAGGTCGCCGGTCGTGCCGGTCCCGCTGGGGTGGGCGGCCCAGCCGATCGCCATCTCGGAGGTCTCCTCGCAGCTCACCACGTTGGCGATGGGCGACCCGGCGGGCCGCGTCGCCGACATGGGCGGGCCGCAGGTGCTCGGCTTCCGGGAGATGGCCGAGCTCTACCTGGCGGCGGAGGGCAAGCGGAAGCCGATCGTCGAGTTGCTCGTCCCGGGCCGGGTTAGCAAGGCGTTCCGGGCCGGCTACCAGCTCACGCCCGAGCGCGCCGTCGGGCGGATCACCTTCCAGGAGTTCCTCAGGGGCGGTGTGCCGGCCTCGTCCTACTTCCACAAGGCGTAAAAAGCATGTGACGGGGTGGCGACCGTGTTCAGGCACGGCCGGCACCCCGTCACCGTTGTGCTGTCGCGCGGCGCGCCGATTGCCGCGCGGCCCTCAGGGGTGGATACGGCCGTTCAGGCGACCGTGGTCGGGCCACCGGTGCGGGGAAATCTGATGATCTTGGCGTCGCGATACGCTCGCAGGTCGATGACCGTCGAATCGCCCCTGCTGTCACGGTGGGACGCACGCCTGCGTAGAGCCGACGTGATGTCCCTGACCTTCGCGAGCGATGGCACCACCTTGAGCATCGTTCTCCCCCGCCGTGATGGTTCCCTTACCTCTAACCATGTGTACCGGTTGACTAGTAAGAAGGGCGTAAAAGGCAGGTCAGGAGGTATTCATAGGCTTTGTCGGTCAATCGCGTGGACAAATACCACGCGTTACCGAAACGGGTGACGGCGGGGCTTCCGTCCGGGTAGGTGACGACGGCCTCGGCGCCGTCGAGGGCGATCTCCTCGCTCCAGAGGGAGGCCTGCGTGCCGTCGGAGAGGGTCAGCGGTTCGGCGAGCGGGCGGAGTTCCTTGACCGTGATCCCGAACGCGGGCAGCCGGCCGCCGAGCCGCACCCGGAGATGCTCGTCGGTGACGGCGGAGAAGTAGGACATCAGGATGGCGCCCCGGTGGGAGGCCAAATTGGCAAGCGCCGTGTCGGTGACCGGGAGCAGGCTCGGGACGACGACCAGCCGATAGGGCGACAGATCATGTTCCGGGTGGACGAAGGCGACGTGGTGCCCGGCCCGGTAGAGGAGCCGGTGCGGCTGTTTGACCGCTTCCAGGTAGTCGAGGTCCTGGGAGGGGAGACCCCGGTTCTGGAGCGCCCACCACGCCTCGTCGTCCCAGACGACGGCGACCTTCGGCTCGGACGCCGTGCGAGGGGGCAGGGCCGCGAGGGTCTCGCCCAGGGTGACGATCTCGCGGAAGGTCCGGGTGTCGGGTCCCGCGTGGGGGACCATGCCGTGGTACCACTGTTCGGCACCGCCCCGGGAGGCGCGCCACTGGAAGAACATCGCGCCGATCGATCCGCGTTCGACGTGGATCAGGGTGGTCCGGGCGAGGTCGCCCGGTGGGCGGGGGAGGGTGCGTCCCGGGGTGTACTCGACCGCGGCCGCCTGTTCCATCAGCATCCACGGCTTGCCGCCCGCCCACGAGCGGGCCAGGTCGGCCGCGAAGGCCGACTCCTCGGCCAGGTCGCCCGTCGGGTAGTCGTCGATCGCCACCAGGTCGACCTCCCGGGCCCACTTCCAGTGGTCGACCGGCACCCACGAGCCGAAGGCGAAGTTCGTGGTGATCGGCTTGCCCGTCGGGCGCAGGAGGTCGCGCTGTTCGGTGAAGTGGGCGAGCATCTCGTCGGAGAGGAACCGGCGGAAGTCGAGCAGGTGCGACGGGTTGGGCAGCCACTGGGTCGCCCTGGGCGGCTGGATCTCGTCCCAGTCGGAGTAGCCCTGCGACCAGAACGCCGTGGTCCAGCGCTCGTTGAGGGTGGCCAGGTCGCCGTGGCGGGCGCGCAACCACGTCCGGAAGGCCGTGGCCACGTGGTCGCAGTGGCACCAGGTGCCGTATTCGTTGTGGACGTGCCACATCGCCAGCGCCGGGTGCCCGCCGTAGCGCTCGGCCAGCGCCGACGCCAGTTCCCGTGAGGCGTTCCGGTACGCCGGCGCGCTCACGCAGTAGGTGTCCCGGCTGCCGTGGGCGAGCCGGGCGCCGTCGGCGGTGACCGTCAGCGTGTCCGGATGCGTCCGGCCGAACCAGGGAGGCGGCGAGGCGGTCGGCGTGGCCAGGTCGACCTGGATGCCGTTGTCGTGCAGCAGGTCGAAGACGCGGTCGAGCCAGCCGAACTCCCACCTGCCCGGTCCTGGCTGCAGGCTGCTCCACGAGAAGACGCCGAGCGTGACGAGGTTGACGCGGGCCCGCCGCATGAGGGCGACGTCGTCGTGCCAGACGTGTTCGGGCCACTGTTCGGGGTTGTAGTCGCCGCCGTAGTACATCGCCGTCCTCGTTGACCTTTGTTGGGATGGACGGCAAACTAATTATCACACAACCCGCCATACCGTTGGAGTGCAGCGATGCCGTATCGCCCCCCGTTGATCGCGCGCGAGTACTTCGTCGCCGACCCGCCCGAGCTGCCCGTCCGGCAGCACGGCGAAGGCGGGATCGCGACGCTGGCGCGGGCCGAGGTGGTGGCCTCCGACGGATGCGGCGTCACCCTGAAGGGGGTGACCTCGACCGACGAGTCGCTCGTCGTCCAGGTGAGCGCGGCGGGCGAGGGGATCGTCCGGGTCAAGCTCAGCGAACAGGCCGACGCCCGCACGCGGTCGGCGCGGGCCCTGCGGCTGACCCGGCCGGTGCGGTGGGCGGCCGGGGTGACCGTCGACGAGGAGACGGTCGTCGTGGACGCGGGGGCCGTACGGGCCGAGATCCGCCTGAACCCCTGGAACCTGCGCTTCACCGACCCCGCCGGGCGCGTGCTCACCGAGCAGGACCCGGGCCGTCCCGACATCTCCGGGCGGCTGCGCACGCTCCCCTTCGGCCGCTCGCAGGCCGACGGCGTCACCGTCGCCTACCACGAGACGTTCCTGGCCCCGGCCGACGAGGCGTTCGGCGGGTTCGGGGAGTCGTTCACGCCGCTCGACAAGCGCGGGCAACGGCCGCTGATGTGGAACTTCGACGCGTTCGGGGCGGAGTCGCAGCGGGCGTACAAGAACGTGCCCTTCTACCTGTCCAGCCGGGGATACGGGATCGTCGTCGACAGCGGGATGCCGGTCGAGTTCGACATGTGCCAGTCGACCCACAGCGACGTGCAGATCGTGGTGCCCGACGACCTGATCGACTACTACGTCCTGGGCGGCCCCGAGCCGGCCGACGTGCTGCGGCGGCTGCGCGCGCTGACCGGGCCGGCGGTGCTGCCGCCCAAGTGGGCGTTCGGGGCGTGGATCTCCTCGGGGTTCTTCCGCGACAGCCAGGAGCGGGTGCTGGCGCGGGCGCGGAAGATCCGGGACCGGGGCATCCCGTGTGACGTGCTGCATCTCGACACGTTCTGGCAGATCGACGGGCACTGGTCGGACCTGCGGTGGGACCGGCAGGCCTTCCCCGACCCCGAGGGCATGCTGGCGGAGCTCGCGGAGCAGGGCTTCAAGGTCTGTCTGTGGATGAACCCGTACATCTCCCACCTGAGCCCGGCCTTCGAGGAGGCGGCGAGCAGCGGATACCTGCTGCTGACCCGTGACGGCGAGCCCTACGTGGCCGACGCCTGGCACGGCTCCTACCCGGCCTGCGGAATCGTCGACTTCACCAACCCCGCCGCCCGCACCTGGTTCCGCGGGCTGCTCAAGGGGCTGCTGGAGCAGGGCGTGCAGGTGTTCAAGACCGACTTCGCCGAGGGGGTGCCGGCCAGGGCGGTGGCCTACAACGGGATGAGCGGCGCCGAACTGCACAACGTCTACTCGCTGCTGTTCAACGACCTGGTCGCCGACGTGACCCGCGAGGTCGCCGGGCACGGCCTGGTCTGGGCGCGGTCGTCGTATCTGGGCGGGCAGCGGCATCCGGCGCAGTGGAGCGGCGACGTCGACGCGACCTACCCGGCGATGGGCAGCACCATCCGGGGCGGCCTCTCGCACGGCCTGTCCGGCATCCCCTTCTGGAGCCACGACGCCGGAGGCTTCACCGGGACGCCCACACCCGATCTCTTCGTCCGCTGGGCGCAGTTCGGGGCGCTGTCGCCGCTGGTGCGCTTCCACGGCACCACCAGCCGCGAGCCGTGGGAGTTCCCGGAGCACGCCGAACGCGGCGCGGTCGAGGCGCTGCGCCTGCGCTACCGGCTGATGCCCTACCTCTACTCGACCGCCGTCGAGGCGGTCGAGACCGGGCTGCCGATCATGCGCGCCCTGTGCGTCGACCAGCCCGGCGACCCGGTGGGCTGGCAGGCCGACCTCCAGTACCTCCTCGGCCCCGACCTGCTCGTCGCCCCGATGACCTCGGCCGACGGGACCCGCGACGTCTACCTCCCGGCCGGGACCTGGGTCGACCACTGGACCGGCGAGCACCACGAGGGCGGCCGGTACATCCGGGTCTCCCCGCCGCTCGACCGGATCCCCCTCTACGGACGCCTCGGCGCGCTCGTCCCCACGACGACCCCCGGCGACACCGTCACCGAGACGCCGGAGATCTCCCTTCTCGTGTACGGCCTGCCCGACGGCGAATCCCGGACCGTGGTGCGCGACGCCGACGGGGAGACGGTCGTGACGGCCGTCCACGAGGAAGGCAGGCTGGTCGTGCGGTCGACCGGGCCGAAGACGGTCGTGGCGGCCGAGATCGTGGGAGGATCGGCGGAGATCGTCGTGGGCTAGGGCCCGGGGTTGACGAATGGTCAAATCGGGTCGGTTGGGGTTCGCTATTCTCCCGGTATGGCCGAATCGATCGGGGAACGACTGGCCTCCCGGTACCTCCTGCTGCATCCCCTCGGCTCCGGTGGCATGGGCACCGTCTGGCTCGCCCGTGACGAGATGCTCGACCGCGAGGTCGCCGTCAAGGAACTGCGGGTTCCCGACGGGATGGGGGAGCGGGAGCGGGCGGAGCTCGTCACCCGGGTGATGCGCGAGGCCGAGGTGACCGCACGGCTGCGGCACCCGGCCGTCGTCAGCGTGCACGACGTCCTGGTCGAGGACGGCCGTCCCTGGATCGTCATGGAGCGTCTCAACGGGCGCCCGCTGTCCGCGGAGATCTCCGCCCACGGCGGGCTGCAGCCGGGCGCGGTGGCCGAGATCGGCGCCCGCATGGTCGACGCGTTGTCGGCCGCGCACGCCCACGGCGTGCAGCACCGCGACGTCAAGCCCGGGAACGTGTTCCTCACCGTCGACGGGCGGGTGGTGCTCACCGACTTCGGCATCGCCCGGCAGGCCGACACGACCAACCTGACCGGCGACGGCATGCTGATCGGCTCCCCGGGCTTCATCGCGCCGGAGCGGCTGGAAGGCCACCCCGGCGGGCCGGCCGCCGACCTGTGGTCGCTGGGCGCGACCCTGTACACCGCGCTGGAGGGCGCGCCGCCCTACCGGGGAAGCCACGTGCAGGTCATCCACGCGACGCTGACCGCGCCGGTGCCCGCGCCGAGGGTCGGCGGGCCGCTGGGCACCCTGGTCACCTGGCTGATGGCGCGCGACCCGGCCGACCGGCCCGACGCGGCGACCGCCGGGCGGCTGTTCCAGGAGATCGTCCGGGGCGGGAACCCGGACATCGCGCCGGCCGGGCGGAAGAAGAACGGCCCGTGGGTCGCCGTGGCGGCCGGGGCCGCCGCCGTGGTCGCGGCGGCCGTGGTGCTCCTCGCGCCGTGGGAGTCCGGCGGCGCGGGCGCCCCGGCGGCGCGGCGCCCGCCCGCGCCGGTGTTCGCGCAGGACGTCGACTTATGCAGGGTCGTCTCCGCCGACCAGGTCAAGGCGCTGCTCGGCCAGAACGCCCGGCCGACGGAGATCGAGGGCGGTTGCCAGTGGACGGTCGAAGGCACCGGCCTGCGCCTCGAACCCACCACCGACTCCGACACCCCGAACTGGTGGGACCTCGACCCCGAAGCGGCCCGCTCCCTGTACGGCGGCATCAAGCGCCACGTCGCCAACCAGCCGCGTGACTCGTCCCTCATCTGGTACGAGATCGGCACCAAACGCCGCATCCCCACCGTGATCTCGGCGATCCGCCCGCTCACCGGCGTAGGCGAGGAGGCGTTCACCTGGGACGTCACCTCCGCCGAAGGCCGGATCATCGCCGTCGACGTCTACTTCCGCGTCGGCGACTTCGTCGGCCGGATCGAGTACGCCGACCTGGGCGACCGCACCGCCGACCAGATGCGCTCGGGCGCGGAGACCGCCGCCCGCGCCGCGGCCGACACGCTGTGGGGTCACGCGTGACCCTGCTCGCCGGCCGCTACCGGCTCGCCGAACCCCTGGGGAAGGGCGGCGCGGGCACCGTCTGGCGTGCCCACGACGAGTTGCTGCGGCGCGAGGTCGCCGTCAAGCAGATGCGCACGCCCAGCGATCTCGCCCCTGGTGAGCTGGCCGAATACACCTCCCGGGCGATCGGCGAGGCGCGGGCGGCCGGGCGGCTCAACCACCCGTCGATCGTCAAGATCCACGACGTGGTGCCCCACGACGGCGCGCCCTGGATCGTGATGGACCTCGTGCCGGGCACCTCCCTCGACAAGCTGCTGCCGCTGCCGAGCGCCCGGGTCGCCGAGATCGGCCTGTCGATCCTCGACGCCCTCGAACTCGCGCACGCCCACGGCATCCTGCACCGGGACGTGAAACCGGCCAACGTGCTGGTCGGCGACGACGGCCGGGCCATGCTGGCCGACTTCGGCATCGCCGCCCCGTTCGGGGCCGACCCGGCCGACAGCTCGGGGTCGCCGGCGTACATGGCCCCCGAGCGGTTCCGCGGCCTGCCCGCCGGCCCGCCGTCGGACCTGTGGTCGCTCGGCGCGACCCTCTACGCGGCCGTGGAGGGCCGGGGCCCCTTCCACCGCAACCTGCCCGCCGCCGTCGTGGCGGCCGTCGTCATGCACGACCCGCCCCCGATGACGCAGGCGACCCCCGCGCTGGCCCGCGCGGTCGGCGCGCTGCTCGCCAAGGACCCCGCCCACCGCCCTCCGGCCGCGACCACTCGCCACCTGCTGCGGGACGCCGTCGCCGCGGTGCCCCCGCGCTCGCGCCGGACCGGCCGCTGGGCGATCGGCGCCGCCCTCACGATCGTCCTCGGCGTCGGCGCCGGCTGGGCCGCCTCCCGGTTCGCGGCCGGCCCGGCCGACGTCCCGGCCCGCTTCACCGCGGCCCCCGACGCCTGCACGTCCCTGACCACCGCGCAGATCACCCGCCTGCTCGGCACCCAGGCCAACGCCGAACCCACTCCCGATGGCGGCTGCCGCTGGATCAACCGCTCCGGCGGCGCCGAGGTCGTCGTGGGTTACCGCCTGACCACCGGAGCCGCCCCCGCCCGCCCCGACGGCGCCGAGAACCTCACCGGCGTCGCCGACGAGGCATACGTGGCGCCCGCCGACGGCGGCGCCACCGTCTGGTTCCGGAGAAGCAACCTGTCCGCCCAGGTCACCTACAAGTCGCCCGGCGACGACACCAGGGAGCGCGCCCGCCAGGCCGCCCAGCTTGTCGCGGCCGGAATCGGCTGACCAAGGAGTTCCCCCATGCCCGAAGACCCCCAGAAGCCCCGGAACCACCTGCGTGCGGTCCCCCCGCCCCCGGAGGACACGCCGCCAGCGGACCCGCCGGGCGAGGCCTTCGGTTCTCCTGTACGGGATTCGCGCCCCCACGCCTACGACGAGGACGACCCGGCCACGGGCGAGATCCCCAAGGCGACCGGCACGAGCCTGCCGTTCGTGCGCCGGACGGCCGAATCGGGCGCCCCCATGATCGGCGACCCGACCAGGGTCGCCTCCTGGCGCCAGGAGGCCACCCCGCCCGCGGCCCCGCAACCCCCGGCTGCCGGCGACTCCGGCCCGCCCCCGGACGAACCCGACCCGTTCGGTGCGATGCTCCGCGACCTGGACAACCCGGCACCCGCCGAGCCCGCCGGTAACGACGGCGACCCGGCGACCACGAAGTCACCCGAGACCGCCTCCGAGTTGCCGCGCCGGATCCCCAGATCGTCCACCCGGCAGTCGGCCACCCCGTCGTCTCCGCCCTCCGACCGGCCGGGCTGGTTCGACACCCCGGCCAGCCAGTCCCGCAAGCCGCAGCCCCCCGAGGGCCCGCCAGGGCTCCGCCCGCCCGCGATGTTCGGCGCGCCCGCCCCGGAGGCCCCGCCGGAGGGCCGGTCCGATTTCCGCGACTTCAGCCGCCCGGACGCCCCCGGACGCGGCGGCGGCCCCGTGCCCCACGCCCCCTCCGACCGGCACGCGCCGGGCGCCAACGGCGTCTCCCCGATCGCCGACCGCCCCGGCCAGGCCTCCAACCAGGGCGCCGGTCAGGGTTTCGACGCCTTCGGCGCGCACCGCCCCGCGCAGCCCCCGGCGAACCCGGGCCCGTCGTGGCCGTCGGCCGGTCCGGAATGGCCCGGCATGCCCGAACCACCCGCCGACCCGCGCCCGTCTTCCCCGGCCCCCCAGCCACCCGCCTTCGGCGGCCCCGGCTCGCAGTGGCCTGGCGTGGAATCGCCGTCGGGCCCGCAGCGGCCCGGCGGGGAGCCCCCGAGCGGCCCGCAGTGGCCGGGTGCTGAGTCGCCGTCGGGTCCGCAGTGGCCTGGCGTGGAGTCGTCGGGTCCTCAGCGGCTGGGTGCGGAGCCTCCGAGTGGCCCGCAGTGGCCTGGCGTGGAGTCATCAGGCGCGCAGCGGCCCGGCGCGGAGTCGTCGACCGGCCCGCAGTGGCCGGGTGCGGAGCCCCCGAGCGGCCCGCAGTGGCCGGGTGCTGAGTCGCCGTCGGGTCCGCAGTGGCCTGGCGTGGAGTCGTCGGGTCCTCAGCGGCTGGGTGCGGAGCCTCCGAGCGGTTCGCAGTGGCCTGGCGTGGAATCGCCGTCGGGCCCGCAGCGGCCCGGCGCGGAACCCCCGAGCGGCCCGCAGTGGCCGGGTGCTGAGTCGTCGACCGGTCCCCAGTGGCCCGGTGCGGAAGGTGCCCAGCGGTCCGGTTCCGAGTCTCCCGGCGGCCCGCAGTGGCCCGGCGCCGAGTCCAAGAGCGAGGCCCCCTGGCCGGGGGCGGAGGCGTCTCCCACGGCAAAGTGGCCCGGTACGGAGGGTCAGCCGCCCGCGTCCGAAGCCCGCCAGGAGTCCTCGGGCCTGACGGCCCCGGGTTCGGCCTGGTCCACCCCGTCCGAGGGCACCGCGTGGCCGCCGAACACCCCGAACACGCCGAACACGCCGAACACCCCGAACACGCCGGAACCGCCCGGCCCGCACGGTCACGTCCCCCGGGGCAGCGAACGGTGGCGCGGCCCGGCGGAGGCCGGCCGGCCCCCGCAGGGTCCCTGGAACCCGCAGGCCCCCCAGGCCCCCCAGGCACAGGAGGGGCCGGAGGGCACGGCGGTGTTGTTCCAGCCGAGCGCCAACGGCGCCCCGAGCGGGGGCGGCGAGCCCTGGCAGGCGCAGAGCGGCTGGCAGCAGAACTCCGGTCCGTGGCAGGGCACCACCCAGCCCGGCTGGGCGCAGCCCCCCGGCCCGCCGACCCGGAACAAGTGGCTCTGGCCGCTGATCGCGGCCGTGGTGGTCCTGGTCGTGGCGGGCGGCACGTTCGTCTTCTTCCAGACGACCGGGGGAGAGGACACCCCGCAGACCGCGCCTCCGCCGAAGACGGGGGCGTCTCCCGAGGCGTCGGGCGCGGCGCCCCCGGCGGCGGGCGACGACCCGAAGGGCACCGACTTCGACGTCTGCGCGATGCTCGACCCGGAGCAGACCGAGCGGCTGGTCCCGGCCGCCAAGATCGACATGCGGATGTCCGACGAGCGTGACTCGACCCTGGTCAGCTACGTCAGGTGGACCTGCGAGTGGACCAACCGCAACATCTCGTTCGGGGAGTACAACCGCCAGCGGCAGATCACCGTCAACGTGGCCCGCTACGAGGCGATCGGCGACACCACCGCCGACAAGGCCGCCTCGATCCAGTTCGACGGCGAGAAGCGCCAGTACGACTACACCGCCTCGGTCTCCGACGAGGAGCGCTACTACTCCAAGCCCGAGGTCTTCACGGGCATCGGCGACGCGGCGGTCGCCCAGTACCAGTGGACGCGCGAGGACGACTACCGCTACGCCTTCGGCACCGGCATGGGCCGGGTCGGCAACATCACCTTCGACGTCAAGTACGAGGCCAGCCAGCAGCACAAGGAGGCCGACGTCCTCACGAACGACACCAAGCAGTCGATCACCGAGGAGAACGCGATCCGTGAGGTCAAGGCGCTGCTGACCCAGCTCGCCCAGTCGGCCGAGGCCTGGTATGCCAAGAAGCCGCTGCCGTTCGCCGGCAAGGCCCGTCCGACCCCCGCCCCGACGCCGAGCCCGTCGCCGGTCAAGATCGCCCTGCCGCCGAGCTGTGTGGCGGTGAACCCGACGGCCGCGAAGCTGGTCCCGAAGACCGAGGGCCTGGCGCAGTCGCTCACGGAGGGCAAGGCGAAGCTGACCGAGTGTCAGTGGTGGAACGACGCCATGCCGGTCGAGGGCGGCAAGGTCCGCTGGCGGAACCTGCGGATCGGCATCCGGGAGTTCCCGAACGCCGAGATGGCCCGGTTCTACCTGGTCGACGAGCGCGGCAAGAGCCGCGGCACGGCCGGTTCCAAGATCGGCGGGATCCAGTGGAGCAAGATCCAGAAGGTCCCGGGCCTGGGCACCGACAACTACGGCCAGGCGATCAGGCAGCAGACCGAGACCGCCTACAGCGGCGCGTACGAGGTCAAGGTCATGCAGGACGAGTACGTCGTGACGGTCCTGTTCGGCGGCGCCGACCGCCCGGCCGGGACCGAGATCAACAACACCGGGGCGACGCTCATGCCGCTGCCGGAGGCCGCCGCCGGGGCCAAGGAGATGGCGGCCGGCCTGCTCGCCACGCTGTGAGCCGGGTTCCCCCTGGGTAGGTATGCGCTAACGACCTATCCGGGGGGAATCATGGCCGCTTGCGAAGTATGCGGAAACGACTACGACATGACGTTCGAGGTGCACGCCCAGGGCGCCGTGCACACCTTCGACAGCTTCGAGTGCGCGATCACCAGGATGGCGCCGATCTGCGAACACTGCGGCTGCCGCATCATCGGCCACGGCGTGGAGGCCGACCGCAGGTGGTTCTGCGGCGCCCACTGCGCCCGCTCGATGGGCGCGTCGGAGATCGTCGACCGCGTGATGGCGTGACCGAAGGCCCGGGCGATCACCGGTGGTGATCGCTCGGGACCCGGCGATCCACGGAGGTCAGCTCCGCAGGAAGAAGAGCTGCACGAGGGGGTCGTCGCCGGGCAGGTCGAGCTCGACCAGGGTCCGGGTCGTCTCGCCGGAGAAGTCGATCACGTCGGCGCGGTATTCGCCCTTCTTCTCCCGCGACAGGAGCAGGTGGGTGGCGTCGAACCAGCCGAGCAGGCCGTCGCCCTCGGCCGAGGGCACGCCGCCCCGCCGCGCGCCGGTGGCGGTGTCCCAGACGCAGAAGACGTGCCGTTTCTCGCACCGGGTCGTCACGAACGACTGCCCGTCGGGGGAGAACCAGGCCGTTCCCGCCGGGAGCCCGACCCAGTGGAAGCCGCGCAGGGCACGCCCGGTGAGGTCGTGGAACCGCACCCCGAACCGGCCCTCGGGGGTCAGGTAGGCGGTGGCGACCTCCCGCCCGTCGGGCGTCCACCGGAACGCGGGCAGCGCGCCGAGCCGCTCGCCGGAGTCGGCGGCCAGGAAGGACTCGCGGTCGGCGTCGTTGGCGGTCTCCACGACGGTCGCCGCGCGGGTGGCCGGGTCGACCACCACGAACC
Source organism: Herbidospora yilanensis (assembly GCF_001570565.1). GTDB lineage: Bacteria > Actinomycetota > Actinomycetes > Streptosporangiales > Streptosporangiaceae > Herbidospora > Herbidospora yilanensis. The sequence goes on along the minus strand of NZ_BBXE01000021.1, from coordinate 114,848 downwards.
CGAAGGGCGCGGCCGCCGCGCCCTCGGTGGTCCACAACGAGAGCAGCAGCCGCGTCCCGTCAGGTGACCAGGCCGGATGGTGCGCGCTGAGCGGCGCGGCGATGGTCGGCACGGTGAACCGCCGGCCGCTGCCCCGGTCGGTGAACTCGACGTCGAGCCGCTCCTCGGACGCCACGGACGACTCGTCGATCGTCGCCGTCCAGCGGCCGTCGGGCGAGATGACCGAGACGTGGTCGTCGCCGCCGGTCCGGTCGAAGCCCGCGCCGTCGCGGCTGCGCGCGAACGCCGCCGTCGCGCCGGCCGAGACGCTGGCCCGGTAGGAGGCCAGCCGCACCGGATCGCCGGGCTTCTCGTTCAGCACCCCGCCGGCCAGGGGCAGCGGCGAAGGCCCCGGCGTGGGGAACGCCGCCGGGCGCGGGGTGGGAGTGGGGCTCGGCGCCGCCTTCCGCGCCTGCGGGGCCGGAGCGGGCGCGAGCAGGTACCCTCCCGCGCCGGACACCAGCGCCAGCGCCAGCCCGCCCGCCGCGAGGGCGACCGCGCCGCCCTTCCTCCGCTTCCCGGGGGCGGTACGGCTCACGCCCGCCTGCGGCGCCACGACCACCGGGGGCGCGGCGGCCGGCAGCAGCGTGTCGAGCGCCCCCGCGTGACCGAGCAGCCGGAGCAGCGTCTCCTCGGCCCCCGGCCGGGCCTCGGGCTCGTCGGCCAGGCAGTCGGCGACGAGATCCCGCAGCGCCCCGGAGAGCGGCCCGAGATCCGCCGCCCCGTACGACACGCGCGTCGGGTTCTCCCCGAACGGCGGGCGCGCGGTGGCGGCGAACGCGATCACGGCCGCCCAGGCGAACACGTCGGCGGCGGCGCTCGCGGGTTCGTCCGGGTCCTGCCAGAGCTCCCGCGACTCCTCGGCCCGCCAGGCGGGCGTGACCGGCCGTTCGGCCCCGATCAGCCGGGGGCCGTCGGGCCCGAGCAGCACCCGTTCGGGCGCGACGGCGTCGTGGGTGAGCCCGGCCCGGTGAAGGGAGGCCAGGGCGGTCGCCGTGGCGACGGCGAGCCGGTGCAGCGCGGGCCCGGCCAGGGCGCCCCGCTCGGCGACCTCCTCGGCCAGGCTCGGCCCCGGCACGTACTCGGACACGATGTAGTCCCGCCCGGTGTCCAGTATGTGCGGCGTGCCGACGGCCGCGGCCTCCCAGACACGGGCCAGCGCCGCACGTCCGGGGGCGTCGAGCGGCCGGGCCAGCCTGCGCGCGGCCACCTGTTCGCCGCCGGGCGCGGTGGCCAGATAGACGTCCCCGCCCAGCCGGCCCACCAGGGGATAGGGGCCGAGCGAGGCCGGGTCGTGCGGGGTGAGCGGCTCGACGGGAGGCATCAGTTCCCCGTGTAGTAGAGGAGCAGGTCGGTCGTGTCGTCCTTCGGCCGGATCTCGGCCAGCACCCGCTGCGGCCGTCCGCGCAGGTCCATGGCCACGATCCGGTGCGGGTCCCCGCGCGGGTCGGCGACGATCAGGTGGGCGTCGTCGTACCAGCCGTACAGCAGGGCGTCGGGGTAGAACAGCACGATCGACGCCTGCCGCACCCCGGTGGCGGTGTCCCAGACGCAGTAGGTGCCGCCGCTCGGGCAGAACGTCACGAACGTCTTCCCGGACGGCGAGAACATCCGCCGCCCGTAGGTCTCGCCCACCCAGTGGTAGGCCTTGGTCCGGTCGCCGGTCAGGTCGCGGAACCTGACCCCGTGCTCGGTCTGGGTCCGGTAGCCGACGACGACTCCGGAACCGTCGGGCGTCCAGGCGAAGTGGCCTTCGCCGCCGGTCGTCTCGTCGTCGGTGTCGACGGTGGCGACCTCCCGGGTGGCGACGTCGACGACGACGAACCCCGACGGGCGGCCCTCCTCGCCGGAGGTCGTCGTGAGCATCAGCTTCGCGCCGTCGCGCGACCAGGTCGGCCGCGTGTACGCGACCCCCGACGTGACGGTGAACGGCTCCCCGGCGCCGGTGAACGTGATGGTCTCCGGGCCGACCGCGGCGAGCCACTTCCCGCCGGGGGAGCGGGCCGGTTCGACGTCCTCGCCCGGCAGCCGGGTGAAGGCGTCGCCCTCGGTGCGGACCCAGGTGCCGGCGCCCGTGCGATAGCCGGTGAGCCGGGCCGGGTCGGCCGGGTTCTCCTTCAGCGTGATGGCGGGGCCGGGCGTGGTCACGTCGCCGGCGGCCGGGGGCGGCGGGGCGGGCTCGTCGGCCGCGGCCAGCGTGCTGACCGAGGTCGACGGGGTGCCGCCGGCGTCGGCGGCGGTGGTCGCGGCGACCGTCCGGTTGCCGCCGAGCACGTAGCCGCCCACGCCCGCGACCAGCACGATCGCGACGGCGGCGGCGATGAGCGCGCCCCGGCGGGAGCCGCGGCGGGCCGGGGGAGCCGGGACGGCGGGCTCGGTCTCCCGCTCCTCCGGTTCGGGCCGGTCCACCACGTCGGGGACGGCCCGGCCGAGGGTGAGCCGCGTCTCGCCGACCAGCCGTTCGAGCGCCTCCCGCGCGGTCGGCCGCTGCCCGGGATCCTTCGCCAGGCAGGCCGCGACGACCCCCGCGAGGCCCTCGGGCACACCGTCGAGGTCGGGGTCGTCGTGCAGGACGGCGTTCAGGGTGGCGGCGGGGGAGTCCCGCTCGAAGACGTGCCGCCCGGTGACGGCGAACACCATGACGGCCGCCCAGGCGAACAGGTCACCGGGCGGCGCGGGCGGGTGGCCCCCGGGACGCGACGCCTCGGGCGGTGAGTAGGCGAGCGTGCCGACGGGCCGCGTCTCGTCGGCGAGGTCCGGCCGGGCGATCGTCCTGACCCGTGCGGTCGCGTCGGGGTCGCCGGGTTGCGGCGCGGGCCATGTGGCGACCTTCTCGGCGACCCGGGTGGTCTCGTCGGGGTCGCCGGTCTCGGGTGCCGGGGAAGGGGCGCCCGAGGTCAGCAGCGCGTCGAGGTCGATGAGGGCGAGCCGAGGGCCGGCGCCGGTCAGGACGACCGACCACGGGGTGAACGATCCGTGGGCCACGCCGTCGCGGTGCAACCCGGCCAGGCCCGTCATCGAGGCGAGGGCCAGGCGGTGGGCGTCCCGTTCGGGCAGGGCCCCCTGTAAGTGGGCGCCGTCGACCTTCTCGACGACGACGTAGGGCTCGCCGCCGGAGGTTCCGGCGTCCAGCAGCGAGAGCCAGGGATAGCCGCCCGCGCGCTGGAGTTCGTCGATCCGTTCGAGGAACGCGTCGGGGTCGGGCAGGCGGGTGTGGAACAGGGTCAGCAGGGCGCCGTCGCCCGTCTCGAAGGAGGTGGACCGATCACCCGGCGGATACGCGCCGGTGAGGGTGTGACCGCCGAGCCGGCGGGGATCGCGGAGCGGCTGGGGCACTGCCAAGTGGATCCTCCGATTACGCGTCGGTGGATCATTATGGCGACCAGCCTACTGTCGAATCCCGAAATATCAGGATTCGAAAGCGACCAATCGGACAATGACCCACCCGTCCCCGTCGGGCGTCGGCGGGAACGTCGTGCCAGGCACCGCCGAGAAGACGTGCGGCATCTGCTCGCGGGTCACCGTACCGAACATGTCGCCCGGCAGGGTCATGCCCAGGGCGTCGGCCCGCTTGGCGGCCGAGTAGAAGCTGCCGCCGTTGTCGAGTTCGGCCGCGATCGAGGCGGCGGCCCAGGCGTCGGCCAGCCGGATGAAGGCGACCTTGGCCCGCTCGGGCCGTTGGGACTGGGCGATCAGGTAGTCCTCGATCTCCCAGATGAGCAGCTCGCCGAGGTACTGAGGGGTGTCCTTCCACATGGGGCCTGATCGTGGCGGAGCCCGCTTGATGTCTGCTTGTCTCCCGATTGCACCGGTCCGGTGGCCGTCACGTTGCCGCCGTCGCACAAGCGGGCCAATTGTCCGGTGAAGCCGGTCAAGGTCTTCTCGTCGCTGGTCGTAGAGACCACACTGCTAGGTGTGAGCGACTTTGATGTACTCGTCCTGGGATCCGGGCCGGGTGGGCAGAAGGCCGCCATCGCGGCCGCCAAGCTGGAGCGCCGTGTAGCGATCGTCGAGCGGCGCAACATGATCGGCGGGGTGTGCATCAACACCGGCACGATCCCCTCCAAGACCATGCGCGAGGCCGTGCTCTACCTGACCGGACTCAGCCAGCGCGAGATGTACGGCCGCAACTACCGCGTCAAGGAAGAGATCGGCATCGCCGACCTGACCGCGCGCACCACCCACGTCGTGGGCCGCGAGGTCGAGGTGATCCGCAACCAGCTCTCCCGCAATCGCATCACCACGATGACCGGATCCGGCCAGTTCCTCGACCCGCACACCGTCGCGGTGATCGACGACCGCGGCCGGGAGACCAAGGTCACCGCCGACAAGATCATCATCGCCACGGGCACCCGCCCCGCGCGGCCCGACAGCGTCGAGTTCGACGGCTCCACGATCATCGACTCCGACGGCATCCTCCAGCTCGACCACGTGCCCGACTCCATGGTCGTGGTCGGCGCCGGCGTCATCGGCATCGAGTACGCCTCCATGTTCGCCGCCCTCGGCACCAAGGTCACCGTGGTCGAGCGCCGCGACCGCATGCTGGAGTTCTGCGACCTGGAGGTCATCGAGGCGCTCAAATACCACCTGCGCGACCTGGCCGTCACGTTCCGGTTCGGGGAGACCGTCGCCGCCGTCGAACGCCACGAGCGCGGCGCTCTCACCATCCTCGAAAGCGGCAAGAAGATCCCGGCCGCCACGGTCATGTACTCGGCCGGCCGCCAGGGCATGACCGAGTCGCTCGCCCTGCACACGGCCGGCCTGGAGGCCGACGCGCGCGGCCGGATCACGGTCGACGAGCACTACCGCACCGGCGTCCCCCACATCTACGCCGTCGGCGACGTCATCGGCTTCCCGGCCCTGGCCGCCACGTCGATGGAGCAGGGCCGGCTCGCCGCCTACCACGCGTGCGACGAGCCGGTCTCCGACATGAGCCGCCTGCAGCCGATCGGCATCTACACGATCCCCGAGATCAGCTTCGTCGGCGCGACCGAAGACGAGCTCACCGACGCTCACATCCCGTTCGAGACGGGCCTGTCGCGCTACCGCGAACTGGCCCGGGGCCAGATCATCGGCGACACCCACGGCATGCTCAAGCTGCTGGTCTCGCCCGAAGACCGCACCCTCCTCGGCGTGCACGTCTTCGGCACCCAGGCGACCGAGCTCGTGCACATCGGCCAGGCCGTCATGGGCTGCGGCGGCACCATCGACTACCTGGTCGACGCCGTCTTCAACTACCCGACCCTGTCCGAGTGCTACAAGGTCGCCGCCCTGGACGCGATGAACAAACTGAGGAGGGTGCAGCGCTTCACCCACTGATCAGAGCTCGTACGAAAGGATCGTGCCGGGGTTCGCCAGAACCCGCGTGGGCGTGCCGGCGGCGTCACGGGTGAAGCCCGCGCCGTCGGTGGCGATGTAGAGGGTCCTGCCCGTGGGGTCCACGGCGGTGTCGCGGTAGCGGTTGACGGTGTCGGCGATCCTGGTCGCGGCGCCGGCCTTCTCGCCGTCCGAGGTGAGCGGGATGCGGTAGACGGCGCCATCCTTGAGTGAGGTCGCCAGGAGCGTCCCGCCGGGCCCCGGTTCCAGGCTCGACAGGGCCGGGGTCGGCCAGCAGACGAACGCCGTCGCGGGGTCGCACCTGGTGTCGGCGCGGAAGTCGAAGTCGTCGTCCACGGTCTCGAAGGTGACGAGCGGCGGGGTGAAGGCCGGGTCGTCCCAGTCGGTCTCCTCCGTGCGGGGAACGGCCGGCGGGATCTCGTAGTCGTCGAACGTCTCAGCCGCGCAGCCGTTCTTCGCCTCGGCCCACCGGGCGTGGACGTAGGCCCTGCCGTCGCGGTGGCCGGCCACGTGGGGCCAGCCGTAGTTCTTTCCCGGACGCAGCAGATTGACCTCGTCGTCGGTCTTGGGGCCCTGGTCGGTGCCGTACAGCAGACCCGAGGGGGCGAAGGCCAGCCCCTGGGCGTTGCGGAAGCCGACGGCGTAGACGTGGCTGCGGACGCCGCCGAACTCCGGGTTGTCGCCGGGGACGGAGCCGTCGAGGTCGAGCCGCAGGACCTTGCCCTGGTAGTCGCTCCAGTCGCCCGCGCGCACCTGCGCCGCGGTGGGGAGCGTCTGCGCCTCGATGGTCTCGCAGTAGAGGCCGAACTGGTTGGCCCCCTGGTCGCCGATCGTGTAGTAGAGCCTGCCGTCGGGACCGAACCGCAACTTGCCCGACTGGTGGTCGACGCTGGAGACCAGGCCGGTGATGACGTCGGAGGGGCTGGTCAGAACCTGCCGGGCCGGGTCGTAGGTGTACCGCACGATCTTCGTGCGGCGGCCGTCGCCGGCCTCGTAGGTGTGGGCGAGGTAGACCCAGTCGCGGCCCTTGCCGCCCAGCAGGTCGGGATGGAGGGCCAGGCCGAGGACGCCGTCCTGGCCGCCCGTCGTGTGCACGGCGTCGTCGACCGTGAGCGCCACGACCTTGCGCCCGTTCGCCGGGTCGACGCGCGTGACCCGCCTGCCGCTCTTCTCCGTGACCCACAGGAACGCGTCGGGGCCCCACACCATCTCGTACGGATCGTCGAGCCCGGTGGCGACCACCCGCACCTCGCTCGGTCCCGGTTCTCGCGGGGAGGCGCACGCGGCGACCAGCACGAGCAGACAGACCACGGCCGACACCGGCGAAACGCCCTTCATGCGGCTGGGCCCTACCCCTTGACCGCGCCGATGATGACGCCCTTCGTGAAGTGCCGCTGGACGAACGGATAGATCAGCAGGACCGGCATCAGCGCGACCACGATGATGGCCATCTTGATGGCCAGGTTGGGCGGCAGGGCATACCCGGCGGCCGTGTCGACGGCCCGCTGGTTCGGCACCACGTTCATGCCCTGCTGCACGTACTGCCGCAGGATGAGCTGGAGCGGCCACTTCGTGTTGTCGTTGATGTAGAGGACGGCGTTGAAGAAGGCGTTCCAGTAGCCGACCGCGTAGAACAGCCCGATGACGGCGGTCACGCCCTTCGACATCGGCAACACGATCCGCCACAGGATCCGGAAGTCGGAGGCCCCGTCGATCCGGGCGCTGTCGAGCACCTCGCCGGGGATGTTCATGAAGAACGCCCGCATGACGACCAGGTTGAACGCCGACACGGCGGTGGGCAGGATCAGCGACCAGTAGCTGTCGATCAGCCCGAGCTCCCGCACGATCAGATAGCTGGGGATCATCCCGGGCGTGAACAGGAAGGTCAGCAGGAACACGAACAGCAGCGGCCGGTGCAGCACCGACCCGGGCCGCGACAACCCGTACGCCGCCAGGATCGTGAGCCCCAGGCTCAGCGCCGTCCCGACGACCGTCACCCCGGTCGAGACCAGGACCGCCCGCGTCACCACGCCGCCCCCGAACAGCTCCCGGTAGGCGTCGAGCGACAACTCGCCCGGCAGGGTCACCAGGCCGCCCGCCTCGGTGACGGCCCGCGCGGTCGACAGGCTGGTCAGCACCACGACGTAGAGCGGATAGACCATGGCCAGCACGATCAGCGTCAGCACGACGGTCTTCAGCGTCAGCCCGAAGACGGTCGGCCGTTCCTGCCAGACGGGACGGGTAGTCATGACTTTTTGTAGATTCCCTGTTCGCCGAACCGGTGGGCGACCTTGTTGGCCACCACGATGAGGATGAGCCCGACCAGGCCCTTGAACAGCCCCGCCGCCGCGCCGTAGCTCCACGCGCCGGTCATCAGGGTGCGCCAGTAGACGAAGGTGTCGAGCACCTCCGCCGCCTCCGCCCCCACGGCGTCGCGCTGGAGGAAGAACTGCTCGAAGCCGACGTTCAGCGCGTCGCCCAGCCGCAGGATCAGCAGCAGCAGGATGACCGGTCGCAGGCCGGGCAGGGTGATGTGCCACAGGCGGCGCCATCGGGAGGCGCCGTCTACCGCCGCGGCCTCGTACAGGCTGGTGTTGATGGCGGCCAGGGCGGCCAGGAAGATGATCGTGCCCCAGCCCGCGTCCTTCCAGACCGACTGCGCGGTGACCAGCACGATGAACGCGTCGGGGTTGGTCATCACGTTCCACGGTTCGTGCCCGGCCTGGCGGAGGGTCTGGGCGAGCAGGCCCGCGCCGCCGAGGATCTGCTGGAACAGGGCCACGACCAGCACCCACGAGAAGAAGTGCGGCATGTAGACGACGCCCTGGATGAACAGCCGCAGCCGCCGTGACAACACGCTGTCGAGCAGGACGGCCAGCACGATCGGGATCGGGAAGTAGAACACGAGCTGGAAGGCCGTGATGGTGACGGTGTTGCGCAGCGCGGTCCAGAACTCGGGGTCCGATAGCAGCCACTGGAAGTTGTAGAGGCCGACCCACGGGCTGCCGGCGACGCCGTCGTAGGGGGAGTAGTCCTGGAAGGCGATGACGTTGCCGAGCGTCGGGACGTAGTGGAACACCAGCAGCAGGCCGACGGCCGGGATCGTCATGGCCAGCAGTTGCCAGTCACGCCGCAGCCTGGCCCGTAACGGCGGCTTCCCGCGTCTCGGCGGTCTCGTGCCGGCGGATGAGGTCAGGGCATCCGCCGGCGGAGACTTCCTAAGCACGGCCATTCTCGACGAGGACCTTCATGTAGAACTCGCGGCCCGCGTCGCCGCCGCCCGCCTTCCACTCGGTGATCGCCTCCTGGAGGGTGTCCAGGCCGCGGCGGCCCCGGATGATGTCGACGACCTTGTCCTCGAACGGCTTGGCGGCCGCGGTGAAGTCGCCGGGCTCCTCGACGCGGATGCCGTCGAACGGGTCCTGGTGCCGCATCGTGACGGCCGTGTTCCACCAGGTCGTGGCGGCGCGCACGTAGTCGGGGTGGGCCTGCGACTCGAAGATGGGATCGACCCGGCCGCCGAGCCACACGTAGCTGCCCACGATCTCCTTGGGGCCGAGCTCGGTGACCTGCGGGGCACCCTTGTCGTCGCGGGTGAAGTGCACGCCCTCGACGCCGTTGTTGAACAGCAGTTGCTCCTGGCTGCCGAACGGCGCGGAGAGGTAGTCGAAGATGGCGAGCAGTTCCTCGATCTTCTCCTTCGGGGTGCCCTTCTTGATGAACGTGTACGACGGGTCCTGGTTGATCCGGTATTCGGGGTTGCCGCCGTCGGCCCCGAACACGGGCATGGGCTCCATCCAGAAGTCGGGCTTCTCCTTGCCGATCTGGATGAGCGTCTCGGTCCAGAACGTGAAGCCGTCGCTCTTCACCAGGATCTGGCCCGATTTGAAGAGCTCCTTGTCGTCGGCCGCCGACTTCGCCGACAGGACGTTGGGGTGCACCAGCCCGGCGTCCACGGCCTTGCGCATCCACTCGACGGCGGCGGCGTACTCGGGGGTCTCGTAGCGGTTGACGAGGGTGCCGCCCTCCTTGCGCCACTTCCTGGGCGCCCGGAAGATCTCCTCCATCATCGGGAAGATGTCGCTGAACGCCCAGCGGTCCTTGGACGCGTCGGTGACGGCCTTGCCCATCGCGAGGAGTTCGTCGGCGTTCTTCGGGGCGCCCTGGCCCAGTTCCTCCCACAGGTCCTTGCGGTGGAAGAGCACCCAGCCGAACTGCGGGGCCGGCCAGGCGGGCACCGCCTTGAGCTTGCCGCCGAAGACGGAGTACTGCCAGGCCGTGGTCGGGATCGCCGACAGGCCCGGGTACTTCGCCGAGACGTCACCCGCCAGGTAGGGGGTGAGGTCCTCGAACAGGCCGTCGACCGCGCGGGCGTAGTCGGGCACGGCGGCGAGGGCCCAGCCCGGCAGGGTGGTCACGTCGGCGACGTCGCCGCCGGCCAGCAGGGTCGGCAGCTTGTCGTTGATGGTCAGGCCGTCGAGGTAGTTGAAGTCGATGGTCGCCCCGAGGTCCTTGTTCACGGCGTCGTAGTAGGAGTTCTGGCCGAGCGGGGCCGGCAGCGGGCTCCAGGTGGGCACCATCGCCTTGTAGCTGCCCCCCTTGCCCGGCGCGGTGGTGACCAGGTCGACCAGCTTCTCGCTCGGCGGATAGGACAGGTATCCGTCGCGTCCGAAGCCGGGCACCGAGCCCGCGATGTCGGGGGTCAGCACCGTGCGGGGCACGTACTTGGGCACCAGCGCGGCGAGTTTGTCCATCGCGGCGGCGGTGGCCCTGGCGCCGGGTTTCGGACCCGGCGGGGCTGAGCAGGCGGCGAGCACGGTCAGCCCGGCGAGACCGAGGAATCCCCGTCTCGTGGTGGTTCTCACAGAGCGCCCCCTTCCTGGTAGAGTTAGTTCGTCTAACGACCAAACAAACTAGTCCAGAAGGCAGGGCACCACAAGTGCCGCCGCCTATGCGGCATGATGAGGCCGACACGGAACGGGGCTCAATTGATCACCAATACTCAGGGAAGCGCTCCGGGCACCGGCCCCCAGCCGGCCGACTTCACCGACGTGCGGGCCACCAACCTGGCCGTCGTGCTGCGGTTCGTCCGCGAGAACGCCCCCTGCTCGCGCGCCGACATCGCCGCCTCGACGGGCCTCAACAAGGCGACGGTGTCCAGCTTGGTGGCCGACCTGATCGACCGGCGGCTGCTGCGTGAGACGGGGCTGACCGAGAACCGGGTGGGCCGTCCGGCCACGATGCTCGTGCTCGACGGTTCCCCCTACGCCGCGGTCGGCATCGAGGTGAACGTCGACTACCTGACGGCCGTCGCGGTCGACCTCAAGGGCGAGGCGCTGCTGTCGTGGCGGCGCGCCTTCCCGGGCGGCTCGGCCTCCTCGGGCCAGGCGGTCGCCGGGATCGCCGGCGTCGCCCGCCGTGTGGTGACCCGCATGACCAAGGAGGCCCGGCAGGTGCTCGGCCTCACCGTCGCCGTTCCCGGGCTCGTCGACCTGAACGGCTCGGTGCGCCTCGCGCCGAACATGGGCTGGCGCGACGTCGACCTCGCGGGCGACCTGGCCAAGGCGCTGCGCGACCCGGGGTTCCCCGTCCTGGCCGACAACGACGCGAACCTGGGCGCGCTGGCCGAACTGCGGTTCGGGCCTCATGGCGGCGTACGCGACCTCGTCTATCTGACCGGCGAGATCGGGGTCGGCGCCGGGATCGTGCTCGACGGGCGGCTGCGGCGCGGGGGCGCCGGGTTCAGCGGCGAGATCGGGCACATCGAGATCGTGCCCGGCGGCCCGCCGTGCCACTGCGGGCGGCGGGGCTGCCTTGAGGTGGTGGCCGGGCTGGGCGCGCTGCTCGACCGCACCGTCCCGGGCGGGGTGTCCCCGGCGGAGCTGGAGCCCGAGATCGACGAGGTGGTGCAGCGGGCCGAGGCGGGCGACCCCGTCGTGCTCGATTTGCTCGACACCCTCGCCGGGAACCTCGGCCGGGGCGTCGGGATCGTCGCCAACCTGCTGAACCCTGAGGTCGTCGTGCTGGGCGGCTACTACGTGAAGCTCGCCCCGTGGATCCTGGCACGGGCCGAACGGGAGATGCTCGGCCGCTCCCTCGCCCCCGCGGGAGGCGGCTGCCGTCTGGTCGTCTCGGGTCTGGGCTACGGCGCGGCGGCGCTGGGGGCGGCGGCGCGCGTGCTCGACTCGGTCGACTCGGGGCGGCTGCCCGCGCCCGCCTGACCTCGCGTCCGGCACCGACCCTGAAGACTTGTTTTAAGGCGTGGATTCCCCATTGACGCGGGTCCGGTCCGTACGGATATTCGGCCCATGGGTCGTTTATCACGCTTCCTCGTCCTCGCCCTGCTGGCCGTGCTCGCGACGCCGGCCGTCCCGGCGCGGGCCGCCTACGGGTCCGACCTCCCGGTGAACATCGACGTGTACGGGCAGGGCGTCAAACTGTCCGGGGCCTACGGGTCGATCGCGTTCGACGACGGGAACGCCAAATACCGCTACACGATCGCGGTCTGCTGGCAGTCCAGCTACAGCCGCCCCACCCTGTACGCCTCCGTCAACGGAGCCTGGCGCACCCCGCTGCCCGTCACGCCCGGCACCTCGGTGACGATCCCGCAGTGCTCCAACCCCGCCTCCCTCCTCTCGGGAGAGGTGACGCCCGGCGGGACCGTCGCCAACGTGACGATCACGGTCGACGGCGTGAAGTTCAACCCGCCGAACAGCACCTATCACTCCAACTCCGCCTTCTACGACAACCCGTTCAACTAGTAACCGGGCAGCACGACACCGCCGGCCCAGGCCGGGAAGGAGTAGGTGTCCAGCTTGCGCATGCTCCCCGTGGTGACGTCGATCGCGTAGGTGTCCCAGCCGAGGACCTTGGCATCGCCCTCGACCGGGCGGGCGTCGAGCCGCCTGCCCAGCACGGTGACCTCGGTGGCGTCGAGCCAGGGCCCCATGCTCATGGGGAACGGGGCCAGGGGTACGTCCCGGACCGGGGTTCTGGTCCGGGACTCGCCGGTGACGGCGTCCACGGTCACGATCTCGGCGTCGACGGCGGAGCCCGTGGAGCCGCCGTCCTCGGGGAGCGGGCGGGTCAGGTAGGCGAGGGTCGTCCCGTCGGGGCCCGGCCCGCCGGGGGTGTGCCACGCCGTGCCGGTGAAGGGCCTGACCTCCCCGCCGGAGAGCAGCCCGAGACGCATGGTGCCGGCCACGACGACCGGCCGGCCGCCGGCGCCGATGCTGCGCACCGACCAGCCCGCCGGGACGTCGGTCAGCTCGCCGGTCTCCAGGTCGGCCAGCGTGTTGAGCGAGCCCGGCACGCTGATGGCCAGGTATCGGCCGTCGGGCGACAGCGCGATGTCCGGGAGGTTCCTCCGCACGTCGGCGGCCGGGACGAAGGGCGGCGCGAGCCGGATCGAGCCCGACTCCAGATCGCGGACCGCGAACCGCTGCTCCTTCTCGCTGTAATAGGCGATCTTCCGGCCGTCCGCGGTGATCCGCACCGGCGGGGCGGTGAGCACGTAGTCGTCGTCGGCCGGCCCGGCGTGGGGGCCCATCGCCTCCGGCACGCGGTAGCGCTCGCCCGTGCGGGTGACCAGCCGCCACTGGAGACAGTCGCGCCCGCTCAGATGGGACGTCCCTGAGGCGATCTCCTGGCCGCACCAGTCGTAGTAGGCGTACGCCGCCGGTGACACGCCCTTGACGGGAAGTTCCCCCTTGCCCGGGGCGGCGGCAGGTTCGCCAGCGATCGGGCCCATGCCGTTCGGGGCGGCGCCGATCACGGTCAGAGTGATCGCCGCGACGACCGTGACGGCCAGGGCCGCGGCGGCCGAGGCGAAGCCCGCGCGCCTGCGCCGGGCCGCCCGCAGCACGCGGTCGGTCAGATCGACGTCGGGGGCGTGTTCGGCGATGCGCGCCAGTTCGTCGTGGAGCCGGCTCATCACTTCGCCTCCTGGGGGGCGGTGTCGGTGTCGTACAGCAGATCGGCGAGTTCCGGGGCGAGGGCGCGCAGCCGGGCGAGGGCGTGACTGGTCTGGCTCTTGACCGTGCCCGCCGAGCAGCCGAGCAGGTCGGCGGCCTCCTGGACGCTGCGGTCCTCGTAGAAGCGCAACACCAGCACGGCCCGCTGCCGGGGCGTCAGCCGGGCCAGCGCCTGCCACAACACGATCCGGCTGACGCTCTCGTCGCCGGGATCGCGGCCCGCCCTCGGCGGCCCGGTGAACGCGAGGACACGCCGCTGCCGCCGCCACCACGAGATGTGCTCGTTGACCAGCGCCCGGCGCACATACGCCTCGGGATTGTCGGCGGCGATCCCGCGCCAGTTCCCGGCCACCCTGACGAGCACGCTCTGCAGCATCTCCTCGGCCTGGTGGGCGTCGCCGCAGAGCAGGTAGGAGGTTCGCATCAGCGCCATCTGCCGGGCGCGGAGGAACTCCCGGAAACCCTCATATCGATCCACGTCCTTAACGACGCCGGGGGAACCTCTTCGGTTGGAACAGAGGCGATCTCGGGTACGCCCGACGCCATGACGACATCCGGCCCGCCCTTCACCAGGGAGAACGCGCTCGAACGGGTCCGCCTGGCGGAGGACGCCTGGAACACCCGCGACCCCGAGAGGGTGGCGCGCGGCTACTCCCTCGACAGCCGCTGGCGCAACCGCGCCGAGTTCCTCACCGGCCGCGAGGCGATCGTCGCCTTCCTGACCCGCAAGTGGCGCCGGGAACTGGAATACCGCCTCATCAAGGAACTGTGGGCGTTCACCGGCAACCGGATCGCGGTGCGGTTCGCCTACGAGAGCCACGACGACTCCGGCCAGTGGTACCGCTCCTACGGCAACGAGCAGTGGGAGTTCGCCGACGACGGCCTGATGGCGTTCCGGCACGCCTCCATCAACGACCTCCCGATCGCCGAGCCGGAGCGGAAGTACCACTGGCCCATCGGCCGCCGCCCCGACGACCACCCCGGGCTGAGCGACCTGGGGCTGTAACCGGGGGGCCAGCACCCTTCGCGGCGGCCCTCCGGAGGCGGAGAGTCGGCGGTGTGGGATTCCTGACCGCCTGGTTCGGCGTCGAGGCCCGCCGCCGGCGGCGGGAGTTGTGCGTGCTGGTGCTGCTGGTCGCCGCCGGGGTGAGCGTGGTGTCGGCCGCGCTGGCGGGCGCGCGGCGCGGCGAGAGCGCCCTCGACCGGCTGCGCGCGGTGACCCTGCCCGCCCACGCGCTGATCTCCAACCAGGATCCCGGCCTCGACTGGGGGCGGGTTCGCGCCCTGCCCGGCGTCGAGTCGGTCGCGCCCTACGCCATCGCCCCGCTCTACGTCGACGACATGCCGCTGAACTGGCAGTGCGTCCCGCCCCTCGACGCCGCCCTGTGGCGCGACCTCGAACGGCCGGTGCTGCTGGCCGGGCGGCTGCCCGACCCGGCGCGGGCCGACGAGGTGGTCGTCCAGCACCGCTTCACGGTGCTCTACGGCAAGACCGTCGGCGACACCGTGACCATCAAGCTCAACACCCCCGAGGAGGCCGACCTCCTGGCGAACGCCGGCGGCGGGCTCGCGGGTGGTCACGGGCCCCGGATCACCGCGCGAATCGTCGGCGTCATCCGGTCGCCGCGTTTCGCCGACGGCGTCGACGGGCCGGGTGTCGTGCTCCCCTCCTCCGGGCTCTACCGGACCTACCGCGACAACCTCATGGGCACCTCGGGCCTGGGATTCTCGATCGCGCTGGCCCGGCTCACCGACGGCGCGGCCGGGGTGCCCCGGCTGCGGGCCCAGATGGCGGCCCTGACCGGGCAGCCCATGCAGGTGGACGACCTGGGCGCGACCGACCGCCACCACGACCGGCTCACCTCCTACCAGGCGCTCACCGTGCTCGCCTTCGGCCTGGCGGCGCTGGCCGTGGCCGCCGTGTCGACCGGCCTGTACGTCGCCCGGGTGGTCGAATCGGCGCAGGCCGACCTGAGGGTGCTGCGGGCGGGCGGGCTGACTCCGCGGCAGGAGACGGCCGCCGCCGCGCTCGGCCCGGTCGTCGCCGGTCTGGCCGGGAGCGCCCTCGGCGTGGGAGCCGCGGCGGCGGCCTCCGCCTGGACCCCCATCGGGGCCGCCGCCGGGTTCGAACCCGCGCCCGGCTTCGACGTCGACGTGCTGGTCCTGGCGCCGCCCCTCGTCGTGGTCCCGCTGCTGCTCGCGCTGGAGGTCGCGGTGCTCACCTGGGCCCGGCGCACCCCGCGCCCGCCCGCCGTGTCCGTCGTCGCGCCCGCCGTCGCCCGGCTGAACCTTCCGGCGCAGGTGGTCACCGGCCTGCGCCACGCGCTGAGCCGCACGGTCTCCGGCACCGTGATCGGGGTCTTCGGGCTGGTCGCGGCGCTGACCTTCGCGGCCGGGGTGACCGACGCGTCGGGCGACCCGGCCCGGTTCGGGCAGACCCACCAGGCCATGGTGTTCCACGGCCAGAGCGGCGAGCGGGTGGCGGGGGTGCTCGACAAGGCGGCCCGGGATCCCGATGTGACGGGGGTGGTGGACGCCCGCTCCGCGATGGTCTCGGCGGGCGAGGTGGTCTTCGTCGCCTACGGCGTCGCGCCGGTGTCCGGCCGGGTGCCGCCGATGGTGGTGCGGGGGAGGCCTCCCGCGACCGACGGCGAGGTGCTGCTGGCCGTCGGCACCGCCTGCCAGGTGGGCGCGGAAGTGGGCGACCGGGTCAGGCTCACCGGCCCCGACGGCGCGGGGGACTTCCGCGTCTCGGCCGTCGGGCTGCTGCCCCTGGGCGTGTCCAACACCTACGACGACGGCGCGATCCTCACCTCGGGCGGCTACGACCGGCTCTCCCGGTCGTTCGACCTCGGCCTCGGGTTGCTCGCCCTCCGGCCGGGAGCCGAGCCGGGCGTGGTGCTGCGCCGCGTCCAAGAGGTGACGGGCCCGCGGGTCAGCGTGATCCCTGCGGTGCTCCCGCCGCAGTTCGCCGAGGTCCGCGACGTGCGGGTGCTGCCGGTCGTGCTGGCGGGCTGCCTCGGGCTGCTCGCCGTGGCGACGCTCGCCCACGCGGTCGGCGCGACCGCGCGGCGGCGGCGGCACGACGTCGCGGTGCTGCGCGCGCTGGGCATGACGCCGGGGCAGGTGCGGTGGATTCCCCGCACCCAGGCCGTCGCGCTGGCGGCGGCGGGCCTCGTGTTCGGCGTGCCGCCCGGTGTGGCGGCCGGTCGCGCGTTGTGGCGGCTGGTGGCCGAGAGCACGCCGCTGGTGTACGTGCCGCCGACGCCGGTGGAGGCGCTCGTGCTGGCCGTGCCCGCCGGACTGGTGACCGCGTTCGCGCTGGCGGCGCTGCCCGGACGCCGGGCCGCCCGGCTCCACGTGGCGGGCACGCTGCGGGCGGAGTGACGTATTGGGTCTTGACCCCGAACCGGTTAAGCGGCACCCTTCGGATATGTCGGACTTAACACCGACGAAATGATTTCGAAGCGCTTCGACACCTGACCTCCAAGCGCTTCTTCCGGCGTAATTCGAAGCGCTTCGACCGAGGACGTGTCCATGAGCGAACCCTTCCGCGACCCCGCGCGCCCGGTCGCCGAACGCGTCGCCGACCTGGTGGCCCGGCTCACCGCCGACGAGAAGATCGGGCTGCTGCACCAGTACCAGGCCCCCGTCGACCGGCTCGGCCTGGAGCCGTTCCGCACCGGCACCGAGGCCCTGCACGGCCTGGCCTGGCTCGGCCCGGCGACGGTGTTCCCGCAGGCCGTGGGCCTGGCCAGCACCTGGAACCCCGAGCTGGTCCGCCGGGTCGGCGCGGCCACCGCCGACGAGGTCGTCGCCTTCCACCGCAAAGACCGGTCGGGCGCCGGCCGCAACGTGTGGGCGCCGGTGGTGAACCCGTTACGCGACCCGCGCTGGGGCCGCAACGAGGAGGGCTACAGCGAGGACCCGTGGCTGACCGGCGTCCTGGGCACCGCCTACGCGTCGGGCCTCAAGGGCGACGGCCGGGTGATGAAGACCGCCCCGACGCTGAAGCACTTCCTGGCGTACAACAACGAGACCGACCGCTGCACGACCAGCAGCAACCTCCCGCCGCGTGTCCTGCACGAATACGAGCTGCGCGCCTTCCGCGCCCCCATAGAGGCGGGCGCGGCGGTCGCGGTGATGCCCAGCTACAACCTGGTGAACGGCCGCCCCGCCCACCTGTCGCCGCTGATCAACGACGTGCTGCGCACATGGGCCCGCGACGACCTGCTGGTGGTCAGCGACGCCTACGCCCCCGCGAACCTCTTCGGCCTCCAGGCCTACTACGACGACCCGGCGGAGGCCTACGCCCACGCTCTCAAGGCCGGTCTCGACAGCTTCACCCAGGACGACGCCGCCCCCGCCGCGACCCTGGGGCACCTGCGGGAGGCGCTGCGGCGCGGCCTGATCGACGAGAGCGACGTCGACACCGCCGTCCGGCACGCCCTGTCGATCAGGGTCCGGCTGGGGGAGTTCGACCCGGTCGAGCCCTTCCTGGAGATCACCGAGGCGGTGGTCAACCGGCCCGAACACCAGAGGCTGGCCCGCGAGGCCGCCACCGAGTCGATGACGCTGCTGAAGAACGACGGCCTGCTGCCGCTGACGGCCACGAAGATCGCCGTGGTCGGGCCGCTGTCCGACGTGCTGCTCGAAGACTGGTACAGCGGCACCCTGCCCTACCAGGTCACCGCCCGCGCGGGCCTGGCCGGGCGGGCCGAGACGGTGTGGTGCGAGGGCGTCGACCGGATCGTGCTGCGCGCCGAGGAGGGCTATGTCTCGGCGAGCGCCGAGACCACCGGCGGGCCGCTGACCACCGGGCCGTCGGCCGAGTTCGACCTGTTCGACTGGGGCGGCGGCGCGGTCGCGCTGCGCAGCGTCCCCAACGGCCGGCACGTCGGCGTCGACGACGACGGCGTGCTCGTCAACGACCAGCCGGGGCCGAGCGGCTGGGAGGTCCGGCAGACGTTCCGGATGGAGGACCGCTTCAGGGGTGTGGTCCTCCGCCACATCTCCACCGGGCGCTACGTCGGGATCAGCAAGGGCGTTCTCGGACTCGCCGACGACCCCGAGAACGCCGCCGTCTTCGTCGTGGAGACGGTCGAGAGCGGCGCGGCCACGGCGGCCCGGCTCGCGGCGGAGGCCGACGTCGCCGTCGTCGTGCTGGGCGACCATCCGCTGGTCAACGGCCGCGAGACCGAGGACCGCGCCGACCTCGCCCTCCCGCCGCTCCAGGAGGAGCTGCTCAAGGCCGTGCACGCCGCCAACCCGCGCACCGTGCTCGTCGTCTCCAGCGGCTACCCGTTCGCGCTGAACTGGGCGCAGGAGCACGTGCCGGCGATCCTGTGGTCGTCGCACGGCGGCCAGGAGTACGGCCACGCCCTGGCCGACGTCGTCTTCGGCGACGCCGACCCCGGCGGGCGGCTCACCCAGACGTGGTACCGGTCGGCGTGCGAACTCCCCGACCTGCTCGACTACGACATCATCGCGAGCGACGCCACCTACCTCTACTTCCGCGGCAGCCCGCTCTACCCGTTCGGCCACGGCCTGAGCTACACCACGTTCGGCTACTCCGACCTGACCGCCGTACCGGGGGAGGAGACGCTGCGCCTGGAGGTGACCGTCGCCAACACCGGCGACCGCGCGGGCGTGGAGGTCGTGCAGTTCTACACCCACCAGTGCCGCTCGCGGGTCAAGCAGCCCGTGCGGTCGCTGCGGGGGTTCGTGAAGGTCCGGCTCGCGCCCGGCGAGTCCCGCCGGGTCGGCGTCGGCGTGCCGCTGCGGGACCTGGCCTTCTGGGACGTCACCCGCGACCGCTTCGTCGTCGAGGACGCCCCCTGCAAGGCCCAGGTGGGCCCGTCGAGCGGCGCGATCAGGTTGTGCGCCCGGTTCGACCTGCCGGGGGAGACCGTCCCGCCGCGCGACCCGTCCGTGCTCGCCGCCGCCGCGTGCGACGAGTACGACGGCATGACCCTCTGCGAGGCCGCCCGCGACCGGGGCGACGCGGTCAGGTCGGCGGAGCCGGGCGCGTGGGTGCGGTTCCGCGACGTGGCCTTCGCGGGGGAGACGACGGCCGTCGTCACCGCCGCCGGCGACGAGGGCGGCATGATCACCCTCCGGCTCGGCGACCCCCTCGGCGAGATCGCCGCCACCGTCGCGG
Source organism: Herbidospora yilanensis (assembly GCF_001570565.1). Lineage (GTDB taxonomy): Bacteria > Actinomycetota > Actinomycetes > Streptosporangiales > Streptosporangiaceae > Herbidospora > Herbidospora yilanensis. The sequence goes on along the minus strand of NZ_BBXE01000021.1, from coordinate 95,339 downwards.
TGCCGCGTACGACCTCCCGTTTTGATCCAGTCGAGACCCGGGTGCACCTTTCGCCGGTGACCGGAGTACGCGATGTTTATCTGGTGTGCGAGAACGAGGGAGTCACCGTGACCACGCTGAGGTTCCACGCGTGAGGACGGTGACGATCGCCGACGTCGCCCGGCACGCGGGGGTGGCGGTCTCCACGGTGTCGTACGTGCTGAGCGGCAAGCGGGCCATCTCGGCCACCACCCGGCAGCGGGTGCTCGACAGCGTCCGGGTGCTCGGTTACCACCCGAACGCGGGCGCCCGCGCCCTCGCCAGCAAACGCGCCAACGTGATCGCCCTGGTCCTGCCGCTGCGGGCCGGGATGAACCTGCCGGTGCTGATGCAGTTCGCCACCTCCGTGGTCGCCACGGCGCGGCAGTACGACCACGACGTCCTGCTGATGACCGCCGACGAGGGGCCCGACGGCATCCGCCGGGTGGCCGCCAGCGCCATGGTCGACGGGTTGCTGCTGATGGACGTGGAGGTCCGCGACACCCGGGTCCCGCTGCTGCGCGACCTGGCCGAACCGAGTGTGCTCATCGGCTTCCCGGCCGACGCCGAGGGGCTGACCTGCGTCGACCTCGACTTCCACCGGGCCGGCGCCAGCTGCGCCGCCCACCTCGCCGAGCGGGGGCACCGTGAGATCGCGCTGCTGGGCGCCCCCGAGGTCGTCTACGAACGCGGCACGGGTTTCGCCGAGCGGACCAGGGCAGGGTTCCTGGCGGAGGCGACCGGCCGCGAACTCCACGCGGTCGCGGTGCCGTGCGAGGAGACCTACGACGAGGTCGCCTCGGCGGTGAAGCTGCTGTTCGACGCCCACCCGGGACTGACCGGGCTGGTCGTGCACAACGAAGCGGCCGTCGGCCACGTGCTGGGGGCGCTGCGCGCCCTGGGCCGGGCCGTACCGGAGGACGTGTCGGTCGTCGCGATCTGCCCCGACGACATCGCCGAGCGGGCCCGGCTCACCTCGGTCCTCATCCCGGCCGAGGAACTCGGCCGGGAGGCGGTCCGGCTGCTGATGGCCAAGCTCGACGGGCTGCCGGCGGGGTCGATCCTGCTGGAACCACGTCTCACGATCAGGGAGAGCACACGTTGATCACGTTTCCGGAGGGCTTCCGCTGGGGTGCGGCCACCGCGTCGTACCAGATCGAGGGAGCCGTCACCGAAGGCGGCCGAGGACCTTCCATCTGGGACGTCTTCTCGCACACCCCCGGGAAGACCGCCGACGGCCACACGGGCGACGTCGCCTGCGACCACTACCACCGTTATCCGGAAGACGTCGCGATCATGGCCGATCTCGGCCTGAAGGCCTACCGCTTCTCGATCGCCTGGCCGCGCGTCCAGCCCTCCGGAAGCGGCGACCCCAACCCGGCGGGCCTCGACTTCTACGACCGCCTGGTCGACGCCCTGCTCACCGCCGGCGTCGAACCGGTCGCGACGCTCTACCACTGGGACCTCCCGGCCGCCCTCGACTGGCGCGACCCCGCCACGCCCGAGCGCTTCGCCGAGTACACCGCGATCACGCACGCCCGCCTCGGCGACCGCGTCCGGACCTGGACCACCCTGAACGAGCCGTGGGTCTCCGCCTTCGTCGGCCACGGCTCCGGCCGCCACGCGCCCGGCGTCGCCGACCCGGCCGCCGCCTTCACGGTCGCCCACCACCTGCTCACGGCCCACATGCTCGGCGTGCGGGCCCTGCGCGCTGGCGGCGCCGACGAGGTCAGCCTGACGCTCAACCTGACCCCGATGGTCGGCGATCCCGACGTGACGACGCTGCCCGACGGCCTGGCCAACCGGCTGTTCCTCGACCCGGCGCTGAAGGACGGCCGCTACCCCGACGACGTGGCCGCCCACATCGCCAAGTTCACCGACCTGGGCGATCTGCCCTACGAGCCGATCGACCTGCTGGGCGTGAACTACTACACCGTCAACCGGCTGGCCGCCGACCCGGCGTCCAAGGGCCACGACGAGTTCCCCGGCTGCGAGGGCATCGCCTGGTTGCCGCCGCGCGGCGAACCGACCGAGATGAACTGGGAGGTCATCCCGCAGGGCCTGGAGGACCTGCTGGTCCGGCTGTGGGTCGAATACCCGGGCGTCCCGCTGATGATCACCGAGAACGGCGCCGCCTACCCCGACTCCGTCGACGACCGCGACCGGATCGCCTTCCTCGACGGCCACTTCCGCGCCGCCGCCAACGCCATCGAACGCGGCGCCGACCTGCGCGGCTACCTGGTGTGGTCGCTGCTCGACAACTTCGAGTGGGCCCGCGGCTACCACAAGCGCTTCGGCCTGGTCAGGGTCGACTACGACACCCTGGAGCGCACCCCGCGGTCCAGCGCCCACTGGTACCGCGAGGTGATCGCCCGCAACGGCCTCCTCTAGCTGAACGACACCGACGTCACGGTGCAGGTGGTGAGCCACGGGCCGGGGTTGACCGGCTGGGCCGAGCAGCCCCAGGTCGCCACGACGTTCGTCGTGCCGGCGGGGATGGTGAAGCCGCTCGACGACCCCGAGAAGTCGCCGTAGGGGTAGTGGCCGCTGCTGCACAGGGCGGTGACCCCGGCCGCGGTGGCCCCGGCCGGCAGCGTCTGGGTGAAGGAGAAGGCGCGGGTGGCGGGCACCGCGACCAGGCTGGGCGCCGGCGTGGCCGGTGAGGTGTAGAGGTTCACCGCCGAGGGATACCAGTCGCGGGTGTCCCCGTAGTTGTTGGAACTGGTGCAGTCCACCGTCCCCTGCAGGGTGATGGTGGACGCGGCGGCGGGTTGCGCCAGGCCCACGAGGGCCAGCGCGCCGGTGGTGACCAGTACGGATCCGAGCGTCATCACTCGGCGAGCCAGTGTCGCGGCGACTTTCACCGTTTCTCCTCAGCTTGGGACATCGGGCCACCGCGAATGCAGCATCTTCCGCCCGCCGAGGTCAACGGCGGCCGGTTCCGGCGGGCCCGTAATCCGCGGAGGCGAGAGGGCGGGTGGGCAGCGACGCCGCCGGAGCCCGGCCGGTTGCGGCCCGTTTCGGCCCGGTGAAAGGTTCAGATGACCTCGTCGCGCAGTTCGGGGAACACCTTGGACACCTTCCCCAGGAGGTAGTCGCCGTAGGTGCCGGTGAACGCCCGCAGGTCCTGCCCGTCCCACCGCCGGAAGCCCTTGGTGGTGGGCGGCAGCGGCGGCAGCTCGTCGTCCCAGCCGGGGTCGAAGAAGAACGGGAACGACAACCGGTCGCGGCCGGTCGCGTTGAACACCCGGTGCGGCGTCGAGCGGTAGTGCCCGCCGGTCAGCCGGTCGAGCATGTCGCCGATGTTGCACACGAACGTGCCGGGGATCGGCGGCGCGTCCACCCAGCCCGTCGACGTGCGCACCTGCAACCCGGCGTTGGCGTCCTGCAGCAGCAGCGTGAGCAGCCCGTAGTCGGTGTGCTCGCCGACGCCCCAGGAGTCGTCGACGCCGGGCGGATAGTGGAATATCCGGAACAACACGGTCGGATCGGCCGTCGACCCGGCCGAGAAGTGTTCGCGGGGCAGCCCGAGGCTGAGGGCCACGCCGCCCAGCACCGCCTGCGCCACCCGTTCGACCTCGGCGAGATAACACAGCACGACGCCGCGCATCTCGGGGACCTCCTCGGGGAACAGGTTGCGCCCGTGCAGCGGACGCCCGTCGGGCTCCCGCTCGGCGCCGAAGTAGAGGCCCTCCTTGAGGTCGGGCCGGCCCGAGGTCAGCTCACCGCCGACCGGGAAGAACCCCCGCCAGGCCCGGCCGCCGCGCGACATGGCGATCTTGAGCTTGGTCTCCTCGGGCAGCGCGAAGAACCGCCGCGCGCAGTCGTCGAGCGCGCCGATCAGCCCGGCGGGCACGCCGTGCCCGGAGACGTAGAAGAAGCCGCTGTCGACACAGGCCGCCTCGATCTCGGCGGCCGTGCGATCAGCGGGCCCGCCGTCGAGCAGCGGGCGCACGTCGATCACCGGAAGCGTCGTCATCTTTTCTCCGTTACGGCTCCGCCCACCCCGGCACCGCCCGCCGCCTCCGAACCGGCCGCACCCGGCGCCGGCCGGTCGCGCCCGCCTCGCGCCGCGACGACCGGGTGACCCGAAGCCTATTCGGGCTTGCCGCTCCGGCGGCCCGCGACCAGCGTGTCGCCCGGTTCGCCGCCCGCGGCCGGCTCGCTGCGGTTCTCGGTCGTGGTGTCGCGGCGGGGCTTGCGCGGCGCGGGCTTCGGCTTGGGATGCGGCGCGGTCGGCTCGTCGGGCTGGTTGGGGAAGGTGACCGGGCCCTTGTGCGCGTCGGTCCGCTCCGAATCCGGCGACGGCTTCGACTGCGCGGGCGCATCGGGCTTCGGTTCGCGGAGGGCGTTGATGACGGTGTCGGCCTCCATGTCGGCCGCGATCTCGTCGGCCGCCTCGGCGTCGCGGCGCTTGATGATCACCATGTGGTCGACCGAGAGCCGTCCGCCGCCGTTCACCGACAGCAGCACCGAGGCGGCGCCCAGCGCCACGACGAGCTGCACGCTGCCGCCCGTCAGGGGCAGGCCGGTGTCGCCGGCCGCCAGGATGAACACCGCGAGCGCCTCGGCGAACAGCAGCACGCCGACGACCGGCACGGCCAGCCCGGCGATGAGCAGAGTGCCGCCCAGCAGCTCGATGAGCATGGTGGCGGCCGCCCAGAACGACGGGATCGGCGCGTCGAGCTGGAGGAACTGTGTCTCGGTGGCGTCCAGGCCGGCCCGCAGCTTGGCCCAGCCGTTGGCGAAGAAGATCCCGCCGACGCCTATGCGGGCCGCGAGCGTGGCGAGGTCGATGAAGGTTTTCTTCACGGGACTCATTCTGGGGGGTTATGGGATGGCTTTACGAGGCAATTGCCCCATAACCAACCCTCATATGTCAGACAGAGAGACGTTCCTCTTCACTCCGCCGTTCACGTGCCGGCACCAGCACCGCCACCACGAACGCGTTGGCCAGCAGCAACACGACGCTCACCCCGACGGCGGCGTGCAGCCCCGACACGAACGCCGAGCGGGCCACGTGGAGCAGGGCCGCTCCGGCCGCGCCGCCCGCCTCCCCGGCCACGTGGGCGGCCGCCGCGAGCGACCCCCTGGCCTGCGCGAGCAGCCCTTCGGGCACTCCGGCGACGGCGGCGAGCCGGGGCGCGTACACGATGGTGGTGACCGTGCCCAGGACGGCGATGCCGAGGCCCGCGCCGAGCTCGTAGGCGGTCTCCTCGATCGCGGCGGCGCCGCCGGCGCGCGACTCGGGCGCGGCCGACATGATGGCGTCGGAGGCCGCCAGCAGGGCGACCTCGATGCCGAACCCGATGCCGACGAAGCAGAGCGTCAGCGTGACCGGGTGGTCTTCGACACCCCAGCCGAGCGTGGGCGTGAGCGACAGCGCGGTCAGCGCCAGGCCGCCGCTCATCGTGGCCCGCAGCCCGATCCGCCGCAGCACGTGGGCCGCCGCCAGCCCGCCGCAGATCGCCGCGACCATCAGCGGCAGCATGCGCAGCGCGGCGTCGAGCGGCCGCAACCCCAGGACGAGCTGGAGATACTGCGCGAGCAGCAGCTCCAGCCCCACGAGCGCGAACACCGCGAACAACACGCACGCCACCCCGGTCGCGAACCCCCGGTTGGCGAACAGCCCGAGGTCGAGCAGCGGCGCGGCCAGCGCGCGCTGGCGGGCCACGAACCAGGCCAGCACCGCCACCCCGCCCAGCAGGATCAGCACGGCCGCGCCCCGGCCCACGGTGTGCCCGTAGCCGGCCTCCTTGAGCCCGAAGGCGACGGCCAGCACGCCGACGACCGACGACAACGCGCTCGGCCAGTCCCACGAGTGGCCGTGGCGGTGGCTGACGTCGGGGATCAGCCGGGCGGCCAGCGGCAGGGCGACCAGCAGCAGCGGCACGTTGACCAGGAACACCGCGCCCCACCAGAAGTGCTCGACGAGCACCCCGCCGACCACCGGACCGACGGCCGCGCCCCCGGCCGCCACCGCGCTCCAGATCCCCAGCGCGACGGCCCGTTCGCGCCGGTCGGTGAAGACCTGCCGGATGATCGAGAGCGTCGCGGGCATGATCATCGCCCCGCCGACGCCGAGGAACGCCCGCGCCACGATCAGCGCCTCGGGCGTGGCCGCGAACGCCGCCGCGAGCGAGGCGATCCCGAACACCACGTAACCGAGCAGCACCAGCCGCCGCCGCCCGAAGCGGTCGCCGAGCGTGCCGAACGTGACCAGCAGCGGCGCGACGACGAGCGAGTAGACGTCGATGATCCACAGGAGCTGCACACCCGTCGGTTCGAGCGCGGCCGTCAGCGCCGGCACGGCGATGTGCAGCACGGTCGCGTCGACGGCGATCAGGAGCAGACTGAAGCACAGCAGCGCGAGGATCGCCCACCGGTCCGCTCTCGGGTCGGCCCTCGGGAACATGAGGCGCAGCTTAGGTGATCGAGCGAAGATCACTCAGGCGGTTGCCAAGACTCGGTCTCCGCCCCAATATCCCGATAAGTCCCGTCATAGTGTGATGGGCATGCTGCCCTGGAATGCAGAAATGTCCGGACGCGTCGATCGAGCCACCGTGGTCAGCGAGGTCCTGCGCGACAACCCTCTCGGCGACTCCCACGAACGCCCCCTGTGGGTGTACCTCCCGCCCGGCTACGACGACGGCGTGACCGCGTACCCGACGATCTACGTCATCCAGGGATACTCGGGCCAGGTCGTCATGTGGGGGAACCGCCAGCCGTGGCGGCGGACCGTGCCCGAGATGCTCGACCGGGTCTTCGCCGACGGAGAGGCGCCGCCCGCGATCGTCGTCTACGTCGACGCCTGGACCCGCCTCGGCGGCGGCCAGTTCGTCGACTCCCACGGCCACGGGGCCTACCACTCCTACCTCTGCGACGAGGTGGTGCCGTACGTCGACCGGCACTACCGCACCCTGGCCGCGCCCGAGCACCGCGCGATCACCGGCAAGTCGAGCGGCGGCTACGGCGCCATGATCACCCCGATGCTGCGCCCCGGCCTGTTCGGCGCCCTGGCCACCCACGCGGGCGACGCCCTGTTCGAGGTGCTGTACCCCCGGGAGTTCGGGCCCGCCGCCCGGATCCTCCGCGAGGAGTACGACGGCTCGTGGGAGAAGTTCCTCGACCGCTTCCACGCCACCGGCGGACGCTGCCCCGGCAGCGACATCGTCATCCTCTACGGCAACGCCGCGTCCTACTCCGCCAACCCCGGCGGCTCGGTTGACATGCCCTTCGACCACCTCGGGAGATTGGTTCCCGAGGTGTGGTCGAGATGGCTGGAATATGACCCCGTCGTCATGGCCCCGAAGCACGCCGAGGCGCTCCGGAGCCTGCACAGCGTCTGGATCGACGCCGGGCGAAACGACGAATACTTCCTCGACATGGGCGCCATCGCCTTCCACGAGGAGGTACGGAGGGCCGGGGTGCCCGCCGCGAACGTGTTCTTCGAGCTCTTCGACGGAACCCACGCCAACCTTGAACACCGCTACGTCATGGCGGTCAAGTGGCTGGCGCCGCGCTTGACTCCAGGGCGACCTCTCTAGAGAGATAGAGGTGTATTCCGGACCCTAGCCACGCCCTGCCCGGCACCAGATCATTCGGGGGTGGGGAGCGACGCCGAGGATCACCCTTCCCGTGCCCGGCGGGAACCCGGGCCCGAGGTGCCGCCCCCGAGCGACCGCGCCGATCCACGGGCCTGGTGTGGGGTCGCGGCGGCACTACTACGCCGTGACCGGCCCGAGGAGGCGCTGGAGGCCGCTCGTCAGGCGGTGGATCGTGATCCGCACGGCGAGTGGGGGCATCGCCTGGCGAGCCTCGCTCTGGAACGTCTCGGCCGCGACTCCGAGGCGGTCGCGTCGGCCCAGGAGGCCGTCCGGCTCGCGCCGGGCTCCTGGGCCGCGCGACTCCGGCTGGCCGGGGCGCTCCGACGGTTCCCGGCCCGCTGGCGCGAGGCGTGGGAGGAGGCCCGCCGCGCGGTCCGCTACGCCCCCGACGAGCCCGGCCCCCACGCTCTGTCCGGCGACCTGGCCCTGATCAGGGGAGAGCACGACGCCGCGGCCGCGAGCTACCGCGCGGCGCTGCGCCGCGACCCCGGCCAGCCGGGGGCCCGCGTCAACCTGGGCCTCACCCTGCTGCGCTGGGACCGGCACCGCGACCACCACGACCCCGCCTGGGAGGCCGACCCGCGCGACACCGGCCGGGCCCGCCGCGCCCTGGAGACCTGGTCGCGCCGGATCCGGCTGCTCCTGGCCCTCGCCCTGACGGCCGTCTCGGTCGCGGGGCTCGGCTTCGACCTCTATCAGGAGGCCAGAATCGCCGGATACGCCGTTTTGGCGGCGGTTCCGGTGATCACCTGGCGGCAGGCCGCCCGGATCACGGTGTGGCCGCTGGTCCCGGCCATGCTCGGGCGCGACCTGTGGCTGAGCGTCTCGGTGACCGTCGCGGTGATGACGGTGGCCGCCTACGTGATCGGCGTGGCCGGGATGCCCGCGCTGGAGATCACCCTGACCGGCTCGTTCCTCGCCCCGGCCGCCGGGGGAGAGTGGGCCGGCGCGCTCGGGTTCGTGTTGTTCAACGCCCCCGCCGTTCTCGTGCTGCGGCTGCTGGTGGAGGCGTGGCGGGGCCGCCCGGTGCGGGCCCTCGCCGAGTTCGCCCAGGTGCCCGGCGACGCGGTCGCCTGCCGCGACACCGACGTCACGCTGTGGGTGATCGCCGGACGGGCCTGGTGGACGATCCTCACCCTCGCGGCGCTGCCATGGCCCCGCATGGCGCTCGCCGCACTCGCTGTGCCGTTGTGGTTCGCCCTCGCCGGCCGATGGTCCCGGCCGGACCGCGGCGCGGGACCGGTGGCAGGGCCGGTGGCGGGGCGGGGTGACGGTGCGGGGCCGGTGGTAGGGCGGGGTGACGGTGCGGGGCCGGTGGTAGGGCGGGGTGACGGTGCGGGGCCGGTGGCGGGGCCGGGTGACGGCGCGAGGTCGGTGGTAAGGCCGGTGGCGGTGTCGAGGCCGGTGCTGGGGCCGGTGCTGGGGCCGGTGCTGCGCCGTGACCGCTGGCTGGCCGCCGCCTTCGTGCTGCTCGCCGCCGCGGGCGGCTGCCTGGTCGCCGCCGGGGCCGTCCCCGGCTGGACGCGGGCCTGGCAGGGCGGCTGGGCCGCGCTCGGCCTGGCCGCCGCCGCGTTCGCGATCAGGGCCGCGACGGCCTGGTGGCGCGGGGCCCCGGGGCCGACCCGCGCCTCGCTCGTGCCGCGCGACCACCCGCCCGCCGACCTCGGCCCCTCGTCGGGCCTCACCGAAGAGGTGCGCCACGCCGCCACCTATTCCCGCAGCGTCGTCCTCTCCTACGCCGGTCCGGGCGGCCCCCGTTCCGTCGCGGTCAGCGCCGTGACGTCGGTCAGCCCGTCGGGCGAGATGCGGGTCATCGCCGGAGACGAGGCGTGGGAGGCCGTCGAGCGCGACCCACGTGTGGCGGTGTTCGTCGGCGACCCCCGTTTCTGGGCCGAGGTGCGCGGAGTGGCGATCGCCGACAACGACGTTCTGCGGATCACCCCACGTGAGGTTCTGGTCCGGGAATATCCCGGCCGCCACCAGGCTCGCACGCGCTAGGTCCACCCATTCGTCTTTCCCGTGCGGTATAACCGGGGGCGGACCGGGGAGGCAGGATGCGGGAGGACGGCCGAGCCCGCCCCACGGGGCGAGTGGCTGCGAGAAACGCTTTCGAGCAGGCGCGACAGCGCTATTTCGCTCTTCCTCCGGTCGCCCGAAGAGCCGTTTTCATCGGGTTACTGGTCGCTTCGGTGGCACTGGCCGCCGGACTCGGCTGGGATATGCTCTATACCTTTTTCGCCACGTTGACGATCCTGGCGTTCACGGTCCTGGCCCTGCATTTCCCGCGCGGCGCGGCGACGCTCCTGGTGGTCGCGGCCTGGTCGGTGATCTGCCCGTTCATCATGGTCGTGGCCAACAGCCAGGCGATCGGCACCTTCCTGCTGTTCCCCCTGTGGCTGCTCGGCCTCGTGGTCGCCGGGATCGCCCACCTGATCCGCTGGGTGCCGCCGTGGCTGACGACCGCCCTCGCGCTGGGCGCGGCCGCGATCACCGGCATGCTGCTACGCCTGGTCAGCGACCCGGCCGCGCTCTACGGCGCCTACGGCGCCGCCGCCGTCGTACTCGTCTGGCGGTTCGTGCTGGCCCGCCAGGCCAAGGCCCGCCAGGCCCCGCCCGAGGTGCCCGCCCAGCAGCGGGTGCGCGCGGGCGGCACGCCGCCCCACCCTCATGCCCACGGCGACAACCAGGCCCGCCCTCCGCAGATAACGGTCGAGCAGGCCCTCGCACAGCTCGAAGGCATGATCGGCCTCGAACCCGTCAAGGAGCAGGTCCGTTCGATAGCGGCCTCCATCGAGGCGGCCCGGCTCCGCCGCGAGGCCGGGCTGACCTCCGACGCGCCGATGCGCCACTTCGTCTTCGTCGGCCCGCCCGGCACCGGCAAGACCAGCGTCGCCCGCAGCCTCGCCTCGATCTTCTACGCCTTCGGCCTGCTGGAGACCCCCTACGTCGTCGAGGCGCAGCGGGCCGACCTGGTCGGCGAGTTCCTGGGCGCGACCGCCATCAAGACCAACGAGCTCATCGACCGCGCCCTCGGCGGCGTGTTGTTCATCGACGAGGCCTACGCGCTCATCAACTCCGGCGACGGGCAGACCGACCGGTTCGGCCACGAGGCCGTGCAGACGCTGCTGAAACGGGCCGAAGACGACCGCGAGCGGCTCATCATCATCCTGGCCGGATACGAGAAGGAGACGACCGCGTTCCTGGCCTCCAACCCGGGCCTGTCGAGCCGGTTCTCCACCCGCGTCCGGTTCCCCAGCTACCAGCCGGCCGAGCTGCTGGAGATCACCGAGGCGCTCCAGGTCAAACGCGGCGACCGGCTCGACCCGGCCGCGCGGCCGGTGCTGCTGGGGCTGTTCGACGACGTCCACCGGCGCGGCCTGGTCGACGAACTGGGCAACGCGCGGTTCGCGCGCAGCGTCGTGGAGGCCGCGGCGCAGGCCCGCGACGTGCGGGTGATCAGCGTCGGGGGAGCGCCCCGGGGCGAAGACCTGGTGACGACGACGGCCTCCGACGTCTCCAAGGCGTTCGGCGAGATCACCGCGCGGTTCCGCGGCTACCAGGCGACCCCCACGCTGGAGGACGCTCTGGCCGACCTCGACCGCATGGCCGGGCTCGAACCGGTGAAGCGGCAGGTCAGAGCCATCACCGCGCAGCTACGGGTGGCCCGGATGCGCGAGGAGCAGGGGCTCCCGGTGCAGTCGCAGACACGCCACTTCGTGTTCGTCGGGCCTCCCGGCACCGGTAAGACGAGCGTGGCCCGCATCCTCGGCCGCATCTTCTCGGCGCTCGGCCTGCTGGCCCGGCCCGACGTGGTCGAGGCGTCCCGGCCCGATCTCGTGGGGCAACACCTGGGCGCGACCGCGATCAAGACGAACGAGCTGGTCGACCGGGCCCTCGGCGGGGTGTTGTTCATCGACGAGGCCTACGGGCTGATCAACTCGGGCTACTCGGGTGGTGACGCGTTCGGGGCGGAAGCCGTACAGACCCTTCTGAAGAGGGCCGAGGACGACCGCGACCGGCTCGTCATCATCCTGGCGGGTTATGAGCGCGAGATGGACGCGCTGCTGGCCACCAACCCCGGGCTGGGCAGCCGGTTCAACAGCCGGGTCGTGTTCCCGAGCTACTCGCCGGAGGAGCTCTCGGCGATCGCCGAGATGACCGCCGCCGACGCCGGAGACCGGTTCGACGCCGCCGCCACGCGCGACCTCAACGACGTGTTCGGCTACGTCTGCCAGGAGCGCCTCATCGACGGCCTCGGCAACGGGCGGTTCGCCCGGTCCCTCTACGAGCGGGCGGCCATGCGGCGCGACGTCCGGCTGGCCGCGCAGGGCAGCGCGACCTCGGCCGAGCTGACCACCATCACCGGCGACGACGTGCGGTCGGCGGTCGACGAGTTGTCCTGACCGACACCTGGCACGGGTTTTGCGGCCCCATCGGTGGCGTGATCACATGATGGGGTCCCATGAGGAAACGTGCCGGTCTGCTGGTCCCGGCCCTCGCCATGGTTCTCGCGGCCTGTGGGGGCGGTCAGACCACCGCGACGGGGAGCGGGCCGCAGAGGGGCGGCATGCTCAGGGTCGTCGGCTCCGGCGACGTCGACCACCTCGACCCGTCGTCGTCCTACACGGTCGTCGCCTACAACCTCGGCCGCACCTGGACCCGGCAACTGGTCACCTATCCGGCCGGGAGCGACATCTCGGTCGCCGGGACGGTGGTAGCCGACGTCGCCGCCGCGCTGCCGAAGGTGAGCGACGACGGGAAGACGTACACCTTCACGCTCCGGCCCGACGTCATGTGGAACACCAGCCCGCCGCGCCCGATCGTGGCCGCAGACTTCGAGCGGGGGCTGAAGCGGCTGGCCAACCCCGTGCAGCCGTCGGGCGGCATCTCCTATTACACGCAGACCATCGAGGGTTTCCAGGAATTCTTCACCGCCTTCCAGAAGCAGCCGAAGACGGCCGCGGGAATGGCGAAGTTCATGAATTCCACCCGCATCAAGGGCGTGCAGGCGGTGAACCCGACCACGCTGAAGATCCAGCTCACCGCGCCCGCCAGCGACTTCCTCAACATCATGGCGCTCGGTTTCGCCTCGGCCGCGCCGGTCGAATACGAGAAATACGTGCCCGACGGGCCGGACTTCCGGCAGAACACCATTTCCGCCGGCCCCTACCAGATCACGACCTATTTCGCGGGCCGGCAGATCATGCTGGAGCACAATCCCGTGTGGAAGCAGTCGAGTGATCCGGTCCGGCACCGCTGGGTCGACCGCATCCTCGTCACCCTGGGCCAGGACAGCCCCGACGTCGTCCAGCAGCAGTTGGAGGCGGGCGTCGCCGACCTGTCGTGGGACCAGCCGGTGCCCACCTCGGCCATCCCGCGCCTGACCGGCAACCCGGACTACAAGGTCTACGAGGGCTCGACCCTGAACCCGTTCCTGGCGTTCAACATGCAGAGCCCCAACAACAACCGCGCCCTGGCCAACGTGAAGGTCCGGCAGGCGATCAACTACGTCGTCAACAAGGCGGCCATCGCCCAGATCTACGGCGGCCAGAAGATCAACACCGTGCTCGACGGGGCGATCCCGCCGGGTTCCATCGGGTACGACAGCGCGGTCCGCCCCTACGCCACCCCAGGTGGCCGCGGCGACGTGAACAAGTGCAAGGCGCTGCTGGCCGAGGCCGGGGTCGCCGACCTGAACCTGCAGTTCCCCTACCGCACCAACGGCAACCACCCGAAGGTCGCCCAGTCGATCGCCGGCGACCTGACCAAGTGCGGCATCACCACCCAGCTCATCCCGACGGCCCCCGACGACTTCTACGGCCGCTACCTGTCGAGCGTCCAGAAGAGCCGCGAGGGCAAATGGGACATCGGCGCGCCCGGCTGGATCCCCGACTGGTACGGCAACAACGCCCGCTCGATCGTGGTGCCCCTGTTCGACGGCCGGAACTACACCGAGGGCTCGACCAACTACGGCGCCTACAACGATCCCGCCGTCAACGACCTCATCTCGCGGGCGCTGACCGCCCCCGGCGTCGGCGAGGCCGAGGGCCTGTGGCGGCAGACCAACGCCCGCATCATGGCCGACGCGCCGATCGTGCCGCTGACCTCGCAGAACGTGCCGATCTTCCATTCGGCGCGGGTGCGCAACGCCCTCTACACGCCCCTCACCCAGCAGTTCGACTACACCCAGCTCTGGCTGGCCTCATGAGCCTTCTGGAGGTCTCGGACCTGCGCGTGACGTTCACCACCCCCGACGGCGACCTGCGGGCGGTGCGCGGCGTGTCGTTCGAGGTCCAGGCCGGGCAGACGCTCGGGGTCGTCGGCGAGTCGGGCTCGGGCAAGAGCGTCAGCGTCCAGGCCCTCCTGGGGCTGGTCCCCGGGGCGCGCGTCGAGGGCTCGGCCCTGTTCGACGGCGAGCAGTTGATCGGCATGCCGGCCGAGCGGCTGCGGCGCATCCGCGGCGCCCGGATCGGGATGGTCTTCCAGGACCCGCTGTCGAGCCTGCACCCGATGTACCCGGTCGGCCGGCAGATCGCCGAGGCGGTCCTGGTCCACCGCCGCGTCAGCAAGGAGCGGGCCTGGTCGGTGGCCCGGGAGCGGCTCGAACAGGTCGGCATCCCCGGCGCGCGGGCCCGCGACTACCCGCACCAGTTCTCCGGCGGCATGCGCCAGCGGGTGATGATCGCCATGGCGATGGCCCTCGACCCCGAGCTGATCATCGCCGACGAGCCGACCACGGCCCTGGACGCGACGGTCCGCGCGCAGATCCTCGAACTCCTCGGGCGGCTGGGCTGCGCGCTGATCGTCATCACCCACGACCTGGGCGTCATCGCCGACATGGCCGACGAGGTCATGGTCATGTACGCCGGCAAGCTCGTCGAGAAGGCCGGCCGCCGGGCGTTGTTCCGCGACCCGCGCCACCCGTACACCAGAGGCCTGCTCAACTCGCTGCCCCAGGGCAAGGAACGCCTGAAGCCCATCGAGGGCCGCCCCCCGAGCCTGCTCAGCCCGCCGACCGGCTGCCCCTTCCACCCCCGCTGCCCGGTCCGCATCCCACGCTGCCCGATCGAGGAGCCGCCGATGCTCGGCCCCGAAGACCACCCCGACGCCTGCTGGCTTGAGGAGGGCCGATGAGCCTCCTCGACGTCTCCGACGTGCGGAAGTACTTTCCGATCAAGTCGGGGATCTTCTTCCGGCGCGAGGTCGGCCGGGTGCACGCAGTCGACGGCGTGAGCCTGTCGGTGGAGGCCGGCGAGACGCTCGGCGTGGTGGGGGAGTCGGGCTGCGGCAAGTCGACGCTGGCGCGCTGCATCACCGGCCTGTACGAGGTGACCTCCGGCACCATCACCTTCGACGGCGACATGCGGCGTGACGTGCAGATGGTCTTCCAGGACCCCTACGGCTCGCTGAACCCCCGCCGCCGGATCGGGTCGATCATCGCCGACCCGCTGGTCATCCACCGCGAGGGCACCCCCGCGTCCAGGCGCGAACGGGTCAGGGAGCTGATGGCGCTCGTGGGCCTCAACCCCGAGCACTACAACCGTTTCCCGGCCGAGTTCTCCGGCGGCCAGCGGCAGCGCGTGGGCATCGCGCGGGCGCTGGCCCTCAACCCGCGCCTGGTCGTCTGCGACGAGCCCGTCTCGGCCCTGGACGTCTCCATCCAGGCCCAGGTCGTGAACCTGCTCAAGGACCTGCAGACCGAACTCGGCCTGACCTACGTCTTCATCGCCCACGACCTGTCCGTCGTCCGGTACGTGAGCGACCGCGTGGCCGTCATGTACCTCGGCAAGATCGTTGAGATCGCCCCCGGCGAGGAGCTCTACGAGCGCCCCCGGCACCCCTACACGGCGGCCCTGCTGTCGGCCGCCTCGGTCGCCGACCCCGACCGGCCGAGGGACCGGGTGGTCCTGCGCGGCGACGTGCCTTCGCCGATCTCCCCGCCGCCGGCCTGCCGCTTCCATCCCCGCTGCCCGAAGGCCCAGGAGAGATGCACCGTGGAGGAGCCGCTGCTGCTGGGAGACGGCCACAAGTGGGCCTGCCACTTCCCGATGGAACCGGGCGAACGCCTGCAGAACCGGGAGCCGGGCCGATGAGCCGCGACGGTTTTCCACAGCGTGCGGTCGCCAGGTATGTCGGCCGCGCGGGCGACGCTGGAGCGGCCCCGGGTGGGTGGGCGGTCTCCGGTCGTGAACGTCCGCAGATCCGGGAGGCGGGCCGATGAGCCGCCACGGTTGTCCACAACACGCAGTTGCCCGCACCGCGCCTGTCGGCCGGGCGGGGAATGCTGGAGCGGCCCCGGGTGGGTGGGCGGTCTCGCGTGGCGGCAGCGGCGCGGGTCCATCCGGGCGGCCGGCCCGGCCGAAGGTTGAGGGGAGGGCCGGGTGAGCCTCACCGATGCCGCCTTCGAGGCGGAGCCCGTGCACGTCGAGGTCGTGCACGGCAAGGGGCCGTGGCGGCTGGCCTGGGAGCGGCTGCGCCGGGACAGGGCCGCGGTCGTGTCCATGGTCGTGATCGTGCTGGTGGCGCTGCTGGCGATCTTCGCGCCGCTGTTCGCGCTGATCACCGGGCACGACCCGCTGACGCAGTATCCGTCGACCGCGCTGACGCCCGAAGGGCTCCCCGTCGGGCCGGGCGCGGAGTTCTGGCTCGGGGCCGACAGCCTCGGGCGGGACCTGTTCGTCCGGCTCGCCTACGGGGCGCGGATCTCGCTGCTCGTGGGCCTGAGCGCCACCGTGCTGGCCACGGTGTTCGGGGTGGTCGTCGGGCTGCTCGCCGGGTTCTACGGCGGGTGGGTCGACGGGGTGCTCGCGCGGGTGCTCGACGTGGTGCTGAGTTTTCCCTATCTGCTGGTCGCGATCGTGCTGGTCGCCGCGGTGGGGGCGTCGGTGCCGCTGACGATCTTCGTCATCGCGTTCTTCTCGTTCGCGGCGATGGCGCGGGTGGTGCGGGGGCAGACGATCGGGTTCCGGGAGCGGGAGTTCACCGAGGCCGTCAGGTCGCTCGGCGCCTCGCCGCTGCGGATCATGGTCATCGACGTGCTGCCGAACCTGGTCGCGCCGGTCACCGTGCTCGCCTCGCTGCTCATCCCGACCTCGATCGTCTTCGAGGCCACGCTCAGCTTCCTGGGGCTCGGGGTCGACCCCCGCACCCCGAGCTGGGGCGCGATCCTGGCCGACTCGACCGACTTCTACCGGGTGGCCCCCGGGTTGCTGATCTTCCCGGCCGTGCTGCTGCTGCTCACCACGCTCGCGTTCAACCTCCTCGGGGACGGCATCCGCGACGCGCTCGACCCCAGGAGGTGACCTGTGTGGCGCTTTCTCATCCGGCGGATCGTCTTCGGGATCGTCGTGTTGTGGCTGGTCGCCACCACGGTGTTCCTGCTGTTCTTCGCCGGCCCGGCCGACAGCGTGGCGCGGCGGCTGGCCGGGCCCCGCGCGCCCATCGAGGTCGTCGAGCAGATCAAGGACACACTCGGGCTCGACCGGCCGCTGTTCACCCAGTACGTCGGCTTCCTCGGCGGCCTGCTGCGCGGTGACCTCGGCACCTCGTTCATCAGCCGGACGCCCGTCTCCACGCTCATCCTCCAGAGCCTCCCCGGCACGTTGTGGCTGGTCTTCGGGGCGGCCGTGCTGTGGATGATCATGGGAGTGGGCGGCGGGGTGATCTCGGCGACCAAGCCGCGCAGCCTGCGCGACCGCACGCTCACCGTGCTCGTCCTGGCCGGGATCTCGTTGCCGACCTTCGTGCTCGGCATCCTGATGATCTATCTGGCCCTGTCGGTGTTCCCGGGGTCGGGGCTGCAACCCGGACCCTACATCTCGCCGTTCATCGACGTCGGGGCGTTCCTGTCGACGATGGTCATGCCGTGGGTCTGCCTGGCCGTGGTCCAGGCGGCGGTCTACGTGCGGCTGACCCGGGGGTCGATGCTCGACACGCTGGGCGAGGACTTCATCCGTACGGCGCGGGCCAAGGGCGTGCCCGAGCGGTCGGTCACCTACCGGCACGGCCTGCGGGCCGCGCTGACGCCGGTGATCACCCAGTTCGGCGTGGACGTCGGGACCCTCCTCGGCGGCGTCGTCGTCACCGAGTCGGTCTTCGGTCTCCAGGGGATCGGGCAGCTCATGATCCGGTCGGTGCGCGACGGCGACCTGCCCGTCATCATCGGCGCGGCCATCCTGGCCGCCGCGTTCATCGTGATCGCCAACATTCTCGTGGACGTGGCGTACTCGTTCCTCGATCCACGCGTTCGGCTCGCCTGATTTGATCACGCTCTGCCACTACTCTGTGACACGAGGTGGTGGTGGGAATCATGGTGCGACTGGTGAACTACGCGGCGTTGATCGTCGTCGCCTCCAGCCTGGCGTGGCTGCTGGCCGCCGTGACCCTCGATCCCCGGGCCAACTACGCCGGCCGCACCCCCGCGCCGCCGGTCGCCGTGGTCGACGCCGCCCTGTCCGAGGTGAACCTCAACGACCACGACCCGCTGCTCGACCGCTACCTCACCTGGGTCTCCGGCCTCGCGCGGGGCGACTTCGGCCGCACCTGGGACGGCCTCAGCGTCGGGGCCGACCTGGCCGACCGCGCCGGGGTGACGCTCCGGCTGGTGACGGCGGGCCTCGTCGCCGGAGCGCTGCTCGGGCTCACCGTGGGCACGCTCGCCGCCGTCCACCACCGCCGCTGGTTCGACCGGTTGTCGGGCGGGGTGGTGTTCCTGCTGCTGGCGGTGCCGGCGGTCGTGCTGGCCAACGTGCTGATCGTCGGCGCGATCTGGTTCAACGACACGACCGGAACCCGGTTCCTCATGGTCAGCGGCGAGACCACCACCGGAGGCCCGCTCGACCGGCTCCGGCATCTGGTGCTGCCCGCGCTCACCCTCGCCCTGCCGCTGGCCGCCGTCTTCAGCCGCTACCAGCGCAACGCGATGCTCGACGTGCTGAACGCCGACTACGTCCGCACCGCCCGCGCCAAGGGGCTGCCCCGGCGCACGGTCGTCGTCCGGCACGCCCTGCGGACCGCGCTGATCCCCACGACCACCTATCTGACCTTCACCTTCGGCGCGCTCCTGGTCGGCTCGACCGTGACCGAGACGGTCTTCGGCTGGCACGGCCTCGGGCAGCGCCTCATCACCGCCATCCAGACCGGCGACGTCAACACCGTCGCCGGGATCACCGCCGTGGCCGCCGCGGCGCTGCTGCTGTCGGCCGTCGCGGCAGACGTGCTCCAGCGGGTGCTCAACCCCGGGAGGACCCGATGAGCGTGACGCTGCCCCACCTCGCCACCCCGGTCGGGGCGCCGCCGCACACCCGGCCGAGGATGTTCTCGGCCACCGGCATCGCCGGGCTCGCGATGCTGAGCTTCCTCGCCGCGCTCGCCGTCCTCGGCCCGATCCTGGTGCCTTGGACGCCCGCCGACCGCGACTTCGAGGCCTTCCTCCAGCCGCCGTCGGCCGACCACCCCTTCGGCACGACGCCCTCCGGCGGCGACATCCTCGTCCTCACGCTGCTGGGGTTGCGCAGGTCGCTGCTCATCGGGCTCGTCGTGGCGGTCGCGGCGACGACCGTGGCGGCGCTCGTGGGGGCGTTCGCCGGCTACTTCCTCGGCTGGGTCGACCGCACCCTGATGTGGGTCACCGACCTGCTGCTCGTCATCCCGGCCTTCCTCGTCGTCGCCGTCGTCTCGTCGGGGCACGACGACTGGATCGCCCTCGTCGTGCTGCTGACGGCGTTCATGTGGATGGTGACGGCGAAGGCGGTGCGCGGGGTCACCATCGTGACGCGCGACCGCGAATACGTGAAGGCGGCCCGGTTCATGGGCGTGCCGTCCCATCGCATCGTGCTGCGCCACGTCGTGCCGAACCTGGCGTCGCTGCTGGTCGCCGACGCCACCGTGAACGTCGGCGCGGCGATCCTCGCCGAGACGTCGTTGTCCTACTTCGGGTTCGGGGTGGTGCCGCCCGACGTGTCGCTCGGGTCGTTGATCGCCGACGGCGCGCCGACCGCGCTCTACGCCCCCTGGACGTTCTGGTGGGCGGCCGGGCTGCTCATCGCCCTGATCGTCGCGGTCAACCTGGTCGGCGACGACCTGCGCGACCGGTTCGACCCGGCCCTGCGAGCGTGCGAATGATCGAGGTCACCGACCTGTCCGTCTCGTTCGGCACGACGCCGGCCGTGCGGAACCTGAGCTTCTCCGTCGCGCGGGGCGAGGTCCTCGGGCTCATCGGGGAGTCGGGCTCCGGGAAGTCGGCGACCGCGCTGGCCGTCATGGGGCTGCTGCCGCGCACCGCGTCCACGACCGGGTCGATCAGGCTCAACGGCGAGGAGCTCACCACCGCCTCCGAGAAGCGGCTGACCACGCTGCGCGGGCGGGCGATGGCCATCGTGTTTCAGGATCCGCTGCAGGCGTTCACGCCCGTCCACCGCGTCGGGGCGCAGATCGCCGAGGCGATCAGGGCCCACCAGCGGGTGTCCCGCAAGGTGGCCGCGCGGCGGGCGGTGGAACTGCTCGATTTGGTCGGCATCCACGACCCCCACCAGCGGGCCAGGTCCTACCCCCACGAGTTCTCCGGCGGCATGCGGCAGCGCGCGCTCATCGCGATGGCCATCGCCAACGGCCCCGACCTGCTCATCGCCGACGAGCCGACCACCGCGCTCGACGTGACCGTCCAGGCCCAGGTCCTCGACGTGCTGACGACCGCGCGGCGCGAGACCGGCGCGGCGCTGCTGCTCATCACCCACGACCTGTCCGTGGTGGCCGAGACCGCCGACCGCGTCCACGTCATGCGGCACGGCCTGACCGTCGAGACCGGGACGGCCGAGGAGGTGCTGCGGGCGCCGCGGGAGGCGTACACGAAGACCCTGATCGCGGCGACGCGGGCCGGCGACCGGCCCGCGGCCGCGCGGCCGGTCCGGACCGTCCTCGAAGTGCGGGACCTGGTCCGGCACCACCCCGGCGTCAAGGCGGTCGACGGGGTCAGCTTCGACCTGCGGGCGGGCGAGACCCTCGGGCTCGTCGGCGAGTCGGGGTCGGGCAAGACCACCCTGCTCATGGAGATCATGGCGCTGGCCCGGCCGCAGCGGGGCCGCATCACCGTGCTCGGCCGCGACACCGCCCGCCTGTCGCGGCGCGACCGCCGCCGGGTCCGGCGCGACCTCCAGATCGTCTTCCAGGACCCGTCGGCCTCGCTCGACCCGCGCATGACCGTCGGGGCGATCGTCGCCGAGCCGCTCACCACCCACGGCCGCTCACCGGGACGGGTGCCCGAACTGCTGGCGCAGGTCGGGCTGCCGGTCTCCTACGCCGCCCGCCACCCCGTCCACCTCTCCGGCGGCCAGCGCCAGCGGGTGGCCATCGCCAGGGCCATCGCGCTCGACCCCGAGGTGCTGGTGCTCGACGAACCCGTCTCGGCCCTCGATCCGACCATCCGCGCCGAGATCGTCGAGCTGCTGGAGAACCTGCGCGCGGAACGCGGCCTGTCCTACCTGTTCGTCGCCCACGACCTGCCGCTGATCCGGCGTATCGCCGACCGCGTCGCGGTCATGTACCGGGGCCGGATCGCCGAGATCGGCCCGGCCCGCCAGGTCTTCACCACCCCCGGCCATCCCTACACGAGGGCGTTGCTGCGCGCCTCCGCCCTGCGCGACGGCGAGCCGACGACCACCACGGGCTGCCGTTTCCGCCCCCGCTGTCCCCTGTACGCCGAGCTCCCCGCCGCCCCGAGATCCCGCTGCGTCACCGAGGAACCCGAGATCAGCGGTGACTCGGGAGCCGCCTGCCACCACCATCCAGGAGAAGCACCGTGAAACGCGCATGCGCCCTGCTACTGGCCCTGACCACCGCCGCCTGCGCGGCCCAGCCGGGGGCGCCCGGCGAGCAGGCCGCCCCGGTCACCGCCGCCGACCTCAACCTGACACCGCGCGCCGAGATCAAGACCGGTGGCACCCTCCGCTGGGGTCTGACCGAATATCCGGCCCAGTGGAACCAGAACCACATCGACGGCAACCACACCAACGTCAAGACCGTCATGGACGCCCTCATGCCCCGCCCGTTCCGCGCCGACGAACACGGGGTGCTCGCGCTCGACCCCGACTACGTGGCCGCGGCCGACGTGACGGCGACCTCGCCGAAGCAGGTGGTGACGTACACGCTGAACCCGAAGGCCCGCTGGTCGAACGGCCAGCCGATCACCTGGGCCGACTACGACGCCCAGTGGAGGGCGCTGCGCGGCAAGGACCCGGCCTTCCACGTCGCCAACGTGACCGGCTACCAGGACATCGCCTCGGTGGCCAGGGGAAAGAACGACTTCCAGGTCGTGGTCACCTTCGCGCGGCCGTTCGGCGACTGGCGGTCGTTGTTCGCGCCGCTCTACCCGAAGGGCGCGACCGCCTCGCCGCAGGCGTTCAACGGGGGCTGGGTCGGCAAGATCCCCGTCACGGCCGGCCCGTTCCGGTTCGGCGCCTTCGACACCCGGGCCAAGACGATCACCCTGAACCGTGACGAGAAGTGGTGGGGCGAGCCCGCCAAGCTCGATTCGATCGTGTTCCGCGGCCTGGAGTCCGACGCCCGCGTCGCCGCCTTCGCCAACGGCGAGCTCGACGTGTTCGACATCGGCCCGTCGGCCGCCGACCTCTCCCGCGTCAAGTCGGCCGAGGGCGCGGTGGTGCGCCAGGCGGCCGGCCCCGACTTCCGCCACTTCACCTTCAACGGCGAGAGCCCGATCCTGTCCGACATCCGGGTCCGCCAGGCCGTCGCCCTGGGCGTCGACCGCGCGGTCATCGCCAAGAGCGACCTGAAGGGCCTCAACTGGCCGGTCACGCTGCTCGACAACCACTTCCTGATGAACAGCCAGCAGGGTTACCGCCCCAACGCGGGCGAACTCGCCGGCCCCGACGCCGCCCGCGCCGGCGCGCTGCTCGACGCGGCCGGGTGGCGCCTGAACGGGGCGGTCCGCCAGAAGGCCGGCAAGCAGCTCGACCTGCGCTTCGTCATCCCCTCGGGCCTCCAGCTCGCCCGTTCGGAGGGCGAGATCACCCAGGCCATGCTGGCCAAGCTGGGGATCAAGCTGACCATCGAGACCGTCCCGAGCAACGACTTCTTCACCAAGTACGTCATTCCCGGCAACTACGACATCGCGCCCTTCTCCTACGTCGGCACCCCGTTCCCGGTCTCGGCCTCCTACGGCACCTACGCCGACGGTGTGCGCTCCCAGGGCGACGAGGTCTCGTGGAACGCCAACCTCGGCCGCAGCGGCAACGCCGAGATCGACGCGAAGCTGAGGGCGGCCATGGCCGAACTCGACCCCGCCAAGGCGCTGAAGCTGATCAACGAGGCCGACCGGCTGGTGTGGCGCGAGGTCAACGTCCTGCCCCTCTACCAGCGGCCGCAGACCGTGGCCGTCGACGGGAAGCTGGCCAACGTCGGGGCCCGCGGGTTCCGCGACCTCGACTACGCCGACATCGGATTCGTGTCGTAGCCGTCCGATAGCGTGCGGGCCATGGACCTGACATGGCCCCAAGTGCTGGCCTGGCGGCTCGGCCGCCAGTTCGTGACCGCTCCCGGCCCCGGCGCGGTGGCCGTGGCCGAACGGCTCTGCGGGGTGCAGGCCCAGGTCGCGTCCTCGGCCGAGCTGGCGATCTCGCTCCGGCTCGGCCGGGCGGCCGGGGCGGAGATCGAGCAGGCGCTCTGGACCGACCAGACCCTCATCAAGACGTGGTCGATCCGGGGCACCCTGCACCTGCTGCCGACCGCCTCCTGGCCGGTCTACCGCGCGGTGCTGGGCACCCTCCGCTACTGGGACAAACCCTCCTGGCACCGCGGCAGCGGCGTGTCGGCGGCGGAACTCGACGCCATCATCGGCGCGGTGCCAGAGGCGCTCGCCAACGGGCCGCTGACCAGGGAGGAGCTGGTCGACGCGGTGATCGCGGTGACCGGCGACGAACACCTGCGCGAGAAGCTGGCCTCCGGCTGGGGCCAGCTCTTCAAACCGCTGAGCTTCCTCGGCGAGCTCTGCCACGGGGTGCCGCGCGGCGGCAAGGTGACGTTCACGGCGCCACCCAGGGTGGGGGAGATGTCGCCGGAAGAGGGCGGCGTCGAACTGCTGCGGGCCTTCCTGGGCGCCCACGGCCCGGCGAGCATGGCCGCCTTCGACGGGTGGTTGTTCCGGGGGCTGACCCGGCGCGCTGTCCTCCGCCGCTGGTTCGCCGACCTGGCGCCCGCGACGATCACCGTCGAGGGCGAGGAACTCTTCGTCCTGCCCGAACACGCCGACGACCTGAGGGCGGCCCGCCCGTCGGAGGAGACCTTCCTGCTGCCCGGCTTCGACCAGTACGTGATGGGCGCCCCCCGCGATCTGGAGCCCCTGCTGCCGGCGGCGGCGAAGGCCGCGGTCAGCAGAACGGCCGGCTGGATCTCCCCGGTCGTGGTCCACCGGGGCCGCGTGGTCGGCACCTGGGACGCCCGCGACGGCGTGCTCACCGCGACCATGCTGGAAGAGGCGCCCGGCGTGGAGAAGGCGGCCGAGAAGGTCGCCGGCGCCCTGGGCAGACCCCTCGACGTGGTGGTCAGCCGCCCCGGCGCGGCCGGAAGCCGAGCCGGTCGCCCGGCCTGAGCTGGGCGACCTTCGGCAGGTCCGCCGTGGTGACGACGCCGATGACCGGATAACCGCCGGTCGGCGGGTGGTCGGCGAGGAAGACGATGGGCTGCCCGTCCGGTGGGACCTGGATCGCGCCCGCGACCATGCCCTCACTGGGCAGTTCCCCGGCCCGCGCCCGCCTGAGCGCCGTCCCGGTCAGCCGCACCCCGACCCGGTTGCTGTCCTGGCTCACCCTGTACGCCCCCGCGCACAACGTGGCGAAACCGTCGTCGGTGAACCAGTCGTCGCGGGGCCCGCGCACGACCTCGACGACCGGACCGGCCGAGATCGGGCGCTGGGGCGCGACGTCGGCGTGCAGCCCGAACATCGGCTCGCCCAGGTCCAGGACCGTTCCCGCCGTCAGCGGCGGCGGCCCGAGCCCCGAGAGCGAGTCGGTCGACATGCTGCCCAGCACCGGCGGCACCCGGATCCCGCCCCGGACCGCCACATAGGTGCGCAACCCCTCATAGGGCGCGCCGATCTCCAGCGACCGCCCGGGAGCCACCCAGAAGGGTGCCCACATCCCGCCGGGCGACGCGGGCGCCGGCGCTCCGGTGAGCGCCACCCACCCGCCCCGCCCGAACCTGAGCGTGGCCCCGCCGAACGTGAGCTCGATCGCGGCGGCGTCCTCCGCGTTCCCCACCAGCCGGTTGGCCAGCCGCAGGCTCGGCAGGTCGGCCGCCCCCGACCGGGGCACGCCGAGGTGGGCGTAACCACGCCGGCCGAAGTCCTGGACGGTGGCGTAGGGACCCGGGGCGATGATCTCCACCGTCATGCGGCGACCATCCGGACCCTCGTGCCCGGCTTGAGCAAGGCGGGGGAGTCGCTCGTCACGTCCCACACCGAGAGGGTGGTGTGTCCCAGCAGACGCCAACCCCCGGGTGAGGCGGCGGGATACACCGCCGAGTAGGCCCCGGCGATGGCCACCGCCCCTGCCGGCACGGCGGTCCGGGGCCGGTCCAGCCGGGAGACGTGCAGAGAAGGATCAAGGCCCACCAGATAGGCGAACCCCGGCGCGAAGCCGAGCCACCCGGCCACGAACTCCGAGCCCGTGTGGCGGGCGATCACCTCGTCGACGGAGATGCCCGCCAGCGCCGCGACGTCGGCGAGGTCGGCGCCGTCGTACACGACCGGGATCTCGACCGTCTCCCCGCCCGCCTCGCGCAGGGGAGCGTGGTCGAGCTGCTCGATCAGGGGGATGAGCCGATCGGCCCGGCCGCCCACCACCAGCACCGTCTCGGGCCCCGGCACGATCTCCTCCACGTCGGTGAGCAGCCGCAGCCGGGCGTCGAGCCGGTGGGAGGCGGCCAGCGAGCCGGTCTCGACGAGCAGCGCGTTCTCGCCCACCCGCCGGATCACGTGAACGCCTCCACTGCCACACCCACGCCGACCAGCGCGTCGTGGACGGCGCGCGCGAGGCGCACCGCACCGGGGGTGTCGCCGTGGACGCAGATCGACCGCGCCGTCACCCGCACCTGCGATCCGTCGACGGCGGTCACGACGCCTTCGCGGGCCATCCGGATCGCCCGCGCGGCCACCTCGACGGGGTCGTGGAGCACCGAACCGGGCTCGCGCCGCGACACCAGGGTGCCCTCGGGGGTGTAGGCCCGGTCGGCGAAGTACTCGGTCACGGTCGGCGTGCCCAGCTCCTGTAACGCCGACCCCGGCACCGTCAGCACCGGCAGCGTGCCGTAGTCGGCGACCGCGTCGGCCACGGCGCGCGCCTGCACCTCGTCCCAGACGATCCGGTTGTAGAGCGCTCCATGCGGCTTCACATAGGCGACCCGCCCGCCGACGGCCCGCGCGATCCCGTCGACCGCCGCCAGTTGGTAGAGGACCTCGGCCCGCAGCTCCTCGGCCGGCACGTCCATCTCGCGCCGCCCGAACCCCGCCAGGTCGCGGTAGGAGACCTGCGCGCCGATCGCCACACCCCGGGCGACCGCCGCCTCGCACACCCGGCGGATCGTCAGCGGGTCGCCCGCGTGGAAGCCGCAGGCCACGTTGGCGCTGGTCACGATCTCCAGGAGAGCGGCGTCGTCGCCGAGCTTCCAGGCCCCGAATCCCTCGCCGAGGTCGGCGTTCAGGTCGATCCTCATGATCCCCAGCCTAGAGGGGCGGCTCGTCGGGGATGTCGGCGATGTCGTCGAGGGCGGCGGCGAGTTCGTCGGGGTGGTCGCCGATGCGTTCGGCGATCTCGATCAGCACGTGTAACACGTCGTGACGGTCGTGGCCGAGGTCGATCAGGCGCTGGGCCGCCTCCCACATCTGGGGCGGGTCGCCGTCCCACAGGCGCTTGGCGATCTCCTCGTGCCAGGCCAGGTGCTCGGCGAAGTCGGGGCGCGACAACTCCCCGGCGTGGTCCATCTCCAGCAGGATCCGCCGGTCGGCCTCGTCGGCCGGATCGAGGCGGTCGAGCTCGACGTCGCCGTACGTGCCCTGGAGGACCGGGAACACGAACGCCCGCCGCGCCAGCGCGGAGAGGTCGCCGTCGGGGAGGAGCCGCTCGACCAGCTCGCGGTCGAGCCCGAACGACGTCGGGTCGCGGTAGGCCACGCCGAAGCGGGCGGTCGCCTCCCAGACCGCGTCGAGCGTCGCCCGGATCGCCTGGTCGGGCAGGCCGATGCGCGACCCCGCGAAGCGCACCCAGGCGGCCAGCACGTGGGGCATGGCGTCCTGCTGCGCCGGGGTCAGCATGATCTTGCGGGGCAGCCAGTCGAGCAGGAACGTCTCGCACTTGGCCGGGCTGACCCGATGGGGACGGCCGAAATCCTGGTCGCAGCCGTAGTCGATGATGTGGTCGGCGCAGCGCGAGGCCGCCGACGGGTCGCTCAGGTTCTCGGCGGCGTCGCTGGCCAGGAACTCGGCCGCGAGCATGGCCCGCCGCTCCCTCGTGTAGGGCGCCTCGCTGTGGGCCGGGGCCGGCCGCTTGCGGCCGGGCGGCAGCGCCTTGATCCGGGAGCGCGCGAAGGCGTGGTAGGCGGAGTAGCTGTCGCTGACGACCTTGGGCGCCTTGCGGTCGTAGGCCTCTTCCCTGGCCGCCTTCATGGCGAACTCCAGCAGCGCCCGCGCCTGCTGCGGCTCGATCTCCTCGAACAGCAACATCGGGTTGCCCGCCGCCTCCAGACCGGCCTGCTCCAGCAGCTTGTCGACCTGCGTGGAGACCCAGGCGTCGCGGGCCATGCCGCGCATGTTGTAGTCGACCACCAGCACCAGCGCGTGGGTGTCGTCGCCGTTGTAGGCGAAGGTGCTGACCACCGTGTCCTGGTCGCCGTAGACGTCGCGGGAGACGTAGCAGCCCTGCGGCTTGACCGCGCCGACGCGGTCGGCCCAGCCGGGGCGGGCGACGTCGGACTCCATGAGGGCCAGCGCGGCCCCCTCGGCCTTGGCGGCCTGCCGGGCGGTGCCGAGGTAGGCGACCGAGATCAGCAGCGTGAGCGCGGCGGGGGTGCCCGCCTTGGCGGCGTAGTCGACGAGGCCCTCTCCGAGGATCTGCTCCACGTCGCCGCCGCGAAGCCGCTTCCCCCACCAGGCGCCCAGCATGTCGGACACCATCAGCTCGGCGTCCAGCGGACTCCTGACGGCGAGGAGTTCACGGGCCGCGAGGAGCATCTCCGCGAAGACGTCGTCCGGCGGATTTTCCCGGGGATCTCGTCTCCGTCTTCGACTCACTGTTCTACCTTCTCGCATTACGACGCCAAAAGGCACCGTAACGCGGCCCGGTGACTACCCCGTTATTTATCTCCTGCTCGGAGGCGCGGAGTTGACCAGGGCGAGAAGGTGCTCCCGGGCGATGCGTTCGATGCCCGCGGGAGTGACGTCGACGCCGAGATGCTCGGTGCAGGCGCGGACGTCGTCGACGCACCGTTCGACGGTGACCAGGGGGACGGTGAGGAATTCCTCGGCGAGCCGCGCGGTGACGGCCGCACGTGTTCCAGCGCGTGTTCCGGCGGCTGTGGAGCTCGTGGCGAGTGTAGGCATAGAGGCAGGCATCCTCGCTGAATGTGGGAATTCCGGTGCTCGGTGGGGCACCGGTTGTCGGGCGAAAGTGCCGTCTCTCATTCCATAACTTTCCGCGCTGGTGTCAACCCTCCGCGTGGTTTTGTTACATGAGCCAAACACACCAGGGTGACGCGTGCGAAGCTGGAAACATGTACATCCGGCTAACACAGCGTCCCGAGGCCGACGAACTCCTCGGGCGCAGTGGCCTGGCCCTGCTCGTCGGCATGCTGCTCGACCAGCAGATCCCGATGGAGTGGGCCTTCCAGGGTCCCCACACGATCTCCGAGCGGCTGGGCCACGACCTCGACGCCCACGAGATCGCCGCGATGGACCCGGAGGCCTTCGCCGCGATACTTTCGGCGAAACCGGCCGTGCACCGTTATCCCGGCTCGATGGCCGGGCGGATCAGGCAACTGGCGGCCCATCTGGTGGACCACTACGATGGCGACGCCGAGCGGGTCTGGGCCGACGCGGGCAGCGGAGCCGAATTGTTGCGCCGCCTGACCGGCCTTCCGGGGTTCGGCAAACAGAAGGCGCAGATCTTCCTGGCGCTGCTGGGCAAACAGCTCGGCGTGCAGCCGCCGGGCTGGCGCGAGGCCGCGGGGGCTTACGGCGAGGAGGGGGCGTTCCGGTCGGTCGCCGACGTGGTCGACGCCGGCAGCCTCGCCAAAGTGCGGGCGACCAAGCAGGAAGCGAAGAAGGCCGCCAAAAAGTAAGTCAGATCTTGCTGCGCGAGGTGGCGCTTTTTTGACAGGATGCGTTGACCGCATGCCGGGCGGGGCTTCCGTCCGCGCGTGCCCATCGCCGATGATGTAGGGCAGAACTGCGCTACTCAATACAGTTATGGAGATGTGCCTCGTGGGAGACCCTGGCACGCGACGGAGGTGCCGACCATGAGCGCCGAAACCTCCGTGCCCCGTCCCCGGGAGTCGGGTTTGGACATCTCAGACTCTGCCCTGTTCAAGGGCCTCATGTCGGAGGCGCCCTACGCCTTCGCCTTCTTTGACACCACTGGCCGTTTTGTCCGTGTCAACTCCACCTTTACCGAGCTGACCGGGATCGCTGTCGACCGGCATATCGACCGCCTCCCCGCCGACATCCTGTCGGCCGACCTGGCCACCGTGATCGACTCCGCCCTGCGCAGGATCAACGACGACCGTCTTCCCGTCACCGACCAGCGGCTGCGCACCCGCGCCGAGAACGGCGACGCCCGCCACTGGACCATCTCGTTCTTCCCGCTCCACGACGACGAGGGCGCCGCCATCGGCACCTCCCTGTTCGGCGTCGACCTCACCGAGCGCCAGACCACCGAAGAAGACCTGCGCCGCAGCGAGGAGCGCTACCGCTCGCTCGTGGAGTCGCAGCAGCAGCTCGTCTGGATCACCTCGCCCAGCGGCGCCGTCGTCGAAGACGCCCCGCAGTGGCGCGCCATCACCGGCCAGGGCCTGGAGGAATACCTCGCCCACGGCTGGCTCGACGCCGTCCACCCCGACGACCGCCCGGCCGCCGAGGAGGCCTGGCGCGAGGCCCTGCGCGGCCGGACCATGTTCGAGTGGAGCTACCGCGTCCGCACCCGCGCCAGCGGCTACCGCGACTTCGAGGTGCGGGCCGTCCCGATCATCCGCCACGGCCGCGTGGTCGAGTGGGTCGGCGCCAACTCCGACGTCACCGCCCAGCGTGAGGCCGAGGAGATGCGCGGCCGGCTGACCGACCAGCTCGGCGCCGCCGCACTGCGCACCGCCCGGCTCCAGGGCGCGACGGCCATACTGGCCGAGGCGCTCACGGTCGAGCAGGTCGTCCAGGTCATCATCGACGTCGGCCGCACCGCCCTGGCCGCCGACCACTCCGCCGTCGCGCTGCTCGACCCCGACCGCGGCACCCTCAAGGTGATCAACTCCGGCGCGATCCCCGACGCGGGCGGCGCCCCCGGCGAAGACATCTCACTGTCGCGCTCCAGCGTGATGACCATGGCCGTCAACAGCCGCCGCCCGGTCTTCGCCGAGTCGCCCGAGAGCCTGCGCGCCCAGCTCACCGACGCCGGCGGCGAGACCGACCAGATCAACGGCTTCCTCGCCCACACCCAGGAGCGGGCCTGGGTGGGCCTCCCGCTGCTGGCCGCGGGACGCGCGCTGGGAGCGCTCCGCTTCTCCTTCACCCGCCCCCAGAAGATCTCCCAGGAAGACGGGGTGTTCCTGGAGGCCCTGGCCGGTCAGTGCGCGCTGGCCGTCGAGCGGGCCACCCTGTTCGAGCGCGAGCACCGCACCGCCGAGACGCTCCAGCGCAGCCTGCTCCCCGAGCGGCTGCCGGTCGTGCGCGGCCTCGTGCTGGCCCAGCGTTTCCGCTCGGGCTCCCGCCACGTCCAGGTCGGCGGCGA
This sequence comes from Herbidospora yilanensis, assembly GCF_001570565.1. GTDB lineage: Bacteria > Actinomycetota > Actinomycetes > Streptosporangiales > Streptosporangiaceae > Herbidospora > Herbidospora yilanensis. Next base: position 64,714 of record NZ_BBXE01000021.1, on the reverse strand, counting down.
CTGGTACGACGCCTTCGTGCTCCAAGACGGCCGGGTGGCCGCCGTGGTCGGCGACGTCATGGGCAAGGGTGTCAAGGCCGCCGCCGGAATGGGCCGCATCCGCAACGCGATGCGCGCCCTGGCGCTGACCAACCCGCCGCCCGCGGCGGTGCTCACCGGACTCGACCGCGTCTTCGAGGCGACCGAAGAAGAAGAGCAGGTCACGACGCTGGCCTACATGGTCGTCGAGCCGACCACGGGTGAGGGCACCCTCGCGCTGGCCGGTCACCCGCCGCCCCTGCTGGTCTCCCCGCAGGGCACCGCGATCCTCCAGGAGAGCGACCAGCCCGGCACCCCGCTCGGCTGGGCCACCAGCCGCAAGCAGTTCCGGTTCGCCGTGCCGCCCGGCCACACGGCGGTGCTCTACTCCGACGGTCTCGTCGAAAACCGCAAGCGGGGCCTGGACGCGGGTCTGCGGGAGCTCTCCGCGGTCGTCGCCGAAGCCCCTGAGGAGATCTTGACAAGTCCCCATATGTTGCTTGATTTCCTGGTGGACCGGATGTTGTCCGGGTATGAACAGGATGATGACGTCACGGTGCTTGCGGTCCATGTCCCCGCTGCCACGAAGAGTGACTGAATGAATCAGTCATAACGGTTGCTTTCGGGTATCGGTGACCGGCTTCCGTACGCACCAGTGTCTCGGTCGGCCTAGGGTGGAGGGCAACCGGCCGGAGGTGGCCGTACGGGGTGTGGCGGCGTGCCAGAATGGTTTGTCGCCCTCCGCGCGGCCTCGCCATCGGAAAAGAAGCAACCACCTGGGTCCATTCTCGCCATGCGTTCGTTCGAGAGGTGTTCGTGTCGCCTGCAAGTTCGACTCGCTCGAAGCCGTCGGAGCTGAACGAGCCAGTGATTCAGCAGCTCCTCGAGCGTGGGCGCTCGCAGGGTTTCCTCGAAGCCGAGGATGTCCGCCGGGCGGTCGAGGAAGCGGACATTCCGGTACCGCAAGTCGCTGGAATCCTGCGCAGCCTCAGCAAAGAGGGCATCATCGTCAGGCTCACCGCCGAAGACTCCGCGGGGCCGAAGAAGGCGAAGCCCCCCGCGAAGAGCCGTACCAAGGCCGCGCCCGTCAAGAAGACGTCCACCAAGGCCGCCGCCGCCAAGGAGTCGCAGCCCGAGACCGTCACCGCCGTGGTGACCGATCCGGCGCCCGCTCCGGCCGCGAAGAAGCCGGCCGCCAAGAAGGCCGCCCCGGCTGCGAAGCCCGCCGCGTCCGCGAAGAAGACCGTCCCCGCCGCGAAGCCCAAGGCCGGCGAGGCGCCGGCCACCGGTCCCGCCACCCCCGCGGGTAAGGCCGAGCCGAAGCCCAAGTCGGCCGAGCTGTCCGAAGACGACGACGACATCGAAGACGTCGACATCGAAGACTTCGACATCGAGGACATCGAAGACGTCGAGGTCGACGTCGAGACCGACGAGTCCGAGGGCGAGGGCGACTCCGAAGAGGAGACGACCGACGAGCCCAAGGGCGCCGAGGTCGTGGCCAAGGTCGAAGAAGAGGTCCTGATCCTCACCGACGACGACGACGACGCGCCCGTGGCGCAGGTCGCCGCCGCCGGCGCCACCGCCGACCCGGTGAAGGACTATCTGAAGCAGATCGGCAAGGTCCCCCTGCTCAACGCCGAGCAGGAGGTCGAGCTCGCCAAGCGCATCGAGGCCGGCCTGTTCGCCGAGGAGCAGCTCGGCACCGACGGTGACCAGCTCCCCGTCGACGTCCGCGCCGAGCTGGAGTGGATCGCCGAAGACGGCCGCCGGGCCAAGAACCACCTGCTGGAGGCCAACCTCCGCCTGGTGGTCTCGCTGGCCAAGCGCTACACCGGCCGCGGCATGTTGTTCCTGGACCTGATCCAGGAGGGCAACCTCGGTCTGATCCGCGCCGTCGAGAAGTTCGACTACACCAAGGGCTACAAGTTCTCGACCTACGCCACGTGGTGGATCCGGCAGGCGATCACCCGGGCCATGGCCGACCAGGCGCGGACCATCCGCATCCCGGTCCACATGGTCGAAGTGATCAACAAGCTGGCCCGCGTGCAGCGCCAGATGCTCCAGGACCTGGGCCGCGAGCCCACCCCGGAGGAGCTGGCCCGCGAGCTCGACATGACCCCCGAGAAGGTCATCGAGGTCCAGAAGTACGGCCGCGAGCCGATCTCGCTCCACACCCCCCTCGGAGAGGAGGGCGACAGCGAGTTCGGTGACCTGATCGAAGACTCCGAGGCCATCGTCCCGGCCGACGCCGTCAGCTTCACGCTCCTCCAGGAGCAGCTCCACAGCGTTCTGGACACCCTGTCCGAGCGCGAGGCGGGCGTCGTCTCGATGCGGTTCGGTCTGACCGACGGTCAGCCCAAGACCCTCGACGAGATCGGCAAGGTCTACGGCGTGACGCGCGAGCGCATCCGCCAGATCGAGTCGAAGACGATGTCCAAGCTGCGTCACCCGTCGCGTTCGCAGGTCCTGCGCGACTACCTCGACTAACGGATGTCCGTTAATACGGCCCGGCACGCAATATTGCGTACCGGGCCGTATTAACGTGCTTGTTTTACTTGGGCGTAACACGAAAGTTGCGTGTGACCAACTCGTCACTTCTATGCTGCCGCCCCATGGGAGTAATCGAAGTGGATCGAGCACGTGCTCGGGGGCCACGAGTGATCCCGGACCGCCCATGGGCGGACATCATGCTGGACGAGGCGGTTCTGGCCGTTCAGCGCCGTAACGTCGAGGCGGCCGTCCCGATCCTGGCCGCCACCAGAGGCGATCCCGAAGTGCGCGCGCTGCGTATCGAGGCCCTCTCCCGCGCCGCGATCGGAATGAGCCGCGGCATCGAGAGCCTCATCGCCAGAGATCAGTCGAATCCCGATTTATGGTTGTGGCTCGGCAGGACCAGAATCGAGGAGGCCTTCGAGATAAAACCCGAAGTGAAGGCGCGGGCCGTGCAGGCCCGCCGGTTGGAGGCCTACCACTCCGCCATGGAGTCGGCCCGCCAGCCGCTCGTGACCGCGGCCGGCCTGATGCCCGCCGACCCGGTCCCGTGGGAGTCGATGCTCTGGCTCGCCGTCGGCCTCGAACGGCCGCGGAGCGACAAGGACTCCGTCTGGTACGAATGCGCCCGCCGCTGGCCGACGCTCTATCCGGCCAACGTGGCCCGGCTGATCACCCTGTCGCCCGGCTGGGGCGGCACCGCGACCGAAATGCTGGAATTCGCCCGTACGGTGGTCGCCAACGCCCCCGAGGGCAGCCCCCTGCCGGCCCTGATCCCCCTGGCCCACTTCGAGAACGTCGCCGCCGAACGCACTCCCATGTCACGTGGCGGCTGGTTCGGCTTCGACGCCCAGCGAGAGATCGTCGCCGCGGCCGGCCGGTGGTCGCAGCGCCGGATCGGCCCCGCCCATCCGCGATCCATCGAGGCCCACAACGCCTTCGGAGCCGCCTTCTTCCTGTCCGACCTGCGACGTCCGGCGAGGGGACATCTCACGCGGACGGGCGGCCGGTTCAGCAGACTGCCGTGGTCACACCTCGGCGGGGAACCGGAGAACCAGTTTCAGCGGGCCTGCCACAAACTGAACGTCATCACGAACTGAGCACCACGTCGAGCCTGCCGGGGTGGAGCTCGACGGCATGACCGAGCCTGGTCAGCAGGTGGGCGAGCTCGCCGGCGTCCTTCGCCGGGGCGGGGCTCTCCACCAGCGACCGGGCGATCAGACCCCGGGTGAGCTTGGCCATGTGGCTGACGACGGTGCCGTCGTGCCGCAAAACCCTGACCGCGACCGTCTCCCTCCTGGGTTTCCAGGCCGCGGCGTAGGTCGACGACCGGAGATCGACCACGAGCCCCGCGCCCCCGTCGAGGACCTGGGCGAGGCCCGGCTTCCAGAACGCGGCCAGGCCGCCGACCGGCGGCAGGCGGACCCCCATCGAGAGCCGGTAGGGCGGGACCCGGTCGCCGAGCCTGAGCGCCCCCCAGAGCCCCGAGAACACGACGAGCCGTTTCGTGGCGCGGGCCCTGGCCTTGGAATCGAGCGTGGCGAGGCTGAGGGCGTCGTAGAGGACGCCGGTGTAGAGATCGGAGACCTTGACGGTGCGGGCTGATCGCAGCCCCTGGTTGCGGCCGATCTCGCCGGCCAGGCCGGGAGGCAGGCCGAGAACCTGGCGGGCCTGCTCGGGGGTGTGGCAGAGGTCGATGAGCGCGTCGAGGACCTTCTCGCGGGAGGAGGTCAGCTCCGGGAAGCTCAGCGAGTCGAGATCGACGGGACGACCCCGGCCGGAGGCCGCCTTGCCCTCCGAGGGCGGCAGGAGGATCAGCACGCGCCTAGCCTAGGGCGAAACCCCAGGCCAGTGGCACGCGGTGCCGGGGAACATCTGCTCTCAGGCCGACGGTTCTCGGGGTGGGCGGAGCCGTGACGGAAAAGACGACGGCGTGACCAGGGAGAGCCTGGTCACGCCGTCGTCGTCGATTTCGGCCGCCGGATCACCGCTCGTCGGGAGCGGCGGAGGCGGGGGTTGAACTGAGTCGGGCCGACTCGTCCTGGATCTCAGCGCCCTTGTCGCGCAATGCGGCCACGTGCTGTCGGCCGTGGTGTGCGCAGAACAGGAGTTCGGCGCCTACCGGAAGAGTCGCGCGAATGTAGGCCTGAGCGCCGCATCGGTCGCAGCGGTCTAGGGCGGTCAGCGGCTTGGTGGGGGCGAGAGCTCCAGTCACGTATCGCCTTTCGGGTCACCCCGTTGACCGGGGATGTTGGCGTCACAGTCACTTGGGACAACATCTAACCGGATGAGGGCGTTCCCAATCACCTCCTGACTACGCCGAGAGCGGAATGTTCCGAAAGGTGACGTGGATCACACCGCAGGTAACGAGAAGCCCTCGACAACTGGCAAGCTGGTAGGCGTAAAACCACGCCTAGCGCTAAGCTGCGTACGCGTGTTCGACTGTTGAGCGTGGGAGCTGGAGTGACGGTAGCGGAGACGGGTTACACGGCTCGTCATCTGTCGGTTCTGGAAGGTCTCGAAGCCGTCCGCAAGCGCCCAGGTATGTACATCGGGTCGACCGACAGCCGCGGGCTCATGCACTGCCTGTGGGAGATCGTCGACAACTGTGTCGACGAGGCGCTGGCCGGATACTGCTCCCTCATCGAGGTGGAGCTCCATCCAGACGGTTCGATCGAGGTGCGTGACGACGGCCGCGGCATTCCGGTCGACGTCGAGCCCAAGAGCGGGCTCGCGGGCGTCGAGCTGGTCTACACCAAGCTCCACGCGGGCGGGAAGTTCGGCGGCGGGTCCTACGGCGCCTCCGGCGGCCTCCACGGCGTGGGCGCCTCGGTGGTGAACGCCCTGTCGTCCCGGCTCGACGTCGAGGTCGACCGCGACGGGCGGGTCCACGAGATCAGCTTCCGGCGCGGCGTGCCCGGGATCTTCGACGGCGCGGGCCCCGCGGCCAAGTTCAAGAAGAAGTCCGGCCTCCGCGACGGCGGGCCGCTCGGCTCCCGTGTCACCGGCACGCGCGTGCGGTTCTGGGCCGACCGGCAGATCTTCCTGCCCGAGGCCGAGGTCTCGCTCGACGAGATCCACGTCCGGCTGCGGCAGACCGCGTTCCTGGTGCCCGGCCTGACGTTGTCGGTGCGCGACAGCCGCACTGAGGAGGGCTCCGAGGAGACCTTCCGGTTCGACGGCGGCATCAGCGAGTTCACCGAGTTCCTGGCCCGCGACGAGGGCGTCTGCGACGTGCTGCGCATGCAGGGCCAGGGCCACTTCCACGAGACCGTGCCGGTGCTCGACGAGCAGGGCCACATGACGCCGACCAAGGTCGAGCGCGAGATGGTCGTCGACGTCGCGGTGCGCTGGGGCAAGGGCTACGACTCGACCGTGCGGTCGTTCGTCAACGTGATCGCCACGCCCAAGGGCGGCACCCACGTGCTCGGCTTCGAGCGGGCGCTGGTCCGGACCATGAACGAGTTACTGCGTGAGTCCCGGCTGCTCAGGGCCAACGACGATGGTGTGACCAAGGAGGACATCCTCGAAGGTCTGACCGGCGTGGTGACCGTGCGGGTGGCCGAGCCGCAGTTCGAGGGCCAGACCAAGGAGGTGCTCGGCACCTCCGCGGCGACCCGCATCGTCTCGACGGTCGTCTCGCGGGAGCTCCGCGAGACCTTCACCAACCCGCCGCGCGGGGCCAAGCAGCAGCTCAGGGCCGTCCTGGAGAAGATCGTCGCGGCGGCCAAGGCCCGCATCGCGGCCCGGGAACACCGCGACAACCAGCGCCGCAAGACCGCCCTGGAGAGCTCGGCGCTGCCGGCGAAGCTGGTCGACTGCCGCAGCGACGGCGTCGACCGCAGCGAGTTGTTCATCGTCGAGGGCGACTCGGCGCTGGGCACCGCCAAACTGGCCCGCGACTCGGAGTTCCAGGCGCTGCTGCCCATCCGGGGCAAGATCCTCAACGTGCAGAAGGCGTCGGTCAGCGACATGCTGAAGAACGCCGAGTGCGCGGCGATCATCCAGGTCGTGGGCGCCGGGTCGGGCCGCTCGTTCGACATCGAGCAGGCGCGGTACGGCAAGATCATCCTGATGGCCGACGCCGACGTCGACGGGGCCCACATCCGGTGCCTGCTGCTGACCCTGTTCCACCGCTACATGCGGCCGATGGTGGAGGCCGGGCGGGTGTTCGCGGCCGTGCCGCCGCTGCACCGGGTGGAGCTCACCAATCCGGGGCGGGGCCAGGAGAAGTACATCTACTGCTACTCCGACGCCGAGTTGCACAAGGTGCTGGCCGGGCTGCGCAAGCGGAACAAGAAGTGGAAGGAACCGCCCCAGCGCTACAAGGGTCTCGGCGAGATGGACGCCGACCAGTTGGCGGAGACGACCATGGACCCGCGTCACCGGGTGCTGCGGCGGATCCGGATCGAAGACGTGGAAGAGGGTGAGCGCATCTTCGATCTGCTGATGGGCAGCGATGTGGCGCCCCGGCGAGAGTTCATCGTGAGCTCGGCCTCCGACATCGACCGCGACCACATCGACGCCTGACCAATTGGGCGCCGCCTGTGTCGGCGGCCAGGTTTCGTTTTGAATGGCCGCTGCCTGATGTCAGGGGGCCTGCGTCGAAGAAGAGACCGGCGTCGGGGTGGCTTGGTCGGCGGCGGGCTGATCAGGCGTGCCGAGGTGACCGGGCCTGCGCCGAAGTGGGCGGATGTTTGAGCAGAGGTGTGAGTCGCGTGCCCACCCGTCGTGGTCGCCTGTAGGGCAGGCCTTCAGGGGATGCCACGGGGTGGGCGGCCTGCCCGGGTCAGAGCATTCTGCGGAAGTGGTGGGTCCGGCCGACCGGGGTGAAGCCCAGGCGGCCGTAGAAGTCCTTCGGCCAGTCGGCCCCGTCGGCTTCCAGGAACAGGGTCAGCTCGCCCGCTCGGTGGATCGCCTCCGTCACCACGGCGCGGGCGTGGCCCCGGCGCCGGTGGTCGGGGTGGGTCGACAGGTCTTCGAACTGGGCCATGCCCGAGGGCCGGTGGATGTAGAGGTCGCCGTGGCAGACGATGGAGGCCCCCGCGTCCTTCACGGCCAGGAAGGTGGTCTCGTAGCCGTCCTGGAGGAGGGTGGCGCGGCGTTCGGTGAGCTGGTCGAGCTCCTCCGGGCTGAGATGGGGCAGTTCGGCCGCCCAGCTCGCCCGTACGGGCTCGTGGAGGTCGGCCAGGGTCACGGTGACCACACCGGGCGCCGGAGGCGGTGGGGCGCCCTGGTGGAGCATCAGCAGGTTGCACTCGTGGTCGTAGCCGGCCTCGGTCAGCGCGCCGGTCACGGCCCGCGCCGTGGGCTCGTGGTGGATCTCCACCAGGCGGTGGGCCGACCCGCCGAGGGCGTGGTCGGCCAAGGCCAGGATCTCCTGTGCGTCCGCCGGGCCGGTGATCACGACCTTGTTGTGGTGGTGCGAGGCGGCGTACCGGCGATTGCGGACCGCGAACCCGAAGAGGTGCTCCTGGACGTCGTCGGCCTGGGAGCGGATGTGATCCTCTTTGAACCGGAGGATCCGGTCGAGCTCGGTCATCTACGCGGCGGCGTTCCGGCGGAGTTCCTCGATCGGCGTCAGCTTGCCGGTCCGGACGTCGTAGATCGCCCCGCCGACGGACACCACGCCGTCGAGGAACGGGCTGGTGCGGATGCGGATGAGGTCGTGCCGCAGGGCGGCGTTCTGGTCGGGCACCGTGTGGAAGTCGAGGCTCCGGGTGTCGACACCCTGGGCCATGGCCAGGTCGTGGATGTCGTCGTCGGTGACCTTCGTCATGCCGCAGTCGGTGTGCGGCATCACGAGGACCCGGTTGACCCCGAGGACGAACACGGCGACGACGAGGGTACGCAGCACGTCGTCGGTCACGCGGGCGCCCGCGTTGCGGAGGATCTTGGCGTCGCCGGGCTTGAGGCCCAGCAGGCCGAGGGGGTCGATACGGGAGTCCATACAGGTGACGACGGCCAGTCCGCGGGCCGCCGTGCCGGTCAGGCCGGAACCCGTGAACGTGGCGGAGTAGGTCTCGTTGGCCGAGAGCAGATCATCGAAGGCACCGTTCATGTACGGAATGTTCCCGCAGACCGCATTCGTGACCTTTCCCGGGGTCTACCAATGCGATGAAGCACCCCCGAACTCGTGTCACCCTAGGTAATTATCCGTGACGTAAAGTCGCCGACCGTCTGAGGAGACCCGAGAGCATGAGCACCACCGCGCCCCTGTCCGACCATCTCCGCGCCCGCGCCCGGCACCGCCTCGACCGTGTGGAGCCGTCTGACGAGGGCCGCAACGCCCGCCTGGCCCTCGCGCTCATCGACGCGGCCTGTTATGTGGACACGCTGCCGGAAGACGACCCGTTGATCGTGGCCCTGTGTGAGACCGGGATGCTGAAGCCGGACGCGTTCGAGCCGGGCGACCGCGAATCGCAGGTGCTGGCCGACTGGGCGGGCGGCGACCCGGCGCGGCTCCTGGAGGCCTTGGCGAGGTAACACGTCACGCGCGCGGCGGCCGGGGAGACGTTGTCGGGGCCGCCTGGAGAAGGGGCCGAACCGGTCCGGAGCGGAGGCGGCCAGGGTGTCGGTTTGGCGAGCCGACGTCTGGCTAGGGGCGGGGAGGCGGGGGCCTCGGCGGGGTGGGGTAATTGCCTGGCTTATCCGGCGACACCGGTATAGGTTCTTAGCCGGTTACATCGTTCTGGGAAAGCAGGAGACGTCCATGGCCATCGCCACCCTCCATTCGTTCGTGTACGACTGCCCCGACCCCAAGGCCCTCGCCGGCTTCTACGCGGAACTCCTCGGCTGGGAGATCGTGAAGAACGACACCGACTGGGTCACCATCGGTGACGGCGGGCCGGTGCAGCTGGCGTTCCAGCACGCCCCCAACTACGTTCCCCCGGTCTGGCCGCAGGCCGACCATCCGCAGCAGGCCCACCTCGACGTCGTCGTCGACGACCTGGTCGAGGCCGGGGAGAAGGTCGTCGCCCTCGGGGCCGTCAAGCACCACCACCAGCCGGGGAACGAGCAGGGTTTCGTCGTCTACCTCGACCCGGCCGGCCACCTTTTCTGCCTCTGTGATTGACGTCTTATATTCCTGAAGGGGAATATAAGAGGGTGGACGTGTTCGCCGTACTCGCCGAGCCGGCCCGGCGTCGCATACTCGACCGGTTGCGCCGGTCGGAGAGCAGCGTCGGAGAGCTCGTGCGGGAGTTGTCGATGGGCCAGCCCGCCGTCTCCAAGCACCTCAAGGTGCTCCGGGAGGCCGGGCTGGTCTCGTCGCGTACGGCGGCGCAGCAGCGCATCTACCGCGTCGAGTCGCGTCCGCTGGCCGCCCTGGACGAATGGCTGGCGCCCTACCGCCGCCTCTGGGACGACCGCCTCGACGCCCTCGAAACCCACCTCGACCGGCAGGAGTAGGCCATGGAACTCGCAGACGTCACGGCCCATCCGGCGGACGACGGCCGCTGGACCCTCGTCTTCACCCGCGACCTCCGCCACCCGCCCGAGAAGGTCTGGGCCGCGCTGACCGAACCGGGCCGGCTCAAGCAGTGGGCCCCCTTCGAGCCCGACCGCGACCTCGCCACACCCGGCGCCGCCACCCTGGTGATGGACGGAGCCGGCACCGAGGAGACCATCCTCAAGGCCGACCGCCCCCGCCTGCTCGAATACACGTGGGGCGGCGACCTCCTGCGCTGGGAGCTGGAACCGACGGAGTCGGGCACCCGGCTACGCCTCTCCCACACCATGCCCGGCCCGGAATGGGCGGCCCGCAACGCGGCCGGCTGGCACGTCTGCCTCGACACCGCCGACCTCCTCCTGGCGGGCACCCCGCAGGGCCGCGCCGTCGGCGACGACGCCCTGGCCCACGGCTGGCAGGACCTCCACGACGCCTACGAGACCAAGCTGTCCTGACGCGAAGCCACCCGGCGTCGGCGATCCCGGCAGGCGACCTCGACGGCTGCCGGGACCACCACCGTGGACAGGCGGGGCGTGCTGGTCAGCGCCTCGGCGTGAGCCCGGATGGCCGCGCACAGGCGGTCGGCGGCCTCCAGGATCTCGGTCACAAGGCGCCGCCGATCGCCGCCACGGTGTGGGTCAGCCGCACGCCCGAGCCGTCGCGCCGGCCGATCTCCTCGGGCAGGGGCACCGGCTTGCCGACCGACGACACGGCCTTGGCGGGGCCGGGACCGGCCCAGGCGAGCAGGAGGACGTCTTCGCCCTTCAGGAAACGCTGGGCGCGGACGCCGCCCGTCGCGCGGCCCTTCGGGGGGAACTCGGCGTAGTCGGAGATCTTGCCGCCGCCGATCTGGGTGCCGGGCAGGGCGGTGGACGAACCCGCGATGGTCACCACACGCGACTCGCGGGACGGGTCGATCGCGCCGAACCAGATCACCCTGGCACCGGGTTCGACGCGGATGCCGGCCATGCCGCCCGCCGGGCGGCCCTGGGGCCGGACGTTGGTCGCTGAGTAGCGCAGGAGCTGGGCGTCGGAGGTGATGAACACCAGGTCGTGGTCTTCGGAGGTCAGCTCGACCGCGCCCACGACCGTGTCGCCGTCGCGGAGGGTGATGACCTCGAACTCGTCGCGGTTGGCCGGGTAGTCGGGGACCACCCGCTTCACGACGCCCTGTTCGGTGCCGAGGGCCAGGCCGGGGCCGTCGGGGTCGAGGGAGCCGATGCCCACCACGGTCTCGTCGGCGGCCAGGGAGACGTATTCGGCCACCGGGTGGCCGCCCGCCAGGGAGGGCGGGTTCGCCGAGGCCGGCAGGGTCGGCAGGTCGACCACGCTCACGCGGATCATGCGGCCGAGCGAGGTCACCACCCCGACCTCGCCCCGGACGGTCGAGCGCACGGCCGACACGAGCACGTCGTGGACGGTGCGCTCGCCCTCGGCGGGCAGCGGCGAGGCGTCGGCCGTGCGGGCGAGCAGGCCGGTGGAGGAGAGCAGGACCAGGCACGGGTCGTCGGCGACCTCCAGGGGCACCGGCGCGACCGCGGCCACGCCGCCCTCGAGCAGGAGGGTGCGGCGGGGGGTGCCGTAGGTCTTGGCGACCTGGGCCAGTTCGTCGGAGACGACCTTCCGGAGCTTCAGGTCGGAGGAGAGGATCTCGGTGAGCTCGGCGATCTCGCGGGTCAGCGTCGCCTTCTCCTTGTCGAGCTCCAGGTTGTCGTAGCGGGTCAGGCGGCGCAGCGGGGTGTCGAGGATGTAGTTGGCCTGGATCTCGCTGAGCGAGAAGCGCTCCATCAGGCCGCCGCGGGCCGCCGCCGAGTCGTCGGAGGTGCGGATGACCTGGATGACCTCGTCGATGTTCAGCAGGGCGACGATCAGGCCCTCGACCAGGTGGAGCCGCTCCTCGCGCTTGCGCCGCCGGTAGAGGGACCGGCGGCGGACGACGTCGAGGCGGTGCTCGACGTACACGGAGAGGAGTTCGCGCAGCCCCAGGGTGCGCGGCTGGCCGTCGACGAGGGCCACGTTGTTGATGCCGAAGGTCTCCTCCATCGGCGTCAGCCGGTAGAGCTCCTCGAGCACCGCCTCGGGGTTGAAACCGTTCTTGATCTCGATGACCAGCTGGAGGCCCTTGTGCCGGTCGGTGAGGTCTTTGAGGTCGGCGATGCCGGTCAGCTTCTTGGCCGTCACCAGTTCCTTGATCTTGGTGACGACGCGCTCGGGGCCCACGTTGTAGGGGAGCGCGGTGATGACCAGGCCCTTGCGGCGCGGGGTGACGTTCTCGATCGTCGCGGTGGCCCGCATCTTGAAGGTGCCCCGGCCGGTCCGGTAGGCATCGTGGATGCCCGACAGGCCGTTGACGTAGCCGCCCGTGGGCAGGTCGGGGCCGGGGATGAAGTTCATCAGGTCGTCGAGCGTCGCGTCGGGGTGCTTCAGCAGGTGCCGCGCGGCGGCCACGACCTCGACCAGGTTGTGGGGGGCCATGTTGGTGGCCATGCCGACCGCGATGCCCGTCGAGCCGTTGACCAGCAGGTTGGGGAACGCCGAGCCCAGGACCGAGGGCTCGGTCTCCTGGCCGTCGTAGTTGGGCTTGAAGTCGACCGTGTCCTCGTCGATCGACTGCACCATCAGCATCGCCGCGTCGGACAGGCGGGCCTCGGTGTAACGCATGGCGGCCGGCAGGTCGTCGGGCGAGCCGAAGTTGCCGTGGCCGTCGACCAGCGGCAGCCGCATCGAGAACGGCTGGGCCTGGCGGACCAGCGCGTCGTAGATCGCGCCGTCGCCGTGGGGGTGGAGCTTGCCCATGACCTCGCCGACGACGCGGGACGACTTCACGTGGCCCCGGTCGGGGCGCAGCCCCATTTCGTTCATCGAGTAGAGGATGCGGCGCTGCACGGGCTTGAGCCCGTCGCGGGCGTCGGGGAGCGCACGCTGGTAGATGACGCTGTAGGCGTATTCCAGGAAGCTGGTGCGCATCTCCGCGGACACGTCGATGTCGACGATCCGCTCCTCGAAGTCCTCGTCGGGCGGGGGGCTGGTGGTTCGTCGGGCCATGTCGAACATTTTGCCGGTCCCCGCCGACACCCGCGACTCAGACCTTCGAGACTTCCGTCTTGTACAGGCGGAATCCCCTGGCCTCGTAGTTCCCGCGGGCCGCCGGGGAGTCGAGTGAACAGGTGTGCACCCAGACCCGTTCGGCCGACGTCCACGCTTTGGCGGTGCCGTGGTGCAGGAGGTGGCCGCCGAGCCCCTTGCCGATCGCGAAGGGCATCAGCCCGAAATAGGCGATCTCCACGGAAGCGCCCTGGGGTTCCAGGGCGATGTAGCCCGCCGGGGTGCCACGGAGGTAGGCCACCCAGGTCTCCACGCCCAGGCCGAGCCAGGAGAGCCACTGCTCGTCGGTCCAGTCGCGACGGTCGGTCCACTGCCAGCCGCCGCCCACGGCCGAGTAGAGGAACCGGTGGAAATCGGCCGACGGGATCTCGGCCCGGACGATGTCGACATCGTCGCGTGGGGGCCGGGCCGGGCGCAGATCGGAGGGGGAGGTCTGTTCGAGGTACCAGGTGGTGACGTCCACATGAGGAATTTACTGGTACTAAGGACACCGTGAGCGAAGAGGAGATGCTGCGCGAGGAGGCCGAGGAGCGCCTCAGGGCTCTCGCGGGCGACCACGCGACCCTGCGCGACGACCAGTGGACGGCGATCAGGTCGCTGGTCCTCGACCGCAGGCGCACGCTGGTGGTGCAGCGGACCGGCTGGGGCAAGTCGGCGGTCTACTTCATCGCCACCGCGCTGCTGCGCGAGCTCGGCGAGGGCCCGACGGTGATCATCTCGCCGCTGCTGGCGCTGATGCGCAACCAGATCGCCGCCGCCGAGCGGGCCGGGATCCACGCCGTCAGCGTGAACTCGGTCAACCCGGGCGAGTGGGAGAAGATCTACGGCCAGGTCGCCGAGGGGCTCGTCGACGTGCTGCTGGTCAGCCCCGAGCGGCTCAACAACCCCGAGTTCCGCGACCAGGTGCTGCCCGAGCTGGCCGAGTCGGCCGGGCTCGTGGTGGTCGACGAGGCCCACTGCATCTCCGACTGGGGCCACGACTTCCGGCCCGACTACCGGAGGTTGCGCACCCTCCTCGAGGAGCTGCCGCCCGGCGTGCCGGTGCTGGCCACGACCGCCACCGCCAACGCGCGGGTGACGCGTGACGTCGCCGAGCAGCTCGGCGACGCGCTCGTGCTCCGGGGGCCGCTCGAACGCGACAGCCTGCGTCTGTCGGTCGTGACCCCCGGAGGACCCGAGAAGCGGCTGGCCTGGCTGGCGACCGCGCTCAGGGAGCTGCCGGGCTCCGGGATCATCTACACGCTGACCGTCGCCGCCGCCTCCGAGATCGCCGCCTACCTGCGCGACCAGGGGTTCCCGGTGGTGGCCTACTCGGGGCAGACCGAGCCGTCGGAGCGGCTCGCCGCCGAAGACGACCTGCTCGCCAACCGGGTCAAGGCGCTGGTGGCCACCTCGGCGCTCGGAATGGGGTTCGACAAGCCCGACCTCGGGTTCGTCGTCCACGTCGGGGCGCCGCCGTCGCCGGTCGCCTACTACCAGCAGGTCGGCCGCGCCGGGCGCGGGGTGGCGCGGGCCGAGGTCGTCCTGCTGCCCGGCACCGAAGACCGCGACATCTGGGCCTATTTCGGCTCGCTGGCGTTTCCGCCGGAACAGCAGGTCAGGGCCGCGCTGGCCGCGCTCGGCGACCAGACGCTCTCGACGGCGGCGCTGGAGAGCCGGGTCGACCTCAGCCGCACCCGGCTGGAGATGATGCTCAAGGTCCTCGACGTCGACGGCGCGGTCCGCCGGGTCAAGGGCGGCTGGCAGGCCACCGGCGAAGAGTGGGCCTACGACGCCGACCGCTACCAGCGGGTCGCCGCCGAGCGCACCGCCGAGCAGGAGGCCATGCTCGCCTACCTCACCACCGACGGCTGCCGCGAGATGTTCCTGCGCCGCCACCTCGACGACGACACCGCCACCCCCTGCGGCCGGTGCGACAACTGCACCGGCGCCCGGTGGGACGCCGGCGTCGCCGAGACCGCTGTGCAGAGCGCCCGCGACCGGCTGGTCCGGCCCGGCGTCGACCTCGAACCCCGCCGCCAGTGGCCTACCGGCCTCGACGACCTCAAGGGCCGCATCAAGCCGGAACTCTCGGCCGGCACCGGCCGCGCGCTCGGCCGGCTGACCGACATCGGCTGGGGCACCCGTCTCAGGGAGCTCCTCGCGGGCCCCGACCAGGATGTGCCCGACGACGTCTTCGGGGCGGTCGTCGAGGTGCTGAAGGAGTGGGGCTGGGAGCAGCGGCCGGTCGCCGTCGTCAGTGTCCCCTCGGTCTCCAAACCCCGGCTGGTACGCAGCCTCGCCGAGCGCCTCGCGCAGGTGGGCCGCCTGTCCTACCTGGGGGAACTCGGCTACCGCAACGGCACTCCGGGCAGGCGGTTCAACAGCAACCAGCGCGTCCAGGCGATCAGGGGAACCCTGGCCATGCCCCGCGAACTCGCCGCGAAGATCGCGGAAGCCGGGGGTCCGGTCCTGCTGGTCGACGACCGGTCCGACACCGGCTGGACGCTGACGCTGGCCGCCGCACAGATCCGCCACGCGGGCGCACCGGTCGTGCTCCCCCTGGTGTTGGCGGCCACGACGTAGGTATAGGGGAGGGGTGCTTCCCTCCCACCGCGTCGCGGACGCCCTCGTCACCGTCACCGCCGGCCAGAACCCCGTCGCCGGGCAGGACGTGCTCGTCCGGCAGACCGATCACGAGTTCCTGTTCGGCTGCACCGGATTCGAACGCGACATCCCCCTGGCCGACCAGTGGTTCGAGCTGTTCAACTTCGCCACGCTGCCCTTCTACTGGGCCCAGTTCGAGGGCGAGATGGGCAGCCCGCAGACCGAGAAGCTGATGGAGATGGCCAGGTTCTTCACGGACCGGGGGGTGCCGGTGAAAGGCCACCCACTGGCCTGGCACACCCTCGCCCCCGACTGGCTGCTCGACCTCAACAACGGCGAGATCGCCGCCGCCCAGGTCGCCCGCATCACCCGCGAGGTCACCGGCTTCGCCGGCGTGATCGACATGTGGGACGTGATCAACGAGGTCGTCATCATGCCGATCTTCGACAAGTACGACAACGGCATCACCCGCCTGTGCCGCGACATCGGCCGCATCCCCATGATCCGGATGGTGTTCGAGGCCGCCCGCCACGCCAACCCCGGCGCGACCCTGCTCCTCAACGACTTCGACATGTCGGCCGCCTACGAGTGCCTCATCGAGGGCGTGCTCGAAGCGGGCGTCCGCGTCGACGCGCTCGGCCTGCAGAGCCACATGCACCAGGGCTACTGGGGCGAGGAGCGCACCCTGGAGACCCTCGACCGCTTCTCCCGGTACGGCCTGCCGATCCACTTCACCGAGACGACCATCGTGTCGGGGCACCTGATGCCGCCCGAGATCGTCGACCTGAACGACTACCAGATCGACGACTGGCCCTCCACGCCCGAGGGCGAGGAGCGGCAGGCCGACGAGATCGTCCGCCACTACCGCACCCTGGTCGGCCACCCGGCCGTGCGGGCGATCACCTACTGGGGCCTCCAGGACGGCGCCTGGCTGGGCGCGCCCGGCGGATTCGTCCGGGCCGACGGCACCCCCAAGCCCTCCTACCACGCCCTGCGGAACCTGGTCAGGGGCGAGTGGTGGCTGCCCGAGACGACCATGAGGACCGACGAGGAGGGCCGGCTCCCGCTGCGGGGCTTCCGGGGGACGTACACGATCGAACACCAGGGCCGGACGGGCACGGTCACCCTCGGAAACGGTAGTACTTCAGGCCGATCCGCGATCGAGTGCGAACTCGTACCATGACGGCGTGTGGAACGAGCCGCGTCCTCTTCCGCCTCCCCCCAAGCGGGTCTGGCGTGACCACGCGCTGATCGCGCTGCTGGCCCCGGCCGTCGTGCTCGAAGGGGTGCTGCGGCCTGAGCTGCCCTGGCCGGTGGTGGCGCTGACGCTCGCGCTGGTGCCGACGTTGTGGTGGCGGCGGGCCCATCCGCTGCTCGTGGTCGTGGTCGCCTTCGGCGGCACCCTCGTGGCCGACCGGCTGATGGGCGGCCCCGACGACACCCACACGTCGGCGTTCCTGCTGATCCTGCCCTACACGCTGGGCCGGTGGGGGTCGGGGCGCGAGGTCCTGGCGGGCGCGGCGGTCGTGCTGGGCAACGTCGCCCTGTCGGTCCCGGCGGCCACCGACCTGGTCGGGGCCCTCGCCGTCGTCTCGATCGCGTTGCTCGCCGGGATCGCCGTCAGGTTCCGGGTCCGGGTCCAGCAGCGCGACCGCGAGCGGGTGAAGCTGCTCGAACGCGAACGCCTGGCCCGCGACCTGCACGACACCGTCGCCCACCACGTGTCGGCGATGGCGATCCGGGCCCAGGCCGGGCTGGCCCGCGCCCACAAGGACCCCGACGCGGCCGTGGAGGCGCTGAAGGTCATCGAGGCCGAGGCGTCCCGGGCGCTGGCCGAGATGCGGACCATGGTCCGGGTGCTGCGCCACCCCGCCGACCTCGACCCGGCCCGGGGCGTCGCCGATCTGCCGGAACTCCAGAAGGGCTCCGGCGTGCCCGTCGACGTCGAGGTGCTCGGCGATCTCGGGGAGCTCCCGCCCCCGACCGACGCCGCGATCTTCCGGCTGGCCCAGGAGTCGGTCACCAACGCCCGGCGGCACGCCCGCCACGCCACCCGCATCCACGTGCTCGTCGCCGCCGACGGCGACCGGGTCAGGCTGCGGGTCACCGACGACGGGGAGTCCCCCGAACCGGGGGCGACGGGTTATGGTCTGCTCGGCATGGCCGAACGGGCCACCCTCCTCGGCGGCACCTGCGAGGCGGGCCCCGCCCCCGGCCGTGGCTGGACCGTCACCGCCGTGCTCCCGAGGACCGCATGACCATTCGCGTGATCGTGGCCGACGACCAGGAGATCGTCCGGACCGGCCTGGTGATGATCCTGGAGGCCCACGACGACATCGAGGTCGTCGGCCAGGCCGCCGACGGCCGCCGCGCGGTCGAGCTGGCGCGCAGGCTCAGGCCCGACGTGTGCCTGCTCGACATCCGGATGCCCGGGATGAACGGCATCGAGGCCACCCGCGAGCTGTCCGGCGAGGTCGCCGTGGTCGTCATCACCACCTTCGACCTCGACGAGTACGTCTACGCCGCGCTGCGCGCGGGCGCGCGGGGCTTCCTGCTGAAGGACGCCGGGTCGGCGCTGCTCGCGCAGGCGGTCCGGGCCGCCGCCGGCGGTGACGCCCTGATCGCGCCGAACGTGACCGCCCGCCTGCTGCGCGCCTTCGCCGGCACGGCCGACCCGGTCCAGCCGTTCGAGCCGCTGACCGACCGGGAGGAGCAGATCATCACGACCGTGGCCCGGGGACGGACCAACCATGAGATCGCCGACGAGCTCCACATCTCGGTCAGCACGGTGAAGACCCACATCGCCAGCCTCATGGCCAAGCTCGGCGCCCGGAACCGGGTCGAGATCGCGATGTGGGCCTACGAGACGGGCCGGATCAGGAACGCCTGATCGCCCATTCCGCCACGGCGAGGTTGATCGCCCACCCGGCGGCCATCGCGACGAACCGCCCGGTGTCGTCGGGGGTGATCCCGGCGACGGCGAACGG
The DNA here is from genome assembly GCF_001570565.1 of Herbidospora yilanensis. Taxonomy (GTDB): domain Bacteria; phylum Actinomycetota; class Actinomycetes; order Streptosporangiales; family Streptosporangiaceae; genus Herbidospora; species Herbidospora yilanensis. Next base: position 46,078 of record NZ_BBXE01000021.1, on the reverse strand, counting down.
CACATGGGTGAACGCCTGGGTGCCGGCGCCCATCGCCAGCGCGTAGGCGCGGATCATCCAGGCCCGGTGGGTGGCGAAATCCCGCCGGCGGACCGCCACGACGGCGTACACGACGGCGAAGGCCATCACCCCGCCGACGCCCACCCGCATGATCGTCATCGGCAGTCCGTCGTCGGTCTCCGGCAGGTCGTACCAGAGGGCCATCCAGATCCCGCTGAGGGCCACCGTGAGCCCGGCCACCGCCAGCACCCGCCCGGCCCGCCGATGCCAGGGGCCGCGCCGGAGTGAGGGGACGAACTGGAACGCGCCCAGCAGGGCGTAGATCACCGCGCCGACGATGTGGGCCACGACGGGCAGCGGCATGTCGAAGAAGCGGACGTTGTCCGGCGTGACGGGGCCGCCGCCGGAGAGTTCGGCCAGCCGGAGGCCACCGGCCAGTGAGGGGACGAGGGCGAGCAGCACGAGCCCGGTGGGCAACATCCACAGACGTCTGACGGTCATGCCTCAGATCGTCGCGGTCGGGGGCGCCCGTTCACATCGCGCCAACGGCCCCGGCCTGATCGTTCCAACGGCCGGCGATCGGGCGTACTTTCGGCTAGAGCCGGGGGCGCGCGCCCAGGTTGGCCAGGCACTTGGCGGCCAGGGCGTTGCCCGCCGCCAGGGCGTCGGCCGGCTGCTTGCCGTCGAGCCAGCTCGGCAGGAACCCGGCGGCGAACGCGTCACCCGCGCCGGTGCCGTCGACGACCCGCTCGACCTGCTCGGCCGGGACCTTGACGGCGTCGGACCGGTTGTTGCTGTACCAGAGCGCGCCGTCGGCGTTGCACTTGATCACGACCTGCGGGAACCAGGCGGTCAGCACCTTGGCGGCCGCCTCGGGCTCGTCGCGGCCGGTCAGCACCTTGGCCTGGTCGGCGTTGGCGAACAGCAACTTCGCGCCGTGGGTCCATTCGAGGAACGGCTCGGCGCCGGTGCGCTCGACCGGCGCGGAGGAGGCGCAGTCGACCGAGATCGACATGCCGGCGCGGCGGGCCAGGTCGAGGGCGGCCAGACCGGCATCGCGGGAGCCCTCGCAGATCAGCGTGTAACCCGACATGTGCAGGTGACCGCCCTGGGTGAACAGGTCACGGGGCAGGTCTTCCGGCGACAGCGCGGCGTTGGCGCCGGGGTCGGAGAGCATCGTGCGCTCGCCCTTGTGGGTGACCAGGACGACGCAGGTGCCGGTGGGGCGCTCGGGATCCATGACGAGCCGGGCGTCGACGCCGTAGCCCATCAGCTCCATGTCGCGGTTGCGGCCGGTGATGTCGGCGCCGCGACGCCCGATGAAGGCGACCTCGGAGCCCTCGACGGCGAGCCACGAGGCGATGTTGGCCCCGGAGCCGCCACCGTGCATGGTCACCACGGCCGGAGTGTCGCTAGCCCGGGCGAGCGGATACCTGGCGCGGGCGACCGCGTCGGTCATGAGATCGCCCACCACGACGACCCGCGTCATGATGTCACCACCTTGCTTACTGCAAATCGACGCTGACCCCGGAAACTTAACAGCTTCTGCAAGCTTCGTGGGGGGTGAGGCGGACACTCGTACACAGTCGATGCACATCCGTTGCCCAACCCCCGCGTTTGTGCACAGATACCCTCGAAAGGTGGAACCCGCGTATCCGCCGCACTGGGAGGCCGACGTCGTCCTGGCCGACGGCGGCACCGCTCACCTGCGGCCCATCCGCCCCGATGACGCCGAACCGTTGCGTTCCTTCTACTCCCGCCTCTCCGCCCAGTCGATCTACTTCCGTTTCTTCGGCCCCCGTCCGCGCCTCTCGGAACGGGAGGTCACCCGCTTCACGACGGTCGACTACAACGACCGGCTCGCCCTGATCGCCACCATCGGAACGGAGATGGTGGCGGTCGTCCGTTACGACCGGGTCAAGCCCGCCGACCACGCCGAGGTGGCCTTCCTCGTCGAAGACGCCCACCAGGGGCGCGGGCTCGCGGCGGTGCTGCTCGAACACCTGCGCGCCGCCGCCCGCGAGCGCGGCATCCGGACCTTCATCGCCGACGTGCTGCCCGCCAACCACCGGATGACCCAGATGTTCCGGCAGGCCGGATACACGGCGCAGAGCACGTTCGAGGACGGCGTCGTCCGGATGACCCTCGACCTCGCGAGCACCCCCGACTCGGTCGAGGTGGTGACCGGGCGGGAGCACCGCGCCGAGGCCCGGTCGATCGAGCGGCTGCTCAAGCCCGAGTCGGTCGTCGTCATCGGGGCCAGCCGGGAGCCGGGCGGAATCGGGCAGACCGTGCTGCGCAACCTGCTCCGGGCCGAGTTCACCGGGCCGGTCTACCCGGTGCACAGAGAGGTGCGGGCGGTCGCGGGGGTGCGGGCGTACAGGAACATGGCCGCGATCGACGAGGAGGTCGACCTGGCGGTCGTGGCCGTCCCGGCCGAGAGCGTGCTGGACGTGGTCGAGGAGTGCGCCCAGAAAGGGGTGAAGGGCCTGGTCGTGGTCTCCAGCGGCTTCGCCGAGACGGGTGAGGAGGGGCGGCGGCGCGAGCAGGAACTGGTGCGGATCTCCCGCGCCTACGGCATGCGGGTCGTCGGGCCCAACTGCCTCGGCATCGCCAACACCGACCGGTCGATCAAGCTCAACGCCACCCTGGCCGAACGGCTGCCCGCGCGCGGCCGCATCGGCTTCTTCAGCCAGTCGGGCGCACTCGGCACCGCCCTGCTGCACCGCGTCGACCAGCGCGGCCTGGGCATCTCCACCTTCGTCTCCGCCGGGAACCGGGCCGACGTGTCCGGCAACGACCTGCTCCAGTACTGGGAGGAGGACCCCGCGACCGAGGTCGTCCTCCTCTATCTGGAGTCGATGGGCAACCCGCGCAAGTTCACCCGCCTGGCCCGGCGCATCTCCCGCACCAAGCCGATCGTGGCGGTGAAGTCGCAGGCCACCGAGTTCGGGCTGCCCGACGGCGCGGTGTCGACGCTGTTCGAGCAGGCCGGCGTGATCCGGGTCGACGACCTCACCCAGCTCTTCGACGTCGCCCAGTTGCTCGCCTGCCAGCCGCTCCCCGAAGGGCCGCGCGTCGGGATCGTCAGCAACTCCGACGCCCTGGCCCGGCTGGCCGCCCACGCCTGCGTCAGCGCGGGCCTCGCCCCGTCGACCGCCGACCTCGGCGCCCGCGCCGGGGCCGCCGAGTTCGGCGCGGCGCTCTCATCGGTCCTCCCGGACGTCGACGCGGCCGTGGTCGTCTACATGCCGCCGGGTCCCGGCCCCGACGCCGAGGTCGCCGCCGAGCTGGTGCGGGTCGCGGGGGAGAGCGGCAAGCCGGTGCTGGCCACCTTCCGGGGCGAGGCCGGGGTCCCGGCCGCGCTGCGCGCGCCGGGAGAGGGTCCCGCGCGGGGTTCGATCCCGTCCTATCCGGCGCCCGAGGAGGCGGTCAGGGCCCTGGCTCTGGCGGTACGCCACGCGCAGTGGCGCCGCGGCGACGAGGGCACGATCCCCGAACTCGGCGGGATCGACGTGGTCGCCGCCCGGGAGATCGTCTGCCGGGCGGCCGAGGAGCCGGTCGAGATCGACGCCGCCGATCTCCTGCGGGCCTACGGCGTGGAGGTCTGGCCCTCGGAGACCGTGAGCTCGCCCGAGGAGGCGGTCGCGGCGGCCCGGCGGCTGGGTTTTCCCGTCGTGGTCAAGTGGGACGGCACCGGCCGCGCCGGGACGGTCCGCCTGGCCCTGCCCGACGAAGGGGCGGTCGCGCGGGCGTACACGGACCTGGAAGGGGTTCTCGGGCCCCGGCTGGCGGTCCAGCGGATGGCGCCGCAGCCCGCCGTGCCGACCGTGGTCACCTCGGTGCAGGACCGCGACTTCGGGGCCGTCGTGTCGTTCGGGCTGGGCGAGATCGCCGCCCGGCTGCTCGGCGACGACGCCTACCGGCTCGCTCCGCTGACGGCTGAAGACGCCGCCGGGCTGGTCCGGGCGCCCAAGGCCGCGCCGCTGCTGTTCGGCGCGCACGGCTATCCGCCCGTGGCGGTGGCCGATCTGGAGGAGCTGCTGTGCCGGATCGGGCGGCTGGCCGACGCGCATCCGCAGGTCGCGGCGCTGCGCCTCGATCCCGTCCTGGTGGGTGAGAACGGTGTCCACGTGCTGGGCGCACGGGCGGTGCTGAAGGCCGTCACCGGGCCGCGCCCGGACGTCGGCCCCCGGCGGCTCCCATCCTGACAGCCCCGTGTTATCACCCCGGTGAAATCAGGGTGGGTGACAGGGCAGGATGGTCCCATGAGGGATACCCGAGTCTCGGCTGCAGGTCTGCGCGAGGCCATCGACCGAAGTGGCTACTACCCCGACCTGGTCGCCGACGCCGTCGATTCCGCCCTGGGCAAGGAGAGCGTCAGCGCCTACGTCGTCCACCACGAGGCCACGTTCGACCCGGCCATGGAAGTGCGCCGGCATGTCACGGTCCTGGTGTTGTCGCCCACCCGGTTGCTCGTCTGCCACACCGACGAACACCCGCCCGCCGAGGGAAACCCCGCCTCCCACGCGTCCACGACGACCGAGGCGGTCCGGTTGAGCCGGGTCCAGTCCGTCGCGCTCACCCGGCTCGTCCCCGACCCCGCGTCCTACTCGCCCGGCGTCGCCCCCAGCGAGGTGACGCTCACCATCGGCTGGGGCGCCATCTCCCACGTCGACCTCGAACCCGCCACCTGCGGTGACGAGAACTGCGAGGCCGACCACGGCTACACCGGCTCGATCACCGCCGACGACCTCCAGCTCCGCGTCAGCGAGGCCGCCGACGGCCCCGAGGCCGTGCGCCACGTCCTGGCCTTCGCCCGTGCCCTGTCGGAGGCGACGGCGCGCACGTGATGGCCACCCTCGCCGACATCGCCGGTTCCGTCCACGCCACCTTCGACGGAGCCGGCGGCGGCACGCTGGGGCTCGACCCGGCCGAGAAGGTGTGCCTGTTCATCGTCGACGGCATGGGCGCCGACCTGCTCGCCGCCCACCCGTCCCGGGCGCCGTTCCTGTCCTCGGCCCTCGCCCGGGTGCTCACGGCCGGCCTGCCGTCGTCGACCCCGACCAGCCTGGCGACCATCGGGACCGGCGTCCTGTCGGGCAACCACGGGATGCTCGGCATCACCGTCGCGGTGCCCGGCGAGAACCGCCTGCTCAACTGCCTGCGCTGGAAGACCGACGGCCCGCCCGTCGACCCGCTGACCTGGCAGCCCGTCGACACCGTGTTCCAGCGGCTGGCCCGCCTCGACGTCGCCTCCTCCTACGTCGCGCCCGCCGCCTTCAATGGCACCGGCCTCACCGAGGCGGTCTACCGGGGCGTGCGCTACATCCCGGCCGACACCCTCGACGAACGGGTCGCGGGTGTGCACGCCGCCCTGCGCGCGACCCCCAGGGCCTACGTGACCTGCTATTACGGCGAGCTCGACGCGATGGGCCACATGACCGGCTGGGGCTCGCCCGAATGGCTCGACCAACTGGAGATCGTCGACGGCCTGGCCGAACGGCTCGCCGCGGCGCTGCCGCCCGGCGGGGTCCTCTACGTCACCGCCGACCACGGCATGGTCAACGCCACCGACAAGGTCGACCTCGACCGCCACCCCGAACTCACCGAGGGCGTCGCCCTGGTCGGCGGCGAGGCCCGGCTGCGCCACCTCTACACGGTCCCCGGCGCGGCAGGCGCGGTGCTCCAGACGTGGCGCTCGGTGCTCGGCGACCGGGCCGGGGTCGCCACCCGCGAAGAGGCGGTCGACGCCGGCTGGTTCGGCCCGGTCGACCCCGCCCTGCTGGGCCGGGTCGGCGACGTCGTCGCCGTGGCCGGCGGGGAGTGTGTGATCGCGTCGTCCCGGACAGAACCGCTGGAGTGGTCGATGACCGGCTATCACGGGTCGGTCACCCCCGCCGAACAGAACGTGCCCTTCTTGGAGATCCGCCGATGAGCCCACTGATCACCGCCGCCGAACTCGCCGACGACCTGGGCGGGGTGACCGTCCTCGACGTGCGCTGGCGTCTCGGCGGCCCGCCCGGCCCGGCCGAATACGCCCTCGGCCACATCCCCGGCGCGGTCTACTGCGACCTCGACACCGCCCTCGCGGCCCCGGCGGGCGCGGGCGGGCGTCACCCGCTGCCCTCCGCCGCCGCGTTCGAGGCGTCCATGCGGGCCCTCGGCGTCTCCGGCGGCCGTCCGGTCGTCGTGTACGACGACTGGAACGCCCTGGCCGCCGCCCGCGCCTGGTGGTGCCTGCGCTACTTCGGGCACCCCGACGTCCGGGTGCTCGACGGCGGACTGAAGGCCTGGACGGGCGAGTCGTCCAAGGACACGCCCGACGTGGCCCCCGGCGACTTCACCGCCCGCCCCGGCGGCATGCCGCTGATCACCGCCGCCCAGGCGGCGATCCTCGCCGACGACGGCGTCCTCCTCGACGCCCGCGCCCCCGAGCGCTACCGGGGCGAGGTGGAGCCGGTCGACCCCGTGGCCGGGCACATCCCCGGCGCGGTCAACGCGCCGACGACCGAGAACCTGGAGCCCGGCGGCCGTTTCCACCGGCCCGAGTTCCTGCGCGAGCGCTTCAACACCCTCGGCGTCGTCGAGGGCGTGCCGGTGGGCGCCTACTGCGGCAGCGGCGTGACGGCGGCCCACGAGGTGCTGGCGCTGGAGTCGGCCGGCATCACGGCGTCCCTGTACGCCGGATCGTGGTCCGAGTGGATCACCGACCCCGGCCGTCCGGTGGAGAGGCCCTGATCGACACCGATCCCGTGGCCTTTTCCCCGGCTCGACGGCGGATATGGGTGACGGTGGCCGTCTGGGTGATCGTCGCGGTGTTCGCCGTGTGGGCGGGGTTGTGGCTCTTCCCCGGCGACGTGGCGTTCGTGTGGGTGCAACTGGTGGCGTTCACCCCCTATGCGGCGTTGGCGTCGCCGGTGGCCCTTGTCCTGGCGTTGCTGACCCGCCGATGGGCGGCGGGTGGCGCCGCGCTGGTGGTGTGCCTGGTGTTCGCGGTGATCGTCGTGCCTCGGATGGTCGGCGAGAGCCCCTCCGGTGGGGGAGGGCCCAGGCTGCGGGTACTGGCGGTGAACCTGCTCGCGGGCGGGGCGCCCGCGGAGGAGATCGTGCGGCTGGTCCGGGAGCTCCGGGCCGACGCGGTCGCCTTCCAGGAGCTGACCCCTTCCGCGGTGGAGGCGATGGGGCGCGCGGGCATCGACGCCCTGCTGCCCCACCGGGTGACGGAAGACCGGCCGGGCACCCGCGGGTCGGGCATCTACTCGCGTTTCCCGGTGACCCGCGTGGGGTTGCTCGACTTCGGCGGGTTCGGCCAGCTCATGGGGCGGCTGGACGTCGACGGCGTGGTCGTCGACATGGTGTCGGTCCACCCGTGCGCGCCCTACACGGGGAGGCTGCACCGGTGCTGGGGCGAGGGCCTCGACGCGCTTCCCAGACCCGGCGGCCCGGCCAGGATCCTGATCGGCGACTTCAACGCGACGGTGGACCATGCCAGAGTCCGCGACCTGCTCGCCTCCGGCTACCGCGACGCGGCCGAGGCGACCGGCGACGGGCTTCTCACGACCTGGCCGGCCCTTCCCCGCGACCTTCACGGGCTGCCCATCCCGCCCGTGGCCATCGACCACGTCCTGGCCGACGACCGGACGGCGGTGCACGCCTTCTCGGTCCACCTCCTCCCGGGCACCGACCACAAGGGCGTCTTCGCGGACCTGGAGCTTCCCGGCCCGGCGAGCTGAACACGCTTCAACCGGCTTCTCAACCGGCACCGAAGCAGGCGAATCCCGGCACATCGGTGGCCGTGGCCGCCGCCGCGAGGGCCTGAGCCGGGGACCGCCCCCGGGCGAGCAGCCGGTGGAACTCCACCATCAGGCGGGCCGCCTCGTCGTCGCGGACCGGCACGATGCCCGCGATCACCGTGCGCGCCCCGCGGTCGAGGAAGGCTCCCGCCAGCCCGAACGCCGCACCGTCGGCGGGAGCCGAGGCCATTCCGGCGTCGCACGAGGACAACACCACCAGGGGCGGCACCCGCGTCAGGCGGAAGAACTCGTGCACCAGCAGCGGACCGTCGTCCAGGAGGATGCTCGACATCATCGGCCGCCGCCCGGAGAAGATGCCGTGCGCGGCGATGTGCACGATGCCCGCCCGCCCGAGGGCCGCCAGCAGCGCGCCCCGCGTGGCGGGCACCCGCTCTCCCTTCTCGTGTACGCCCACCACCGCCGCCACCTCCTGCTCCGCATGGGCCAGATCGGGCCCCGCGAGCGCCACCACGGGCCCGTCGGCCTCCCGGCGCGCGACGGCCAGCGCGGCCGAGGGCGCGACCGACACGGCCCGCCCGCGCAGCGACGGCAGCAGCGACCAGGGCAGGGAGTGCAGCGCGGCGGTGGGGACCACGCTGACGGCCCCCGGCGGCAGCCCGAGCGGCCGGACCAGTGCCTCGTCGAGCGCGGACAACTCCCGCAGCAGGCCGGGCGACAGCCCCTCCTCACCCTCGGGCCGGGTGTCGCGGAGGTTCCTCCTGCGCAGGTTGTAGCGGATCCGCACCATCGCCTCGGTGACCGCCGACAACGAACCCAGGCCGTGCAGGGAGATTCGGTCGGCGTGGGCGACCACGGCGTGGAGGGCGTCCTGGTCGCGTACCAGCTCGACCAGCACCTCGGGCCGCCCGGCCACCGGCTCCGCACCGCTGACGAGAGCCCGCCACCGCTCCGACCAGAGCAGCACCTTGCCGGCGTTCTCCTGCCTGATTGACAGCTCCAGCCCCAGCGTCGCGATCTCCTCGGCCACCCGGGAGGCCCGCCAGCGTTCGTCGGCGAGCCGCTTCACGTGCGGCACGGCACCCAGCGTCGATGTCCCGAAATTTCGGGACGTGCGAATGGCGGGGCCGGGCTCCGGGATCGGTGGCGGCGTGGCGCGGCGGAGGCCGGGCGGATCTCCCTCGGTCGTCATCGAGGCAGGCGGCTCAGGAGCCGGGTGCCCGGGAGTCGTGTCCGAGGCCAGCCGGGACATCTCCCGGAGCGACTCGGCGAACCCCAGCCGGGTCAGTTCGAGCGCCTCGCCGAGATCGCCGCCCGCCCATCGCCGCACCGCCTCCGCGTGGAACCGCGTGGCCGCACACGCGGACCCGTCCCGAACCCGGTCCAGCATCCGCTGCGCCACCACCAGCCCGCCGAGCCCGCGACCGCACCGTCGCACGAACGCCGACACCGCGAACAACCGCAGTTCGTCGGCCTCCGACCGCCACCCCGCAACCTCCAGCCCGTCGGCCCCGGCCGCGCACTCGCCGAGAAACCCGTCGTCGAGCCCGGTTTCACCCGCCTGATTCGGCCGCCCCGCCGGCGGTGTGTATTCGAGCCCGCTCTCGGCCGCCGGCGTCGGCGGTCCGTGCTCGTGCCCGCTTTCGGCCGCCGGCGTCGGTGGCCCGTGCTGGTGCCCGCTTTCGGTCACGCGTGTCGGTGGTCCGGGCTCGTGCCCACTCTCGCCCACGCGTGTCGGTGGTCCGGGCTCGTGCCCGATCTCCGACCACTGGGCCAGTCGTGCCCGCAACAACACGTCCCGCGCTCTCGGTTCCCACGTCGCCCGTCCCAGCCGCCGGAACTCCGTCAGGGCCGTCGAAGCCGTGTCCTCCGCGCGCCGCACGTCTCCCGTCAGCAACTCGACCGTCGCGAGCAGCAGCCGGGCGTGGGCGGTCGCCGGGCGGGTCGAGGCCAGGTCGGGCAGGGCCAGTTCGAGGAGCATCCGGGCCTCGCCCGGGAGGCGCGCTCCGACGAGGGCCGAGGCGAACTCGGCTCGGGTGAGGGCCAGGCGCTCCGGGGACTCGTACAGGCGATCCTCGGCGGTCAGATGGACGTCGAACGCCGCCAGGATGTCGGCGCGGCGGGCCGCCGCGAACGGGCCGTAGGACTCAGGCGCGGACACGCAGCCAGCGGGTGACCACCGGGGCGTCGCTCGGGCGGTGGTAGGCCACGCTCACCCAGCCGGGCGGGAGCCCGGCAACGGCGAACTGGCCGTCGGCGGAGGGCACCCGGACCTTCGTCACGTGAGGGGTGCGGACCTCCACGTAGGCGCTGGGCGCGGGCGGCGGGCTCACCTGGCCGGCGATCTCCAGGCGGCCCTCGTTGATGGTCGTCTCGACGTCGAGGGTCGTGTCGCCGGCCGCGAACCGGTGCATCTGCGGCTTTCCGCCCGCCCGTGCGCCCGAGGCGGCTGCCAGGTCGGCCGGGGTCGCGACGACGCAGCCCGGCAGGCGCATCGCGAGAGCGGCCATGGCGTCGGCCGCCAGGCGTCCGGGCACCGGGTCGGCCTGGGCCGCCAGACGCATCGCGGCCAGCATGTACGTCTCCAGCGCCGCCTCGTCAGCACTCAAGGGGATCCTCCGCGAGCAGATTCCGGAGTTTGGCCGAACACCGGGCCCGGGTCGGCCCCACGCTGCCCAGGGGCAGGTGCATGCGGGCCGCGACCTGCGCGTACCGCACGTCGGGGTTGAGGGCGAAGAGCCGGAGCATGGTCCGGCACGGCTCGCTGAGCCGGGACACGCGCGACCAGAGGGTGCGCCCGTAGTCGGCGTCGACGATCTCGGTCGTCGGGTCGGGCGCCGCCAGCGTGGGATGTTCGTAGAGGTCGGGCGGGTCGGCCGGGAACTCCTGCCCGGCCCGGCGGCCGAGCCGCAACGCCTCGCGCCGCGTCGTCGTCATCAGCCACGCGCCGACCGCCCGCGGGTCGCGGATGCGGTCGACGCTCTCGACCAGCCGGAGCCACGCTCCCTGTACGGCGTCGGCCGCGTCCGCCGCCCCCAGACCCGCCGCCCGCGCCACGGCCCACATCTGACCGTTGAAACTGGCGACCAGCTCAGACCATGCGTGGTCGTCGAGCAGATCGAGAGGGATCGATTCGTCGTGGACCTCGAAAAGCACGCGTCACTGACCCTTTCCGCACCGACCTCACCGACGGTGCTGACAGAGGAGCGTTGCGTGAGCAACTCTAACCATGGTGTCCGGCGCGGCCCGGTGAGATCGCGGAATTCCGGAAGGACGGCCAACTTCCACGATCGCGCCGATTTACGCCTTCAGGAGAGACCGATTCGCTTGGCGGCCAAGCGGGAATCGGTATGACCCTCCTCTGGTGCCCCGCCGCGACGGACGGTAGTCTCTCCTAGAGTCACTTGTGATCATCCCAGTATGAGGCCGTTGGGGAAGGCGCACCTCGTACGAATCGGGAGGTCCGGTGGCTGCTGCTCGTGGCGTCCTGTACGTCCACTCGGCTCAGCCTGCGCTGTGCCCACACATCGAGTGGGCCGTCGCAGGCATTCTTGGCGTTCCCGTCGACCTGACGTGGACGCCCCAGCCCGCTGCGCCGGGCGCCCTGCGCGCCCAGGCCGAATGGGAGGGGCCCGCCGGCGTCGCCGCCAAGATCACCTCTTCGCTCATGGGGTGGCAGCGCATCCGCTTCGAGATCACCGAAGACCCGTCGCCGGGCAGCGACGGCTCCCGTCACGCGTACACCCCCGCCCTGGGCGCCTTCACGGCGACCATAGGCGTCAACGGCGACATCCTGATCCCGGAGGACCGCCTCCGGAACGTCATGCTGATGGCCAGCCAGGGTCGCGCGGTGCTGGAAGACGAACTCGACAAACTGCTCGGCAAGCAGTGGGACGAGGAACTGGAGTCCTTCCGGTACGCCGGCGAGGGCGCTCCGGTCCGCTGGCTCCACGCGGCCGTCTAGCGAGGGCGCGCGCCCCCCCCGGCCGCGCGCCCACCCGCCCTCCACCACGCCCACCGGCCGGGGCCGCCTCACCCGGCCGCCACCTCCCGTGCCGCATGCCGCCCGGCGTTCTGCCCGCTTCTGCGACACACCGGGCGCTGGGTGCCCATCGGCCTGGACCGCCCGAGCCTTCCGCCACGTGGACCAGGTGCCCGGCGGAGGCGCCGCCTCCCCGTGTGACGGTTTCAGATGCCCGCGCATCCCCGTCGGTTCGGGACTTCTCTCGCCAAGCGGAAGCGTTTCGGTTCAGACGCCCGCCCGATTGCGGATCCACGCCTGGGGATGTAGGTGACGGGAGGCTCACCCTTTCGCCACCCCAGTCCTCAGACCGGGAACAGAACGGTCCTGCCGGGTGAGCCTGCCGGTGGCCGCCTCGTCGTGGACGGCGGCCAGGTCGGTCAGCGGCCGGCGACGTCGATGCGCAGGGTCCCGGCGTCGGCCACATGCGCGCCCTGCCGCCCCGCTCGGCCGCACCCCGCAGGAAACGCTCCGAATAGAGCCGGGAACGCCGGAACGCCGCCCCCGCCAGCGGCGGGAGCGGCGCTCAGGACGTGCGGAGAACTAGAGCGGGATGTTCCCGTGGGCGCCCCGTGCCGGCGTCGCGCGGGCGATCACCTTGGCGATGGCCCCGCGGGTCTCCTCGGGCTTGATGACCTCGTCGACCACGCCCAGGTCGACCGCGCGGTCGAGGCCGCCGGCGATCTTCTCGTGCTCCTCGGCCAGGCGGTTCTCGAGGTCGGCCCGCTCCTCGTCGGGGACGGCGGCCAGCTCGCGCCGCTTCAGGATGCGCACCGCCGCGACCGCGCCCATGACCGCGATCTGGGCCGTCGGCCAGGCGAACACGCGGGTCGCGCCGAGGGCGCGGGAGTTCATCGCGATGTAGGCCCCGCCGTAGGACTTGCGGGTCACCAGCGTCACCCGGGGCACCGAGGCCTCGGCGAACGCGTGGAGGAGCTTGGCCCCGCGGCGGACGACGCCGTCGTGCTCCTGGCCGACGCCCGGCAGGTAGCCGGGCACGTCGACCAGCACGACCAGCGGCACCCCGAACGCGTCGCACATGCGCACGAACCGGGCCGCCTTCTCGGCGGAGGTCGAGTCGAGGCAACCGCCGAGGCGCATCGGGTTGTTGGCGATGACGCCGACGGTCCGGCCGCCGAGACGGCCCAGGGACGTCACGATGTTGGGCGCCCACTTGGGGTGGAGCTCCACGCCCGGCTCGTCGAGCAGGCCGTTGACCAGCGGCTTCACGTCGTAGGCGCGGCGCACGTTGTCGGGCAGCAGGGTCGAGAAGTCGACTTCGCCGACCTCGCCCAGCCGGACCCGGCCCTGGTGACCGAGCAGGGTGGCGACCTGGCGGGCCTTCAGCAGGGCCTCGGGCTCCGACTTGGTCACGATGTGGACCACGCCGCTGCGCTTGCTGTGGGGCTCGGGGCCGCCCAGCGACGCCATGTCGATCGTCTCGCCGGTCACGGAACGGACGACGTCGGGGCCGGTCACGAAGATGCGGCCCTCGTCGGCGAGGATCACGATGTCGGTCAGCGCCGGGCCGTAGGCCGCCCCGCCCGCCGCCGCGCCGACCACGACGGAGATCTGGGGCACGATGCCCGACGCCTTCGTCATGGCCGCGAAGACGCGGCCCACGGCGTGGAGCGACTCCACGCCCTCGGCGAGGCGGGCGCCGCCCGAGTGCCAGACGCCGATGATCGGCACGCGCTCGCGGACCGCCACGTCGTAGGCGTGGACGATGTGCTCGCAGCCCTCGGCGCCCATCGCGCCGCCCTGGACGCGGGCGTCGCTGCAGAACGCCACGACGGGGACGCCCTCGACGCGGCCGGTGACCGCCAGGGCCCCGCTCTTGTCCTGCGGCGAGATCAGCCGCATGGAACCCTCGTCGAGCAGGTGGCCCAGCCGGACGACGGGATCGCGGGGGTCGGCCGCCTCCTGGTCGGAGGCGGCGGTCACCACCCTGTTGTCAACGACAGTCATTGCGTCCCTCTCAGACGGCTGATCAAGCAGTGGTGAAGGCGACGGCGACGTTGTGGCCGCCGAAGCCGAAGGAGTTGTTGATCGCGGCGAGTTGCCCGTCGGGGAGCTTGCGCGGCTCGCCGCGCACGATGTCCACGTCGAGGCCGTCGGCCGGGTCGTCGAGGTTCGCGGTGGCGGGCACGACGCGCTCGCTCAGCGCCAGGATCGTGAAGACGGACTCGATGCCGCCCGCGCCGCCCAGCAGGTGACCGGTCATCGACTTGGTCGAGGTGACGAGCGGGGAGCCGGGGAGCGCCTCGCGGATGGCCCGCGCCTCGATCTCGTCGCCGACGGGCGTCGAGGTGGCGTGGGCGTTGACGTGGCGCACGTCGGCGGCGCTGATGCCCGCGTCGGCGATGGCCGTCAGCATCGCGGTCTTGCCGCCGATGCCGCTCGGCTCCGGCGCGGAGATGTGGTGGCCGTCGGAGGTGATGCCGACGCCGGCCGCGACCGCGTAGATCTTCGCGCCGCGCGCCTTCGCGTGGGCCTCCGACTCCAGGACGACGATGCCGGCGCCCTCGCCGAGCACGAACCCGTCGCGGCCCTTGTCGAAGGGGCGCGAGGCGCGGTGGGGCTCGTCGTTGCGGGTCGACATGGCGCGCATGGCCGCGAACGAGGCCATGTTCAGCGGGTGGATGGCCGCCTCGCTGCCGCCGGCGACGACGACGTCGGCGCGGCCGGAGCGGATCATCTCGATGGCCTGGCCGATCGACTCGGCGCCGGTCGCGCAGGCGCTGACCGCCGCGTGGGTGCCCGCCTGGGCGCCCAGGTCGATGGAGATCCAGCCCGCGGCGCCGTTGGGCATGAGCATCGGGACGGTGTACGGCGAGAGCCGGTTCCACCCCTTGTCGCGGTAGGTGTCGTAGGCCTGCAGGATCGTGTTGATGCCGCCGATGCCGGAGCCGACGACCACGCCGAGCCGGGTCGGCTCGACCTCGGGCGCGCCGGCGTCCTGCCAGGCCTGCCGGGCGGCGATCAGGGCGAACTGCTCGTAGCGGTCGAGACGCCTGGCCTCGGGTCGGGGCAGCACCTCACCGGGGTCGACCGCGGCGACGCCGGCGAACTTCGCCGGGACGGTGTCGACCCAGTCTTCGGTGAGGGTGCGGATGCCCGACCGCCCGTCGAGGAGCGCCGCCCAGGTCGAGGCGACGTCTCCACCAAGGGGCGTCGTCGTGCCGAGTCCGGTGACGACGACTCGCACCCGGTTGGTACTCACTTTGGCTGCACTCCTCTACGGTCGAACGGTTGCGCTGGGGAACTCAGTTCTGGATGAAGTTGATGACGTCCTTGACGGTCTTCAGGTGCTTGAGCTGGTCGTCGGGGATCTCCGCGCCGAACTCGTCCTGGGCCGCCACGGCGATCTCGACCATCGACAGCGAGTCGATGTCCAGGTCGTCGACGAAGCTCTTCTCCGGGGTCACCTCGGAGGCCGGGATACCGGTGATCTCGTTGACGATCTTGCCGAGGCCAGCCAGGATCTCCTGCTCGGTGACTGCCATGTCTCTCCTTTGAGTGGTGTTTCTGGGTTTTCGTACGGCGAAGACCGTACAGGCATTAAGGGATCTCGATGACCTGGGAGGCGTAGGTCAGGCCCGCCCCGAAGCCCAGGAGGAGCGCGAGGCCGCCCGAGGGCACCTCGCCCTGTTCGATCATGCGGGACAGCGCGAGCGGGATCGACGCGGCCGAGGTGTTGCCGGCCAGCACGATGTCGCGGGCGACGACGGCCTTGTCGGCGCCGAGCTTGCGCGCGATGGCCTCGATGATGCGCAGGTTCGCCTGGTGGGGCACGAACGCCGCCAGGTCGGCGGGGGCCACGCCCGCACGCTCGCACGCCTCTTTGGCCACCGGGTGAAGGGCCGTGGTGGCCCAGCGGAACACCGTCTGACCTTCCTGGTGAAGGGACGACGACCGGTCTTGGATCATGATGGCGTCGGCCTTGTCGCCCGCGCTGCCCCACACGACCGGGCCGATGGCCGGGGTCTCGGACGGGACGACGACCGCCGCGCCGGCCCCGTCGGCGAAGATCACCGAGGTGGCGCGGTCGTTGACGTCGACCCACTGGGTGAGCTTCTCGGTGCCGATGACCAGCACGTTCCTGGCCGAGCCCGCGCGGATCGAGTCGCTGGCCGCGGCGAGGGCGTAACAGAAGCCCGCGCAGGCCGCGTTGAGGTCGTAGGCGCCCGGCGCCTGGACGCCGAGCCGGTGGGCGACCCGCCCGGCCAGGTTCGGGATCGGGGCCTCGGGGGTGCAGGTGGCGACGATCACCAGGTCGATGTCGGCGGCCGCCAGGCCGCTCGCGGCCAGAGCCTTGCCGCCGGCCTGCACGGCCAGATCGATCTCGGACTCCTCGGGACCGGCGAAGCGGCGCTCCTTGATGCCGACCCGGCTCTGGATCCACTCGTCGTTGGTCTCGATGATCTTGGCGAGATCGTCGTTGGTGACCACGTTCGCCGGCTGGTAGTGGCCGAAGGCCAGCACCTTGGCGCCCGGCGCCCCCGCGGGCAGCTTCACTTGATCGCCTCCTTGGCGGCGTCGAGGGCCGGGGTCAGGTCGGCGGGGGTCTTCAGCGCGACGGTCACGGAACCGGGCAGGCCACGCTTGGCCAGGCCGGTCAGGGTGCCGCCGGGCAGCAGCTCGATCATGGTGACGGGGGTGTCGCCGGCCTCCTGGGCCATGGTCTCCATGCACAGGTCCCAGCGGACCGGGTTGCTGACCTGGTTGACCATGCGGTCGACGGCGTCGCGGCCCGACATGACGATCGCGCCGTCGGCGTTGGACAGCAGCCGGATCGCCGGGTCGGCCGGGGTGACGTCGGCCGCGGCGGCGCGCAGCCGCTCGACGGCCGGAGCCATGTGGTGGGTGTGGAAGGCCCCGGCGACCGCGAGGGCACGCAGGCGGGCCCGCTGCGGCGGGTCGGCCTGGAGGGCCTCAAGCTGCTCCAGCGTGCCGCCCGCGACGATCTGACCGGCGCCGTTGTTGTTGGCGGGGGTAAGGCCGTGCTTGGCGAGGGCGTCGAGGACGTCGACGCCGCCCAGGACGGCGGTCATGCCGGTCGCGGTGACGGCGGCGGCCTCGGCCATCGCCCGGCCGCGCTCGGCGACCAGCGAGACGGCCTGGTCGGCGGTGATCACTCCGGCCAGGGCGGCCGCGGCGAACTCACCGACGCTGTGGCCGGCGACCAGGTCGGCGGTGACGCCGAGCTCCTCGAAGGCGGCCAGCGCGGCGGCCACCAGAAGGGGCTGCGCGACGGCCGTGTCGCGGATCTCCTCGGCCTCGGCGGTGGTGCCGTAGGCGACGAGATCGAGCTTCGCGATCTCCGACCATGCTGACAGACGGTCACGGAATCCGGGGAGCTCCAGCCACGGACTCAGGAAGCCTGGAGTTTGGGCGCCTTGTCCCGGCGCGACGATGACGAGCACGGTACCACCCTGCCCTGTAGCCCTTCGACACAGAGCTGGGGATCCGAACGAACTTCTGCCCGCCTCTGTTGTGGAATCCCTACAGTTCCGGTTTCTCCGCAATTAATATGCGGCGGTCAGATTACGGTCAGTCGACCGAGTATCAACCCAACCTGAAGGGTGAATGCGGACCGCCCCTCCGTCGGCGTGTAGCCCGTCAGTTCGGCGATCTTCCGGAGCCGGTAACGCACCGTGTTCGGATGGACGAACAGCAGCCGCGCCGTCGCCTCCAGCGAGGTGCCCTGTTCGAGGTAGGTCGCGAGGGTGTCGAGCAGCGGGGTGCCGGCCAGCGGTTTGAACACGTTCTCGACCAGCGCCGCGCGGGCGTCCTCGTCGCCGTCGATGGCCCGTTCGGCGAGCAGGTCGTCGGCGAGCACGGGCCGGGGCGCGTCGGGCCACCCCGCGGCGGCCCGCAGCCCGGCGATGGCGGCCCGCGCCGACCGGGCGGCGGCGTGCAGGTCGGGCACCTCGGGGCCGATCACGATCGGACCGGCGGCGAACCTCGGCACGACCAGGCGGGCGGCCTCCTTCATGCTGTCGGCCCCGCCGACGATCACGATCAGCCGGTCGCCCTGGACCCCGGCGAGCAGGTCGTGGCCCGCCCGCCGGCCCCGGTCGCGCAGGCCGTCGATGACGCTCTGGGGGTCGTCGCCCGGGGCGTGGCCGGCGAAGACGACCACGGGGGCGGAGGTCCAGCCGAGGGCGGCGGCCCAGGAGTGGAGGCCGTCGTCGACCTCGCCCCGCACCAGCGCGTCGACGATCAGGGCCTCCAGCCGGGCGTCCCACGACCCCCGGGCCTCGGCCTCGCGGGCGTACACCTGGGCGGCGGCGAAGGCGACGTCGCGGGTGTAGCGCAACATCGCGTTGCGCAGCACCTCCTCGCCGCCGGGCGCGGCGAGCTCCTCGACCTCGGCCTCGACCACCTCGACCACGATGCGGACCAGGTCGACGGTCTGCTGGAGGGAGACGCTGCGTTTGAGCTCGCGGGGCGCGGTGCCGAAGAACTCGATGCTCGGGGTCGGGCGGCCCTGCCCGGCGTGGCCGAACCACTCGACGAAGGCGGCGATCCCGGCCTGGGCGACCAGGCCGACCCAGGAACGGTCCTCGGCCGACAGGGCGCGGTACCAGGCGAGCTGCTCCTCCATGCGGGCCATCGCGGCGGTGCCCAGACTCCCCATGGCGCGGTCGAGCCGCCGCGCCGTGTCTTCACGCACCCTGTCGTTCACGGTTATAGCGTGCCAGGTCGCCTGTGCGGATTCGCCAACGGTGGGGCCGTGGCAAGCTGGGACGGTGTACCGGGAACGGCCGTCGGTCATTCCGGGCGCGGTCGTGTGGCACACGCCCGCTGTGGCAGCCGAGACCGCGCGCCGGGTCCTGCCCGACGGCTGCATGGACCTGCTGTGGACGTCCGGCCGCCTCGTCGTGGCCGGGCCGGATTCGGTCGCCTACCAGACGACGATCACCCCGGGGGCCGACTACACCGGCCTGCGGTTCGCCCCCGGCGACCTGCCTGAGCTGCTCGGCGTGCCGGCCGGTGAGCTGCGCGACCGCCGGGTCCCGCTCGACGAGGTCTGGACGGCGGGCCGGGTGCGGGCCCTGGAGAACCGGCTGCGCGGAGGCGGGGGGATCGAGGCCGTGGCCGCCGATCTGCGGCCCGATCCGGTGGTGCGCGCCGCCGTGGGGCTGATCGGCGGCGGGCTGGGCGTGGCCGCCGCGGCCGGCCGGCTCGATCTGGGCGAGCGCCGCTTCCACCGGCTCTGCCTGCGTGCCTTCGGCTACGGGCCGAAGACGCTGGGCCGCATCCTGCGGATGAACCGGGCGCTGGAGAGGGCCCGGTCGGGGGGCGCGTTCGCCCAGGTGGCCCACGACGAGGGCTACGCCGACCAGGCCCACCTCGCGCGGGAGGTGCGGGCGCTGACCGGGGTCACGCTGACGGATCTCGTGGGGCGTACAGATCGACGCTGATGCCGTCGGGGTCGGTCAGGACGGCGTAGCGCTGCCCCCAGAAGGCGTCCCAGGGCGGCAGGTGGCCGAACTCCGCCATCGCGGCGTAGGTCCTGTCGACCTCGGCCGGACCGTCACACTGGAACGCCAGGCCGGTCCGGCCGGGGCCCGGGGTCCATTCGGGGTCGAACGACCTGATGGTCTCCTCGGTGTCCCAGCACAGGCGGAAGCCGCCGGGCAGGGTCACCTCGACGTGGGGCTCGCCGTCGGCCTCGGCCGGGAGGTCCAGGCCGAGGCGGCGGTAGAAGGCGAGCGACCGGCCCATGTCGCTGACGACCAGGCCGATGACGTTGAACTGAATTGCCATGGTCCGACGGTACGAGACCGCGTACGGGACCGTCTTGAAGGAATCGGACGGGGTCAGATGACCGCGACGGCCGTGATGAGGCCGATGGCGACGTGGGTGACCGAGAGCAGGACGGCGGCGGGCTGGAGGGTCGGCTCGGCGACCAGGGCGCGGATGGAGATGCCGGCCACCTTGTCGAAGGCGAACATGCCGAGTGTCTGCACGGCGATGCCGAGCACGCCGAACACGGCGGTGGCGATCAGCCCCTCCTGGAGCCGGCCGCCGGAGGAGAAGATCGAGGCGGCCACGATCAGCCCGACGGCCGCCAGGCCCGCCGAGGTGAGGGCGGTCGCGTTGGGGTTGCGGTCTTCCCGGATGAGCTTGCTGAGCTTGCCCGGCGTGGCCATGTCGATGACGTAGAAACCGACGATCAGCAGCAGCACGCCGAGGACGGCGTAGGCGGCGATCGCCAGGGCGCCGTTGCCGAGGACCTCGCCGAACGAAGTGGTGTCCATTGACCCTGCTCCTATTGGGGGGTGTTAACCGTTGATTCGATGGGGGACGAACGACGAGGTGTCGTCGGTGATCAGGCCGGCCGTCTCCCGGATGCCGAGCCCGGCCGACTCGTCCTCCACCACCCAGGCGCCCAGAACGGGCCGCTGGCCGTCGAAGTCGGGCAGGGCCTGGAACTCCTGGAAGACGAACCCTTCGGCGCCATAGGAGCCTCCGGTCTCCAGGGAGTGTGCGGGCGACAGGATCGTCATCGACGCGCCCTCGCGGCCCAAGAGCGGCTTGCGGATGAATCCTGCCAGGTCACGGGGGCCGTCGAGGTAGGCGGGCAGCAGGTTCGGGTGGCCGGGGTAGAGCTCCCAGAGCACCGCCAGCAGCGCCTTGTTCGACAGCAGCATCTTCCACGCCGGTTCGATCCAGGTCATCGACGGCATCAGCCGCAGCGCGTGGGCGCCGAACGGCTCGTGCACGATCCACTCCCACGGATAGAGCTTGCAGAGCGACCGGATGACCCGCTCCTCGACGTCGACGAACCGGCGGTTGAGCGCGTCCCAGCCGATGTCCTCCATGGCGATGGAGACGGTGGCCAGCCCGGCCTGGGTGGCGGTCTCCTGGAGGTAGCCGAGGGTCATCGCCTCCTCGCCGGAGGTGTCGAGGCTCGTCCAGGCGAAGTGGGAGGGGCCCGTCGGGAGGGTCGCGGCGATGGCCTTCCAGCGGTCGACCAGGCGTTCGTGGATGGAGTTCCACTGGTCGTCGTCGGGGAAGACGTCTTTCAGCCAGTACCACTGGACGACCGAGCTCTCTAGCAGGCTGGTCGGGGTGTCGGCGTTGTATTCGAGCAGCTTCGCCGGGCCGGAGCCGTCGTAGCGGAGGTCGAAGCGGCCGAACAGGTGGGGTTCGCGGCGATACCAGGAGTCCTTGATCGCTTGCGTCCACTCGGGGGGCACGGCGAAGTCGTGGAAGCGGCCGGTGGCCACGACGTGGTCGACCGCCTCCAGGCACATGCGATGGAGCTCCTCGACCTGGGCCTCCAGCGTGAGCACCTCGTCCATCGAGAAGACGTAGTGGACGCTCTCGTCCCAGTAGGGCCGGTCGACTCCGCTCGGGTGGGCGGAGCGGTGGTAGGCCAGGCCGTGGCTCTCGACCGTGGTCTCCCAGCCGTGCCGGGGTGCGGACCGTTCCCTGCGCACGGGTCAGCTGCCGCCGCTGCTGCGCGAGCCGAAGCCGCCCCGCTGGATGACCTTGCCGGACCGGGTGGAGATCTGCGCGTTCGCCGGGCGCAGCGTGGTGCCGCCCCGGATGTGCGCGCCGCTGCGGACGCCGCCGTAATACCACCCGTAGGCGCCGTGGGAGCCGTGGTAGACCCGGCCGTCGTCGTCGCACAGGTCGTCGTCGACGATCGGGTAGGACCCGTCGGGCAGCGGGTTGTTCATGTCGACGCAGTCGGCGTCGACCTCCTCGTAGTCGTCGTCGACGGCCGCGCAGAAACCCACGACCAGAACCGACAACACGCCGATGGCGCCCAGCTTGACGGCGGTGGAGGCCTTCTTGTTCTTCTTCGGCGGCGGACCGCCGGCCATGGGGAACGTCGGCGGTCCCGCTGGTGGGGGTGAGGCGGCCATAAGGCTCCATGATTCCTTGAGGTCGGGCAAGCCTATCGGTGTCTGTTTGAACGGTACAAACATCAATTCTGGCCGGTTGATAACGTCTTCGGCATGGAGCCTCTTGACGCCCTGCGCCAAATCGCGTTCCTGCTGGAACGGGCCGGTGAACCCACCTACCGGGTCCGCGCCTTCCGGGGCGCCGCCAAGGTCGTCGAGGAGCTGCCGCGTGCGGAACTGGAGGAGCGCGCCCTCGCCGGGACGCTGACCGAGCTGCCCGGCGTCGGCAAGGTGACCGCGCTGGCGGTCACCGAGGCGCTGGCCGGTCAGACGCCCACCTACCTGCGCCGCCTGGAGGCGACGTCCGGGACCGACCTGCCGGAGGCCGCCGCCCGGCTACGGGAGGCGTTGCAGGGCGATCTGCACAGCCACACCACGTGGAGCGACGGCGGGTCGCCGATCGAGGAGATGGCCGAGGCGGCGCGGGCCATCGGGCACTCCTACCTGACGATCACCGACCACTCGCCCCGGCTCACGGTGGCGCGCGGCCTGTCGGCCGAGCGGCTGACCGAGCAGATCGAGGTCATCGAGGGGCTGCGGGAGCGGTTCGCGCCCTTCCAGATCCGCACCGGCATCGAGGTCGACATCCTCGCCGACGGGTCGCTCGACCAGGACCCCGCCCTGCTGGCCCGGCTCGACTGCGTGGTCGCCTCGGTGCACTCCTCGCTGAAGATGGACGCCGATGAGATGACCCGCCGGATGGTCGCCGCCGTCGCCGACCCCAACGTCGACGTGCTCGGGCACTGCACCGGCCGGATCGTGAAGGCCGGGGGGAAACGCGGCGGGCTGCGCGCGGAGTCGCGGTTCGACGCGGAGATCGTCTTCGAGGCGTGCCGGCGGTTCGGGGTCGCGGTCGAGATCAACTCCCGGCCCGACCGGCTCGACCCGCCCAAGCGGCTGCTGCGCCTCGCCTACGAGATGGGCTGCCTGTTCGCGATCGACAGCGACGCCCACGCTCCGGGGCAGCTCGACTGGCTCGCGTACGGATGTGAGCGCGCCGCCCTGTGTGGTGTGGAACCGGAACGTGTGGTCAATACGGGTGTATGGCCGCTGAGTTAGGTGCGAAATACCAGGATTTGTCGTTCACGGCACGTAACGTCGGCGTTATGGACCGTCGACGTGCGCTGGTAGAGGAGTTACGGAGCAACGGGCGATTGTCGGCCACCGACCTCGCCGACCGGCTCGGGGTGAGCAGACGGACCGTGATCCGCGACATCGCCAGGCTCCAGGGCGAGGGCGTGCCGATCCGGCTCGACCCGGGCGGTTACACCATCGACGGGGCCGAAGAGGTCAAACGCGCCGTCGACCGGGCGCTGACCGGCCGCCGGGTCCTGCGGATCGACTACCTGAACAGCAAGAGCGAGGTCAGCACCCGCGACGTGGAGCCCAGCATCATGCTGGGCGGGCGCGGCGGTTTCTGGTACCTGGTGGCGTGGTGCCGGTTACGCGAGGACGTCCGGGTGTTCCGGCTCGACCGCATCACCCGGGCCGAGGTGCTCGACGAGCGTTACCCCGAGCCCGACGAGCGGCGGCTCTCGGAGATGACGTCGGCCCTGCCGCTCTGATTGTCTGGAGGGCATCCGACCCGGGGGCCCGAACGATGTCGCTGCTGTCCGAACTGACCTTCGTCCACAACATGCTCCGCCGCGACCTCGCCACGATCCGGCGGATGGCCGAGTCGGCCGCCGCCGGGGGAGACCTGGCCGAGGTCCGCCAGGGGTTGCGCGAGCTCGCCACGCGGGGGCCGTTGTTCCAGCTCAAGGCCAACTGCCTGAGCTACTGCTCGATCGTGCACACCCATCACGGCATCGAGAGTGCCACGTTGTTCCCGCGCATCCGGGTGCTCGCGCCCGAACTGAACGCGGCCGTCGACCGGCTGGAGGCCGACCACGCCGCCGTGTCGGGGCTGCTCGGCGAGGTCGAGGCCGCCGCCCGCGCCGACGACGACCGGGCGCGGCTGGTCAAGGCCCTCGACGCGCTCGCCGACCGGTTCCTGGCACATCTGGCGTACGAGGAGGAGTCGCTCGGAGCCGTGTTGTCGCAGATGACGCACTAGGCTGCCGCGCATGCGGACGGAACGGCTCGAACTCACCGACCAGGACCTGCGCGACTGGGAGGCCACGGTGCTCGACGCCACTCCCGACGGCATCGTGCTGAACCGGTCGGCCTTCTACCCGGGCGGCGGCGGGCAGCCCGCCGACCAGGGCACCCTGTTGTGGCAGGGCGTGGAGACCCGCATCGCCGGGGTGCGCAAGGGCGACGACCTCGTGCTCATCCCCGCCGAGGGCGATCCGCTGCCGGCCGTCGGGACGGTCGTACGGGCCGCGCTGGCCGACGAGCGGCGCAGTGCCCTGATGCGCACCCACTCCGGCCTGCACGTGTTGTGCGGCGTGGTGTTCCGCGACTACGGATCGCTGGTGACCGGCGGCAACATGGACGTCGCCGCCACCCCCGGCGTGGTCGGCACCGCGCGCATGGACTTCAACCTGCCGGAGGTGCCCCCCGGCTTCAAGGAGGCCGTCGAGGCCGCCTGCAACGCCGAGATCGAGGCCGACCGGCGGATCGACGTGCGAGTGCTGCCCAGGGCCGAGGCCTTCGCCATCCCCGACATCATCCGGACCGCCACCAACCTGGTGCCCGACGACGTGGACGAGGTGCGGATCGTCGACATCGTCGGGCTCGACTGCCAGGCCGACGGCGGCACCCATGTCGCCTCCACCAGGCAGATCGGCCGGGTCCGGGTGGCCAAGATCGAGAGCAAGGGCAGGGGGTTCCGGCGCGTCCGGCTGGAGGTCTCCGACTAGATGAGTGACCCCAAGGGCTGGGGCCGGAGGGGCCCGACGTAAGAAAGGCGGCCCAGGGTCAGGGGCGTCCGGGCCACTTGAGGGAGCAGACATTGACGGTGCGGGTCGAGAACTTGGGGATCTGGATGAGCCTGGATCTCGGTGCGATCCGTCCGTTCGCGAGGCGCTTCACCCGGTAGGCGCCGGGCCGGCCCCGGAAGTAGTACGTGCCGTTGTCGTCCCGCGCGCTGGCCGCGACGCCCGGACCCTTGACCGTGACCGACACACCCCCCACGTGGGCACACCTGAAGACCAGCTTGAGGAGTCCGTACGGCGGTGTCGCCGCGGCCGAGGGGGGTGCCAAGCCGACGGTGGCCACGGCGAGGCTCATCGCGAGCGCGCCTGCGAGGGCAGAACGCCGGACAATGCTGAGCATGATGATCCTTTCCTGGAGAACTCGGCCACTCTAGCCTCGTCTCCCACATGCGCAGCGTGGGTATCGATCATGTGGTTGTCCACAGGAGGCTCCGGCATCGATCGCGGCCGGTCGCGGCGGTGACAGGGTGCCGGGATGGACATCAGCGCGGTGCCGCTCGTCTACGACGGGGTCATGTTCCGCTCGACCCTGGAGGCCGACTGGGCGGCCACGCTCGACGCCCTGGGCATCTACTGGCAGTACGAACCGCTCGCCCTCCGGCTGCCGAGCGGCGCCGTCTACGTGCCCGACTTCTACCTGCCGGCGTTGAACGCCTGGGCCGAGGTGAAGGGCCCCCACTGGGAGCGGCTCGCCAAACCCGTGGAGCTGCGGGCCACCCTGGCCGTCGCCGGCGGGGCCGGATGGTGGGAGCAGGTCCACGTCGTCGTGCTCGAAGCGCCGGGGCCGGGCGACGCCGCGAGCTGGCATGTGCCGGTGGGGTCGTGCTGGCTGGTCGAGTGTGGCGAGCGGCAGAACCGGTTCGCCTGGTACGACGGCCGGTGCTGGGCCTGCCAGCGGGAGGAACTCGGCGGATCCCACCACTTCTACCGGCCGGCCCGCGCCCCGGCCCCCGGGCCGACGTGGCGGATGACCCGGGCCGCGCGCCCCGAACCGTTGCGGCGGGCCGCCTGAAGTTTCCGTCTGCCGCCGATCTGCCGGACGTGCAGAGGCGAGGGCGGCGAAGAGGTGTGGGTGACCTGCACACCCTGCGGCGGCGTGGGCCGGCAGCCTCCTCTCTCCTTTCCGTACTAGTTTGGCCCGCATGGGTGGTCGGGAAGAGAACCTCGGAATGGTCGCGGCGCTCGTGCGGGCCTCGTTCCTGATCTCGGCCGTCTACGCCGAATCGGCCCGCGACCACGGCCTGACCCCGCAGCAGGGCCAGTTGTTGTGCGTTCTGATGGGCCGCCCCTACCGCATGAACGACCTGGGCGCGACCCTGCGCCTGGCCAAGTCGAGCCTGACCGAACTCGTCGACCGCACGTCGCAGCGCGGGCTCGTCAGGCGCGAACCCGACCCGTCCGACGGCCGGGCGGTGCTGGTGGCGCTCACCGGCCAGGGCGCCGCCGCCGCGGCGACCTTCCACGCCGAGACGTGCGACCGCGTCGCCAAGGTGTCCGGGGGTCTCGGGGCGGGGGAGCGGGAGATGCTGGCCGACCTGCTCGGGAGGATCGTCAGGGACAACACGGTGGGCACCGTGTTCCTCGACCGGGACGACGACGTTCACCCCTCGGCGTGAGGCCAGGCGGTGACGTCGTTCCTCGCCCAGAGGCGGCCGGAGGCCAGGTCGTACAGGGCGGGCGGGAAATCGGGACGTGCGGCCAGCTCGCGGAACTCCTCGGGCGGCACGCCGAGGAGCCCGGCCGCGCCCGCCGGCCCGACCAGGTCGGCGAGGCGTTCCAGGGCCAGCAGCAGGAGCTCGCTGTTCTCCCAGTCGAGCCGCCCCTCGGCGGCCAGTTCGACGGCGAGGAGGTTCGCGTCGGCGGGATCGTGGCCGAGCGCGCGGGCGACGGCCTTGGCGGCGGCGAGAACCTGGTAGTTGCGGCTGCGCGTCATCCATCCGTAGTACCAGAGGGCGGGCCCGGCGCGGCGCCCTGGAACGTCACCTCGGGATAGCGGGCCGACGGGCCCTTCCACAGCGGCTGGGGGCGTGATCTGAGGTGTTCGTCCAGGAACGCCGCCACGTATGTGCGTGTGATCTCGGCCAGGCGGGCGGCGCTCGGTGCGCCCGGCAGCGGTTTCAGGCCGAGGGCGGGCTGGAGCTGGGGGAGGTCGGTGAACGACTGGTGGTCGGTGCCGGTCACCACGATCCAGCGTTTCCAGCCGGTCAGCAGCTTCCAGTCGCGGTCCCATGAGTTGTCGCGGCCTCCGGGGGCGTGCTCGGGGGTGCCGACGAACAGGAAGGGGCGGGCGAAGCCGCGGGGGAGGCGGGCGTAGGTCGTGCCGTCGAGGTTGACGCCGGCGGCTATCCGCCGGTCGGCGGCCATGGCGGCCAGGGTGCTCGCACCGCCGATCGACTGGCCGGCCATCGCGATCCGGGTGTGGTCGATCAGGGCGGGTTCGCGGGCCAGGAGTTCGTCCAGGACGAAGGAGACGTCCGCCGCGCGGGTGGCGACGACGCCCGTGCCGAAGCCCGGGTCGGTGTCGCTGTCGCAGGCGAGGCACTCGGCCACCTCGCCGTCGGCGAGGGTCGTGGCGTAACTCTCGTAGGCGTGGTCGACGCCGGCCACGACGTAGCCCCGGCTGGCCAGGTCTTCGGCCAGCGACGTCAGGGTGCTGACCGGTTTGGTGAAGCCGGGCGACAGCACCACCAGGGGGAAGCGGCCTTTCGCGGGGGCGTTCGTGGTGGCGTGCACGACCGTTCTGCTCAGGAGGTCGGGCGGGACACCTCCGGCGCCGGAGCCTGTCAGCGTGAGTTCCGACTCGCGGGGGCTCATGTACGCCGCCCGCTCGCCCTCCCCCCGCCCGCTCGGATACCACAGGGTGACCCTGAGTTCCCTGGCCTTCGCGTCGAGGTTCCACGGGTCGGGGCGGGAGGCGTCGGTCAGGTGCAGGACCGTCGTGCCGACCGGGTGCTCCCCGGTGGGGGCGGCCAGCGTGGCGGGTCCGGGCGGGCGCGGAGAGGGGGCGGCCGAGCGGGGTGGGGCGGGGGCGGAGCAGGCGGTCAGGAGGAGCAGGGCCGCGAGGGTTCGTCTCATCATCCGTCCAGCAGGGTCAGGGCCTTGGCGAGCGCGGCGTCGTGCCCGGCCGCCGCGTCTTCGGGGGTCGGCGGGACGAAATGGTCGGGCGCCACCCCGATCCGGTCGACGACCTCCCGGTTCGGGCCGAGATGACGCCGGGTGGGGAAGCTCAGCAGGGTGTTGTCGCGGAGCAGGAACGGCTGCGCCGGGCCGGAGATCAGCCCGGCCGTCCGGGTGCCGACCAGCGAACCGGCCCCGTGGTCCTTGACCGCCGAGCTGAAGTGCTCGCACGCCGAGGCGCAGCCCCGGTCGACGAGCACCACGACGGGCAGGCCGACCAGCGGGACCGTGTCGTCGGTCTGACCGGGCTCGCATCTTTCGTCGACCGTGCACAGGTAGGAGGTGACCTTCCCGTGGACGAACGCGCTCACCAGCCGGGTCGCCTCCGCCGGGCTGCCGCCGCCGTTCCCGCGCAGGTCGAGCACGATCCCGCTGACGCTCCGGCCGGCCCGCGCGCGGGCGATCGCCCGGAACACCCGGTTCGCCGCGTCGGGAGAGAAGCCGCGCACCTGTACGTAGACCACCGCGTCGTCGATCACCCGCGACTGGACGGTCCGGAGCGTGGCCGGGTCACGCGGGTAGAGGCCGGGCGTGAGGGTGACGCTCCAGCGGCGGTCGCCGCGCCGCAGGCGCAGCTCGACCGGCCGGGCGTCGGGATATCCCGGCCGCAGCAGTTCGGGGTCGCCGACGTTCTCGATGACGTCGCCCGGCCGCAGCCCGGCCTTCCGCGCCGCGCCGCCCTCCACGACCGAGACGAACAGCGGATCGTCGCCGGCCACCTGGAAGCCCAGCCCGTAGCCGTCGCCGTCGTAGTAGCCGGGCGGCCGGCCGGGGTCGCGCGCCCAGCGGGCGTGGTCGTCGCCGAGCGCCGCCACGATGGCCTCCAGGGTGACCACGGCCAGGTCCTCCCGGTCGGTGATCTTCCGGTACGCCGTCTCGAACGCCGCCCAGTCGGCCCGCCGGTCGCCGGTCAGCGCCGGCAGCGACAGCGGCGCTTCGGGCATCGCCCGGGTCAGCGCGGCGAACCCGGCGACGAGCAGGTCACGGGGGTCCATGACGGGCGCCCGGTAGTACCGGTCGAGGATGCAGAAGTAGGCCTGCTCGACGACGTCGATCGTGGTGGGGGCCTGCTCGCGGGGCGGGCCCTGGGGCGGCGCGCAGGCGGTGCTCTCGGGGGCGCCCGCCTGGGCGCGGGGCGGTTCGGGGGTCGTGCAGGCGACCACCAGCAGGAGCAGCAGCCCCGCAGCCACGGCTCTGGTCATGACAGCCGTCTCCGGATCAGCCAGAAGGAGAGCCAGGTCAGACCCAGGGTGAGGGCGGCGTAGAGGCCGGTCTCGATCCACTGGAACGACCAGAACCGCCCGATCGGGTGGTAGACCGCCTGCTGCCGGTAGCCCAGTGAGTTGAGCTCGGCCCAGCAGGCGTCCATGCCCGCGCCGGCGCCCTGCGGCGAACAGGGCCCCGACGTCCCCGACACCGCGACCGGCGTGTCCTGGCCGTCGGCCGACACCACCTTCCCGGACGGATCGAGCAGCCTGCTCGACAAGACCCACGCGCCGGCCTGCCCGGGCACGGCCGCCTGCACGGCGATCCGGACCTCGCCGCCGCCCTGCTGGACGGACAGCCCGCCCACGTTGGCGCGGCCGAGCTCGTGCGTCGCCGTGACCGGCGCCATGAAGTGAGGCCGGACCAGCATCGGCATCGCGACCTGCACGGCGACGAAGACGACCAGGGTCAGCGCCATGGCGGGCAGGGTGCGCCGCACCAGCATGCCGACCGTCACCCCGAGGGCGAACGCGAACGCGGCGTACCCCATCGGCGCCACGCCGCGCGCGCCGAAGACGAGCGGGGTCATCTGCGCGAGCTCCGGCACCGCCGAACCGTCGAGGGGCCGCGACCACCAGGTGACCACCAGCCCCGCCACGCAGGCGGTGCCCACCGCGACCAGCCCGATCAGCCCCAGCTTGACGGCCAGCCAGCGCACCCGGCTGACGCCCTGGCTCCACACCAGCAGATGGGTGCCCGCCTCCAGCTCCCGGGTGATCAGCGGCGCCCCCCAGACGAGCCCGATGAACGCCGGCAGCGCCAGCAGCACGAAGCCGACCAGGACGAACAGCAGGTGGTATTCGTCGAAGAAGCGGTCGAAGAAACGGTCACACGTGCCGTCGGCCACACACGCCGTGACGCCCCGCGCGTAGCGGTCGGCCAGACCGGGCCCGGTCAGCGCCAGGACCGCGGCGCAGACGGCGACCAGCGCCGCCGTCATCGCGGCCGAGCCGCGGAACTGCCGCCAGGTCAGCCAGATCACCGCAGCACCTCCAGCCCGGCCCGGCGGCCGGCGACGGGACGCCGTTCCATGTAGGCGAGGACGAGATCCTCCAGCGTGAGCGGGGTGACGACCCAGGCCGGGTCGAGAATCGGCTCCTCGGTACGGACGACGTAGGTGCTCTGCCGGTCGGTGTGCCGGGCGGAGACGACGTACTGATCGGAGGGCAGCCGGTCCGGGTCGCGGCGCGGCCCGGTCAGGCGGTGGTGGGTGCCGAGCAGCACGTCGACCTCTCCCGCCACCAGGACGCGGGAGTCGACCAGCACGATGACGAAGTCGCAGACACGTTCCAGGTCGGCGATGAGATGGGACGAGAGGACGACGCCGAACTCGTCGGCCGCCGTCGCCTCCATGAGGGCCTGGAGGAACTCGCGGCGGGCCAGCGGGTCGAGCGAGGCCACCGGCTCGTCGAGGATCAGCAGCTCCGGCCGTTTGGCCAGGCCCAGCGTGAGGGCCAGTTGAGCCCGCTCGCCGCCCGACAACCTGCGGGCCTTCTGCCCGGGGTCCAGGCCTAATCGGGCGATGCGGTCCTCGGCCAGCCGGGCGTCCCAGGTCGTGTTGAGCCGGGCGCCGAGCGTGAGATGGTCTCCGACGGTGAGGCCGGCGTAGACGGGGGTGTCCTGGGCGACGAACCCGACCTTGGGGAGGGTGGTCCCGGGCTTCTCGCCCAGGATCCGCAACTCGCCCTCCGACGGGGTGAGCTGGCCGCCGGCCAGCTTCAGGAGCGTCGTCTTGCCCGCTCCGTTGGGGCCGACCAGGCCGGTGACGTGGCCTTTGGGGATCTCCAGCGTGCAGTCGCGGAGGGCCCAGCGTCTGCCGTACCTCTTGCCCAGTTCCCGGGCCTGCAGGACGGGGGTCATGCGATGTCCTCCTGTGCCGCGGCACGGAACGTGGTCATGAAGAGGGCCTCGATCGACTCGTCGTCGAGCCCCGCCTTGCGCGCCTTGGTGAGCCAGCGCCGCAGGTCCTGGCGGAGCGGCGCCTGCGCGGCCCGGCTGGAGGCGTCGGTGAGGGTTCTGGTGATGAACGTGCCGACCCCCGGACGGGCCGCCGCGAGGCCCTCGTGTTCGAGCTCGCGGTAGGCCTTGAGGACGGTGTTGGGGTTGATCGCGAGCTGGGCGACGACCTCTTTGACGGTGGGGAGCTGGTCTCCCTCGCGGAGAAGGCCGAGGCGCATGGCCTGACGGACCTGGTGGACGAGCTGCAGGTAGGACGAGACGCCGGACCTGCCGTCCAGGTGGAACTCGATCACTGAGCGCTCCATTTATCTAGTCTCCTAGTACTTTAGGAGCCTAGTTGTTAAGAGCGCATAAGGACCGGTTTCGGCAAAGCCGCCGGCGCGCCGGCCGCGCGTACATGAACTCGAGCCATGAGCGCCCAGCCACAGGAGTCGTCCCCTCTCCCGGAGAAGAACCTGCGCGCCATCCGTCATGCTCTGGTCGTGCCGCAGGATCGGGACGGTTTCGACGTCGGGCTCGACCATGTCCTCACCGAAGTGCGGGCGAGCCTGGATCTCGGGCGGCTGAACGAGTTCATCCACACGTGGTGGCTGATCGCCTGCGATTCGGTCAGAGATCCGGTGGGCCGCCGGGAGATGTACGAGCGAGCGGCCCGGGTCCAGGAGTTGACGGCGGCGGGGCAAGCCCCGCCCCGCGGGAGCAAGACGTGGCGCGAGTTGCTCGCCGAGCGAGGGGCCGGCCAGTACGTGATCGGCGAGCCGGGCCCGACGGCTCAGACGCAGATCGCCGCACTACCGCAGTAAGCCTTGCATCGCTTGGCGAGCGTATTGGAGCTTGAAGAGCTGTCGATTCGGAAGTTGTCTGCACGGCCGCACGTCGGATGAGGACAGGCCTCGAACACTGGCCTGGGCCACGCCTACGACATCAGCCGAGCCTCCCATCAGCATGTTCACTCATTACGCGCAACTTCGTGTCGCACATCTCCGGGGTTATTTCTCACTGAGACCGCCCGACCGCACGGCCGGATATTCAGCCGGCATCGTCCGGTTCCTCTCCCATCTCGACTGCCCGGCTGTGCAGCTTCGCTCCGTCGGGGTTGAACATGCACAGCACTTCGAGGACCTCGGGCCCGGGGTTGCCGAAGCCGTGCGGCACGCGCGTGTCGAACTCGACGGCGTCGCCGGCGTCGACGATCAACTCGTCTTCGCCGATGAGGAGCCGCATCCGTCCGGCGATCACGTAGATCCAGTCCCATCCCGGGTGGACCCATTGCCTGATCGGCTTCCCCGGCGCTGGCGGATGCACCTGCTTGAAGGCCTCCCACGCCCCGGAGCCGCTGGACAGCGGCATCGTGACGACCCCGTCCCGGACTCGCGGACGCGGGTGGATCCGGGGATCTCCGAGGGCAGGTGCGCCGACGAGGTCGTCAAGCGGCAGCCGGTAGAGTCTCGCTAACGGCATCAGCAGCTCAAGCTGGGGGCGCCTGTTCCCCGACTCAAGCCGGGAGAGTGTGCTGGCCGAGATGCCCGTGGCATCCGACACCGACCTGATGGTCATGCGCCGCGACTCCCGGATCGCACGCAACCGGGGACCGACCGCGGACAGCTCGTCCCCCATGCTCGATCTCTTGCCCTTCCGTCTCACGATGTTGCTAGAACAGCATGCCTTTCCAGGCGGACAGGATCAACGTTCTCTGGGCCATCCGGAGAAGGCCGGTCAACTGCGGCGCACTGTTGCCGTTTCAGCACGCCTTGTTGCCACAGGACGCCCAGTACGTCCACTATGCACACATGAGGCGTAACGGAGCTGCGCGACCTGTCGGATACGGGTCGCGGCCTTCGTGGCTTAACTGAGCGGCGGTCGACCAGACCACCCGGATGTGGAGTACCGACATGACTACCACCAGGACCGGCGAACGGGAGAGCATCTAATGGCCACCCTGACGGTCGACTTCTTCAGCAGCCTCGACGGCAACGGCTCGGCGCGCGGCTGGCCCGGGTACTGGGGCAAGGAGGGCCCCGATCTCCGGGACTACCTGGTGCGGAAGTACGCGCAGGACCAGGTGCTGGTCTACGGAGCAACGACATTCCGCGAGTTCCGTAAGTTCGTCGCTGAGTACGACGAGCCTTACTACGACAGCCTCACGGCACTACCGAAGATCGTGTTCTCGAGCACGCTGAGCGAGCCGCTCGGATGGTCGAACTCGACCGTCATCTCGGACGATGCCGTGACCGCGATGGAGCGGCTCAAGCGCGAGACCGACGTGCCTATGCGATCCCACGGCAGCATCTCTCTCAATCGCTCCCTGCTTGCGGCGGGGCTCGTGGATTTCCTCGAGGTGATGGTCTTCCCCGCGATCACCGGAAAGGCCGGCTACGCGTCCCTGTTCCACGACGGCCCGGATTTCGACCTCGAGCTCGTCGAGTCGACCGTGCTCGACGGCCGCACGCAGAAGCTCGTGTACATTCCGCACCTGCACACGGGCATACCGGAGGGCGTCGGGCCGCAGCGACGCGAAGCGTAGGCTGGCAGCGTCGGCCCGGACCTGATCACGATCTCACTCGAAGGCCTTCCCCGCGCGGGGAAGGCCTTCATTCTTCCGAGGTGGCGATCCGGATCAGGCCATGTTCGAACCCGAGCTGGAGAGCGACCAGCTCCATCACTCCCGGAATGACCGGGACCCTCACCACGGCCCCGGTGGTCGCGCCCGGCCGGGCGATATCGGCCGCGATGCCGATCAGAGAACGCCACCACATCCCCCACCGCCCGAACAAATCTCCGCTGCTCATGGCCAGCAGGATGCGCGCTTCCCCGACGAAGGCACAACCAGCGGGTGCCGATCGTGACGGCGCCGCAGAAGACGGATTCAAAAACGCTCGTTATAGCTGCCGCGTTGCTGCGACGCTGGGATACGGCGCCGCCGTTTCCGGCGTCCTCGGTCTGGAGCGACCCGACGGTCTGGCCGCCACGTTCTTGATCACGGCACTGGCCGGGGCGCGCCGCCCCTCCCGTCTTCAGCGCCCCCAGCGCGGCTGCGCTGGCCCATGACGAGTCCCGCGCCCACCGGGACGACCAGGGCCGTACACGAGCTACTGCGCGGACTGCCTGCGTACGATCTCGGCGATCCAGATGGGTGCGAACGGCGACGTGCAGCCCGGAGGCGTCGGGTAGTCCTTCAGCACCTCAAGGCGCTCACCGATGTCGACGGCGCGGGTGCGGAGTCCGGGGTGGTCGATGCCGATCTGGGCCAGGCAGTGGTTCATCGCCCACTGCAGGCGGCCGGGGGCGTGCTTCATCTCGGCCTCGATGGTGTCGAGCAGGCCGGGCAGGTCGAGGACGCCGGGCTTCTTCGTCACGTTCTCGGTGGTGAGCGCCCAGCCGGCGCTCGCGACGACCGGGTCGGGGTCGGCCGTCCAGGACAGGCGCAGTCGCTCCGCGTGGGGGCTCTTCTTCACGACGTAGTTGACGAGCCAGTCGTGGACCTTGGGGGCGCGGGCCTCGCGCAGCATGGTGTCGAGTTCGGGCGCGCCGAACGCCTTCGGGCGGCAGATCAGCAGCGCCAGCAGCCGCGCGGCGGTGTCGCCGGTCTCCCACAGGCGGCAGGCGAGGTCGTGCCGCGTCTTCAGCCGCTTCGCGAGCGCACGCAGTTTGCCGAGGTTGACGCCGTGGTCGTCGCCGTGCCGCTCGTTCACCGCTCGCGTCTTCGGATCTTCGAGTTCGGCCAGTTCGGCCAGCACCTCGGCCACCATCGCGGCCTCATCCTGTACGTCGGTCACCGCACAGAATAACCGGAGGCCGCCGACGGCGCGGACGTCCGCGCCGCCGACGAGTTCGACCGTGGTCAGGCCGCGCGTCAGCGCAGGTAGTCCTGCCACGGGCCGGTGATGGCGAGGGTGATGCCGGGGGTCTGGATGTTCACGAACAGGACCTTGCCGTCAGGGGAGAAGGTCGGGCCGGTGAACTCCGAGTAGGTCGGCGCGCCGTTGCTGGTGCCGATCTGGAGCTGGTTGCGGGCGATCGCGTAGGTGGGTCCGCCCGGGATCGAGCTGAGGACGTGGGAGGCGCGGGCGCCGTCCTCGGCCAGGACCAGCGTGCCCCACGGGGTGACGGTCACGTTGTCGGGGCCGTCGAAGGTCATGTCGGCGTACTTGGGGTTCACGCCCTCGCCCTCGGAGAAGGGGTTGTGCGGGAAGTACGTGACCAGCGTGATCGTCTCGTCCTTGTAGTCGTAGAACCAGACCATGCCGTCGTGCTTGGCCGCGTCCGGGGGCAGGTCGGCGGTGGCGTAGGCGTAGCTGTTGACGATGTAGCAGCCGTCGCCGTTGCTCCAGACGCCCTCGAACTTCTTGCCCCGGGTGACGGTGCCGTCGGCGAACTGGAGGCGGGTGGGCGTGGTCTTGGCGTCACGGTCGGGGACCGGCGTCCACGTCACGTTGAACGGACGGCCGAGCTGCGCCGAGGTGATGTAGGCGACGTCGGGGACGATGCTGCCGTCGTCCAGGCGGATCTGCATCGCCTCAAGGGTGCCCTCGGTGTCGCCGAGCTGGTCGGCGATGCCCTTCTCCAGGCGGCCCTGGCTGGCCGTCCACCGGTAGAAGAGGCCGTTGGGCCCGCTGGCGTCCTCGGAGAGGTATACGCGGCGCTGCTTCGGCTCGACGGCGAGGGCCTCGTGGTCGAAGCGGCCGAACGCCTTGATCGGCTTGGGGAGCTGCGCGCCGGAGGGGTCCGGGTAGACCTCGAAGACGTAACCGTGGTCCTTCTGGTAGGTGCCGGTCTGCCCGCCGCCCGACCAGGTGCTGCCCGCGCGGTTCGACGACTCCTCGCAGGTCAGCCAGGTGCCCCACGGGGTGACGCCGCCGGCGCAGTTGCGGACCGTGCCGGAGATGCCGACCCACTGCCCGGTCAGGTTGCCGTTGGGGTCGGTGGTGACGACGGTGCAGCCGCCCGCGTTCGGCGCGCCCGGGTCGTAGACGGTGCCGGGGATGTGCGGGACGCCGTGCGGGACCGCGTGCGGCGCCGACTCGTGGTTCAGGATGAACGTCAGGCCGGAGTGCTTCATGCCCACGACACCGGTGCCGTCGTGCATGCCGGGCGTCTTGCCCTGGCCGAACGACATGTCGGTCTGCCCCTCACGGGTGACGATCTTGTAAGAGAAGCCCTCGGGCAGCGCGAGGATGCCGTTGGGGTCGTCCTTCAGCGGCGGGAACGGACGCAGCGGCCGCCCGGCGGTCCCCGTGCTGGACGCGGCCGAGGCCGGGGTCGCGCCAAGGGTCGGCAGCACGCCCCCGACGGCGAGGCCGACGGCGGTGGCGGCGCTTCCGGAAAAGATCTGGCGGCGAGAAATGCTCATTGGTAACTCCTGCGGTACGGCCAGGCGGTGTGTCCCCGACCGGAAGAGCTTTGGAGCCTCACCTGAACCCCAGGCCAACATGACGTTGCCGCAGGATGCATCTCTCATGGTCGTCTCTGTACGACCGCGACCCCCGCCCACCGGCGGCCGCCGTGAAAACCCACTGAAAACGATCAGGGGCGGCGATCCGCCTGACCAGGCCGACATGATCGGACCGCCGCCGCCGGCTTGACACGGCCCGCCCGCCAGGTGATCGTCAGGGCCCGGCCTCCCGGGTGCCGCTCGCGAACCGCCCGTTCACGGCAGGGACGTGCACGCACGCAGGACGGAGAGTGACGACATGACGGACACCACGGGCGACTCCCCAGACGGCGCTCGCCCGCCCCGGGTGACACGGCTCTCCGACCACGCGGCCGCGGCTTCGGTGGCGGACCGCCGCAGGCAGGGCAGCGTGGTCCCGGCCGACCCGGCACGCGGGCGGGGCCGGTTCGCACGCCTCGTCCGTGCCGTGACGGCCGCCGCGCTCGCACCGGTCGCCGCCGCGGCGCTGGCCGCCCCCGCGGTGGCCACACCCGGTGCCGCCACCGGTGACAAGGGGCTGCGGTGGGAGGCGTGCGCCGGGGTGAGCACGCCGGACCTGCGATGCGCACGGGTCACCGTCCCCCTCGACCACCGCCGCCCGCGCGGCCGCACCATCTCCGTCGTCGTCTCCCGGCTGCCCGCCACCGACCCGGCGCGGCGCCGGGGCGTTCTGCTCACGACCGGCGGCGGACCCGGCGGGCCGGGCGTCCCGCTGCCGGTGAGCCTCGCCCCGGCGCTGTCCGCCGAGGTCCGCGCCCGGTATGACCTGATCGGGTTCGACATGAGATTCGTCGAGCGCAGCACGCCCATCGGCTGCGGGCAGCCCGAGGAGGAGCCCGGCGGGTTCTGGGTACGCCCCGCGACCCCCGGACGCTTCCCCGCCGAAGCCGCCGAGGCCCGGCGGTACGCAGAGGACTGCGTACGGGCCTCCGGCTGGGCCCTGCCGCACGCCACCACCGCGAATGCCGCCCGCGACATGGACCTCATCCGCGCGGCCCTCGGCGAGGAGAAGATCTCCTACCTGGGAGGCTCGTACGCGGGACTGCTCGGCACCGTCTACGGCACGCTGTTCCCGCACCGCGTGGACCGGTTCGTACTCGACAGCCCGGTGAACGCCGACACCATCTGGCGGCCCTACGAGATCGGCCGCACCCCCGCGTTCGAAGAGGGAACGGTGGCCCTCGCCGCCTGGGCCGCCGTCCGGCACGCCGAATACGGTCTGGGGGAGACCACCGCACAGGTGCACGCCACGCTCACCGGGATCCTCGACCGGGCCGCCCGAGCGCCCATCGTCATCGGCGGTCACGCCTGGACCGCCGGCGAGCTGGGTGCCCTGCTGGTGGCCGGGATCTACGACGAGCGCGCCTTCGGCGTCGTCGCCGCGGCCTTCGCGGCCGTCGCGGCCGGACGGGAGCCGTTCCTGCCCTTCCCCATCGGCCCTCCGCGGCCCGAGGGCGTGCCCGGCGTGCCCGCCGACCACCACACCGCCACCAACATCGCCTACCGCTGCGCCGACGCCCCCTGGCCGCGCGACCCGCGCGTCTACCTGCGCGACATCGCCTCCCAGCGGGACCGCCACCCGCTGTTCGGCCCGGGCAACGCCAACATCAACCCCTGCGCGTTCTGGCCGCCCGCCAAGGACGAGACGGTGCGGCTCGACGGCAACCGCGCGCCGGCCGCCCTGGTCGTCGCGGCCCTGCGGGACGTGGCGGTGCCGCCGTCTGTGAGCAGGGCGGTGGCCGCGCGCATCCGCGGGTCACGCCTGGTCACGATCGACGCCCACACCCACGCCCCGTTCCCGCACTACGGGAACGCCTGCCTCAACGCCACTGTCACCCGCTACCTCACCACCGGTGAACTCCCGGCCACCGACACCGCCTGCTGACGCGGATGCGGACGATCAGGTGACTACCGCTGCTTGAGGCGAAGCGCCTCTTTGCGGGCCTCCTTCTGGACGGCCCGCTCACGCTCCAGCCACGCCGGGTTCTCCGCCTTCAGCGCATCGATCTCGGCAGTGGTGAGCGGCTCGGTGATCCCGCTTCTGATCAGGCCGGAAATGGAGACCCCGAGCTTGGCGGCCACGACCTGCTTGGGATGCGGGCCGTTGCGCCGAAGCTCGACCAGCCAGGCGGGAGGTGCGGACTGCAGCGTGTTCAGCTCGTCCCTGGAGACGACGCCCTCCTGGAACTCGGCGGGAGTGGCCGACAACAGGACGTCCAGCTTCTTGGCCGCGGTCTCGGGCTTCATCGTCTGGACGTTCTTCGGTTTGGACGAGGTCATGGCGTTGAGAATAGTCAGTCGGAACGGGTCTCCCCGACATCGATACCCTGTGGAAGTGACTGATGGGGAGACCGGCAGGGCGTTCCGGCTGGCGTACGTGCCCGGGGTGACACCCGCGAAATGGGTCAACGTCTGGACCGAGAGGATGCCGGCCGTACCGATCACCCTGCTCGCGGTCCCCGCGGCCGAGGTGGTGGCACTTCTGCGCGACGGCGGCGCCGACGCCGGTTTCGTCCGGCTGCCGGTCGACCGCGACGGGCTCAGCGTGATCCCCCTCTACATGGAGACCACGGTGGTCGTCGTGCCGAAGGACCACACGGTGGCCGCCGCCGACGAGGTGGACGTCGCCGACCTGACCGACGAGGACGTGTTCCATCCTCTGGACGACACCATCGAGTGGACGGCCCGTCCAGGGCTGCCCGCGTTCACCCGCCCGGCCACAACGGGGGAAGCGGTCGAGCTCGTCGCGGCCGGCAGCGGGCTTCTCCTGGTACCGCAGTCGCTGGCCCGCCTCCACCACCGCAGGGACCTCACCTACCGGCCGGTCCGGGACGCGTCGCAGTCCCAGGTCGCGCTGGCCTGGCCAACGGACGCGACCACCGACCTGGTGGAGGATTTCATCGGCGTCGTCCGGGGCCGGACGGTGAACAGCTCACGGGGCCGTGCCGCCGCCCCCGCGGAGAAACCGGCACAGCGGCAGGCGCGGAAACCCGCCCAGAACGGCTCCGCCCGCCGGGCCGTGCCGGCCAGCCGTAAGGGGAAGGGCAAGCGGCCCCGGTGACAAGGTCTTGTCGCTTCCGGGACTCTTCTTAACGGCGTTCCCGATCCGGTTGGGCCGTGGACACGACGACGTGAGGCTTGGTGGGCTCGGCGGCCGGAGGGCTGAGCATGACCCTGAGTCCGGCGACCACCAAAGCCACGAGGGCCAGCAGGCCGATCACGGCTACGGCGAGCAACATGATCTCGAACCAGCGAGTGGACACGTGAGGGAGACGCGGCAGGGGGGCTCCCAGTTGACGGGCGAGCCGCTGCCTGTCGAGCGCGCGGATTCCTGCCACCCGGCCCGCATCGCCCGTGGCACGTCTGGCCGAAGAAGACGTTTTGGCAAGTCGAGGC
Source organism: Herbidospora yilanensis (assembly GCF_001570565.1). Lineage (GTDB taxonomy): Bacteria > Actinomycetota > Actinomycetes > Streptosporangiales > Streptosporangiaceae > Herbidospora > Herbidospora yilanensis. The sequence goes on along the minus strand of NZ_BBXE01000021.1, from coordinate 6,269 downwards.
AGGCCCGTGACGCAACCTGACCCTGGCCTTCATCCCATTCTTCATTAAAAGGGGTACTAAGGGAGGAAGACGGCTATAAGCCGATTTGGCCGTCAAAAAGGTCAAAGGGGGGATTCAAATGGCGGAGACCAATACGCTGTCGTCCCAGGGCCTGCCAGTCTCGCGAGAGCGTGCCCCTGACCACGGCCGCACCACCATCGCGGGGGACGTCGTCGCGAAGATCGCCGGCGTGGCCGCCCGGGAGATCTCCGGGGTGCACGACTTCGGCACCGGCCCGGCCCGCGCGTTCGGCGCGTTCAAGGGCAGACTCGGCGCCGAGGACGGCGTCACCCGCGGCATCGCCGTCGAGGTCGGCGAGCGCCAGGCGGCCGTGGACATCGATCTGGTCGTCGACTACGGCGTGGCCATTCCGGACCTCGCGGCAGCGGTCCGAGACCACGTGATCACGGCCGTCGGGCAGATGTGCGGGCTTGAAGTGACCGAGGTCAACGTCGCGGTGGATGACGTCTACCTGCCGAGCCAGGACGAGTCCTCGGGCGTCAGGGAAGGCGCGCGGGTCCAATGACCAGGCGCAGGGGCCGTACGGCCCCCCGGTTCGATCCGGCGGCTCCGCCGAACCCGGGGGTCACGCGGCCCCGTCCGGACGCAGGGCGGATCGCCGAGGCGGCGGCCTCGTGTCCCGGCGTCGCCGCGCTCACCCGCGGCCCGTTCGGGACGGTCGCCACGTATCTTCCCGGCGGATCCGTGCCGGGGGTGTGCCTGCGCGATGAGGCGATCGAGATTCATGTGGCCGTCCGGTACGGCAGGCCGATACCCGAGATCGTGGCCAAGGTTCGCGAGGCCGTAAGCCCGCTGTCCGGCGACAGGCGTGTGGACGTGATGGTCGAAGACGTCACCAACACCGAAGAAGCCAGGAAGGTAGGTTCATCATGAACCAGTTCCCAGTTTGGTCCATCGTCGGACTCGTGTTCGGCACGATCCTCGGAATCGTGGGCGCCTTCGGCGGCCTCAACGCCTTCCTCATCGTGCTCGTCCTGGGGGTCGTCGGCTTCTTCGTCGGGCTCGCCCTCGAAGGCGGCATCCAGGTGCCCAAGCTTCGGGCAAGGCGGCAGTGACCACCACGGCCGGGCACGGCGCCACCATGGTCTCGGAGCGAGCGTTCGTGAAGATCGCGACAGAGGTGGCCGCCGCCGACGACCGGCTCGCGGAAAAGCCACGAGTGGCGGCGTCCGTCAGCGGAACCGTCGCCGCCGTGCGTCTCGGCATCGCCGTCCGCTACCCGGCGCCCGTGCGTCAGGTCGCGGCGGAGGCGCGCGAGCGGCTCATGAGCCGGGTGTGCGACCTGACCGGCATCGCCGTCGAGAACGTCGACGTCGACGTCCGGCTCGTGTCAGAACCGAGGAGCGGCTATGGCGACTCTCCACACGGGAGCTGAATCCCCAGAACCCCGTCGAATCCAGGGGGAGACCCCTGAACCGGCTTCTTCCCGCGCGTCCGTGCGCGGGAGGGGCTCGGCGCGCTTCCTGCGCCCCAAGCGGAAGGTGCCCGCGGCGATCGCGGCGCTCGTCCTGTTCGCCACCGGGCTGCTGATCGCGGTGGAAACGATCTCGGCGCTGTTCGGCCGCTCAGCACGGATCGTGCCGTACGACCGGGTGGCGGACTGGGCTCGGGCCGCGACCTGGCAGGACAATGCGGTCATGGCGTGGGCCGGGGCCATGGGGATCGTGGGACTGTTGCTCATCCTGATCGGGACGGTCTCCGGGCGACCCCGGCTGGTGGCACTGCGCAGCAGCGACCCCGACATGATCATCAGCACGCCACGGCGCATGCTGGCCCGGGTGCTCGGCACGGTCGCGGCTCAGGTAGACGGTGTGCGCCGGGCCCGGGCACGGGTACGCGGGCGGCGGGTGACCGTACACGCGGGCACCGACCTGCGCGACACGGCCGCACTGCGCGAACGTGTACGGGACGCCGTGGAGGGCGAGCTGGCCAAGCTCGCGCCGGTCGGCCGCTACACGGTCAAGACCAAGGTGAGAGGTGCGTCATGACATCGGGCAGGCCCTTCGGCCGGGGCATCGCGTGGGGCAACCGAACCGGCCTGGTGCTGCTCGGCCTGATCCTTCTGGCGGCGGGCGCCGCCGCCCTGGCGCGCGGCCTGGGAGTCTTCGGCGCGAACGCGGCCCGGGCGCCCCTGCTGCCCGGTTCCGTCTCCACCTTCGCCGGCTCCACCCCCTGGCTCTGGCCGGCCGTCGCGGTCGGGGGCGTCGTGGTGGGCACCATCGGGCTGAGCTGGCTGCTCGCTCAGTTCCGACTCGACCGGCTGCGTCGCATGCGGCTGGAGTCCGGCCCGTCCGGGGTCACCGAGATCGACGGCAGGCAGGCCGGCGAAACCCTGGCCGGTCAGGTGAGCGCCTACGAGGGCGTGCGGCACGCGCGGGCCTCGTTGCGCGGGAAGCCGGACGCGCCCGCCCTCGACCTGCGGGTGACGTCAGGAGATCCGGCGCATCCGGACGCCCTGATCACCCGGTTGCACGACGAGGCGCTGCCCGATCTGCGGAGCGCGCTGGGGCTGGAACGCCTGCCCGTCCTGATACGGCTCCGCTTCGACCCGGGCGGACGGACCCGCGAGGTCCACTGAGACGGCGCGGAGCCGTACGGATGGTCTGTTGACGGCCACTGCGACCGTCTACGGGATCGTCCACTCGCCCTTCTCTCTGGCAAAGACGAGCAGCACGAACACCACGGCGGAGACCATGAGGATGGCGGGCGTCTTACTCCGCTTGGGCGGCGGCGGAGGGGGCGGGTACCCGTATCCCGGCGGCGGGTAGTGCTGCTGCCACTGCTGGGGCTGTGGCTGGTTTGGGTCGAAGGGGCCGGCTGAGTCATCGGCGGCTCCGGAGATCGGGAAGTCGGAACGTTCCTGTGACGGATGGTGCGCTTCGCCGGGTTACCTCGGCCATCCTGGGAGACCAGATTGTTGGGTCGCTGACCTGCGGACATGCCGTATTCCTGCATCCTGTCGGACCTGATCTCCGGCTCGCGAGCGTTCGGTCAAGGCACCTCAGACCTCGGAGAACCTGACCAGTTCAGAAAGGTCGAAGGCGAGGACTCACTGAGCTGTGCAAGGCGGGAGAAACCGAAAGCCCCTCGGGCACCCGTCTGAGGAACCGAGGTCAGCACAGGTGCAGGGCGCCACACGCCGACAAGATCTTCAGCGGCCTTCTAGCCGAGTAGGCGTTGGAGGCGGGTGATTTCGGCGCTTTGTTCGGCGACGACGTCCTGGGCCCAGGTGAGGACGCGGTCGTGGGAGCCGTTGATCAATTGGGTTTCGGCCATGGTGATGGCGCCCTTGTGGTGGGCGATCATCAGGGTGAGGAAGAGGGTGTCGAAGGATTCCCCCTTGGCGTTGCGGAGGTCGGTGAGCTGGGCGGGGGTGGCCATGCCGGGCATCGTGGCGTGGTCGGCGTGGTGGTCGGGTTCGCGCAGACCCTCTTCTTCGAGCCAGGTGGTCATGGCATTGATTTCGGGGCCCTGGGCGTCGTAGATGCGGTCGGCCAGGGACTTCAGGCGGGGGGATTGGGCGCGGTCGGGGGCCAGCGCGGCCATTTCGAGGGCTTGGCGGTGGTGGACGATCATGTCTTGGACGTAGCGGACGTCGGTGGCGTTGATCGTGGGGGAGGGCAGGGGGGCGAAGGTCTGGCCGGGGGTGAGGGTGGCGGCGACCTCGCCCGGTTTGCCGGGGACGATGACCGGGGCGTCGGTGATGACCTTGGGCGGGTCGGTGGGAGACGAGCAGGCAGTCAAGAGCAGGGTGGCCCCCGCGATGCTCAGGAGAGCCTTGACCGCGGTGGTCCCGGCCTGGCGGAGCGGGAGAGCTCTGAGCACATGGGGATCGGCGCCCGGGGCGGGAACGCGGCTCGTGATGACGGCGGGAGCTCTGCGCATTTCGGTCCTTTCGGCTGTGGTCGCGGAGCGATTGTGCCTGGTCATGATGAGGGGAGATGTGCGCACCCGTCCCCCTTTCGGTCCTCCTGAGGAACCTATGGCCTGGGCTTGTGACAGTAAAGGAGACGGATCGTAGGAAATATGTGACATATTGACGACTTGCTTGGGAGCCCGGGTCAAGAAACCATCAGGGGTGTTTGCAACCTTTTACCCGGAGGTTCCCTCAATGTCCCCCCTCCGCAGAGTTGGGCGTTTACTCGCCGTGCTCGGTGCCGCCGGAGCGCTTACGCTCTCCACGACACCGGCTCAGGCCGCTGACATCCTGCCCCCTGGCGCTATCGACATGAGCGATAACGTTCAGCACGTCGCGAACCTGCCGCGACCCGACTCCCTGCTCACCACCATCAACACCGACATTGCCTTCCAGGGCGACTACGCCTACGTCGGAAACTACGGCGGCTTCTCCATCTACGACATCAAGCACCCGAAGAAGCCGAAGCTGGTCAGTTCGGTGCTGTGTCCCGGGTCGCAGATGGACATCTCCGTCTACGGCAACCTGCTGTTCGGTTCCGTTGACTCCTCCCGCAGCGACGACTCCTGCACCAGCGTGAGCCAGTCGGCCGCGAACAAGGCGTCGTGGGAGGGTATCCGGGTCTTCGACATCAGCGACAAGGCCAACCCGCGCTACGTCAAGTCGATCGAGACCAACTGCGGTTCGCACACCCACACGCTCGTCCCCGGCACGGACAAGGCGAGCGTCTACCTGTACGTCTCCTCCTACAGCCCGTCGGCGTCGTTCCCGGACTGCCAGCCGCCCCATGACCTGATCTCGATCGTCAAGGTGCCGCTGAACGACCCGACCGCCGCCTCGGTCGTCGCCACGCCGAATCTGTTCCCGGACGGTGGCAACCCGGGCGAGAGCCTCCCCTACCCCTACCGCACGTCGGCCACCAGCGGCTGCCACGACATCACCGCGTACCCGGAGAAGGGTGTCGCGGCGGGCGCGTGCATGGGCGAGGGCATCCTGCTGGACATCCGCAACCCGGAGGCCCCCGCCGTTCTCGACGTCGTTCGTGACGACGAGAACTTCGCCTTCTGGCACTCCGCCACGTTCAACAACGAGGGCGACAAGGTCATCTTCACCGACGAGCTGGGCGGCGGCAGCGCCGCCACCTGCAACGAGGCGATCGGACCGAACCGCGGCGCGAACGCCATCTTCGACATCGCGGACGGTCAGATGACCTTCCGCAGCTACTACAAGATCGCCCGCCACCAGGCCGACACCGAGAACTGCGTGGCCCACAACGGCTCGCTGATCCCGGTCAAGGGCCGCGACATCATGGTTCAGGCTTGGTACCAGGGAGGTGTCTCGATCTGGGACTTCACCGACTCCGCCAACCCGCACGAGATCGGCTACTTCGAGCGCGGTCCCGGTGAGAACCTCGGTGACGGTTACTGGTCGGCCTACTACTACAACGGTTACATCTACGGTTCCGAGTTCACCCGGGGCTTCGATGTGCTCAAGATCAACGACCCCCGTACGAACCAGGCCAACAGCGTGAAGATGGACGACTTCAACGTGCAGACGCAGCCGTCCTACAAGGACAAGAAGCACTAGTCAGCCCTGATTCGCGGCCCTCGCCTCGTTGGGCGAGGGCCGCATTCGCGTCCGCTGGTCGTCTCGGCGAAGTGGCCTTCGGCCGGGTGCCGAGCCGAATCCGGCGGGGGTACGAGCAGCTCGCCATCTACGTCCGGCAGTCCGTCCGGGATAAGGAGACACCAAGACCGCGCCTGTGCGTGGAGGCCCTCAAGGCTCTCCACGAGGAACAGGCCGGCCATCCGGCGCCTCGGATCTCGTTCCGCACGAAGACGGGAAACGCCCTCACAGCGCACAACGTGAGGCGCGACTTCCGCAGGGTCATCAGTCTCCCGGAACGCGACTGGTCGCCGCGCGAGATGGCACAGCTTCGTCTCGCCGCTCTCCGACTTGGGAGTCCCGATCAAGGACATCCCCCGCCTGGGGCACGCCAGCGTCCGTCGACCGCGTCGATCCTTGGCGGTCCTGCCTGAGGCCTTCCGCGCCGTCCCGAGTGAGGACGCCCGGGAGCGCGCTGCCCTCGCTCGCATCAGGACCGAGATCGCCGACATGGACGAGTCCGGCCACCACGGCAACAACGCAATGCGCTGGACCCCTGACTGCCCGGTCCTCCTCTGGCTGATTCCACGGGAGGGAACGAAGACCATCGACGTCAACGCCGAACTCGCCGCCCGCCGCACCGCATCGTGGGACCGCGCCGAATACCGGGGCAAGGACGGCCTCGACT